>CAZMZW010000013.1:0-10807 GCA_964571135.1 uncultured Anaerolineaceae bacterium | reverse complement strand
TCACCGGCAGCCACCATTTCGTGCTGGACTATCTGATTGAAGAAGTCCTGCAACAACAGTCCGAAAGCATCCAGACTTTTTTATTACGCACATCCATCCTTGACCGCCTGTGCGGCCCTTTATGTGACGCTGTTTTGGGTTCTCCTTCTGTTTCCGGGCAAGAAACCCTGGAATATCTCGAACGCGCCAACCTTTTTATCGTCCCCCTTGATAACGAGCGGCGGTGGTACCGCTATCACCATCTCTTTGCCGAATTACTGCGGCAGATGTTACGACAAACCCATCCAGAACAGATTCCAACCCTGCACCGGCGCGCGAGCGAATGGTACGCGCAAAATGATCTCCCTTCTGATGCAATCCATCATTCGCTTGCCGCGAAAGACTTCGCGCGAGCTGCGGATCTAGCTGAGCTGGCATGGCCTGCATCGTCTGGTGGCAGTTTTCACGCGATCGAATGGCTAGGCTGGGTGAAGGCACTGCCAGAAGAACTGGTTCGCGCCAGACCTGTGCTTTGTGTTGCGCAGGCCCAGGCATTTTTACATGCTGGCAAACTGGAGGCCGCCGAAGTCCGATTAATGGATGCCGAGCGCTGGCTGGAACCAACCACCAACATGATTGGGAAACCCGAGACCCCATCGACCAAAATGGTCGTTGTGGATAAAGAGCAGTTTCGATCGCTGCCTGTATCGTTAGCCTCCACCCGAGCCTATCATGCCCAGGCTATTGGCGATGTTCCTGGTACCATAAAATTCACCCGACGGGTACTCGACCTCTTACCAGAGGGAGACACTAAGGGACGTGGACCAGCATCGTCGCTTCTGGGACTTGCCCAATTTACGAGCGGAGACCTGAAAACAGCCTATCAGACCTTTTCCGATGGCCTGGCTTGCACGGATCCCCTTGACCCAATCACCGGTGCCTTTGTCCTGGCTGACATGAAGATGATTCTGGGTCATCTCTACGAGGCATTAAGTATATATGAGCACGCATTGCAACTTGCGACTGAGCACGGCGAACCAATGCCTCTGGTCCACCAGGATGTATATACCGGAATAAGCAAGCTCCACCGTGAACAGGGCGATCTGGAAGCCGCTGCACAAGATTTACTGGTTAGCAAGAAACTGGGCGAGCAGGTTGAGTTAGCGGATTGGCAGTATCGCTGGTGTATTGCTCAAGCTCGACTAGAGGAATCGCAGGGAGATCTGGATGACGCTCTCGACTTGCTAAACAAGGCGGAACGACTTTTTGTCAGAACCCCAGTGCCCGAAGTGCGTCCTATAGCAGCGTTGAGGACACAGATTTGGGTTAAACAAGCCAGGATATCTCAAGCCCAGGGTTGGGTGCACGAGCGGGGTTTGTCCAGTGATGACGATCTCAGTTTCCTGCGTGAGTTCGAGCACATCACCTTGGCGAGGGTGCTCATCGCCCAATATCAGAACAATCGGATGGATGACTCGATTCAAGAGGCAATGGGACTAATGGATCGTCTCTTGCAAGCGGCGGAAGAAGGTGAAAGAACAGGTAGCGCGATCGAAATCCTTGTGGTGCAGGCGCTTGCTCACCAGGCGCAGGGCAACATTCTCCTGGCTCTCGCGCCGCTTGAGCGTGCCCTGACGCTGGCTGAACCGGAGGGCTACACCCGAATTTTTATCGATGAAGGCTCACCTATTGAGAACCTACTGAATCATATAAAGACTGATAGCAAAAATTTAAATAACTACATCCAAAGACTAAAGGCTGTCTTTTTAGGCGAAAAACCTACATTGTCAGGGATAAACCAACAATCCTTGATCGAGCCGCTGAGCGAACGTGAACTGGAAATTCTCAAGCTTCTCCGAAGCGAATTAAGCGGCCCGGAAATTGCCCGTGATCGCATGGTGTCTCTGAGTACCGTGCGTACCCACATCCAACACATTTTCGCCAAGCTGGGGGTGAACAACCGCCGGGCTGCCGTCCGCCGCGCCGAAGAACTCGATTTGTTGTAACAATTCCTCTTTTAGTAATTCACGGTCCTGGCAGGTGTTAGAAGTCACCCGCCGGACCTTTTTGTTTCCCTCACAACCCTCCAATAAAAATTCATCAGCTTAATCATCACATGTAATGATGACGCCTCATTATATTTTCATATACCATTTGGTTGAAGGAAAAAAAGAATGCATAACTTTAGAAATTCATCCAAATTGAAAAAATTGAACGTGGCGCAGCATGAGTGAAACACACACAATCCCTGAATACCATGACGAGTCTGGACTTTACGAGATTCGCCTCAAGGGACACCTTAATGATCGGTGGGCCGACCGAATTGGGGACGTGGTCATCACTCGGGAAGATAACGGTATCACTCTTTTAACCTGCCGGGTGATCGACCAGGCTGCGTTGCATGGATTGCTCAAGAGAGTGCGTGATCTGGGCATACCCCTGCTCTCGGTCAATTACGTTAACCCCGGCCAGGCAAGAACAAAGGAGAACAAACTATAAATCATATCAATTTTAATTTTCATGCTAACCAATCAAATTAATATATAAAAGGAGATTTTAAATGAACACATACAGAAAAAACGCAGTAATGACAGGTGTACTCTACTTCCTGGGAACGGTCTTTGGGATTTCGGGCGCACTCATTGGTGGAGATGTGCTTACCTCGATCATTTCCGGCAAACCGTTGGTCGGAGTGGATATACTGAGCCTTGTTGCCGCTAATTCATCCCGGCTTACAATAGGCGCATTTTTAACCTTCATGATGGGGATTTCGCTGGTGGCGATGACAGTTTTCCTCTACCCGGTAATAAGAAAAGCCAGCAAAGAACTGGCGATGGGGATGGTCCTTTTCCGCGGGGCATTAGAGGGAATCTTTTATTTTCTTTCGACCCTCAGTATTTTGACTCTGGTTGCGCTTGGCAACGAATATATTGCCATCGGGGCTGATTCGGCTGTTTTACAGATTATAGGTAAGGTCTTGTATCTTTTTGAAAATCTCAAAGCCCCAGTCAGTTCCATTATTTTTCTCATCGGGTGTACGTGTATATACATCACCTTCTACCGCACCCTGCTGATCCCCCGCTGGTTGTCCGTCTGGGGCTTTATCGCCGTGGCTACTTCAATGGCTGCTGCCCTGTTGAATTTCTTTCACATGGATACCGGCATTGGGTTTTATTTGGAAATGGTGATGTTACCACAGGAATTAGCAATGGCGGTCTGGTTGATCGTGAAGGGATTCAATCCCAAGGCAATTGCCGCCCTGTCTGTCAAAACAGATTAAATGGAGTTAACAGTTCAGTCACCGGGGAAATCCCCACGCGCTGAATATTAAATGAATGAAAGGCTCTCTGCTCTGTAGAGCAGAGAGCCATCGCCATTACGCCGGTGTCAACTGCCAATAAAAAATTGTAATACCAGGAGAAAAACAATGACCTACAAAGAAAGTATTAATTCGCCCCAAAAGATCGCAAGAATTGTGGAACTCACTATGAGCGGTAAGGCTTTAATCGTCACGCTGCTCTTCCGGTCCCTCTTTGGAGGGTATCTGATTGGAATGGATCAATACCGCTTTAATGATGTGGGAAGCGCGTTTACAGTCTTGTTGATATATGGCTTGATTGGCCTCTTCGCAACCCTGTTCATATTAGGCAGAAGATATGGACTCTTAGGCATAATAGGTCTAGATGCCATTTTCATAATATTACAGGCTGTTTTCACAATCCTTATTTTAAGTAAATTAGTAGATCCGGGATTGCATGACCCCCTTGTCAATTGGTGGGCTACGTTGTTGATGTTTATTTTCTCCCTGCTGACGCTCATATTCTCCCTCAGAGCTAATAGAGAAACCAACATCTCCCGCGCGCACTATTTATAATCTACGATTAACTCTTGAAATAAAATAGAATCAACCCTAAAAGTGATTAATTTTGAAGAGAAAGTGAGTAAAAAATGACCGATCGAAGAAAAACCGTATTGATTTTAGGCACTATCTCAGTATTTATGTTGAGCCCATTGGCGATGAGCCTTTTTTGGCGTCCAATCCCCTTGTTTCAAAATCTCGGTTTTGAGAGAGGATCAATAGCACCTCCATTAACGTGGATACTCGCCACGATCACTGCAATCGCCTATGTTTTATACACAATGAAAGTCATTCCTATGGTCTTAGTTAAACAGAAAGAAATCTCACTGTTTAAACTCCTAGGGATTCTCTCGGCGTTGGCCGCCATTGTCGAAGAAGTCTTTTTTCGACGCTGGATCATGGATATGCTCATGTCGAGAGGCGTAGCCCCTATCCTCGAGGTCATCATTTCCGGCATTGTTTTTGGATTAGCCCACTACAGTTGGATTCTTGCCAGAGGCGACTTCAAGTTTGCGATACCGGCGATCCTCTCGACATCCGTTTTAGGGATCCTTCTGGCTGTCATCTACCTCGTAGGCGGGCGCAACTTAGGACCGTGTATTTTTGCGCACGCAATCATAAATCTTATCATCGAACCGTGGCTGATGTTGTCTTCAGTCTCAGGTAAGTGGCGCACCTAACACCGGCTCCGGATAGCAGCTCCGCAGCTGATTGTATGCTTTGTTGTTTGTTTTTGAAGAATGTCTCAATAAATTAATAATAGAACCGGGCGTTTTTTATCTTTAGTAAACCTATTATTAAAAAACTTCTTGGAGAAAATATAGGCATTTGCTGTTTGGCTATTTATGATGAGTAAAAATGATAAATAAAAATAGTAAGCGACTTCCACTTCCAATTAAATCACTTGTGCGAAAGGTTATACGTATTATGCTGACTATACTTGCTGTTTTACTTGTTTGTGTATTTATTCTTGTGGGCGTGCTGCTGGCATGCAGTCCCGGAAAACTTGAGCCTTTCTTAGATGAAAATGGAAGTCCGCTGGCAGGCAGCATTTCGGAGAAAGTATTTGTCAACATTAACGGTGTGCAACAAGGGATGTTTATTAAGAGAAAAGATGCAACACATCCAGTGCTTCTTTACCTGCATGGAGGAATGCCTGAATACTTCCTTGCGCAGAGATACCCTTCAGGTCTTGAAGACTATTTCACCGTAGTTTGGTGGGAACAGCGTGGTTCAGGAATCTCATACAGTAACGACATTCCACCAGAAACGATGACGCTGGAGCAAATGATATCTGACACGCTGGAAGAGACGAATTATTTGCGCCACCGCTTTGGTAAAGAAAAGATTTACCTTATGGGTCATTCGGGGGGAACCTTTATTGGCATTCAAGTGGCTGCACGGGCAACGGAGTTGTACTACGCCTACATTGGCGTGGCCCAGATGTCGAATCAACTCAAATCTGAAAGACTGGCGTACGAATATATGCTTAAGCAGTTCCAAGAGAATGGAAACTTTGAAATGGTGCGAAAACTTGAAGCAGCACCCGTAACAATGACGGGCGGCATACCGGATGCTTATCTTGCCTTGCGTGACGGAGCCATGCACAGCCTCGGAATTGGTACAACACATGACATGAAATCGGTAATCAGTGGCATCTTTTTACCTTCACTTACATTCCGGGGGTACACACTATTGGAAAAGATCAATATGTGGCGTGGCAAATCTCAATCCGGTGTTAGTCCCTTGTGGGATACGATACTCGTCACGGATCTATCCAAACAGGTGCCAGAGCTTGACCTTCCTGTGTATTTTTTTAGCGGAATATACGATTACAAAGTGTCTTACACTTTAGCCAAGGATTATTTTGAAAAGTTACACGCTCCCTTGAAGGGTTTTTACATATTTGAACAATCTGCTCACAGCCCGATGTTTGAAGAACCGGAACGCTTTATTGAGATAATGGTCAATGATGTACTAAATGAAAACATAAATCTTGCGGACAAATGAGTAAATCGAACCGCGGCTGATGTTGTCATCAGTCTCAGTTAAACGGAGTGCCTAGCAATTGAATCCATGTCATCGAAATAGGTAGTTAGGTTAAATCATATCGATTAAGGAACAATGATTGGGAATTCTACGTCTATAAATTATCAATTATCTCAAAAATGGAGAGTTTCAATATGAAAAGGTTACTATTTCTGGCCGTTGCAATTGGATTGTTTCTATGTACAACACTTACAGCCTGCACAGCGCCCCAAGTCCAGTCACCTGAACCTGCTGCTACGGGCATGCCTCAGGCAAAAATACCAAATCCCGCTTCCGTCTATTGCAAGCAGAATGGGAACAAACTCGAAATTCGCACTGCTGCCGATGGCAGCCAAAACGGCATATGCGTTTTTCCGGATGGCAGTACCTGTGATGAATGGGCTTATTTCCGGGGAGAGTGCGGCTTGGCAGTACAAAAAAGCCCGACACCTGCAATAAACGTTGAGGCAACCATCGCAAATGCAAGTGGTGGTTACATGCCGCCAGGTACCGCAGAAGAGATTACTGACTGGTGGGGAACCATCAAGAGTACACCACCCGGCGCACAGTATGATGACTACTTCGAGCGGAAGGATCTGGGGCAAATAATTTACTTTGGCATCGATTCAATGGACCCGGTTGTACAATCGCAGATCAAAGCCCTCCGCGACAACGGCAAGGTCGTTCATCTCTATAGCACGTTACTGAGCAACGTACCCGATTACAACGGCTCACAGATCCAGGTGGAGCGCATCGAGGTGGAAGGATAGCTCGAGGCAAATGAAAAATTGGAGATCAAACAGGTCATCCCCGTGAAGGATGGAATTAACCTTTCTGGGTCTTTGGATGTTGAAGCAGTGAGCGGTTTGATAGTTAATCAACCCTTTGGTTATTTGGATAATGTCACTTTTAAATTTACAGTAGTTGAGAATATAAAGGAGAAATATAAATGAAAGAGTATTATTTAATTTTCATAGGCATAATGGCCTGGATAATCTTCCGTTTATTCGTTTGGCAAAGGAAAAACTACGGTTATAAGTGTCCCCATTGCCACGCTGAGTTCCAGCCAACGAGTCGGTTAGTCTACCTAGCACCCCACGTAATTTTTCGTAGGTACGTCAGGTGTACGCAATGCCATAAACTAGGATGGGCTTCGGTGATACACAAATAGGTAAGCCTTGTTTGCCTTTCCGACTAAATGCACAGTCAAAAGGTCAGGTCGAAATCCGTAATAGTTCTACCTATTGATACCCAGGCTCCATCATGGGATCGATACAATCTTAGATCCATGGCAGGTGGTTGTGCCAAATCCAGGTGTTTCTCTCATTTCAGCGATTCTGGAATTATGTTAGTTTTACAAAAGGATCTCAAACCCTGAACAGATGCTTATAAGTCTGCGGCTCGGTTAACAGATTGCGTGCTCCATGCGGGCGATGATATCCCGCTGGAGGGCTGGGTCAAGAGCCGCGCAATAAAGCCGCTAGTTTATGGATATCGGTATCGGATGCGATCGAGCTCTGGTTGAGGCGCAATGTATAATTATTTTTACAATGTCTGCGTCAATTTTAGCCACTAAACTTTATATCCCCCCACCGCGACCTAAAATTGTTCTCCGCCCCCGCCTGATCGAGCGGTTGAACGAGGGTCTGCACCAAAAACTGACCCTCATCTCTGCCCCCGCCGGTTTTGGGAAAACCACGCTAATCAGTGAATGGGCCGCTGGTGGTGATCAGAAGGTCGCCTGGCTTTCGCTGGACGAAGGAGATAACGACCCTGCCCGTTTTCTGACTTACCTCATCTCGGCCTTGCAGATGATTATGGCAAATATTGGAAAAGGGGTGTTGGCTGTGCTTCAATCTCCTCAGCCACCGCCGACCGAATCGATTCTGACTACCCTGCTCAACGAGATCAACACCATCCCGGACAATTTCATCCTCGTCCTGGACGACTACCATGTCATTGATTCCAAACCGATTGACCAAGCCCTCACCTTTCTACTCAAGCATCTGCCGCCCCAGATGCACCTGATCATCACCACCCGTGAAGATCCACGTCTGCCCCTCGCCCGTTTACGGGCCCGGGGTCAATTGACCGAGTTGCGTGCCGCCGATTTGCGTTTTACTTCCGCCGAAGCCGCCGAGTTTCTCAACCAGGTGATGGGCCTGAACCTCTCCGAGGAAAACATCGACGCACTGGAAACCCGCACCGAAGGTTGGATTGCGGGCTTGCAATTAGCTGCGCTTTCAATGCAGGGACATCAAGATACAGCCAGTTTCATCAAATCTTTCACCGGCAGCCACCATTTTGTGCTGGATTATCTAGTGGAAGAAATTCTGGAACAACAGTCAGAAGGCGTCCAGACCTTCCTGCTGCGCACATCCATCCTTGACCGTTTATGCGGCCCGCTGTGTGATGCCGTTCTGCTCGACCCTTCTGCTTCCGGGCAGGAAACCCTGGAATACCTCGAATGCGCCAACCTGTTTATCGTCCCCCTGGATAACGAGCGGCGTTGGTACCGCTATCACCATCTTTTTGCCGATGTTCTTCGTATGCACTTTATGGCGGAACAGCCTGATGAGGGTTCTGCCCTGCACCGGCGCGCGAGCGAGTGGCATGAAGAGAACGGCGACCTGCGCGCAGCATTTCACCACGCCATCGCAGCCGGGGATTTTGTCCGGGCGGCAGGGTTGGCTGAAGCGGCCTGGCAGGGGATGAACGAAAATTTCCAGATGGCCGCCTGGCTGGGTTGGGTGAGGAAGCTGCCAGAAGAGCTGATCCGCACCAGGCCTGTGCTATGTACCCAGACTGCCCAGGCATTTACGGATACCGGCGAGCTGGAGGCTAGCGAGTTGCGCCTACAGGACGCTGAACGATGCATGGATGGTTCGGAATTAGCGAACGAAGCGCAGCTAAAGCCCCTGCCAGCGATGATCGCTTTGACCCGCGCCTACAACGCTCAGGTGCATGGCGATCCCACCGCAACGGTGAAATACGCCGAGCTGGCGCTCCGATTCATCCCTGAAGATGACTTTGACCGACGCGCCCGGGCTACCACCATATTGGAGGTCGTGTATTGGGCCAGCGGCAACCTGGAGTCGGCCATCCGGGGTATTGGTGATTCGATGGAGAGATTGACCCAGATGGGCAATCACGTCATGGTAGTTGCCAGCGCCTTTGCTGTAGCCGACATGATGGTGGGTCTTGGGCGCCTAAGCGAGGCCGAGCGGACCTATCAGGATGCCATAAAACTGGCCGCCCAACACAGCCGGGAGGCTGAACACATCACTGCCCACCATCATCTCGGCCTGTCCATGATCTACCGTCAGAGGGGAGATGACACCCTCGCCGCTCATCACTTGAAACGAGCCGCTGAATTGGGCCTGCAAACCACCCTGGTGGATTGGCTGTACCGCTGGAATATGGCTCAGGCCCAATTGAGAGAGGCCGCAGGCGATCTGGAAACCGCCCTGGCCCTGCTCGATGAGGCAAAACGGGGCTATGTCCAAACCCTCGTGCCTGACCTGCGCCCCATTGCGGCCTTGAAAGCGTGCATCTATCTCAAACAGGGACGGCATGAGAAAGCCCGGGCGTGGGTTGCAGAACGCGGGCTTTCGCTGGTAGATGAAGTCAGCTACTTGCATGAGTTCGAATACGTCACTCTGTCCCGGCTGGAAATCGCCAACCCGCTAGTCAATGCCCTGCTTGCACGCCTGTTACAAGCCGCCGAGGCGCAAAAGCGCCTGGGTAGCGCCCTTGAAATCCTGATTGTTCAAACGCTTGCCCACGAGGCGCAGGGCAATCGCCCCAAGGCTCTCGATGCGCTCAAATGTGCCTTATTCCTAGCCGAGCCAGAGGGCTACATCCGAATTTTTATCGATGAAGGTTCACCCATGGAGAATCTACTAAATAATTTAAAGACTGATGACAAAAATTTAAGAAAATTCATCCAAAGACTAAAGGCTGCCTTTTTAGGCAAAAAACCTCAATTGGCAGTTACAAACCAACAATCATTGATCGAGCCATTGAGCGAGCGTGAACTGGAAGTGTTCAAGCTGCTCCGCACCGAATTAAGCGGCCCCGAAATTGCCGGCCAATTGATCGTCTCACTCAACACCTTTCGCACCCACACCAAAAATATTTTCAACAAACTGGGGGTCAATAATCGCCGGGCGGCTGTCCGCAGGGCCGAAGAACTCGATTTGTTCTAACTGACCCGTAATCACTAAGCCCAGCCCCGGCAGGTGTCACAAACCACCTGCCGGGGTTTTTTTGTTTTCCGACATAAATCACCACATCAATCACATCATGTGGGGATGACACCTCACCACATCGGGCGGTATCCTTTGGGCAGATAAACAACAAAAGGAAAAACATGAGGCGCATGATGAGTGACAAACAAACATTAGACAAAAAATATCACCAGTATCAGTGCTATGAAATCCGCCTCACGGGATACCTTGATGACCGGTGGAGCGACTGGTTTGAGGGCCTGACCATCACGCTGGAAGACAACGGCGTCACGCTTCTAACCGGCCCGGTGGCCGATCAAGCCGCGCTGCATGGCTTGCTCAAAAAAGTACGTGATTTAGGATTGCCGTTGGTATCAGTCAGTCCTATTGAACCCGGTCCCTCGACTACGCTCGTGACAGGCCAGGCAGATGTGTCAGATATCAAATCGTAAATTGGTGCAGGCAGCTTGTTTACGCAGAAATCAATCACGACAAGAGGAGAAAAGAATGGATTGCTTAAAAAAGTGTGTGATTTAGGATTGCCATTGATCTCGATCAATCAAGTCCAATTTAATGAAACTCATCAATAAAGTTCAAAAGAAGAGATAAAAATGAAAACAAACAAAGAGACCCCAAGAAATCTGCTGGATGTGAGGATAATCCTTGCAGTGCTATGGGTAGCTGGAATGTTAAGTAGTTTAAATGGGGATAC
>CAZMZW010000012.1:0-34883 GCA_964571135.1 uncultured Anaerolineaceae bacterium | reverse complement strand
GTCATTTAGGGACAGGATTTTACTTGCTGAACCCGGTCTTGTCAAGGGACAGAGATAAAAACCGATGTTTTCCTTTTCACTTGCGTGGACAACACCGGTTCTTCATTTCTAGTCCGGGCCTACGTTCCTGCCGACGTAATTCAGATGGTAATGTTTTGCTCGATGGCAAAACTGTGTAATGAATATGCTCGAATTTTATCTTCCTCTTTCCTGCTTGTCAAGGATATTGGGGTTTTCTCTTTAGTTTTTGCGAAAATTATCCGGTTTTTCGATTCCCTTTCTATAAATATTGTTGGCAGAGCCTCCATCTGGCCAACTCATTATCTTCGATGGAAAATCTGTTGACATTATGATTGATAAAGTTGAAATTATTTTAGATAGCATTAACAACCAAATGATTTACTTCAATAAAATGATTCGCAGTTTCATTAAACGTACATAATCTGTATCTATTCAAGTTGGGGGATGCTTAGGTCCGCAAAAATGGCAATTGATAACCAAAGAATCAGACGTAAAAGTACTACCCCACCCATTGTGTGCCGTATCACACCTATCGAAGCGCCCAAATATCCTATTGCCAACAGCGTTACTGCAGTAACAAACAGCCATCCACAAATCCAAAACCAGGTAATGGATTTCTGATCTCGAGCCTTGATGGTAATAACCAAAATGAGAATCAAAAAAATAAGATCCTCCACAATAACGACGCTCGATAGAGGATGGACCATATCCCCTATCAGAATCAGCCATTCTGGTCTGACGTGGGGTCCGTTTATAAAGTATGGTTGTAAATTTTGCGAAAAAACAATCGATAAATTTTCAAAAACACTTTTTAAAGCCCACAATGGTGATTGAGCTAAAAAATTAGAATATGCTGCTAAACCATTGACCTTTGCCCAACTGATGAATTCTGAGAAATTATAAATCCCGTTATCTTCAGCAAAACCCCTTAGGCCCAATAATTTTGATGAAACAGGCATTCCTTGATTAGTAAATAACTCTACCCGTTTAGGGTAAGGAAATATATTCTCAGCCATATTATTCAAAAATGGTGAAAGCCAACGATTACTAGCTCGAAAAGAAATTTGATGCCAGATATAGACCCCGCCCAAGGAACAGATCAGTAACATGACCGGGAAAATCTTCCTGGACTTCTTTTTGATAAAAAAAAATAGCGGAGGTAAAAGAAAAATTATTGTAACAGGTAAAACATATGCGTTCGTATCGCGGGTAAAAACAAAAGCAATACTAATCAATACAATACCTGTTAAATATAAATATGTCCAAATTAACTTTCTATCATTTTCAGGTTGTGATAAAGAAAAAATAAACTCAATTAATACAGCTATTAAGAGAACATTAAGTGAAAATGAAACTGACTCGGATAACAAAATTTGATCCCAGTCAGCTATTTGTGGGGTTAAGGCAAAGAGGCAAATCATCACCATTGCACCAATTTTTACCCAATAGTATGACAGGTGGCGTATCACGACAAAACAAAGAGTACCCCAACTCAGTATGGAAAAAAGCAATTGAAAGATGACTACCCGATCGAAACCATCTTGCTTTTCAAGAACCCCGTGGTTATCTGGTGCTGCTGGTGCGCTGATCATTGTTAATCTATACCCATCAGTAGGCTTAAGAAGTTTATAGATTAACGGAATTGTCGGGTCTCTGGAAGTCGTAAAAAACTCCCAAGATGGGAAAGGTGCCTCAGAGCTGAGAATGTAAGACTTTGTATCAAGTGTTCCAACGGAGGTGTTCAGTGGACTATAAAAACATATACGAAAAAAAACAAAAGACAAAAAAAGAACAATAAAGGAAATAACACTTAGGTGCGAAAGTTTATTTTTTAACATAGCAGAATTTTAGCATTTTTCAATAAAGTCTCCAATGGAATTAGTTTTACTCAAGCTCAAAATCAATATTGAAATTATTAGCGCATAATATCAGTAGAGCAAAATTGATTATCTTTTGGGCATCAACACACGAAATATTTGAAATGGGTAATTTCAAATTGATCCAACATAAATTGACCTTGTTCCCGGAAATCGATAATTTATGCTTCTCCATCAGAAGGCATTGAGGATACAGGGAGAAATCGATATCTGCCAAGCGAGGAAACATCACGAGTTTCTGAATTAGGACTTTCACACACCATTGAATCGAGAATTTGAATCTAATATACTTGAATCATATATAAAATTTATTTATTAAACAAATTTTTACTGGAATTCAAATCCCTTCATTCAAAACGATTCCAGCTGATATATAATCTCAGTCATGCAAGAGGCATCCAGCGATAAGTTCCGATTAACCTTATTTATCAAGCAAGCTTTTTTTGCGATCCTGCTTGGTGGCTTTTTATTTGTCCTCATTCTCAGCATGACTATGATTGGCATCCAAATCCTTTATGCAGGTCGGATCTTCCCAGGCGTACAGGTGGGGCAGGTAAATATTGGCGGAATGTCAACCAACCAGGCGCTCCTCCAATTAGGTTATTTAATCACTTACCCGCAAACTGGCAAATTAATTTTCCAATATCAGACTAACCTTTGGGAAGTAACTCCCGAACAATTAGGCGTAAGCCTTGACCCAGGTTCCACCCTGCAGGATGCCTATCAAATTGGGCGCAGCGGTCCGCTAGACCGCTTGATCGGGGACTTGATCGGGATTTGGAATTCACACCATCCGGTTTCCCCGGTATATCTATTTAACCAGAACATCACCTATGCGTACCTGCAAAAGATCGCTGACCAGATTGACCAACCTGTCCGCGAAGCCAATCTAAAGGTTCAGGGCTCAGAGATCATCGCCGAACCCGGGCAAATTGGAAAAACATTGGATATCCCTGTCAGTATCGAGTTGATTACCAATGCCATTCAAAGCCAGCGAGAAGGTGTTATTCCATTGGCAGTAAAAGAAACCCCTCCGGAAATGCAGGATGCCAGCCAATATGCAGCTTCAGCCCAAGCTATCTTTTCTAATTCCATGAACCTGACCGCGCCGGTTGACTCAAGTTCACTTGGAGGTTCCTGGGTTTTTACCCCGCAAGAATTGGCCGGTATGCTGATCTTCGACCGAATTAAAAATCTGGATGGTGTTCGATTCGATGCAAAATTAAATGAAAGCATCCTTCGTAGCATTCTTGCCAGTCTTTCTCCTTCACAGGACCATCCTTCGGAAAACCCGCGATTCACATTTAATGATGAAACCCGCCAGCTGGAATTGATCAAAGGGGGAATAACGGGCCGCACACTGGATATTGAAAAAACCATTGCCTCGGTACAGGAAAAAATTCGAAATGGCATACGTTCAATACCCCTGGAATTTTTATACATTGAACCATCCGTAAAAAATGAATCGACGGGAGAACAGCTGGGCATCCGCGAACTAATAAAATCCGAATCTTCCTATTTTTATGGCTCTTCTAACGCACGTGTACAAAACATCCAGACCGCTGCCAGCCGTTTTCATGGATTACTGGTGGCACCCGGCGAAACTTTTTCCATGGCCAAAGCGATGGGCGAGATCAGTCTGAATACCGGTTATGCAGAAGCCTTGATCATCTTTAATGGCCAGACAATTGAAGGTGTGGGCGGTGGAGTATGCCAGGTGAGCACCACTTTATTCCGGGCTGCTTTTCATAGCGGTTTCCCGATTAATGAACGTACCCCGCACGCCTATCGCGTCAAGTATTACGAAAAAGAAGCTGGCAATCATATCAATCCCAATCTGGCCGGATTGGATGCAACGGTGTATGTTCCAATAGTGGATTTAAAGTTCACCAATGATACGCCTTACTGGTTATTAATGGAGACCTATGTTAATCCGCAAAGCAATTCTCTGACCTGGAAATTCTATTCCACATCGGATGGTCGCAAGACAACCTGGGATCCAAGCGGACCGTTCAACCTGGTCGAACCTCCCAAACCGCTTTACCGTGAAAATCCAGCTTTGCCGAATGGCGAGATCAAGCAGGTGGATTGGGAAGCCCAGGGAGCGGATGTCATCGTGAACCGAATTGTGTACCGGAATAATTCTGTTTACATCCAGGATAGTTTTAGCACTCATTACGAACCCTGGCGGGCGGTATATGAATACGGCCCAGGTACAGAAGGGATTCCCCAGCAGGAAACCCCTTAATTCAATTTCAGGGTTTTCTTTATTCCAAAGTGGTAAAATTTGTCCAATGAAAAAGTCCTTTTTGGAGGAAACATGATCAAGAAAGAATTGTTGGATATTCTGCGCTGCCCGTCCTGTGTTCGCGAAAAAGACGGGCTGCTCAAATTATATAAAGACAGCTGGCTTGAATGCCAGGATTGTGGACGAAAATACCCCATTGTCAAAGATATTCCCATTATGCTTATCGACGAAGGTGATAAGTGGGTAAAAACGAAAACAGCAGACCTGCCCGTTCCTCCTCCCGAACCAAAAACTGGTGAATAAGTAGAACTGGTACGTCTCTTGCTACTAATTCATTGATGGAAATTTGCTTAGGATGCTAGTTTAATATTTAATTAGAATGAAACAATTATTTCAACGATTCTTCACGAAAATAAAAATTATGGATCGGGTAACCAAGGCGATCCTGATCATTTTTCTTATCCTGGCAATGGTCACTTCCATTTTGACCTTTAATTTTGTGCGGAACTTTACTTCCAGCATGACTATGTTCAATTTACCCGGTGCGCCGGTAATCGACCAATCCCAGACCAATTTACCGGGAGACACCACCCTCCCGCAAACCCAGCTTAATCAGCCTACTGCCCAGCCATGGAACGGCGTCAGCCGCGTGACATTTTTGCTTCTGGGCCTGGATTACCGTGACTGGGAGAGTAAAGAGATTCCACGTAGTGACACCATGATCCTGCTAACCATAGATCCGGTCACCAAGACCGGCGGCATGCTTTCCATTCCGCGGGATCTTTGGGTGAATGTTCCCAACTATGGTTTTAGAAAGATCAATGAAGCTTACTTCCTGGGAGAAGCCAATCATTATCCAGGTGGAGGGCCGCAATTAGCCACTGAAACGGTGGAGCAATTGATCGGGGTTCCGATCAATTATTATGCTCAAATTGATTTCTCCGCTTTCATTAAATTCATCGATACAATCGGTGGAGTAGTCATTATTCCCCCCCAGGATGTGCCTGTGAAAGATTGGGGGAGCCAGTACAAGCAAACTCTCAAAGCTGGAGGGCTATACACACTTAGCGGCGGACTGGCCCTTTCGTACGCCCGCGAACGCTACTCGGGAAGTCAAGGTGATATTGACCGGGCAGCCCGCCAGCAGCAGGTGATTGAGGCCGTCCGCAATCGCATTCTGAAATATGATTCACTGCCAACTTTGATCGCCAATGCGCCAAAAATCTACCAGGAATTATCTTCCGGGATTCGCACCAATATTAATAATTTCCAGGAGATATTTCAGTTGGGCCTGCTGGCATTACAGATCAATACGGCCAATATTAAAAAGGGTGTGATCGATTACAACATGATGATCGCGGCGAAATCGCCGGATAATTTGGATATTCTCATCCCAATCATGGATAAAATCCGCACTTTGCGGGATACCATTTTCTCCACTGGCGGGTCTGCAGCCCCCATTGCCTCCCCTGTCGCCAACTCCACTCTTGTTCGGGATGAAGCCGCCAGAATAGCCATTCAGAATGGCACTACAACTCCCGGTCTGGCAACGAAAACCTCGCAGTATCTGCGCGATCAGGGTATGAATATCGTTCAGGAAATCAATGCCAATCAGAGCACTGCAATAACCACCATTTATGTGTATAACTCCAAGCCATACACACTGAAGTACCTGGCCGATCTGATGAAGGTGCAGCCAACCAACATCTGGAACAAATTCGACCCCAATGTGGGTGCAGACATTGCAGTGATCATCGGGGATGATTGGGCGAGAAGTAATCCACTGCCTCAATAAGTCATAAGTCAGGTAAATACAATTTCAAAAAAGCAGACGCAATGGTCTGCTTTTTTTATTTCTATTTCATCATTGGAATATGAATCCCATTTTTTTTCGCAGCCTGAATAGCCTGCGGATAACCCGCATCCGCATGGCGCAAGATACCCATACCAGGGTCAGTGGTGAGCACACGTTCCAGGCGGACGGCAGCTTGCGGCGTTCCATCTGCCACTATCACCATCCCTGCATGCTGGCTGTACCCTATCCCAACTCCTCCGCCATGATGGAAGGAAACCCAGGTTGCGCCACCGACGGCATTGATCAGTGCATTGAGGATCGGCCAATCACTGACCGCGTCGCTTCCATCCAGCATGCTTTCCGTTTCCCGGTTGGGGGATGCCACCGAGCCGGAGTCCAGATGATCACGCCCAATGACAATTGGTGCTTTGATCTCTCCGTTGGCTACAAGTTCATTAAGTTTCAGGCCGGCTTTCGCCCGTTCACCATAACCCAGCCAGCAAATACGTGCCGGCAATCCCTGAAAGGGAATCTGTTCGCGGGCCATTTTTAGCCATCGCTGCAAATGCTTATCTTCCGGGAAAAGTTCCATGATCGCCCGGTCGGTACGATAAATATCTTCAGGGTCACCGGAAAGCGCCACCCAGCGGAAAGGTCCTTTTCCTTCGCAAAATAAGGGGCGGATATAAGCTGGGACAAAACCCGGAAATCCAAAAGCATCTTTGACCCCATTATCAAAGGCGCGCTGCCGGATATTATTGCCATAATCAAATACTTCTGCACCCATTTTCTGCAGAGCCAGCATGGCACGCACCTGGCTGGACATGGATTCAATGGAGCGGCGTTTGTAACCTTTGGGGTCTGATTTGCGCAATTCTTCGGCGGCAGCCATGGTCAACCCGGCGGGAATGTACATCAGGAAATCATGCGCTGGAGTCTGATCGGTTACTACATCCGGAATGACACCGCTGGATTCAAGCGCGGGGTAGATCTCAGCCGCGTTGCCGATCAACCCCACTGAACGCGGGATCTTTTTTTCTTTCGCCTCCAGAACCAATGAAAGCGCTTCTTCAAGATCTTCTGCTACCAGATCCAGATAGCCAATTTCCTTCCGCCACTGCGCCTGCTTGCGGTCCACCTCAACAATTAATCCGACACCTTCATTCATAGTGATCGCCAATGGCTGAGCACTGCCCATGCCGCCCAGACCAGCCGTGAGAACAAATTTTCCCCGAAGTGAATTCCAGCCCTTCTGCTTTGCCAGGGAAGCCAGGGTCTCATAAGTACCCTGCAAAATGCCCTGCGTGCCAATATAGATCCATGAACCGGCAGTCATTTGCCCATACATCATTAACCCTTTGGCGGCCAGGTCATCAAAGACTTCCTGGGTTGCCCAATGGGGCACCAAATTGGAATTGGCGATCAATACGCGTGGAGCATCCTTATGGGTTTTAAAAACTCCAACTGGCTTACCGGATTGAATAAGGAGGGTCTCATCATCTTCAAGGTTTTTTAATGATTCCAAAATGGCATCAAAACAATCCCAGTTACGAGCCGCTTTCCCCTGCCCGCCATATACCACCAGTTCCAATGGCCGTTGAGCCACCCTGGGATCCAGGTTATTTTGGATCATGCGGTAAACTGCTTCCGTCTGCCACGATTTACAGGTTAACTTATTTCCGGTTGGTGATTGAACGGCGCGGGGTAAAGACATAAGACCCTCCAATAAAATTCTGATAATCGGATTATACAATAGGGAACAGTTTATTAAATATACGGTCTTTTTTGAGAATTTTTTATTTCTCTGCTATAATTTGAAATTCGGAGTAATACATGCCTATTTATGTTTATCGTTGTTCAAATTGCGATTATGAGTTTGAACATAACCAAAAATTTGCGGACCCTCATTTAAAACGCTGCCCTGAATGTGGAAAAATGACTTTAAACAAAGTATTTACCCCGGCAACGATTATCTATAAGGGCTCTGGATTCTATTCCACGGATCACCGCTCAAGTTCGGGTTCCACTCCCACCACCCCTCATAAAAAAACCGAGGATAAGGGAACCGAGAAGAAAACTGAAACCACAAGCGAAACCACAAAAACCAAAGAGGTTCCAGCCACCAAGAAAGAAGAGTAAATTCGCAAGTTGTTGGAAATTCTATTTTGACGAAAAACACTGCTTAAGTATTTTTTTTTTTTTCTTGCCAGGTCCCTTCAAATAAAAGCTCAGCATTGCCTTATTACCTGGCAACCCTGAAAAATAAAAGCTGAACTTATCTCAATAAATTTATAAGAGCGGGTGAAATAGTTTTAAAAGATTTTTTTAATAAATTTCCGCATGATAAAATATGCGCATGAAACAGATAGCAATCATCGGTGCTGGAATCGGGGGAATGACTGCCGCTTACGATCTGGCAAAAAATGGGAACGAGGTGACTTTATTTGAAGCTTCCGACCATTTGGGAGGTCTAGCCTCCGGTTTTAAGAAACCCAATTGGAAGTGGTCACTGGAAATCTATTACCATCACTGGTTCCAAACAGACCGGGATATTCTGGGTCTGATCGATGAATTGGGGTTAAAAAATAATGTCCGTTTTTACCAACCCAAGACGGTTGTTTACCATAATGGAAATTTTGACCCGCTCGATTCACCACTTTCCGCTCTCTTTTTCCCGGGTTTTTCGCTGATGGATATCGCCCGGTTTGGGTTTGTTACTATGTATCTGCGATATCTATCACGCTGGCAGCCTCTTGAAAAATTTACTGCCCATGAATGGTTACGCAAATATTATGGCAGGAAGCTTTTTGAATTATTGTACGAACCGCTCCTGATTGGAAAATTTGGCCAGTATCATCAACAGGTGAATATGGCCTGGTTCTGGGCACGCTTTAAAACCCGTACCGGAAAACTTGGCACCTTCGAAGGTGGTCTTCAGGCATTTGTGGACCAATTTACTGAAATTTTAAAAACCCGGGGCGTCCGGATCAGATTAGACTCTCCCGTCAACTTCATCCAACCAATGCCGGATGGTAGTATGAAGGTAAAACTTTCCAATGAAGAAGCAGAATTCGACCAGGTCCTGGTCACCACCTCCCCGCAAATATTTACTCGGATGGCATCTTCGTTAACTCCGGAATACGTTAACCAAATAAATTCATTGAAATCAATCGGAGCCATTGCTCTTATTCTTTCTCTCAAATACCTGCTATCCACAAAAGGATATTACTGGTTCAACCTTCCAAAATCTGCCGGATTCCCCTTTCTGGCATTAGTGGAACATACTAATTTTGTTTCATCAGAAAATTTCGGCGGTGAGCATATACTCTACTGCGGAGATTACCTTGATCCAGCTCATGAGTACTTCTCTTTGAGCAAAGAAGAGCTGCTAAACCGTTTTATCCCCAGTTTAAAACGAATCAATCCGGATTTTGATCCAAGCTGGGTGACGGAGAGCTGGCTTTCGCGCAGCACTTACGCCCAACCCATCCCATTTGTGAATCATTCCGCCAATATCCCGGGAATTTCCACCCCCATCCCTAATTTATTCTTTGCCAGCATGAGCCAGATCTACCCCTGGGATCGCGGTACAAATTATGCGGTGCAGCTGGCCCGTCAGGCTGTTCAATTAATGAACTCTAAAATAAATTAGTTGACAATTTATATTCCCTGTAAGGCATATATTTTTTATTGTAGTGTTTTCCTATCTCAAATTCCTTTTTAAAATCGCTGGCATCGGAATTGCACTACTTATGGGCAAAGTGGACAGTCACCCTTACAGGTGGGGGATTTTTCTTAATTTCTGCCTACGGCTGGTCAAGAACAAGCGTACTAATCAGAATTCACACTTAACAATTATACAAAAGGTTTTTTAAGGTTTCGATTCTTAAAGTATGCATCTTTTTTAAGGTTGCGTAGGTTAAGCGACTTGTTCAGGGGCCTCATCCTTGTTAGAATGAATCCAGTTAACTTCGGACAGTTTTTGGCTCCAGCACTTTTTGGAGCTGATCCCATCGCACAACCCATTTGTGCTCATTTAAAAGGAAAAAGACCTACCGTTGCAGCAGCGGTGGGTTTCTTGAGACACATTCTATTTGTGAAGATTTTACTTTTGAACGGGAGGAAGGGTGCATGAACGAACAACAAGCCTGGCAGGCCACCATCGGTCAGCTCCAAATGGAAATGCCCAAGGCATCCTTCGATACATGGGTAAAAGACGCTCAATTGGTAAGCAATGAAAATGAGGTTTTTACCATCAGCGTTCAAAATGCCTATGCCCGCGACTGGCTGGAAAACCGGCTGACTAGCACCATTGAGCGTTTATTATGCGGGATCATGAATCGACCCCAAAAAGTGGTTTTTGTCATTCACCAACCCGAACCGGATTTGCAGCCCGCCGAGCCTAAAAGAATCGAACAGCAGGTCGTGGCGGCTAAAACCCATAACACCTCCCTGAATAACCGCTATACTTTTGAAAATTTTGTCGTGGGTCCCAATAACCGCCTGGCGCATGCCGCCAGCCTGGCAGTTGCTGAAAACCCAGCCAATGCCTATAACCCTCTCTTTTTGTACAGTGCAGTTGGATTAGGCAAGACCCATCTGCTTCAAGCCATTGGAAATGCGGTCACTGCCAGGAATTTTAATGTACTGTACGTTTCTTCCGAAGAATTTACCAATGACCTGATCAATTCCATCCGCAATCATGAGACCAATTCATTTCGCGAGCGCTATCGCAAGGTGGATGTATTGTTAGTGGACGATATCCATTTCATTGCCGGGAAAGAATCCACCCAGGAAGAATTTTTCCACACCTTCAATACCCTGCACGGGCAAAACAAACAAATCGTAATCTCTTCCGATCGACCCCCCAAAGCGATGAGCACCCTGGAAGAACGCCTGCGGTCACGCTTTGAATGGGGCTTGATCGCCGATATTCAGCCGCCCGAGTTGGAAACCCGCATCGCGATCCTGCGCACAAAAGCGGAACGGGCCGGACGCCAGGTGCCTTATTCCATTCTGGAAGCCATTGCCCTCCAGATCCAGGTAAACATCCGCGAATTGGAAGGCGCCCTCACCCGCGTACTGGCCTATTCAGACCTGAGCGGGCAGCCTCTGAGCATGGACCTGGCTTCTGCGGCACTGGTGGACTTTTTGCCAAAATGCACGCCGGTGGAAACTGGGCAGGTGGTCAATGCGGTCGCCCGCGCTTTTGGGATCAGCCGTGAACAGATGCAAAGCAAGGACCGGTCACGCGAAATAGCCCTCCCCCGCCAGGTGGCCATGTATTTGATGCGCGAAGAGGCGAATGCCACCCTGCTGCAAATTGGCGCTTCATTTGGCGGACGCGACCATACCACCGTAATGTACGCCTGCGATAAAGTGGCTGCCATGATCGAAAAAGATGACCTGCTGCGCCGCAGAGTGTTCCTAATCCGCGACAACCTGTATAACCGCCAGACTGCCGCGTAAAAGTTTACTGCTATCCCCTCGCTAAATCTATAGCCTGCCCCCGTTAAGGGGGTTTCCATACCACATGTAAATATCGTAGGGGTTTATTTATGTTGCACCCGAAACGATCCATAATATCAACTGAACTATTCGAATTCTAGTCCTCAATATCTATTTGATCTATAATTTATTCAGTCATTGTTGTGCCACTTTTTATTGCAAAGGAGTGAACCTTGAACATAATTGAAGTGAATAATTTAACAAAGTATTACGGCAAGTCCCGCGGAATCATTGATGTTTCCTTTAAACAAGAAGAAGGAGAGATCTTTGGCTTCATCGGCCCGAATGGTGCCGGGAAATCAACCACCATCCGCCTGCTGTTATCCCTGATTCACCCCACCAGCGGCAGTGCCAAAGTATTTGGCAAGGATGTGACCTTACATGGGCCGGAGATCCGCCGTGAGATCGGCTACCTGCCTTCGGATGTCTTTTACTATGAAGGGATGAAGGTCATCGACCTGTTGAAATATTCCGCCAGTTTTTATGGCAAGGACTGCAGCAAGCGCATTGAAGAACTATCTGGCGTCATGGAACTCGAACTGAACCGCCGCATCAGCGACCTCTCCTACGGTAATAAGAAAAAAGTGGGTATTGTTCAGGGTTTGCTGCACAGCCCCAAGCTTCTTTTCCTGGATGAACCCACCGCAGGTCTGGACCCGCTTATGCAGCGCAAGTTCTTCGAACTGATCCGCAAAGAGAATTTCCGCGGTGTGACCATTTTCTTCTCCTCCCATATCCTCGGCGAGGTACAGCGCCTGTGCAATCGGGTTGGCATCATCCGCGAGGGTAAAATCGTCGAGATCTCGGACATCCGCACCCTGCAGAAGAACAATTACAAAAAGGTGAATGTGACCGCCGAAGGGCTGAAACCGGCTGATTTTAAGCTGGCTGGGATAACCAACCTCCAGGCCGATAACGGCAGCATGCACTTTTTCTTCAAAGGCGACATTAATACCATTCTGAAAAAGCTCAACGGGTTGAAAGTTGTGGATGTGACAATTGAAGAGCCGACCCTTGAAGAAATCTTCATGCATTACTATGAATAGGCGGCAACCATGAACTCAACCATTTTTCGATACGAGTTTAGGTCGCACCTGAAATCAGTTCTCACCTGGTCAGTGTCGGTAACGTTACTAATATTCTTCTACTTTTCCATTTTTCCCTCATTCGCTGACCAGGCTGAAATGCTGAATCTGATGATGGCAAAATTTCCACCGGCACTGCTGGAGGCATTCGGAATGAATCGCGCGGACCTTTCCACTGTGCTTGGTTTTTATTGTTTGGTTTTTCTTTTCATCCAAATTTGTTTGGCAGTCCAGGCGGGCAACTACGGTTTTGGGCTGGTTTCCATTGAAGAAAGCGAATTGACTGCTGATTTTTTGCTGAGCAAGCCAGTCAGCCGTGGGCAGGTATTGACCAGCAAACTGCTGGCTGTCCTGGCCTGCCTCACTCTGACAAACCTGGTTATATGGATAGGCAGTTTCATTGCAATTGCGTTTTTCAAAGGCAATCGTTCATTTGATATCAGGACTTTGGTTTTGGTACTAATGAGCATCATTATTTTCCAATTGTTTTACTTGAGTGTGGGATTGGTTATTTCACTTCTAGTTAAACGTGTACGCAGCGTGACACCCTTTTCACTTGGCCTGGCATTTGGCACTTATATTCTTAACGCATTCAGTGGTGTATTCGGTGATGTCGCCCTTGAACTCATCACACCCTTTAAACACCTCGATCCAAACTATATTGTTCAGCATGGTGCGTATAATCTGCCGCTGGTATTGCTCAATATAACCATCACTATCATCTCGTTGGCAGCCAGTTATTGGTTGTACACCCACCGCGATATTCATGCGGTAGCGCAAGGAGGCATGTTGTGAATATCTTTTTTCGAGAATTAAAAGCCAATTTAAAATCTCTTTTGATCTGGTCGGTTATTATCGCTTTGCTGATCATGGCCGTAACAGCAAAATTCTCTGCCTTCGTTGGTGATGCTTCCATGTTGAAAATGCTGGACACGCTGCCCAAGGCAATGTTGGATGTCTTCAATATGCGTGCGTTCAATTTAACTACTTTAACCGGCTTTTACGGTTTGATATTTGTTTATTTCGCTTTAATGGGCGCCATTGCAGCCGCCATGTGGGGCAGTGACCTTATTTCAAAGGAAGAGCGTGATAAAACTGTAGAATTTTCTTTAGTACTGCCGGTGACCAGAAGCGCTGTCGTTACTGCCAAGGCATTGGCTGGATTGGTTTACTGCATTGCCTTCGTGCTGATCACCTGGGGTGTGTCTCTGGTTGCCACCCGTTCCTTTAATCCAGAACCCGCATTCTACAGCTACCTGGCATTGGAAATGCAGGCATTGCTGGTCATTGAGCTGATCTTTCTTGCCATAGGACTGCTGCTGGGGTGCGCCATGAAACAATACAAACGTTCCGGATCGACCACGGTAGCCATCATCTTGATCACCTATTTCTTGTATGTGCTCGCTAGTATGCAATCGGATTTGGATTTTCTTAAATATTTCACCCCCTTTAAGTTTTTTGACGCCAGCCAACTCTTGCAGTCCGGCCACATGGATGGTTTTTTCCTGCTGCTATCCGCGATAATAATTGCAGTCAGCTTAATCGGAGCGTATTGGATTTACAACAAGCGTGACCTCTATATATAGAGACTAATAATTTAAATGCTCAATACAAAAAGTCTCTTTGAGCATTATTGATGAGGGATATTGGCGCTTCAATAGTCCCGAACCTGGATAAAATTCATTAATCCCCTGGTCAATAATAATCTGAAAACAAAAAACTCCTTCGAAATTAAGGAGTTTTTTGAAATTTGACGTACATCGAAGCACTTCATATGAATGAAGTGCGGAGACGTGCACAGAGCGAAGCGTGGTGTCCTCGTCCCGAGGTTGCTTCGTGCAACCATCGGGACAAGGAAGAATAGATTAATTTATAATTCTCCTTTTTCTTCTAGATATCGTATGAAAATTATAAAGAAAATGTGACACACCAGGGGGTTGCCTGCACTCCAAAGGGGTGAACGTCTGCGACCAAAGGGAGTCCCCCAGGGGTTAAGAGTAAGTATGTCATGCTAACCAAAGCGCGCATAGAGAGCATTATGTACATACATTTTTCCCACCCGTGGTACACAAGAAAAAGTGGCGAGAGTGGGGTTTATTAATCTTGCGAACTCCTTCAGGACAAAAACATAACCAAAGGCTTATGAGTCCTCTGCTCTTTATCCAAGATCATTAATTGACATGAATACTAAGATGACAGCGTGTATAGAAGAGGGACATCAACTAGAGATAAAATTTTTAAACTCGTTATGAGACGATCAATTTTGTAGTTTTCGCTCATAGTATCTTTTATAAATAAGGTTTGAGGGGATTTTTGATCAATCGGGTCCAAAAAACCTCTGTTTATCCCGGGTTATAATTATCCAGCGTAATTCCTTAATAGGTTCATGCAAAAATTATCTCAATGGAGTAAAAAGGTCGTGTCAGATAGGTATTTTCAGATAAGAAAACCGGATATTCTTTTCGAATCTTTTGATAATGAAGTTATTCTAATCAACCTCGAGAATGGTAACTATTACAGCATCCAAAATGTAGCGGTAGAAATTTGGAGTTTAATAGAAAATGGGTTCTCGGAAAGTGGAATAATTGAGCAAATCCTAGGCCGCTATCAGGATCAAAAAAAAGAAGTCGTCCAATCTGTTAATTTATTCCTGGCAGATCTATTAAAAGATGGCCTGATCGAAGAGATCCAACCGAAACACAATGTTGACAAAAATCAGGCGGATGAAACAATTTCTGTTGCACCTGTGATTGACCTCCCTGCTTTTGTGCCTCCAATATTGGATCGTTATACCGACATGCAGGAATTACTTTTGCTTGATCCTATTCATGAGGTTGGTGAAAAAGGGTGGCCGATCCAAAAATCTGATGAAGCACCTCAATCAGAAAAACCTAATTAATCAATTTAACAGGAAAAGCTGTAATGCTGGGACATCCTTCGGATAGCTTGGCAATCAAATATTTCGAAGCTGTCCGTGATGCCTATGCGCGTGCAGAACGCGCGGCAGGAGGGCAAAGTACTCGACAATATCAGATCGGTAATCATGATATTCAGCTTTGCTTTGCTGGCCTTGCCCTCTTACCCTTGCTTTGTCCTGCGTTTGAGCACCTGGCAAAGTCAAGTGAATCTTCAAGCGCACTTAAAGTCTTTCTTTGGGATAGTGAATCGACTGGCATAGATATTCCTTGCCCTCCCTGGGATGTAGAAGATTTCGTCAGGCGGGAGGAAATCTGGCGTTTCTGTGATCAGCGGTTTAGAATCACTTTTAATCCTCGTAACAGTACCTACGATCTGATGGATATGGATCAGAACCTGGCGATATACCAGGTGCGTACATTAAGTCAATTGCAACAATATGAAAGCGGCGCACCATTACTGCAAATACTGGAATGGTGGTTTGACCGCCACAAGGAATATATTCTCCACGCCGGAGCGGTCGGTTTTCCTGAGGGCGGAGTATTGCTCGTCGGGAAAGGTGGCTCGGGTAAATCTTCAACAGCGATGGCTTGCCTGGATTCTGGACTCTTCTATGTAAGCGATGATAACTGTTTGTTAACCAATTCTGAACAACCTTATGTCGCCAGCCTGTACAATTCAGCTAAAGTTTGCCTGAACGAAATCGGTCGATTTTCGCTCCCGAAAACAGCTCTTAGTCTACAAACCTATACGAACACGGATAAAGCATTATTCTTTTTATCCGAATACAAATCCGCTAAAATATTATCAGGATTTCCTGTGCGAGCCGTGCTTATACCGCAAATCACCGGATCACCCAATACAGACCTCATTTCGGTTTCACCTTCGAAGGCATTACTTTCTTTAGCCCCCAGCACAATATTTCATATCCCAGGAATAGAAAACCATGCGTTCCGAAGCATGAGCAGATTAGTCAAGCAAGTCCCTTGTTATGTTCTAAAATTAGGTACGGATCGTTCCACAATAGCAAAAAGTATTATTGAACTATTGCGATAATTAGGATGCGAATCATTTATTGGACTGAATTGTTCTGGCCGCACATCGGTGGGGTTGAAATTATAAGCAAGCCGCTAATCCATGCTTTACAAAAGCGGGGTCATGAATTCACGGTCTTAACCTCGCAGAGCGGATGGGGGGATGTGCTTGAGGAATCAGCGGACGGTATTCATATCTTTCATCTTCCATTTCAGCCAGTGATTTTAAGCAGAGACCTTGCGGCGGTGCGGGAGTTAACCAATCAAATAACGGAGATATTTCAGACCTTTAAACCAGATTTGATCCACATTAATTCCAGTCAGCCGAGTATCTTCTTCTTACCATTAGTTCGTGCCAGTTGTTCCATCCCAACCATTTTTACGCTTCATGAATCCCCGGTACATGCTCAAAGTAATAATTCCCTGGTAGGGCGTACTTTACATGATGCCGATTGGGTGGTCGCTGTTTCTGAAGCAACTTTGTTACAAGCACGGCAATTGGCGCCTGAGATTACTCCGCGATCTTCGGTTATCTATAATGGATTAGAAATGCCATGTCTTCCATCCACACCACTGCCATTCAAACCGCCTTTGTTGCTATGTATCGGACGGATCAACCAAGAAAAGGGCTTCGATCTAGCCATCCATGCCTTAAGCGATATACAGAAAGTGTTCCCGGATATCCATCTGGTAATTGCTGGTGAGGGAAACGAAAAGCTCTCGCTGGAGCAACAAGCTGCCGCTTTGGGTTTAATGGATTCCATTGAATTTCTCGGCTGGTGTCCACCCGGAAACATACCTGCTTTGATCAACACGGCCACGGTTTTGCTCGTGCCATCGCGGTGTCAGGAACCTTTTGGGCTGGTCGCACTACAGGCCGCCCAGATGGCTCGTCCAGTGGTAGCAGCTCGTACCGGCGGTTTGCCTGAAGTTGTAATCCATAATGAAACCGGTCTATTGTTCGAAAAAGAGAGCAGCTCGGAATTGGCTGAGCAAGTCATTTTTTTACTTCAAAATATGGCAACCGCCATTTCGATAGGACAGACTGCCCAAAAAAGAGCGGAGCAGGAATTCAGCTTGGAACGGGTGGTGGCCGCCTATGATACTTTATATAGAAAGCTGGGACAGGCACATTCAGAATCAGAAATTGGAAAGAAAAAATGAAGATTCTCTTCTGGACACCCATCTTTTGGCCGGATATTGGAGGAATTGAGCTAATCTCATTGCAGCATGTCCAAAGCCTCGTAGAGCACGGTCATGAATGTGTAGTGATAACTTCTCATGGCAGGGTTAAAGCACCGGATCTGTTAGAGCTTGGTGGAATTCCAGTTCACCGTTTTCCGATCGTATCGGCATTTCGGAACAAGGATTTGCGCCAATTGCTGGTTATTCAAAAGGAAATATCCACGCTCAAAGAAACCTTTCTCCCTGATCTTGAGCATCTCAATTTCGGTGGTCCTGCCCCGATCGGTTACTTTTACCTTCGAACGATGACGATCCCAAACGTTCCTTTAGTCGTCGCTTTACATGGGAGTGTACAGGGTTTAAATGGGAGCTTGGCATCCATTACAGGTCAGATCCTGCATGCAGCATCCTGGACGACCGCCTGTTCAAAGGCGATGTTAGAGGATGCCCAACAGGTTGTACCCGGAATCAGGGAACGCTCATTTGTGATCCATTATGGTCTCCAGGGGACAAAAATCCTGCCCGAACCGCTTCCGTTCGATAATTTGTGTATTCTCTGCCTCGGACGCCTGGTTCCCGAGAAAGGATTCGACCTCGCCATTCAGACCTTTGCTCAATTGGTGAAAAACTATCCGCATGCGCGCCTGGTGATCGCTGGGGATGGCCCAGCCCGCAGTCAGTTGGAGCAGCAAGCTGCTGACTTACAATTAGGGAGTGTTGTTGAATTTACAGGTGCATATGAGCCCCAGGCTGTTTATGCAATGATCAATAAGGCTACCCTGGTGGTCATCCCGTCACGCTGGCGCGAGGCGTTTGGATTGGTTGCACTGGAAGCTGCCCAGATGGCGCGACCGGTTGTGGCAACCCGGGTAGGCGGGCTGGAAGAAGCCGTTATGGATGGACAGACCGGCTTATTGTTTTCAAACGGGAACAGCCAGGATCTTGCCAGAAAAATCGCTAATCTACTGGACCATCCAGAAATCGCCACACAGTTAGGTCGGAATGGCCGTGCGAGAGTACTGACTGAATTTACCTGGCGAGAGTATATAAATGCTTACGAAAACCTTTATCATACACTTGCTCCGGGGAAATCTTGAAGGAACAGTACAATATTCTGGATATCCATCCATGCAGACATTATATGATGCAATTCGAAATAAAAGTCGTCTGGTAGTTGACATATTTTTTGTGATGGTGCATTCTATTGAAGTCTGAGGAGTCAAAATGGTTGGTGTGAACAATTTGGTGAGTATCATCATCCCCGTCTATAATGGTGAGCGATTTCTGACTGACGCGATCCAAAGTGTTCTGGTTCAAACCTACCGACCGATGGAGATCATCGTAGTTGATGATGGTTCCACGGATAAGAGCGCGATGATCGCAAAAAGTTTCCCCAAAGTGCATTACACCTATCAGCTGCATCAAGGACTCGCCTCAGCTTTAAATCATGGAGTAAAAATAGCGAGTGGAGCTTTTCTGTCATTTTTGGATGCGGATGATATGTGGATAGGTGAAAAATTGTCCGCGCAAATGTCGATCATGGATCAAAACCCGGAAATTGATATTGTGTTTGGCCACCACTGCAGATTTTATAGCTCTGAAACTGGTCGGCTGGCTGAGGAAAAAATAAATCCCATGGATAAGCCCTTGCCCGGCTATTTTAAAGGAACAGCGTTGATACGGCGAGAATCGTTCTGGCGGGTTGGATTGTTCGATACAAGCTTGAAATTAGGTGACTTTATTGACTGGTTCAGCCGCGCTAATGAACAAAGCCTCAAAATAATCATGCTCCCTCAAGTTGTGCTCATCCGGCGCGTGCATAGGGATAATACAAGTTTTCGTCGAAAAGATAATCGTTCCGATTACATCCACATTATCAAAGCAGCTCTGGACCGGCGCCGGCAGAAAAAAACTCCGGATGAACCTGATACAAATTCTAAGGACGACACGGTAGACGCGACATGAAAATATCCAGCTGGCAGTTTTATCTCGGGTTCTATCAAGGCAGGTTCTTCAGGTTAATTTTGAGCATCCTGCTTTCTTCCGGTCAGTCCCTGATTCTATTGCCAATCGCATTCATGGTGCGTTATATTTTTGATGTCACCATCCCCTGGGGAGAACTCCACAACCTGATATTGCTGGGTTTGGTGATCCTCGTGCTTAGCATATTAAACGAGGCAGCAACGCTATATCCCCGTTATTTATCCTTGAACACAACCAAACTGGTCCTCCGCGATATCCGTGAAGAGTTGGTGAGCAGATGTTACCTGGTTGCGCGTTCTCATTTTCATTCAGCAGATTTGGCAAAATTACATTCTGTCATTGTTCAGGACACTCAACGCCTGGATAGCATGAGCAATGCCATTGTGGCACTTTTTTTGCCGGCCATGATCAATATTTTTGCGCTCAGCTGCGTTCTTCTCTATCTCAGCCCAAGGCTTTTTTCAATAATCATAGTAATTGTTCCCATCCTTTATCTGATCAACCATTTCCTCCTGAAGAAGCGGCTGATCGAGAAAACTCAAGCCTCTCACCGCGCCTTTGAACGTTTCAGCAAAGGTATCTTATTTGTGCTGCAAATGATGGAACTGACCCGGATACAGACTGCTGAAGAGATGGAAACAAACCGCCAAAAAATCTATCTTGAAGAAGTTCGCGAAACCGGTGAAGCCAATTCCATGTCGTTTGCCATTTACACCTCAGTACAAAATATGATCACCATTATTCCCATGGTCCTCATCCTGATCGTAGGTGGGCTGGCAGTGATTGAAAAAACCATGACGTTTGGGGCTTTGCTCTCATTTTATGTAGCCATCGCCTTGTTAAAAGGTTATGTGCAGACATTGCTGTCTTCCCTCCCGTATATTATTGAGGGCAATGAATCCTTGATTACCCTGGAAAAGAATTTTCGTGTCAAAGACAAAACCCCCTTCAAAGGGCGAAAGAAGATTTCTTTCAAGGGAAAGATAACCTTTAGATCTGTGAGTTTTCACTATCAGAAGGAGCGCGAAGTTTTACACAACGTTGATCTCGTCATTCAGCCTGGCAATTTGGCAGCCACCATGGGACCAAATGGGGTCGGAAAAACAACGTTAGCCTACCTGATCCTGGGATTCTACCGGCCTCAAAAAGGATGCCTGTTCGCAGATGGTTTCAGCTATGACACATTGGATATTAACCACCTTCGCAAGCAAATTGGAGTGGTTCCGCAGGATCCGGTCATCTTTTCGGGAACGATCCTTGAAAATATCACCTATGGTCAACCGAATGTAAATCTGAAGGAAGTGGAAAGAGCTGCCCAGTTGGCTTCGGCTCATAAATTTATCGAACAATTACCGCAGGGCTACGAAACTCAAACGGGGGAACAGGGTGTTTTGCTTTCGGGGGGTCAGTGTCAGCGGATCGCGATTGCCCGAGCCCTGCTGCGCCGGCCAAAGCTCTTGATCCTGGATGAGCCAACCAATCACCTCGATAACGATACCGTTAAGCAACTACTTGAGAACATCCGAAATCTCGCTGAAGAACCGTCAATTCTTTTAATTACGCATATTGACGAGGTTGCCCGTCAGGCAGATTCCATTTATGTCTTGAACAGAAAAGGCACCATGAGTGCCAGAAAAAGTCCCATAATCCACCTTCCTGATCAAGAATCGAAGGTCTCTTAAATTATGGGCAAAATTTATCTTAAAGATAAGTGCTTGCCAACCGAACAACAGGAATGGCTTCTTAAAGCAGCTCTTTTAAAAGGGCCGGAATCTATCCAATCCTGGGAGAAATGGATCAATGGCACGGATGTAAATAGCCTCGATCCGGGTTCTCAGCATCTTTTACCATTGTTGTTCAATAACCTGCGTTCACAAAGGTTCTCGCATCCTATCCTGAGTAAATTTAAGGGTGTTTATCGCCATACGTGGTATCGCAACCAGATGCTCTTTAAAGAAATGAGCAGCGTCATCAGATCATTTCATGAAGCAGATATCGAAACAATGGTCCTTAAAGGAGCCGCATTGGTCATTGTTCACTATAAAGATACTGGATTGCGTCCCATGGGTGATTTTGATCTGCTTGTCCCATCCCAAAAAATAATCCCGGCGATCAATCAATTGAAGCAATTAAGGTGGGGCACGAAATTTCGGCTGGATAAATTAACAGATAAAAATATTCCCTACCAAAAAGCTTTTCATTTCTGGAGCCCCAACGGTCATATCCTGGACCTGCACCGTCATATCCAATTTGAATCGCTTGAGGCGAATGCCGATCAGGATTTCTGGGATGGTTCCATCCAGATATGCGCCGGAGGCATGCAAACTCTGGCGCTGAATCCTACTGATCAGCTCTTGCATACCTGCGTACACGGCCTCATGTGGAATGAGGTGCCTCCATTGAGGTGGGTTGCAGATGCTCTAATGATCCTCCGAACAACACCCACTATTGATTGGGAACGCCTTCTCATTCAGTCAGAAAAATGGGGGGTGTGCCTGACAATGAAAGAAGCGCTGCAATATTTATCCAGGCAGATGCATGCCCCCGTCCCCGCCCAATTTCTTAACCGCTTTCAAAAAATCACAATTACGAACCTTGATCGCATGGAATTCAAAATTTATAATCATCCGCCTGGTTTAATAGGTCACCTGCCAAAACGCTGGTATATCTATACTTCCCGCTTTGGTAAAGCTTCAGGCATACTGCAACGCTTAATGGGTTTCCCTCGATTTCTCCAACATTTTTGGACTCTGGATTCCTTGGTGTTGGTTCCTTTTCATGCGATAAGCAGAGGTCTCCATAGGCTCGGCAGCCTGCTGTTTGGTTTACCTGGTGATTGATATTCCTGCCGTCCATGTCTGATTTATTAATTCACTCAAAGGAATGGTAATTGCTGGTTATCAAATAAGACTGAACAGGAAAAAGTGGAACGATGATTCAAAGGAATGTGAAAATGGATAAAGCTTGGAAGAACCTCATTTGGCAGCAGTTTGGAGCTGCAATCGACATGCTTGATGATGCCCTGCTCATCTGCCCTGATCAGCTTTGGCGCGGCTGCCTATGGGACAACCCATCGGAGCGGCCGGAATACTCTAAATTCTGGTATGTCGCCTTTCATGCACTATTTTGGCTTGACTTATACCTATCCGGCTCAGTTGATGGTTTCACTCCCCCAACCCCTTTCACACTTGATGAGCTGGACCCGGCTGGATTGCTTCCTGAAAGGGAATACACCAGGAATGAGTTGCAGGCTTATCTCGATCATGGCCGTAAGAAGTGCCAGTCGACGATTGAGGCACTTACCGATGAGAAGGTTCAGCAACAATGCCGGTTCTCATGGGGCGAGGTCAGTTTTGCGGAGTTACTTCTTTATAACATGCGCCACGTCCAGGAGCATGCCGCCCAGTTGAACTTGTTCCTCGGGCAAAGAAAAGTTTCGGTCACAGGTTGGATTGCCAAAGCAAGGAAAAAATCCGCCTGACGGCGGTAATATTTAACAAAACGTCAGGCAGATATTTGAACGCAAATGGCGAGAGTGGAATTTGTTGAGCATACGAAATACCCTTCAAGATAAGCCCACGACCAAGGGCTTATGAGTTCTATGCCCTTCTACTATACAACTCTACCACCGCAGGTATATTTTACTGCTTGGGCTGCCCAAAAGAGTTGAATTAAGAAAAAATATGTTAATAACCTGCTAATAATTTTTTAACTCTTTCTTTCCTATATTTAGATAAGAAAGGAATTTGAAATGTTAAATAAATTACAGTTTTCTATAAATCGATTAAACCGAATGGGAGTAATTGCCCTGGTGTGTGGTTTTGCATTAATTGCATCTGCGTGCGGGGGTGCGGTTGCGACCGCACCAGTCTCCACCCCAATCACCAGTACTGAAGCCGCACCTAAACAATCAACGACAATACCTGGTGCTACGCAGGATGTCTGCTCGCTGATCACTTCCGCCGAAGCGGAGAAGGTTATGGGTCAACCAGTCGTTTCAGTATCCCCCTTTTCAGATTTAGATAGTGATTACGGTGAGACAGTTTTTTCATGCTTTTACCTGGGAAAGGACCTCACAATCGTCGTCTCAAGAGTTGACCTTGATTCCGCGCAAAACGCAGGTACGATCCTGCAGCAACAACTCGCCAAGCAGCAGGCAGAGGATAAAGGTGTGGTCATCACAGAGGAATCCGGGCTTGGGGAGAAAGCGTATTGGACCATCGTTGAAAAGGCCGGTATCTATACCTTTTTGAAAGGCAGTAATATTTTTGTCGTGGGCTTAGTCGGGATTAAAGGAGATGCCGCCTCTTACAAGGCTGCTCTTCTAACCCTTGCAAAGTCAGTGGCGTTAAAAATTTAACGAAAGGCATTTTGTGCAGATCTGCTATTCAGGTGGGTGGAATCATCCCCCACCTGATAGTTAGGAGATACAGATTCGCTCAATCGAACCGAAGACAATCTCTGGAACCATAAAACCATGCCTGGAACATCCAGGCGCACGATGCAATCTATAAGTGGCGAGGCGGGGATTTGTTGAGTTTGCGAAATACCCTTCAGGGTAAACCCAACGATCTGCTTCAATCAGATCAGTTGGTTTCCTGCAATTAAACCTAAGTATCTCAAACTAGTGGTATAATCTCTCCCCGGTAAATGAAATGCTGGATCGCCAGCGTTAGGTTAGTGTATGAATTTGATGCAAGTTTATGTACATCACTGCTAAGATCACCCTGGCCCACAATTCATGCCAGGGTTTTTATTTACCTAAACTTAAAAAACTTCCCGCCTGGGGGATAAACCAGGGCTAAAACAATTGAGGTTTGTTACTTATGAAAAATGATATTTTAAAAATAATCCCATTGGGCGGCCTGGGGGAAATTGGCCGCAATATGATGGTGTACGAATATGATGAGCAATTGCTCATCGTGGACTGCGGGTTGATGTTCCCGGAAAGTGATATGCCCGGGATTGATTACATTATTCCGGATTTTCAGTATCTGCGCGGCAAGAAGGACAAGATCCGCGGCATTGTCTTCACCCACGGGCACGAGGACCACATCGGCTCCATTCATCATTTAATGGCAGAAATGCAGCCCACTATCTATGCCACCCCGCTGACCATGGGTTTCATCGAAAATAAATTGGCTAAAAAAGGGCTGCACCAAAAGATCACGAAACGGGTGGTCAAGGCAGGTGAGCACTTTGAAGTGGGACCGTTTAAAGTGGATTTGTTTCACGTGTGCCATTCGATCCCGGATGCAGTTGGGCTGGGTATTGAAACCCCGGCGGGGCTGATCGTCCAATCCGGAGATTACAAGTTCGATCATACGCCGGTGGACAACTGGCCGACCGACTATGCCAAACTGGTGGAGTTCTCCCATCGGGGTGTTCTGGCGCTGATCGCTGATTCCACCAACGCCACGCGCAGCGGGTGGACGCCCTCTGAAAGAGTAGTCGACGAGGCTTTTGAGCAGGTATTCAACCAGGCCAAAGGACGCATCATCATTGCCAGTTTTGCCTCCCTGGTATCGCGCATGCAGCAGGTGGCAACCGCTGCGATCGCCCACAAACGGAAGATCGCTTTTGTCGGCACCAGCATGCTGGAAAACGTCCAGATCGCCGAAACCCTGGGCTATCTCAAAATCCCCAATGAACATGTGGTCACCATTAACCAGGCCCTCAATATGCCCAATGAAGAAGTGGTCATTATGTGCACCGGCGCGCAGGGAGAACCAACTTCCATCTTGGGCCGCCTTTCCATGGGGGCTCAAAAGCAATTCGATATCAAGCCCGGTGACACGGTGGTGCTTTCTTCCAAAACAATCCCGGGCAATGAAGAAGCCGTCTATCGCACGATCAACGGGTTATTCCGCCTGGGCGCCAATGTGATCTATGAAGAGATCGCTCCGGTGCATGTTTCCGGGCATGGCAGCCAGGAGGATATTAAACTTCTCATCCACCTTACTAAGCCCAAGTATTTCATTCCGGCGTACGGCGAACTGCGCCATTTAAAGCAGAGCGCATTGCTGGCCCAGCAAACCGGCATCCCGGAAAACCATATTGCTGTGATCGAGAACGGCCAGGTGCTCACCTTTAAAAATGGAAAAATGCGTCTGGGTGAACATGTTCCGTACTCATATGTCTTTGTGGATGGCTCGCGCGTTGGGGATGTGGGTCCGGAAGAAATGCGTGACCGCGAGATCCTTTCCCGCGATGGCGTGATCATGATCCATGTCAACCTGGATATTAAAACCAACCAGCTGCGCGGCAAACCCGCCATCAACAGCCGCGGATTCGCATCCACGCAGGGGGGTGAAGAGATCCTCGCCGAGGTTGTCAAACCCGTAGTGGAAACGGTCAAACATGCCAACGGTAATATGGAAAATGACATCATTCGAGCTGTGGGCGGTTATATTTATAAGGAAACCCACCGCCGGCCGACTATCCTGGTGACCTTCAGCCGAATTTAATCAGCAATGTGCAGGCAAACGGTTTTGGGGTTCTTACTCTTCTACGGTCCAACCCTGCTTCCCCTTTAAAGGTACAAACGCCACCGGAAGGATTGCTTCAGACTTCAATCCTTCCTTTTCTCTTTGCCACAATTCCAGCACCTGTTGAAACTGTCCGCCAACCGGGATGATCATTCGCGCGCCCATGTCTAATTGATCAAGAAGAGACTGGGGAGCTGCCGGGGCGGCGGCTGTTACCAGAATTGCTTGATAAGGGGCATCTTGCGGCCAACCCAACGAACCGTCTCCCTCGTGCACATCCACATTTTTGATCCCCAATTCCTGGAGTGTCTGCCGTGCCCTATCCGCCAGTTCGGGGATGCGTTCCAGCGTAAGGACCTTTTTTACGAGAAGGGATAAAACGGCTGCCTGGTATCCTGAACCGGTGCCCACTTCCAGCACCCGCTCATTTCCCTGCAAGTCGAGAATGTTGGTCATAAATGCCACAATATAGGGCTGGGATATGGTCTGTTGGTATCCAATCGGTAGAGGAAAATCCTCATACGCATTCTGCAGATATTCTTTGGGAACAAATAAATGGCGCGGGATGGTGCGCATTGCATCCAAAATGCGCTCATCCACAATTCCCCTACCAGCGATCTGAACGCTCACCATGTTTTCCCGTTCCCGGGCAAATGGGTCAATTTTCATATCAGCAATGCAATGATGTGAAAATATTATACTGATTTATCTGGTTCTTCCGTAACCTGCCGGGCGATCAAGCGATCCACTTTACCCATTGGATAATGTGTAAACTCCGTGGGTTTTACCCAGGCAATTTGCTGAGACTCGCAAGCCTTTAAACGCCCCAATTTGCGTTTGCAATAAAAAGCATGCACGAGCACACTGAAATGAGTGTAAGCATGTTTATAGGCGCCAATTTCTTTTCCCACTTGAATTTCGATAGCCAATTCTTCCATAATTTCACGCTTTAAGGATCGTTCAAAATTCTCCCCCTTTTCAACCTTCCCTCCCGGGAATTCCCACAACCCGGCCAGCAGTTTTCCTGCCGGCCGCTGGGTGATCAGAAATCTGCCGCGTTCCTTGAAAACAGCAGCCACTACTTCATAATGAGGGATCTTTGCTTTTCGCAGCCGGATCGGTCTTTCATCCTGGTTGTTTAGAATAAAACTCCGGCATTCTTTGCTGATGGGGCAAACATTGCAATGTGGATTCCTGGGCAGGCAAATTGTCTCCCCCAATTCCATCAAAGCCTGATTGAAAATTCCCGCCTTCCCTTTGGGTAAAAGCTGCTTCACTAATTCCCATAAATCATTTTCGTTCTTTGCCAAATTGATCGGCTTTTGATAATCGAACAATCTCGCAATCACCCGCTTGACATTGCCATCCAAAATGGGCGCATCTTTATTAAAAGAGATCGAGGCGATCGCTCCAGCCGTACTCAGCCCGATCCCGGGAAGAGGCAGCAATAAATTGACCTCGCTCGGAATTTCACCTGCATTCTCGCGCAGGATCTCAATTGCAGCTTTATGCAAATTATGGGCTCGCGAATAATAGCCCAGCCCTTCCCAGACAAGCAAAACATCCTGCAGATCGGATTCTGCCAATTTTTCAAGAGTTGGAAATTTGCCCATCCAGCGCAGGTAATAGGGGATCACGGTTTCCACCCGGGTTTGCTGAAGCATGATCTCGGCAATCCAGACGTGATATGGTTCACGATCCAACCGCCAAGGGTATGGGCGCGCATGGCGTGGATACCATTTCACCAGAATCTTCGCGATCTTCTGCATAGGCTTTTTTTGGGGGTACGACAAGTAAAGCTAGAACTGAAAACTGGATGTGGCCGATACAACCTTTTGGCTGTAATTAACCACATGCTCCATTAATTTGCCGTGCAATTCCCGCCAGGGTGTGTCCTGCAGCGCCTGCCGAATTTCTTTAATCGAGGGTGAAAAAACATAAACGAGGATTTGGGGATATTCGCCAAAAACCGTCACCCAGGCGTCACCCAATTTAAATCCAATTTTCTGAAGACCGGGCATAAATTCATTGATCACAAAATCGAGATATTCCTGTTCATGTTGGGGAGCGATGTCCCAGCTCATAATCAATTTCGCCTGCATGCCGCCTCATTATTCCTGAGGGTAATCCAATACCACCACCCGGGTCTCTTGCGGGAGGCCTTCAATGGAGGTGATCTTTAGCGAAGGCAAGGTTTCCACATGTGAGAGACCCATCTCTTTTAAAAACTTATTGATCCCATCCAATTTGAGCTTGGTTGCGGGGGTTGAATAGTGCATCGGGATGACAATATTCGGCTCAAGCAAGCTGATCACTTCCGCGGCTTTGGAAGAATTTAAACCGCCCCCATCACCCACCGGAACCAACGCCACGTGTACCGGGCCAAGTTCCTCCACTTCTGACTGGCTGGGTGTCACAATCAAATCGCCCAGGTGAACAATATTGATGCCGTTGTAGTCAATGACATACAGCGTATTATTAGTAACAGTAGCCTCTTTTTTACTGCGCCCATTGGTATGGACACCCGTAATAAAAACTCCGCCAATTTCAAATTCGCCTGGTCCAGTGATGATATAGGGATCGCCTTTGACTGCCTTAAGGTAACTATGGCTGGGAGATTCATGGCTGATGGTGACAATATCGGCTTTAAGTTTAAGTGTTGGATATCCCACATGCTGATTGTCATAAGGATCACACACAACGGATGCCTCAGCTCTCTCCGTCAGGCGGAAACAAGAATGTCCGTACCAGGTAATTTCCATCAATCCTCCGTTTTCGGTTTGATTATACTTTAAGATTATTTTTGTTCACCGAAAAGCTGCTGATCAATCCGTTATACTTATTAATATGCATTCAGGCGCAAAGAAGGTTGAATCATCCCGCACAATTCTGGATTTTTCTTTCGATGATGATGTTTTTCCAATCCTTAAGAAATGGGCTGCTGAGAACGGTTTTGTCATCCGCAGCGAAATTGAAGGAACTATTGAGTGTCAACGCGGCGGAGGAGTGATGATGTCCCCGGTGATGGTGCAGATCAAACAGAGTGATAAGAATGTTCACCTGGAAACCTGGCTTCAAGTGGACTTGCTTACTGAATTTATAACTTTATTCAACGCTCCTGCGCAGTCCGCCATAGATTCAAATACTCAAACCCTTTGGCGGGAACGGGAAATTGCGCGTTTGTATATTAATAAGCTGCTGAAGGAATTAGGCCAGCCGCCTATCATCTAATCGAGGCAGAATGAATTCACAGGTTACCAATTGGCTGCTGGGTGGACCAGCTTGGATAAAATATCGCACGCAATTGGATATTTGGGGTCTGAATTTCAAAATGGAAGGGATATAAATTCGCACAGAAAAAAGAACCATCCCGCTGGCTGACATTTCTGGTCTTGCGGCTGGAAAAAAGGTTGAAATATTCCCTTGATTAATTTTTTTGTAATCGTCGGATCGCCATCACCGTAATATCATCGGACTGGGGTTGGGCTTGCCGGAAAGCGGAAAGATCTGAATCCAGGTCATCCAACAACTCTTTCGCTGGTCTTCCAATCTGCCTAAAAAGAAATTTCTTTAATCGGGTCACCCCAAATAATTGATCCCTCGGGCTGTGTGCTTCAGTGACGCCATCCGTATAGAGCACCATGCAATCCCCCGCATTTAATGTAATTCTGGAATCACATAAATCAATTTCCGCAAAGCTACCCAGTGCAGTTCCTCCCTTTTCAAGCCAATGAACACTTTTTCCTTTCGCTTTCAACCAGCCCGGCCGGTTATGACCGGCATTGCAGTAGACCATTTCACCTGTTTTAGGATCAATTTGCGTGTAAAAAACAGTGGTGAATAATCCTTCCTGGGAATTTTCCAAGAGCAATTTATTCACTTGATAGAGCGTCTTCGCCGGTGATTCCGCATCCATGGCGGATGCATGCACAAGAGTACGGGTAACGGTCATATACAGCGCCGCAGGGATACCCTTATCTGACACGTCAGCGATCACAAACCCAAATCGGCCATCCGGTAATTGAAAAGCATCATAAAAATCTCCGCTCACTTGACGGGCTGGATGCCAGTGGACATCCACTTCCCAGCCTGGAATAATGGGTAATTGTTCCGGCAGAAAAGTGCGTTGGATCTCATTGGCCAATTGCATTTCACGTTTCATCCGTTCGTTATCCACCATCTCATCGGTCAGCCTGTCAGCCTGAGCCGCCATTGCTAATTGCTGTGCCACTTCACGAATGATCTCAAAACGTTTTTCACGGAATGTAAAATTCTGGCTCGATTCGGATACCAGCAAGGCACCGAACAGTTCATTACGCACCAATAAAGGCAATGCAAACAATATGTCTGGATTCCCGCCCAATGTAGTTACACTTTTATGGATCTTTTGCGCATTCAAAGGTAGATTCCAGGATTGAGGATTAACATCCCCATGAGGAAGGAAAATGGGCTTTTTATCATTACTGATTAAATCCAGGATTGAATGCTCGCCAGGTTTCACATGATGGTCCAATCCGCCGATTTCCTTATCCCATTTCTCGCTGTAAGATCCTCGCAAATTAAAGATTTGTTTATCCTGATCCAACTGGTAGATCAACACAGTATCCACGCCCACCAGGTACGGCAAAATGGTAGCGACTTTTTGAAAAGTCTCATGCAAGTCGGTGGAACTTGCAACCGTCTGGGCTACCTGTAACAGGACCGCAGTGATGTAACCCTCACTTTGTCCGCTTTCTTTCAACTGGATGTTTTCCAGTACGAGGGCAGTCTGACGGGCGATACCTTGCAAAACATGCAGACGTTGGTCATCTGGCTTATTGGCTTGATTTTGAACACTTCCCGTCGGGTCAACCTCCACCAGGAAAACCCCAAACAATTCTTTGCGTGAATAGAGTGGCAAGAGCAAATAACTGTTATTATGTGTGCCTGCCGGATCAGAGATGTTCGCAATTAAATTCTTTTTTCCCATTAATCGTACTGCTGGACGATCTATCCTTACTTTTTCAAACGCCTTTTTCCCATCGGGTGAGCTGGGTAGTTTTTCCAGCCATGACTTACTGGATTCTTTAAAGCCCTCCTGCGCCATCAATTTATATTCAGAAGAGTATTTGTCGAGTAAAAAGAAAGCGCATTGGTCCACCCCAATTAATAAAGGGGTGATCCGAGCGATTGATTTTAAGAGATTCTCCGCATTTTCTACCGATTGGGCTGCTTCGGACACCTGGAGCATTACCGTGGAAACCCAGGCTTGTTCCACGGATGAAGCGTAAAGTTGATTATTTTGAATGGCGATGGAGATATACCCGGCAAAGGTTGCCAGCATGGCAGCAGCATCAATCCCATACCGATTGGGAGCTTTTTGGGTCAGGACGATCAATCCTAATAATTGATCTGTCGTCCATAACGGCGCTGCAATTGCCGAATACTCTGGAGGTAAATGCAAGGCCTTTCCCAAAGGCTCAGCCGGTTCACCGGTTTTACGGATCAGCGGTTGATCGGATTGCAATGCTTTTAAAAGCCATTCAGTCAATTTGCCGTCTCTTTTTAATTCTGTCCTGACTTTTTCAGTATCCACACCTTCCACACAAGCGAGATCTAATAAGGTTGCCAAGTTTTTATGGTTATGCGGACGAACAATCCATATCGCAGCTGCATCACAGGGAAGATTATGCATTAACTCTTTTAGTATTGCCTGATAGACCACTTCGAGAGTGAATTGGGTGGAGAATAATCTGGCAATCTCCTTATAGCTCTCCGCCACTTGCCGCCGCCAGCTTTCGTTGCGGTAAAGATTGGCATTTCGAAGTGCTGTGGAAATACTGGCTGCCAGTACCTCAAGAATAAAACGATCCTCTTCAGAGAAGCTGTTCACCCGGTCGCTCTGAATATCTAAAACACCCAAAACCTCGTTTCCATATTTAAGGGGTACTGCCATTTCGGAACGGGTATGGGCAGGCGGGAGTGCATTTTCCAAATATAGAGGTTCCAGGCTGACATCGTTTGCAATAGTTGTGCAGCCTTCACGGGCCACAAAAGGTACAATGCCTTTTTCATCATTCAAACCTAAACTGTACTCGTGTTCAGTTAAAATCTTGCTCACTTCACCTGTTCCAGCTTCAAAGACCAGACGTTCTTTATCCTGGTCCATGACAAAGCAGTGCACATAAGGATAGTTAAATTGTTCGTGCACGATGGACACGATCTGGTGCAAAAGCTCATCGAGATCAAGGATGGAAACAAGCAGGCGGCTGACTTCAGTAATAGCAGCCAGTTGGCGGGCGCGGTGGCTTAGTGCCTCCACCATCAGTACACCTTCCAATGCGGCGGCTACATTATCTGCCAGGATGCGCAGTACCACCAGGTCATTCTCATGAAACCCTTCCGGCTGGTCGCTTTGAACATCCAAAACACCCAGCAGGCGGCCTTCCATCATTAAAGGCAAACATGCTTCCGAACATGTGCCGGGTAGTCCGGCTACGGCATTGTAGTGTTGATCTTTCTTGACATTGGGAGAGACAATTTCCTTTTTAAGTTTTGCTGCCCTCCCGACCAATCCTTCCCCTAAGGAGATCTCTTCATCCAACCCAATTTCTGACAATTGAACTTTCGGATTATCTCTTCCTACACTGCTGCGATAATGCAACTTTAGATCTCTTGATTCAAAAGCATAGATAACTACAAAATAATAATGAAATGCCCGCTGGATCAAATCCACAACGTTTTGAAATATTGTAGCTTCTTCTCTTTGCCTTGCGATCTGAAGATTGACTTGTCTTAACAGAGTCAATTGTTCATAACGCCAATCCTTAACTGCGGATTGTCTTGAAATGGAAAGCGCCAGTGCGCAATGTGCTCCAAAGCTCTCCAAAAATTCAAGGACTGAATGTTCTGGCGGTTTACTGGAATTGAAATTAAGCTCAATAGCGCCGATCAGCTGGTTGTGAGTGAACATCGGTACTGCTGCTATCAGGTTTTTATCCTTATGCCTGACCAGGGAAATTTTTTTATTGGTAATGGATCTTTTTACAATTCCCGAGGGTTTGCCATAATTCACACAATCTGGAATAGTTTCCCCCGGCAACGGATAAAATATTTCGGACAACCATAGTTTTGATTCCGCCTGGATACGCTGTTGCAGAATTAAGTGAATTAATTCACATTGCCGGTCAAGCGTCACACTCTGGATCAGTTGTTCACTGAAATAATGAAGTTCTTTCCACCCCCACTGCCCTGATAATGAGGCCATTGGTTTCAACCTTTCGGCCTCCGCTTTTTGAACATGGTCAGGTTGTTTCCCCCATCTTTATTAAATGAGAAATTAACCTCATCCATCATCTGCCGCATAAAATACAATCCCAATCCACCTGGTTTGCGCCGGGTAGGATTTGAGATAATATCCGGTGATTCCACTTTTTCAGGTTGAAAGGGTTTGCCATGATCATGCAGGATAAGTTTCAAACCATCCGATAATAAATCGTAGGTACATTCAATTTCGCTTTCACATTCCCCCTCATATGCATGATCAATGATGTTCGAGGCAGCCTCATCCACGGCCACCTGAACCTCAAAAACAGCATCTTCATCCAGTCCGGCTTCTTTGGCCGCCTGACTGAAATAATCGCGGATCCTTTCCAAGTTGGAAAAGCTGGCCGTAATAATCAATTTCCTCATTCGATCATTGAAATCTAGAAATTGCCAACAGCCTCTGCAGTGGTCTTAAAGAGTTTGTAATAATGAGTAAACCCAGCCAGATCCAAAGCACTATAAATTTTGGCAGGAACTTCTGAGAATACCAACTCGCCGCGATTAAAGCGTTTGCATGCCTTTTGAGTATTGACCAGCACCCACAAGCCTGCGCTGGAAATAAATTCCAATTTGCTCATATCCAGCACGATCCGATAATTTCCTTCGTCTGTAATCTTTTTTAATTGCTGCGAGAGTTCAGGCGCACTGCTGCTATCCAGCTTGCCAATTACCTGCAATAAGAAACAACGTTTCATCGGGGTTGATTTGATTTCCATGGCTGACTCCTTGATCAGATAATCACTGCACCTTTTTGGAATTTTAGACAATTATATCATTTTAGTAGAGGCATAACTAATTTTCATTCACATCAACCTCATGATAGTCAGCGTCAGTAAAATTTTCCCCCCTTCCCATTTCTTTCATTTTAAGATAAATTAACAACCTTGTAGGTTGTGGGGGGAAATGGTAGAATGAATTCCTTACCCACCGCTATGGGTTTTGGTATAATTTGTTGTCTGCACCTTAAAATATATACTGCCGACGTAGCTCAATCGGAAGAGCAACCGCCTTGTAAGTGGTAGGTTACGGGTTCGATTCCCGTCGTCGGCTCAGTTGCCAGTTGGCAAGTGGGCCTGCACTCTCACATGACAGGCTCACTGGCTCGCTTGCAACACAATCACGGGCGGTTACCCAAGTGGTCAAAGGGGACTGACTGTAAATCAGTTGGCGTACGCCTTCGGAGGTTCAAATCCTTCACCGCCCACTCGCCGCAAGGCGAACCCTGAACAATCAGGGGTTGTAATGATCGGCAAGCCCTCATAGCTCAGTTGGTAGAGCACGTTCTTGGTAAGAACGGGGTCATGGGTTCGAATCCCATTGAGGGCTCAAGTTGCCGTAATGGTTATAAGGAAGAGATTCCTTAATAAATTATTATTGTATTTGAGGAGAGAAATTATGGCGAAAGAGACGTATGTACGCAACAAGCCCCACATGAACG
>CAZMZW010000011.1:0-53597 GCA_964571135.1 uncultured Anaerolineaceae bacterium | reverse complement strand
GTTTACCTCTCCCTCCCTCAGTATTCTTATTAAAACCCAATATACAAGCATCCTGTAAGGAGGAAAGGCTTGCCCCGAGGGTTTGTCGAAGGGTGGGGTCTCTTCCTTTTCCTTGCGCTGCGTTTTGCCCTGTCAATGGCTGCTCAATCATCTCATTGCCATGAACAATGTGATCGCGAAGTAACCCCATCAGAGGAGAGTATGAACTTCCTAGCTTTTTTTTGACAAGAATCCTCGGAAACATACCAAGGATTTTCTGGCACATTCAGATTAATTATTAGTAAAATTGTCATATGCAAAAAAGGAAGTGAATATGCCCAAGGTCATTTTTGATATTCATGATCAGGTTGCCAGGACGCTTTTAATCCCCCTTTATCACCGTGCATTGGAATCCCAGCGCCCAGACGCCATGCTGGTTGATAAAAAGGCGCAGGAGTTGGTGGACAAAATCGATTATCCATTCGGTCAATTGAAATTGATGTCGCATGACCAGACTTTTTTAGCCATGCGCGTGAAAATGTTTGATTCTATCTGCAGGGAGTTCCTTGCCAAAACACCCGCAGCGGCCATAGTTCATATCGGCTGTGGGCTGGATACGCGCTTTGAACGGGTGGATAACGGGCAGGTGAATTGGGTTGACCTTGACCTGCCGGAAGTGATCGCATTGCGTGAATCTCTTGGTTTGAAGGAGAAAAAACGTTGCCGCTTCATCGCATCCTCAGTTTTTGACTTTGGCTGGATGGAGCGTATCCAATTGGAAAAAAAGGACAAGGTCTTGTTCCTGGCTGAAGGTGTGCTGTGCTATTTTACAGCGGAGGAAAATAAACCGCTTCTGATGGCTTTGTATAAAAAATTTAATGGTTGTGAGGTTGCCTTTGACGGAATGACGCCCATGATGGTTGGTTTTGATAATCTGCACCTGATAATCACAAGGCAGAAGGCTCGCCTGAAGTGGGGGTTGAAAGATCCCAAAGATCTGGAGGATTGGGCAAAAGGTATCCAGCTTCTGGATGCGATGTATTATTTTGAAAAATATGAGCCCCGCCTGGGCAGCGCCTATCTGATGCGCTATATCCCATCCTTTGCTGAAAGCTCAGGTGTTTTCCATTATCGATTGGGATAAGGAAATTAAGCTGAGAACCGCCTGGTCGACATTCGCTTTGCGAAAAGCCGCTCCAATCCAGTCTTAATATTGACACTTCTCTGACGTTTCAAACCATAATCAAAAGGTAACATCTATTTAGATAGAGAAAGGAGCTTAAAATGATCAAAATATTAACCAAAGTTGAAGTGGATGATTATGCAAAATGGAAAGCTGTTTTTGTTTCTATTGATGGCTTAAGAAAAGCAGCGGGCTCAACCGGATCGCATGTGTTCCAGAATTCCGATAACCCAAAATCGGCTGCGGCGATCACCGAATGGGAAAGTCTGGAAAAAGCGAAAAGCTTTTATCAATCTCCGGCACTTCGTGAGGCACAGCAAAAAGCAGGAGTTCACTTGCCGATAGAAATATATGTTCTGGAATCCCTGTAGAATGATTCGCTGGGATATTTAAAAAAAAGAGCAACCCTGACCGGCTGCTCTTTTTTTGATGAAATTAAATCATTCACATTGTTAATAAATATCCAGGGAATTTATTCTTACAATGGTTGAGGTTAGAGAAAGGAGATAAGAATGGAAGAAGATAAAATTGCTCTGCTTTTGGAATGGATTCATATCACAACCGCTATGATGTTTATCATCGGGGTTGTGGGTTACTATCTTACAGTCACCCATGCAGCCAGGGAAAAGGACGTGAAAGTGGTCAAGGGGTTGATGACCTTGGGATTGAAATTTGAAAAATACTTTATCCTGCCTGGTGAAGCGATTTTGTTTTTTGCTGGGTTGTTTGCTGCCTGGAAGGAAAATGTGCCAATCCTGGGATTCCTACAGGGGGGAAACGTAAATTGGCTGCTCGTTTCCCTTGTCCTATTTATCAGCAGGTATCCGTTTATTATGTTGGTTGATGTGCCCCATGAGAAGTTGGTAATTAAAAAGCTGGATGAAGCTTTGAGGGAAGGCAGGGTAACCCAGGATCTGCAGGCTGCTTTTGCAGATAAAACTGCCAGAGCTGTGGAAATTTATGGATTGGCTGTGATTGCGGTGATTGTCTTCCTGATGGTGATGAAACCATTCTAGAATGATCGAATAATGCTAAATTATTGAGGTTAAAAAAAGTCATTTCTGATTATTAAAGAAAGGCTCAAATGCTTCAATTTCTGGCTCAATCATTTCTCTGGCGATGACCCAGGCGGAAGGTGCTACTGCCACGTACACCATTGATGATATTCTGATCCGCTCGCCATCCAACTAGGAATCCTCTGCAGCAGTCGCTTCGCGGCTGGAACTCCAACCTTGAATCCTACCTACACTCCTGGAATGGGATACCCTTCATCCCCGCAAGGGGAGATCTCTGAAATAGGACATCTTCGTTGTGTGTCTGCAAAAGATATAAATTTGTCGCAATACACGGATAATCTTCGCAAAATAAAAAACGTCAGGCACTTAAAAAAGTGCCTGACGTTTACTTAAAAAATTATTATCGCTATGGCTTGAATATTCTATCTATCATTTGAATAGATAAAAAGCCGCAATGACGGGGGCAAATAGGGAAGAAACCAGGGACATCACGGTAATTAGCGTATTCAAAGAAGGTCCGGCGGTATCTTTGAACGGATCACCGACTGTATCACCCACCACCCCGGCTTTATGCGCCTCTGAGCCAGGACCACCGAACTCGCCCGATTCAATAAGTTTCTTGGCATTATCCCATAACCCGCCTGCATTGGACATCAACAATGCAAAGATCACACCGGTGAAAATACTGCCGCCTAAGAATCCACCTAAAGCGTTTGGACCCAGGATAAACCCCACTACCAATGGCAGCACAACCGCCAGGAGTGCTGGTAAGACCAACGAGGAAAGCGCACCCTGGGCTGCCAGACCTACGCAGGTGTTGTAATCTGGTAGTTCCGTCCCTACCAGGATGCCTGGATGTTCCTTGAATTGGCGGCGAATCTCTTCGATCATATCGAATGCATTATGGGTGACTGAAAGCATAGTCAGTGCGCTGAATAGCGGCGGTGTCATCGCGCCCAGCAGTACTCCGGCAACGACCAGCGGGTTTCGCAAACTGATATCCAGGATCATTCCGCGCGCTGCTAATACCTCGGCATAAGCAGCGAAAAGCGCCAGTACGGTCAATGCCGCCGCACTGATGGCAAAGCCCTTGGTGATGGCTTTGGCGGTGTTTCCGGCTGAATCCAGCACATCCGCCCGTTCGATCACCTCATGTGACATGCCTGCCATCTCCGCAATACCGCGCGCATTATCCACAATGGGTCCATAGGCGTCCGCCGAAACGATCATGCCGCTCACTGCCAGCATGCCCACTGCGCTGATCCCGATGCCATAGACACCCGAGATGACCCCGGATGCTTCAGCCAGGTTATAGGAAATCAGGATGGCCACCACTACGGCAATCACCGGTGGGACCACGCTGATCAACCCGTAACTGAATCCGGTGATGATGGTCATCGCTGCACCGGAGCCGGAAACTCTGGCTGTTTCCCTGACGGGTTTTTTGGAATCTGAAGTGAAATAGTCTGAGGTGAAGCCGACCACAATGCCGGTGACCAGCCCAACCAGGGTGGACCACAAAATGGATAGATCATACCCGCCAAGCAGCACCAACCCGATCACAAATCCCGCAAAGAGGATGCAGGTAATGATCGTGCCGCGGTTGAGGGCTGCACCCGGATCGCCATCCTTGCCCACCCGCACAAACTGGATTCCCAGCAGCGAGGCGGCAATGCCGAACGCACACAGGATGAGGGGGAAGACGATGTATTTATCCTGCGCTGCCGTGGAAAAAGAAACGCCAAGCAGCATGACCGCCACCGCGCTGGCCACGTAACTATCAAAAATATCCGCGCCCATGCCGGCCACATCACCGACATTATCACCAACATTATCTGCCACCACGGCCGGGTTGCGTGGGTCATCCTCAGGGATGCCCACTTCCACTTTGCCCACCAGGTCGGCGGCAATATCAGCCGTCTTGGTGAAGATGCCGCCGCCAGCTTTGGCTAATAAAGCCAGAGTGGATGCTCCAAAACTGAAACCCAGCACCACTTCCGGGTTACGCGTCCATAAATAAATGACGCTCATCCCAATAATTGCCACACCTACCATTGCCAATCCCATCACCGCCCCGGCATAGAAAGCCACCCGAAAAGCGCGATTAATGGACTGGCTGGCACCGGTGGCGCTGCGGACATTGGCTTCCACCGCCACGCTCATGCCCATGTAGCCGGCCAATGCGGAACAGATGGCGCCGCTGATAAAAGCCAGTGCCATTTCCAATCCGAGGATGGGATTGACCACCGCGTGGCCGCTGCCAAAATTCGCCAGGTCAAAGCTGAACACTAGCGCGATAATGACAGCGATCACCAAGGCTACCAGGGTTAGCGCCTTATACAGTTTTTTTAAGTAAGCGGAGGACCCTTCCCGGATCCAGCGGGCAACCTCCCGGGCTCTTTCTGTGCCGGCGTCCTGCCGTTTCACCCAAAAGAATAGGTACATTGCCACCCCCAATGAAAGGGCGCCTGCAAAGATAGCGATTAACAGCCATGTGGTAGACATAATGATCCTCCTGATCCTGATTCAAACGTAATGCGCAAAATTATACTCCCACTGGCATGCAATCAGTGGGAGTAAAGCTTAAATAGGGGTGATTTTATTAATTACATTCCGGCTGAGCGCCACCAGGCATAATTGGTCTTTTTTAGATCATCCCAGAGCGGCAGGGAATAGTACATCAATCGCTCGGCATTGCCCACATACACACCATTCTTAATGGTGCGATAAGGAATGACGCTGGGTGGGAGCCGGTCCACCATTTTGGTATGAATGGGTTTATCGCGCATTTCCAACAGGCAGTTGCGCATGTGATCGATATTCTCGTAGGGCAGATCGCACACATCACCATTCTGCGGATCATCCGCTAACTGTCCGAGGCGCAGTTCCACAAAGCATACAGCGGGGATTTTGATCAGGCTGGTTGGATTGCGGACAATTAGTTCGTAGAACGCTTGAGGCGCCAGCGTGCTCACTACCAGCGGCGGCACCGGGGCGATCTCGCGGTATAGGTGCAGCCCCTTTTCCTCGCCTGGCATTTCCCGGCTTTTCTCAATTCCCAGTGTGCGTCCATCCTGGGTGACCAGGTACAATCTTCCCAGCGCAGACAGGGGCACGTTTTCCAATACCCGGTAAACGGATAGATAGATGGAGCGTTTGGGTGAACCATCCTCATGCGCAACGCAGCGGCGCATGGCTTCCTCGAGGTGAAAATATTTTGTCTTAAGAGCAGGATCGATCTCAAAGAAAATTGCCTGCCCGCGTGATTTCTTTTTTGAACCGACGGCATAATAACTGCCAAAATCCTCGGGGGCGAGCATGGAGGCGATCAGCGCTTCAGGGATCAGCGACAGGTACAGGTGGACCGTCATGGGTGACTCCTTTGGTTGATTTTTTTAATTGTTCTTCAAGCTCATAATGATTATAGTACGCGGATTTTTTGAATGCAAACCGATTGGGAATGAAATTCATTTTTAAACGCAGGCAGCGGCTGCGTACTACCCGCCCAATCTTCCCCCGTAAATGGAATATTACGACGTTTGCACCTGAAACCCACCTTAAAACAGGAAATGCTGCTTATTGCAGGTATTGAATTCTCCCGATCTCCGTGCTATGCTGTTTTTGTAATACAAAGGAGGAAATCATGGGAATACTGGATAGTCTCCTGGGCAGAAAAAAGCAAACCATGCCTGCGCCTGTTTGTGCCTCCTGTGGCAAACCGGTACCGATCAGCCCGCGTAAGGTTATGGGAGTGGTGGCGTACGTAGGTACGGAATGTGCGGGCTGCGGCAAGGCCTACTGCCTTTATTGTCACAATTTCAGCACCCAGGGTCCCAAATGCCCGGGCTGTGGGAAATACCAGCTCGGTCCGTTGATGCGGGCAGCCTGATTAGCCGCATTTGCTTCGCTAAGGGAGGGATACTGTGAAAAGAACATGTACCTCTTGCGGAAACTCAGTTGACGAGAAAGACGGTCTGGAACTGACCGACGGCCGTTTCTTCTGCAAGCCGGGTGGCTGCCAGGAGAAATTTCTCATTGGGGTCTATGAAGAAAAGGTGAAACCGGACCTGGTTCGGCAGAATGAGGAGGTTCTCTCACGCATGGAATCGGGGGTATGTGATACCTGTAATGGGAAGGTCACCAGTCCGAATGGCTATTTGCTCACCACCCGGGAAGTGGTCAGCACTCCCAGGTATTGGCGGCACTACTATCAATTTCATCAGGGTCAAATGGTATCCCTGGGGGTTTTATCCTATGAAGACTTCTGCCGTAACCCGCTCCTGCGAGCGAGTGTGGTTAATACAATGGCAGGCCAGCGAACGGCCTGGATGGTATGTGAAAATTGCATTTCCATGTTTGGTGTTGACCGTGAAAAAACTCACACTTATGCAATGCATTGGTGGCAGAATAAGGCATTCCAGCCGCCAGGTACCGGTTCGGTTTCTATAGCGGAGGTCAATTTGGGGGTTGCGGGAGGAATATCACACTCAGCCGATACGGGAAATTCCATCGCGGTTGAACCCGCCAGGAAATGGTGGGAATTCTGGAAGAAGTAAAGGCAATTCATTCTGTTTTCACGCAAAATTGTTGACTGGAACATATCTGGTCATCTGGACACATCGCTTGTGGAAAACGCCTTGCACGGCGTCTCGACGTCGTACTTCCCCAAGGTCGCCTGACCGAAGCATAGGGTTCGGATCCCCTTTCTCATTCCTCCCCACTTTTAGGGGGAGGTAAGGTGGGGATCTTTTATTTATGATCACATATCATCCTGTAGGGACGCGGTTTCTGTCATTGCAAACCTAATGCTTATCATATAGGTGGCATTCTCCCAAATAATTTTAGCAATTTATGTATAATCTGTTGATCATTAAGTAATACAGGTCGGTTATGCAGAAAACCAATAATAAATATTTGCCATTATTCTTATTGCTTGTATTATTTTTATTCTCCGTATCCTGTCAAAAATCCGCCTCAAAAAAAGTAACTAAAACCCCGTGGCCTGAACCCTGGGGACCGCCCGCGAACGTTTCTGCCAGTCTCCCTGTATCGCTCCCATGTGTAAATTGGAATATGGGTGGCTGCCGCTGGGATTATCGTGTGACTTTCAGTGTGAATGGTGCGGTTGGCGCGACTGTCGAGAGACTCCATTGTTACTATTTTGACAAAATCGGTAGCATTTGGTCTTCTGGAGATGGGTGGATGGATGTAAACATTATTATCTCTCCTGGACAAACCAATATGTATGCAGGCTTCGTACGGGCAACGGTTGATCCCAATTTAAAAAATGGTCGAATGTTTATAGCTTATCAGGGTCACGATGCAAATGGAAATCCATTTTCTGGTCAGCTGAACACATTGCTGGCATCACCTTGATCAGCTATTAAACTTGCTCTAAGTGTGTTCGCGAACAATAATTCATCCCTGCTAATCACCGTAAAGATGGGTTAGCTAACTGTGCTAGCCCTGAGCCTTCGGAGAAGGTCCTCGCCCTAAACCCTCGAAGAGGACGTATGGGTGAGGGCGGTAATCCCCTTGCGCCCTCGACGGCGTCCTCGAGGCAACCTCCCAAAAGCTCCAGCCTGCATCTCGCAGGCATTTAACGCTCACGATGGCGTCTCGCCGTCGTTGTTTCGCCGCATGTAGGGCGAGGATCTCATCTTTTACTCTCACCCGCCCTGGATCCCAGTCTGTTTTACTGCTCTTTGATAAATCCTTATTTGCCTCTATGCTAAAATCATTGAAAAGGTTTTGTCGGGTACCTGAGTGTCGATGTTTCCTTTTTAAATGATCAAAAGCCTGGGTTGGTTTATCCCTGGCTTAAAGCCAAAGATAAATAAATGGAGGGAAGAAAATGAGCGAAGTTCTTTATCAATGCAGTGTTAAAGCGACCCGAATAGAGGGAACGAAGGTGGAAGTTGGTTTGAAATGGGCATTCGCAAGGCGCGGAATACTTAAAGTGATGAGTGATTCCTTGGAATGCGGTGATTGGCATATCCCCGTTTCAAAAATTAAGGAAGCGGTTCTGTTGAGTGCGCCTTATCTATGGACTAAAGCCTATGTACTAACGGTTCGCACGGATGAAGGCACCTACCAATTCGGACTGAATCCCAGTGAGTATTGGAATGGCAGCCTGCCTTTCACTCTGAAACGGGAGGAAGGTGGTACGTATTGGGCAGTGGTCAATGGGATAAGGATTGCCATTTACGCAGCAGTGTTTATTTACCTGATTTGGAGCTTTTTGCATTAGAAATTCCAACAGATGTTACTTAAGGGGTGCCACTCTTAACCATCTACCCTGGCAAAGTATAGAGCGAGCATCTCCTTTCTCATTCCTCCCCTTCATGAGGGGAGGTTAGGTGGGGAGCTAAGATACCCTTGGCATAGCGCTATCTCGTAGTCCTCTACAAGAATGGAGGACGTAGATCCCCGCAGCACCACGACATCAAGTCGTGGAGCGGATGGGGAACGGCGCATTTGTGGAGGGTAGAAGCCCAAAACGTCATGTCGTTGAGCGTATCGCGGAGCATCCTCGTAGCACTACGCATGGGCGTAGGGCGGAGATACCCGAAGTATGGCACCTTCATGGTGCCATTGCGCAGGGTACGAATTATCGTCTTGCATCACATGTCGGGCGAGGATGGGGATCTCTTTCTTTGTCTTTGTGATCGTAAACAATTATGGAAAGCATTTATCCCTGCCTAATAAAAAATCTCCGCCTGATGGCAGAGATTTTCTTGTATTTTATAGTAATTTTATTAGTCTATTCCACCCGCACCTGGACTGCCTGAACCACCACTCTCCAGAGATAAATATCTTTGGCTTCATCATATCCCTTGCAGGTGATCAATGTCAGGTATGGATAGGTTTGATGTTTGAAGATACTAACATCATTTGGTTTGACCGAGGTTTTAACCGAGCGCACCTGGTAAATATACTTTTGACCCCAGGCATGCACACTGATTTCTTTGCCATAGGAAAGCTTGCCCAGGTCGACGAACAGTCCTGGTTGGCCGTTGATATCCACCACATGGGCTGTCAGAGCCGAATTACCAGACCAGGAGGGGAAAGTGGTACCTTCCAGCCAGCCCACCTGGTTGCCCAGCCAGGTCAGGTCCCAGCCGTCCTTGGAGATTGGCACACCGATAATGGGGGCATCAATACCCAGTGAAGGAATTTCGAGCCGTATCGCACCCAGGTCTTGATAAGCTTTGCTTAACGGTTGGGGAGGTAAATGAGTGATAGCTCCGGGTGCAAATCCGGTTTGGGGCAATACAGTTCCAGCCTGCTTAAATACGGTGAAATTGACCAATGAATCTGATGCACCGCCATTGATTGCATTACCAGCCAGATCTTCCACTGAGGTGGCGCCACAAATGAACAACCTGTAGGACCCGTTGGGAAGCGCTACTCCACCGTTGATTCCAAGTGTGACTTCAAATGGACCGCTCCCCCCATGATTGTTATACACGGCACTTTCAATGCTGATATCGAGATCCTGATCTCCCACATCATCCGCGCAAAAGGCAGCTTGAAAACCATCTCCTTTGGCTTCAACTAGTCGATAATTCCGCGTGTAATCAGCCGCACCTGTAGAGCCGTCGTGTTTCATGTCCTCACTAAAAGTAACTAACAAAGTATTGGTTGGCTGGATGGTAGCCCCGTTGGCAGGTGAGGAAACCGAAACAAGAGGTGCGGTTGTGTCTGGCCCCCATTTGGCAATATGACTTGCATTCGTTCCGCCGGCTGCTGTGAAATCTCCCCCCGCATACAGGTTGGCCCCGCTTGGTTTCAGATACCAACTTGCACCATAAGTTCCAGATCCTAGCGCCGACCAGCTACTGCCGTTCCATTTGGCAATGCGGCTGGCAGAAACTCCACCAATCATTGAGAAGGGACCGCCAGCGAATAGATTCCCGCTGCCATCTACAGCCACGGTCAAAACATAACCATTTGCCCCATCACCCAGGTTTGACCAGGTGCTGCCGTTCCATTTAGCAATATGATTGGCGGGATTCCCGCCTGCTGTGGTGAAAACTCCGCCAGCATACAGGTTTCCACTGCCATCTAAAGCCAGTGAATAGATCACATCATTTGTCCCATCACCCAGGGCTGACCATGTGGTGCCATTCCATTGGGCAACGTGATTGGCAGGGGTTCCACCCGCATTATGGAAATATCCGGCGGCGTATAAACGGTTGTTCGTGTTATCGTAAACCATGGACGCGACATTATCGTCCATTCCGCTGCCCAGGGCAGACCAGTTGCTGCCATCCCATTTGGCAATATTATTGGCTGGTCCGCCGCCGGCGCTCGAGAAACCTCCGCCGATATATACGTTGTTACTGCTATCAAGGATCAAATCTTCTACTGAACCGGAAGCTCCAGCAATACCTGAAAGACCATCTGCCAGTGTTGACCAGGAACTTCCATTCCATTTGGCGACACGATTGAAAGTCGTTGATCCAATGGTTGTGAACTGCCCGCCGGCATACAAATTATTGCCGCTGCTATCGACTGCTAGGCCAAGCACCGCCCCATTTAGATGATCGCTTCCCAGAGTTGACCAGGTGGTGCCATTCCATTTGGCTATATAGTCGGCTGAAATTCCACCTGCCAAAGCGAAAAATCCTCCCGCGTATAAGTTTTGGCTGCCGTCGACTGCCAGGCTGTAAACGCTTCTATCTGTTCCGCTGCTTAAGGAAGTCCAGGAATAAGGCGAGATAAAAAGGGGAGCGGTGGAAGCGCTTGAAGGGGGATTAACAAATAAAAGAAGCGCAAAGATCAATAGAACTGAGAATATTTTAGATAATTTTAATGATTTCATGTTCCCACTCCAGCCTGTAAGAATAAAAATAAGTACTAAATAATATTGTACGATTTTTTTTAAGAATAGCAAATGGCAAAAGAAAAATCTTTGGATTCTCTTCTGTGTATCGCACAGCATACCACTCTCCCTGAACGAAAAGTGGGGCAAGCATTTACTAAACGCTCACTACGGCGTCTCGCCGTCATTGTTTCGCCGCAGTCGCCCTGAACGAAGCATAAGGCGAGCATTTCCTTTCTCATTCCTCCCCTCTACGAGGGGATCTTTTTTTCTCCTCCCCTTGAAAAGGGCGCTTGCCCTGAGGATTTATCGTTGGGTGAGGGTGGGAGGAGACTATTATTACCCATCCTTAATATTAACGATTGTCTTACATCCCCAAGATGAACTGCGACATACAATCCAATTGAACAGTTAGATGGTTTTTAGCCATTGAAAGGAGAATAAAATGATTACCTCAGAGAATCACGAAGAGCTGCTCCGCGGGATCAGCGATCAGCAGGCAAAGATCCTGGAATCATCCGGGCAGGCTGTTTATATCTATCTGGATGATAACCATATCGTCTATAACCAAAAATTTGTTTCCCTCCTGGGTTACACTTCGCCCGGGGAATTGGAAAAATTTAAAGGCTCTTTTTTACCGGTGTTCGTTGCCGAAAAAAGCCGTGACCGGCTGGCGGATGCCTACCAAAAAACAGTGGACAAGCTGGAAGCATCGTCAGTTGAAATCTCCTGGAAACAAAAAGAGGCCGGCGAAATCCGCACCACTGTGCTCATAACCCCGCTGATCTATGAGGGTCATCGTTTTGCCATCCATTATATTTATTAATGGATTAACCTGTTTTCAGCTTACCAACCACCCAACCTGCATAAACGCTAAAGGTTAGGTGGTTGTTTAATTTAACTAACTTATTAACTTCACCCGATATTTCAAATAAGCCTAAAAAATCCTGGTATTCTTCAAACCATTGATTCTCAGGACTGAAGGAATGTACGATCATCATCGCAATTTTGGCATTAAATCGTTTTGCTTCAATAATGGCAGAAGCTGCCCTGTGAAGAAGTTGATACCTGATATGAAGGGGAGGCTTACTGGATAAACCCAATATCTCGCACAAGAATTCAAGGCGCGCTCGTTTGCCTTTTGAGGCATCATCAAGCCAGACTTCCAAGGTATCACCGAATGGCTCTGATACTTTTCCTTCAATCATGATTGTTACCAGTTGTTCATCTCGCGCCCGAGCTAAAACAAAAAGGTCATTTTGAGAAGGCCGCCTGCCGCCGGGTAAGTCAACTTGATATTCCGGGATCGCTAACAACAATTCCAGTTTTTGTAATACCGGATCGTTCACCGTAGCGAATAATTCTTGATACTCTGGAGGAAAGCCATTTGCCCGTTCCCAACATTCTGCAAGTTCTTTGGCAGAAAAACCTGAGCGCCATTGTTTTTTCGGTTCAGCCAGTAATTGGCGCCAATCATCAGGCGATGATGTGGGAACATAGATACGTTTCATATTCGAATTTTATACTACTTGAAATAAAATTTTATTAACTAATCAATCAGTTCATAAAATAACCTGAATCCTCTGATTTATTTTGAAAGCCAAATTACTATTTCGAATATTTTATTAATGGGAATTGTTAAAATGGAATATCTGGGTCATTCGGTCCCCCGATAAAAAACCCTTGTTCTTCATGAACTCCCTGCTGTGGGTATGCAGTCCCAATTTGCAAGTTCATCGTTATTATTCAGATAAATAGCTCTCCTGACATGGATATTCTGCTCCATTTGGACCAATAATAATCATTGGCCGGGGTTCGCCTTTAGCCTGATAGCTTTTTAAACTCTCCCGGACTTTGCTAAATCCACGCGATGCATTCCAGTCCGATAAATGGAACGATTGCCAGAATTGTGTTTTAGAAACATCGGCTTCTTTAAACACCTTAAGACAGACCAGGGCGGCGCCAATCCCATCTTTTATTTTTGGGGGGAGATTTGATGAAGAATAGTCCTTTACCAATGTTGGTACTGCATCATTGGTGAGTGCCGCCAGGTAAGCGATGTCCAATTCTTTACCCTGTATTGACCGATTGATATTCTGATGCACAATAAACGCATCCACGTTTAGGATGTTGAGAGACGCAGTGAATCCCATTAGGGCGAATAACGCAACCATCGCAAAGGCGCGCCGGCGCCTAAAAACTTCAATGATAACCACAGCCACCAGGAGAATGCCCAGCCAGATCATAAAAACATGTGAATAGGTGCGCAATCGTGAAAAACCGTATGCGGCCTCGTAAAGGAAGAGCCGCTGAAATGAAGACACTAAAATAATTACGACTAATGCAACAAGTCCAATAGCCAATCCGGAGAAACTCTTATTCTGTCCATTTGTCTCGCGTTTCGTGATTGCACTCAGGCTTTGTAAAAGCACCAGGCTGAAAACGGCAACAGCCACTAGTTCACCGAATCCACGCCGCGCGTATTCGGAATAGGTGAATCCTGCGAGGGTGATGGTAGCTTGTCCAAAGAAGAAGTACTGGAACTGGATGATGACAAAAGCACTAAAAAGAAGCAATACACTTCCTAATATGATGGATGCTTCTGTAAAGCCCAAAAAAGGCGCCACAATGGGTTTATCCATTCCTATCAGCTTTTCATTTTGGCTCCGGTTTGCAGCATGGCTGAATATTCCAACCAGAAAATAGGTGATGATGAGTATAGTTGATCCTCTAAAGATGTATTCACCGAGGTTTTGAAGGTTCAGGTTGGTTAATAGATCATTAAGTCTTTGTGCAAATATCAAATCAGACGATGAAAAAAGAGCTCCAAAAACAAATAATATGGGTATCGCCAGCATTAAACCGCGCAGGATGGGCCACAAATTATTTTGATGTCTTTTTCCAATACTTGTTTTTTGTTGAGCGCCTGTGTTTGTGATCTGGATCCATGGCAGGGTAAGCATGCTGCCAATCAAATGGGCCATATTTACTGCATAATCGCTAAGACTGTATGAAGTCCATAGACCTCCGCGATATGTCAAAACTAAAATAGCCATGGAAAAAAGGGTGATTATGTAATTCAGAAATAAGGTGAGCGGATCCATTCGGATGAAAGTCATCACAGAAAAGAAAATGATTGGCACAAGCAATAAAAGGCTCGTCTGTGCTGGGATAAAGTTTTGTGACCGCAATAGCAGGTAGCCAGAAACTAAACATAATGTTACAAAGATGGCGAAAGAAATTCCCGGCACTTTCTTCCAGAAAAGAATATCAAAAGCGATTCCCAGGAAGAGCGAAGTTAATAACAAATACTTCCTCATTTTGTGTTTTCCTCCATGATGATTATCCAACAATCCTAAATCTTTAAATCTTTCCAAAACTATCAAATCATATCCAGTCTGAGTAAAAATCCATGGTATATCGAATATCTGCGATCGAGGGAAGTCCCGCAGAGTGGAAAACCTGCTGGTTAAGAGTCAATGGTTGTCAGCATTCTCTCGTAGCCCTATTCAGGAGAATAGGGCGAAGATCCCCATAGCACCGTGGTCTCTAACCACGGAGCGTAGGGGAGTAGCCCTTTGCATCACGACGCACCTGCGAAAGGTACATTGCCTTTCCTGTCATCCTGAGGGTCACGAAGTGACCCGCGAGGATCTCCCTTCTCATTCCTCCCTTCCATGAGGGGATCGCGCAGTGTATCTCGTAGGTCACGCATTCCTGCGTGACAATTCTCTTGGGTATCAATTCTCTAAACGCTCACGACGGCGTCTCGCCGTCGTTGTTTCACAGCAGTCGCTCTGAATTAAGCATAGGGCGAGGATCTCATCTTTCTTTATGAGGCTCGCAGAGCACCTTTTCTTGCGTGGCAATTCCCTCTTCCCCTTCACGTTCAGGGATTATGGTGATAACGGGGCTTAAACCCAGGTTTAATCGGTTACTTTTTTTGAGTTTAACCACAGTGAAACTGTGAAAATAAATAGATGGGAAGAGCATCTGAATATTAATCCGAAAATGTGGGTTGGATTCACCAGGGGTGCCTTTATCTCCTTTTTCTGTTGTTTTACCGCTCATTTATCAGCACAGCAAAAACCATCAACCCGACGCCATGTACAGCGCCCCAATGGATCACTTTCCTTGGATCCCGGACATGTATACAATGGTTATACTGTGTTTAACTCATCGCTGAATTGTATGGCATCAAGCACCGTATCAATCCTTAGCCTTTTTGTGTACCTTACGAAAGGAGATGCACTATGTCTTGGTTACCAATTTTTAAAATAGGTTTGTGGAATGCTTGGATTCTCATGCTTATCGTTCCTCTGCACCCTCTCATCATGATTGTCATAGATAAAGCTGTAGGTACTGGTGATATTTTTAAGAAAATGGGTGATGTGCCATATGAGAAAGGTGAGAAAAGGGATTATATGATCTCTATGGTAATTATGGTCATACTTACCATATACTCTGTCTTTCTTCCGCTAAAGTTAGGCACAGCATGGTTCTATGCTGGTCTTTCTATCTACTTGGTGGGATTGGCGATTCTCCTAACCGCTATCATTAATGTCGCTACTACTCCAATGGGTCAGGTCTTTAATAAAGGACTGTATCGTTTTTCAAGAAATCCTATGTATGTCGCTTTATGGATAATATTTGTAGGAGTGGGTATGGCATCAGCCTCGTGGATTTTCTTGTTGCTTTTGGTGGTAATCATGGTCTTGCAGAATTCCCAGATAATTGCTGAAGAGCGGAGTTGCCTTGAAATATATGGAGATGAATACCAGGATTACATGAACAGAACCCCAAGATGGATAGGGATGCCGAAAACAAGATGAGTGGATTTTACGTTCTATAACCATAGGTTTTAACATAACTTCGTAATGTCAAACCTAACCTCCATTATCTTGTTTCTGTGCTCATAGGCAATGGTAAGGTTTTCGATTCAGAAATTTGTGGTTCGAATCCCCGCGGAATACTTGATTTAGAATTTACCAAGCAACCGATTCTTATTCAGAAAGTCGGCAACTTTAGATCATTGTATAACCATATCAACGTTGCTGAAACCACTTTTTTGATAATTTGAGTTTGCCGCTATACTGAACTGCATGGGTAGGGTCGGGGTTCCCGTAGCATTTCAACTGCATGTTAAATCTGCGGATCGCGGAGCGTCCTCGCTGGATGAGGGCATGAGCCTGCCTTGTACGAAGTGTGAGGTGAGGATCCTCATTCTAATTCCTCCCCTTTTCAAGGGGAGGTAAGGTGGGGTTGGTTCGGATATAACTGTGAATAGTATAGAATTATCAAAATTATGCCAACCCATAAAGAGATCATATCGAGGGCACGTGAATTACGCGGAAACATGACCATTGCAGAATTGAAATTATGGGCAGAAATAAAGGGGGAACAACTTAATGGAGTGAAATTCCGCAGGCAGCATACTCGAAGCTCCCCACAGGAGTGGGGAGCGTAGATACTCGTAGCAGAGCACCATCATGGTGCATCTGCGGAGGGTATGACTCTTCTTATATTGTCGACTTCTATGCACCGCAATTAAAATTAGTGGTTGAAGTGGATGGGGATACACATGATGAACAAAAAGAATATGATGCCAGGCGTGATAATTTCTTGAAAAACAAAGGGTACGAGATTTTGCGTTTTACCAATGAAGCCATTCATCAAGACCTTGAAGGGGTGTTGGAAATACTCAGAGATTATTGCGCAAGACTAGGACCCCCACCTAGCCTCCCCCTATGAAATAAGGGGAGGAAAATGAGGCGTAAGCTTCTCCTTCCTCCCCTCTATGAGGGGATCGCGCAGCATCCTGTAAGGAGGTTGGGTGGGGAGTAGACCACTATCTTCCTTTATAGCAAGCAATATCCATTTTTCATATACAATAATAATGCACCATCAATTCTTCTTAAGGGGTTCACCTATGACCGCACCCAAAGCCATCCGTCAGCTGGTCGACCATTTCGAGCAGAACCGGGACGCACTCCGCTCCGGCAGATACAACGAAGCCCAATTGCGCCAGGAATTCCTCAACCCATTCTTTGCCGCGCTGGGCTGGGACATGCTCAACGCGCAGGGATTCGGTGAAACCTACAAGGAAGTCATCCATGAGACCTCCGTGGCGGTGGAAGGCGCCGCCAAAGCCCCGGATTATGCCTTTCGCATAGGCGGGGTGACCAAGTTCTTCGTCGAAGCCAAGAAACCCTCGGTCAACATCGAGCACGCCATCCACCCGGCCTATCAGGTGAAACGCTACGCCTGGTCAGCCAAGCTGCCGCTCGCCATCCTGAGCGACTTTGAAGAATTGACGGTTTACGACTGCCGCAGCAAGCCCAACCCCACCGACCAGGCCGCCGCCGGGCGGGTGATGTACCTGAACTATCGCGACTACATTGAAAAATGGGACGAGATCGCCAGCATCTTTTCCAAGGACACCATCCAAAAAGGCGCTTTTGACCAGTACGCCCAGGGGGTCAAGGGCAAACGCGGCACCAAGGAGGTGGATGACGCCTTCCTCGAGGAAATGGAAAAATGGCGTGAGCTGCTGGCGAAGAACCTGGCGCTGCGCAACCCGGAACTGGAAAACGTGCGCTCATTGAATTACGCCGTGCAGATGACCATCGACCGCATTGTCTTTCTGCGCATCTGCGAGGACCGCGGTATCGAAAGAGAGAACCAGCTTAAAGAGCTGCTCAACCAAACACCCATCTATGAGCAATTATGCGCATTGTTCAAAGAAGCCGATAAACGCTATAACTCGGGTCTTTTCCATTTTGAGGCGGAAAAAGGGCAGTCCAGCCAGCCGGACGACCTGACCCTTAAGCTAACTTTAGACGACAAGGTGTTGAAAGAGATCATCAACGACCTATACTACCCCAGCCCATACGTCTTCAAGCTCATCCCGACCGAGATCCTCGGGCAGGTGTATGAGCGCTTCCTCGGCAAGGTGATCCGCCTGACCGCCGGGCACCAGGCCAAGGTGGAGGAAAAGCCGGAAGTGCGCAAGGCGGGCGGGGTGTATTACACGCCCACCTATATCGTGGACTACATTGTCAGGAACACGGTCGGCAAACTCTTGGAAGGCAAAACGCCCAAAGAAGCTGCGGAATTGAAGATTGTCGACCCGGCTTGCGGCTCCGGTTCTTTCCTGCTGGGAGCATTCCAATTCCTGATCGACTGGCACACCCAGTATTACAGCGAGCATGAGCCGGAAAACCATGCCATGGGCAGCAGCCCAGCTCTCTACCGATCGCAGAATGGGGAATGGAAGCTGACCACCCACGAAAAGAAGCATATTCTGCTGAACAACCTGCATGGGGTGGACATTGACACCCAGGCGGTCGAAGTGACCAAGCTCTCTCTTTTATTAAAAGTGTTGGAAGGGGAAAGCCAGGAGAGCATGGGCAAGCAGTTGAGCCTGCTGAAGGAGCGCGCCTTGCCCGACCTGGGCAGGAATATCCAGTGCGGCAACTCGCTGATCGGGCCGGATTACTATGCCGCCCGCCAGATGAGCATGGACTTCATGGACGAGGAGGAACGCCAGCGGGTCAACGCCTTTGACTGGAAAACGGCTTTTCCGCAGGTTTTTGCTAAAGGCGGGTTTGATGCGGTCATCGGGAATCCGCCGTACATTCGCCAGGAATTATTAGGAGAACAAAAAGAATATTTTCAAAAACATTACAAGGTCTATCACGGTGCTTCTGATATGTATGCTTATTTCATTGAACGGGGTATTTCACTCTTAAATCACGCTGGTGTATTCAGTTATATAGTAGCTAATAAATGGATGCGGGCAAATTATGGGGAGCCATTAAGAAAATGGCTTAAGACCCAACAACTTGAAGAGATTGTAGATTTTGGTGACCTGCCTGTGTTTGAACATGTTACTACATACCCTTGTATCATACGCATTCGTGGTAGTGGAAAACCTTCAACCTATATAAATGCGGTTCAGATGAAATCGCTGGACATTTCTAATCTTGTTGCCCAAATAAAAGAAAATACAATCTCAATTAAGTGCGAAAGTTTGGATGATAGTGGATGGACAATTTCCGATGAAAAAAGCACCAGACTTTTAGAAAAACTTCGCAGAAATGGAAAACCTTTGGTTGAATATGTCCATGGAAAAATGTATCGTGGAATATTAACTGGATTGAATGAGGCATTTGTAATTAATTCAGCAACCCGTCAGAAAATAATTAATGAAAATAAAAAGAGTATGGAACTGATTGTTCCATTTTTAGAAGGGAGAGACATAAAACGATATGCCAAAACAATTAGCGATAAATATTTAATTTTTACTCGTCATGGGATAAATATAAATGACTATCCTTCTATTGAACGATATTTAGAAAAATATAAAACCAAGTTAATGCCTAAACCTAAGAATTGGAAAGGTGTTGGTTGGGCGGGCCGGAAGACAGGGAATTATCAGTGGTATGAAATTCAAGACAAGATTGACTACCATAAAGAATTTGAAAAGCCAAAAATTACCTGGGGAAACCTAGCTATAACTCCAAAATTTTATTTAGATTTTGAAGGTTATTATATTAATGCACCAAGTGTGATCATCATTTCAGAAAGCAGGTATCTACTTGGAATATTAAATTCTAAGATTTGTTATTTTTTCATTTCACAAATTGCGGCTGGCCGCCAAGGAGGTTTTTTTGAATATAAACCAGTATATATGTCACAACTTCCTATTAGATCAATCAATTTATCCGATCAAAATGATAAAGCAACCCATGATAAGGTAGCCGCATTGGTTGAACGTATGCTGGCGCTGCACCAGAAAACTACGCGCACACCACAGGAAAAAGAGTCGCTGCAGCGTGAGATCGAGGTTACCGACCGGCAGATCGATCAGTTGGTGTATGAGCTGTATGGGTTGACGGAGGAGGAGATAAGGATTGTAGAGGGGAAAATAGAATGACAGGATATTCTAAACAATTGAAACGACGAGAAATACTATTCAATATCTATAGTAAAAATTTTTCCTTTGTTAAAAAACATCCTAATATAAAGATTGAACCTGACTTAGATAATATATATGTTTGTCCATTTTGTTTCAATATTTTTACGGAAGAACAAATTTTTTCTAAGGGCAATTCATTCATGACATTAGAACACTTACCACCCGAAAAGTTGGGTGGTAAAAAAACAACAATGACATGTAAACAATGTAATAATACGGCTGGAAGTAACTTAGATTCAAATTTAATAAATAAATTAAGCACAGAAAATTTCCTGGGAGGAAATGAAGAATCACTTGTAAATACAAAAATAGTAATAAATGATATTGTTTCAATTAATGGGTATGCTAAATTTCAAAAGGATAAGAATCTGCAATTAATTGGAATTCCTGACAATACGGATCCTTCTGAATATAAGAAATTGGAAAATATTAAGAAGGATGAGATACTAACATTTACAATTCAATTTTCAGGCGGATTTAAAAAAGGGCATCCAGAAGCAAGTATTCTGAGAATTGCTTACTTATGGGGGTTTAGTGTTTTTGGCTATGGCTTTTTAATTAATAGTAGTTTTCCTATAATTAGATACCAAATAAAAAATCCGACAGAAAAAGTATTACCCAATTGGGGTATTATTGGAAATTTCAACGTGCCAAACGAATTTTTAGGAATTAATTTGATTACTGCACCAATTGAGGTTCGTTCTTTTTGTGTAGTCTTTGATTTGGAAATTAACAACATTAAAAAAAGATATGGTGTACTTCTCCCTGGTTATTCTGACCCAGGAATCAATATTTATAAAATAAATCCAATAGGTCCAAAAATATCACTGAAGCACATAAGTGAAAAAAATGAATATCTGACAAAAAAGGAAATGTGTTTTGAATCACATTTGATATGGAAATATTGGCATTAATATTGGATTAATTTCATATGTCCAAATATTGATTGAAAACAATTTTGTGTGAGCTGTATGAGTTGACGAAGGAGGAGATCAGGACTGTGGAAGGACAAGAACAAAAAGTATGACTTTTATCAGGGACAGCAGAAAATATTATGACCTTGCCTGATTGGAAAGCCGAGGATTATTATTCTAATTTTGAATCGTTTTTTTATTCCGGCCCATTAGTAAATGCTCCTATTGAACTAAAAGCTACAAAAATATTACAGTATTTGGGTGATACTGTGATTCCTGATGCAATGAAGGCAATTTCGTATAATTCGGAATTATCTGGACTTTTATTAGTTTTCTCGGTAGTAGATTATTTAGCGGGATTTTATTGTGGAAAAAACACAAGAATGAAAGATGTTGTAAATTTTATGGAAAAATATTTCCCTTCAGTATATAAGCCTTATCTAAATGATATTTATCAGCATATAAGGTGTGGATTGGTACACACTTTATCTTTATCCAATCCATGGAAAAATAATTCATTTTCTTTCAAACTGATAAAAAATTCAAAATTTCACTTACAATTTAAAGATGGGTTTGTTATTTTTTCTATAATTATTTTTACACAAGATACTAGCCGAGCAGCCTTTATGTATTTACATGATGTTATTAATAGCAAAGATAATAATTGCCTTATAAGAGAAAATTTTGTAAAGCGATTTAATAAAAAAGGTGGTGCTGCTTCTTGCATGGAAAATACCGATGATGACTTTTATTGATAAATTATCCGTACCCTTCGACTTGGACGAGCCTCTTTTTATTAAAGAAGATTTGATTGGTTCACAAGTAAAACTCGTGAAAATCGTAAGAGAAGGATCCGCTGAAGCGGTAGATCGATGCAACCAACAGGCAGATCAATCAGTTGGTATACGAGCTATATGGGTTGACGGAGGAAGAGATTAGGATTGTGGAGGGTGGAGATTAATTATTCTTTAACGAATGGATAACAGACCCAAAATTAATATAAAAAACCGGAGGGAAAATGGATATAAAAGAAAGGTTATTGGCATTGATGAGCGCTCCAGAAACATTTGCCTATGACCATCATGATTTTGAAGAAAATGAAAATGATGTAATCATTAAAAACGTTATCAGGTTATTTTTGAAGGCAACAACAATGTATCAAGCCGCTTATTATGCAAGGGTCCTGATAGATCTTATATCTACCTTTCACGATAAAGGAGAAATGGGACCTATATTACAAGAATTAAATCATGTTGAATCAATGGGTAGATATCAATATGATCAACATAAATTACATTTTATTCATTCTATAAATGTATTCTTATTAGGTCTATTCATTTTTCATCAATTTGAATTTGTCAGAAACAAAATTAAGGAATACATTAAAAACACTACTCCATTTAGAGATGATGGACGCCTAAATTTTTCAGGTGATTCAGATTACACAGAATTTCTATACCGATGGAGATTTATTTCACTTGCGCATGATATTGGAACTCCAATAACAATATATGATAATGAAGTAGATATTAAAGAATATCTCACTGGTATCTCTCCTTTTTTTTCCCTAAAAATAAATAGTGTTGAGCAGATTTCTAAATTTTGTTTTAACAATAATCTAATTAAAGAATTAGAGAACCACCCGATACCAATTGATGAAATCAAAATACAAAAATACATTGATTTTCAAAAAAATACTCCTCTAAAAACTTCTTCTGGAGATATTAGATTCGATCATGGGATCATGGGTGGACTTTTATTTTTCAGATTCGTTTGGGATAAATATAAGAAACATAAAGGTGAACTTGAAAATGGTGTATCTTGGGATAAACAATATTTAGAATATTCTTTAAAGGATGTTGCAAGAACGATTATTCTGCATAACGTAGATCAATATGATACAGCATTTAGAAATAGAGATATCGTTCCAGAAATTAATAATATTTATGATTTAAACACAAAACCTCTTGTATGGTTATTAAAAATTACAGATTTGCTCCAGGAGTGGGACAAGCCAATTGCTAAAGAATCTAAACCCTTAAATGAGTTAGATAAATGTATTTATGATATCGAAGTAAATAATTGTGGAATAGTTGCTAGTAATTATAATGATCCCCAAAAGAATAAAATAATTAATAGTTCATTATCGGATAAGAACTGGATTAGATTCATTTAATAAGAATTGTTTTTCATTAGATAGAGATATCATTTAACGATAAATTAAATGTTAATTTAAGTTTAATTGTTGTATGAGCTGTATGGGTTACCTTCCCCCTCCTGTCATCCTCGAAGCTCCCTGCACGAGCATCGCGTAGCATCCCGTAGGGAGGGAGCGAAGATCGCGGAGCATCCCTTAGGGATACCCGAAGGGGAGCGTCGTCATGACGCATCAACGGAGGGTATGAGCCTGCCCTGAACGAAGTGTGGGGTGAGGATCTAATCTTTTACAATATCTAAAAACAATTATTAAGAGAATGTCCCCGGAAATTTAATCCGGGGACTATTCAATTAACTTAGTAAGTAATGACTTACCACCCACCTAATCCACGATGATCAGGGCTGGCATACTGCAGCCCATGTAAACCAGCACAAGGATCATTAATGACTTCTTGGATAGTGCAGAATTCACCCCAAATTGCATTGCAGATATAATCTGCTGAGGGTTTAGCAACTATCTTTACGAAGTAGGTCCACTTACATGTCTTACCATCCTGCTCATATTCGCCTGACTGATGGTTCGTTTCCCAGGCACCTGAGCCGATGTAGCTATCGAAACCATAATGTCGGTCTAGTAAGCCATCGTTATTGCAATCCATATTGGAGAGCCAGGCATCATTCCATTTCATGATTAATTCATCTTCTTTATATTCTTGGCACCAAGCGGCGTCACGATAGGCATCGCAGTAACCCCCATTAAACATGTGTGCCTGATAATTGTAGCCCCAACCATCATAGCCGGTTGTGATAATAGAGCCATCTGATGTCTTTAAAGTCCCGCTTTGTATGGTGGTGCATGTTTTTGCCCCATCAACACTGATCGGCGCAGCCCTGTAACCTGTCATTACTAAACTTATTACCCCTATTAACAGGGCTAAAGTGATTGATAAAATTCTGGTCTTTTTCATTATTTATTTCCTTTATTTTCTTTACGTTTTATTTCAAATTAATTTGTTTATTGACGGTTTTGCCTTGTATTGATGTCCTCCTTCATTCAGTAGATTTGACTGAGTATGCTCTTTCAGTTAAAAAAAACCAGTCTTTTCAGACCGGTTTCGCTATTGGCTCCCCAGAGATTTGGTTAGGGATTGGCTGTGATGAAGTTTCTGATTGCCCTCCCAAGCGACCAAATTCAAACCCCTAGATCTTCGCTTTCACAACTTTATATTACTTCCTTTACATTATAGCATGCGTGTCAATACTTTTTAGAATTATTGTCTGTGGCACCACTTCTTAGTGACTTCTAGGTTGCCTTTTTATTGAACAGCACGGGCCCTCCCTGAAAGCGGCGGGCGCAGGTGGGTGCTTAATCGACCATTTCAGTTAATACTTTGAGTACTTCATCAAACCCAATATCATTTGCGTAATAATTCTCTTTAGAATAACGTTCCCATCGTTTTCTCATAATAGCATCTGATTGGATAGTCCGGATTATTTTTTCTTTTTCCTGCAATGCGGTAAGTGACATCCTTTTTTTGGATGTGGCATTTAATGCAGTGTTCAAAACTTTTTTATCAATCACTTTATGCTGGGTTTTCATGAGTATGTAGACATCATAAAAATCTCTTGGGCGGGTATTAAGCACGCTCCTCCGTAAAATAGTTTCAACCTTTTCTGCCATGATCGTTTCGATGTTATATGCCCAGATCTTGATTACCTTGTTTTCGAAATTCGAATGAAAGGCATATCGGATAGCACCTGGGGTAATAACGTCCCCGATGGTGATATCGATCTTCAAGGGTGTAATGATCGATTCGTAGGTGGCAATAATTGAGATTCGATAGCCGCCGTATTCGTCATCTTCTCGAATGGGTACGATATGATCTAACACAAGCTTTGTTTCATCGTCTAATTGAATGGCGCATATTTCCGACATCGCTGCCCGGATCGCTTCTTCAGAAATGGGATATCCCTTCAGGGTTGCATCCATATCCATGGTGGTCCTGCAATTGATTCCAACCAGGGAAGCAATGAGCATTCCTCCCTTTAGAATTAACCTGTCTTTGTATTTTGAAATCGAAATTCTTTCTAATAATCGTTCCAGCATTAAATTTTGCAAAATTGCTTGAGCTGGCACATGGTTTTTCAAAGCCAGATTTTTAATTCTGTCTTTTAACTGCATAACTTTACTCATAAGAGAACCTCGATCGTTTGCCTTACGATTTTTTGGATCCTGAATTGCCTGGCATACTGATAGAGCAAATCGATATTTTTTTCTTTCTTGACCACATATCGTTTTAATGACTCATTAACGAATTGAACGTCAATCTGGTTCCGGTTCCGCAATACATCACATATCGTTCTTTCAAGATTAAAGGTATTAATATCATTCCCATGCGGCGATTTCATTGTGATCAATCCTAATTCGTACAAACCACGATTAACAAAATATACTTTAACTCCGTTCGCCTTTAGCGAAGTTGCATTATAACCAGACGGGGCGGTTACTGAATAAATTAATGGCGACCGATCGGTCAGTTCCAGGATATAAAGCGCTGTTTCATGGGAGAAGATTGCTCTTTTATACCTTGCCTGAATACTAACCATCTCGTCAATCATATAGTTTGTGTCTGAATAAACCCCTCTGGAAATCCGCTGAACCTCGCCGTTCTTTTCGAGAATGGATAAATAGGTTCGTGGGATTTCATGTTTAGTCAGATCAGAGGTTAATAAGACCCCATTCTGACCTTTTAATAACCCTCGAATTCTTTCAGTAGGATTTGCTTTGATAATTACAACCATGCTTATATAATACATCAAATAAGCTCCGTTGTAAAGGCTTTGGACAGGTTCTTTTTATTATTCATTATCACTTCCCTAGTAAAAATGCGCATAGCTATAAGCCCTATTCGTTTCCCCTTCGTTTTTTCTAAAGTGTCTCGAAGCCGTTTGCATCGCGCAGCATCCTGTAAGGAAGGGCAAATGGCGGAGATCCCCGGAGTACCACGGGATCTCGGAGACCAACGCAGGGGCGTTGGTCGGAGATCCTTGACGCGCTTCGGCGTCAAGTCGAAGAGTGTCAGGGAAAACAGTGGAACGGAGGGTAGGGGAGATTCTGGTTTGTGCAGAGAAAGGAGAGGCATTGATTCGTTTGCTTTTCGTTTTATTTAAAGTGTCGGGAAATGTCGTAGCCCTCGGAGCCTTCTGCATGGGCAGAAGGCGGAGATCCTCGAAACTCTCCGCATGAGCGGAGAGTTGAGATACCTGGAGCTGAGCCCCGTCATGGGGCTTCAGCGTAAGGTACAAACTGTATGTGTCATTGAGCGGAAGGAAAAGTCGTTGTGCGTAGGGGACAGGAACTTTCTAATAAAAAACCCGCCGATATTCCGGCGGGTTCATAATCTTATTTCATCGGCTCAAACTTCAAGCCGAACACGTGCTCCCCTTGAACCGTGCGCACCGGCTCCCAGCTGGCTTTCACCTTCATCCCGCTCTTGAACCCGTCCAGTGAGTCCGCTTTCACCTGCCCCATGGCTTTCACCCCGTTCTCGAACTGGGCTACGCCGATGATCAGGAATCTCTCGTCAAATCCCCACGGCAGGTTGAAGATCTGCGTATACGCCAGCAGTTTGGCATTCCCCTCGGGCGCGATCACCTCAAAATCCCGCCCCTTGCATTCCAGGCAGCGGTCGTGGAAGGGATAGTGCACCCGTCCGCATTTCTTGCACTGATAGGCTTTGATCGGTATCGTGTTCATGCCTCAACCCTCCGCAGCACAAAGGCCACCACGTTGTTGCCAAAGCCGCCAAAGTTGACCGTGAAGCCGTTTTTGGCGTCCTTCACCTGGCGGTTCTTTTCCAGCTCATGCCGCAGCTGGAAGACCACCTCCACCACCTGCGCTACGCCGGTGGCGCCCACCGGATGCCCGCGCGCTTTCAGTCCGCCCGACATGTTGATCGGGATCTGCCCGCCCAGCGCTGTCTTTCCGGCGGAGACGGCTTTGCCGCCTTCTCCCTTTTTGAAAAAGCCCACGTGCTCGCTCTCGGCAATTTCCAGGATGGTGAAGGCGTCGTGCAGTTCAGCCACGTCAATGTCACTCGGTTTTAGCTTGGCTCGTTCAAATGCCTGCTGAGCCGCCAGGGTGACCGCCTTGAGGTCGGTCGGGTCATCCCGTTCCTGCAGGGTGTGGGTGTCCGTCGCCTGACCAAAGCCCGCCACCAGCACGGGTGTTTTGGGGGCGATCTTCTTGGCCATGTCCAGCGGGCACAGGATCACCGCGGCGGCGCCGTCGCTCACCGGGCACATATCGTAAAGGTGCAGCGGGTCGGCTCCCACCGGGTTATTGACCACTGAGTCCGGGCTGGTCATGATGCCCTCCTTGGTGATCGCCATTTCCACGTGCGCATACGGGTTGAGCCCGCCCATCTTCTGGTTCTTGATGGCCACGTCTACGAGCTGTTCGCGGGTGACGCCGTACTTCTCCATATACAAGCGGGTGAACATCCCCGCCATGCCCGGCAGGGTGATGCCGTAGGGGTACTCCACTTCCGGGTGGGTCATGGTGGCGACGAAGTCGGTGGCTTTCCAGCCAGTGACCTCGCGCATTTTCTCACCGCCCGCCACCAGCACCAGGTCATAGTAACCGGAGGCGACTGCCAGCAGTCCGTTCTTGATGGCGGATGCGCCCGAAGCCGGTCCGTTCTCGATGGCGTCCGCGGCTGCCGGAAGCAGGCTCAGCCTATCCACCAGGGAGCTGGCGATGGCGCTCTGATGCTGCAGCATCCCGGCGCCCATGTTGGCAACGTAAACCGCGTCCACGGTCTTGTTGCCCAGCCCGGCATCGTCCAGCGCTTTGAGGGACGCGTACGCCAGCATATCCAGGAGGGTATCCTGGTCGCGGCGTCCGAAGGGGATCATCCCCGCGCCAATAATAGCAACTTCTCTCATATCTTTATCTCCCTTTCACGCCGGCGATCTTCTCGGCGATGGTTTTCTCATCCGCGATCTTGATCTCTGCCATGGCCTCGTCCAATAATTTCTTCGGCACCGGTCGTTCGCCGGTCACCAGGCGCGCCTTGGTGTCGTAGTAGATCTTGGTGGTCAGCCGGAAGGCGGTCGCCCCGCCCAGCTCATGCTGCACGGTCGGCATCAGTTCCAGCCCGTACTCGATCATCCAGCGCCGGAAGCCGATCGGGCTTTCCGCCACAATCCACACTTCTTCATTTTTCAGGTGCTCGATGTGGTGCTCCATCTTGGAGGCGAACAGGTGCGAGCCCACCCGCAGGCCGCGGTCGATGGCCAGGGTGTGCAGGCTGATGCCGATCTTCTCGTTCATCATCCTTCCGTTGACAATGCCCACCAGGTAGCCGTCCACCTGGCCCACCAGGCAGTATTCATTGCGCACGCGGTAGCGGTACCAGCCCAACAGTTCGGCATACAGCCGCGCGCCGACGATGTCGTAATAATCGCGTTCGACGTTCACCGTGGGGCGCACCGCGTTCAGCAGCGTGGGCACATCCTCGCGGCTGGCTTCGCGCACCACCATCTTTTTGCCGTTGGCGAGGGTGATCACCTTGGGCGGATACTTGGCCTGCGGCACTTCCGGGGCGCGCAGTACAGATTCCAGTTCCATATCTATCGCCATAACTTTTTCTCCATTCGCTTGTTTTTCATTAAGTCATCTGTCTCAGGCAAGGTTTGCTTTGCTGAGCGCATTAAGTTGCTCGGTGTGTTTGGGATTGAAGGCATCCCCAAATTTGGTCTTGGGCAGTTTGGCTTTCTCCTGCTGCAGCTTGTCATACTCGCTGTCTTCCAGCATGGCCACGCAGCGCCCGATGCTCGATTCGCCGTCCACAAAGCGCCATGGGAAGAAGCCCAGTGGCACGCGCCGGTTGCAGAGTAGGTCGATCTCGCCGCCCAGGCATTCGGCATGGATGATGCCGAAGGGGAACATTTCCAAATGCATCAGCTGGTACTTGCTGTCATCAAAGTACTCCGCCAGCGGTTTGCCAAATTTCTTTTGGAACACCTTGTCCGCCTGGCGTGCCTGACGCGGCATCCAGTCCCGGATGATGGTATTCATCGGATGGTCGGCGCTGCCGCAGTCCACCCCGATCCAGCGCAGTTTCTTGGCTTTGGCCCAGTCGGCAAATTCGCGGTCCGGCCCGGGGTGCATCACCATGTAGCGGATCTCGTTGGCGGTGGGCATGTCCCAGCCGAAGTGGTGGTAGCCGGTGTGGATGATGAGGATGTCGCCGGGCTTCACTTCCACGCGCTCCTCCACCATTTTGCTGGTATATACATCGTAATCGCCGCACACATCGCTCAGGTCCACCACGGCAGCCTCGTGCACCAGGAAATCCATGGTCAATGAGGCAATGTCCTTGCCGGGTGTGTGAAAATGGATCTCTCCGTCCAGATGGGTGCCCAGGTGGTTGGAGTGGGTCAGCAGCTGCCCGTTGGCGCCGTTGGGTGCCAGCCGCTTGAAGTACTTGAGCTGCAGCGGCTCGTAGGTGGGCCAGGCGGGGGTGGCGATTCCCAGTGGGATGGTCAGGTCGATGAATTTCATAAGTTCCTCCGAATGGTTAAATTGAACAAAGTTCCTGGATGGCGTTGAACGCATCCGTAAAACACGGTTGGGGGGCGCGCAGGAATCCGGCGCCCACCTGCCCGATGCCGGGTTTCTTATGGGCGATGCCGGTGTTGATCTGCGGCAGGATGCCCGTTTCCATCACCTTGCGCACGTCAATTCCCAGGGGTGTGCCGCGGAAGTTGAGGGCTGGTATGGTGTAGCTGTTGTGTTCATCCATGGTGATCTCGTACATCTCCAGCGTGGTGCGAGTGGCCATCTCGGGTGTGCCGCCCACGAATTGGGTGATGGCGGGCGCCGCTGCCATGGCTGTGCCGCCGTAGCCCGAGGTTTCTGTGATGGAGCTGTCGCCGATATCCGGGTTGGCGTCCTCGGCGCTGAAACCGGGGAAGTACAACCCCTGCACGATCCCGGCTGGGGCGGTGAACCAGCGTTCCGGCAGCCACGAAAAACGGATGCCGAAGTCGGTGCCGTTGCGCGCCATGACGGTGACCACGGTGCAGCCTTCGATACCCTCGGCGGGTTCCATGGAGGCTTTGCCGGCTGGCATGCCCAGGTTCAGGAAGAAATGGTCATTGCGGTCGATGAACTCGATCACTTTGGCGAGGTCTTCATTTTCCTGGCTGGTGCGTGCCAATGCCGGAGCGATGGCGCGCAGAAACAGGGAGGTAGCCGCCCGGTTGCGGTTGTGGCATTCATCCCCCATGTGCAATGCCTGGGCGATGATGCTTTTAATATCAATGCCGTTGGGCAGGGTTGCGAGCGCGCGCGCCAGGATGGGATACAGCGTTTTTTCCATCCAGCGCAGCCGTTCATATACTTCCGCGCCCATCCCGCCGTAGCGCAGCACCTTGCCCAGACCTTCGTTGATCGTGGCATAGGCGAAGTTGCCGTAGGTCTTGTTTTGCAGGATGAAGACTGGCATGCTGGGGGAGACGATGCCCGCCATGGGTCCCACGCTGTGGTGGTGGTGGCAGGGCGAGAATTCGATATCCCCGGAGCCAGCCATTTTTTCCGCTTCCTTTTCATCCTTGGCAAGCCCCTCATAAATGAGGGCTCCCATGATGGCGCCGCGGGTGGGACCGCACATGCGTTCCCAGGTGATAGGCGGGCCGGCGTGCAGGAACATTTTTTTGTGCATGCCGGGGATGACATCCCTGGCGATGCCCATGCCCACCAGCACCGGGTTGGCTTTCTTGATCCGTTCACAGGCTTCCAGGTTGGCCTTTTCAATATCAACGCCTTTTTTGGTGACAAAGAGGCGGGGTACATCCCCAACCGGCGGATGCCAGTCCAGCTGGGTGACCGGGACGTCCTGTTCTTTCAGGGCGTCTGCCATTCCGGTCAGCCCGATATTGATCGCGGAAATGGGTTTTCTAAAAAGATCCTGTAATTTGCGTTCAGACATTTTCACTCCCGTATCCAATAATCCGGGGTCAGGATGGCGGCGGTCAAATGTGCTGCCATCGCATTGCTTTTGCAAACGTTGATACCGGCATCCTCCAAAGTTTTCGTGGTGCGGCTCAGGCACTGCGGGTCTTGTTCAGTGCCGGTCACGGATGCGGTGAAGATCAGCTGGCGTCCCTCTTTGGCAGCCAGCGCGATTGCTTGTTTGGCAGCGGCTGCCAGCTCAGATGCCGGGTCAGGATGTGCGCCGTAACCGATGACCACGTCCAGCATGATGACCGCCGCTTCGGGGTCTTTGGCTTCCTGCAGTATCCGCCGGATGCGCAGGTCATTATCGATCATCGGGTGCGGGCGTCCGACGGTGAACTCTTCTTCACCCAGGTCAATGGCGCAGTGCCCCGTGCTCTTGTTGGAATCTGCCATTTGTTGGGCTTTCTCCAGCGGCGCGTTGGAAAGGACGGGTTTTTTAACCAGTTCGCTCCAGATCACTTGGGCTTCATAACACAGCGTTCCGCCCGAGAACAATCCGCGCAGATATTTCTGCCCGGGTTTCAGGCAGGTTCGTAATTGCTCAGCTTGATGGCTGATCTCTTTATGCTGTTGATTAAAGTTTTCGGCTTCGCTGGGCAGATCCGCGCCGGCTAATCGGGCAGCCTGCAGGGCGGCTTCTTCCAGTGTGGTGGCGGAGTAGAACTTATCCTCTTTTGCCTGTGGCAGGGATTTCCCCAGGAAACAGATCACGGTCGGCTTTTTGGAAAGCCGCACCTGGTCCAGGATCTTGCTGGCAACTTCCTCAGCTGGTGGTTTGCTGATCAAGACGATCACTTTGGTCTCAGCATCTGCCTGCAGTGCGGTCAGCCCTTGCAGCATCATCATCCCGCCCACCTCTTTTTTGAGGTCGCGTCCGCCGGTGCCGATCCCCTGGGTGATGCCCACCCCGTGTTTGGCAAGCAGGGTGCTTACTTCCTGCAATCCGGTGCCGGCAGCGGAGACGATCCCCACCGGTCCTTTGGGCAGGGCATTGGCAAACCCCAGTCCCACGCCGTTGAGGATGGCCGTGCCCGCACCCGGACCCATCAACAACAGGCCGTTCTGGGCGGCGTATTTTTTCAGGGCAATTTCATCTTCCAGGGAAACGTTGTCGCTGAAGAGCAAAACATGCAGCCCTTGATGGAGCGCTTCCCAGGCTTCCCCCGTGGCGTAGCGTCCGGCCACTGAAATGATGGCCAGGTTTGAGTTGGGTTGTGATTTAAAAGCCGAACGGATGGTCTTGGGCGAATACGAGGCTGACCCTTCCGGTGTAGCAGTTTTCTTATTGAGCAATTTCTCCGCTTCAACAAGGGCGGCATCCGCTGTACCCGGCATGCGAACCGCAATGATCAGGTCGTTGGGGGTGGCGGCTTGGATCTCTGCCGAATATAAGTTATTCTGCTTGAGGATGTCCTTGTTGGTCTGGGTGCCCATCACGATGGAGGCATCCTCCACTCCCGGGAATTTCAGCAGTTCCCTGGCAGCCACCATCAGGGTGACCGAGTCGTAATAGGCGCTGGTTTTTATTTTTACTTTAATACTCAAAACGATCCCTCCGTAAATGGATGGAGCATAATCTTAACTCTTTTTTTGCAGTGCCAGGAATATCTTTTCAGCGCTGAAGGGTGGGCCAGGCATGCGTAAGCCGACCGCATCGTAGATGGCATTGGCCAGACCGGCGATGGAAGGCACCATGGGATGTTCGCCAACGCCGCGTGCGCCCCAGGGACCGTCCTCCTGCGGCACTTCCACGATGATCGTGTGAATCTTGCCGGGAAAATCCGCCGAGGTGGCGATGCGGTAATCCACAAAGCTGGGGTTTTGCATCACCCCTTCCTTGATCTTGATCTCTTCGAACAGGGCGGAGCTCATCCCCTGCAACACGCCGCCTTCGATCTGTGCGCGCACCAGTTCCGGGTTGATGGCATGCCCCACATCAAATGCGGCTGCCACCTGGATCACTTCCACCTTGCCGGTTTCGGTGTCCACTTCCACCTCAAAAGCCTGTGCGCCGGTGGTGTAATGCACCACTGCGCGTTTACCCTGGCCGGTTTCCTTATCCAGGCCGGTGACATAGGTGGGCATGAAACTGCCCCGCCCGATGATCGGACCGCCGATCCAGCCCTCATCGTTGGGTTTGGGCAGCCCGTAAATGGCAAAGGTTTTCAGGTCCACTTCCTCTTCCGATTTCTTGGAAATAACCCGGCCGTTGACAATATCCAGGTCGTCGATGTTCTCCCCCCACCATTGGGCAGCGATCTCCAGGATTTGTTTGCGGGCATCCTTGGCCGCAGAGACGATGGCGTTGCCCATGCTCCAGGTCAAACGGCTGGCAACCGTCTGCCATTCGTAGGCGCTGTACTTGGTATCCACCGGGCTGGAAATGCGCACCCATTCATAAGGCACGCCCAGGGTGGCAGCTGCCATCTGGGCAGCCACAGTGAAGGTTCCCTGGCCGATCTCCTGTCCGCCCACCGAAAGATTGACCGTTCCGTCGTCGGTCAATTCGATCAGTGCGCTGGAACCGGCGTTGGGGGGCATGGCCGGCGCCTTCCACATGATGGCAATCCCCTTGCCGCGTTTTTTATTGGGTGCGCTGGGTTCAGCTTTTTTGCCCCAGTCGATCGCCTGGGCGGCTTTGCGGATGCATTCCTTGATCCCGGTTGGGTGCATGGTCATGCCGGTGACGAGCGTATCGCCGGCTTCAACGCAGTTGCGCAGCCGGAAGTCCACTTTATCCATGTTCATATTCTCTGCCAGTTCATCCACGCACTGCTCAATGCCGGTGTGCAGTTCAGACATGCCAAATCCGCGGTAAGGTCCGCCGATCACATTGTTGGTATAGACGCAGTAGCTGTCGGTCTTGACATTGGGAATATCATAAGGGCCGGTGCTGCTGTATCCGCCGGCGCGAGTGATGTTGACCCCGTACTCGGTGCTGGCGCCGCCGTCCCAGATCATTTTGTTCTGCAGGGCAAGCAAATTGCCATCCTTATCGCAGCCCATCTTAAGCGAGATGATCAGGCGTTGGCGGACGAAGTTGGTGAAGAACTCCTCTTCGCGCGTGAGGCGCAGCTTGATGGGATGCCCGGGCAGCTTGGTGGCAATGGCCACTGGAATGGCTTCCATGGTCACGCCGGCTTTGCAGCCAAAACCGCCGCCCACGAATGGGGCGATGACGCGCAGCTTGCCCAGGGGAATGCCCAGGCATTTGGCGATCAGCGCACGCTGGGCAAAGGGGGATTGTGAGCTGGCCCATAGGGTGATCTGACCGGTGTGTTCCATCTGGGCGATGGCAATGTGCGTTTCGATGGGCACATGCTGGATATTCGGGATAAAGTATTTGCGTTCAACCACCGCCGCGCACTTTTCCCAGGTTGGATCCACGTCCCCTTTGCGGATCTTAAAATGGTTGGAAATGTTGGTGCCGGGTTGGGGGAAGATGAAATTCGCCACCTCATAACTGCCCAGTTCAGGGTGCAGCAGGGGGCTTTCCGGCAGGATGGCCTGCTCGGGATCAAAGACCGGGGGAAGCAATTCATATTCCACCTCGATCAGTTCCAGGGCTTCCTCGGCAATTTCCTCGGAAATTGCTGCCACGGCAGCGACAGGTTCACCAACGTAGCGCACGCGGTCGCGGGCGAAGATGTGTTTATCCTTCAGGTAAAGGCCGATGCGGTTGGGGAAATCCACGCCGGTGACCACGGCTTTCACGCCGGGGTGGGATTCTGCTTTTTCGGTATGAAGGGCTTTGACCAGGGCATGCGGGTGCGGGCTGCGTTTGACCCGTGCAAAAAGAAGTCCGGGTCCGAATTGGATGTCGTCGGTGAAAATGGCAGTCCCGGTCACTTTTTCATGTACGTCAATGCGCGGCAGGTTGGCGCCGATGGGGTTCACGCTGGAAGTTTGATTTTCACTCTTAGGCATGGCTGGCCTCCTTGGAGGATTGCGCGGCTTCTTTTACGGCATTAATGATGCGCACATAGCCGGTACAGCGGCACAGGTTGCCCACCAGCGCTTCGCGGATCTCGGTTTCACTTGGGTGCGGATTACGGTTGAGCAGGGCGCGGGCGGAAATGAGCATACCGGGGGTACAAAAACCGCACTGCACTCCGCCCTGGTCGATCAGCGTTTGCTGTAAAGTTTCCAGTTGGCGGTCATGCGCCAATCCTTCCACAGTAATGATTTCTACTCCATTGCACTCAGCCGCCAGTACCATGCAGCTGTTGACTGGTTCTCCATTTAATAGCACGGTACATGCGCCGCATTCCCCAGCCGAGCAGCCGTTCTTGGTGCCGGTGAGGGCCAGCTTCTCGCGCAGCATGGTGAGGAGGGTCATATTGGCTGGCACATGGACCTGTTCGGTCTGGCCGTTAACTTTTAAAGTAATTTCAATTGTTGTCATGATGGTTTCACCCCTTTAGGATTTGGCTGTCTTTTGTAATCGCTGCCATACATCATTGACAGCTCGATAAGTGAGGCGGAATACCATCGCCTGGCGGTAAGCCGCACTGGAGCGTACATCATCGATTGGATGGCAGGCATTCATGGCTGCCTCGCTGGCTTTGGTGATGACCGCATCCGAAAGTGGTTGGCCGGCTAATATCTCCTCGGCATCATGGGCGATCAGCGGTACAGGTGCCACGGATGCGAGGGCGATCCGGAAGTGGAATTTGGATTTTGCTGTGTCGTCTGCGTAACCAAGTACAGCAACTCCCACGATGGAAAGGTCGCTGATCACGTTGCGTCCCAATTTGAGATACTTACCCTGGTGCCCCTGGGGTGGAAGTGGAAAATGAATGGAAGTAACGATCTCACCGGGTTTGAGCAGGGTCTTGCCAGGACCAAGAAAGAAATCTTCAAGCGGGAGCTGCCGTTCACCATTCGTGGAAAAAACATTCAGTTCCCCCTTATATAGGAGGGAAGCCCCGCTTGTATCCCCGGCGGGGGAGGCATTGCAAATATTGCCCACAATGGTGGCGCGGTTGCGCAGCTGGTAGCTGGCCACGGAACGGGCTGTTTCCACTAGTAATGGGTAATGGGTTTGGGCTTCCGGGAAGGCGATCACGCGGTTCATGGATATCGCACTGCCGATGGTTAAACCGGTCTTGGGATCATAAAGCAGCTTATCTATGCCGGGTATATTTTTGATATTGACCAGCGTCTTGATTTTGAGGTGACCGTCCCGCAAACGAACAAAAATATCCGTGCCGCCTAGAAAGGGGCGGGCATCTTCAGGATGCAGGGAAAGGAACTGGCTGGCTTCCTTGAGCGTGGCCGGTTGGATCAACTCAAAGTGCGGCAGCGATGGGTGGGTGTTGGGCATGGTCATCTCCTCCTGGAGTTGAGATCGACGAAAAAAAGGTTTAATCATTATATGTCATCTAAAAAAAAATTCAAACAGGTAAGGAAGTTTATCCTGAAATTTGAGTTGAATATCCGCTATAAGATGAAGGAATTAATTATGGGATGCCTAAGGCATAATTCATCTATCTAAATTGGTGAAAATTCTTGCCTGTCAATTGGAGATAAAGGTTGGTATAATGACACGCTTCAATTGGGCAGAATAGGTTGAGAATAAGCATATTCGAAATATAATGGATTAATTCCTAAATTGTACAGAATTTTCTTGAAAAATATGGAGAATATTTTTTATGAATAATAAAACAAATGAATCTTCGGGTCAGGTTCATAAGAACCTCGAACCGACAAAATCTACCCTGCCAAATAGTCAAATTATTGATTGGCTTATCCGCCTTATAAAAGGTGCCCTGGTAGGTATCGGCGCCATCGTACCGGGTCTTTCAGGGGGTGTGCTTGCGGTAGTATTTGGGATCTACGAGCCGATGATGCGCTTCCTGGCAAATCTGCGTGTGAAATTTGTCAAGAATGTCATTTATTTTCTACCAATCGGTATTGGCGGTGTTCTTGGTGTAGTCGGTTTTTCTGCTGTTGTGGACTATGCGTTCTCACACTTTGCAGCCCAGTTCACATGGCTATTCATCGGTTTTATTTCAGGGACATTCCCATCCCTTTATAAGACTTCCGGTAAAGAAGGACGTAAACCCTGGCATTGGTTACTCTTGTTGGGGATGGCCGTTGGGACTTTTTACTATATGTTTTGGATGGAAACGATCCAAAATGTCACTCTGACTCCGAACATTTGGGTATGGTTGTTGAGTGGTTTATTGATGGGACTCGGACTGGTCGTTCCAGGCATGAGCCCATCCAATTTCTTGATCTATTTAGGACTTTACCAACCCATGGCCGGTGGGATCCGGCAGCTTGATCTTGGTGTGATCATTCCCATCATTATTGGTGTGGTCATTGTTATTTTGGTCTTTGCCAAACTGATTTCATGGTTGTTTAATAAAGCCTATCCTTTCATGTATCATCTCATTCTCGGAATTGTGGTGGGTTCAACAGCTGCGATCATTCCACACGGAGTCAGTGGATGGTCAACGATCGCCGTTTGCGCCTTGCTCTTTGTGTCGGGCGCTGCCGGGTCGTTTGCACTTTCCAAACTGGATGAAAAGTATCCTCACGAATCGCTTTTTTAAGATACAGCTTTCAACAAAAGATTGATTGCATAAATTATTAACTCAAGCCCTGGTGCAAACCAGGGCTTTATATTTTTACATTGATGAAAGCAAAAACCATAATTGTGGATTTAACAAAATAAGTTTTAATGAGCAGTTTTACATGTAAGCCTTTCTTTATTTTTGACGCTTATAATCAATTAATCTTTTAAATTATTAGAATCGAGGTTCATTTATGCATGGCAGCGGCTGGCGCAGTTATTTAACTTCAACTGATGAGAAACCCAAAGTCACCTGGGATTTGCTGAAACGGGTACTGAAATATTCCAAACCCTATTCCTGGCAGATCGCGGGGATGCTGGTTTTGATCCTGGCTACTTCCGGCTTGGCACTTTTAACCCCCCTCGTGGTGCGGGATCTCATTGACCGAACAATACCGGCAAAAGATATTCAGCGGTTGATTTTCCTGGCTGTTGCCCTTCTATTCATTCCCGCAATAACGGGAGCAATTAATGTCCTGCAGCGTCGATTAAATACTACCGTGGGCGAGGGAGTGATTTACGATTTACGGGTGGCTCTCTTTACTAAACTACAGCGAATGTCCCTGCGGTTCTTTACCCATACCAAGCTGGGCGAAATGATGAGCCGGCTGAATAACGATGTTATCGGGGCGCAAAATGCGATTAGTAATACCATTGTGAGCATCATTACCAATATTGTCCAGGCAGTTGCTGTGTTGGTTGTGATGATCGGGATGGAATGGCGCTTGACCCTGATCAGCATTATCATCCTGCCTTTGTTTCTGATCGCCGCCCGTGTACTTGGTGAGCGTTTGCGCACGGTTGCCCGTGATCAAATGCAGGCCAATGCTCAGATGAACGCCATGATGAACGAAACCCTGAATATCGGTGGAGCGTTGTTGGTTAAATTGTTTGGCAGGCAGGAGACCGAGATTTCGCGATTTGATGACCGCGCTGCCAAAGTGAGGGACCTGGGTATTCGCCGGGCTGTCTTCGGCTCCTTTTTCTTTGTCATCATAGGCCTGCTCAGCGCTGTTGGTACTGCTTTGGTGTATGGATTTGGTGGTTACCTGGTGATCCTGGGTACATTCACGGTGGGTACCATTGTGGCTTTTGGATCGTATCTCGGGATGCTGTATGGTTCGCTGCAAGGTCTCGCGAATGCACCAGTGGAGTTCAGTACTTCGGTTGTCAGTTTTGAGCGGGTCTTTGAGGTCATTGATCTGCCGTTGGACATTGAGGAAAAGCCCAATGCTATTAAATTAAACAAAATAAGCGGTAAATTATCTTTTGAACATGTCTGGTTCAATTATGAAGATGGCGACGAGGATCTGCTCAGTGATGTGCGCCGTTATGGGCAGGTGAGCGACGTCGTGGGTGTGCTGTCCGGGATCCAAAATGTGGAGACGGAAGAAGAAAAATTAGACCGCAACCAGGCCAGGGTAACCGCCCTGGAGGATATCAACTTCGTTGCTGAGCCGGGAAAACTGACCGCATTGGTGGGACCCAGCGGAGCTGGTAAGACCACCATGACTTACCTGATCCCGCGCTTGTACGATCCAAGCCAGGGGCGGATCCTGATTGATGGGCATGATTTGCGGGATGTCACCCTAGAATCGCTCAGCGCCCAGATAGGCATGGTCACCCAGGAAGCGTATCTATTTCATGATACTATCCGAACCAATCTGTTGTATGCCCACCTGGATGCCACTCAGCAGGAATTGGAGCAGGCGGCTAAAGCAGCTAATATTCATGAATTTATTATGGGACTTTCCGATGGTTACGACACCATTGTGGGTGAACGTGGTTACCGTTTGAGCGGTGGTGAAAAACAGCGCATTGCGCTTGCGCGCGTCATCCTTAAGGACCCCCGCATTCTGGTGCTGGACGAAGCTACAAGCAATTTGGATAGTGAATCCGAAGTGCTGATCCAGGAGGCTCTCAAACGGGTGATGGCTGGCCGGACGAACATTGTCATTGCTCATCGCTTGAGTACCATCCTGGCGGCTGATCAGATCCTGGTGATCAACCGCGGCCAGATCGTTGAACGCGGTACCCATTCTGAATTATTGAAATTGAAGGGGATCTATGAAAACTTATATCACACCCAGTTCAATCGGCAGGGAGGCGACGCCTCGATCTCTGGTGAAATAAAGAGAGAGATTTAGTGAATTATTGTCCGTAGATAAGAGGCAGATGGTCATGGGATGGATTTTTACAACCTAAGGTAATATCCACAAAGGAAATTTAAATCTAACCCTAATTCTTTTCTTACTTAGGAATTAGAGCTAATAAAAAAGCAATTGTCGCTCTGGATTTATTGCCCTGGCAGTATTATTCTGTCAGGATAAAGGTCACGCGCATCAAAACGCGGTATGCCGAGATATTTCCTTTATCATCCACTTCTACCTCATAATCCTTGATCCAGGCGGATTTGACATTCTTGAGGGTTTTATTGGCGCGTGTAATTCCTTCGCGGATGGCATCATCAAAACTCTTGGGGGAGGACACCTTTATTTCAGTAACTTTAGCAACACTCATTTCATATCTCCTTTATAAACCTTAAGATTAAGTGTACAGCAATTTCCTTGATTATTTCAATGACAGAGGATAATATGAAAAGAAGGTTTGCATCCCTAAACCTATTGATACTACCCTCAGCCCTGGGGAGTAAAAATATTGCCTTGCCTTTGGTTTGCGGAAATCGGACAACATTTATCTGGAGGTTTGATGATCCTCCGTTTGGTTCTGGGACACATCATAAGCGACTTTTAGCCGGCAGAAATCATCTGCACATATAAAATCTTCACCATCTCAATATCACTCTATCGTATCCATTTCCCTTCCTGTGATATCAATGGCGAAATGATATTGTTTTGTCTTATCATTTCAACTTCCAATTCCGGCTTACTTTTATAGGGATGAAAAAATCTGGTCTTTATTAGGGTTTGGAATTGTTCTGAAAGAGCGTTTCATAAACTTTTTGTGGTATTCTTCAGCGGAAGAAAATCTTTTGATCGTCTTATTTATTAAATTTATGATTGGAGTGAAAGAATGGAAATTAAACCGATAGAACTTGATGAAAACGCTGTTTTGTTAACCATATTTCTAAAACATCACCAAACTATGAACCTCAACGAAATTGCTGAAAAATTAAAGAAAACAGAGTTTTGGAAAAATTTTCCCCCAGAAGGTATCGAGGTGGCTTCATGGTATGTGATGATGGGTATAGGCCAGGTGGTTACTTTGAAAGTACCGGCAACAAGATTGCGTGACGTGAACCTGGCAATAGAAAGAGCTGCCTGGGGAGCATTCTGCACAGAATTCTATGCAACTTATGATTTTATCCCAGCGTGGAAGGTTTTTAAAGAACAATTTAAATAGAAATGTGAAAAAATCACCTATTTTGCAGTGTCAAATTTCTATTGATGCGCATGAGAGTTGAATTTATACCTTGAAAGGCTTATTGGAATTTAAGATAACAGATTTGAGAGAATTAACTAAGACTCTCCTTTACTTCCAATATTAATATCAAATAAGCAAACATGGTCTGGAAAATTAATTGTCAATTGACAGAATATTCGAATAGAATATATTTTTTCGTCCCGAAAGACAAATAGTCTAAGTCTTTTTTTCAGGAGGTAAAATGTCTGATAAGAAAATGCCAATTGTGATGGGAGCAGATCAAAATGGCTGGAGAATGAAAGACAATCTGCGAGATTATATTCGCGAAAAGGGGTTTGAGGTGATGGATTTGGGAGTGAATTCAGATGAACCAGTGCTATATCCGGAAATTGCCATCAAGGTTGCTGAGACGGTCCGTGATGGTCATTTTAGTCGAGGTATCCTGATATGTGGAACTGGAGCCGGAATGGCAATCGTGGCCAATAAGGTGTCAGGTGTCCGGGCAGTATGTATTCATGACCCATACACAGCTGAGCGTGCCAGAGCGAGCAATGATGCCCAGATCGCAACTTTAGGCAGTCAGGTGATTGGCTTGAGCGCAGCAAAAATGATGATTGATATCTGGTTAAAGAGTGAATTCGAGGGTGGGCGCTCCTTACCGAAAGTGAATATGATTAAGGGTATGGACGAAAATCGTAAATGATTTTGTCAATTCGACAAAAAATCCCCATTCATTCTACAAAAGGAAAATGGGCTGCACATCTCAGTATGTTAAGTTTCGCAATGCTGAGCGGCTCAGCCTATGTTGGTGCAAAACTAGCTCTTCAAGGGGTTGGCCCTTTTACCACAGCGTTTCTAAGGTTTCTAATTGCCTGTATCATTACCTGGCCTGTGCTTATGCTGACTCATGGAGTACAACCGATTCGCAAAGAGCATATGGGTTATTTAATTGCGCATGGCTTATTCCAAACGACCTTATATTTTAGTCTTCAGTATTTTGGACTGCAATTTACAACCGCCAATGATACAGCTTTGATTGTAAATACAAGACCCATTTTTCTGGTACTCCTTGCTGTTTTGATTTACCGGGAACGTTTTTCAATACTACAATGGATGGCACTACTTATATCTTTCAGCGGCGTATTGATAATTTTATATAATCCAGGCTCCGCTTTTCTGCCTAACCATTTATTCGGTGATTTTTTAATACTACTTAATGCTCTCAGTGGTGCTCTCGGTGTAATGTTTGGTAAAAAACTGCTCAATGAATATAAACCATTTACAGTATTGGTCTATCAAATATCTATTGGAATGCTGGGGCTCTTACCCCTCGCTGTACTTGAATCAGGAAGAAATTTTTCATTTGCACAAGTGGCATGGGGACCCATCATTTTTTTAGCTGTATTCTCGACAGCTTTTGCACAAACCTTTTTTAACTGGGGATTATCCAGGCTTCCCGTTTCCACCTCGGGGGTTTACTTTTTTGTTGTTCCAGTAGTTAACATTATTTTGGCACATTTTATTTTTGGCGAAGCGGTTACCTGGCAATTAATTTTCGGCGGAATATTCATTATTTTAGGAGCCTATTTGGTGAATAATAAAGGGCGAAAAAGAGAAACCCCCGTTTATTTGAAGGCAACTTAAAAAAATAAGCTATTCAGAAGTTCATTCATTCACCAAGCCTTCTTCCGCTTGGATTTGACGTTCCACCCCCACTTTCGTCCACCCCTTGTTTGATGTCAATGACTGAGGCCTTTCTGGCACAATTAAATTCCGGCTAATGATTCATCAGAATAGCCAGGCGTAATTCCTCATGAGTCAGGGCATATTCATCGAAGGAAACTCCCTTTTCAAATGCTTCCCAACCTTGCAACAGTGCAGTTGCCCCAGCACTAGGACCCATCGGGTGGGAAAAAACTGCCCGTCCCGGGACAATGCCAAAATCGATACTTTTAAATAAATCATAAAGTGATGGAAGTGAACCCGCCCATTGACTCCCCCCAGGAACAGGCAGCGAAGGGCGCAGGTGCCCCATGGGTTCAATGCAAGCTTGGAATGAGAGTAAGACGTCCATCACAGAGGTATGCATTCGATCGCCTAACCCTTGGAAGATTTGAGCATCATAACCAGCAAGGCGTTGAAGCTTGGAAATAACTTTCAGGTGTACACCAAAGGTGCGTTTCTGCGTGAAGGGGGCGATAAAATCAAAATGTGAAACCAGAGGCAGTTGACCTTTTTTTCCCAATATACGAACAATGCTTAGCCCGGTCGTCATACCATTGATCATTACTGCATTGGTGTGACTTCGGATGGCAAATTCGTAGAGCTCTTCCATTCGATCAACTTCATCTGTGATATTGGCCAGGTAAATTTTCTTTTTACCGGTTTCTCTTTCGACTTGTTTACGATATGCACCCAATAAAATCATGCGCTTTTCTGTTGGGTTTACGGGGGTATCGCACAGGAGTTCGTCGTCTTTTGCGATATCTAAACCTCCAAGCCAGGCTTTATAACCCAATTCAGCAAACGGCTCTGAAGGTAACCCAATATTGGGTTTGATGACTCCCAAAGTAAGCGGCCGGTTGTAGACACCCAACAAATCGCGGAAACCTTTTATTCCAAAACGGGGACCTTTAAATTGAACCAGAAAAGAATCTGGAAAATGAACATCCATCAATTTAATCGTTTTCATCCCGAAAGAATGAAATGTTCCCTCACCACAAAAAGCGGTAATGAGGTTAGGTATGCGTGCACCAAAATTGTGGTGTGGATAGGCAATTTTTACCCACCAGCCTTTTTTGGTTTTTTCTTCTTCGCCGGGGTTTTCCTCGTCAATAAACAAATCGGTATTTGTATTTTGTTTTACTGAAACGACCTTGGAGGCAAATGATTGGCGGAAATCCTCATCGATACCTACCCGTTTCCACTGGGCAGTTGACTGCTCCTGGCATAGATGTGCCGCCACTTCATAAGGGTTCTCTTCAGTTTCAAAATAATAGTCAAGGATGATGTAGTCATCCATGTCAATCGCATAACTTTCAACATAAAATTTCCGAAAAGGACTATCAATAGGCAATGGGTTTATAGTCATAACGTTTCCTAAAATGAATGAATAAAATTAATTTCAAATACCTAGTTTGTGAGGAATGGGATAAATTGGCTCAACCAGGTGTGTAGGATCGTGAGTCATTAAAATAAAAGCTGCGTGGTTTGCTACTTTTTCCATACTTTGTCATAGATCGATGAAATCACTGAATCGGCCGATTGGGGTTAATGGCCAGCCATATTTCAAATCTGGCTGTAAGTTCTCTTTAACTAACATTAGATCGCCGATGATCCAGTAGTCGCCTTTTTCGATTTTGAACGATTCGGCAATATGACCAAGGCTGTGATCAGGTGTTGGAATATTAGTGATCCCCTCAAAAATCTCTTTTTCTCCAGAAACAAGGTCAAAGTTACAATCTTTGAAAGGTGGGGTCAGACCGGCTTTTTCATGTTCATAAGAAGACCAATAAGGGGGGATTGGATCTATTGCAAACGTATAATCAATATCACCCACAATGTATCTGGCTTTTTTAAACGCTTTCATATTGTAACAATAATCCCATTGAAGATAAGTAAAAATAATTGCTTCGATATCGTCGCAATCGACTCCCATTATATGTAATTGTTCATCAATAGCTGTTCCAGGATCCTGATGCCTATCGTGATAATATTTTTGAGATATCATGCGCTGACCATACTTATGCCGACCAGGTAGCAATGTCCGCCGCCTTCAACCAGCAGGGAAAAACGGGATGCTTAATGATTGCCCAAACTCATTCACGGAAGGTAGCGTAAAGACCCTTATCCAAATATTATCATCCGGTCAAGATAGGTTTAATAGTGTGCTTTCTCGTCATGATTTCACCTCAGAAATGTTGATCTCAGATTTATCTTATTATTAGTACTTGATCGTGATGTGGTTTTATAACAAATCAAGCGAGTGGTTCATCCATCGTGCGCATTTTAATTTCGATAATTCGCGATTTGGTAGATTGGGTACAGGCAAGTAAGACAGCGCCAGCAACATCTTCTGGTGCCAGCATTCCAGATTGAGCCACGCTTTCTACTGTACGGCCTTTTCCTAGCGCAAATTCAGTCTTCGTTCCTCCCGGGCAAATCGCACCTACTTTTATTCCATAGGGACGTAACTCTTTATCAAGGGATTGAGTGAAACCAATCACGGCAAACTTGGATGCGCAATATACTGCTTGACCTCCAAATCCATAAATTCCAGCCATCGAAGAAATCATGAGAATAGTTCCTGATCCTTGCTTAATCATTTGTGGAACAACATATCGGGTAAACAGAAAAGTTGATCGGACATTTGTATCCATCATCTCATCATACTCCGCTGGGCTGGTATCAATAATATTTTTATAATAGCCAATACCCACATTATTGATCAAAATATCCAGCGTGCTGAAAGTTCTAAGTGCAGCTTCCACGGTCTTGCGAGCTGTTTCTTCTTCACGAGAATCACCGACGATGCTGATTGCCTGCCCGCCGGCTTTACGAATTGCTACCTCTAAATCCGCCAGACGCTCATGGCGGCGGGCAGTGAGGACAAGGCTCGCTCCCTCCTCTGCCAATGCTAATGCGCTCGCCCGACCTATCCCTGAACTAGAACCAGTGATTACGCATACTTTACCTTGTAATTTTTTTGACATATTTTCTCCTTATGATCTGAATACAAGATGTGTTATTTTATACCAATTTATTAATATTTTTGAAAATTCCTTGGCTGCTGAAGGCGGATCAAAATGATTGATGAGGGCATCACCAACAACGACAATATGAATAGGCCAACCCTTCAAAGATTAGATCGACATTCAAACCCATCTAATATACAGCCTTACTCACCAAATTCAATTAATGAATTTGAAGCCATATAAATTTTGGTAACCAATAGCTGGCATTTAGAGGTACACCAGTTTGTTTGAAAAGGGCTGATGCTTTTTTGAGTAATTCAACTGCCTGTATATGAGGACGGCTGTCTGCCTAGGTAATTGAATTGCATAATGGATCAAATTTTTTATTTCTTGCGAGTAAACAACTGACAGCACATGAAAAACAAATACCGATAATTTTGCTTTCTGTTTTATGGGCTTCAAAAGCGGGTTGTTGGATGACCTCTAACGTTTTTTGATATTCTTCGTCAGAATTTTGTTCAACCCAGCCTGAATAAGGTTGGAAAAAAGCATTATTTATCTGATGGATTGAAAAAACATTCAGATCTGAATCTATCAATGACCCTCGGCTGCTACCTGTGGCAATGTCTAAGGAAATGGTGACTTGAGAAGGTTCGAGAAGAGGCATGTTTTAACAATTCTTGACATCAATTAGATACAATAAATTATTCAACACTTACAAGTATCTCTAAATGTGATGACCTGCCACATCATTAAATAACTCGCTTTGGCGATAAATCATAGTGAATGAAAAAGTACTTGTTTTGTTCCCATTTGTACATCATAAACAAGAATTATCATAACTGGCTCTTTTTAATTTATTCAGTGTCCATTCCACAATTTACCAGGACTAAATCGAATAAAAAATGAAAACCGGTCGAGAGCTGATGTAGGGTGAGGAGTAAATAGATTGATGAATATCATTGAATATTTCAGGATACTGTGGTTGATTTGCTTGATCGCATATTAATGATTGATCCAACAAAAATGATCCGAAAATACGAATTTTTACGAAGGAGATTATTGTGACCGAGCTTAAAATTCCCTCTTCCAAGCGCGCCTTGGTGTTAACGGAGCCAGGAAAAATACGTAAATCAGGATGTCTCTGTTCCAAAACCCTTAGATATGAAGTACCCTGTAAAATTTACGAAATATGAAATAAGAACTAAGTAATAACCTGAATTTTTTGATTGTCTATTGACAAAATAAAAAAATTCGCTACAATGGATACTGTATCCAATATATAAAGATGATACAAGCCATTTACTGCTGAAAAAAATCTAAATAATTTGGAGCGAAACATAAAATGGACTCTTCACTTCCCACCGAAATGACTGCTGCAGTATTACATGGTCTTGGAGATCTCCGAATCCAGACTATGCCTGTTCCTCAACCAGGTTCCATGGAAGTTCTTGTTAAAGTATATGCCTGCGCCATCTGCGGTACCGACCCCACTGTGATCAACAAAGGCTGGACGGGCATGCCTGCTTTTGGCTCCTTTATTCCCGGGCATGAGTACAGCGGGCAGATCGTTGCAGTTGGCCCGAATGTAAAGGATTTCAAAGTGGGCGACCGCATTGCCATTGAATCCCATAAGGGCTGCGGCTACTGCATGAATTGCAAACGTGGCCGTTACACCATTTGCTTGAATTACGGTAAACCCGAGACAGGGCATCGCCACTATGGGTTCACCACTAATGGAGGTTATGCCCAATACGTCGTTAATAATGTCAGCACTCTTTATAAAGTAGCCGATAACGTATCCTATGAAGAGGCTGCCCTGTTGACCACGGCTGCCTGTGTTCATTACGCGCTGGATAATATTGGCGGTTTTATGGGCGGGGAGACGGTAGCTGTTCTTGGTCCAGGACCCATCGGGTTGATGGCTGTGCAGCTCGCTAAAGCACTTGGTGCTGGTACTGTTTTCCTGACCGGAACGCGCGATTCGCGTCTTGTAGTAGGCAAGCAGCTCGGTGCGGATGTCACCATCAATATCAAGGAACAGGATCCCGTCCAGGTTATCAAAGATGCTACCGGAGGGCTGGGTGTTGAACTGGTAATTGAATGCTCTGGAGCTCCAGAAGCTGTGGAGCAGGCATATGAAATGGTCATGCGTGGCGGCCGACTTTCCTTTGTTGGCGATTCGCATGATCGCCCGACCCCTAATCATCGCAAGTTTGTACTGGATGACCTCAAGGCTGCCGGTGTGCGTGGTGAGGGTCTGGGCGATTGCCGCCGGTCACTGGCGCTTTTCAGCCAGGGACGCATCCAGGCGAAACCCCTCATTACCCACCACTTCCCGCTGGAGAAGGTCAACGAAGCTATGGATACCTTCATTCAGCGCAAGGGCGGGGCTCTAAAAGTTATCCTCCATCCCAATGGTTAATTGGGTGGAGGATTTTTTTTCTGCGCTTTTCCCCATTGTTGGTGTGAAAGAACGAAAATCAAGGAGATTGGTGCATGGCTGATAAAGTACTGCTGAGAGCGGAAAACATTTCAAAGCAATTTCCTGGAGTCCAGGCACTAGAAAAAGTGGATTTTGATCTGAAGGCAGGTGAGGTGCATGTACTCCTTGGAGAGAACGGCGCTGGAAAATCCACTCTGATGAAGATCCTGGCAGGCGCTTATCAGGCCGATTCAGGCAAAATTCTGCTTAATGGCAAGGAAGTGGTTTTTCATAGCCCGCGCCAAGCCCAGTTAGCTGGCATTGCCATAATCTACCAGGAATTCAATCTGGTTCCCTATATGAACGTGGCTCAGAATATCTTCCTGGGGCGATTCCCCAAGCGCTATGGTCTTTTCCTGGACCATAAGAAGATGCATGCGGATGCCAAAAAGCTATTAAAAAGTCTATTCCTCGATTTAGACACTAACGCATTTACTGTCAATCTTGGCACTGGCCAGCAGCAGATGGTGGAAGTGGCCAAAGCGCTATCTGTTGAATCACGAGTATTGATCATGGATGAGCCCACTGCCTCATTGACTGAAACCGAAATTGAACACCTTTTTAGGATCATCCGCGAACTGAAAAAACACGGCATAGGCATCATCTATATTTCGCACCGCCTGCAGGAAGTGCATGAAATCGGTGACCGTGTCACTGTGTTGCGGGATGGCAAGTACATAGGTACCGAAAATGTCAAAGCGGTGAAAGTGCCCGACCTGGTGAAAATGATGGTTGGCCGAAATATCGAAAATATGTTTGAACGCACTTACCAGGCACGTGGAGCTGAAGCATTGCGTGTCGAGGATATCAAAAGCGGCAAGCGGCTGCGCGGTGTCAGCATGAATTTGCATACAGGTGAAATTGTCGGGTTGGCTGGGTTGGTTGGCGCTGGGCGCACGGAACTAGCTCGTGCCATCTTCGGCGTGGATCCCATAGATTCCGGCAAAGTCTTCGTATTTGGCAAAGAGGTTCATCCCTCATCACCTGCCCAAATGGTGCAGGCCGGTGTGAGCCTCCTGCCCGAAGATCGTAAGAATCAAGGCTTGTGTTTGATTTTGCCGGCATCGGATAACATCGTCATGGCCAGTTTGAATAAGTTGTTTCCAAAATTCTTTGTAAGCGGTCGAAAAGAGAAATCCACAGTCGTGGGATACATCAAGGATTTGCGTATCGCCACGCCATCCCCCACTCGGATTACCCAATTCCTTTCCGGAGGCACGCAGCAAAAAGTGGTATTGGCAAAATGGCTGTGCACGGAAGCCAGGATTTTTATTTTCGATGAGCCCACCCGGGGAATTGATGTCGGCGCCAAAGCGGAGATCCATGCCTTCATGAACGAGCTTGTCAAGAACGGCGGAGCGGTGATGATGATTTCATCAGAGCTGCCCGAAATACTTGGGATGAGCGATCGCATCTTTGTCATGCGCGAAGGTCGGGTCATTAAGGAATTACCTTGCAAGGAAGCCACCCAGGAAAAAATCATTGCATATGCCATGGGTGGCGAAAGGGTAAAGCGTAATAAAACTCAGGTGATCAGAAAAGGAGTTGCTCATGCTTGAGAACTCGGCTTTAAAGAAAAAAACAAGCAGCAGATTAGTTAACTGGTTATCATCATTCTTGAAATCCCTTCCCCCAGTCACCTGGGTGGTGCTGGCCATCTTCATTTTCTTCTCGGTGACTTCTAGCGGTTTCTTCACCTTCAATAACATGATCAGCATCGTGCGCCAGGGATCCTTTTTATGGATGCTGGCAACCGCTGCGACGATCGTTTTACTTTCCGAAGCGCTTGACTTATCACTTGGCAGCGTAATGACTTTTTCGGGAGTTGTGGCTGCCTTAATGCTCAAAGCCGGTTATTCTGCACCGCTGGCTGTTTTTGGCGGTCTCCTCGTTGGCGTGATCAGCGGCGCGATCACCGGTATGATGGTCTCTGTTCTTAAGATGCCCTCATTCATCGCTTCGCTGGGTATGCTAAGCGTCGTTGGGGGTTTGGCACTTGCGGTTACCCAGGCAAATCAGGTTTTGGTTACCGATACAACCTTTTTATTTTTTGGTGGAGGAGATATTCTTGGAATTCCAATGCCGATATTTATTGCATTGGCAGTTTATATCTTCACCTATTTCATGCTAAATCATACCGCTTTTGGTAGGTATATCATTGCCATAGGCGGCAACCAGGTGGGTGCGCGCCTTTCTGGTCTGGATGTGGAAAGATACCGCTGGCTGGTATTCGTTTTTTCTGGAATCGTTGCGGCTATAGCCGGTGTGGTGTTGATTGGCCGTTTGCAAACGGCAGACCCCATTGTGGGTATGCGTTGGGAATTCGATGCGGTCGCGGCTTCAATCCTGGGTGGAACGAGCACAAAGAAGGGCAAAGGCGGGATTACCGGAACAATCATTGGAGTCTTGTTGATTGTGATCATGCGAAATGGACTGAACATTTTCAGCTTTCCTGCGCTCAATATCACCAGTGTTCCTGCGGTTTGGCAGACATTTGTGGTTGGTTCGGTGATCCTGATCGCCATCGTTTTTGATATCGTGGTTCGCAACCGAGGAAAAAAATCATGAGCGTAATGACCGATAGCAAGAAAAAAGCGCGATTCAAAGTGGATAGCCGTACTTTAAACTCTCTTTCCCGTGTTCTCATACTGGTGTCGCTAAGCATTGGAATGAGCTTGCTCTCTCCAATTTTTCTCACCAGTAGGAATATTGTCAATATTCTTACTGCCGCGTCTATCCCGGCGATTTTGGCCATTGCGCAGACTATTGTGATATTGACCGCTAATATTGATCTGTCGATAGGTAGCATTTTTGCGATAGCTGGAGTTACCAGTGCCGTATTGTTGAAGAGTGGCAATATTCCAGCGCCATATGCGATTTTAGCCGGATTGGCTATGGGGGCATCTCTTGGTTTAATTAACGGATTGCTTGTCGCTGTGATCAAATTACCCCCCTTTATCGCCACTTATGGGGTGAGCTTCACTGCCTACGGACTCGCCAGTGGTATTCTTAAAGGATATGTGGTTTATGGATTTCCAGATGCTTTTCGGTTCATTGGAAGCGGAAAATTCTATGGGATACCCATGGCCATCATTCTAGCTGGCATCGTTGTATTCCTGATGTGGTTGCTCCTGACCCGCACTACTTTCGGCCGGCGCGTATTTGCGCTGGGTGCCAATGCAGAAGCTGCCCGCATGTCAGGGATCAATACCAAGGGTGTCCTGATATTGGTTTATGTTCTGTCAGGGCTTATCGCTGCCTTTGCAGGAATAGTGCAAATTGCTCGTATCAATGCTGCTGATGTGGAGTTGGGTACTACTCTCCTGCAGCCAGCCATCGCTGCCGTCGTCATTGGTGGCACTAGCATGTTTGGTGGTGAAGGTGGGGTGGTCGGTACGGTAATCGGAGCGCTAATCATGGTAGTCATCCAAAATGCACTTATCTTATTGGGTGTTCCCTCCCTCTGGCAGCAGTTCATTCTCGGCTTGTTTATCATCGTCGCCGTATTGGCAGATCAATTGGTGCGCCGTCTGACTGGCAGAAAGGCCAACTGACAACAGTTCATCAAACCACTTTCAGCATAGCTTATGGCAGTATTCATCAAAATTAAAAAAATAAGGAGGTGATCAGCAAAGATTTATTTTGGGCAAGTCAGGACGAAAACGAAAGACAAAATAATTTTAGGAGAAAAATACAATGAAGAAAGTTACTATTTTGCTCGCTTGCGCCATGATGTTGACCTTTGTGTTGACCGCTTGCGCAACTCCCGCCGCTACCCAGGCTCCGGCAGCCCCTGCGGCTACCACTGCCCCTGCAGCTCCCGCAGCGGACCCCAAAAAACCTGTGTATGAGTATGACACGACCAAGATTAAGGCAAACAAGAACTACAACATTGCCATCGTGCTCAAAAACTCCTCCAACGCAGTTTGGCTTCAGCACATCGCTGCAGCTCAACAGGCAGGTAAAGACATGGGTTTCACCCTCAGCTCTTACGCCCCTCAGGCTACGGCAAGTGTCGAGGAGCAGACCCGCATCCTGGAAGATTTGATCGCCAAGAAAGTGGATTGCATCGTGCTTGCCCCGGTCAGCACCGATGGTATTGCATCAGCCATCAAGAAGCTGAATGCGGCTGGCATCCCGGTTGCTTATGACAACACTCGTGGCTCAGGTGGTGATTACATTACCTATACTGGTCTTGATAACATCAAACTTGGCAACGAACTGGGTGATTACATCGCCAAGAAAATGGGCGAGGAAGGTAAACTGCTCATTCTCGAAGGCGTTCCTGGTCAGTCAACATCCGATGATCGCACCAAGGGCGTTAAGGAAGCCATTGCGAAGTACCCCAAGATCACAGCCGAATCGCAGCCAGCACACTGGAAATATGATGAAGCGCTGGATATCACCACCACCTACCTGACCAAGTGGCCTGATCTGAAAGCCATCGTAAATGTTGGCAACACCATGGCCCAGGGTGCAGCCGAAGCGGTTACCAATGCTGGTTTTGATCATAGTAAGATCATCATTGGCTCATTTGATGTCACCCCGGCGGATATCGAATCCATCCAAAAAGGTGTGGTCGATTTCACTATCGAACAGGGTGTTTACTACCAGGCGTATTGGGCTGCGGCTGCCTGCGTGGAAAAACTGAATGGTGTCACTCCTCCATTGGAAATGCGCACCCCATTCGCCTTTGTTGATCTCACCAATCTTGAAAAATACATGCCCAAAAAATAGTTATTGCTAACCTAAGTTGCGGCTGGCAGGGATTTGCTTCCTTGCCAGTCGCTAATTACATAAAAGAGGAACAATGGATAAAGAAATAAAAGTCATCAAAGTGAGTGATAATCCTGCTGTGCCGGTACCTGACCATAAAGGATGTACCGCCCAGGAAATTGCCGGTGACCGGTTGGGAATAAAATCCTGTGTGGTTAAGTTTGGCGTGTATGAACCTGAAGGAACCGCTGATGAACATTTTCATGAAAAGTCAGAGCATGTCTTCTACATTCTAAGCGGTGCCTTAACAATTTTTGCTGATGGCAAAGCCTATACGGCCAAAGCTGGGGAAGGCATGTATGTGCCAGCAGGCATACCGCATTCCGCGATTAATGGTACTAAGGGCTACACAACCTATATTGCCGTTACCCTTCCACCAGGCTGAACAAAAATATTCTGCACGGGACTAAACTGAAGATGCTAAGCAATGTGCGAAGGAAACGTTTGTTGCATGGGTAATATGCGATAAGATTCTCCGTATGCCTTCAATTTTGGCGTGAAAATCTTTCGCGATATTCAAAATTTTCAAATGGCATGGTTTGCCAGGAAGTATTTATGACACAGGTCGCACAGAAATATCGCACAATGACAGAAAT
>CAZMZW010000010.1:0-80485 GCA_964571135.1 uncultured Anaerolineaceae bacterium | reverse complement strand
TGTTGCAGGACTTCTTCAATCAGATAGTCCAGCACGAAATGGTGGCTGCCGGTGAAAGATTTGATGAAACTGGCAGTATCTTGATGTCCCTGCATTGAGATCGCGGCTAATTGCAGACCGGCAATCCAGCCTTCGGTGCGGATCTCTAATGCGGTTATATCTTCTGCCGAAAGGTTAAGACCCATCACCTGGTTGAGAAAGTCGGCGGCCTCGGCAGGTGTAAAGCGTAAATCGGCAGCACGCAGTTCGGTCAATTGGCTCCGGGTGCGTATCCGAGCCAGGGGCAGATGTGGATCCTCACGGGTGGTGATGACCAGATGCATCTGGGGCGGCAGGTGCTTGAGTAGAAAGGTGAGAACATTGTCAACCGGTTTGGAATCAATCACATGGTAGTCGTCCAATACTAAGATGAAATTGTCAGAAATTGTGGTGATCTCGTTGAGCAGGGTTGTCAGAATTGATTCGGTCGGCGGAGGCTGAGGTGACTGGAGAAGAGCCATCACACCTTTTCCAATATTTGCCGAAATCATCTGCAAAGCCGAGATAAGGTAAGTCAGAAAACGGGCAGGGTCGTTATCTCTTTCGTCCAGCGAAAGCCAGGCGACCTTCTGATCACCACCAGCGACCCATTCACTGACCAGCGTGGTTTTTCCAAAACCGGCGGGAGCGGAAATGAGAGTCAGTTTGCGGCTCGAAGAGAGGCCCTCGGTCAGCCGCTCGATCAGGCGGGGGCGAAGAACAATTTTAGACCGGGGTGGGGGGATATAAAGTTTGGTGGCTAAAATTGGTGTAGGCATAGAATAATTATATATAACACACACCCAATCAGCAGGTTGCCATTCCTTGCTTCACTATTTGGTGCAAATATACTATTTAGTCAGAATCTATTTGTCCAAATGGAGGCTTGTTATGGCATATAATAGCCCATTGGAATATTGAAATATTCCAACCGCCAAAGTTGGGTCAAAAGTATTCAAACCTATACTTCCTTTTTCCAACATTACCATGAGTGAAACCAAAGGCATTATTTTCAACATCGAACGCTTTACCCTGCATGATGGGCCGGGTATCCGCACGACGGTATTCCTCAAGGGTTGTCCGCTGAATTGTGTCTGGTGCTGTAACCCGGAGTCGCAGTCCCTCGCTCTGCAATTAGCTTATTTCAAAGAAAAGTGCAACGCCTGCGGGCGCTGCCTGCCCCTTTGTCCAAAGAGTGCAATTTCATCGGGCGGAAAAGGCCAGCCTGTAATTTTAGACTTTGCCCTGTGCGATGGCTGCGGTGCTTGCATACCTGCCTGCATTCCAGAAACCCTGGTGATGATGGGGGCAGAAAAGACAGCCGTTGAAATTGTTGAGATCGTCAAAAGGGATCTGCCCTTTTACACACGCTCCGGCGGCGGAGTGACCCTTTCGGGCGGGGAACCCCTCGCTCAACCCGTTTTTTCGGCTGAGATCCTGCGATTATGCAAAGCAGAGGGAATCCACACTGCCATCCAAACCTGTGGTTACGCCGCCCAAACGGATATAAACAAGGTTCTGCCTTTTACAGACCTGGTCATTTTCGATCTCAAGCATTTGGATCCGATTGCTCACCAGACACTGACTGGAAAATCCAACCAGCTGATTTTGGAAAACCTGCAGTATATCAATGCTCAAGAAAAAGAAATCGTCCTCCAGATCCCACTGATCCCGGGGATGAATGATTCGGAAGAAAATTTGACTGCCATCTTTCACCTGGCGCAGTCCCTGAAATATGTGAAGGGGGTCAGCCTGCTTTCCTATCATGCTCTGGGGCAATCCAAGTATGCGCGGATCGGGCGAAGCTATGGATTAACCGACCTTCAACAGCCGGATGATAATTATTTAAAAATAAAATCAGAATGGTCTGCCCAATTTGGCGTACCCATTGTCCGATTTAACGGGTAGGTAGCTGACATCCTGCGGTAGGCTTATAGAATATCCGGCGGGTTAACCTCAATTTTCCAATCGTTCAAATGCAGTTCGCGCATGATCCTTCTCAGGGCTTGACCGCGCAGAAGGATCTGCCAGCGATAATTTCCGCTCACCCGCGCAAAGAATGCCGGAGCCGGACCGATCGCTTCGATATCAATGATCTTTTGATCAGTCAACTTGGTGCTGATCTCGGCAGCCATCGCCTCAGACGCTTCTTTGGCTTTATCCCACTTTAAATCGCTAAACTCCAGGCGAATGATTTCGGTGAAGGGCGGATAATGCAGCTGCCGGCGGTTCTCCAGTTCCTGCTGATAGAATCCGGCAAAGTCATGCTGGGAGGCGCGCTGGATGACGTAATGCCAGGGCTGGAAGGTCTGCAGGATCACCCGCCCGCCCAGCACACTGCGCCCGGCACGGCCAGCCACCTGCATTAACAATTGAAATGTCCGTTCCGGGGCGCGGTAATCTGGAAAATTCAAGCCCACATCCGCCAGCACCACCCCCACCAGGGTGACAAATGGCAGGTCCAAGCCTTTGGCCAGCATCTGGGTGCCGATCAGGATGTCCGCGCGATGGTTGGCAAAATGCCCCAGCAGGATCTCTTCGGATCCCTTTTGGCGGGTGGTATCGGCATCCCAGCGTAAAATATTGGCCTGCGGGAATTCAGCTCTAACCAGTTCTTCCACCTTTTCTGTACCAGTCCCATATTCGCGGATATGGTTATTACCGCACTCGGGACATTGAGTGAACGGCTGGCGTTGATAGCCGCACGTGTGGCAAATGAGTTTTTGGGTGTCGTTGTGCAAAGCAAGCGGCAGGTCACAGCGCGGGCAGCGGGCAACATATCCGCAATCCCGGCAGAAAATATAGGTGGCATTCCCGCGCCGGTTGAGGAACAGGATCGCCTGTTGCTTCAGCTTTAATACTTCTGCCAGGGATTCCTGCAATTTGCGGCTGAAAATGGAACGGTTGCCGGCTTTCAATTCCTCGCGCATATCCACCACCGAGACCAGGGGCAGCGGCAGGCGCACTGCCGTTTCACTTTCTGCCTGCATTTCCACCGGCATTTGTTGGTTAAGGAAATCCAGGCGCTTTTTCACCGCTTCCTGATGGGCAAGGATGCGGTTGGGCAAATTTATCAGTGTCCATTTTTCCTTTTGGAAGCGATAGACAAATTCGACCGACGGGGTGGCCGACCCAAGCAGCAGTGGAATACCGCAGATCTTCTGGTATGCGATCGCTGTCTCCACTGCATGGTAAAGCGGGAAGAAATCACCCTGGTAGAAAGAATCATCATGGCATTCATCCACCACGATCAGCCCCAGGTTGGCGAAAGGGCTGAACAGGGCACTGCGCGGTCCGATCACCACGGAAAGCTGTCCATTGCGGGCGCGCCGCCAGGTATCATATCTTTCACCGGGGGAAAGGCGGGAATGGATCAGCCCCACCCGCCCGGGAAAACGGGCGACAAAGCGCCGGACTGTTTGGGGGGTGAGCGAGATTTCCGGCACAAGGATGATGGCCTGCCTGCCTTTTTTGATCACCTCATCCACGCTGCGCAAATAAAGCTCGGTTTTTCCTGAACCGGTAACCCCATGAATCAGAATGGGGGTGGTGATCTCATTTTTAGAGGTCAGGTTCAGTCTTTTTTGAATCACCTCCCAGGCCGCTTGCTGTTCAGGGGTAAGCTGGGGAGGAATGTCCGGGTCAACATCCAGGCTTTCGAGCGGGTCGCGCCAGACTTCAGTCTCGTTCAAGGTCACCAGGTCGCGTTCTTCCAGGGTATGCAGGTCCGCCAGGTTGCCGCCGGTTTCGGCATACACCCAGGCAACATTGACCGGCATGGCTTCCTTCATTAAAAATTGCAGGATCGCCTGGCGCCGGGTTAATGCCGCGCCGGAGCTGCGTGCCAGGGTGGCTAAATTTTCCTCCATCACTTCGGCCGTGCAGGCGATTTGGGCAGTCTTGATCATCTTCCGGTTCACGGTAGGTTTGGGCAATACCGAGTGAGTTTGCAGCCAGCCTCTCGTGATCAGTGTTCTTATGGCTGCGCGCCAATTCTGGCGCGGAATGGCAGCATCCAACTGGCGGCCGCGCAGGGAGCCGCGTTCTTTAAGAAGCGCCACTACCCGTTTTTGCAGATCGGTCAGTTCAGAAGGGTAAGGGTCAGGGGAAGGATTAAGGGTAAATAATGTGTCCGCCTGCTGGCTTAAACCGGGCGGGATCATCACCTGCACACAATCCGCAAAGGTGGAGTAATAGGTCTCCGCCATCCAGTGCGCCAGTTGCAGCTGATGGGCATTCACCACCGGCTGGGTGTCCAGCAGGTCGATCATGGTTTTAAGCGGACTGACCAGGCTTTCATCGGCCAGCTCCACCACAATACCCTGCACCACCTGCTGCCCAAATGGAACGGTCACCAGGCAGCCAGTCTGCACCTGCCCGGATAATGTCTCAGGGATCTCATAATCAAAGACGCCGCTGACAGTGGGTACGTTAACGGATACGCGGGCGATGGATTTCATTCTGATCTCAATAATATCTTAATTGAATTATGCGGCTTGATATTGACGTTTACTTAACGTCATCAGTATAGATGACCGCCGCCCCATAACCAACCACCGATGAAAGATCCCCGGTCACTTCAGCGGAAGTGCTGCGATGGACAACTTTCACATGGGTGGCGCCAGCTTCCCGCGCCAATTGGAGCACGACGGCGATCGGGCCTGCGCCGCAGGCTGAGCCGCTGCCATTGCTTTCCACTGCCAGCACTCCTTCAGGAGAGCATTTTTCCACCATCTTAAGCATCTCACCATCCAGCGTGGTGGCCATTTCCAGCGGATAGAAATGGGAAAGGTCCGAGCTGGCAATCACCAGGGATCGATATTTTTTGATCACCGATAAAAGTGCTTTTGCCAGTTGATCAACCGTAAGCGGGGTTTGTGAACGCATCATGACCGGTAATAATGAAAATTCATCTTTGAGCGCCCGCTGTAAGAACGGGAGTTGAATTTCAATGGAATGTTCCTCATCTGCTTCAATCCGTTCAATATTACCGCCTGCTTTTTTCAATTCCTGCTGAAGCAGCGCCAGGGCATCCTGGTGAATGGGTATTTTTCCAAGCGGAGTGGCATAAAAACGGTGAGCGGATGTGAGCAGTTCAGCCGGGAAATAGGCATGCGAAGGGGAAAAAATGATGACCAGCTCATAAGAGTTCCCCTGCACGGAACGATAGGCATAGCCGGCGGTGATGCCTGAATAGCGGTGACCCGCATGCGGTGCCAGAAGGCCGAAGACCTTTCCAGGAATTCTGGGCAGCTCAGCCTTGGAAAGAAAATCATCAATCTGTTCTGCCAATTTTTCAGGGTTGCTGTTATACCAGGTGCCGGCGATCGGTGAAGGTCGGATCTCAGCTATTGGTGCCATTTTTGCCTCCCCAATGATTATAGCGAATTTGGCCGAGAAATAAAAAAGGTCTTGCGACCTTTTTTGTAATTATTTTATCCCGCTGGCAGCCATTTATGCGGATTGGCGCGGCTTCCGTTCAGGCTCATTTCAAAGTGAATGTGCGGACCGCTGGACCGCCCGGTGCTGCCCACGTAGCCGATCACCTGGCCGGGGCGAGTGATATAGTCACCGCACTGTACATTGGTTGCACTCATGTGCCCGTAAAGGGACTGCCAGCCATCGCCATGATCAATGATGACCAGGTTGCCATATCCCCAATCGTTCCAACCGGTATACACCACCACGCCAGCTTCGATGGCAAAGATTGGGTCGCCGATCTCCCCGTGGATGTCAATGCCCCAATGGTTGGTGGAGGGAGCGAATTCGTAGCCCGAAATGAAATGCGAGAGGGCAGGCCAGACAAAAAGACCCTGGCCGATCGGACCGGTATTGATTGGCTTGCAGCGTCCGACTCCAAGCACATTGGCAGAGGCCGGGTCATTGCGGCGAATGGTCGGCGCGAACCAGGAAATGAACTCGCGCGTTCCCCCCGGCACAATCAGTTGTGTGCCCACAGGAATATTTGGTTTGGAAAAATCGCCAATGGTATCCGGATTAAGATTGTTGCCCGGCCAATTGATGATGTCCTCGGGGGTGACCCCAAACACCTTGGATACTTTATTCAAGCCATCATCCTGGTGCCATTCATACAAAACCCCATCCACGGGTAATATTTTCAATACCTGACCAGGCTTAAGTCGTTCGGGATTATCCTGTAAAGTACCGAAGTTTCCCCACAGGATGGTCTGGGGATTAAGCCCGAATTTTTGGGAGATGGCAAAAACATTATCACCTGACAGTACCGTATATTCCTGGATTTGAAAGCGGGATTTATTGGGAATAAAGGTATGCAGATCATTCACCCGGGCAATGCCAGTATATGGAGAAACGCCGCTATAGGCAGGCAGGATCACACGGTTGTCTGCGGGTGCGGCCTCCGTACTCGCCGAAGACTGGCTGTTTTCCACCAGGGTCCCTTTGAGATAAAAGGACTGCATAACCCAGAGTATGAGAATGACCAGCGCCAGGCAGACCAGCACAGAACCAATCCGCAGAAGATTATCCGCCCAGCCGCGGCCCTGCATTTTTTTCCACCATTTTTCCCAGATCGCCGTCAGGGATGGCTGGGGGGTTTCTTTTTGTTTAGGTTCTTGCGGTTTATTTTCAGGTTCAGAAGCATCCGGAGATGCAAATTTTTGATCCATTCAATTCCTTCGAAAAAATTATCATAACATGCCCCTTTTTAAGGGTCAAGACGGGCTATTATAGCAGACAATGGGTTCTTGGTCTTTTAGAGTTATGTTAAGGGTTATCCAACTATGCAACAAGTATAATAGGTCAATATATATGGATCCAAATGTTCTTCTTGAAGTTCAGATCGGGGAATTATTGGCCCGCAAGGGGCTGAAATTGGCGCTGGCGGAAAGCTGCACCGGGGGACTGATCAGCCACCGCATCACCAATGTGGCGGGTTCATCCGGGTATTTTCTTGGTTCACTGGTGTCCTATTCGTATGAAGCCAAGGAAGAATGGCTGGGAGTGAAACAGTCTACCTTAATGAAGTACGGCGCAGTCAGCCGCGAAACGGTGCTCGAAATGGCGCGCGGCGCTCGAGCTTCTTTGAAAAAACATTTTCCGATGGAAAAAGTCATTGGGCTTTCGGTTTCCGGCATTGCCGGACCAGGCGGCGGCATGCCGGACAAACCTGTAGGCACAGCATGGATCGGGCTGAGCGCAGCAAGTAAAGAAGATGCCTGGCAATTTCTATGGGGCGGAAACCGCGAAGAGAATAAAGCACAATCAGCGCAGAAGGCGCTGGAGATATTATTGGAATATTTGTTAAATTTGGATTTGTAGTTGGTAGGTCAGGCGTTCTCGCCTGACATTTTATTCCCAAATTGGTAGGTCAGGTATTCGTGCCTGACTATCCGTTAGAGTCACTGTGAAATAAATACATACCCGTAGGTCAGGCAATCATGCCTGACAATCAACGAAATAAATCCTTATTCAAAATTCAACCCATGAATAGTTTCCGGCTCTTTTCCACCCCATACTCGCTCATAATATCCATTTTCAACCCAGCTATTAAAACTTGATTGGCCCCATTGTTCTGGTTCTTTTACTAAACCATGTTTCACAGGATTCCAATGGATGTAATCCAGATGTTTCATTAAATCTTTCTCATCCCGGATAATATGATCCCAGAATCTTCTTTGCCATAAGGTCAATGGAGTTGATATATTATGTATCTTCTTGTATTGGTAAGTAAAATTACCTTTGAAGCTTAGAAGAATTTTAGAGAAATTTGGATTCTCTTCTGTCAGTTTGATCAGCCAATGAAAATGGTCAGGCAATAATACATAAGCCATCAATTCGAATAATTGGAGGGATTTTATTTTCTCGAGAATGCTCCAATACAAATCAATATTTTCTTTGGAATTAAATATTTTTATCCGGTTTTTTGTAACTGAGGTAATGAAAACAATCGAATTAGGAAGATAATACCTTCTAATATCGGTCATAAATAATATTTTATAGTAAATTAGAAATACGTCACCCAAGAATGGGTGACCTACGATGGCAATTGCATTTATGTAATAGGTCAGGCATCGCTCGGAGCATCCCCGCCAGGGGAAGGAAAAGTAGCCATTTTACACTCGTTTCAGCCAAAACGAATAGATATTAAATTTGTAATATCCTTTATTTGTTTCCTATTCGTTTTTTCTAAAGTGTCGGGAAATGTCGTAGCCCTCAGCTTGTTCAGACGTCGGGGTTGCCTGACAATTCATTAAGCAGGTTTATCCCCCATTTTTGCCCGTTCTTCGGCAACGATCTTTTCTTCCAGTTTCTTAAACAATGGCTTAGGCGGCTGCAAACCCTGTCCTGGTTTTAACTGGCTTGGCGCCCAACTCCCTGCGGCTTTACCGGGTTGATAACGCAGAACAGTATGCTCACCCAGATCATCGTTCTGTGTTTGAGTACTTTGCTCACCAAACAAATCATCTGAATACCCCATGAGAATGTGCAGGCGCGCGCTGGTAAACGGTAAAAATGGGGAGAACAATACCTTAAGGGAATCGATGGCGTGCATGGCAACATAAATGGATCTTCCAGCCTCGGCTTTATCCTGCTTGATGGTGAACCAGGGTGCGGTTTGATCCAGGTATTTATTGACTTCAGTTGCCAGGCGTACGGCTTCGCCAAGGGCAGCGCGTAAATGCACCGCTTCAATTTCCCTGCCGACCGTTTCAAAGCCCTTTTCCACCTGAGCCAATAGATCCTTATCCTGATCGGTCAATTGGCCGGGTTCAGGAACGCGTCCGTCCCAATTTTTATAACCAAAGGATAAAACGCGGTTGGCCAGGTTCCCCCAGGTGGCAACCAGCTCGTCGTTGTTGCGATGGAAGAACTCGCCCCAGTCCCAATCGGTGTCGCGCGTTTCCGGCATCACCATGGTGAGGTAATAGCGCAGCGGGTCCGGGTCATACCGGGAGAGGAAATCCATGCCCCAAACCGCCCAGTTGCGGCTGCCGGAGATCTTCTGCCCTTCCAGGTTCATGAACTCATTGGCAGGTACATCATATGGCAATACCAGCGGCAGAGGATTTTTTGCTTCCATTTTCTGATCAAAGCTTAACCCACAGCCGATCAATTCCGCCGGCCAGATGATGGCATGGAAGGGGATGTTATCTTTTCCGATGAAATAAAAAGCCTTGGCCTGCGGATTGGTCCACCAATCGCGCCAGGCATCCGTTTCGCCGGCGATTTGGCTCCATTCGATAGCCGCGGAAAGGTAACCAATGACGGCCTCGAACCACACGTACAGGCATTTTCCCGACCAGCCTTCCACCGGCACCGGGATACCCCAGTCCAGGTCGCGGGTGATCGGGCGGCCATGCAGCCCATCCGCCAGGATCTGCCCGAGCGATTGGCGGAGCACATTCGGCCGCCAGTAGGATTGACGCTCTTTGAGAAATTCCACCACATCTTCCTGCAGCTTCTCCAGGTCCAGGAAGAAATGCTCGGTCTCACGCAGTTCCGGTGCAGAACCATCAATGCGCGTGCGCGGATTGATCAATTTGGCAGGTTCAAGCAGATTGCCGCATTTATCGCACTGGTCACTGCGCGCATTTTCGAAACCGCAGATATAGCAGGTACCTTCCACGTAACGGTCAGGCAGAAATCGGTTCAGTTTGGGTGAGAACCACTGCATTTGCTTCTCGGGATAAAGAAAACCATTTTCTTTCAGGGATAAAAAGATCTTTTGCGAAACGTCGTAATGGTTGGTGGTGTGCGTGGTGGTGAACAGGTCGTAGTTCAGGCCCAGCTTTTGGAAAAGCTCGATAAACCCGGCATGAAATCTGCGGTAGACCTCCACCGGGCTGATCCCTTCCGCATCTGCGCGGACGGTGACCGGCGTCCCATGTGAGTCCGTGCCGGAAACCATCAATACCTTGTTGCCTTTTAATCGGTGATAACGCGCAAAGATATCCGCCGGCAGATAGGCGCCAGCCAGATTGCCCACATGGATTTCCGCATTGGCATAAGGCCAGGCGACCGCGACAAGGATGGTTTCAGCCACAATGTACTCCCTGAATATTCTGGATAAAAAATTTTATCATGGTTTGTTTTCAGGGTGCACACGACCAGTATGTTGCTTCATAAGGCCAGGCGAATTACAATAGAGCGCAGTTAAAAATAATTATTTCCCCGGAGGTTCATTCAAATGACTCATAAAGTGGAAGAGTGGCGTGATGAAATGGATGCTTATCGGATGAAAGGCTTAAGCGAGATATTTGCCAAACCCAAACCGGTGATCGGTATGGTTCATCTTCCTCCCCTGCCTGGTTCGGTTGGTTATACCGGATACGGAATGCAGCAGATCGTTGACTTTGCCTGCCGGGATGCCCAGCACCTGGTGGAAGGCGGAGTGGATGGATTGATGGTGGAAAATATGTGGGATATCCCCTTTGCGGTAGGCATGGATACTTCCCCTGAGCAAATGTGCAGCCAGGCTGTGGCAGCCAAGGAAGTGATACGCTCGGTTAAACTGCCTGTGGGTATCAATGTGGTGCATAACGGCGGACGGGTAACACTGGGAATCGCCATTTCCTGCGGCGCCCGCTTCGTGCGCATTTGCCTGTTGACCGGCGCTCAGATCTGGGATACCGGTGAGTTTGATCACGGCTGCGCGCGGGAGCTGCTTACCACCCGCAAGCTGACCTATTCCGAGAATATCAAATTATTCTGCGATGTGGATAAAAAACATTCAATTCGTTTCCCCGGGCTTGACCTGGACACGCACATTGAATGGACCGAATTTTACCTGGCAGACGCCCTGATCATTTCCGGAAAAATGACCGGCTCGGCTCCAACCGTCGAGAAAGTCAAACACGCGCGCGAGGTGATCGGCAACCGGCGCCCAATCCTGATGGGCAGCGGCACCAATTCCTCCAACGTCGGCGAATTTCTAAAGTATGCGGATGGCTGCATTGTTGGTTTCAGCATCAAAGAAAGACGCCCTGAGAACCCGGTCAGCGCGGACTTGGTCAAACGCTACATGGACTCAGTGGAAAAAGTTCGCAGCTCTTTATAATCCTAAATAACAGAGGAAAAAAATGGCCACGTCTCGCGTTATGATCATCGGGGACATCAACATTGATGCGGTCATTGCTGCTTCGGAATACCCGCCTGAAGGTGGTGAAGCAGTGGTGGAACGCGCCGATTTCCGCTTGGGCGGGTCGGGCTGCAACACCGCGGTTACATTGGCCAAACTGGGTGTTGAGACCGTCCACGTGGGCAATCTTGGCACTGAACCGCTCGGGCAAATGGCAATGAGTTATATCCGTTCCGCCGGAATTGACACACGGTTATTACGACAGAAGGAAGAATACCAGACTGGCTTTTTCTTCATCCTGATCACTGCCGGAGGGCAGCGTACAATGTTTGGCGGGCGAGCCTGCAATATGCTCCCGCCGGATTTTGACCAAGTTGCCCCGCAGATCCCATCCATTGATGCCCTGCATATTTCCGGTTATACCCTCATCCAGGATGAACAGTTTGAAGTTGTATATAAACTTGCCAAACTTGCCCGCGCACAGGGTAAACTGATCAGCCTCGACCCCGGGGTGTGCACCACCAAAACTGCCAAAGACAAAGTGAATGCTTTTTTACCGGAGGTGGATACCCTGCTCATCAGCCGTCAGGAACTGGCTGATTATTCAGCCCCTGGCACGGAGGAAAATGGAATCCAAGCGCTTCTTGAAAGAGGGGTAAAAGCTGTGATATTAAAAATGGGTGCGGATGGCAGCCAGTATATTGACCATCAACAACGGTTATTCCAGCCCGCCTATCACAGCGAGAAACATCCCGTACAGGACACCACCGGTGCCGGAGATTGTTTTGACGCTGGTTTTCTGTATGCATTATTAAAGGGTTTAAGTCTGCCAGACTGCCTAACGCTGGGGACCCTGACTGCCTATCGCACCATCATCTCTGCTCATGGCGTGGCGGATATTTGCCAGATTAATAACTATGGTCAAAGTTTGTTTGACCTGCTGATGGAATTTCAGCATCCTGCAGGGCGATCCAATGCCCTGAATGATTTATTAATAACCCGCGAAACCTCTTAATGGTTTAGAGACTTTTCTTTTACTCCTGGTGGTTACTTCCACAATCTTTTGGGAGGGAAAAATGAATACAGAACTTTTTATCGGGCTGGTCATCCTGGCGGGAATACTGATGGCAGGCTTCGTTGTTATTTACCTGGTGATCAAGGGGATGCTGGATAAATCCCTGGAGAAGATCAACGAGATCGAAAGCAACCAGCAAATGGAGCTGACCACCTTGATCTCGCAGCGTATCAGTGAAATTGACCTGGGGAGCCGGCAATCGTTTGAAAGGCTTAAGCAAGATATCGGCATGCTATCCGAAGCCACCAAACAAATGCTCGAGGTTGGAAAAACCATCTCCAGCCTTGAGGATCTTTTAAAACCGCCAAAGATTCGCGGGGGAATGGGCGAGACCTTTTTGGAAGAATTGCTTAACCAGATCCTTCCGCCCAACTATTTTGAATTTCAACATTCATTTAAAAGCGGCGATAAAGTGGATGCCATCATCCGCCTTGGGGGGAAGATGGTGCCGGTGGATGCCAAATTTCCTCTGGAACAATTCAGGAACATCATCGTAAATTCAAATGAAGCTGAAAGAAAAATGGCACGCAGAAGTTTCATCCGCGATGTGAAAAAACACATTGATGATATTGCCAAAAAATACATCCTGCCGGATGAAAAAACCTTTGATTTTGCCCTTATGTACATCCCTGCCGAAAATGTGTACTACGAAGCGGTGATCAAGGAAGAAGATGAGGAAGGGTTGTATAGTTATGCGTTGAAAAAGAAGGTCATTCCGGTCAGCCCCAATTCTTTTTATGCATACCTGCAGGTAATCATCCATGGTTTAAAAGGAATGAGCATTGAAGCCCACGCCAGAGAGATCATCAACCACCTGGAACGGTTAAAGGGGGATGAAAAGCGGTTTAAAGATGAGTTCGAAGTCCTGGGCAACCATCTTTCCAATGCGCGAAAAAAATATGAGGATGCAGATAAGTTATTGAACCGATTTGAAGAAAAGCTGCTCTCCACAGGCGAAGTGGAAGATTCTCCCCAACTGGACCCGGGGAATAATGGAGTTGACGGAAAACATTAAAAAAGATAGAATCACATTAGTCAGCCAGACTGGTGCCTGTACTCCCGGATGAGCAGGCCCAAAGGCGAAGCCGGTGACCCGCGAGGGAAGTCCGGCGCTGTCCCGCAACTGTAAGGAGAAATCTCCAAGCCAGGACGCCCGCCAGATTGGCAGTGGCCACAGCCTCGTGGATGGGGCGTGGAAACTTGCATCTCAAGCATCTTTCGACCCCCTGTCCAATGGCAGGGAGTTTTTTTACTCCCCGCAGAGGCTGATTAATAATCACTTCATTCACGAGGAAAAATGAAAAAAATCTTTTGGAAAACTCTCATCTTTGTGTTAATAGCTGCGCTCATTCTGCCAGGCTGCCAGCCCAAACATTCCAAATCATCCCAAACCGCTGCTGCCAAACCCATCACCCTTACCGACGGGCTGGGTCGGTCGATCACCCTGGCCAACCCGACTCAGCGGATCATTTCACTTTCGCCGCCGTTGACCGAAATGCTGTTTGCAATCGGGGCAGGCGGACAGATGGTCGGCCGCGATTCCTATTCCGATTTTCCTGCTGAAGTAAAAAACATAACTGATGTCGGCTGGACTTACGGCAAGTACAGCATGGAAACAGTGGTAAACCTGAAACCGGACCTGGTACTGGCGGGCGAGATCACCACCCCGGAACTGGTTACTTCCCTTGAAAATCTGGGGATCAAAGTGTTTTATCTGAAAAATCCGCTAAACCTGGATGAGATCTATGCCATGCTCAAAAACATAGGCACGATCAGTGGTCATTCCGGCGAAGCTGACCTATTGGTAAAGGATCTTCAACAGCGCGCGTTAACCCTGCAGGAGAAATTAACCAAAGTCACTTCCCGTCCCACTGTGTTCTATGAAAATGATGCAACCGATCCCTCCAAACCCTATACCCCAGGCCCTGGAACGCTCTATACCAACCTGATCTCCCTGGCAGGCGGCGAGAACATCGGCGCCAAGCTCAACTCCACTTGGGCGCAAATCAGCCTGGAACAACTGCTGGTGGATGACCCCGCTTACATCCTGTTGGGAGATTCCAATTTTGGAACCACTCCCCAAATGGTGGGGCAGCGCGCTGGATGGCAATCCCTGACCGCCGTGAAAGAAGGGCGGGTTTTGCCCTTTGATGATAACCTGCTGGTGCGTTATGGTCCGCGCATACTGGATGGGTTGGAAGCGCTGGCCAGGGCGCTGCACCCGGAAATTTTCAAATAAAAGCAATTTGAAAAAAAGCCTGCATCCCATCATCATCAATCTGATCCTGCTCGTGATCGTGATGCTGCTCAGCATCGCCATTGGCAGTGTGGTCATTCCTTTAAAAACGGTTCTGCAGGTGTTATTTAGCTCAGGGGGAGGAAACTCCGGACTTTCCACATTTACAACCATCATCTGGGAACTGCGCATTCCACGTACCATTTTAATGGTCCTGGTCGGGGCCTCGCTGGCGGGCAGCGGCTGCGCTTACCAGGGATTATTCCGCAACCCTCTGGCAGACCCGTACTTGATCGGGGCGGCTTCCGGCGCCGGGCTGGGAGCAGTATTAGCTATAACCATCCATTGGCCGGGTTCCCTGTTTGGTTATCTCACAGTTCCATTAGCCGCATTCGTGGGAGCAGTCCTGACCGTGATCATTGTCTTTTCAGTCTCACGGGTGGGCAAAACCACACCGATCACCACCTTGATATTGGCTGGGGTGGCAGTCAGTTCTTTTGCTACCGCATTGACCTCCTATTTTTTGATCAATGCCAGCGGAGAACTACGCCGGGCATTGGTCTGGCTGGTGGGCGGGTCAACCCTGAGCGGCTGGATGCCTGTTCTGGGTGCGGCTCCTTATATTTTGATTGGATTGACCACTCTGCTCAGCATGGGTCATGCCCTCAACGTGCTTCAATTCGGGGATGAACAGGCCCGCCAATTGGGACTGCGTGTACCGCTTTTCCGCACTTTGATCATCCTGGCAGCCACCCTGGCTACAGCTGCGGCTGTGGCATTCAGCGGCATCATCGGTTTTGTTGGATTGATCGTGCCGCACGTGATGAGAAATTTATGGGGCAGCGATTATCGCCGCTTGCTCCCTTTATCCATACTGGGGGGCGCTTCATTTTTATTAGGTGCCGATATTCTCGCGCGTATCCTGCTGGCTCCACAGGAACTGCCAGTGGGCATCATCACCGCCCTGGCAGGGGCGCCTTTCTTTTTGTTTTTGCTGCGCAAGAGCAAGCAGCAGTACTGGTGAGCCATGCTTGAGATCAAAAACCTTTCGTTAAACTTCGAGACTGAACCTGTTTTAAAAAATATGAATTTTTCAGCCAAGCCTGGAGAGATCCTGGGCATCATTGGTCCCAACGGAGCGGGTAAAACAACTTTATTGCGTGCCATCGCCGGGGTGATTCCGATTAAGAGCGGGACTTTGGAATTGGATGGTGAGGATCTGATGAAAAAATCGATCATCGAGAGAGCCAAATTGATCGCTTCTGTCCCACAGGCTTCAACTCTGCCTGCATCGTTTTCTGTCTTGGATATGGTGATGCTGGGGCGCACCCCCTATCTGAACTGGCTGGGGCAAACCTCGTCCCTTGATGAAGAAATCTCATATACTGCCTTGCAACAGACGCAGTCTTTAGATCTAGCCGAACGTAAACTGGGTGAATTGAGCGCCGGGGAGCAGCAGCGCGTACTGCTCGCTCGTGCGCTGGCGCAATCCACACCTGTCCTATTAATGGATGAACCGACCACGCATCTCGATTTGAGATTCCAGATCGAATTGCTTGACCTGGTAAAACAATTGACCCTGCAGAAATCCATCACCACCATCATCGTTTTGCATGATCTTAATCTCGCCAGCCGTTATGCGGACGAAATGATCCTTCTAGAGCAAGGTCAGATCGCAGCATTTGGCAAGCCTCAAAAAGTGCTGATCGATTCCGTTTTAAGCCGGGTATATCAAATTCCCATTGTGGTGGACAAGCAAAATAAAAATCCCCGCATTTTTCCCAAGTAAAAGCAGGCAACTACCCCAGCAAATCCTTAAGTTCTGCTGTGGACGCCAGGATCTCATCCGCCCCTTCTTTGATCAATTCTTTTTCTGTTCCAAACCCGCACAGCACCCCCAGTGTTTGAGCTCCGGCACGTTTGCCGGTCTTGATATCCACATAAGTATCTCCCACTATCAGGATATTCTCTGGGGAAATACCTAGTCTTTCAGCCGCAAACAACAGGGGCTGGGCAAAAGGTTTGGTGTGCGGGCAGGTATGTGCGGTGATGATCACTTTAAAGTATGTGATCAGTTTAAACTGCTTGAGAAACTGCATGGCAGATCCCTCATCCCTGGCACTGACGATTGCCAGCGGGTATTTTTTTGAAAGCGAATCCAGCATGGGAATAACCCCATCAACCAGCAGGAATTGATTACGTTTTCGATATCCCCGGCCAGTAAATCGGTCCATAATCCAGGTAAGGATTTTATCCATATGGAGCCTGTCCAGCCATTCAAATACGATATTGACCGGTGACTCCAATGCCATCACTAACCTTCGCGCAATGATGGGCAAGGCTTCTTGATCGACAAAATATCGCATGGGGGATAACCAGCGCTGCACCTGGGCGATCATTTGATTATCCGTATCGCTCAGCGTCCCGTCGATGTCAAAGCAGATTGCCTTAATCTTTTGGATATCCAGGGCCATGGTTAGTTGTTGGTCACGTAGTCAATCGCATACAGGGCATCCTTATAACCAGGATGCATATCCAATGCATTCCTGAAATAGGTCAGCGCCGATGTTTTGTCACCTGTGCGATAAAAAGCCCAACCGCGATACAGCATCCCTTCTTCTGAAACGCGGGTGATGCCCAGTGCATATTTGGTCAGTGCCATCAGATCATCTATCCGGCCGGCATGGAAATACGCAATAAACGGGCCGAACTGATAACGCAGCATGCGCAATGGTAAACCAATGGAACGCGCTTTGTCATAGGACTGGGCAGCCTCATTATATTTGTCCAAAGCCACCAGGTTGGAGCCAAAATTGAACCAGGCAAAAGCATTTTGAGGATTGATCTGGGTTTCTTTTTGCGCATCTGCCAGAGTATTCTCGCGATTGACCTTAACATCCGCTTCTGCGCCCATCAGCGTCTTCACCAGGTCTCCCTGTTCAGGCCGGAAAACAAGAATGTAAACGTGATTAAAGGACTGCCAGTGTTCTTCCAACTTATCATAACTGATCAGCTGATTAGGTCCGAGCAGCACGTCCATGGCAGTGACCTGCCGGGTTTTATCATCATAACCGGTGAGCAATAAATAATGACCCGCCCATCGGTCGTCATTAATTAAATAATTGCGATCGGTGATATAGGTTTCTTCAATGATCACCGGAATGCCATTGGAGAGATATTTACGAAGGGTATCGATCGTCCCACCCACGCGGAACTCCGCATTCAGCCAGCCTGCCTGGGTTCGGACGTAATAAACCAATTCCTCGACGTTTACATTGGAATCATCCCGGCTGGGTTTGATCACTTGTGAAATATCATATTGGTCCCCTACCCAGCCATAAGAACGCAAAGCGAGCGCCAAAGTAGCTGGACCACAATTATTAAAATCTTCCTTATCGCGGATCGGGTCGTAAGGCGGGGGATTGATGGACGCACTGGATGGCAGCGGCGTTGGCACTGCGGTCGGAGACGGGGTCAAAGTAGGTGCAAGAGTAGCCGATGGAGTAGGCGTTTCTTTCTGAGGTTCAGAGGTGAGCGTCGGCAGATCCGTCATCAATATGTTTTGATTGCTTACCATCGGGGTAGGCAACTTGCCCACCGGATTTAATACCGAATCAATGAAAGTGGTGACAATTTTCAATCGCCAGAAAACAGCACGGTTAACCCTGGGGTTCTGCATAATTAATACCGCTAGTACGATTAAAACCGCAATGGCGATTAGGATAAATTTTAACCATCGATTCTTACGCTGGTAAGGAAGATAATCCGGAAATTGCATGCGGCTATTGTACCAGACCCCATTTGAATGGTCTCAAATTGGAGCGATTTGGTCTGAATTACTGTTATAATCGCCGCGTGAAATACCACATTTGGACAGAAGGATGCCAGATGAACAGCGCCGACTCCATGCAAGTTTCGGCGCTTTTAGAACAACTTGGCTACCTGCACACCCCAACTGTGGAAGAGGCGGATGTTATTGTTTTAAACACCTGCGTTGTGCGCAAGAGCGCCGAAGACAAAGCCATTGGCCGTCTGACTTCTTTGAAAGCGCTAAAGCAAAAAAATCCCGCTCTTGTTATTAATTTAATGGGCTGCCTGGTGGGAATGCAGTCAACGGATGACCTGAGAAAACAATTTCCATTTGTGGATGTGTTTTCGCCCCCTTCTGACCCGGACCCATTGCTCACTTTTCTCAGTAGCCAATCCCAACAACTGGCACTGACGGATAAGATCCAAATAAATGAAATCCTGAACAAGGAAACGCAATACCAATTACCGATCAGTCTGCAGGGGCAGGCGGTATCAGTCTTTATCCCCATAGTAAATGGTTGTTCGCACGCCTGCAGCTATTGTGTTATCCCGATACGGCGTGGGCGGGAACACAGCCGTCCTTCCCAGGAAATCCTGACCGAAATTCAGTTGCTGGCTGACTCCGGCGTACGCGAAGTGACCCTGCTGGGTCAAATTGTGGATCGCTATGGTCAGGACCAATTGGGAATGCCTAACCTCAGTGAATTACTCAAACAGGTGAGTGCCATCGAAGGGATAAAAAGAATCCGCTTTCTGACTTCACATCCGCTTTGGATGACGGACGAATTACTGGATACCGTTGCAGCTCTGCCCAAGCTAATGCCTCATTTTGAACTACCCATCCAGGCGGGCGACGATGAAGTCCTTCTCCGTATGCGCCGCGGATATAGCGTCGATCGATTCATGCAAATTGTGCAAAAAATACGCAGTCGTTTCAGCCAGGTCTCGATCGCGACAGACATTATCGTTGGTTTCCCGGGCGAGACTTCAACCCAATTTGAAAATACACTTTCCTTATTAAAGCAATTCAAGCCGGACATGACCCACGTGGCGCGCTATTCAGTCCGTCCAGGCACACCCTCCAGTCAAAACATGGTTGATGATGTATCCACTGATGAAAAAATGCGCCGCTTCCGGGAAATCGAACAAGCCCAGGAGGTCATTTCTACTGAAATTAGCAGCCATTACCTTGGAACAATAGTCCCGGTATTATTTGAAAACAAGATCAAAAAACGCTGGCGCGGACGCACTCCCACCAATAAATTGGTTTTTGTGGAAACGGACGAGGATCTTCGCGGCCAGGTTAAAGAAGTACGGATCCAATGGGCTGGTCCATGGTCGATGATCGCAATCCTTTAATGTTTAATCAAAGTCTATGAAAATGTTAATTCGGGTATTACTTATTATCTTGTTGGTTTTTATTGGCTTGATTGCTTATTACCTTTTCAGGCATTGGGGCAACGCGGGTAGATCGTTACATTTATCGGAATGGATGCATAATCCGCAAAGCCATCCGGAATGGACAATCCAAGGTGGTGCGCGTTGTGCAGATGCACCTTTTGTTTTTCCCACGGATGGGATGGTGGGATACCTTTGGGATGACTCTTTCCGTCCCGGTCATCAACACCAGGGGATTGATATTTTTAGCGGCACTTCCATTGGAAAAACTGCCGTAGTTGCAGTTTATGATGGTTACCTCACCCGCCAGGTGGATTGGAAATCATCAGTAATTATCCGAATTCCCAACGACCCGCTCCAGCCAGGCCGGCAGATCTGGACCTATTACACGCACATGGCAAATGAAGCCGGCAATTCCTTTATCTCATCCCTTTTTCCAGCTGGCACCAAAGAACTTTATGTCAAAGCAGGCACACTTCTTGGCTATCAAGGTGATTACTCCGGTGACCCCAACAACCCGGTTGGCGTTCATTTGCATTTTTCCATTGTCAAAGATGACGGATCGGGTCATTTCCTAAATGAACTTGCCTTTAAAAATACTGTTGACCCTTCGCCATATTTCAAGCTTGCATTAAATGGAAGCGAGAATAAGGAAGAAATCCCCTTTTGTCGAAATAAATAGAATAACACCATGCTTACCGCAATCACCCGCCAGGTCAGCCCTTCCATAAATAAATGTGAACTCACCCATTTAGAGCGTCAGCCCATTGACATTGAGATTGCAAGAAAGCAGCATGAAAGATATGAAGAGGCGTTACGATCTCTGGGGGTAAAGGTGATTTCCCTGCCCGCAGAGGTCGGGTTGCCTGATTCAGTTTTTGTTGAGGATACTGCCATCGTCCTGGATGAAATGGCGGTGATCACCCGTCCGGGTGCGGATTCACGCAAACCGGAAATCCCCTCGATCACAGCTGCACTATCCCAATTCCGAAAAATGGACTATCTCAACCAACCCGCCACACTAGATGGCGGAGACGTTCTGGTTATTAGTAAAATAATTTATGTTGGGTTATCTTCGCGCAGTAACCCAAAAGCCCTGACCCAATTGCAAAAAATACTCAACCCTTACGGTTATTCCATCAAAGGGGTGGAGTTCAGTGGGTGTTTGCATTTAAAATCAGCAGTTACCCGGGTTGCAGAACAGACCTTATTAATCAATCCAAAATGGGTCGATAAAAAGAACTTCCCCGGCATGGAGTTTATTGAAATTGATCCAACAGAGCCGTCAGCTGCCAATGCCCTGTTAATCGGGCAAGCAGTCATTTATCCAATATTTTTTCCAAATACCTACTCCCGGCTTGAAAAAATAGGAATCAGGGTAATATCTTCAGATGTTAGTGAAATTGCTAAAGCAGAAGGTGCAGTGACCTGCTGTTCCCTGGTTTTTAATACATAGGATTGAATTTCATTCGGGTGAATGGATTCAAGTGGGGAATGCAAACAAAAAATTAAGGATCCTTTTTGATCAGTTTCTTGACTGCCTGGTAAGGGGAAATTTTGCGAGAAACCATTTGATCGATCAGGTCTGCATAGTTCTCATGCGTACTTGCATTCCGCCAATGCAGTCTCAATTCATTCTGAAATAGCTGTTCCAACCACGTTTCCAGCCTTTTTCGATCGCTCTTCAACCAATCTCCATTTTCCTGGATGAATAATTGATGTTCAGAGATCGCGTTGGCTAATTCCTGAATACCTTTTTCCTCAGTTGCAATTGTTGGAATAACAGGCGGATTCCATCTTTTCGATTCAGGGGTAGAAAAAACATCACGGTTATGAGAATGACCCATTTCCAACATGGATCGCAAAGACTGGATGACACTATCAGCACCGAGCCGGTCAGCTTTATTAACCACCAGGATATCTGCAATTTCCAAAATGCCGGCTTTAATGGCCTGGACATCATCTCCCAATCCGGGGGCTTCCACCACCAGCGTGGTATGTGCCAGCCTGGCGATCTCCACTTCCGCCTGTCCGGCACCAACTGTCTCGACCAGGATGGGGTCATAACCAGCGGCATCCAGTACCTGAACAACTGCTGGAACTGTGCGGGTTAAACCACCCAAAGCACCACGGGTTGCCATTGATCGGACAAAAACCTTTGCATCATTGGAAATATCCCGCATGCGCACCCGGTCTCCCAGCAATGCCCCCCCGGTGAATGGGCTGGTGGGATCCACCGCGATCACCCCGATTTGAGCTTCATTTTTTCTTTCGCGAATAATTTTCACCAGAGAGTTGACCAAAGTGGATTTTCCCGCGCCGCTTGGTCCTGTGATACCGATGATATGGGCTTTTCCGGTGTTTTGAAATAATTCACCCAAAGCCTGGTGTCCCTCAAGTGTGTCATTTTCTACCTGGGTGATAAGTCGGGCCAGTGCCAACCGATCCCCCTGGAGATTCTGCTCAATAACGGACATAGGTTTTATAGGGATGATTATTTGATCGCCTTTTTGATATCCTCAACCACAACGGTTGTGACCGTGCCGGGACCATACACGGCACTAATCCCAATTTTCTTCAATTCCGCTTCATCCTCTTTCGGGATGATCCCACCTACAAAAACAAGAACCTTGTCCTGTTTATTGGCTCGTATCAATTCCAATACGCGCGGAACCAATGACATATGTGCACCCGAAAGAATGGAAAGTCCCACCACATCCACATCTTCCTGAAGAGCAGCATTGGCGATCATTTCAGGTGTCTGCCGTAAGCCTGTATAGATCACTTCCATCCCTGCATCGCGCAAGGCGCGGGCGATCACTTTAGCGCCGCGGTCATGTCCATCCAGACCTGGTTTAGCTATAAGTACCCTGATTTTTTTATTCATTAATTTAACCTCATAAAATAACAGGATAATTATATCTTGATGGATTACACTATAGATGTCGCTAATATCTTATGATTATCAATTTTTTATCCGGTTTCTTTCTTAATAAATACTCTCAAACGCGTAGTATAATGCCTGCGCTTTTCCCAGAGACTTTGAAAAGAGTAAAGGATCACAAGAATAATGAATTATCAACGGGAATATCCGAACCATTACGACCTTCCTAAAAAGATTGAACGCCTCAAAGAACTGGCTTATAACCTCTGGTGGGTATGGAACCCTGAAGGCCAGCGTCTGTTCTCCTATATAGACCGGCCTTTGTGGGAATCTTTGAACCATAACCCGATCGCCTTTTTACACCAAGTGGATTCGGTCAAACTGGAGAAGGCATCCAAAGATGAATATTATCTGGATGATTATTCAAACGCCATAAAAAACTTTGATCATTATCTGAAGAATGACGAGACCTGGTTTAAACGCACACACCCTGAGCTGCAAGATAAACAAATTGCCTATTTTTCTTTTGAATTTGGGCTGCATGAATCCATGCCCTTTTATGCCGGGGGGCTGGGAATTCTGGCAGGCGATCATCTGAAAGAATCCAGCGATCTGGGTATGCCTGTGGTTGGAATGGGCTTTATTTATCACCAGGGTTATTTTGTCCAGGATATTTCCGAGGACGGCTGGCAGGAAACCCGGCATTACCATTTTAACTTCACTGAAATGCCAATCATCTCACTGAAGGACGACCAGGGAAAACCTCTGCAGGTTTCAGTCGAATTACCAGGCAGGGATGTATTCGTGCGCATCTGGGAGATCCGCATTGGACGCAATTCGCTTTTCCTGCTGGATTCAAACGTAGAACAAAACTCTCCGGAAGACCGCCGCTTAACCTCTCAACTTTACACCAACGATCTGGAAATTCGCATCTCCCAGGAAATGCTTCTGGGACTGGGCGGGGTACGCGCACTCCGGCTGCTGGGCTATCATCCAAATGTCTGGCACATGAATGAAGGGCACTCTTCTTTCCTTACCCTGGAACGGGTCCGGGAACTGATCTCCCAGGGAATGGATTTTGAAAGCGCTGTTAAGGAATTACGCAATTCCAATGTGTTCACTACCCATACACCCGTTGCGGCAGGTAATGATCAATTTCCTTTATGGCTGGTTGACAAATACTTTCCACGGGTCTGGGCTGAGCTGGGCTTGACCCAGGACCAATTTGTAGAGTTGGGCAAACAGGAACAGACCTGGGGAGAGACTTTCAGCATGCCGGTTTTAGCGCTTAAACTTTCTAACCATGCCAATGCGGTTTCCAGGCTGCACGGGCAGGTGGCTCGAAAAATGTGGGCATTCCTCTGGCCGGAACGCAAAGAGGAAGAGTTGCCCATCAGTTACATCACCAATGGCGTGCATACCGGCACATGGCTGGCGCGCCGTATGCGTCTGCTCTTTGAGCGTTACCTGGGACAGGATTGGTACGCACATCTGGATGAACCGGGATTTTGGAACAATATCGACCGCATTCCAGATGAAGAGTTGTGGAATGTGCGCCGCCACCTCAAGCGCAAATTGATCACATACACCATCGAACGAACCCGCCAGCGCTGGCAAACCGGAAAGATTCGGGCTGCCCAGGTGATTGCAGAAGGTGTGATGCTGGATCCGTTCTCGCTCACAATTGGCTTTGCCCGGCGTTTTGCCACTTATAAACGCTCCGGTCTGATCTTCAGCGATTATGACCGTTTGCTGCGCATCATCACTAATAGCCAGATGCCGGTTCAAATCATATTTGCCGGAAAGGCTCACCCGGCGGATGAACCCGGCAAGCTGCTGATCCAGAAGGTTTATCGCTATGCCAAGGATTCCAAAGCCTGTGGGCGGCTTGTCTTTATTGAAGATTACGATATGAACATTGCCCGATACATGGTGCAGGGTGTGGACGTTTGGCTGAACACGCCCTTACGCCCCAATGAGGCCAGCGGGACTTCCGGCATGAAAGCCGCACTCAACGGTACACTGAATCTATCGGTTCTGGATGGTTGGTTCGCAGAAGGTTACAATGGAGGTAATGGCTGGGTAATTGGTACAGACAAGGATTACAAAGACCCGCTGGAACAGGACAAAGTGGATGCCGCCAGCCTCTATGACCAATTGGAAAAAGAGATCATCCCCATGTTCTACCAAACCCATTCAATGGGCGATTATTCGCCTGCCTGGATGGCAAAGACCAAGGAATGTATCCGCAGCCTGGCTCCCCAGTTCAGCACCCGCCGAATGGTAAAAGAATATTTAACAAAGTTATATATTCCGGCATTGGTTGAGAATAAAAAAGGAAAATAATAAGGAAAGGCTGACATGTTAATTGCTTTACAAAACCCGGAAATTTGGTTGATGGCATTGGCTATTTTTGCCCTGCGGGTGGTGAATATCGCCATGGATACCATACGAATGCTTACAGTAATGCGCGGTATGAAATTCATATCCTATGTCCTGGGCTTATTGGTTTCACTGTCTTACATACTCGCCCTGGGTCCAGTGTTGAGCAATTTGAATAATGTGTTTTTCATTTTGGCGTATGTGGTCGGTTTCGCAACCGGGGGTTTGGCAGGAATGATCATTGAAGAACGCCTGGCTCTGGGCTTTGTGCATTTTACCGTTGTTTCTTCCAGGCACGGGGGCAAGATCGCCAAATCTCTCCGCAAAAATGGCCACGCTGTCACAGAGGTTCAGGCACAGGGCAAGGATGGCGCAGTAACCTTATTGGAAACCAGCGTTCAAAGAAAGCATATGAAAGATGTGCGTGAGATCATTTGTAAAAGTGATAACAAGGCTTTCATCACCACCCGTGATATTCAACCTTTGCATCGCGGTTTCTGGCTCGAAGATTAATTTTCTTTAATGAATAGAATGTTTTTGAACTAATAAAAAAAGCTGACTTTTTTGCTAAAAGCCAGCATTCGATTTACTTAATACAATCAAACTGACAAGGTCAATTTCATTTCTTTTTGGAAGAGGTTGTTTTGCTTTTACCTTGTTTTCCATTGTTGGAATTATCAGCAAATTGCAATGACCACAGCCGGTAATACATTTGTTTTTTTGCCATCAATTCCTTATGGTTGCCATCCTCAATGATCCTGCCTTCATTTAATACCAATATTCTGTCGGCATTCTGAATGGTTGAGAGGCGGTGAGCGATCACAAAAGTAGTACGCCCTTTCATCAGGATATCCAGGGCATCCTGCACTTCATGTTCGGATTCCGTGTCCAGGGCAGAAGTGGCCTCATCCAGAATGAGAATTCGCGGATCTTTTAACAAGGCGCGCGCAATGGCAATTCTTTGGCGCTGCCCGGCGGAGAGTTTTACTCCCCGTTCCCCCGAAGCAGTTTCATAGCCATCCGGCAGGGATTTTATAAAATTGTGGGCATACGCAGCTTTGGCCACCCTCTCAATGTCCACCATTTTCGCGTTTGGGCGGCCGTACGCAATGTTCTCGCGGATCGTTCCGCCAAATAGAAAAGTCTCCTGGGGCACCAGCCCAATCTGGGCACGCAGACTGCGCAAGTCAACGTCGTTCACTTTAATACCGTCAATCTCAATATGACCACTCGAAGGATCAAAGAAACGGGGAATAAGATTGACCAGGGTTGTCTTACCCACACCACTGGGTCCAACGATGGCTACAATTTGAGCCGGTTTAATCTCCAGATTGATGTTTTTTAGAACCAGCTCGCCATCCGGCTCATAGCTAAAACTAATATCCTTGAAACTGACGGCGCCATCGACCCTGGGGAGCTGCTTCATATTTTTACTGGATACCGGTTCAGCCCGGGTTTCCAGGATTTCGAAAATTCGCGTGGAAGCACCGCTGGCTTCTTTTAGTTGAGAATACTGACCGGCAAATTCTCCCAGGGGAGCAGCCACCATCAGCATATAAATCAGGAATGAGACCAATTTACCAGGCGTGAGACCGCCGATGATCACCTGCCGGCCGCCAAACCAGAGAATGGCAGTGACGGTAAATAAACCCAGCATGCTGACTATGGGCAGGAAAGCCGCCCTCAGCTGTGTGCGTTTCATTACCGTTTGGAAGGTTTCTTCGATCCTATCGGCAAATCTTTTTTGTTCGTATTTTTCCTTGGTAAAGGACTTGACCACACGGATACCGGAAATCGCTTCTTCCAAAACAGAAGTGGCGGTTGCCAGGCGGTCCTGAACAAGCGTGGAAATTCTTTCTAACCGCTGGCCAAAGAATATACCGGTTACCACCAATAAAGGGGCGAGTAAAAACACGAAAAAGGTCATTTGCCAGTTGAGAATAAACATTAAAAACAACCCGCCAATGATGGTAACCACTTGCCGTAACATGGCTACCGGGACATCGGTAACCGCCTGTTGGATCACGGCTACATCATTGGTCACTCGTGATACCAACTCGCCCACCCGGCTGTTGGAGAAAAAACCCAGGGGCAGCCAGAGCATATGCTCCTGAATATCCATGCGCAGGTCGGCAATGACGCGCTGGGCAACATAGATGAGTAAATAATTCTGGACAAATCCGATGACCGCCTGGATCAGGAAAAGGATAAGCAGCCAGAAGGTGATGTTATCCAGTTGGGCCAAATTATGGGTGATGAAAAAGGAATCCACCAGCGTCTGGATCGCCCAGGGCAGTGCCAGGCCAATCAGGCTCCAGATGGTCAGGGATGCGGCAGCAATTGCCATCTGTTTCCAATAAGGAGATAGATAGCGTAATAATTTATTAATTTGGTTCCCGGCCGCGGCTGGTTTTTTTGGCAGAGGAGTATCTTGAGGCATCGCGAGGATTATATCAGTAACGGAATGCCGTTATTTGCTATGAATATTGTTCATAAAATGAATTATGAATACAATAAGTCTGGCAGTCTTTTATGACCATTCAACACATTACCCTCAAAATTGCCCGTCGATTAATTCTGCATTCCCAATTATTGGATGCTAAATCCCATTTGCCTCTGGGAAAAGAGGGCGCCGCTCAGGTAATCGAAAAACTGGGCTATGTGCAGATCGATACCATTTCCAGGGTCGAACGCGCCCATCATCACACACTGTGGACCCGTGTTCCTGACTATCAGCCTGCGATGCTGGCTGAACTCCAGGGAAAAGAACAACGCATATTTGAATACTGGGGACACGAGGCATCCTACCTGCCCATGCAGGATTACCGCTTCTACCTCCCCAGGATGGGAAGCTTTGAAGACCCAGGGAATGGCTGGCACCGCAATCTCCTTGAAAAATACGGCAATCTCACTCCGCAAATTCTGGAACGGATCCGCCAGGAAGGCCCATTAAGTTCCAAGGATTTTGAACGTCCGGCTGGCACCAAACAGGGAGGCTGGTGGGACTGGAAACCTGCCAAGACCGCCCTGGAACTGCTTTTCTGGCAGGGTAAACTGATGGTGGCGGAACGGCGCGGGTTTCAACGAGTGTATGACCTGACCGAACGGGTGCTGCCAGCTGGGGTGGACACCCATTTTCCAGATAGCGATGAAATGGGTCAATTCTACGTCCGCCGCGCCCTGCAATCCCTGGCGGTTGCCCGTGAACGTGAGATCCTGCGGCATCTCGGTGGAGCCACCCAGCCCTTGATCGTAAAGGGTCTTCAGGATTTATTGGATAAAAAGGAAATTGTGCAACTGGAATTGGAGGGTAATACAAGTAATCCATACTTCGCTTTTGCGAGCACATTGGATTTTCAGAACAAAAAAGGGATAGCTCAAGTTTACATCCTTTCACCCTTCGATAATCTGATCATTCAGCGCGACCGTACCAAACGATTTTTTAATTTTGATTTCACTTTGCAATGCTATCTGCCTGCCGAAAAACGGAAGATCGGGTATTTCCTGGTGCCCGTCCTCTGGTGTGACCAATTCATTGCGCGCATGGACGTGCAGGCGGACCGTAAGAATAAAATCCTGATCATTCACAATCTAGTCTTTGAGCCCGGTTTTAAAGATTTTGACCAGGTGATTGAACCATTTATGGAGCAGGTGATTGCCTATACAAAATTCAATGGGTGTCGGCAAATAATCATTGAGAAAACAAGCCCGTTGAAAATCAAGGCAGCATTGAAAAGATTATGCAATATTGGAGATTGATGAGCCTGCTCTTTCGGGCGGAAGATCTAATTCGCTATAAAGATCTATAGGTTCAGGTTGTCACAGAAATTAGCACAAAAACCTGAATGTTATAATCCCCCATATGTCTCGTAAAAAATTAATGGCGATAATCTTAGTGGATATCGCCCTGGCGATCATGGGCTATTCGCTGATTTTGCAGCCATCGGTTCAAATATGGGCAGGAGACCATGTGATGCAGTTGGTTACCCGGGTTCAAACCTGGCTGCATCCACCTCAAAAAGTCTCCTTTTCCACATCAGGATCGGTCACTATTTCCCCTTTGCCTGTCATAACCGCCGGGCCTCCCCTGCTTGAACTCACGCCGCCCCCTTTGTCAGCCGCTCCCATCCCTGCTTCATTTCTAATCACCGGCGGCAAATACTTCTCCCAGCATAATCGTTGGAATTATTGCGGACCGGCCAATCTGGCCATGCTTCTTTCTTATCTGAACTGGCCCGGAACAGCGGATGACATTGCCCGGGTGCTCAAACCCTTCCTAAAAGACAAGAACGTGATGCCCTACGAGATGCTGGATTTTATCCAATTCTCCGGTCTGGACGGAATCGTGCGTGTGGGTGGTGACCTTAACATCCTAAAACGGCTGATCGCCAATGGCTATCCGGTTGTGGTGGAAAAAGGCCCCCATTTTAGAGATATTCAGGGCAACATCACCTGGATGGGTCACTACCAGGTGCTTACCGGTTACGATGACCTCAACCAGGTTTTCACTGCGCAGGATTCTTACATTAAGCCGGATTACCCTCAGCCCTATGCTAGGTTGATTGAAGAATGGCGCAGTTTCAACTATACCTACCTGGTGGCATTCCAGCTAGAAAAACGCAATGATGTTCTTAACCTATTGGGAGCTGATGCTGATGAAACCACCAATTTTCAGCGCGCCTTAAAAAGAGCAGGTGATGAGACCCTCAATCTCAGAGGAGTGGATCAATTCTTTGCATTTTACAATTACGGGAGCAACCTGGTCAGTTTGCGTGATTACGCGGGGGCGGCTAAAGCGTATGATACCGCTTTCGCTCTGTATGACTCCCTGCCGGAAGATATGTCCATCCGTCCATACCGAATTCTGTGGTACCAGACCGGCCCTTATTTTGCCTATTACTTTACAGGGCGCTATACGGATGTGATCGAAAAGGCCACCCACAACTCCATCGAAATGGTGCGGGATGACGCACCTGCGCTTGAGGAAAGCTATTACTGGCGCGGAATGGCGGAAATGAAGATTGGAGATAATCAGGCAGGCATCGATGACTTTTACACCTGCCTGAAATATCACACGGGTTTTGAGATCTGTATCAAAGCGCTGAATGACCTGGGGTTTTATCCATAAGAATGTAAAATTATCAGCAGCGATTGAAATGAGGCTCTGCTCCTCCAAACCGCTCATAACATCCGTACCTGGGCAGTATAAACTCAAAACCTGAAGGTTGGTATAAACAATTCGAATAACCAATGATCAAAATATTGCATTTCGCTGACGCTCATATTGACATCGCCCGGTTCGGACGGCATGACCCGGAAACAGGGCTGCCTCTACGCGTGGTGGATTTTCTTAGAGCTCTGGATACGATCGTGGATGCGGCCATCAATGAAAAAGTGGACCTGGTGATCTTCGCCGGGGATGCTTATCGCGACCGCTCACCCGCTCCCACCTTTCAGCGCGAATGGGGTAAACGCATGATGCGCCTTTCGCTAGCAAAGATCCCAACCCTTTTGGTGGTGGGCAATCATGACCTATCCCCTGCCGCCGGGCGAGCCCATGCCCTTCAGGAATATGAAACCCTGGAAGTTCCTTTTATCCGGGTCATCAGCCAGCCGGTATTACTGAGCCCGCAAGACCTGTTCGGGCTGCCGCTGCAGGTCATTGGAATGCCCTGGGTGACCCGTTCAGGTTTAATGGCAGGTCAATCAATGCCCGCGGCGGACCTGAAGGATGTCACCGATGAAGTGCAAAAGCGCATGGAGGAATTGCTGCACAATTTCCTTGACCAGCTAAACCCTGATCTGCCAACTGTATTGACTGCGCATGCCTCCGTGCAGGGTGCCATGTATGGCAATGAACGCAGCGTCATGCTGGGCAAGGATGTGATCCTTTCCGGCTCAATCGTGCGTGACCTTCGCCTGGATTATGTTGCGTTGGGACATATCCATAAACCCCAGGAATTGAATCCCGGTGCTCACCCTCCTGTGATCTATCCCGGTTCAATTGAACGGGTGGATTTTGGTGAAGTGGAGGATGACAAACATTTTGTGATCGTGAAAGTGGAAAAGGGGAAAAGTCAGGTGAAGTGGCACAAGTTGGTCGGACGGAGGTTCTTCGACCGAAAATTGGAATTGACCTCATCGGAAGACGTCCAGGGTCAAGTGGAACGCCTGTTGCCCCCTCCGGAGGAGATGAAGGATGCCATCGGCCGCCTGACGATCACCTACCCGCGCGAGTGGGAAGCATTCATCGATGAACCTGCCATACGGCGGCATGCCCAGGATGCATTTGAGTTTCACTTCATCCGTCACCCCCAGTTGAGAATCGGCGCGCGGGTGCCGAACGATGAATCCCTCCTGGGTAAAAACCCGGTAGACCAGCTGAATTATTATTGGAAAAATCTGGGGCTGCCTGAAGAGAATGGTAAAGAATTAAAACCCCTGGCAGAAGAGATCATGGCAGAGGTAAATAATCATCTTGCCGCAGACAAAACCGAAGTGACATCATGATCCCCATCAAGCTCAAGATCAGCGGCTTTCTTTCTTATCAACACCCGGTGGAATTGGATTTCTCCAGCTTTGAGCTGGCCTGTATTTCCGGTTCCAACGGCGCAGGCAAATCCTCATTGCTGGATGCCATTACCTGGGCGCTGTTCGGTCGGGCGCGCAAAAAAGAGGACGACGCGCTCATCAACAGCTCCTGTAATTCAGCTGAGGTGATTTACGAATTTGAGTATGAAAAAAGCAGCTATCGTGTACAGCGCAGTAAAACACGCGGAAAGACCAGCCTATTGGAATTGCAAATGCTTGATAATAAAGCAAACTGGGTGGCGCTTACCGAGCACTCATTACGGGAAACCGAGAAGCGCATCGAACAGACCCTGCGCATGGATTACGAGACTTTCATCAACACCTCTTTTTTCCTCCAGGGCAAAGCCGACCAGTTCGCCCAGCAGCCAGCCGGAAAACGCAAGGAGATCCTCAGCAGCATCCTGAACCTTGAGATCTGGGAGGAGTATCGTGCCGCGGCCGCTTTACATAAACGTAAAGAGGAAAATGAGATTGCGCTCGTCGATAACCTGTTAATTGAAATTGAAACGGAGCTGGCGCAGGAAAGCGAGCGCCTTGCACGGCTGGAGCAGACCAGCGCGAGTTTCAAACAAAAAACAGAGCTACGCAAAGGGAAGGAAGCACTGGTCGAAAGCGCCCAGCGTCAGGCAGATTTGATCAAAGAATATGAAAATTTATTTAAGACTCACACAGCCCACCTGGATGATCTAACCAAGCAGCTTTCCGCCAACCAGGAACTAACTCTTGCCCGGCAAAATGAGCTGATCTTGTATGAAAAGGTACTAGCCAACGAAAAGGCCATCACCCGTGCCAACCACGAACTGGAACAGCTGCGTGTGAAACTGGAGCGTTACAACCAGCTGGCCAGGCAATTCAATGCATTGGATCAACAGCGCGCCCAACAAGAGTCCTTGATCGCCACCGAACAGGCCAGGATCGAGCAGGAGCTGGTTAACCTCAAGCAGCAGGAACAGCGCATCGCAGACCTGGCCGTCCAACAAAAAAAGAAAAAAGCGGAGCTGGAATCTGCCAACCTCGAATTAAAGATCCTTGAGGAGAAAATCAAAGAAAAACCTGCCAGGGAAAAACAGCTTTTGGAGCTGCAACAGATCCTCTCGGATTGTGTGGCCGAGAATAAACAGCTCAGATTAACGATGGATGAAATTAAAAGCCGGATCAAGGAACTGGAATCCGCTTCCGCAGTCTGCCCGCTGTGCGGCCAGGCACTGACTGATGACCATCGGTTAACCCTTTTGCAAACCCTGGAAGCGGAAGGTAAAGTCCAGGGCGACCGTTTTCGCTCGAATGAAAGAACCTACAAGGAAAACAATGAGCTGAGCGCTGAATTGAAAAAAGAACTGACCGCCCTGGAAAAGGTTGAAACAGAGAAGCAGCGTTTATTAAAGACCATCGCAATTTTGGAAACCGAAAATCAGAATGCAATGGCAGAACAAAACAACTGGGAAAAGACCGGCCAAAAGCGCCTGGCAGAACTGCAATTAAAAATTGATAAGGGTGATTTTGCCAGCGATTCCCGAAAAAAACTGGGTGATATTCACGATGCCATGACCGCTCAGGGGTATGATATTAAGAAGCATGAGGAGATCCGGCAAAAGGAACTGGCTGCCAGGCCGGATGAGGAACGTTTCCGCATACTTGAAAAAGCCCGCGCCTCCGCCCAACCCATCAAACGGGAGATCAGCGGATTGGAGAAGCGCAAAGAAGAGCTGGAAGGTAAAATTAAAAGCCAATCAGAATTGGTTCATTTGAGTGAAGAAAAATTAAAGGCGTCTTCAGATGCTTTGCCAAACCTGCCCCAGATGGAAATGGAACTCAGCCTCATTCGCAGCGAAGAGAATGAGCTGCGCATGCAAACGGCGCGGGCTGAGCAGGAGGTGGATGTTCTGGAAAAAAGAAGGGCAAAGAAAGTGGAATTAAAAGCCCGGCGTGAGGAAAAGGCAAAAACGATTTCCCAATTGGAATCGCTCGAGCGCGCCTTTGGAAAAAATGGTGTGCCTGCGCTGTTGATCGAACAAGCCCTTCCGGATATTGAAAGTAAAGCCAACGAGATCCTCGATCAATTGAGTTCGGGCACCATGTCGTTAAGTTTTGCCACGCAGCGCGAAAGGAAGAATAAAAAAGAGGATGGCGCCATTCAAACGCTGGATATTCTGATCAGTGATGCGGCTGGTACGCGGGAATACGAACTGTTTTCCGGCGGGGAAGCATTTCGGATCAATTTTGCCATCCGGCTGGCGCTCTCGCATGCACTGGCTAAAAGGGCCGGGGCGCGGCTGCAAACGCTGGTGATTGATGAGGGTTTTGGCAGCCAGGATGCGGATGGCAGGCAGCGCCTGATCGAAGCCATCAACCTGGTCATGGAAAATAATCTGCGGGTCGGGGAACCCGAGCGCGTTTCTGATATTCGCAAAATATTGGTCATCACTCATCTCGAAGAACTAAAGGATGCCTTCCCGGCGCGCATTGAAGTGGAAAAGACCCCGCAAGGGTCCGTCCTGCAGGTGGTGAGCTGATGGAAAGGATCAACGTGCGCCTGGCAATTCAGCAGCGGGTCCTGCCCGCTTACCGCATTCCATTTTTTGATGCCCTGGCAGCGGAATGCACCCAGGGAATGAGCCTGCTGGCCGGGCAGGCCAGGCCGGAAGAACACATCGAAGGCAACGCCATACCATCGGTGGCAGCCTTCACTCAAACCCGCAATATGCACCTCTTCCACGGGGGGTTGTACCTGTACTGGCAAAACGGACTGATCCCCTGGCTGCAAAAGAACCCGCCCGGTGCATTGATCCTGGAAGCCAATCCGCGCAACCTGAGCTCTTATGCCGCCATGCAATGGATGAAGCGCCGCAATCAGCCGGTTATCGGATGGGGATTGGGGTCACGAATGGCAGAAGGGTTTTTAGCTTCCCTGCGCCTGGGATTGCTCCGCCGCTTCCTCAAACAATTTGATGCGCTCATCACCTACAGCCAGCGCGGCGCACAGGAATACAGGCAAATGGGATTTGCCCCTGAAAGGATCTTTGTAGCCCCCAATGCGGCTGTTCCGCGCCCGATCCAGGCTCCGCCCAACCGGCCGAACAATTATCTGGGTGACCGGCCAGTGATCTTATTCGTTGGGCGACTGCAGGCGCGTAAAAAAGTGGGTGACCTGATCCAGGCATGTGCCGCTCTGCCGCCTTCTGTGCAGCCCATTCTCTGGGTTGTGGGAGATGGACCCATGCGCGCTGAACTGGAAGAATTGGCTTTCAGGATTTTCAGCCAGGTAAAATTCTTCGGCGCCGTGCATGGCCGGGAATTGGACAACCAGTTCTGCAAAGCCGACCTGTTCGTCCTGCCCGGGACAGGCGGGCTGGCGGTGCAGCAGGCCATGTCCTTTGCCCTGCCGGTTATCGTCGGCCAGGCGGACGGAACCCAGCTTGATTTGATCAGGCCGGAAAACGGCTGGAGCCTGATCTCGGGCAGCGTGGAAACACTCACCCAGGCGATACAAATGGCAATCTCCGATGTCGCCCGGCTGCGCCGTATGGGGCTCGAATCCTACCGAATCGTCAAGGACGAGGTCAATCTGGAGACCATGGTGCAGGCCTTCATCCGGGCGGTCAACTCGGTGGCAGGCAAAGCATGACCCATATTTTGCTGGTTGCGGATGGACGCAGCCCGATCACCCGCCGCTGGATCCAGACCCTGCTGGCCATCGGCTGCCGCTTGTCCCTCATATCCACTTTCCCCTGCCCGCCGATCGACAAGGTTGACCTGGCCGGGGTTCTGCCCGTGGCATTTTCTGCATTGGCTGGCAGCCAAGTGGACTCTGCCTCCCAACAATCAGGCAAGACCAAACCAAAAGTCCGGTTGGCGGCCTTGCGCCCGTTCCTGCAGCACGTGCGCTATTTCCTGGGTCCGCTCACCCTGTTCTTTTATTCCTCCCGATTTAAAAGAATTGTCAGGGAGGTTAATCCTGACCTTGTGCAAGCGCTGCGCATTCCCTTTGAAGGCATGCTGGCGTCTGGGTTACCGGAAGGGATCCCGCTGCTCGTTTCCACCTGGGGCAATGACCTGACCCTGCACGCCAGGGGTTCAGCCTTGATGGGCTGCTTCACCCGCCGGACCCTCCAGCGCGCCGATGGGCTGATCTCGGATACCCTTCGGGATATCCGCCTGGCCAGGGAATGGGGCCTCGCTCCGGACGCGCCCGTCCTGGAAGTACCTGGAAACGGCGGAGTGGATCTGCAGGAAATTGAAGAACTCAGGAAGCAGCACCGCCCGGAGCCGGATTACTTGAAAAAGAATGCGCCGTTGATCATCAACCCGCGCGGTCTGCGCCCGGGCAGCGTCCACCAGGAGGTCTTTTTCCAGTCCATTCCAGGCGTGCTGAAAGAGCTGCCGGATGCCCAATTTGTCTGTACGGGCATGCTCGGCCAAAAAGAAGCCCTGGATTGGGTGGATCGCTTGAAGATAGGGAACAATGTGGTTCTACTGCCCTACCTCGACCAGGCAGAGCTATGGAACCTGTTCCTGCGCGCCGGGGTGTATGCCTCCATCTCGAGCCACGACGGCACCCCCAATACTTTATTGGAGGCCATGGCGTGCGGCTGCCTGCCGGTGTGCGGGGACATCGAGTCCATCCGCGAATGGATCACCTCCGGTGAGAACGGGTTACTGGTGGACCCGCATGATCCGCAGGCCACGGCAAATGCCATTATAAAAGCATGCAAGGATAAAACCCTGCAGCAAAGAGCAAAAAAGCGCAACCAGGAGATCATCCGCGCCAAAGCCGAAGTGCAGGTTGTAAGAAGAAAAGTGGAATCATTCTACACAGAAATCATGGGGTATTAATTCTTGGGGAAGGTGGGAAGCGATACAAAGTGCTTCAGCGGACAAAAGCGGACAGAACCGGACATTTAATTCAAAACGAATAAGGAAACGAATAAGTAAAAGCCACTCTTTCTCCCCTCCCTTCCGCTCCACTGCTGGATGCCCCGTGGTGCTCCAGGGATCTCCGCTCAGCGCCCTTGCTCTGGGCTTCGATGAATCACCGTACCGCCTTTTACGCTTCCATCGTATTCAGTAATTCTTTCAGCGCCGCCAGCTCTTTTTTGGACAGTGTGACCAAATTCTTCATGGAAGCTAAGAAACCTTCAATCAACATCGAGCACGCAATACACCCGGCCTACCAGGTAAAACGCTACGCCTGGTCCGCCAAGCTGCCGCTCGCGATCCTGAGCGACTTTAAAGAATTTGCAGTCTACGAGGTTAATCGTTTTGCCATCCCTTTTATCTATAAACGGATTAAGGATTTGGCCTAAAAAAGAACGAATTGTTCTAACGGTATATAAGTAAATAAAAATAGTTGAGAAAAAGAGGGTACAACCGATATTGTGCCTTTTTTTTGGATTGGTAATGGTGAGATTTCATGGTATTTTCCGGTTGGGCTAGAAAAAAGGAAATTTGAAATTAGCCCATTGATATTGACACGTGAATTATGGGTAAATAGTCGGTTGATTTCAATGTTAACTATTTTGTAGTTTTCACATAGTCAGCATTTGTTACTTTAGTATAACCTTCTATATTCTATTTTGGAATATTCCATTATAGAATGTACGATTCTATTATGCAGCTAAAAACAATTCATTCAAAAGAATATCAACTACTAATAGAAAAATTAGTTGAATCTCGAAAACAGGCTGGTTTTTCACAATTACAAGTTTCGTCGAAGATTAATAAATCTCAATCATATATTTCCAAAATAGAGAATTGCGAACTCCGTATTGATGTAATTCAACTTTCGGTTCTAGCTAAACTTTATAAAAAAGAGATAACATTTTTTCTCAATTAATCATCATTAAAAACAGCATACAGTATATATTTTTCGGAATTTAAAAAGAATATTTGGGAGTTATCACATATGACAATCTATGAAGAACTACTGAAATTCATGATAGAAAAAGCGAAAGAATTTGGAGGTCGTTTCGAAACTAATGATAATGAATTCAATGATTTCAGATTCAGAAACAATACAGGCGATGAAGTTATTAAACAAGGCGGGGGTTTTATTGGTTTAATTAGACAAAATGAAGATTTATCAGGTCCATTTCATGATTTTAGTATTGTTCTTTTCCCCCCATCTGAAAGAGATAAAGGTTGGTTGTTATGTTTAGGTATTGGCTCTTTGGGTTTTAAAAATGATGATTATTTGGCTTCTATCCCTGGGACAAGGCGTCTTTTTTCATCATTAATCGCAAAGAATAGTGGTTACATTAAAACTTCTTTGTTGGATATTGAGAGTTCTTTACCTAAAGCGTTTGTTCAAAAAATTTCTCATTTAAACAAGACATTACAGGTAAATGATTACAAAAAACTTTTACCTGTATGCCAAATATTAAATGATCCATTTACTGAAAAATCCAAAGAAAGCATTTCATCATTTATTGCAGCATTTGCTTACATTAGTGACTGGGCAAGTAATAAACAGGAAAGAGATGCTATCTCTAAGGCAGTAAATATTAAAATCGATAAACAAGAACAAGATGATGAAAAAATTGCAACAGATCTATTATTACAAAGAAGGTTTCTAATATTAACTGGCGCTCCTGGCACTGGAAAAACAAGATTAGCAAAATTGATCTGTAATGATCTAAAGGCAAAATCATTTTTTATTCAATTTCATGCTGAAACAAATTACTCAGATTTTATTTATGGAATAAAGCCTACTTTAAAAGAAAGCACTCTTCTTTATGAAGGGAAAGAAGGTGTTTTTGTTAAAGCAATTAAATATGCAAAGAGTAATCCAAAGGAAAAAACTATTTTGATAATTGACGAAATTAATAGAGCTAATTTAGCCAATATTCTAGGTCCTATTTTTTATCTATTTGAATACAGGATGCATGAAGAAGAAGCTAATGTAGAAATAGATATAGCCGATGAAATTTACATCAATAGAATACCAGATAATCTATTTATGATCGGTACAATGAATACTGCAGACAGAAGTTTGGCGGTTGTAGATTTTGCCCTTCGAAGAAGATTTGCTTGGTTTGATCTAAAACCAAGGGTTATTGATGACTCAACCTTCTATAAAAATGATTTTAATGAAATCAAAGATATTTTTTATAGATTTGCTGTATTTGAAGAAATGAATCTTATGCCAGGACAGGGATATTTCTTAGCAAACTCAGAAGATGAGATGAAAAAACGCATTGAATATGAGTTATTACCATTGATTAGGGAATATATTCAAGAAGGATTGTTGCAAACTGCAAAAGAGGACTTTTCAAATTATTTCATGGAACGAATAGGTAAGCCAATATTCGATTAGTTTTATTGTAAATGAAAACCCAAGATGTTTTTTTTGAGATGGAGTGTCTAACAGAAGAATCTCGCCCTTTGTCAGGATTATTACTTCAAAAAAAATGGTTTAAGAAATCGGATAAAAGGTATCTGGGTCAAGCGATTATAGATTTTATTAATATTAATAAAAAAAATTTTGAATTCTTAAATGTAACCCCATTTATTGTCGGCGAAGGAAATAATTTATCTATTAGATTTAGGTCCGACAAATACATAGGAGCAATACCACTTAAATCCCCTGATACTGGTAAGCAAATTGGTGATTTCATTGTTCAACCCAGATTTTTATCAAGTAGGATCTCGACTGATTATATTGAATTAATCTATTTATTAAAAAGTGAAATTCAACCAGAGTTTTTAAATACGTCACCCTTATCATCTGGGGATAAAATAAAACCCCCGTTATTCTATGATTCGTTAATTTTTGTAGATCTATTATTCAAGACAGTCATTTCAAATTGGAGAAAATTTAAATCGCTACAAAAAATATACGATTTTCCAAAATCAGATATCGATTGGGATAAATATATCGAACAAGAATGGAACCCAAGCTTTAAATTAAAATACCCTTGTCATGACAATATATTATCAATAAACCATATAGAATTTTCAACACTTAAATACGTTTTTGATTTAGCAAAAAAAGAGATATTCTCCATTAAGACCCCACCGAAGCTAAGAAAAATGGTTGAGGCCAAGGTTAATTTGATTGAGAAATATCTAGAGTTAATTCAACCAATTCAAGTAAATATAATTACTTTAAAAAACTCTGATCCAATTATCGTTAAAAGAACAAAAGAACAGGCGAATAAAGTTTTAAATTTCAATTTAAGAACTTCGAAAGCATGGCGAATAGATTTCTCACTTGTCTTCGAAAAATTTGTTCAATTAATATTTAATAAAGTTGCTTTAAGGTTTGGGGGGGTTGTCTTAAGTAATTATAAATTTAAAAGAAGATCTTATGATTATCCTTCTTGGAGTTTATCTCATTTAGAGCCGGATATTGTTTTAAAAAAGGATGATTTCATGGTGATGGTAGATGCAAAATATAAATCGAATATCTATAATATGAAAAATCCTAGTAATATTTTAAAAGATGAGCATCGGAAAGACTTACATCAATTAATTGCCTATACATCATTCGAAAATTTAAAAAATAGAATTGGTGTTTTATGTTATCCGAGCTCAAAGCCAGTTAATTATCAATTAAATTATCACAATCCACTTAACAACCTTAATCTTATCCTCCTTATATTTGGAATTCCCCTAGAAAAAGATTCAATTTATGAATCCGAAAAAAATATTTATAAGGAGGTGGCCGGATTGTATAAAACCGAAATTATTGGTAATAAATGATTAATCGCGTATATCTGAGCACTAAAAAAAATTAAATAAAAGCTAAAATTGAAGACAAGATCATGACTAATTGAGAAAAGAATTAATTGTAAAAGACAGCACGATAATTACGCCTTTCAACTTATTTATTATCATGCACGCGGGCATGGTAATTTTGTTTTTTACTTGATTCGTTTCAAGAAACGAAAATTATTCCATAGTATCGAGTTATGAAGTAGCAATATGAATGGGTATGCTTAGCATTTTCAGAGAGTGTGAGGAGGTGTTCTTTTCCTCCCCATGGTTCTATTCAGGGGGAGGAAAGGTGGGGGTTCTGGTCCTAGTTTCATTTATCTGTCGGGTTTTTCGCAGCTCAGCGCATGGGCGCTGGGCGGAGATACCTGAAGCCAATGGCTTCGTATCGTTGAGCGCAAGGGATTGGGGTTTAGCAAATTCGCCACATGGTGGGGTGACGCCCTAACGGAGAACTTCGAGAGATTGCCGCGCCTCGTAAAAACCACGGGGCTCCCCTTGCGGGGATGCTCCGCGATCGCAAAGGCGGGAAGGATAAAAGAAGAATCCCCACCATCCCCACCTTACCTCCCCTTCGAAAGGGGAGGAAAAGAAACGTGCAAAGGCGGGCGTGCTTCTACCCTCCACAGTTGCGCCTAGAAGGCGCTCTGTTACGGGTATCTCCGCTTTCTGCTCATGCAGAAAGCTTCGAGGGCAATTTACATTTGTTTGATCTTTTCAATTTGCCGGATGGTTTCCCGGGAATCCTTGAACAGGATCCCATGGATGCCGAGCGCCTGAGCCCCAAGCACATTCTTTTCCGTATCATCAATAAAGATAGCTTCCTCCGGTTTTACATGCAGGCGCTTTAAGGTCAATTGGTAAATGCGGGGGTCAGGCTTGAGCAGTTTCACTTCGCTGGAGATGACCACCGCGTCAAAGGCATCCGCAATTTTCCATTTCTTTTCCAGCAAGGGACGCAGCAGCGTTGAAAAATTGCTGCAGATGGCCGTCTTGAACTGCGGCCGGGAACTTCGGATGTAATCAATGATTGCTTCATCCAGCGAGAAAAGGTCAAAAAAGTAGCGTTCAAAGATATGGAGGGCATCCATTGCCAGCCCCTGTTCTCGGATGATGCGCCGGTAGAATTCGGTTTCGCTCTCATCCCCCAGATCCATGCGCGCATTTTTTTCACCGTTGAAATAATTGGCAAACTTCAGCGGGTCAATGCCCAGTTCGGCGGCAATGAAGGCGTGCGGGTCAGCCACCCGCGGCTTAAGCAGCACGCGGCTGAAATCCCAGATGGTGGCTTTAATGGTCATTGGTCTTCAGTTCTTTCAAATGGGAAATATCATTAAAACAAAGAAGTTTTGGGTGATCGCCAACCAGCTTGATCTCCGTAATACCACAGGCATTCATATCATACATTCTTCTTTGCTTCCCGGGCTTTTTTCCAAGGACTTCCTGCAACAGTATATTAATGAACAGCCCATGCGTGATGACCAGGTTCTCGCCTTCCAGGTTTTGCTCCACCAGAAATTGCCAAACGTCCCTGGCTCTCCGGCGAATCCGGGAAATGGATTCGCCGCTCCGATCGACTAAAAATAAATTTGCCAGGGATTTAATTTTGACTAAGAGGCTTGCGTCCGGAGCCGGCGGCTTGAAATAGCCATGCCCCTCCAGCCAGCCAAAATCATATTCCCGCAGGTCCTTGAGAATGATGGGTTCAATGCCCAATGGTTTGCAGATGATCGCGGCTGTTTCGCGGGCGCGTCCCAGCGGGCTGCAATAACAAGCTTTAATGGGGTGGGTTTTTAAGGCTTCGGCAGTGAGATGCGCTTCGAGGCGGCCGCGCGGGCTGAGCGGGCTGTTGGTGGAACCTTGCAGCAAGCCCTGCTCAATTCCTTCGGTGGTGCCGTGGCGGATGATGGTAATGATTGACATAATTAACGCAAGAATATTTTTTAATTGGCTGTCATTATACCTTTGAGATTTTAAAAAAGCTCAAAATAGTCAGGAGGAATGTTTCCCGGCTGATGGAAGTTGATCTTTTGACGAAGGCCTGCCTCTCGGCTATACTAAATAGCGTTCAAACAATTTAACTTTTTTTGGAGGAATTCCCATGACCTCTGCCAGTTTCAAACTCACTTATGCCACCATGTTCGCCCCCCCGCCTGAACTGCACACCCGTTTTGAAGAAGCGCTGGCTCAGCTCAAAGCCAATTTGGGCAAGGAACATGCCATGTTCATTGATGGCCGGGACGTGCTTGCCAAAGAAAAATTTGAGGACCGCTGCCCGGCTGATACAGCCCTAGTCCTGGGAGTTTTTCAATCCGGCAGTGAGAAGGACGCTAAGGCGGCGTTGGCAGCCGCACGGAAAGCCTTCCCGGGCTGGAGCCATACTCCGTGGCAGGAACGCGTCCGCCTGCTGCGCAAGGCGGCTGACCTGATGGATGAGCGCCTGTTTGAAATTGGCGCAGTGGTTGCCATGGAAGTCGGCAAGAACCGCATGGAGGCGCTGGGTGATGTGGCTGAAACCGCTGACCTGATCCGCTATGCCTGCGAACAGATGGAAGCCAACCAGGGATATGTTAAATTAATGGGCCGCGATCCCATTCCGGATTTCAAGATCACCAACACTTCGGTCTTGCGCCCTTACGGAGTCTGGCTGGTGATCAGCCCCTTTAACTTCCCCGCCGCCCTTACTGGCGGTCCGCTGGGATCCGCCCTGGCGGCGGGCAACACGGTGGTCTTCAAACCCGCGACAGATACCCCCTGGACCTCCCGAAAAATTGCGGAATGCCTGCGGGATGCCGGCCTGCCTGCAGGGGTATTCAACTATGTCACCGGTCCAGGCCGCACCCTGGGCCAGGCGCTGGTGGACAGCCCGGAGGTGGACGGCATCACCTTCACCGGTTCCTTCGACGTAGGCATGAAGATCTTCCGCGATTTTAACCAGCGCGGGTACATCAAACCCACCATCCTGGAATTGGGCGGGAAAAACCCGGCCATTGTTTCGCGCAATGCGGATATTGAAGAAGCCGCGACGGGGATCGTCCGGTCGGCCTTTGGCTTGCAGGGGCAAAAGTGTTCCGCCTGCTCGCGCGTTTTTGTGGAAAAACCGGTTTATCAAAAACTGATGATCCGCATGGTGGAACTGACCAACAAGCTCACCATCGGCGACCCGACCCAAAAGGATACCTTTCTGGGTCCGGTGGTGAACAAGAAATCCTACGATGATTACCAAATCTTCATCAAGGAAATGGTTGACGGAGAATGCCGTTTCCTGACCGGCGGCAAGGTGCGCAAGGAAGGCGAATTTGCCCGCGGCTACTTCTGCGAGCCGACCATTGTGGTGGATCTGCCCCTGGAACATCACTTATGGAAGGATGAGATGTTCGTGCCCATCACCACCGTGGCAGCCGTGGATTCCCTGGATGAAGCGATGACCCTTGCCAACGAGGTTAACTATGGGCTGACAGCTGGTTTCTACGGCTCCCGCGAGGAAGCCGACTGGTTCTTTGACCAGATCCAGGCAGGCGTCACCTATGCCAACCGCAAGTCCGGCGCAACCACGGGTGCCTGGCCCGGATTCCAGCCATTTGGCGGCTGGAAGGGGTCGGGTTCCAGCGGTAAGAATGCCGGCGGGTATTATTACCTGCCTTTGTACATGCATGAACAGATCCATACGTTGTTTGAGAAGGGATGATGGATTTCTTTCTTTGCGATCGCGTAGGTCACCCATTCTTGGGTGACATATTTACTCCTCGCAATGACGGGTGTCCCCTCCACTCCGCGGGACGACCCCGCGGTGTTACGGGGATCTACGCCCTTTGCCCTTGCAAAGGGCTTCGAGAAATAATTTATGACCAAACTCTGTTCACTGACTGAAGCCGTCCAGCAATTTGTGCACGATGGGGATAGCGTGTATGCGGCCGGCTTTACCCACCTGATCCCTTTCGCTGCAGGGCATGAGATCATCCGCCAGGAGCGCAAGAACCTGGTGCTCGCGCGCGCCACGCCTGACCTGATCTACGACCAGATGACCGCCGCGGGCTGCGCCAGGAAACTCATTTTTTCTTATCTCGGCAACCCCGGGGTGGGATCGCTGCGCGTGATCCGCAAGGAGATCGAAAGCGGGCGCCTTGAACTGGAAGAATATTCGCATTTCAGCATGATCTCGCGCCTGCAGGCAGGCGCATCCGGCCTGCCCTTTATGCCCATGAATCCCACCGCAGCCGGTGACCTGGAAAAAGCCAACCCCAATTACCGGCGGGTCAAGGACCCCTACTCAGACCAGGAGGTGGTGGTGGTTCCGGCATTGAACCCGGACGTGGCCATCATCCATGTCCAGCGCGCCGATGCAGAGGGCAATGCCCATATCTGGGGCATCATCGGTGAGCAAAAAGAAGCCGCATTTGCTGCGCGGCATGTCATTCTCACAACAGAGGAGATCGTGGACAACTCGGTGATCAGCTCCGACCCCAACCGTACGGTCATCCCCGGTTTGATCGTGGATGCCGTCTGCCATGTACCGTTCTGCGCACACCCTTCCTATACCCAGGGCTATTACGACCGGGACAACGCTTTTTACCTGGAATGGGATAAGCTCAGCGCCTCACCTGAAGAAACTCAAAAATGGCTGAAGGAATGGGTGTTTGGTTTGAAAGATCACGCTGCCTACTGGCAAAAATTAGGAAAACAAACCCACCAGCGCCTGTCGGTCAAAGCCCGGATGAGCATTCCGGTGAATTATGGGGAGTATTAATTAAATGGAAGCTCAGAAATTCACCCCCGCTGAATTGATGATCGTCAACTCCGCCCGGTTGCTGCGCGATGGCGATCGCGTCCTGGTGGGCGTCGGCCAGCCCAATCTTGCCTGCAACCTGGCGCGCCGCACGCACGCCCCCAACCTGGTGATGATCTACGAAGCCGGCGTGGTCGAAGCGAGGCCTAAACGCCTTCCCCTTTCCATCGGTGACCCCACCCTGGTGACCGGCGCCACCTCCGTTTGCAGCATGTTCGAGATCTTTTCGCTGTACCTTCAGCGCGGGAACGTGGACGTTGGCTTTCTTTCCGGCGCGCAAATTGACCGTTTTGGCAACATCAACGCCACCGTGATCGGCGACTACCTCCATCCCAAGGTGCGCCTGCCTGGTTCGGGAGGTTCAATGGAAATAGCCGCGTGGGCCAAACGGATCTACATCATGGCGCCCCACCAAAAGAGGCGCTTTCCCGAAAAGGTGGATTTCCGGACTTCCGCCGGTTTCCTCTCCAGCAAGGCAGAAAGAACGGCTTCGGGAGTCTGCGGCTCGGGTCCGCAGGCAGTGGTCACTGACCTGGGAATTTTGCAGCCGGATGCCAATGGCGAACTGGTATTGACCGCCCTGCACCCGGGAATTGACGCCGAACAAGCCCGCCAGAATACCGGCTGGAATCTAAAAATTGCAAAAAACCTGGAGATCACCCAGCCGCTCACCAGCGAAGAGTTGCGCATCCTGCATCAGGAACTTGACCCGCAAGGTATTTACCTGAAATCAGAGTAATAATGCCTATTTTTTATCGCGATACGGTTGGCGATATTGCGTGTTATCATCATTGGGAAAAATGTTCAGTTATTATATTTAAATAATACTTATGCTTTAGGAGTTTTCTTTTGTTAAATAAAATACGCGGACTGATCCGCCTGACCCGTTACCGGGATTACCTGGCATTTGTCACCATCAACACCCTGATGGGAGCCATAGCGGCAGAAACCACTCTGAGCTGGAAGCTGATCCTGGTTCTGGCCGCCAACCAGTTGGCAGTCGGTTTTGCCTTCATGATCAACGATGTAGAGGATGCCGAGGACGACGCCATCAATCCTGCCAAATTGAACCGCAACCCGGTCTCCTGCGCGGCTGTCAGCCCGAAGGAAGGTTATATTTACTCTTTCATTATCGCCGGATTATCCGCGATTGCATACGCCTTCCTTGGCTGGGTACCTTTTATTTTTGGGATCATTTCCCTGCTGATCGGCTTTTTCTATTCCTGGAAACCCGTGCGCTTTAAAAATATTTTTCTGATCGATATGTTTACGCACTGCTTCATGCTGGCCGGGCTGCAGTACCTGCCCGCCTTTTATTCCTTCCAGACCCAAATGACCACAAAAGGTCTTTTTCCGCTATTATTTCTAATTCTTTTCAGCCTGTATGGTGAACTGTTCAATGAACTGCGCGACCTGGAGCATGACCTCAAAGCTGGGCTGCGCCACACAGCTGCCATTCTGGGTCATAAAGCCACCTTTCGGCTGATGGTCGGCATCGCAATGATCGGCATTGTAGCTGGGGTGATCTCCTTATTCTTTGTGGACCTTTTACCGGGTTGGCTGTTGATTGTAATGGCTGTTTTGGTGGTGGTCTTTTTCATTCCGCCTTTGCTGAAGCTTAAGGAAACAAAAACCCAATTGGAATTGCAGCATGCCTTCCAGGAACCCATTGAGCATGCCGCCACACTTGCCCTTGGGCTGTATTTTCTGCTCCCGCCTGTTTTACAAATGCTCAACATCCAATAAAAAATTAATTGATGTGATTTTTTGTGAGTCTCCCACCCAACCAGAAGTGCCATTTGGATTTAGGAAATAACGTAGTTCTCCAGGTCATCCATATCCACTTCGCTTTCAGAAACCACCCGACCTCCAACAAAGAACTCGGTTTTCTGGAGGCTTTGTCTTTCACCGCAAATCAGGGGATGCCACTCTGGTAGCTGCCTGCCTTCCGCGATCAATTTATAGGTACAGGTGGGGGGGATCCATTTTAATTCGAGCACATTTTGGGGAGTCAATTGGACGCAGGTAGGTACTGCCTGATGCCGCTCTGGATAAACCTGGCACTGGCAGGTTTTGTGATCCAAAAAACGGCAGACCACGTTGGTCAGGTAAAGATCGCCGCTATCTTCATCTTCCAATTTATACAGGCAGCACTGCCCGCAGCCATCACACAATGCTTCCCATTCTTCAGGGGAAAGCTGTTCAAGGGTTTTCCCCTTCCAGAAATTGGGCAGAAAGGTCATTTGGCTTTTTTATCGCTTTGGAGAACCGCTTTTAGCAGCGCATCGGATATTTGCTGGGCCTGTTCGGCAGTCAGGTAAATATTGGTCTCACCGGCATAGAATACTTTTTCTTCTTCCGGGCAGTCTTCAATGATCTTCAGGCAGATATGGTCATCAAACTGGCTGTCCTTGCAGTCGTAAAAAACATCCAGTTTCAGACTTCCATCCAAGAGAGTGACGGTCATGGCGCACCTCACAAGAATTTGAACTTATTATCATTATAATAACTCATTATCATCAGGAAGTAACATCTTCATTTATTCATATCGAATTGGTGCGAAATACCGATATAATGCAAAGCTGATGGAAAGAGGAGAAATAGAAATGCTTTTTCGAAAAAAATTCTCACTTCTTCTGAATACGATACTACTTTCACTGCTATTGTTCCTGATCACTGGTTGTTCTGCGCCTCAGGCACGAATTACTTCCGGTAAAAGTGAGTACCCTGTTTTTGAAGGCAAGACGAGTAAATTAGCTTTTGCCGCACAGAAAACCTCCAAGGATCAATATGAGATATTCGCCCTTGATTTTGCAACCAGGAATAACTCTCAATTGACCACCAATGGCTTTGCCGATACTTCTCCCAGTTGGTCACCCGATGGGCAAATGATCGCCTATTCCTCGAATGTGAATGGGATTTATCAACTGTTCACGATGAACTTCGATGGGAGCGCGCAAACCCAGCTGGTCGTTTCCCATGTGGATGACACTCAACCAGCCTGGCAGCCAGGAACAACAATCGGCAATACCATTGCTTACCAGTCCAACGGCAATGGGAATTTTGATATAACCATTTACGACATGATCAATAAAACGAGTAGAGCCATTACCAGTGCAAAATCGCAGGAGACTCAAGCAGCCTGGTCCGCAAATGGTCAAGAGATCGCTTTTGTGTCCAATTTAGACGGGGATTTTGAAATTAATGTCATGGGTGCCAGCGGGAGCAATCCCCGGCAGCTGACCAAAAATAATGATTATGATTCCTCGCCTGCCTGGTCGCCGGATGGAAAACAAATCGCTTTCATTTCAAAGCGAAGCCCGGACCAGCATTTCCAATTGTACGTGATGAACGCCGATGGCAGCCAGGAAACTCAGGTGACGAAAAGTGATTTTACAGTAAGTTCCCCGGTTTGGTCTCCGGATGGTAAAACCCTGGCATTTGTGAGCGAATCCAGCCAGGGAAGTCAGATCTTGGGGTTGGATCTTGCCACCCGGCAGATCTACAAGATCACCAGCGGGTTTTATGATTATACGGGCCTGTCCTGGTTGAAACCACAGGAGATTCTTGCGCCATAATTTAATTGATGAAAATGAGTATTAAAAAAACAGCCACAGAAAAATTCTGCGGCTGTTTCTGTATAAAGGGTGTTTAGCGGTGCGCACCTTTACTATTGACTGATCCCAAACCAGTAATACTCTGGCGAAGCTGCGGGCTTCCATAATAATTGATCGAACCAACTCCTGAAACCGTTACATCCAGGGTCTCGGTTGCCCATAAGGTTGCGCTTCCGGCACCAGTCAATTTGATATTGACCAATTTGCTTTCCAAATCGCCAGTCTCATAACTGCCTAATCCACTCAGGTTCACTGATTGGGTATCCACTTTACCCGCAATCACAATTGCGCCGGCGCTGGTGAAGTTTACCGTTAATGATTTAGCAGTCAACGAATCAATTTCAATGCTGCCTGCCCCGCTTAAATTAAGTCTGAAGTCCTGGCTTTGAAAACCATCCAATATTTTTATGGCGCCAGCACCGGAGAGCTGCAGGCTTTTTAGATCCTTCACGGTTATGGTGTAAATCACCCGGCGGACAGGTGCACCAATAAAACCACGGCGGGTGGAGATGGTCAGTGTTTTATTTTCCACAGCGGTTTCTATATAACGCAGATAATCGCTGGGCGCTTCGATGGTCAGTGATTCCATGGTTCCCTGGCGTATCCGCACTTCTCCAAAAGCGCTGATGGCTATTGAATCAAAACCGCTTACATCCCGGCTCTCGGTTTTTGTTACCCCTGCACAAGCGCTGAGACCCATCGCAAGAAGAGCGATAGAAAATATTGTGAGTAGACGGCTTATCTTTTTCATTTGAATTCCCTTTTCATTTTTTATTTGTACCTTAATATACGCAGGTTATTCCCAATGGTTTTGCGGTACGGTTCGAGGTTGATCAGAACAATTTATAATTGAATTATGAAACGATCAATAAAATATATCTGTCTACTTCTTTTGACAACTATTTTTCTATCTGGCTGTCAATCCGCAGTCAATACCCCAATATCAACATCCCGGGCAACGGCTACTAAAAATCAACCGACACTTCCAACAGTAACTATTTTGCCGACAGTTGCACAAAAAGGATTGGACCCCCTGACCGGGCTTGAAGTCGCCCAACCTTCAAACCTTGACCGGCGTCCGGTGATGATCAAAGTCTCCAATTATCCTTCCCTGGGTCGGCCGCATGCCGGGCTGGCTTTCGCTGATCTTGTTTTCGATTACTATATCGGGACAGGTCAAAATCGGTTTCTGGCGGTCTTTTACGGCCAGGATGCAAAAAGCATAGGACCGGTGCGTTCAGGAAGATTGGTAGATATCCAGCTTGTCAACCTCTATCAAGGCATCCTTGGATTTGGCAGCGCTGATGGCGATACACTTGAAGCTATTTTCGGCGATCTGGGAAGAAGAGCCATAGCCAACCTTGAGGCGCCCTGTCCCGCTTTCTGCGGAAATGACACCCACAGCGTCATCGGGGTTTTTGCGGATTCAGCAGAATTAAGTAAATGGTATGGACAACAAGCCAGCGATAACCATCGCTACGATCTAAGCGGCATGAAATTCAGCGATCATGCGGCGTTAGGAAGTAAACCTGCCAGCCAGGTGAACATTCGTTTCAATTTTTACAATCGCACGGAATGGCGCTTTGATTCACTCAGCGGCAAATACTTGCGTTGGATGAATAATGAATTGCTGGCCGAAACAATTTTCATGGTGCCTTCAACTGAAAAGACGACCGGGCAGCAGCTGGCATTTTCGAATGTGATCATTTTATTTGCCAAATATGATGAGATCGCCCCCAGCAAACATGAGGTGGAATTATGGGGCAATACCGGCGGAGAAAGAGCGATCTTTTTTCGCAATGGGCAAATGATTGAGGGTAAATGGAAGGTAACCAATCGCTCAAAACCCATACGGTTTCTTGATGCCCAGGAAAAACCATTTGCACTGGCACCTGGGAATTCATGGATCGTTTTAACCGGATTAAATTCATCCTTCAAAGAAATTAATCCCGGGGAGTGGGATCTTTTCTTTGCCCTTCCATAAAATCAGGAAGAAAACTAACTTCTATTTCTTTTTGTTGGTCTCCCTCTTCTGGGATAAAAGCAATAAAACAGCCGCCGCAATCATGCCTGCCAGCCAGATCATAGGGATCAAAGCCCAGCTCCAGTAAGTGTATCGCATGAGGATGACGTAGCCGATTGCACCCACAAAAGCGATGAAGTTGATGATCTCAACCACAAATGTGTTCTTCTTGTATGTGAAATAGCAACCCAGAATGACAATCACAAGGCTTACGATTAACCAGATATTAAAATCAGACATTTTGCCTCCGCTATTAAAGACTCATAAGGTTCTCTTAAGAGATCCTTTATCCAACTCAGGATAATCATTCGAGCATTTCTAAGATTTTATCAGCATCTGTGGAATCGCCGAGCATGACCTTTTTCCAGAGGGCAGAGACGATCTGCTCGGTGGTGGGTGTGGAGATAATGACCGGGTCATGGGCAGCGATGAGCGCTTCCACCTTCAGCTCTTCGGCTTTGGAGAGCAGCCTGGAATAATCGACCGTGCCATCCGAGTGAACGCTGATGACCGGAAGACCGGCAGCAAGCAATTCCTGGTGAAGTTTAGAGACATTTATGAGTTGATCCATCCGTGAGCTCCTGTTTGTGCGGTTGTACCGCCATTATCACCAAGAAAGGTGACCGTGGGGGTTGTAACATATTCCAATAAAGCAATATAGTGATAGCCAAGAAGCGGGAAAGCATTAAGAATGCATAAAGCCATTTGGCTGATAGAGACAGTTGGGCAGTAAACGCTATTATTAAGGGTCGGAGTGGTGACATTGGTGACATCCAAACCAACCCCAATTTGAAATGCCAGGGTGGCAGCTGGATTTGTGCCATACATCATATATTCAAGAAAAACAGGTTCTTCGATCAGACCCACAACGTACTCAAATTTATTGGCAGCAGCACCATTCATCTGGCGCCATGTGGCGGTAGCATAGGTCCATGAATCGGTAGTGTCGATGACCTTGATCGGACGAATCACCCGGTTGTAATTATTCCAAACGAAACGCGCTTTCAGTGTGTCGCAGGTGACGCCGGCTCCGCTCATGCGGATGGTCCCCAGGTAAAGGCGATCGGTGGCGTTGGTCTTCACCCAAACGCCATCCTGATTGTATAAAGCAGTGGCGCGCAGGGTATCGTTGGACCAGACCAAACCTTCCAGGGTAAGGGTTCCTGCATTGTCGTACAGGAAAATATCATAGTTCTTGGCTGTGGTGTAGCCGGAAACATCCAGGGTAAGCTCTGTGAAGGTATAAACCCGCCAGCCATAATTAGGCACGTACAGGCTAACTCTATTTCCCTTGTATGGAGTGAAATAAACGATCGCAGAAGAAGCGATATCTGCTGCAGGGATGGGGTCGCCGGTGCTCAGACCCAGCCTTCCGCACATCCGGATGGGTTCTTTGAAATAAAGCAGGTTCTTCAAATGCAGGGAAAGCTCGGTCTGGATGGAATCCTTCACGATCTTAGTGCCATCCCAATAGAACTGACCGATCCTTCTCTGGTTGGCTGCCTCAGCTGAGACCGTGGATACGCTGAGAGTAAAAGAAGTGGATCCAGCCACCCGGTTGGCAAACACGTACCAGGTATTCGCACCACCGGAGGGCGCATCGCCGGATGCCAGGTCAACGTTGGCCACGGCTCTGACCGGGACACCGTACACGACCATGGCCACAGGGACGGCTGCAGAAGCAGCAACTCGGACGGTGTTGGCGGCCAGCCTGGTGATATTGAGCTTGGATTCAAAGAATTCGATCAAGGATCCGAGATTAACTGCGTCAGCGGTCAGATTGCCTAACCTGAGTGCATCTGCTCTAAGGTTGTTGTACTGTGCTGCAGCGGTGATATCGCCAGCGGAAACGTCTGCGGAGAGTGGGTAACTCATAGAAAATCCTTTCTATAATTATATGCTTGAATAAAACCTGCGCCGTGCGAGCGTTCTTGGCGAGCGTAGCGGGAAGCCCAGCGAAGCGAAGTCGCCAGACCGATTTAACTCTGGCGGGAGAGCGGAGCTTAAGGCTGACCGCGTGTGGCGCTTAGCCACGACGGCGCGAATATCTCCCCTCCGTGGTGCCGCCCTGAAGGCGGCCCACTTCTGGGATCTGCGCTCTCCGCTCCTGCGGAGAGCTCCGACCCCGCAGCCGCCGGAGCGTGCATCACGCCCGAGCGGGGTGAGCCCAGCGCCCATAACTCCCCTATCCCCCCCTTTGCCTTTCAATGTTCCATGCGGGGTGTTGGGGTTGGAGGGGTTTCCAAAGGGGGGGAGGGGAAGGGGCGCAGCAAGGGGGCGTTCTCTTGTCCGTTGTTGATTCAAGGAATGAGGGGAATGGTCAGCCCTTTCTGCGACCGAGAGCGTTGCGCCACGAAGGCTAGCAGTAAGGGCATCCCCGAATGGAACGGGTAATAAGTCAGGCGTAGCCGTGTGGTTTAGGGCATCCCGTGCCTGGAGCAGAGCGAAGGTTTGGCGAGGAGCGCGTCCCCGCCCGCCCTTCAGGGCGGCGGGCAAACCGAAAGCTACTGCGAAGGCAAACCTGACGGCGGTTTCAGTTATACGCATTAAGGCTGCAGCAATACTAAGGGTCTTACTAAGATCGATCTTACTTGGGGCATTACTAAACTGCAGGTGCATTTTCATCTCCAGTAGCTCGTCGCCCAGGTGAGGGTGACTTCATCCCATTTGGAATTGCTGAACAGGGTGGATGTGATCGGCGGGTGGTACTCGCTGATGTTGTCGAACTGGCAGGCGATGTGGGATACCTTCGCCTGGTGAAGCTCGGTAGCACTGAAACCCAGGGGAGCCAGTCCCGCGAACGTGCCCATCACTGTGTCTATGGCCAGGCCGTCGCTCGTGTCCAGGTATGCCAGCAGCTTGGCGTACATCTGAGACCTCGTAGCCGAGTGCTTGGATCCATCAGGATTCTTTAGATCATCTGCGAGAAGCACCGTCAAGAATAGGCGGATGGATACGGTCAGTGTCTCCTCGTCCACCGCACGCTGAACTGAGATAGATCCCCCTTTCACGGATGGGTCATTGGCGATGACAAAACCGTAGGGAGCACCGGAATTAACCGATGGGTGAGTGAGGGTGATGTCGCAATCTGTTCCGATGATGGGTGCGGTCATAATTATCTATTCCTTGCTCTGACAAGATCGATCTTGGGATTGGGCAGCTCACGGTTGGAAGTTTCCCAGGGTAAACAGACATTGGAAACGATCTTATTGGTATCCAATAAACTTGTGTAGCTGGCATTGGCAGAAGCAAACCCCTGGACCCTGATCTTGTAATTCATCATCGTCCAGGGTCCGGAAGTAACTCCGTTCATGCTCATAAATATTGGGTAGAGAACATCAAACCCGGAATAAGCGTCGCCTTCCAGCTTCCACCATTCCGCTCTGCCGTTGAAATAATTCAAAAACTTATTAAGCATTTGGATCAGGTACTGACCCAAAGGCATGGTGGGATTCCACCAGAAAGGCTCAGTGCCCCACAGATCGTGAGGTGATTCCTTCACCCAGCTCTTGGATTGAACCAACCGGCAGTCGCAGCCATCGTGCCAGCCAGGCATCACCGTGGCCTGCCAATAGCCCAATGGATAGGTTCTGCCTTTAAGCACATCACAGGCCGGGCAATTGGTGCCCTTGGTCACCCAGGTGGCCAGATCGATGGCATGGGGCACCCAGGGCATGGGAGTAAAGCCTCCCACCGGGACAGTGTCGTCTGGCCAGTCATAGGGATGCCATTGAGGGGTAGGCATTATTTCCCCTCCGCGGTGGATCCATGAAGGATCCCCGCTTCTGGGATCTCCGCACTCTGATCATGCAGAGTGCTCCGACTATTCTTCATGATCATGCTCATCCAGATCCCAGCCCTTCTTCGTGAAAGGATTGAGGTTTAATTCTTGTTTGATAATGACCAACTGCTCGTTGAACTGCTTAAGCATCATGTTTCCCCATTGGGAAAGATTGGGCATTTGCCCGGGTAATCCTCCCCAGGATTCATTCAGGGATTGGGACCTGATCAATGCAGAGAATCCAGCCGCTCCACTGATCAGTATTGGTTTATGGTCCAGCCGGATGGTGGTGGCTGTTGCCGAATCCAGGTCTTTCACCTTCTGGGGTTTGGTGTATTCCAGATAGATCTTGTCCCCGCTCAGCGGTAAAGGCAATGCCTGGAAATGCAGGTAAGGAACTCCAGCAACCCAATTAATAAAATAATCCTCGCGTGCCCGTTCGTAGATATCCGTCAAAGTGCTCACGTAGGGATGCAAGCAGGTAAATACACTGATCAGATCGGTCTGTGCGGTGAGTGCGATGGTTCTTCCTGAGCTGCTCAGAGTGATGGTGGCAGAACCGAAATCCGGAAATGCCCTGGTGTAGTCATTGAGACACCGTCTTAATGCTTCATCGAGGGTGGTGGTGGAGTATTTAACGCCGGTATCCAGCAGGGTTGCGAGGATACTTGTTCTGTACTCAGCTAAATCATTTGCCATCTATAAATCCTTTACTGTATGCACCCTCCGCTGATGCGCCACGAAGGCGCTCTGCTTCGGGTGTAGTCACTCTCCGCCCATGCGGAGAATGACTATCGTTTGCCATTAGAAATCCTTTTTTGAGGGGGGAATATGGTTATTCCCCCCTCAACTTCGCAAGTAGGACGTTAAGCGTGAGGTAGTTAGAGATCCTTTGCCTTTTCCGCAATGGCTGCACCGGTCTTATAAATGCCTGTACTGGCAAGACCGAGCATGAAGAAATGAATAACAAACTCAGCTGAAAGAACAAGCCCACCTGCAGGGATGGCAAAAAGGAACGCCAGCAAGAAAGCAAAGGCGGTGATCATCCATGCCCGGCACCAGGGATAAACCTTGATCGCCAGCCGGAAGTATGCCACGATGGACATGATCATTCCGACCACCACAAGATTTGCCTGGATGTACGCGATACCATTTTGAATTAGATTGAAAAACATTTTGAGCTCCTTTAGAAAATAAGATTTTTACAATGGGGGCATTTGATATGAATATTTATGTCAGGCAGGAATGCCTGACCTACGGGAGTTGAGGGGTCTGATTCATCCGCAGGGGGCGGGTCAGCCGCCACCGGAGGAATAACGGATTCAAAAACACCATCAGGGGCGAACTGCATCAGACCATTGGAATATTCCCAATACTTGAGCTTATCCACGTAGAGCAAATTGGACGGCTGTTCCACGTTGTACTGGCTGCAGATAAGATCTGCGTTCTGCAGGATGGTCTTTGACACAACTTCCGAGTTGGGACCGCCCTGCAGGTTCACGTTCCAGTGTTTGACCGTGGTGTAAAGCAGGGGCTTTTCTTTGGGATTGAGCTCAGTGATGATCTGAGTTAACCAGGTATTGATAAAGGTCAGGTCAAGATTAGGGACCAGAATGTTGAGCAATAAAGGCATGTCATTCCACATTGGGTTATGGTACTGGCACAGCTCGATCAAATGGCTGGAATGTTTGAAAGCGTCGTCAGTGGAATTTACGATCGGGCGCTGGTAGATACCCCTCCGGATGTACTTCACTTTGTCCCAGTTGGCTTCAAAGGTGGGATCCGTATTTAAGCCAAGTTTTCCCAGGACAAAAGCAAAGCCGAAAGATGAGGGGATCAGGTCGGGTAGTTTATGTGGAAAATAACCTTTCAATGTCATTTATGACCTATTTGTTCTATTTGAACGAATAGAACAAGAATTCGATGCCTTTTGAACGAATCTAGAAGCGGTTGTTGATGAGATTGCTTCGGCAAAAACCGCCTCGCAAATGCGGGTGGGACATTTCCCCGACGGTGGGGTGGTCACCGCCGGGGAAAAAGGCATAGGGCTTCCCCTCGCGGCAGCGCCCGGAGAATAGGCGCTCCGCTTCTGGGATCTTCGCACCCTGCTCATGCAGGGCGCTTCGAGGGTGTCGCCCTTAAACCCGCAGATTACACTCTGAGAGTGTAATTGGCGCGCGCACCAAACAGGGTAAAGTCTGTGGTGGCTGCGCAGTCAACGATGAGCTCCAAGACGAAATGATCGCCGTCATCGATCCAGACCGGGGTATCCAGGGTGACGGTCATCACATGGTCGGTATCGACAGCCTTGCGTTCGGCGGCTGTGTCGTGCCCGGTATCGATGGTCACGGAGACAGCTGCGCCAGTAATGGCGGTATCGTCTGCGCCCAAGGTCATTTTTTCCAATTCGACGGTGGCGAAATCATCGGCAGCAGCGGTGGCGATGGCATAGAACACATCGATGGATTTGAGCAGTGATCCTTTCAGGGCAACCGAGTTGCCTGGTACTTCGATCGGAATTAAAGCCGTGAAAGAAGCGTCCCCTTGTGAACGGACCATCTTAACCACATTTGAAGCGATGGTTGGCGTCCAGGTGCCGGCAGTGAATATTGATTTGAGTGGTGATAAAAACACACTCATTGCAGTATCGTTTACATAACCCATTTTATTTACTCCTTTACATTAAATCAGATTGATAAAGGGCTCTGTGAAAGCGAAAGCTGACGGTGGGCGGGGAAGCGAAGCGTCGCACACCGACACAGAGACCGCTGAAGCATTGGGCATGCCCCCCTGGGGTTTGAGGATAAACCGAACCCTGATCCCCCTATCCCCCCCTTTGCTTTAAACCTACCGCTCAGGGTGTGGGGGTTGGAGGAGATTCCAAAGGGGGGGAGGGGGAGGGCGAGGCTGCCCAATGCGTATTTCATAGATAACCTTAGGCTACATTGGATTTGTGCAGCAGGCGGAAGTCATTGACCCAGCAAGCCAGGAAGTGGCGGACCTTCATGCGGTGTTCGTCGTTCATGAACACGGCCGGGCTGAGCTCATCGCCGGCAATGAAGATCTCCGGCATAATGCCGAAGCGCTCGCCGACGAAGATGGCAGGAGCGATCATGGGATCGCAGACGGCTGCCCAGTTGTTGGCATCAGTGAATTCAGGAACGGTAACCACGTCGCCGGGCTGTCCTCTCTGCATATTCTCAGAGTAGATTTGAGCCGCATTTTCCAGCGATGGGTAGAGAATTTTCATGGCGGTGAGCTGGAGGGCTCGCGGAACGACGCAGTACTTGGGGTTGATGGCCATAGCCGGGCCTGTGCCGTAGTAGCCGGCTGCCTGTTTGATCAGCATGGGCTGGTTATACACTGCTTTGCTGACCACATCCCATTCTGCAGCGGCAAGGGCGGTAGTCAATAAGTTGGCATGACCACCAGCGGTAGTCACTGCGGTGGCGTTGAACAAAGCGCCGGTGTCTGCCATGGTGGGGCCTGTCCCGGTGTTGGCGGTGAAGATAGCAGCGACGAGCGCGCTGATCTTGCGCAAGCCGGCAGCCGCGAGTTCGCGCGGGTAGGCTGCCAATTTGCGGGTTTCGTCGCGGTCGATGAGTTCCAAAGTAAGCGGGATATATCCGCCGTACTTCACGAAGGAAGCAGTCTCAGGGCTGTCCCCGATAGCCAACTCGGTATACTCTGCGCCTTCAGCTACGGTGGGCAGGGTCCCTACGGTCCCGACCAGCGTGCCGGTGATGGTGTTGAGGTTGTTGAAGTGCTCGATGCGGGAAATGCGGGTCCACCAGTCGTAGCCGGCTTTGCCGAGCTGGTCCCAGGTATTGACCACGATCTTATTTAAAGCGTTCTTCACCAAGCCGGTGAAGTCTGCGGTGGTGGCCAGCTGGATCCGTTCGGAATTGAAACCGCCGTGCAGATCGTAGTCACCGGTGAGCATGAGGTACAGCTCACGGATGCCGGACAATTTGGCAACTTTCAGGGATTCGGTCTCTTTGTCGCGGGGGGCTCCCAAGAGATCGTCGCAGGCTGCCTGCAGCTGATCGCGGGTGTCGAAAACGCTATGGATCCTCGCGCCCTGGACGGTTGCGCCCGCAGTGAGCTCACTGATCAGGGTGCGGGTATCTTCGATGGCTGTCTGCAATTCAGCAGCTTCGAAGACCTTGCCCGCGAACTGAGCCTTTACGCGCGCCTGAGCGGGCAAGGGCAGTTTACTGGACTGCAGGGCGCTTTCGAGGAAGTTGGCGCACATGGCAGCGCGCATTTCCCTGGCTTTCTCAGCCTCATGCTCGATCGCATTCAGCTTGGTCTGCTCGCCAAGCAGGGTTTTTACGGCCTGCTTGTCCTTCTCGATCCGTTCCTGGATCGGTTTGAATCCAGCCTGGGGTTCTTCTTCCGGCGGGATTTGCAATTTCTCTTGTTTTGCTTCTGACATTTGATTTACTCCTTTACTGAACTTTTGATAAATCTGCCTGATAAATTCCCCGCCGCGGGCGGGATTGACCACAAGATCGACGCTAAAAACGCGTAGAACCTGTTCGACCTTTTTACCTGCAGCCGTAAAGACCAGGTCTGCACTAAAGCCAATGTGAGGTTTTGTCCCTTTGGAAACAATGATCTGAGTTCCAATTTCTTTGAGGATCGGGGCTCCTGGTCCGATCGGGCGCAGTTTGAGCTTCACGCCCTGGCGGACCTCGTCCCATTCGGGAGCGTAGCATACGCCGGCAAGGTCATGGACGGAATTGCCGAACCAGTGATGGTCGATGAAAGATTCAACGCCATCCCATAGTTTCACGGATTGCTTTAGAACATCTGTGCTGAACTGCCAGCCGTTGCCCTCTCCGGATGTGATGGCCAGGATCTCGAATTCGCCCTGGGCATTTACTTCGGATTCTTGAAGGTCAAGATGTACTTGGTTGGAATTGCCTGGAGAGTTTGGATTGTTCATTATTTATTAACCTCTTTAGAATTGTCAGGCAAGAATGCCTGACCTACTTCAGAATTGGGTATTTGAATTCACTATTATTCTTAACGCCCTTAGACTTAGCTCCCTTTGCCTGCGGTGGTAGCACGTGTGGATCAATAACAGTTTCATCAGGAGCACCGTCATCCTTCTGCGGTTCGGTGGGGAGCAGTGTATTCTCACTCCCGCGCTTGAGCATTTCTTCGACATCGATACTTTCTCCTGTGAATTTATAGAGCAATCGGAGAAATTCCGAATCGTCTATTAGATTGCGGTCGCGGGTGGTGGTGAGCACGTTCAGAATATTCCCGGCGGCCATGGCAAGAGTAATATTGTCGCCAGTATTAATATCAGTGCCAGAGATAGTAATTTGGTACGGATTGACCTTGTCCTTGGTTTTAAGTGCTTCATCGAGGGTTGCCTTTCGGTTAAGCACCACCGTCAAAATATCCTGGATGACCCAGAAGAAATACCCCTGCCGCTGCAGGAGCCTTCGGTAAGTTGGCCCGCCCGCAGCTTCAGCCGTCGTACGAGTGGAAGACTCAGGTTCAGCCAGGAAGTGCATAGGTATACCTGTTCCGGATGCGATCATCTTTTTAAGGGCCATGCCATCGGTAGCAGCATCCCGGCTTTCAAGCTTTGGGCTGATCACATTCCAGACTTCATTCTCGTCGGTCACCAAAATGGAGCCTGGTTGTGGGGGTTCGGCGTTGAGGGCTTGCTGGCGTGCCTTGCGTTGCACCTCGGAAGCAAATTTGGATGAAACCGTATAAAGAAAAGCATTTCTATATCGGTTCAAGCGGGCGCGGTCTTCGAGCCAGTTGGAATACCTGGATAACCATTTGAGCACAGGGGCGAGGTCGGATTCCCCCCACTGCGCGCCGGCAGGTTTATTGATCGAGTACTGCAGCATGACCGATTTATCGATCGAATCGGTCTGGTCGTCGTAGGCGGGGTAGGCTGCAGGTTCTGACCCGGACAGATCCTGTTTGGGAATAAAAGCGATCGGCTGTTCGATGTCATTCTCGCGGGCAGTAATGGAATCTATATTAGCGGTTGGGATGATGCGGGTATACGACATCCCCCCCGGGTCTGTGGATATTAATAAAAACAGATTGCCGGTTCGGGAAAGCTCATCGCACATTTCATAAATGCGGGTATCCATCTTATTCAGGCGGTGCGTCCAGAATTCGTTAATGAATTGGTTCACCTTTTTGGACTTGGAAGAAATAGAAATATTTCCACCAATGACATACTGGCTGGTGATCTCTATGATCCTTCTGGCCAGCGGATTGGTTCGCCAGGCATCCAATGCCTGGGTAAGGACCTCAGAGCGATCGTAAGAGAAGCGGTCGCGGTCGGATTGAGTGGCCGAGCGCGCGCCCACCAGGAAGTTATTTTCGGTTTCGGATACGGCAAGCTGCTTGCGGACTGCCGCGTTTATTTGATTCTTAAAGATGTTTTCAAATAATCCCATAAGGTCCTCTTAGGTTGAACGGGTTCAACAGGGTTGTCATCAAGTTTTTTCCCCTCCGTGGTGCCGCCCTGAAGGCGGCCCACTTCTGGGATCTCCGCACTCTGCCCTTGCAGAGTGCTCCGACAATAGTCCCATAAATTCCTCTTGAATCCAGTTTCTTCAATAGGCTCATTACTGATAGGGCGGGGAGCTGGAGCGGGAGCGGAAAGCCCCGCCAGAGAATCGAGATCCTCTTTACTTCTGAGCCAATAATTGCCGTCCATCTTAGGCAGTCCGGGCAGCGCCAGCTGATCGGTGTACTGCCAGATGACCACGTTGGGCTTGATCTTGGGAGAAAGGTCTTTGATGGTCATGCCATAGCGCGCGATCCAGAAAAGCGTATTTGCCGGCCAGTCGGGATTTCCGCAGTCGTTCACCAGAAAACCATTGCGCGAGTAGATAATGGGCTGCTGGCCAGTCTTGGCTTGCAGCTCAGCGATGAAAGCTAAAATTTGCTTTGCCACGTCCAGAGGTTTATACCCGTCCGAATCTTCGATGTCGATCACCGGGGGCAGGTCGGGCTGGTTGGTCTTTCTGATGGCCGCGTAATGCCTGGCCTGTTTGCTGGCTCCGGCTGATGGGTGGAAATAGTAATAATCTCCGCAGATGATGCCGACCCGCTTAAGCTCGCGAATATTGCGGTCGTGCATGTCGTCAGTGACGGCCGGCTTGTTTACGGTCTTGATGTATACCTCGCCAGCTTTAACGATGGCGAATTGGATGCCGGCAGTTTTGAGCTTGTCGGTAGATACTTTAGATTGCCAATGGCTAAAATCGACTCCACGTATCATAATAAAATTCCTTTTAGAATGTATCCCCTCCGTGGTAGAACCTTGAAGGTTCTCCACTTCGGGGACCTGCGTCCACTTCTCTTGAAGTGGACTACGGCCTTGGCTTGCCAGTGAGAAAAATCTACGCCTCTAATCATTATGGCTGTTCCTCCGCTTTATGGATTTAGGATTGTCAGGCAGGAATGCCTGACCTACGTTTCTTATTTATGGATTTAATCCCCTTTATGGATTGGGGCATGTCTCTTAAGCAGATTTGCCAGCCGGCGGAAGAAAAGTCCAATCTTGAAGAATGGGTCGATCCGGCGGGTCTTGGATTGAGCCTTTGGTATTCCTGCGGAATATTGAACGGGAATGATTTGTGCGATTATTTTCTGAGGTTTTTTCTTAGTCATTTTATTTATACCTTTGATGATTTAAGCAGGCATACTAAAAATATTCCGAGAAGGAATCCGAGCCAGATACCACAGAGAAAAGCGATCCAGGTATTCATGTTTAAAAACCTTTGTCCAGATCATTTAACGGGTCCTTAGATTTAATGATCAGGGTGGGACCGGAAGCGGTCCAGTCCTGAGCGTCCAGGGCGGCGACCATGGCAGCGCTGATCAGCAGGTCGTCATGTACCAGGTTGCCGTCCATGGGATCGCGTGTTCCATCGGGAACACCCCAGCGGACCGTCTTCTGAGGGCCGGGCAGGATCTCGAATTCGCAGAATGAGACCTGGCGCCAGAATTCTTTCTGCTCCCCCTCACCCACACCCTCTCCTGCAAGGGGCGAGGGGGTATGGTCCTTGAACCGTCCAGAGTCTATGATTCCTAAGAAGTCCCAAAGCAGATCTGATTTTGTCCTGAAGTTGAATAAGAACGGTATGACCTTCTCTCCGAGTGAAGCTGAGAGGAAGCTGGTCAAGCCGGCACCAACCCCGGTGCAATCCACCACCAGCCAGCGAACGGAGAAAAGCTCAGCAAGAGCCTTGATCTGTCCGTAGAGTGTGGCATGTTTCACTCCGACCCATTCCCGGCGGGCGACCAGCCGGTAGGTGGGTTTATTGATCAGGGGATCATCCACTGAGGACAGATCCACCTGGAAGATCGATAAAGCTGTGCTGTCGCGTTTGGCGGTGGCCAGTTGTTCGATCTCGCCATCGTCGATGTCCGGTGTCAGGGTTTCGTCTGCGCCGGCAACATCGAGGGTCATTGCGTAGGTCAGATCCGGATCCGGATCCGTTTGTGCCTGGTGCGTGCCCTTCATCATTGCCTGGCGTTCGGCAGGGAAGAGCCCGCCTTCGGCATCGATCTCTTCCGAGAAATACTGGGTCTTCACCATGGGATGATTCCGTCCCAGGCGTGCAACCTGTTCGGCCACAAATTCCCCATATTCAGGGACTTCCAAAGCCACGTCGTCAGCGTTGATCACAAATACCCTCTGGATGCCGTCCTCTTTCTCCTGAGCTTTGGCAGCTCGCAATTCCCGCGAAAGAAGTGTCCGGGAAGTCCAGGCAGTTCCCCAAAAAACTTTGGTTGCATTGGTGGATGCTGCCATGGGAGCTATTTCTTTGTCGAATTTGGATGCGATCACGTCCTGTGCTTCGTCCACTTCCAACAGAGTGGAAGCCGTGGCGCCCACGATGTTGGAGCGGGGTTGGCCTGAAAAGAAATAAATACGCGAGTTTCCGACCCGATAGATGTACCCGGATTCCTTGCGCCAGTCCTTCTTTGTGATCGCATTTGAGTCCAGGACACGTTCCAGCCGTCGCATGGCATTCAGGGTTTGGGGTTTCCAGGTGGGGCTGACCTTCACAATTTCGCAGTTGGTCGTCTCTGCCATCAGAGCCAGCAGGTAGGCTTCCATCTGGGCCTGCAGTTCGTTCTTCCCGGACTGCCTGGGGAACATTACAACTATTGATCGGCCGGCGTGCGCGCAGACCGATTGGTGGATGGCTTCGCAAACGCCGCGCTGGTAGTCTCTTAACCCGAGTTTTGAGCAGTCCTTGATGAAAACATCCGGAGATCTCAGGACGTGCTTTAGAGTGTCGACTAGTGCACCCATTTGTGATCACAATTACCTTTGACCTCCAAGCCATGCAGCCAGGCTGGCCGCGATCAAAGTTAAAGCAGCTTGTCCCGCCTGGGCAATGGTGGAAATAGTTTTCAGTGAGATCACTGCGTCATCCACGGTTCGGATCCTGTTTTCGTGGTCCGAAATATCGTCTCTCATGTTTTTTAGATCGTTCTTCACGGCCAATAACTTCTCGGATTCCAGGGTCTGGAAATGGTCGATCGTGGCTTCGATCCGCTTTAAGCGAGCATCGATATTGTCTTTCAGCCGGTTCAGCTGTTCCGCAATTAGTAAGGCCTGTGAATCTTCCATAGAACCCCATTTCGTATAAAGCGATAATTAATCCTGCTTTCAAGAGGCGCGGGTCAATCGAATCCAGGTCCCGCAGATCAGGCAAGGCCGAGCTCCTTGGTCACTTCCGCGAGTGCCTGGCTGAGCGCTGAGCTGGCATTCTCTTCCTGGCCGCCCAATAGTTTCTGTGTCCGGAGAAGGTGAGCCAGGCGTGTGGCTGCCGATCCGAGCGTGCCCAGGGCGGTGGACCATGTCTCGAGGTTCTGATCGGCTGAGTTGGTGTACTCGAACACCCTGCGGATGATTACCCGGAGGAGGGCGATCTCATCATCTAGGCCGTTCAAAAGGGCGATATCCAGATCAGAGGATTCCAGGTGCTGGAATTGGCGGGAATAAAAGCCGTGTTTGACGGCATTGGTGTTGTTGGGTTGGGCGCCAGGCTTGCGGCGAATTTTTTCGTTCATTTTTCTTCCATTTTATTAAGGGGTTGACTTCAATTGTGTAGGAGCGGTGATTTAGCCGCTCCTACACCAATATCAAGCCGGTTCAGAAAGTGTGAGGGTACAGGTCTCGCTGCCAACTTGCTTACCTGGGAAGAAGAACTGTTGGGATTAAATCGCCATCACCTTCCTGCAGTATCCATCCAATGGGGATGGTTTAGGTGGAACTGAAATCCAGCCTCCGGCTTTTTTGATAGAATTATTGTTCTATCGTTTTATAGGATATTAGGTTTTAACTTTGAATACAAGTTGGTATTAAGTGAATCCCCCATTATTCCAATCATCTGCAACTCGCAGACTTCTTTATCGCATAAATTTGCGTCCCTCAGGCATCATTTTCTTCTTATTTTTCTATCTCGCGCTAGAGTCAGGCACAGGTAGCCGATTCCCGGGCGTGTTATATAATCTCAATATTAATGGGATCAGCCCTTGGATCTTTTATTCAGGTACATGCGATCATCCGCCTGCTTCAATGTATCCGCCAATGAACCTTCCTTCTCACAGGTTGCCATCCCAATTGAGATCTTTAGGATATTGGGGCTATTTTTATTGTCGAGTTCCAGAAAATGTTTGATCCGTTCTATAGTTAAATGAGCGGCATTCTCGTCGGTCCTGGGCAACAGGGCTACAAATTCATCCCCGCCAATTCTAGCCACCATATCCTCCGAACGAAATGATTTCGTAAGCACCTGGGCTGTGCGCCGCAGGATCTCATCCCCGGCAGGATGCCCCTCGGTATCGTTAACGGTTTTTAATTTATCAACATCGATCATGAATATACTTACTGGGAAAAGGCGGCTTTTCTCCAGGCGGGAAAGCTCCTCTTCAAAAAAAGTGCGGTTGTAAAGTCCGGTCAATTGGTCATGGGTGCCGATAAAAAAGGATTCATTTTCCCGCTGCTTTCGGTCGATCGCCTGGGCCACCTGGGTGGAAACGAACTCAAAAAATCTAAGGTCTTCCTCATTGAAATGGATCGCCTTGGAGTAGCTTTGGGCTGCCATGACCCCGAGAATGCGCTCTCCCAATCTCAATGGCGTCCCCATCCAATCCTCGCCTAGCGTTCCCACCAACTCCACCTCTCCCTGCTGGATAAGCCGGTCAGCGGTCTTGCGATTTGCCAATAATGGCTGCCCAGTGCGGATCACAAATCCAGTAAACCCCTGGATTGGAGTTGGTTCAATTGGAGCTTGGTCATATTGATCGACATAATAGGGAAAGCTGATTAGTTCAGTGGCTGGATCCAGCAGGGCAATATAAAAATTTTCCGCAGGGATCAATTCGCCAATAAGGGAATGGATGGAATGATAGAGGGCGTCGATACCTATATCGGCGATCGCTGCCTGGGTGATCCCATAGATTGTCTTTTGGATCAATTCATTTTTCTTGCGCGTGGTGATATCGTGAGCCACCCAAACCACGGTTTCCTTATCCATCGGAGAAACAGTGGCATCAAACCATACTGGATGATGATCGATCTCCAAAGAATATTCGAGATGCAATGTGCTTTGGGTTCTTAAAACCGCTTGGATGTGATTTACCCATCGATTGGCTTCTCGTTTGGGGATAACCTCATGAATCGTTTTACCGAGAAGGTCTTTGGGGGGTTTAAGAAACAATTTCGACCCGGTATCGGCAATATTGAGGTAACGCCCTCTTTGGTCATAAACGATCACGATATCCTGCATGGAGGAAAAGAGAGCCTGCAGTTCAGCGGTGCGGTCTTTCACCCGCTGCTCCAGAGTGGATTTTAATTTTTTCAGGCCGCGGTTGGCCCTATTTTGCTCTTGCTCATTGCGATGGGCAATTTCTATCATAGCCTTAAGGTGGTTAACAAAAAAGTACAAGGTTAGCGTGGCTGCAACCATAAAAAAAGCAGTGGAGATGATCGTGGAAGGATCAGTCAAAGGGGCAAAGTGGGTGGTGATCAACCCATTCGTTTCAGCAAACCCGATGAGAAGGATCGCGGCTGTATTCAAAAAGCCATTGATCAACAATCCCCGTCGACCGAGTAAAAAGGCGGTGAATATCAGGAGGAAATAATAACCCCCGATGGCATCATCATGGATTCCTCCCATGCAAAGCAATAAAGTAACGGTAATGAATCCCGCGATGGGGATGATCACCCGGGCTGGCTGCAGAACATTCCAAAATGCGAATAAAAAGGAGACAACCGCCAATATGATAAAGATAATGAGAATGGGCTTGATGGACCCAAAGGTGCCGGTATTAAAGGTTGAGAAAAACAAATCAGCAATAGTGGTAAAGGTCAAGATGACCATGATAAAACGGCGATCATCTTTATTTTCGACAGCGCGGGGCTTTACGAAATGGCGGATAAATTTTGTAAACATCTTGGGTTACGTTTGCTCTTCTGGGAAATACCCAACTTATTTTTTCTTGCTTTTTTCCTGATACATATTTCTATCGGCTTGTTGCAGCACCTTTTTTAAGTCCATCCCCTTTTCCGCGGTGTCGACGCCTATGGAAATACTCAAGGCTGTTTCCTTTTCAGCCGCATTGTTTTTTTTGAGGTTCTCCCGCACCCGGGCTAACGCCTCGGAGGCAGTTTTTTCATCCGTGTTGGGCAGGAGCGCCGCAAACTCATCCCCGCCAATCCGGGCGATGATATCATCTCCCCGAAAAGACTCGTTCAGCATCCGGGCGGTGCGCTGTAATAAACCATCTCCTGCCAGATGACCTTTGGAATCGTTGATACTCTTCAGGTCATCCAGATCCACCATCACCATGCTGATGGGATACTGCCTTCCCCTTTCATAACGCCTCACCTCTTCATCAAAGAATGTGCGGTTATACAAACCAGTAAGAGAATCATGCGTTCCCATGTATTCAAGCCGCATTTCCGCCTTTTTACGTTTGGTGATATCCTGCTGCACGGTTACCCAGACCAGCCCGTATTGGCTGTGGGTAAAAGAAGAAACACTGGCGTGGCTCCAAAAGAGGGAACCGTCCTTTTTAATATTCTGAATTTCACCCTCCCAAACGCCATCCTTAATTAAAGATTTCTTGATCTCCCTGGCAATTTCTTCGGGAGTAATATCCGTTGGTGCATTTAATAGGGATACTGACTGCCCAATTAGCTCATTCTGCTCATATCCAAACAACTTCGCAAATTGGGCGTTAGCGTAAACAATTTCCCCATCACTATCCTTATAAAGAAATATCCCATCACTGAGATTCGCCATCATCTGGCTGTCAAGACGCAATTTTTCTTCTATTTTCTCCTGCTCGCTGACATCCCGGATGACGGTCAGCACATGGTTCTTTTCAAAAATTGGGATGATCCCCCCCGAGATCAAGCCGGGGAAAATTTCGCCCGATTTTCTCCGAAAACGGGTTTCAAAATTTGTTACCTTTCCTGATTTTTGAAGGTCTTTCACAAACTTTTTACGATCCCGTAATTGACTCCATAATTTCAGTTCTATGGTTGTTTTTCCAATCGTTTCTTCTTTTGAATAGCCTGCGATCCGATGAAAACTTTCATTGCCTTCGATAATTTTGCCATCCTCGACCCGGGAGATCACAATGGCGTCCGGCAGATTTTGAAAAGCAACTGAAAATCTTTGCTCACTGGTCTTTAACGCTTTCTCGGCACGCTCACGCTGAGTAATGTCCTCTTCCAGTTCGGCTAATAGGCGCCGGCTGACCATAAGAAAGAGGGCATAGGTCAAAGCAATAAATAACATCTGGAAAATTAAAACGGCCAGCGTGTCAACCAGGCCGGACTTGAACAGATCGTTCCCGGGCGGCAGCCTGATTTCCAGAATGATTCGCCCAAAATTGACCAGGCAATAAAGCCCAAAAACGATCCCCACGACCCTCGAATACCGCAGGATCTTCTTATCCACCCGATGGAGTAAAAGCCAGGCAATCTGGAAACAAATGAGCAGCAATCCCAGGGAGAGATTGATATTACGAGCCATCAGATTGGGCTGCACAGATGAAAAATACCAGTGGACAACTACAAACACTGCCAGCAGGATGAAGTTATGGACCTGTGATTCTGGTTGGCCGATATAGCGTTCCAATCCCATTAGGAGCAGGATGGTCCCCAGAATGACCAGGCCGTTGCCGACCACCATCGAAATAAAATCCGGCACAATGCCCCGCATACCCACCAAAAATAACGCCGCAAATTGCATAATGAAATCGGCCAGCCAGTAACCCAGACCGGTGATCTGCCTGCGGTTTTGGAACCACAGGTACGCCATTGCAACAGCACAAATAAAATTACTGATGATGTAACTGTATAAGATCGTGCGCATATCAAGCATATTCAATCGCGTCCCTCCTGTAAAGCATTATCCGGTGTTAACAACTCTTTCACTCTTTTTGTTTTTTAAACCCATCCAACTGCAGGAATTCTTTAACCACCTGTGGATCGAAGTGTTTGCCTGCCTGTTCCCGGATGTAATCCAGCGCTTTTTGCTTTGTCCAGGCTTTGCGGTACGGCCGGTCGGAAATGAGCGCATCCCAGACATCCACCACCGCAAAGATGCGTGCCGGCAAGGGAATTTGCTCACCCTTCAACCCGCGCGGGTAGCCGGTGCCATCCCATTTTTCATGATGGCAATACGGGATTTCCAGCGATTTCTGCAAATAGGGGATCGGCGCAAGTAAGTTATAAGCAAGCAGTGGATGGCTGCGCATGATTACCCATTCCTCCTCAGTGAGAGGGCCTGCCTTGAGTAAAATACTATCTGCCACACCCATTTTACCTATATCATGCAGCAAGGAACCGCGGCGGACATGGACCAACTCTTCCTCGCTCAATTCCATCCGAAGAGCCAGCTGCATGGTCATTTCCATCACCCGCTCGGAATGGCCCTCCGTTTCCTTATCGCGCAGGTCCAGCGCATTGGACCAGCCAAGAAGGGTGGCATCATAAGCCAGGGAAAGGTCCAGGTTGGAGCGCTGTAAATTATTGTATAACAAGGAGTTATCGATCGCGATCGCCGCCTGCCCGGCCAGGTTTTCCAGGTAATCGAACCATTCTTTGGCGGGCTCCAGTTTTTCCCGGTGAAATATCTCCAGTACTCCCATAATTTCCCCTTTGGCGGTCAATGGAACGCCAAGATAGGTCACGAACCCTTCCGCTGCCAGTTCGGGTGAACTGATCAGTCCGTTCTTTTCTCCTGGCAGGTCTTTGATCACCAGCATCTTTCTTTCCAGCGCTGCCCTCCCGGCCAGCCCCTGGCCTACCGGCAGTTTGGTGTATTGGAGAGCCTGGGTATGGAAACCGCGCCTGCCGCGGCATTCCAGGATCTGATTATTCTTATTGAGCACCAGAACGTCGGCCGCATCCACGCCTAATTGGGAGGTTACTATTTCCAGCAAAATGGTAAAAGTAAGTTCAAGATCAAAACTGCTGCTGATGGTGGCGTCAATGGTATGCATGGCGCTGATCTGCTGCAAACGCCGCTCGGTTTGGGCGAATAGCTGGGCGTTCTGGATGGCGCTGGCTGCCGTATTGGCCACCAATGAAAGCATTTCGGCATCGTCCGGTGTGTATCGGTTGATTTTTTGGCTCTGGACGGTCACCACCCCGATCACTTCCCCTTTGGCCAGCATGGGCACATACAACCCTGACTGCGGGTCTTCACCGCCTTCCCCAACATTGACCACCAGGCTAACTTTCTTCAAGCGTTCCGGCAGGTTAGCCACAATTAATGGTTTTCGGGTGTGGACCGTTTCACCTTGAGTACCTATGCCGGGTGGTTCCAATGGGGCCGGCGGCAATTGGCTGATATCCAGGCGTTCATTTTCGCTTATGGCAAAGACGCAACGAAATTCTTTTTTTTCATGATCAAAAAGTGAAATGAACATGGTTTCTGAATCAGACAGCAATTTGATCACTGACTGATAAAGCCGTTCATAGATCTGGTCCAATTCCAGGGTCTCTGTCAGTGTTTTGCCGATTTCCCTGGCGGTCGCCAGCTGATTGACTCGCAGAATAATTTCGGCTTCCGCTTTCTTGCGATCGGTAATCACATCAAACACGGCGACGAAATAATCTCTTTCAGGGCAATAGACTGAAAGACTAAACCACATCTGCAATGATTCAACATATACCTCAAAACTTTCCGCTTTGCCGGTCTTAGCGACCCGGCCATAGGTTTCTATCAAGCCTGGATCCGATTTCTGAATACCAGGGATGACTTCGGAAACCTTTCTTCCGGCGGCATCCTTCAATCCCGTCTGGGTTTCAAAGGCTTCGTTTACAAGCAGGTAAGTAAAATCAATGGGTTTGCCTTGATGATCATATTCCATCCTACAATAGGCGAATCCGTTGATCATATTCTCGAAAAGCGAACGGTACAATTTCTCACTTTTTTGAATTTTTTCTTCCAATTGCTTGCGCTTAGATATATCCGAGTGGGTGCCAAACATCATCAGCGGCTTCCCATCCGCAGTGTGCGTGATCACGCGGCCACGATCCTGCACCCAGACCCAGGTTCCATTTTTATGCCGCATCCTGATTTCGCAATCATAGAGGTCTAATGAACCCTGGAAGTGTTTTTCAAGCAGTTCTTCGGATTGCTTTAAGTCATCCGGATGTGCAAGATCCGTCCAGGTCTTGATGCTGACTGGAGCAAGTTCCTCAAGTGAGTATCCAACAATTTCCGCCCAACGTTGATTGAAAACAGTCTCACCCGTTTGAACATTCCATTCCCAGGTGCCCACATTGGTACCTTCAATGATGTGGGAATTGCGCAGCTCACTCGTTCGCAGAGCTTCTTCTGCCTGCTTGCGTTCCGAGATGTCCTGAAATGTCCCTTGGATTTTTACGATTTTTCCATTTCCATCTTTAACGGCTTCACCAGTGGTTCGCACCCAGACATGTTTTCCATTTTTTGTGATGATCTGCATTTCTTCATCATACGAGATACCTTGCTGAGTACAATCCGAAAAAACCTTAATAATCTTTTCGCGCCACTCGGGGGCATAAAAATTTATCCCTTCATCCACCAGTGGCGAATATCCTCTGGGCATTTCATGGATATCAGCAACCACATCTGACCAGGTGCAGATATTGTTTTTCAGATCGACGCTCCAGCCACCGAATGCACCGTATTCTCCAGCCATTCGCAATAAGTTGAAATTAGATACAAGTTTTTCTTCTGACTGCTTGCGCTCAATAACATGCGCCACCTCGCCGGCAATCGAAACGAGAAAATCCACTTCTCTTTTCGAATAACAATCTTCTTTTTCATAATCCTGCACCACCATCACGCCGATGGTCTCCTGGGAGGTTTTTAATGGTACGCCCAACCAGGATGGTGATCTTTTTCCCACCAATTCCATTTCACCCTGAGCCTCTAACTCTTCAAATCGCTTTTGGGTAAACAGGAACGGTTCCCCCGTGCGAAAAACGTAAGCTGACGTGCTTTTTTTCATTTTCGAATCGCCGGCAGGCGGATCAAACTTATCTACAAAATAAACTTCTTCAAACCTGTCTGTGTTTTTGTTATACAGAACAATGAAGAAATTCTCTGCATTGATTATCTTTGAAATGGATTTGTGAACCAGGCTCAGGAAATCATGCAAATTTTGTGTGGTTATCGATTTCGCAATAATTTCAAATACCACTTCGCGGAGCAACTCCGCCCGCTTTCTCTCCTCTCGCGACTCTTTTTGTGCCAATGCCTGGTGAACTGCCAGTCCCAATCGTTCCGGGCGGTCCTTCAACAAATAGTCATCAGCGCCCTTATGCATGGCATCAATGGCGGCTTCTTCTCCAATCGCTCCAGAGACAATGATAAATGGGATTTCCAATCCTCTCGCGCGGACAAGCTGCAGGGCACGCAGGCCGCTAAATTGCGGCAGGGACCAATCCGCCAGGACCAGGTCCCAATTGGTTTCGAGGGAAGCTATAAAATCAGCTTCGGTCTGCACCCGCTTCCAGTCCAACTTAAAGCCTTCTTTTGCCAGGCGCAGGACAATCAGTTCGGCATCTGCCGGTTTATCTTCAACGATCAGCACCCGTAAAGGAGTGGTCATAGGTTTTTGACTTTATCTACTTCTATTAGATTTTTCTAATTATGATTCAAAGGCGGAGCTTCATTGATTAACAACCAGTACATGCCCAATTGATGGACCGCCTCCACAAATTGATGGAATTCCACCGGTTTGCGCACGTAACTGTTGGCTCCCAGGCTGTAGCTTTTCAACACATCCTCTTCTTCGCTGGAAGAAGTGAGGATCACCACCGGGATCAATTTGGTGCGCGGGTCGGCACGAAGCTTTTCCAGCACTTCCAGCCCGCCCAATTTGGGCAGCTTCAGGTCAAGCAGGATCAACTCAGGCAAGTTGGCTGGTTTGCGGTCGGCATATTTGCCTGTGCAAAAAAGGTAATCCAATGTCTCCACACCGTCCCGGGTAACCTTGACCTGATTGAGTATCTTGCTTTCCTTCAAAGCCATCAGGGTCAGTTCCACATCATCAGGATTATCTTCCACCAACAGGATGCTTTTTTCGTTCATTATTGTTCTCCGATCGTAAAATAGAAAGTTGCGCCTTGATCCACGCCTGCCTCCGCCCAGATGCGCCCTCTGTGGCGTGTGATGATGCGCTTCACTGTGACCAGCCCGATGCCGGTGCCGGGGAATTCCTGCTTCGCATGCAGGCGCTGGAAGGGGACAAAGAGCTTATTGGTATAAGCCATGTCAAAACCCACTCCATTGTCGCGCACAAAATAAACCTGCCTGCCTTTCTGCTCTTCAGTTCCAACTTCAATATGCGCCCGGGCGCGGGTGCTGGTAAATTTAAAGGCATTATTGATCAGGTTCTCCAGTACTATTTTAAACAAGTTCGTATCACCGCTAATATTCATTTTATCGGATATTTCAAAAACCACATCGCGTTCAGGAAATTGTGTTTTCAGCCCGGCAGTGATCGCCCGCGCCATTCCGCTCAAGTCAATTGCCTGCTGTTTCAACTCGCTGCGGGTGACTCGCGAGAGGTTGAGCAGGTCTTCGATCAACTGCCCCATCTCGTGTGAGGCAGCCTGGATGCGGGTCAGGTAATGTTGCCCCTGTTCATCCAATTTTTCCGGATAGCTGGTTTTGAGCGCATTGCTAAAGCCGTCCATGGCGCGCAGCGGGGCACGAAGGTCATGCGAAACCGAATAAGCAAAAGCCTCCAGTTCCTCATTGGCGGCTGCCAGTTGGGCGGTGCGGTCCTTGACGCGCTGGTCCAGCTGCTGGTTAAGCTGGCGGACCTTCTGTTCGGCTTTCTTTCGTTCGGTAATATCCACACCCTGGGCGATGGTGGATTGGAGGGTTTTACCATCTTCCGCATAGGTGTTGGCTGAGTTCCAAAGAACCATCCGGGTCTGACCGTTTTTTTGCAGGATTGGGATCTCCACCGACTCCCAATGTTCACCTTTCAAAGTGTTGGTAATCTTGATCAGCAATTCTTCCCGGCTGGTTGCAGGGAAAAGGAGTTCCAATGTTTGTCCAATGACTTCAGTGGAGGAGTAACCCGTCAAGCGCTCAAAGGCATGGTTGAAACGGATGATCTTGTTGGCCGGGTCCCAGACGATGATCGGGGCGTTGGCATAATTGAGCAGGTTTTCAAGATAATCGCGAGTCTCCCTTAATGACTTTTCTATCTGTTTGCGCGTGAGAACTTCAGATTGCAGGGATTTATTGGTCCTGGACAGGTCTGCTGTCCTTTTCTTAACTGTTATTTCCAGATTTTTTGCATGCTTCTTTAATAAAGCATCCTTGTGAGCCAGGTTAGCTGCCATTTGTTTGAGGGTGCTGGCAAGCTGCCCGATCTCGTCCTGGGATTTCACCTCGATGGGGATATCCAGATCCCCCTTACTGATCAGTTCGGCTTTTTCTTTTAGTTCAAGGATCGGGTTGGTAAAGGAAGTCGCTACTATATAGGTGATCACAACCGCTATCACCATTACCAAAACTCCATAAAAGAGCAGGGTCTGGCCAAATTTTAATGAAGGCGCAAAGGCTTCGGTTTGGTCCAGTTTCACGATCAGGCAAAGCTGGCGGTCAGAAAGCCACCGGTACACAATTATGGAAGGGATGTTGCGATAATCATCCGCCAGGAGCGAACCGCTGTTATGCAGTAAGCAGGCCTTTACTGCATCGGTGTGCACACCAGTGCGCAGGATCGCCACGTCAGGATTCTGACGCGGCTGAGTAATGAATAAATTGGATGTGTTAACCAGGAACGCATCATCACTCAAGCGCAAGCCGGTACGGTAGGTAATGATCTCGTTCATCCCCTGCAAATCCACCTCGCCTGCCAATATGGCCAGCACCCGGCCATCCGCCGAACGTACCGGCGCAGAAACCACCATGATCGGGGCTTGCCTCTGTAATGAATAAGAGATGTTTTGAATATAGGGGCTGCCTTTACCATTAATAAAAAATGGCTGGTTTTCGTAGTATTTGCCTTCATCATCAATGTTTGTCGATATAATTGCCTGGCCGGTATTGAACTCAATGATCGAAAGACTCAGGAAAAATTGCCCCTTGCCGATCCAGGGGAGGAAATGGTTTCGAAGGTCTGCTTTTTCCTGGGGTGAATTGGCATCATTTATGAATACATTATTAATTTTTACTGACAGATCAGATTGATCTGCGAGCGCAATGATGTTGGCTTTCTTTGCTTCCACCCACCGATTAAAGGAGGTTTGTTTTTCGATCGCCAGGGAGAACAGCTCGGATATGGTGGCAGCCTGCAGAGACGAACGTTGGCTGTTAAACGATAGTATTCCGATCACAAACAGGAGTGCGGTTGCAAATAAAACAAAGATGATGGTCAGCCTGGGAAAAATGCCAAAACTTTTTTTCATCACACTTTTCCGCCTTCAACCCGCTTTTTTTTTCGCTTTTCAGAAAAAAGTCCGGTCAGGAACCAGGCGGTACCCGTTGTAAACAAAACTGCTGGCAGCCAGGACTCCAGCGACTGGATGCGCTGCCACTCCCGCTGCGCCAATTGAATCTGACTGGTCTTTGTTTCCGGGGAATACTGCTCGCTCCATTTATTAAAATCAGCCACCCGCTTCCCGGTCTGCGGATCGACGAAATAACTGACCCCTTCATCCTGGTAATCCACCACCACTCCTGAAACGGGTTCGATCCATAGTGTGCCCTGGCCGTCCGTTTGAGCCAGGTAGGTTTCGGGCACTAGTGATAGATAGTTGTAACCTGCACTTTCGTCCAGATCGGTTGTTTTGAATTTAAAAACATAAACCAGCAACCCATTGACAGTTTCCGCATGATCGAAAATTGCTTCGCGGGGACCAATGAACATGGCGTCCCAAAGAGAAAAGGGCTGTATCTTTAGATTGGGTTCATAATAGAATTGGCCAGTACGGGCAGTGTCCCCCAGCCCGGACACATTCTGGAGGGTGCGGCGATCAACGCCATACAGCGCCGAGTTCTCAAAATTAAGATCGCCGTCCACGGAATAGATTTGCAGAGCCGACTGGATGATCACGGCATCCCCATTTTGGGTGATGGCACTGTCAATGCGGGTGGCGATCAAATCGGAGGTTGCCCAATCGCCATTTGGAGAGTCCCGGAAGCTACTCACTTCAAGATATTGGGTCGTATTGGCATAATCGGCTGGCAGCCTTTCCAGCTCTGGGGCAGCCCAGAAGCGCAAGAAAGCAGCTGCGATTGCAAGTAAAAAAGCAGGTAGGATATAAAAGTTTAAAAAGGATCGGTTTTTCATTAAGCTCTGATTTTATTTTCCGTAGATCTTATCCAGGAATTGGAGGGTATAGACCTGGCTGATATCCAATGGTTTGGTCAGCACTTTTTCTTCACGCAAGGTCTCCTCCATGCTGGACCAGATATCTGCTTTCATCATGCCAATATGGGCCTCGCCGGTATTGATAAAGGGCAGACTGATGAGCATCTTTTCGTCTTCAATAGCTATAACGGCCTTTGGTTCAACCTTAACCACCATTGAGCTGACCGTATTTGGATTCTCCAATGCATAGGTCCAGCCTTTAAGAGATGCGCGCAGGAAACGCTGCGCCAGATCCGGATTGGTTTTAATCAGTTCATCCGTGGTGATAATCACATCCCCATAAAAGTGAACCCCATAATCATCCGGATAGATAATATTCACTTTATAACCCGCCTGCTTGATTGCAATAAACATCCCGTTGAGGTTCATCCCCCAGATCGGAACTTCTCCAGATTTAAACATAGATACATCTGAAGGCAGGTTGGCAATTTCTTTGTACTCGCTGGGAGAGATCCCAACAAAAGTGGTCATGGCATGCAAGGTGGCAATAAGTGTGTAAGCTGTCCGGATGGTCTTGCCTGCAAAATCCTGCGGACGGGTAATGCCTGAATCTGCGAGTGAAACGAACACTGTAGGGCTGCGGCGAAAAACAACAGCAATGGCACGCAATGACTTGCCCTGGTCACGTGCAGTAATGAGCGCTTCAGCCGAAGCAATTCCGAATTGAGCTTTGCCCTCCTGCACAGCCGCCACATTATCAACTGTCGCACCACCTTGCAGGAAGGTCACTGTCAAACCTTCCTTGGCATAATAACCGTTTTGGTCGGCAGCATATAATCCCGCAAATTCGGCCTGGTGGGTCCATAGCAGCTGGACAGTGATTGGAGTAAGTGGCGGAGTTGGGGTTGCCTTGGGGTTACAGGAACCAACCAGGCTAAATATTAAAAAAATTGTCAGGGCTTCTATTTGTTTTTTGAATGTATTTTTAATCACAGTAACTCTCTCTTTGATTTTCTTTTTTCACAAACTGCCATTGCTTAAAGAGCATCACTATTTCATTATGGTTTCATTGATTAACAACCAGTACATACCCAATTGATGGACCGCCTCCACAAATTGATGGAATTCCACCGGTTTGCGCACGTAACTGTTGGCTCCCAGGCTGTAGCTTTTCAACACATCCTCTTCTTCGCTGGAAGAAGTGAGGATCACCACCGGGATCAATTTGGTGCGCGGGTCGGCACGAAGCTTTTCCAGCACTTCCAGCCCGCCCAATTTGGGCAGCTTCAGGTCAAGCAGGATCAACTCAGGCAAGTTGGCTGGTTTGCGGTCGGCATATTTGCCTGTGCAAAAAAGGTAATCCAATGTCTCCACACCGTCCCGGGTAACCTTGACCTGATTGAGTATCTTGCTTTCCTTCAAAGCCATCAGGGTCAGTTCCACATCATCAGGATTATCTTCCACCAACAGGATGCTTTTTTCGTTCATTATTGTTCTCCGATCGTAAAATAAAAAGTGGCGCCCTGATCCACGCCCGCCTCCGCCCAGATGCGCCCTCCGTGGCGGGTGATGATGCGCTTGACCGTGGTCAGCCCGATGCCGCTTCCGGAATATTTCTCTTTTTCATGCAGTCGCTGGAAAGGCACGAACAGCTTGCTGGCGTAAGCCATGTCAAAGCCCACCCCGTCATCGCGCACAAAATAGATCTTCTCACCGGCTTCCTTTTTCATTCCGATCGTAATATGGGCATGGTCACGGGTACTGGTAAATTTAAAGGCATTATTGACCAGGTTTTCCATGACGATCTTAATTAAATGGGCATCCCCCTGTACTTCCATGCCCTTTGATATTTCGATCTCCACCTTGCGTTTGGTGTTTTGCTTCTTCATCTCATCTGCAATTTCCCGAGCCATCAGGCTGAGATCAATGGATTCGCTCTTCAATTCGTCCCGGGTGACCCGCGAAAGGCTCAACAGGGCTTCGATCAGATCGCCCATCTCCAGGGAAGCTTCCTGGATGCGGGCCAGGTAGTGCTGCCCCTGCTCATCCAATTTTTCCGGATAACCAATTTTCAGCGCCTCGCTGAAACCTTCCATGGCACGCAGCGGCGCGCGCAGGTCGTGCGAGACGGAATAGGCAAAGGCATCCAGTTCCTGGTTGGCATCTTCCAGCTTGGTGGTGCGGTCTTTGACCCGCTGCTCCAGTTCCCGGTTGAGGCGGATGATTTCTTCCTCTGCCTTTTTTCGCTCGGTAATATCGTGGTAGTTTAGGACAATTCCATTGACACTTGGTTCAGCGAGCAAGTTCATACCGTTGGCTTCAACCCAATGCCAGTTTCCGTCATGGTGACGCAAGCGAAATTGTTCTCGAGGATGAAAACTCGCATCCTTTATAAGTCGAATGAATATGCTTTGGACAAGGTCCAAATCGTCGGGATGCACCAATTGAAAAAGGTTTTGGCCAAGAAATTTGCCGGCTTTGAAACCTAGAGTAGGATTTTTAGACGGGCTTTCATATAGTAGCTTCCCTTCAACTGAAATAATAGAAACTTCATCTGTCCCATTTTCGATGAGCGCCCGAAAGCGTTTTTCCCTCCCCTTAAGTTCCTCTTCCATGCGTTTGCGTTCAGTGACGACCGCACCCATAAATAAGCCGACAATACTATTGACGATCATCAGCAGTTGTAGTTCACCCAGATTTGCCAGGTCAGATCGAAAAATCGACAATGCCAACATCACCCCAAAATTCATCACCAATACCCCCATTGTGGCTCCTTTAAAGCCGTGATCCAGGGCGATCCAGATGAGCGGTAAAGTGATCAGATACAAGGGCTGATAACCACCCGGTTCGCGCCCGCCAAATACCCAGCAGAGCATAAAAATGAGGATTATCATTTGTGCTATGACAGTGGGGGCAAAATGCGGATTTGGCGAGCGCTTGGGTAATTTAAACGGCATCCCTTCCATAAACCATTTCAAACCTGGCATGACAACGATCATGAGAAAAGGGGCAATAGTCAAGACGCCCACTGTTTCGCCAATCCACCAGTCGAAAATAGCCTTGAGGATTTCGCTTTGGGCCATATTACTGCTCAAGGCTGAACTCATCACGGAAAGCACGGCAAGAAGTGCCGAAGCCAATAGAGCCGTGACAACAAACCAGGCTACGTCTCGAAATTTTCGCAGCTGCCAATCAAAGTGAATGATGTGACGCAGGAACCCGGCGGCAGCGGCATAGATCAAAGAGATGATCAATGCCCACAAAAAAAGCAAATAGGCGGGCTGCGGCATGCGATAGACGAACATACTGCTAATGAATAAAGCGATCGTCACCCCGGGTACGAATCTCATCCCGAAAACCAACAGGAGGGCATAGGTGAGCCCGGCAGGCGGATACCAGGCGACAATCCCGGGGAGTTCTTCGTACTGTTTGGTAACAAGGTCGAGAATGATGAACGCTAAAAGGTATAGGGCAACGATAAGCGCCGTACGGTACAACTGGCGGGGGTTGTGGTGCAGAGCCTGCCCTGAGCTTGTCGAAGGGACAGTACCATGCGGAGCAGCGGGTTTCTTTTTCAGAGAACCTTTAAACGAGCTGTGTTTTCGGGTTGCCTGGATTGGCTTTTGAATTCTTGATTCAGGCTCCTCCCTGATCTTTTGTTTCTTTTTTTGCGTTTTTCCAGATTGCCCCCTGGTCCCATTTTTTTTAGGATTCAAGCTTTTCTTATTCATTTATTGTTAAATAACAGCCCACCACTGACAAATCAGTGGCAGGCTATGGGTTCAGGGTATTATGTCAATCACTGATTGTGGCCGCATTGCGCGCCCTCAATACAGAGTTGATTATACTTCTCTTCTCCTACTTGATTAATTGTTTAGACAATGGGCATATGAACAGGGTTTCTGGTTTTAATAGGATTGCATTACTGCTTCGGCTTCTGCAAACCCAGCAGGCTCATCCCCAAAAAGACCATTCCAACAATAAAAACCGCGATATTGGTTATGAGAGCCATAACACACCTCTCTCTTTCTACCATTAATAACCCTTATATCGGCTATACGATGCTCGGAAACTCTCGCTCTTTTTTCCTTATTCCTTCGCGAGATGGTTTTTATCGAAGCGATCTCAAAGTCGAAATGAGATTGCTTCGTCACGCTTAGCGCTCCTCGCAAATGCAAGATTCGCGATCTCGATGATACCGTCTTAAATGTCAAGAGCAAAAATAAAATCAGGATGAATAAACCGGATC
>CAZMZW010000009.1:0-100830 GCA_964571135.1 uncultured Anaerolineaceae bacterium | reverse complement strand
TGGAATACCAGACCGACAAACGCCACTATGCCCATGTGGACATGCCCGGTCACCGTGACTACATCAAGAACATGATCACCGGTGCCGCCCAGGTGGATGGCGCCATCCTGGTGGTGGCTGCACCCGAAGGCCCCATGCCCCAGACCAAAGAGCACGTCCTGCTGGCTTACCAGGTGGAAGTGCCCAGCATTGTGGTCTTCCTCAACAAAGTGGACGTCATGAACGACCCGGAACTGCTCGAACTGGTGGAGATGGAGCTGCGTGACATGCTCACCGCCTACAAGTTCCCCGGCGACAAGACTCCCATCATCCGCGGCAGTGCCCTCAAAGCCCTGGAATCCACTTCCACGGATGTCAATGCCCCCGAGTATGCCTGCATCAAGGAACTCCTGGACACCATTGACAACTACTTCCCCGATCCTGTACGTGAAGTGGACAAACCCTTCATGATGCCGGTGGAAGACGTTTTCTCCATCAAAGGCCGCGGCACTGTAGTGACCGGCCGTATCGACCGTGGTCATATCAATGTGGGCGATAATGTGGAGATCGTGGGTTTGCGCGAGAAATCCATGCCCACCGTCGTAACGGGAGTGGAAATGTTCCACAAGACCCTCGATGAGGGTATGGCAGGTGACAATGCCGGTCTGCTGCTGCGCGGTGTCGAACGCACCGATGTGGAACGCGGCATGGTGATCGCTGCTCCCAAGAGCATCACCCCGCATACCAAGTTCAATGCCGAAGTGTACGTGCTCAAGGCAGATGAAGGCGGACGCCATAAACCCTTCTTCAACGGCTATCGGCCGCAGTTCTACATCCGCACCATGGATGTGACTGGTTCGATCAAGCTGCCCGAGAAGGTCGAAATGGTGATGCCGGGCGATAATATCAATATGGAAGTGGAATTGATCATCCCGGTGGCTCTCGAACAGGGCTCTAAATTCGCCATCCGCGAAGGCGGCCTGACCGTGGGCGCGGGCGTGATTACTAAAATTCTGGAATAGGATTAAAGCATGGCTTCAAAGAAAGATGTCCGTCCGATCATTACTCTGGCCTGCGGTGATTGCAAGGAACGCAATTACACCACAGAGAAAAACCGGCGCAACGACCCTAACCGCATCGAGGTCAAGAAATTTTGCCCGCGATGCCGCAAGCATACGCTGCACCGCGAGACCAAGTAATTTTGGTATTACCTGGGGTGGGCTGACCACAACCTGGCCCACCCCGATACCACATAGGCCAGTAGCTCAACTGGTAGAGCGTCTGTCTCCAAAACAGAAGGTTGTGGGTTCGATTCCTGCCTGGCCTGCCTGTACCACAGCGACGCCGTAAGCGCAGGCGTCGTTTTAGAATAAAAAGGAGTATGTTATGCCAGATAATAAACTTGCAGTCAAAAAACCAAACGCAATTGTGCGCTGGTGGCGCGAATCGCTTGGTGAGCTGCGCAAGGTCACCTGGCCAACCCCGCCGGAAGCCTGGCGCCTGACCAAGATCGTGATGGTGGTGATGGCCATAATCAGCGCTTTATTAGGCGTGCTTGATTTTGCATTCACCCGCCTGATCGCATTCATCCTGGCGAAGGTATAAAAGGTTTTTTTCAACCTAAACGAGGTTAAGATGGACTACGAAGACGAAGTATTAAAACCCGAAGATGATTCCTCCGTTGAGGAAGAGCAAGGCGCTGACCAGGCACCGGTTGAGGGTTTTAAGCAGCCTGAGTCCACCCCTCAACCCGCCGCTTCCCCGCATTCCTTTGAGGACCATGGCGATCAGCGTGCCTGGTATGTGATCCACTGTTATTCCGGATATGAGAATAAAGTGCGCCACAACCTGGAACAGCGTATCGAGACCATGGGAATGAAGGATCGGATCTTTGATATTATCGTTCCCACCCAGGAAGAAATAAAGGTAAAGGACGGTAAGCAAAAACCGCGCGAAATCCAGGTTTTTCCCGGTTACGTGCTGGTGAATATGATCCTTTCCGAAGAATCCTGGTATGTGGTCCGTAATACACCGGGTGTCACCGGCTTTGTGGGTATGGGCAACGAGCCCACCCCCCTGCGCCCGGACGAAGTGGCCAACATACTCAAGAAAATGGAAGAGACCGCCCCGCAAATGGTGGCAGGTTATAAACCTGGCGACCGCGTCCGCATTACCGATGGACCCTTCAATGACTTCCGCGGCGTGGTGGATGATCTTGACCAAGGTCGTGCCAAAGTGACCGTGTTGGTAAACTTCTTTGGCCGTAACACCCCTGTCGAACTGGATTTCGTACAGGTGGAAAAAGCATAAACAACCTCCACATGGAGGCTGTGGGAGGGTGCCCATTTAAACACCCGCTAAAACCACTTAAGGAGAAAAAACGTGGCAAAGAAACTGAAAGCAATCGTTAAGTTGAACATTGCAGCCGGCAAAGCCAACCCGGCGCCGCCAATTGGTCCGGCTCTGGCTGGTCATGGCATCAACATCATGGCATTCTGCAAGGAATATAATGCCCGCACCCAGAGCAAAGCGGGAGATATCATTCCGGCAGAAATCACCGTCTATACCGATGGATCCTTCACCTTCGTGCTCAAATCCCCGCCCACCGCGGAACTGCTTAAAAAAGCAGCCGGTTTGGAAAAGGGATCGGATTCCCCCAACAAGAATAAAGTTGGCAATATCACCCGCGCGCAACTGCGCGAGATCGCTGACATTAAAATGAAAGACATGAATGCACTGGACAGCGAAGCGGCGATGAGGCAGGTTGAAGGTACTGCAAAAAACATGGGACTCACCATCAGCGATTAGTGGGAGGGCAGCAATCCTGCCCGCCATTACCACAAGGAGAAAATATGACAAAACACGGAAAAAAATATCTGGCTTCCCTAGCCAAAGTAAATCCCGATACCTTATATGAACCCCGCCAGGCCATGGATCTGGTCAAGGAAACCGCTTATACCAGTTTTGATGCCACTGTGGAAGTGCACATGCGCATGGGTCTGGACCCGCGGCAAGCTGATCAGCAGATCCGCGATGTCGTTTTACTGCCCCACGGCCTGGGAAAAACAGTGCGCGTATTGGTCTTTGCCCAGGGTGAAGGCGCAGCCCTCGCCAAGAGCAATGGTGCCGATTTTATCGCAGAAGACGATGAAATGATCGCCAAGATCAACGGCGGCTGGACTGATTTCGATGTGGCCATCGCCACCCAGGATATGATGGGCAAGGTTGGCCGGCTGGGCAAAGTGCTCGGTCCCCGCAACCTGATGCCCAACCCCAAGACCGGAACAGTGGTCCCCACCGAAGACCTACCCCGTGCCATTAAAGAAGCCAAGGCTGGCAAAGTGGAATTCCGATTGGATAAGACCGCCAATATCCATGTACAGATCGGCAAGGTATCCTTCAAAGCCGATCAGCTCTATGAAAACTTCGCCGCGCTGATGGATGCTCTGCGCAAGGCACGCCCCGCCGCCGCCAAAGGGACCTTTATCAAGAAACTGGTTGTCACTTCCACCATGGGACCCGGGATTAAGATCGAACCTGTCTCCGCCCTGGGTGAGAAAAAAGAGTGATATAATTTGGCAAGTTAAGTAAGAGACTGTCACCCAAGACAGCCGGTGCCTTCCAAGGCTTAATATCCAGCTCAGGTGAAGACAAAAGAGAAATCCTTCAAAGGAATCCAAGTCTTTGCCTGAGAATAAAAGGCAAAGACTTTTTTATTGAAAGGAGGTGAACATTCATTGGCTTTTACAAAGAAGGAAAAACAAGACATTGTGGTTGAATACGAAAACTGGTTGAAAGGCTGCCAGGCCGTATTTGTGGTGGCTTATGACAAAATGACCATGAAGGTTATCAGTGAACTGCGCAATGATGCCCGCCAGACAGGTTCTGAACTGCATGTGGTGAAAAACACCCTGATGGATATTGCCGTAAAGAATGCTGGTCTGGAGAATAAAGGTTTCTTCGATGGTTCCTCCCTGGTTGGATTTGCCCACAAGGATGCCGCTTCCCTGGCCAAAGCGCTGCAAAAAGCGAGTAAATCTGGCGAGGTTTTCAAGATAAAAGGCGGATATTTGGATGGCAAAGCCCTCGATAAAACCCAGGTCATCGCCCTGGCAGATTTGCCACCCATGCCCGTTATGCGCGCCAAACTGTTGGGGTTGTTTTCCGCTCCGGCTTCCAAACTGGTTCGAACGCTGGCAGAACCTGCCCGCTCCATGGCTGCCGTGCTCAAAGCGCATTCAGAAAAACCGGCACCTGTGGCTGGCTAGCGCTACCTAAATTATTGAATTATTTTTAAGGAGATTTTAAAATGGCTGATTTAGAGAAAATCGCAAAAGAGTTAAGCGAACTTTCCGTTCTGGAAGCCGCTGACCTGGTGAAAATGTTGGAAGAAAAATGGGGCGTTTCCGCTGCTGCCCCCGTCGCAATGGCTATGGCTGGCGGCGCTGCCCCGGCTGCCGAAGCTGTCGAAGAGAAAACCGAGTTTGATGTGGTCATCAAGGACCCCGGTCCTAAAAAGATCGACGTCATCAAAGTGATCCGCCAGCTTACCAGTCTGGGCCTCGTGGAAGCCAAGAACATGGCTGAAGCCGCCGGTTCCAAAGTGCTCACCGGTGTTGGCAAGGAAGCCGCCAATGACGCCAAAACCAAACTGGAAGGCGCCGGCGCAGTTGTCGAATTAGCATAATTTTTTGCTCTTACAGGGCGGGTTTATAACCCGCCCTTTTTTTTATATTCGATTTCAATTTTTTGCGAGGCGGTTTTTACCGTGGCAATCTCATTTTTGTTTAGCCTTCAGCTTTAATGGATTCCCCGTCCACAAAAAAGCGGTGTATCCAGGATTGCATCTTGGCAATCCCGTAACCCTGAACTTCGTAGGCGATCTCCAGTTTGCAGTGTTTGCCTTCCACATCAAATTCATAGTTCATCGTATGATCTTTGGTATCCCGGACAACTTTGCCATCCAGGGAAACCACCACATTAACCGAAAAAGGATGAACCACTTCCAGTTTGTGAGCTTTGTTCACTTTGAAGGTGTAGTTGTAAACTGCCATGTTCTCTCCTTTTTGGATCAGGCGGATTAATTGCTGAACTTAATTATAGTAAGGATTTTTAGATTAAGACTGAATAAAAATTGAAGAAATAAAATGCAGACAAGACAATGCCTAAATAATACATTTGGATAATGAGTACTCTTTCTCGCAAACATTACACTATCCCCTCTAATGAATTTCTCATGAATCCTTATGCTAAGGCGAGAGTATTATTTCATAAATTTATAAGTATTATTATGAATTATCCGGAACCAACTACGACATATTTCTTCGATAATCAAGGCCAGGTTAGTAACCATCCTCAATTATCTCGTCAGCTGATTTTGAATTTCAACTGAACCAGCTTTTTAAAAGATTAAACAGCGCGGGATTGGTTTCATAGAATATTCTGGATGTCCCACTTATTCCGGAGAAAATACCAATACCAAGACTCCAGAATAGAAGTATAAAAGCAATAACCCAAATCATTATCAACAATGATGGCCTTTTATTTAATGAATTAATTAACATCCAGAATCCCATCACGGAGGATAACGTTAACAGGATGCTGAAATCAATCATATAACGCTGGATGGGCGCAAAGTAAAAAAGCAAGAAAATCAATTCCAGCAAAGCCGCAAATAACATTGCCCCCGCCCAATACTTTACAACTTTTAGGGAGTTGGAAACAGCATTACGTTTTTGCAGAGAAGAAACACCAGCAAAGAATAAAGAAAAAGGCAGTCCAAAAACTATTCCAACGACTGGCTCACTATAATAATAAAATGGCTGTGGGTGGATAAAAAATGGGAAATCGGATTCTTTGATCCATTTGATAAAGACAAAAGGGAAAGAAGAATCGATAGTTGGTGGACGCAGAAAGTAAATAAATGCATTTGCCGGGATATAGGAAGGGCTAAAAATATGTGAACAAGCCTGTCTCATGTCTGTCACACTCAAGGCATAACACATGCCTGTTTCCAGGATGGATCCAAAACGGGCATAGTTGTACCAGGCTAAACCAGCAGCTCCCAAACCAAGGGGAAGACCGATGAGAATAACACACAGATAGAAATTCGAGCGATTTGAACTGGAAATCGACCAGGCTCGCCAAAGAGCTGCAATCGTCAGGACCAGAATTGCAGGAGTTAATGATATCCGTGAACCTGCAGCCAAAGCCCAAAAAATCCCCGTCATTAAGAGAAAACCGAAGCGCGGTTTATTTTCTGACAACCCGATGAATATAAAAATAAGGCCTAAAATGAGAAATGCTTGTCCTGAAAAAATGGCGGTTTCGTAAATCCCTGACCCTAAAATAGAAAACGGAAGCGGCGTTCCCCAAAAAAGGATCAAAAGTCCAGGTAGAACTGCCCACCAGGATAAGGATGGAAAAAACCGTCTCCACACAAAGATTAATAAAAATCCGCCAATTAATGCAAGTCCAGACCCAAAAAATAGCGCCAGATGTACATCGCCGATATCCAGGCCTGCCGGGAGCAATGAGGCAAATAATGCTGGAACAGGTCCCCAGTAAAGGTAATAACGTCCTTCGAATAAGGATGCATCATGAAGTGATTCAACAGTTAAATACTGCTGTGAATCGTATGGATTTTCAAGTTTTAGAAGTTCAGGAGAAGGTTCTGTCCTTAAATACAATTTACCATTCCGGAAGGAATCTGCAAGCATTGGGTAATAACGACCGTTAATGGGTAAAGTGCCTAATAAGCCATGAGTGTAAAACCAGTAATAAGAAAATGATGCAAGCAGAATGAGAACCACACTGAGGGGTAATGTTATGAACAAAGGTGGATTTAGAAAACGCTGAATCCAATGTGGCAATCTGATTTTTCTTGAGTGTATTATTCTTGAGTTAGCGGCGGCCTCTATTTTTCCTCCCCAAATAGTCAGTGCAATCAATAAAATACAAAATCCGGCAAGCCCCAGCATTAGGTAACGCCCTTTCCCCAATCCGGGATTATTATCCAATCCCAATCGTTCTGCAAAAACAGCAATACTAAAAAAAACAAGGGAAAAAAATAATAATGCGATGCAGAGAATGATTTGCTTCCGATTCATTGACAATTACTCATATGACATTAAAGGACTAATTACAACCGATCCGATAAACGAAACAATAATTAGGGTTGAAAGCCTATAGTTAGCGTGTGAAAATTCCTTATACTTCTATCCACAATGAATTAATTTTACAACAATTTATATGATCGATTATAAAGTTGAACATGGATGATCAGGAAACCAATTTACTGAAAAATCAATTAATTTGGATTGCGAGGTGAATTCTATAAACCTGCCCCCTGTGGAATGCAAGAAATATAGGCGAGAGTGGGATTTGTTGAGCTTGAGAAATACTCTTCAGGGTAAACCCACTAGCAAGGACTTATGAGTCCCTGCTCTCATTTTCTCTCTTTGCTCAATAACCTTATCATTAAAACGAGTTTTAGGTCAGGCTCTAATAAGGAAGCTAATTACACCGGCTTTTTTTGATATTATCCAAATAGTTACGTTTAATTGTCTGGCTTAGTCAGGTTTGGCAAATTTATTTTTTAATAGACTTCCTTCACAACTAATCATCACTATTGCTCTTGTACTAAAATTTTCATCAGGAGAACTCCCTGATGCCTCAAGCTGTTATCATCAACGCATTACGCACCCCAATCGGTAAACCGGGTTAAGCGTTTCTACATCATATATCTTTCTAGGGATTTTTTATTGGGTCTAAAGAGGACGTGCCTGCGCTGGGTTAAAACACCCAAGCGCATTATCAGAAAAGAAATCAGGCAAATTTGGCATGGTCCAATGGACTTTTGGTTTGTTTTTCATTCGAGCACATACTGCCACCCGGTAGCCGGATTCGGGTATGCTGCTTATCATTTGATAAAGAGAGGCATCACTGTCTTTTACATTAAGCAGCTTGCCTGGTTTATCAGGATCAACAGAAACTGAAAAATCCTGCAGTGACAATGTCAATCCCTTACTTTGCGCTTTCAAGAAGGCTTCCTTCTGTGTCCAAACATGGTAAAAGGCCTCCAGGTGGGAAGCGGGGGGGAGAAAGGAAAGTTCAATCTTCTCCTCTTGCGAGAAACAGAAGTCAATCAAACCTGATAGATCTGGTATCAGGCGGACGTGCTCAATATCCACCCCGATCTCTTCTTCCATTGTGAATGCGAAGACGATCCGATCCTGGCTGTTCGAGTTATTAAAAGAGAGTGGTTGAAAAGGAAGAAAGAGTTTTCCATATGGATTGGTTAGATAGTTGATCTCAGCCGGATCAATACCGGTGTATCGGCTTATTAACTTGCGTAAAATATCCCGCCCGGCTAGAAAACGCAGGCGATCCGGTTCAAATATGTAACGATTTGAACGTGCAATTTCTTCTTCGTCAAGGTTTCGTTTCCAGAAAATGTGGTCCTGGTTAAAACTTTCCAAGTTAAATAACCAGATATGGATTTCACCGGGTTGGAAGGAGAGTATGGAGTTATTCCTATCCTGTTTCATGCCTCTTAAGCACAGCGAGAATTTTTTCAGCGAGCTGATTGACCTGAGGCGGTTCAAGCAACGAAATGTGATCTCCGTCAACCACGATTCTTTCAAATGATCCGGAAATGATAGTAGACCACTGTTCCATTGGATCAAATCGTAGATAGGAAGTTCGGGAGTTGACTGAAAACAATACCACCTCCCCATCATATAATTCCGGTTTGTACATCATAAAAAGCAAGTGCTGGTCTCCCTTGATTTCTTTGTGTATCCGAAGCTTAATCGTCTTGAAATCCACCACCGTTTGCCTCCACCTTTTGGTTTCCCGCTGGGCAGAGCGAACAAGATATTTAATATTCTGAGAGAGATTATTTTTTCTTAGATTATTCAAATGGAATTTCATGCGATCGATTTGATTAACCCTGGGAACGGGACCAGGGGGATAGGTATCCAATAACCCCAGAAATTCCACTTTTTTTCCTTCCTTACGCAGCAAACGAGCCAATTCAAGCGCATATAAGCCGTTGGCTGAGTGCCCCAGTAAAAGGTAGGGTCCCTGGGGATCAAAATCGGTTAGGCATTTGTAATAGACTTTGGCGGTCTCCTCAATTGAATCACGGAAAACTTGTTGTCCATTTTCATATGGATGCAATGCGTATATTGGGCGGTTCTCGGCCAAAGCCAAGGCCAATTTTCGCATGCTCATATTTGCAGATAGGATGAATATTGGGCGTTCAATCCCTTCCGGTTTGATCGGCACAACCCCATTTTTCAGTGATGCATTTTTTGTGTTTATAAGAGATAGCGCAAGAGCCTCTATAGTACCTTCTTTGAACAGGAGAGTCAGGGGTAATGATGCACCAAATTCTTTCTCGATTAGCGAAAACACCCGCACTGCCAATAAAGAATGCCCGCCCAGTTCAAAGAAATTATCTGTGACCCCGATTTTCTTGATACCCAATACCTCCTCCCAGATAGCCACCAGATGGTTTTCAGTATTATTCCGCGGAGCAAGATAGCGCGATTGTTTTTCTTCATCTTCTGGTTCCGGTAAAGCGCGACGATCGACCTTACCGCTTGAAGTAAGCGGAATTTCTTTTAAAACGATTAAAGCGGAAGGAACCATATATACTGGCAATCGGCTTGCAAGATATTCTCTTAGACCCTTCTTTTTTTTCTCCTGGTCTTTTACAGTGATGGTGATATATGCAGCAAGGACTTCCGTGCCTTCCCTTTGCCAAAAATTTACCACTGCATCCTTGATCCCAGGAAAATCCTTTATCGCAGATTCTATCTCTCCTAGTTCCACCCGGTACCCTCGAATTTTTATTTGATGGTCCAGCCTGCCCTGGAAGCATATTGTTCCATCCGGCATATACCAGGCAATATCCCCGGTGCGGTACATCCGCCCATCTTGCCAGAATGGATCAGGAAGAAATCGTTGAGCGGTCAACTCCGGTTGGCGCCAATAACCGCTTCCGACTCCAATTCCTCCAATGAACAACTCACCCTTCACTCCTACCGGGACAGGCCGTAAATATTTATCCAATATATAGGCACGCGTATTGCTGACCGGTTTTCCGATGGGGATACTCTGCAACTCGTTGATTGGTGGAATTGGAACTATATAGTTTGTGAGAGATATGGTGCATTCGGTAGGACCGTATTGATTAACCACAAGTAAAGATTCCCCATATGCTTTACGTAAAAGCTCAACATCTTCTTTTAATAATGATTCACCACCGGAAAAAAACATCCTTAAATTATTGTTCTTCAGTTCACGTTCCTCCGCTGCTTTACAAAGAGCCCGTAACATGGTCGGAACCATACTGATAAAAGTGACCTGGTGTTCGATGATTTCCTTATCGATGAAAACCGGATCCCGCATCTGATTGTCATCCATCAGAAATATCCTTCCCCCGCATAGCAAGGTTTCAAATATTTCGAAAATTGAAATATCAAAGGAGAGCGAGGTAAGTTGAACGATACTATCAGAGGGGCAAAAACGAAATTTGTTTTTCATATGGGTCAAATAACTGACAAGACCTTTATGAACATTCACAACCCCCTTGGGTCTGCCGGTTGAGCCTGATGTGTAGATCATGTATATGGATGATTCATTGTTTGTTCCAGAAACCGGTGCGTGTGGTTCGCAGGCATCAATTAAGGAAGATTCGGTATCCAGGAATATTCTTTGAATATTATCTGGAAGTTGAGATTTCAGGGTCGAAGTTGTAATAATTATTAATGGATCCGCATCATTCACCACATATGCAATACGCTCGGAAGGATGGGTCAGGTCCAGGGGAATAAAAGCAGCACCTGCCTTGAGAATTGCCAATAACATTACAATACTGTTTTCGGAACGGGGAAGGTATACACCAATCCGTGACCCTGCCTGTACTCCCATATTTTTGAGATAGTGTGCAAGCTGGTTGGCTTTCTTATCAATTTCGGCGTAAGTCAGGGATTTGCCGTTACAAGTTACTGCGATAGCATCCGGATTCTTTTTGGATTGTTCAGCGATCAGATCATGTATGCAAACCTGAGGAAAGTCCATCCTGTTTTCATTCCAATCCATTACAATCCGCTTCCGTTCAGATGAAGTGAGCATTTCCAATTCTGAAATTGGGCGATCAGTTTTTAATAAAAATTCAGCAAGCAGGTTTTGGTAATGGGCAGCCATATGAATGATGGTTTTCTCATCAAACAAATCGGCATTGTAAAGAAAAGACGCAACAAACGAACCACCCACATCATCAAATTCCAAGGAGATATCGAACGGGGCTGGGATATCCTCTATCAGAAGGTTTTCCATCTCCAGTCCCTCGATGGATGCCTGTTGCTGTTTTGAAACATTCCGCATATTAATGGCAACTTGGAAAACTGGTGTACGGCTGAGATCACGCTCAGGCGAAATTTCGGAAACCAGGGCTTCGAATGGGGCAGCCTGCCAGGCAAATGCATCCAGCATGACCTCCCGGGCTTGTTTTAATAGATCGCGAACACTGGGATTACCGGATAGGTTTAACCGAATCGGTAGTGTGTTCACAAATAATCCAACCAAATTATTCAATTCATGGTGGGACCGATTAGCAAAAGGGCAACCCATGATGATGTCTTCCTGGCCTGTATAGACCATTAACAGGTTGGCAAAGGCTGCCATGCAGAGATGAAAAAGCGTAATGCGTTCCCTCTGGCAAAAACTTTTCAATTGGGAAGTGAGTGCCTGGGAAAAAGGAAATCGATATCGGGTACCATGAAAGGTTTGGAGGATGGGACGAGATCGGCTGGTTGGCAAATCCAGGATGGGAAGATCGCCTGAAAGTATTTTTTTCCAGTGTTCAGTAAAGGTTGCGAGAGTGTCTCCGCTCAGCCATTCTCTTTGCCAGAGCGCATAATCGGTATATTGGATTGGTAAATCGGATAAAACAGGCTCTTTGCCAACCCGATAGGAATCATAAACTTGCAGCAGTTCGCTGGTGTAGACCTCCCGTGACCAGGCGTCTGAGCAGATATGATGGGTACCAAAAAAGAGAACATCTTCGTTTGAGGCGAGGTGCAGAAGTGCAGAAACCACAATCGGTCCATGTTGCAGGTTGTATGCTTGAAAGCCATGATCAGAGACATACTTGTAGATGGCCTCATATTTTTTTTCATCCGTGAAGTCGGAATAATCCACATAAGTTAAAGTTAAAGGCTTGAACGATTGGACTGCTTGAACTGGTCTTCCCCCTTCGTTTGGATAAAAGGTTCGAAGGGGTTCATGCCGGCGAATCAACGCATTGAGCGCTCTCTCCATGGCGACTCGATCAATCCCGCCGGTAAATTTTATTAATCGGTTGGAATTGTAAACGGTACTTTCAGGATCAAGTTGTTGAAGGAACCACATGCTTTCCTGCGAAAACGACAGTGGCGCTCGTTTTTTCATTTGTCGCCGGATTGGTTGGGGAAGAGGGGGATTTTCAGTGATAGTCATAAGGTTTTGTTTTATATATCTTGTACAAATTTTGCCATTAATTCAATAGTTGACAGATTAAATATTTCCTTCAATGAGAGATGAACATTGAAGTCTTTTTCAACCAACATCAAAATTCGCGCGGCTTTAATTGAATCTCCACCCAAAGCGAAGAAATCGTCACGTATTCCAATCGGTGTGCTGTCAAATATCTGCTGCCAGATTGATAACAATTTTTTTTCTGCTGATGTGCGGGGTTCAAAGATATCGGATGTTTCATGCCTCTTCGCAATTTCCAGTTCAGTTTGCAGTTTTTCTCCCAGGCCGATACGTTGGATTTTGCCAGTCGTCCCTTTCGGAATATCAGCAACAAAAATGATCAATCGCGGAACTTTAAAGTCCGCCAGTTTGTTTGCGGCGAACCGGCGCAATTCCTGCATAGTTACATTCATACCAGGCTTCAAGACGATGGCAGCTGCCACTTCCTCCCCCAACGATGGGTGAGGTACGCTAAAAGCAACCGCTTGCTTGACAGCTGGATGCTGCAACAGTACTTCATCTATTTCGCGAGGGGAAATTTTTTCACCGGCACGGTTGATGAGCTCTTTAAGACGCCCCTGAATGAATATATAACCGTCTTCGTCTTTATAACCCCGATCACCTGTACGCAACCAGCCCGCCATAAAACTGTCTCGATTGGCTTTGGGATTATTCTCGTAGCTTTTTATCACATTCTCGCCTTGAATGCAAATTTCCCCCACCGATTTTGTAGGGAGCACATCGCCACGCTCATTAAATATCGAAACCCGGGTGGCTCCTGTCGCCAGGCCTACCGACCCAAATTTACTAGGGCGCGGTGGTAAGGGATTACTGGCGATCTGATGGGTGGCCTCCGTCATCCCATAAGCCTCCATCACAGGTACGGAGAAAGTCGATTCCAGTTCTTGTGCAAGTTGGGGCGCCAGTGGAGAGGAGCATGAACGAATGAAGCGCAACTTCACTTTTTTAATAATATCCGGTTGACGCACTACCTCATCGAGCAATGCCTGATGGATGGTTGGGACAGCTGTATACCATGTTGGTTTAAATTCGGTTAACCAATCTAAAACATAACGAGTCGAAAAACCTGGGGTACAAATGACACTCGCCCCTGAGACCAGTGATGCTGCCACTGCACCAATCAGGCCATGGACATGAAATAGCGGCATCATATTTAAGCAGCGATCATCGGGCTTCAAAGCATAGGATCCTGCTACATTATTTACAGAGTGAAAAATATTGCGATGAGAAAGTGGGACTATCTTCGGACGGGAGGTTGTACCCGAAGTATGCAACACCAAAGCAATAGTATCCATCTCCTTCAGGATAAGTTCGTGAATGGTCTCATCGACGGGTATATTGCAGTTTAGGCTGAAAATTCCCGCGTATTTCACATCCGGTTCAAGGTCAATAACCGGTATTCCCAGATCAGAAGCAGCCTTACGTGACGGGTGATCCAATCCATGAGTTGTCACCAGGGCTTTAATATGCAAATCTTCCAAACTGAATTTGAAATCTTCCAACGAATAGTTGGGATTTAAAGGCGCACAGGTACAGACTGTCGAAATTGCCAGAAAGGCGGTCGCCATTTCAGGACCATTTGGCAGCACGAGTGCCAGGCGGTCTGCTGGTCGGATCCCCCATTGATTTAGTTGAAGAGCAGTCGATTGAAGATGCCGGGAAAGGTTTCGATAGGAAGTAGTTTCTTTGCCTGGTGATAGAATCGCAGGAGCTTCAGATCTGTTGTTACTTTTTTCTAGAATTATTTGATGTATTAAACCTGATGAAATCATTTCACCTTTTATTTATGCAAATCTAATAGTTAGCGGCTTTCGTCCTTTGACTTAAAGAATTTTACCTGAAATTGTTATCCGCCTATCATCAAAGAATGTTGGCTAATAAAAACAGGTGTCTTCTCTGAGGTCTTCTCTTCTGGAGTCGAACGGAGATCCTGATGACTCATTGACAAAGAAACATAAGGTTATTATTGAATTTAATTTCCATAAGTTGTACATCCACAACAATGAAAAACAGGGGATTCCTCCTTCATCGTCACTTTTCTTGCTATACTGTAAATAACCTTAAAAATAAGCAGAATAGCACTAATACTAAAATTTTATTCAGGAGAAATTCCCCATGCTCCAAGCTGTGATCATTGATGCATTACGCACCCCGATCGGTAACCTGGGCGGGGCTCTGGCTTCCATCCGGCCAGATGACCTGGCTGCCCTGGTTCTTAAGGCACTCCTGGAACGCAACAAGCTGGACACGGCACTGATCGAAGAGGTGATCCTGGGCTGTGCCAACCAGGCTGGCGAGGATAACCGCGATGTGGCCCGCATGGCCGTCCTGCTGGCGGGACTGCCCCTGCAAACCGCGGGAGTGACAGTCAACCGCCTGTGCGCCTCCGGGCTGGCAGCCGTGAGCATGGCTGCGCGGGCAATTAAATGTGGCGAATTACAGGCGGTTTTAGCAGGGGGTGTGGAAAGCATGTCACGCGCGCCCTATTCAGTCCCCAAAGCTGAGAAACCCTTTCCCTTTGGCAACCTGACCGCCTGGGATACTGCCCTGGGCTGGCGCTACCCCAACCCGCGCCTGATGGAAATGAGCTATACCATTTCGCTGGGAGAGACGGCAGAAAATATTGCCGAGAAATACAAGATTATGCGCGGCGAACAGGACGCATTTGCCCTGCAAAGCCATCAGCGTGCCGTGGCTGCCATGGATTCGGGCAAGTTCAAGGATGAATTCTTACCGATTAAGATTACCCAGAAGAAAGGCGAGCTTTTTATCGATAGTGATGAAAGACCACGCCGGGATACCTCCCTGAAAGCGTTGGCAGCCCTTAAGCCTTCTTTCCGCGAGGGCGGAACAGTGACCGCCGGTAACTCCTCCGGGATGAACGACGGTGCAGCCGCACTGCTGATCACCAGTGAGGATTTTGCCAGAGAACATAAGCTAAAACCATTGGCGCGTATTGTGACCTCAGCCGCTGTGGGCACGGACCCTCGCCTCATGGGGCTGGGTCCGATCCCGGCCACCCAAAAAGCGCTCCGACTGGCCAACCTAAAGATTAAAGATATTGGACTGGTCGAATTGAATGAAGCCTTCGCCGCGCAGACATTGGCAGTCATGCGCGAGTTGAAGCTGGATGCCGCGATCACCAACGTCAACGGCGGGGCGATAGCACTCGGACATCCACTTGGCTGTTCAGGGGCACGCATATTGACCACACTAATCCATGAAATGCGCCGGCGGACAGACGACGCACAAACAGCCAAGCCATTTTACGGGCTGGCGACTTTGTGCGTGGGGGTTGGACAGGGAGAAAGTATAATCGTGGAGTGGATCGGTTAGTTGTTGCGCTTGGACTCAAATAAGCAAGGGAATTTAATTCTTCCATCCGGTTTGCCATGCGGTCAGATTGATTCAATATCTATCTGTCATTGCGAGGCGTTCTTTGCCGCCTGCCCTGAACCCTGCAGGGGTAAGGGATGCAATCTACATTAATTCAGATAAGAACAAGCAGATTCCTACGTCGCTCTATTTTCCTCCTCGCAAATTTTTTCTGTGTTTTACTATTTCATAATGCGGCAATGATATTAATATTATTTGCATGTGAAGAAATCCACTTTGCTAAAAGCGGCTTCGCACGTACAATAATCGGGTTGAGAAAAGGTATAATATTTCCGACCCAACTTGTCCAATTTACTTTTTTACTAGGAGATTAGGCAATGCCCGTCAAAGGCACCATTATTGTCGATGAAGATCTATGCAAAGCCTGCGAGTTGTGCATCGAGGCTTGCCCTCAGGATGTGATCGCCCTCTCGCTGGAGAAGATCACCCCGCGCGGTTACCATCCGGCGTCTCTTTTTACGGACGGCTGTACCGGATGTGGTATTTGCGCCATTATCTGCCCGGAAGCTGCCATCACGGTTTACCGTGAACCCATTAAAAAGGCTGAAAACCAAAAGGAGGGAGAATGACCCGAGAATTATGGGAAGGCAACCAGGCAATGGGTGAAGCCTGTGTCCGCGCCGGACTCCAAGCGTATTTTGGCTATCCGATCACTCCCCAGACTGAAATCCTGGAATACATGTCAGCTCGTATGCCGGAACTGGGACGGACATTCCTGCAGGCAGAAAGTGAGCTGGGAGCGATCAATATGGTCTATGGCGCGGCTTGCGCGGGAGTACGGGTGATGAGTTCCACTTCCAGTCCTGGCACCAGTTTGATGATGGAAGGACTTTCTTACATCGCAGGCACAGAAGTGCCCATGCTTTTGGTGGATGTGATGCGCGGCGGTCCCGGACTGGGCAATATTGCCGCCTCACAGGGCGACTATAACCAGATCGTGCACGGCGGCGGGCACGGGGATTATCATCCCATTGTACTTGCGCCGGCCAGCATCCAGGAAGCGGTGGATTTGTTATATAACTTCTTTGATATTGCCGAAAAATATCTGGCGATCGGAATCCTGCTGGTGGATGGAAGCCTGGGGCAGATGATGGAGCCGGTGGAAATGCCGCCGATGCGTCCCCTGCTCACTAAAATTCCACCTTACGCTGTATCTGGCGCCAAAGGCCGCGTACGCAGATTTCTCTCCTCCATTGACCTTGACCCTTACGAAGAAGAACTGACCAACCTTCGTCTGATGAAACGCTGGCAGGCGATCGAAAAGAATGAGATCCGTTTTAAAGACTATTACATGGATGATGCCCGTTTTGCCGTGGTGGGTTTTGGCACAGCCGGACGGATCGCACTTTCGGCGGTCCGCGCTGCCCGAGCGGAAGGCATCCCGGTAGGCCTCATCCGCCCGATCAGTCTGAGCCCTTTCCCCAGCCAGGTACTGCTGGATGCTGCCAAAAAGCTGGAAGGCATGCTGGTGGTGGAAATGAATTCCGGCATGATGCTGAGCGACGTACAGCTGGCTGTAAAGGATACACTCCCGGTGGAATTTTACGGGCGTTTGGGCGGGGTGACCCCTTTCCCGGATGAAGTGCTGGGCGAGATCCGCAGCCTGGCCAAAGGTCCATTAAAGAATGACGGGCTGGCGCGCGAGCGCTGGCTGAGCAAATTGGAAAACTTGCGCAGTAAGGAGAAGTCTTCATGACCACTGCCAATATTGAAGCAATGCAGGTCGTCTATCAACGGCCGGATTCCCTGCTGGATGTGAATACGCACTATTGCCCCGGCTGCACGCACGGGGTTGCCCACCGCCTGGTGGCAGAAGTGCTGGATGAGATGGGTCTGCGCGAGCGCACCATCGGTGTGGCTTCCGTGGGCTGTTCGGTATTTGCCTATAATTATTTTAACTTTGATTTTGTGCAAGCCCCGCATGGCCGCGCCCCTGCCATGGCGACCGGCATCAAACGCGTGCGCCCTGAAAATATCGTGCTCACTTACCAGGGTGATGGCGATATGATCTCCATCGGCACCGGCGAGATCATCGCAGCAGCAGCTCGCGGAGAGAACATCACTGTGATCTATATCAATAACGCCAATTTCGGGATGACTGGCGGTCAGATGGCTCCCACCACCCTGCCAGGGATGAAGACCACTTCCTCCCCCAACGGGCGGGATGTAGAAACTATGGGTTACCCCATCCGCGCAAGCGAGATGATCGCCACGTTGGACGGCGCCAGTTACGTCGTCCGGCGCAGCCTGCATGATCCCAAAAATATCCGCCTGGCAAAAAAAGCCATCCGCTATGCTTTTGAGACGCAGGTACGGGGATTAGGCTTTTCCATGGTGGAACTGCTTTCCACCTGTCCCTCCAACTGGAAGATGACCCCGCTGGAATCCAACCGCTGGCTGGCAGATAAAATGGTGCCTTATTACCCGCTCAATGACTTCAAAATTCACCCGGCTCTGGTTGAGCTGAAATTCTAAGGAGGGATGAAATGCAAAACGAAACCATCATTGCTGGATTCGGTGGTCAGGGTGTATTGTTTGCCGGAAAGCTGCTGGCGCATGCCGGGCTGCATGCCGGACATGAAGTGACCTGGCTGCCCTCCTATGGGCCGGAAATGCGCGGTGGAACAGCCAACTGCACTGTGGTGATCTCCGATGGAGAGATTGGTTCTCCACAGGTGCGCAACCCAAAAGCCGTCATCGTGCTCAATCAGCCTTCACTGGATAAATATGAAGCGCTTGTTCAGGAAGGTGGATATTTAATCATCAACAGTTCCATGGTCAACCGCAAGGCGATTCGTAAGGATATCCATGTGATCACCATCCCCGGAACACAGGCTGCCGAAGAATTAGGCGATAAACGCCTGACCAATATGGTCATGCTGGGCGGACTGGTACAGAACACCGGTTTTGTGCCCATAAAAGCAGTGGAAGAGGCACTGAAAAAGGAATCTTCTGAAAAGCAACTGAAGTTGCTGGAGCTCAACCTCAAAGCGCTGCACAAAGGTGCGGAATATTCAGAAAAATAGAAGCGCTTATGAGAAGGCTTGACAAGCGCCACTAACCCTTATATCCAACTTGCCTTCCAATTTGATTTATGGTAATATCTTGTTAATTCAATCCCTTATAAGGCAAAAACCAAAATCCACTCATTTGAGTGGTTTTATTATTAAGAGAGCCCGCCCAGCAACGGGTTCAATTTTAAAAACAAAGCAAGAGAGGTAAAACAAAATGGCTGCCAATTCTTTCCTAACCCGTGAAGGCTATCAGAAATTACAGGAAGAACTGGATCACCTGCGCACCACAAGGCGTGAGGAAATTGCCGCGCGCCTTCGCGAAGCCGCGGATGGCGAAGACCTGATCGAAAACGCTGAATACGAAGCCGCCAAGAATGAGCAGGCTTTTGTGGAAGGTCGCATCAAGGATCTGGAACTGCTGCTGGCGACTGCCAAGATCATTGAAGAAACCAGGAAATCTGAAATCGTGCAGGTGGGTTCCAAAGTAACCATTCATGAGGTAGGCAGTAAATCCAAAGATGTATATGAGATCGTGGGTGCAGCCGAAGCCAACCCGATGGAAGGGCATATTTCCAACGAATCCCCGCTGGGCAAGGCGCTTTTGGGCCGCAAGACAGGGGATGTGGTGACCGTGGAAGCCCCGGAAAATAAATATCAGGTTAAAATTGTGGAAGTAGCCTGATTTAAAACAGGGTAGTTTATCCACCCCGCCCTGAAATCATCGGGCGGGGTTTTTATTTTTATCGAGGAATTTATGGAACTAAATGACCTGGAAAAGATCCGCTTAGAAAAAGTCGAACGCCTGCGCCAGCAAGGGATCGACCCCTACCCTACGCGGGCAGAGGTGAGCCATTCCATCAAAGAAGCCCTGGCGCTGTTCACAGAATTTGAAAAAACAAAAACTGAAATCAGCCCGGCTCCACAAACAAGCGTGGGCGGTCGGATGCGCTCCAAACGTCCAATGGGCAAACTGGCTTTCAGCCACATCGAAGATGGAAGCGGACGTATCCAACTAATGCTGCGCGTCAATGAACTGGGCCAGGAGAAAGTGGATATGTTCAATGACCTGCTGGACCTGGGTGATTTTATTCAAGCCGGCGGCGACCTGATGCGCTCCCGCACTGGTGAGATCACCCTCCTGGTCAATAGTTATAAACTTCTTAGCAAAGCACTCACTCCCCTCCCAGCTGCCAAGGATGAAGAGGTGGACGGGCAGGTGGTGCGGCATGCAACCCTGACCGACCCAGAGACCCGCTTCCGTGAGCGATACGCTGACCTGGCGGTCAACCCGGAAGTGCGCGAGACCTTCCAAACGCGCGGCAGGATCATCCGCGCCTTACAGGAATTCCTGGACAGCCGTGGCTTTTTGGAAGTGGAAACTCCCATTCTACAACCGCTGTACGGTGGGGCGGCTGCCAAACCCTTCACCACCCATCACAACCAGCTCAAACAGGATCTGTATCTGCGCATTTCCTTTGAACTGTATTTGAAAAGGTTATTGGTAGGCGGGCTGGACCGCGTTTACGAGATCGGGCGCGACTTCCGCAACGAGGGCGTCTCCTTCAAACATAACCCGGAATTCACCCAGCTCGAATTTTACATGGCTTACACCGATTACCTGAAGATCATGGAATTGACCGAGCAGATGATCGCCTTTGTCTGCGATAAGGTGTTGGGCAAACGCCAGGTGACCTTCAACGGGCAGGAGATCAACTTTGAAATACCCTGGAAGAGGCTGGAACTGCGTCAGGCGGTCCTGGATAAAACCAATATAGATATCACCCAATTACCGGAAGAAAAGGGATTGTATAAGGCGATGCAAAAAGCCGGTTTGCATCCCAAAGAAGGCACACCGCGCGGAAAATTGATCGATGCCATCATCGGCGACCAGATCGAGCCCAACCTGATCCAGCCAACCTTCCTGTATAACTATCCGCGGGATATTTCCCCGCTGGCAAAAAACATTCCTGGCGACGCGGGCACAGTGGAACGGTTTGAAGGTTTTGTGGGCGGGATCGAACTTTGCAACGCGTTCACTGAACTGAATGACCCACTGGAACAGGAAAAACGCTTTATCGAAATGGGTCGGGATTATAAGACCGAAGATGAAGAGAGACATCCAATGGATGAGGATTACCTGAAAGCCATGTCCTACGGGATGCCGCCCAATGGCGGCTTTGGCATGGGCGTGGACCGTCTGACCATGCTGTTGACCAATAATCATTCCATCCGCGAAGTGATCCTGTTCCCGCATTTACGCAAGGAAGAAGAAGAAAAGTAAGTTCGGGGTTCTCTCCCTGTGAGAATCCCTGCTGGAAATCCGCTACATGCTCTATCCCAGATTGGGATCCTTTTAGGTTTCGCTGATTGAGATATTTTCTTCCCCCACCATCAGCTTTAATTGGGTGAGCAGTCTTTCATTGATTCCCGTCGTGCTGCTTGGAAAATCAATAACAACGCTGCTGCTATTCTCGCTGCAAACCAGGGCAAAACGGTCCTGGCCCGGGCTGGAGTTAAAAATACCAATGATACGGCGCAGGCGGAGTTTGTCGTGTTCTTTATCCCCGCAGGAATGGACACTGACCAAAAGCAATTGCGGCAGACGCTCGACAACCTTTTTTATATCCACTGGCGCGGGGGGCACAATGAACTGCAGTTCACCGCCGACCACACTTTCCAATTCTGTCTCGGTGAATAGAGTACCGGCGAGGGAGGAAGGCGCTGTAAACCTATTTACATCCATTACGGCAGTCACCACAGTGGAAGAATAAATTCCATCCCCTGAACCTTCGGACACAGCCATTTCCGGTATAGGTTCTACATTAATAATTTCAGCTGGATCCTCTTGGTCCAGGTCGCGGGGAGAATCGTCAAGGTCAATGTCTTCAATCTCATGAATCGGGGCTGGCGGGATCCTTTTCGGTTCAATGGGCTGGCTGGCTGAACTGCTTTCTGAGTTAGGGTTATTGGTTGATAAGTTAAAATGCTCAGTTCCTGAGATTGCATTGTTTTGATTTTTTTCAAGTGGGACGGATGGCTCAACCATGACTTGCGGTTGAACATGGTCCTGTAAGGTATGATCTTCTTGTATTGGTGGATTGATCTCCTCAGGAATATCCTCAAGGGTAAGGCGGTTGATCCGGTCAGCGAGAATTTTAACATCCTCATCCTCCATCTGCACTTTGCCCTGCACCACCAGCACTTCCCCTTCGCGCATAAAGTTTTCCACCGTCTGCCAGACACGTGGGAAAATAATTATCTCCACGCTGCCCTGCAAGTCTTCTACCGTGATAAATCCCATTGGTTCATCTTTTTTAGTGATGATCCGCCGGCAGCGCTTAACCAGCCCGGCGATGCACACCACCTGCTTTTGCTCGGTCTCGCGCAGGTCAGCTGAATAGTGAGTGATCTGGCGCTGAATGAGGGGCAGGTACGGCGTAAGCGGATGACCGGAAAGATAAAACCCAAGCAGTTCCTTTTCCCAATCCAATCGCTCATGTGGATCCATGGCTGCCACAACCGGCAGGCTGATCTCCTCCTCAACAACACTACCCGCATCAAAAATGGTCAGTTGCCCCGACTCCTGTACCTTGAAATGGCGGTCGCTGAGGGTGATAAGCAGATCCATACCTTCCATCAAGGCACTGCGCGGTGCCAGGCAGTCTAATGCGCCAACTTTGATCAAAGATTCCAGAGTACGCTTTCCGAGCTTACGTAAATCAACGCGGCGTACAAAATCATTAATATTCCGAAACAACCCATCCTGGCGGGCTTCAACAATTGCATCAATCGAATTACGGCTGACATTCTTAATAGCACCCAGCCCAAAACGGATAGCCGGAGGTTTATCTGTGCAGTCTTCGATGACAAAATCCCATTGGCCGTGGTTTATATCCGGTGGGAGGATATCCAACCCAAGCTGGGCACAATCTGTCACATACAAGGCTACTTTCTCAATCACATCCTTTTTATTGGAAAGCAGGGCAGTCATATATTCCACAGTGTAATGGGCTTTCAGGTAGCCAGTCTGTACTGCCAGAACACCGTAATCCGCCGCATGGCTCTTATTAAACCCATAGCTTACGAAGCCTTCCCACTTTTCAAAAATCTCTTCCGCTTCTTTTTCTGGAATACCTTTAACCACTGCGCCCTGGATGAATTTTTTGCGGTGTTTGGTAAGGGCGGTGACCTGCTTTTTTGAGATGACCTTGCGGAGCTCATCAGCTTCGGCAGCAGTGTAACCTGCCAGGGTCATGGCCGCCATCATGATCTGTTCTTGATAGATCGGAACTCCATAAGTCTCTCGGAAGATGGGTTCCAGCAAAGGATGATCGTATTCGATCTTTTCTTTGCCCAGCAGACGGCTGATATAGTGAGGGATGAACTGCATGGGGCCTGGGCGGTAGAGAGCCACCATGGCAATGATGTTGCGCAGCTCCCTGGGCTTCATCTGGGTCAGGAAACGGGTCATACCCGCACCTTCCAATTGGAAAACACCGGCTGTCTGCCCTTTACCCAGGAAAGCAAAAGTCTCGGGGTCGTCAATCGGAATGTTACCCAGGTCAAGATGGACCTGATGGCGCGTTTGGATCAAAGCACAGGCATCTGCCATTACTGCCAGCATGTCAAGTCCAAGAATGTCCACTTTCATCAGGCCCAGGAAGTCAAGCACATCCATTTCATACTGGGAGACCTGTTTGATCGGGTTATCCTGGGATTCATTAGTTGGGCGGTGAAGCGGGACGGATTCTGTAAGAGGCTGGTCGGAAATGATCACCCCAGCCGCATGTGTGCCGGCATTACGAGCCACACCTTCCATCCCCGCGGCAATGTCGATCACCTCTTTCATATATTTAGAATTCTCATACGCTTCTTTAAAAGCAGGGATCTTCTCCAACGCTTCTTCGATGGTTGGGGACTTGCCAGAAATCATGGGGATCATCTTGGCCACATGATCAACTTCCGAGAGGGCAACAGCCATCACCCGCCCCACGTCACGGATGGCTGCCTTGGATTTCATGGTGTTGAAGGTAATAATTTGTGAGACACGGTCCTCACCAAATTTTTGAGCTATATATTGGAGGATCTGGCTGCGTTTATCTTCCTGAAAATCCAGATCGATATCCGGCATGCTGACACGGTCCGGATTGAGGAAGCGTTCAAACATCAGCCCGTGGTCAATGGGTTCCACCAGGCTGATACCGAGCACATAAGCGACGATCGAACCACCGGCTGAACCGCGTGCGTTGTACCAGATGTGATTCTCGCGTGCATACCGGCACATGTCCCAGACAATCAGGAAGTAAGCTTCAAAACCCATCTGACCAATGACCCGCAGTTCATAATCTAGTCGCTCGCAATACACCGGGTCAATGGTAGATTCTCCATAGCGCTCGCGCATTCCCTGGTCACACAATTCACGCAAATAGGTGGCAGTTGTGTAACCCTGGGGGACTTCAAATTTGGGTAAATGATAACGGTCGCGCTCAAGATGCAGGTCACATCGTTCGGCAATTGCCAGAGTATTGGTAATGGCTTCTGGCCATTCGGGGAAAAGATTTGCCATCTCCTCAGGAGAACGCAGGTAATAGTTATCATCACTCATGCGCATGCGGTCTGTATCAGACAACAATGCACCGGTCTGCAAAGCCAAAAGGATTTCTTGTAAACGGGCTTCTTCCTTGTTGACGTAATGCACATCATTGGTGGCAATTACATCCAGCCCAAAGCGCTTGCTCAATTCCATCATGCCGCGATTAACTGGATCTAGGTCAGGGATGTTATGGGATTGGACTTCCAGGAATAAATGCTCCTTGCCAAACACCTGGTAATACCAGTCCAGCACAGGAACAGCACCTTCCACTCCTTTTTCCCGTACTGCGGTCGGTACCTCCCCTTTGAGACAGGCAGTGGCGCAAATCAAACCCGCTGAATGGGCAGCCAGAAATTCATGGTCGATGCGCGGGTGATAATAAAAACCTTTCAACTGGGAGGCACTGGCAATTTTTAACAGGTTTTTATAGCCAGTTTCATTTTCTGCGAGCAGGATGACGTGCGCAGATCTTTTGTCCACCTGCGGTTCTTTATCCTGCATGCGGCGGGCAGCCATATAGCCTTCCAAACCGATAATGGGTTTGATACCGGCTTCCTTGGCGGCACGATAAAACTCAATGGCAGCAAACATTGTGCCATGGTCGGTAACGGCAATCGCCGGCATGCCCATTTCTTTGGTACGCGCCACCAGCTTCTTAATGGCACTAAAACCATCCAGGAGCGAATAGGTGGTGTGGACATGAAGGTGAACAAATGACATGGTTACCCGGTTTGATTTTGTGTGGGAGGGTCTTGCAAAATCATTATAGCATGCCGTGTTTTAATTGAACCTGACGAAACTAAATTTTAATCTTAAATTAATTTGCCCTTTTGCCAAGGGAGGCAATATAGATCGTGAAAAGGTTTTCCCCATCCACCTGGAGCGCCTGGTTGACCAGGTCATCATCATACGCAGCGATGGCACACACTCCACAGCCTATTTGTTCCGCAGCCAGATACAAGTTCTGGCAGACATGCCCGGCATCCAGGAATAGATAACGGTATCCGCGCGCAGGATAGCGCCAGGTCATGCGTTCCACCACAGCCACCCAGAAGAAAGTGACCGCGCTCTCAAAGACATGCTTTTGATGCAAGCAGGCGTCAGTGAGAATCTGACGGATCGATTGAACTGCAGGTACGCAGATCAATTTATGGGTCAGGGCAACATAACGATAAAGACCTGGCTCCAGGCTTTCCACACGGTTGACTAAAAGCCAGGTTTCAAAAGCATGGCGCGATCCAGCTGATGGGACATTGCGCTTCGTGGCGGCCTTCTCGGTGACCGATTTGACCCCCTGGCTTACCCAAAGCAGATAAGACAGTTCATCAAGACTTAGTTCGGCCTCGGAATAAACGCGCAGAGTTTCGCGTTTTTCGATCGCCTGGCGCAGGTCCAGGGAAGGAATTTTAATCTGGGAATGAGTAGGCAAATTGACCAATTCTGTATCAGCAGGGATTGGTAGTTCCAGTGGAGGCTGAGGATTTCCCTGGCTTTGACCTGAAGGCGGCATGTTTTTTCTTTTCGTTGACTCAAGAAATTGATTTCCAAATGAGTTTTCCATAATATTCTCCAATAGTTTTTTATAAATGTAATTTATTTCGGATGAAATTCCAAGCTGAATTAATTTCATCAACCCGCAAGATAATGATCAGTAATCCATAGATGATTCCCCCAATAAGGATACCGCCAAGGGCAATCTGCCAGGCAGGAATGTTGGCAGAAACAGTAAGCCAAACCCATAATCCTGCACTCATTAAAGCACTGGCAGCCAGGGCTTTCACCGCCAGACCCATCACGCGCTGGCCTTCCAATCCATGCAAACGTTTACGCATTAATACCAACAGGATGACAGCTTCAATGGCAGTTGCCAGTGAATTGGCTAATGCCAATCCGCCATGCGGCATCCAACCCAACAGACTGAAAAGAGCGCTGAATAATAAGCTAAAAGCCAGGTTCATACTCATGGCACCAATGCCCACCAGCACCGGTGTCCGGGTATCATGCAGCGCATAAAATGCTCGGCTGATGATCTCCACCACACAATGTCCCACCAGTCCAGCACCATACCAGAGCAGTGCCCAGGAAACCAATTGAGTGGACTGAGCGGTAAACAAATCCCCATGTTGATAGAGAAGTTCAATTAATGGCTGCCGAAGGAGGATCAGACCCAGGGTGGTTGGGATAACCAATAGTAGAACGCCGCGCAAAGTGGCTGCCAACGAAGAACGCATATCCTGCAATTTTCCCTGGGCATACTGAGCTGAAAAAGTAGGCAGGGCAGCAGTAGCTATTGATTGGGCAATGGCTGCTTGCGGCATAAGCATCAGCGGCCAGGCCAGGCTGATCGCAGTTACACTACCCTCTGGCTGCAGTGAAGCGAGATAGGTATTGAGCAGGAAATTTAATTGAACGACTGCCACACCGAGCAGCCGGGGCAGCATTAATATCAGCACCTCGCGCAGCTGGGGCGAATTCAGACCCAGGGTGAGAGTGAATTTTCGCCCTGGAAGCAAAAATAACATCGGGATCTGAATTAACAAGTGCAGCCCAGCCCCCAGCAAAACTCCCCAGGCAAGCCCATAAATACCCATGCTGGGTGCCAATGCCACTATGCCAATGATCCAGCCAATGTTATACATGGCAGGGGCAAGAGCTGGCAGGAGAAAATGTTGGTGAGCGTTAAGGATTCCCATGATCAAACCGCTCAAACCAAAAATAACTGCCGACGGCACTTGGATGCGCAGCAAGTTGGCGGCCAGTAATTCCTTGGCCGGATCAGCAATGCTAAAACCGGGGGCAAGTATATAATGGACCACCTGTCTGGAAAAAATAATGGTTAGGATACTGAACAGGGTAAGGACAAGCAGGACCAGGTTGGTAATTGCCGAAGCTAATTTCCAGGCAGTGCCATGATCTTTCTTGGCAAGCAGTCCAGCGAAAGTGGGGATGAAGGCAGAGCCCAAAGCTCCACCCGCCACCAGATTAAAAAGTATTTCAGAAAACCGGTTGGAGGCAAAAAAAGCCTCGCTGGAGGCACCCGTTCCAAAGGTCTGGGCGGTCATGATGGTAGCCAACAAGCGGATGGGGGTGGTAAACAGGTAAGCAGCGATGACAATAACAGCTGCACGGGCAATCTGGCGTTTCGCCGATTGGGCAGGAGAGGAAGAGATAGACATATGCGTGATTATACTTGTACCTAAAGTTGCATGCAAAACCACATTTTGATAACCTGGAGTGGGACAACCTGCCAGGATCTATACCGTATAATTAATATATAAAAAGAATTCTTAAGGAGCCAAAATGCCTGTATCAAAAAAACAAAAGAAAGATGAAATCCCGAACGAAGAACCCGCTACGATATCTTCAGACGCCCAACCTACTGAGGAGCCAGCGCTGAATAAACCTGAAAAGAGGGAATCCACTAAATTTTCCCGCTTCCTGCGCATGCTCGGTGTGGGAATTCTATTGCTGGTACTTGGCGCAGGTGCTTTGTTTCTGGCTGTCTACATCCCGCAAACCAATGAGCTGAAAGCACAAATAAAAGCCGCCCAGAGTGAAGTCACCGTTGCAAAAACTGAAGTGACAACTGCCAAATCTCAAATTGAGAATTTAAAAGCGGTTGAAGCACAATTGACCCAGGCGAAAAATGACATCGTTACTCTGCAGAGCCAATTGGATAAGGTCAGTGCACAGAAATCTGTTTACCAGATCCAGAGCAACGTTAACGCAGCCCGGATCGCCCTGCTAAAAGACGATTCTTCAGGGTCTGCACAAAACCTGGAATACATTATTCAGAATCTGAAAGCACTGGAAGTACCCGCTTTTCCGGCGATTACCAAGAACCTGGAAACACGCCTGACCGGTATCCGCACTACAATTACCACGGACAAAATCAAAGCACTGAGTGACCTGGAAGCTTTGTATAACGATCTTGTGCTGCTGGCAGATAATATTAAATAGTTAGCTTACTTAGAATAAATATTAAAAGACCCGTTTGAAAAAATGGGTCTTTTCCATTAATTTAATTTGGACGCTTTTCAAGCGTCAGTTCGAGCTTCATTTCCTGTCCCCCCCGTAAAATAGTCAGTGTGATAGTATCTCCGGTATTATGCTGAACCACAAGGTTGCTGATCAGGCTGTTGTAATCAATAATCCGGAGTCCATCAATGGCAATGATCCAATCCCCACCTGCCAGAAGCCCCCGGCTGGCAGTCTCTCGATTTCCCCCCTTCAAACCGGCCTTATCCGCAGGGCCGCCCGAAGCCACATCCAGAACATAGGCGCCAACCGTATTCGTAGGTACTCCCAAGGCGATCAGATCCTGCAAAGTGAGCTCTTCCTTGCTGCCAATCCCCAGATAAGGATAATCATAAAAACCTTTTTCAATTAATGCAGGAACTACTTTTTTTACAATGCTCACCGGCACAGCAAAACCAACACCGCTGTTAAGAGGTGTATTTACTTGGTTTGTAGAGCTGGTTTGAATAGCGCGGTTTATGCCGATTACTTCACCGCTGAGATTAAGCAAAGGACCACCGGAATTGCCAGGATTAATGGAAGCATCCGTCTGAATGAGATCGGCGGATGAGTAATATCCTCCATCGGGAGATTGATGCAGGGATTCCAGAGTGCGTCCCAGGGCAGATATAATACCCGTGGTCATTGTCCCGGAAAGACCAAATGGATTTCCGATTGCCACTACAGTTTGGCCGACCTTTGCTTCACTTGAGGTGCCAATAAGCAGGGGTTTTAATTCCTCAGGGGGAACTTCTACACGAATAACAGCGATATCTGAATCCAGATCGCTGCCAATTAATTTTCCTTCCGCCCGATAACCATCAGCGAAAATAACTTCGATTGTCTGTGCATTCTCTACCACATGAAAATTTGATACTATATTCCCTTTTTGGTCATAAACAAATCCGGATCCCTGGTAATTATCCTGGCTCACAGTCTGGACTCGAATTGCAACCACACCTGGGTTGACCCGTTCATAGAGACTGGTTAATACTTCCTGTCCACCTGTATTATTTGGAGTTGGGAGTATTAATGCAGTTTGGGTAACTGGAGTAGTTGCGGTTTCTGTAACAGGTGGTTTTAAATTGAGGATGGGAAAACAGGCACTGAATAAAAAAGGCAGAATAAGAATTATCGCAGTCGGTAAAGTTTTATATCCGCGCACGAAAATACTCCATTCTTTTTATGAACCGCGTAATTGCTCAAACAATTTACGTTGTTCGCGGGATAGGTTCTTTGGGATTTGAACTTTAATTCTAACCATCAAATTTCCAGACAATCCTTTTTGGCGCAGGATGGGCATGCCCTTGCCAGCCAAACGAAATATTTGGTCAGGTTGGGTACCGGCCGGTATTTTGAGCATTACACTACCTGTGGGCGTTGCCACCAGCACTTCACCACCCAGGACGGCAGTGGTTAGATCAATACTTGCCTCGGTGGAAAGATCATCTCCCTGACGCTCAAAACGAGCATCAGGTTTGACATCGATCACCAAATAAAGGTCTGACTTTCGGCTGCCCTGCTGCGGCCCGGCGCCGGCCACACGTACGCGTGTTCCGGTCTTTGCTCCAGCCGGGATCCTGACCTCAATTTTGTTTTCCCCAACTTGAAAAAGGCGCTCAGCGCCGGAATAAGATTCCTGAAAGTTGATTGATACCGGTTGTTCATAGATGAGGGGTTGGGCTGTCCGTGATTGAGCACCGCGGCCACCGCGGGCTGCTCCACCCATCCCGCCAAAAATAGAATTGAAGAAATCGGAAAAGCCCATTTCCTCAAAAATGTCTCCCAGGTCATTCATATTAACGCGAGTACCACCTGCACCCTGTGCTGAGGTCCAATCCTCCCAGCGGAAGGACCCATCTGAACCGCCGCGCTGCTGCCAATCCTGATAGGAATTGCCAAGTTGATCATAACGCTGACGCTTTTTGGAGTCGCTGAGAACCTCATTGGCTTCATTGATCTCCTTAAATTTTTCCTCAGCGGATTTGTTGCCGGGATTCCGGTCAGGATGACACTTCATTGCCAGCTTGCGGTATGCGCGTTTAATTTCCTCTGTTGTGGCCTTTTTATCCACACCCAGGATTTGATAATAATCTTTATATTGCATATCAAATTAGTATAAACGCTGAATGGCCATAGTCAAGACCTGCAGGAAAACTTTAATAAAATTCTTACTTAGAGAAAAAAATTGAAAAAGCGCATCTGCGAACATAAAAGAGCCAGGCTGCCCGGATGATGGAATGAATAATGACCTTCGATGATGGTGGAGTAATAAAAATCTAGCGGTTAAATAAAAGCACTCGCTGACAGGGAGGAGAAAATCAGCGAGTGCTTTCGCCAAAGGAGGAGACATTGAAAAGAGTAAAAGAGGAGGTCTTAAACCCGGAATGTCACCGGAACTATTCTACCTGTCTAATGCTTTTTTGGCAGTAAAGAATGTCATAGGCATTTTATGACAAACCTCACATTGTCAGACATTTAGTAAGAATTCATTTATTTTGGGCAGCAAATCATTCAGTGTGTTGTAAGGAAATAAAGACAGGGTTGGATGGTCGTTACCCAGGATCATTTTGGATACCCGCCGGTCGTTTTGATAACAGCAAAACACTGGTTTGCCCAATTGTAACGCCAGGGCGATTTCGTATCCCACTCCATGCGAAGGAGTACTGACCTCAGCAATCAGCGCATCGCATTCCTCCACCCAACGCACATCCCTTTTATATACTTCGACAGGAGAAATCACCGTTTCTTTTTCCATTACGTCAGGATGGGAAAGATGAGCGGTGGGAACCTGGTGTCCATCTTTTTGAAGAGTTTCCACAATGGCATGATAGACCAGTTGGTCCTGGCGTCCACCGGTGATGGAGCAGGAAAAGTAAATATTCATAATGGGCACAATTTTATCATCACAGCCTCTGCAATTTTCGTGCGTGCTAAAATAAACGCATGCCTGCCATATTGGAATCCATCCAGCGTATTCTAGATACCCTTCCGCCCAAACCCGGCTGTTATATTATGAAAAACAGCGAGGGCAGGGTAATTTATGTCGGCAAAGCCATCAATTTACATAATCGGGTTCGCTCCTATTACCGTGCCAGCGGAGACGGGCGGGAAAAGGTGGCACAGTTAATTCAGGAGATCACCGATATTGACTGGATCCTGGTGAGTTCCGAATTGGAAGCCCTGATCCTGGAGATGACCCTGATCAAAAAGCACATGCCGCACTTCAACGTGCGCTTGAAGGATGATAAACGCTATCCATATATCAAGGTTCATTGGGCAGATCCTTTTCCCAAGGTGACCGTTACCCGCCAAATGGAAAGAGATGGTTCGCGCTATTTCGGACCCTACACCAGCGTATGGGCAGTGCATCAAACCCTTGATCTGCTGCGCAAGATCTTTCAATACCGTTCCTGCGACCGCATCATCACCGGGCAGGATGCGCGCCCCTGCCTATATTACGACATCAAGTTATGCACCGCCCCTTGCATCGGGGTGATCGATCAATCCAGTTACCGCCAGATCATCGATGACCTGTGCAAGTTCCTCGAAGGACGCACGGAAGCCATCATCGCCCGCTTGAAAAATTCCATGCAAACCAGTTCCGAAACGATGAATTATGAAAAAGCCGCTGCCATACGCGACCAGATCCTGGCCATTGAAAAAGTGGTGGAAAAACAGAAAGTGGTTTCCAGCAAGGACATGGATTCGGACGTGATCGCTCTGGCGCGTTCCAATGGGGAAGCCTGCGTGCAGATCTTTTTTATCCGTAGCGGCAAGCTTATCGGGCGGGAATATTTTATTTTGGAAGGCACGTCGGAGGAAAAGACAAGCGCCATCCTCTCCCAATTCATCGGGCAATACTATGATGAAGCTTCTTTTGTTCCCAAAGAATTACTTTTACCCGAGGACGTGGAAGAAGCCCACATCATCCAGCAATGGCTGCGCCAAAAACGAGGCGGTGAAAAGGTTGAGCTCAAGGTTCCTCAGCGCGGCAGCCAGCGCGAACTGGTCCAGATGGCCAGCGAAAACGCCATGGAAACACTGCGAGCTTTGAAAACGCAGTGGGCAGCTGATACTCACAAACAATCCGAAGCGCTGGCAGAACTGCAAAAAGCCTTAGGATTACCCCAGCCGCCCAACCGCATTGAGTGTTACGACATATCCAATATTCAAGGAACAGCGGCAGTCGGAAGCATGGTGGTATTTGAACAGGGCATACCTGCCAGGAAGCACTACCGGCGTTTTAATATCAAAACCGTCGAAGGAGCGGATGATTTTGCAAGCATGCAGGAAGTGCTTCTGAGGCGTTTTAAACGCTGGCAGGCTGCTGAAGAATTGAAGAAAGAACCCGGTGCAAACCCGGACCTATCCTTCTCCTTGCTGCCGGATCTGTTAATTGTGGATGGGGGCAAAGGGCAGCTGGGGCGGGCGGTGTTGGTGCTCAAAGAATTTGGTCTTATGGAAACAGTCTCAGCAGTTGGCTTGGCGAAGGAAGAAGAGGCATTGTTCCAGCCGGGAAAAGAAAAACCCTTGATGCTGCCACGCCATTCGCAGGGGTTGTATTTATTACAGCGCATCCGCGATGAAGCCCACCGCTTTGCCATTACCGCGCACCGCAATTTGCGCAGTAAAAAAGGGATGGCTTCACAATTAGACAACATCGCCGGTATCGGCCCCGCCCGAAGAAAAGCGTTGATCAAGAAGTTTGGCTCATTGGAAAAGATCAGGCAGGCATCAACACACGAATTAAGGGAATTGCCGGGAGTGACTGAAGAAATTGCACAGAGAATTAAGGAGAATCTGCCGTAACGAGATGTGAGAATTAATAATCCGCAAATTGCTGGTTAATAAGGGACCGATACCTTGCAAATTTTTCCCATCGTAAATTCACATTTATGGTAAAATCATCCTCCGTGTCATTGGACATAATTTGCAATTATTATTAATATTAAATCAGGTGACATCATGATCTTTCAAGATATTTTAAATGCAGTAGTTGCACCGGTTAACCCGAACATCCCTGAGTTGTTCCCGGGAGACCTCGTGAGCGTTCACGTCAAAATTAAAGAAGGTGACCGCGAACGCATCCAGGAATATAAAGGTACCGTGATGTTTGTCAAAAATGCCGGCGTCAATTCCACTTTCACAGTTCGCCGCCAGGCCAGCAACGGTATCGGTGTGGAACGTTCTTTCCTGACGCGCTCCCCGCGTATTGATAAAGTCGTGGTGGAACGGCACAACAAGGTCCGCCGCGCGCGCATGTATTTCTTGCGTGAACGGACAGGTAAGAGCGCACGTCTCAAACAGAAGTTCGGTATCAAAGAAAAAGTTGCAAAAGTCGCAAAAGTCAAAAAAGTTAAAAAAGCCGAAAAAGCCAAAGAGGCTTAACCAACAAGTCAACTCAAAGCGCTGCCCACAAAGGCGGCGCTTTTTTCAACTATAATCAAGAATATGTCATCCCCAAATAATCTCATCGGAATATTTGATTCAGGCGTAGGCGGCATGTCGGTGCTGAACGCCATCCACGAACTGCTGCCTGCCCAACCAATTTTTTATATCGCCGATCAGGCCCATGTACCTTATGGCCAGCGGCAGATGGAGCAGATCCGCAGTTACTCGCGCGGTATCACCCGTTTTTTGCTAAATGAAGGCGCAAAGTTGATCGTGGTCGCCTGTAATACAGCTTCAGCCGCCGCCTTGCAAGCGCTGCGTCAGGAATTCCCCGAGATCCCTTTTGTAGGCATGGAACCGGCAGTCAAACCTGCCACACAAAAAACAAAAAGTGGTGTGGTGGGTGTTCTGGCCACCCCGGCCACTTTCCAGGGAGAATTGTTCACATCAGTCGTGGAACGGTTTGCCAAAGAGGTAAAAATACTGCAAAGCACCTGCCCGGGATTGGTGAACGAAATTGAAGCCGGTCATTTGAATGGTAAAAAGGCCAGAAAAATTCTTGAAGAAGCCATTTCACCCATGCTGGCGGACGGTGCAGATACGCTGGTATTAGGGTGCACCCATTATCCTTTTGTACTGCCTCTCATCCAGGAAATTGCCGGACCAAACGTGACCGTCATTGATCCCTCCCCGGCTATCGCTAAAAGAGTGAAATACTTATTAGAAGAGAACCATCTCATTGAAGAAGGCTCCCAAGCCGGAAAGCTAACCATCGCCACCTCCGGCGACCCCCAAGTGCTGCAAAAAAAATTGCACCATTATTTAGTAAAACAGACCTATGTACTGCCTTTACTCTGGGTAGGCGATACCCTGATCATCAATTCACTTTTCCAACCGGTAGCGGATGAACTCAGCGAATACGATCTGAGCCCGGTCACTCATATAACCGTGGATGCCATCGGAAAACCAGGCGAACGCACCTTCTTCTTACAAGCAACTAAGAATGAGCGCACTGTCACTCTGCTGATCGAAAAAGTTCAACTTCAGGGTTTGATGGAAGGTGTGGATGAATTCTTTAAAATGATCGCCAAGCATCATCCAGACCTGCCTCAAGCAGATGGCAGCTATGAAAAATCCAGCATGCCCATCCTTCCGCCGATCAAACCGGCATTTCGGATTGGCGATATTGGGGTGACCTTTGACGCGGACCGCGACATGGTTTGCCTGATTTCGCGCGAACTCAACCTGGATCTGCCTGAACAAAAAGGGGAAAGGATCGCCCGCTGGTGGTGCACGCGGGCTCAGTGGTTGGCGCTGGCACATTGGAGTAAGGATGTCATCTCACGCGGGCGGCCGATCTGCCCACAATGCCTGCAGCCGATGGAACCTGAAGGGCACTTCTGCCCCAAAAAGAACGGTCATAAACATTAATTCCCTTTAACGATGTTGATCCAACTCGCCCTGGCCGAGCACAAAAAGAAAATTCTTACTGCCCTGCAGGAAGGAGAACTGACCGTAACTGGACAGTTCATGCAAAGCAGTAATTACACTTTTTTAGGCCAGGTCAAATACCTGGATTTAGAATTTCAAGCTGTGTATAAACCCCAGAAAGGGGAAACGCCTTTATGGGATTTTCCCAAGGGCTCCTTAGGAAAACGCGAGATTGCCGCCTATCTTATCAGCGAGAACCTGGGTTGGGACCTTGTGCCTCCAACCATCTTCCGGAGAAAAGCGCCATTGGGACGCGGCGCACTTCAGGTATTCGTGGATAATGACCCCAACCGACATTATTTTTCCTTTGATGGAAAAACCCGTCTGCGATTAAAGCCAACCATGCTGTTTGATCTGATGATTAATAATGCAGACCGCAAAGGCGGTCATATTCTCCTGGATGCGGAGGATCATTTGTGGTTGATCGACCACGGTACCTGCTTTCATTCTGAGTTCAAATTACGCAGCGTGGTTTGGGATTTTTCCGGGCAGCCGATTCCAGATCCGCTCCTTAATGATCTGCAGCGGCTGGAGGATGGCCTGGCTGAAAATGGAACTATTAAAAAAGAACTGATCCATTTGTTATCAGAAAGTGAGCTAGATGCACTGAAAAATCGGGTTGCCATTCTGCGGCAATTAAAAACTTTTCCTTTTCCAGATAAAAACCGGCGCACAATTCCCTGGCCTCCGCTGTAAAATTAGACCATTCTTCCAGGAGCATTTGAAAATGAAAACAGTACCCTTATGTCTGATCGGGTTCGGAAATGTTGGGCGGGCATTCGCCAGAATGCTGCTTAAGAAAAGAGAGCTGTTAGAAAATGATTACCAGATCAATTTCATTGTCACTGCCATATCGACCGGACAGCATGGAACAGTGATTGACCGCGATGGGATTGACCTGGTAAAAGCCCTGCACTTTATTGAAAATAGTATAACGCTGCAAGAGCTAAGCAAAGCCTCCCCGAATCTCAGCCTATCTGAAATCATACGTCAATCGGGGGCAGAAGTGATGCTGGAAAATACCCCAGTAAATTACACCGATGGGCAGCCTGCCCTCAACCATATTTCCTCAGGGCTTAATGCTGGTATGCATGCCATCACCGCCAATAAAGGTGCAGTGCTGCATGGCTATCAGTCATTGACTAAACTGGCTTTTAAACAGAATAAACAATTTCTCTTTGAATCCTCAGTGATGGATGGTGCACCCATTTTCTCTCTATTTCGAAAGACTCTGCCAGCTTTGGAATTAAACGGGTTTGAGGGCATCCTCAATTCCTGCACCAATTTATTACTGGAAAGAATGGAAGAAGGTGAGACTCTGGATAAATCGGTGGAATACGCACGCTCAATTGGTATCACCGAGACCGATCCCAGCGGAGATATTGATGGCTGGGATGCAGCCATCAAAGTGACTTTACTGGTGAATGTCATGATGAACTTCCCCATTAAACTTGATGAGGTGAATCGTAAAGGAATCCGCACCATCCAATTGAATGAACTACAGGCAGCCAAAAAAGAGGGCTTGAAATGGAAACTCGTTTGCAGGGCAAATAAAGAGGGCGGCAAGGTAACAGCCAGCGTTGCGCCAGAAAAAGTTCCTTCAAAATCCCCCCTGTTCAGTGTGAATGGTACCAGCTCCTTCATCCTGTTTAAAAGCGATTCGTTACCCGGTTTGGGGATTCTGGAGAGCAACCCTGGTCCCGATACAACTGCATATGGACTATTAAGCGACCTACTATCCATATATTCCAGGTGAGGATAATAATGGAGTTGCATCGTATTTATTTGAGTTTGGGGAGCAATTTGGGAGATCGAGAATGCAATCTGGAGGAGTCAACCAGGCAGATAAGTAAGTTTGCCGTAATCAAAAAGTCGTCCAGCATCTATGAGACTGAGCCCTGGGGTCTGAAGGATCAACCCAGATTTCTCAACCAGGTGATCTTGGTTGAAACAAAACTCGCACCCAAAGAACTGCTATCGCATTTGAAAACCATTGAGCAAATAATGGGTCGTAAAAAAACGGTTCGGTATGGACCACGCTTGATCGACCTAGATATTCTTTTTTATGATGATCTTATGATGAAAACTCCAGATCTCATCATTCCGCATCCCCACATTACCGAAAGAGCTTTTGTTCTGGTGCCCCTGGCTGAGATTGCTCCAAATATGATCCACCCTCAACACAACAAGACCATCAGAGATTTATTGAAGGATGTAGATAAAAGCAGCGTTTCTCTTTATAAGGATTAAGAATTAATGAAAAAAGAAATCCGTTGGGGATCACGAACCTACATCATGGGCATCATCAACCTGACGCCGGACAGTTTTTCTGGAGATGGTTTGATGAATGGGACTGACCTGGTCAATAATGCCCTCGAACAGGCATACCAATTTGTCCGTGAGGGTGCTGACATCCTTGACCTGGGAGCAGAAAGCAGCCGCCCCGGTGCCGAACCAGTCAGTGTTGAGGAAGAAGAAGAAAGGTTGATGCCGGTTCTCACTGCCATGCTCAAAAATGATATGGACGCGGTCATATCTGTGGATACTTACAAAAGTTCGGTGGCGGAAAGCGCATTACGGGCGGGAGCTGATTGGATCAATGACATCTGGGGACTTCGTTTTGATCCATTAATTGCGGAAATCGCTGCCAAATACAAGGCGCCAGTGGTGATCATGCATAACGGCCGTGAATTAAAACAAGAGGCGCCTCATTCGGGAAATGAAAAACAAAAAGACATCATCAACCGCGTAAAAAGTGGGTTACTGGAGAGCATCAACGTTGCACAAGAAGCAGGTATCCAAATGGAAAAAGTGATCCTTGATCCCGGGATCGGTTTTGGAAAAACGGTGGAAGATAACCTGGCGTTGATCAATCGCCTGGATGAGATCAAAGCCATGGGTTATCCGGTTCTAATTGGACCATCGCGTAAATCCTTCATCGGTGCAACTCTCGACCTGACCGCTGAACAGCGCCTTGAAGGCACAGCCGCCGCAACCGCAATCAGTATTGCCCGCGGGGCAGATATCATCCGCGTGCATGATGTGCAGGCTATGCTAAGAGTGGCAAGAATGTGCGATGCCATCTTGAATCAGAAGGGATAATTTATTTTATCTGGGTCAGGATGTTTTTTTCTTTCAGAATATCCCTGGCCATTTTCAAGCGTTTGTGTTCAGAACGCTCCCGTTCCTCCAACACCATGCGGATATAATTCCGCTCTGCTTCCAGGCGGGGCAAAAGAATATTCTCAATGGCTTATAACCGGCGGGTGGTAGTGTGGATTTCTTCAAGCAGCCTGGTGAATTGCATTTCACTTTCAAACAGATGCAGGATGACGATAACTTCCGCTTCAAAGGCAGCCGCGGTCTCTTAAACCACCGGGGATTGATCAATTAAATTAAAGGAAAAAGATTTATAATCGCTGCGAAATCTAAATCATGAGCATTTTTCTGCTCGATATTACAAAGAGGCAATTATGAATGATTATGATGTGGTTATTATTGGCGCCGGACCTGGCGGATATGTCTGTGCGATTAAAGCATCCCAGCTTGGCTTAAAAACAGCAATTATCGAAAAAGAATGGCTGGGTGGTGTGTGTCTGAATGTGGGCTGCATTCCATCCAAAGCGCTATTGAAAAATGCAGAACTGGCACACACACTGCGTGAAAGAGCTGCTGAATTTGGGATCAGTTTTGATAACCTGCGATTGGATTACGGCGCTGCAGTAAAACGCAGCCGCCAGGTTTCCGACCGTTTGACGCGCGGAGTGGCGTTTCTGATGAAGAAAAACCAGATTGATACAATCATGGGAACAGCAAAATTGATCGGAAAAGATCAGGTAAATATCACCCTAGCAGATGGGACTATACAGACTTTGAAAGCAAAAAATATTGTGATTGCCACTGGTTCCCATACGTTCACACCAGCAGGTTGGGTGGTGGATGGAAAACGGATACTAAGCTACCGGGAAGCCATCCTGCAAACCGATTTGCCAAAATCAGCAGTAATTATTGGGGCTGGGGCAATTGGTGCAGAATTTGCCACCGTATGGAGTGGTTACGGCGTTCAGGTTTCGATAGTGGAAATGCTGCCGAATGTGCTGCCCCTGGAAGACACAGAGGTGAGCACCGAACTCGGGAAAGCCTTCACCAAACGCGGTATAAAGCTTTATATAGGTCATAAAGTTGAATCTTTGGCCGCGACAGAAAAGGGTGTGTCCGTAAAAGTCTCTGCCGAGAGCGGCCAGAGCACAATAGAAGCTGAACAGGCACTCGTCGCCATTGGATTCCGCCCCAACACGGACGATTTAGGTCTCAAAGAAACCGGCGTAGCTCTTAATTCAAAAGGGTTCATTGAAATCAATGAAGAAATGGCTACTAACATTGCAGGTATCTGGGCAATTGGGGATGTGACCGGAAAATTACTCCTGGCTCATGTCGCCTCCGCACAGGGAATCGTCTGTGCAGAAAATATGGCTGGGAAAGAAAGCCGCACCCTGAATTACCAAAATATGCCCAGGGCAACCTACTGTCAACCGCAAGTAGCTTCCTTTGGCATGACCGAAAGTCAGTCTAAAGAAAATGGCCATGAATTAAAAATAAGCAAATTCCCCTTCCAGGCAAACGGCAAAGCTGTGGGACTGGGAGAGACGACCGGATTTGCCAAGATCATAACCGATAGCAAATATGGCGAGATCCTTGGGGCACACCTGATCGGACCAGAGGTCTCGGAGTTGCTGCCTGAATTGACACTTGCCCAGCAAATGGAACTGACCGCGGAACAGATCGCTAAAAATGTTCATGCCCACCCGACACTCAGTGAAGTGCTCATGGAGGCAGCCGAAGGAATCGATAATAAACTGATCCAAATTTAAGGTTTTTTCTTTTTTGGGTTCTTTCATGCCCCTGAAAATCAGGGGCATTTTTTTATTCATGCAATAAATTCCGCTATGCTATAATCGCACCGAAAGGTACAAAAATGTTCAAAAAAGTTGCACAGGCTTTGGGCGGCGACCCAATAAAAAAAATTCTGGAGAAATATTCTCCAATTATTCAGCAGATCAATAAATTAGAAAAAGAAAAGTTCGAGCGGATCAGTGACGACCAATTACATGAGGCTACGCTTCAATTCCGCCAGCGGCTTGAAAAAGGGGAAGCGCTGGATGATGTTCTTCCAGAGGCATTTGCCGCTGTTCGTGAAGCCAGTAAACGCAGTATTGGATTGCGTCATTACGATGTTCAATTAATCGGCGGGATGATCCTGCATGAGGGTAAAATCGCCGAGATGCGCACCGGAGAAGGAAAAACCCTGGTGGCATCCCTGCCGCTTTACCTAAATGCCCTGTCAGGGAAAGGCGTTCACCTAGTAACTGTAAATGATTATCTGGCCCGCCGGGATGCGCGCTGGATGGGACCTATTTTTATAATGCTGGGCATGAACGTGGGCGTTCTACAAATGGCGGGACGAACCGATAATGCCAAAAATGCTTATATGGTAGACCTGGAAATAAAATCCTCCCGTGAAGACCAACATCAATTAAAAGGTATAACCCGGCAGGAAGCGTATGCCGCCGATATCACTTACGGTACCAATAATGAGTTTGGGTTTGATTACCTGCGCGATAACTTAACCAACAGCATCCAGGAACGAGTCCAACGCGGTCATCATTATGCCATTGTGGATGAGGTGGACAATATCCTGATCGATGAAGCCCGAACGCCGCTCATTATTTCTGGTCCCGCAGCCGACGAATCCCAGTCCTATATGCGTATGGCTCAGGCAGTCAAGCAATTGCGCGAAGGGGATTATGATTTCAACGAAAAGGATCGCAGTGTTGCTCTGACCGAGGCAGGCGAAGCCCAGGTCGAGGAAATTTTGGGCGTCACTCTGCGCGACCCGGACCGTCCCGAAGAGCTTAATCCTGAGCAGGCACGCCTGCTTGGTTACCTGGAACAGGTTTTAAAAGCCAAACTCCTTTTTAAGAAAAACAAGGATTATATTATCCAGAGCGGACAGGTGATCATCGTGGATGAATTCACCGGGCGATTAATGCCGGGGAGGCGCTGGTCGGAGGGACTGCATCAGGCTGTCGAAGCTTTGGAGGGTGTCCGGGTTCGACCGGAAAATATCACTTACGCCACCATCACGCTGCAAAATTACTTCCGCAAGTACACCAAGCTGGCTGGTATGACCGGCACAGCAATGACCGAAGCGGAAGAATTCTTTTCGATCTATAAATTGGCTGTCACCAGCATCCCCACCAACCTGGATTACATGGCTTCCAGCGGACAATCCGAGTTGACCAGTCTGGATAGAAAAGATGAACAGGGATATTCCTATTCCTACTATGCCCGTAGAGATGATGCTGACAAAAAAGAAATATTCTGGAAACGCAAAGATTATCCGGATGTCATCTACCGAACCACAGAAGCAAAACTGCGTGCCATCATTCAGGAAATCATCCGCTACCATATTCCTGGAAGACCTCTGCTGGTGGGCACCGCATCTGTGGAACACTCTGAAATTGTATCCAACCGGCTGCAGACCCAGCCGCTGCGAAAGCTGATGCAAACTTTATTGATCCTGCAGGCCTGGTTGGATCAACATAAAGCTAAAGATTTTGATTGGGTGGTGCCTGAGCTGACTTTTCTCAATGAACCCCTGGAAAAGATCAGCAGTAATGAAATGCAAAAGATGGCACAAACGCTGGGATTGGCATCTTTTAATCCCGAAGATAAACCCAACCTGGATTTATTGCTCCGTTATTTTAACTTTGAGGAACAACACCTTCCCCGATTGCAAGAAATCCTGCGGCAGGGAATCAAACATAGCGTGTTGAATGCCCGCAATCATGATGAAGAATCCAAGATCATTGCCAATGCCGGCATGTTCGGATCGGTAATGATTGCCACCAATATGGCTGGACGCGGTATCGATATTAAATTAGGGGGTGAACTATATGAAGATGTTTTGCCTGATGTAATGCGCGTATTAAAAAATGCGGGCAAAGACCCTTTTAATATGTCGATGCAGGAGTATTACCAATCCCTGAACCAATTGACCTCCGCACAATTCGGGATCTATGAAGAAAAGGTAAACCAGTTCCAGCATCACTTTGAGAAGATGGTACTGGTGCGTCAGCTCGGCGGACTGCATGTCATCGGATCGGAAAAACATGAAGCCAGGCGAATTGATAACCAGCTGCGCGGTCGTGCTGCACGCCAGGGAGACCCCGGGTCTTCGCGCTTCTTCGTTTCCTGGGAAGATGACCTGATGCGGCTCTTCGGTCAGGAACGCAAAGAAATGATGATGAGACTGCTCAAGATCAATGACCTGGTGCCCTTGGAGCTGGGTCTGTATGGGCGGGTGGTGGACCAGGCCCAGGAGAGGGTGGAAGGCTACAACTTTGATATCCGTAAACATCTGCTGGAATATGATGATGTAATTAATTCTCAGCGTGAACGTATATACGCTGAACGCGATAAAGTCTTGACCAAACCCTCCTTAATGGAGGATGTATTGGAAATGCTGCAAACCGAGCTGCAACAGCGCATCCCAACTGCCTTGCAAGAAAGCGATGGCACCTGGCGGCTGCTGGCTTATCTGGATGATATTCAACCAACCCTGGCGATTGAAGGGGAGGTGGTGCGAATTCCCTCCTTTAAAATGCGGGTTTTATTGGATTTCATCCACAGTAAATTAAAAAGTACAAACAAGATCCCTGCACAACAGTTCCTGACGCTTCTAGATCATCTGGCAAATGAAGTCCTTGAACTGGAAAAAACCCACCTTGTCGCCAGCGCTGGTGTTTTCCTGGATAAGACCCATGAAGCCTTTCAACAGCAGCTCGCCCAGAAACTGGATGAGGTGGATATCTATTTTGAAGGGCTGCAAATGCAGTCCGGTGAACCAGGAACAAATCCGAAGGCAATCTTCAACCAAATCCAAACCACATTTAATTCCCGATTAAGTTATTCACAGGAACAGATTAAGAATATCTTCGATTATCTGGACCAGATTCACGAGGAAGTAAAAGAACAGGTACAAGTGAACGCCATGAAAGGGCTGCTTTTACGCATTGCCAAAGTGTATGGCAGTAAATTACAGGAATCTTTGAACCTTCCCACGGATGAAGGGTTGCTGGGAAATTGGGAGGGCATCCGGGAAAGTGTGTTCACCTGGTTGACCGGGTTCGTTAATTCGAAAATTACTGCACTTTGCGGAGAGCAAGGACAGGCAAGGCAGAACATTCTGGCAATCCTTAATGGTCGGGATCCTATAGATTGGGAAGACAATTTGATGCTAGAGATCCTTTCCAGAATGGATGAGGTAAATCGCCTGGTTCTAGACCCTCGCTCCCATAAGAAATTGATGAAGAGGGGTAATTTACTTAATTATTTATATTGGGTTGGTCATAAACTGGAAAACCAGGAACCCGAAAACCTGACTACTCAAACATTAAATCATTTAATCAGGGTTCAAAAACTATTGCAGATGGCTTTTGGACAGATGCAATTGCGCACTCTGCTGCAATCTCAGGTAACCTACGAACAATTGGACCCAATTCTCAAATCGAAAATCGATACCCATCTGGGCGCTGAAAACTATCGCCAGCTTGTACTTCAACCCCAAACAACCTTACAGCAGCCCATTATGGAAAAAGTGACCGAAGCCTTGGGAGAAGACCTGCAAAACTTCATTTACCGTAATATTCTCTTAAATGCCATTTCGTCACTCTGGATCGAACACCTTACCCACATGGAAGGTTTGCGGGTTTCCATTGGCATGGAAGCTTACGCCCAGCGAGACCCGTTGGTACAGTATAAAAGCCAGGCTTCGGATGCCTTTAAGAACCTGCTGGATAATATCCGGATGACTGTAATTTCTCAGATGTTCCGCGCCCGTCCAAACAGGGCAAAAACAATAACAAAAACCACTGGACAGGAACCGCGTGATAATCCCAACCCATCCAGCTCTTCGCATGTCAAGAACAAATTCAAGAAACACAGGCATCATTAGGTACTTTTATGCAGCGTTCGCTTACAGTTATCAATGAACCCGTTAGGGGTATCCGGCGGGGTTGCCAACTTAATCATTAGACCTTATAATGATTTAATTCTTGTACACCGGAGCGAGCCAGTTCTATGGATCAGAACAATAATAACCAGGACAAGGGGGAAACAGTGGAAAACGACCAGAATGAAAATCAACCCAATATGGAATCACTGCTAAATGAAAGTGATCTTGGGATCAATTTACTTAAATCGGGTGATATAAAGCATGGCTCCATCGCCAGTATATCCCCCGGCCAGATATTGGTGAGTGTCGGCGCAAAATCCGAAGGCATCATCAATGGAAATGAATTTGAAGCGATCCCTCCTGAGGAATTCGCTGCCATGCAGGTCGGCCAGGATATTTTGGTCTATGTGGTTAATCCGGAAGATCAAAATGGAAATTTAGTTCTTTCGTATGTACGCGCTCTGGAAGAGTCCACCTGGCTGGATGCTGAGAAATACTTGGCCAGCAAGGAAACCTATAAGGGTCAGGTTGTAGGTTACAACAAAGGCGGTTTGCTGGTAGCTTTTAATAAGCTGCGCGGTTTTATCCCCGCCTCACAATTTAGCTTTTCCCGTCGAGCCGCTATTAGCGGGGATTCACCTGAACAAAGTTTTGGCCCGATGGTGGGACAGGAAATCAATGTCTGCATTATCGAAGTGGATCGGGAACGCAGACGGTTGATTGTTTCGGAACGGGCAGCCAGCAATGAAACCCGCGAAAGTATTCGTGACAAGGTTATTGATAATTTGGCAGAAGGCGAAGAACGTACCGGAACCGTGACCAGCTTGGCAGATTTTGGGGCTTTTGTAAATATCAATGGCGCTGACGGTTTGGTGCATCTTTCTGAGATATCCTGGGAGCGCATTCGCCATCCCGGGGATGTATTAAAAGTAGGCCAGCAAGTTAATGTTAAAGTGATCTCGATCGACAAAGAGAGTAAGCGGATAGGCCTTTCGATCCGTGCCAGACAATCCGACCCCTGGTATGAAAACATTAAAAGTTTCAAAGTCGGTCAATTGGTGGAAGGAACAATCACCCGGCTGACTAAGTTTGGTGCTTTTGCCAAGCTTGATAATGACCTGGAAGGGTTGATCCACATCTCCGAATTAAGCGAAAAGCATATAGATCATCCCAAGGAAGCACTGCATGAGGGTGATATTGTCACCCTGCGCATCATCAAAATTGAACCCGAATCTCATCGGATCGGTTTAAGTTTGCGCCGTGTGGAATCCCAGCAGTATACCGACCTGGACATGAAAATATTACAAAACGAGCTTGAATCCAACGAGACCCCTGAAAAACCTTCTGAGGAAGAAAAGCCTGAACCGAAAAAGAAAAACAAAAAGAAAATAGAACCTGAGGATTCTGAAACAAAAGAATCTGAGTTGCCCGAAATAAAAGAACCTGCTGACGATGCAGATAAAAAACCGGAATAATCTTATTCTTTTCTTCGGTTTATTTTTTGAAATGTCGTTGCCATCACGAATTCATTCAGTTATTATTTAATTTTTCATCCTGACAAACGGTAATGATTTCGAATGGCAGAGAACAAGAAACAAATAAATAATAAAGTAACGCAATTGTCTTTATTGGATGAATCGATCATTTATCCAGTCAAGCGAATTCGCCTTGGAATAATCCTCTCTCTCATAGGATTACTGGTGTTTCTCATTGGTGCCAAACCGGATATCTTGGGATTGGATCGCAGTCCAGTTATTGGTTTTGTTCAAATCACAGTAATGTTAGTGGGTCTGGCGATCATTTGCTTCGGCGGATATTACACCTTAATCTCCCTCTGGTTCAAACGGACTCCCAGCATTGCTGCAGAAATTGGAATGCGATTTATCGCCACGGGTTATGTTATCGCAGTAATTTCCGGAATGGCTGATATTATTGGATTTGGAAGTCATCCATTCCCGTTTGTAGTACCCTATTTTGGAATATGGCAGGCACGCGGAGTACAAATTGGGGAAGGCATCATTGCAATTGGTCTGTTACTGATGTTCCCCTATTCGCGCAGTGCTCTTTTTAATGGCAAACACGAAGTTGCTCCAAAGATAAATATACTTTAACTTATTATCCTTTTATTTTCAGATCATTCCCCTACGATAATCTAGATTTTCCCCATCATCTAAAAATATGACCAATTTTCTGTAATTAATAAATTACAATGATAATCACTATCTTATAGAAAGGTTTGTACCCAACCTATGTCCTCAGATCCAATTAGTATTCAAACCATCCATCTGTCTAATGGATTAACAATTTTATTAAAAGAAATTCACACCGCCCCTCTTATCAGCCAATGGGTCTGGTATAAGGTCGGTTCTCGTAATGAAACACCGGGTATCACCGGCATTTCCCATTTTGTTGAACACATTCAATTCAAGGGCACTCCGAAATATCCTGCTAAAAAGATCGATCATGCCATTTCAAGGGATGGGGGTGTTATGAATGGAATGACCTACCTGGATTGGACAACCTATTATGAAACAATGCCAGCGGATAAAATCGGCCTCTCTTTGGAAATTGAAGCTGACCGTATGGTGAATAGTAACTTTAACCCCGGGGAAATTGAATCCGAAAGGACGGTAATTATTTCGGAACGTGAAGGAAATGAGAATGAACCGCTGTTTCGCTTGTCTGAGGCAGTCCAAAACGCATCATTCTCCGCACATCCTTATCATTTTGAAGTAATCGGCACATTGGACGATCTTAAAAAGATTTCCCGGGATGACCTCTTTAAACATTATCAGGCTTTTTATACACCGTCCAATGCCATTATTACGATCGCGGGGGATTTTGAACCAGAACAGATGGAAAACCAGTTGCGCGGTCTATATGAGAACATGCCTTCGACTCAGAAATCTAACCATGAAATTGTCCAGGATTCGGCTCTTACCAGTGAAAAAAGAATTGTAGTGGAAGGACCTGGCGAAACCACATATCTGGAAATTTCTTACCGCGCACCCCGAGCTGCAGAAAAAGATTTTTTTATAATGACCGTGCTCGATAGTATATTATCCGGCCCCACATCTTTGAATATGTTTGGAGGCGGAATTTCCAATAAAACCAGCCGCCTGTATCAAAAATTGGTTGAAAAAGACCTGGCGGTAAGTGTAAGCGGGGGTCTAACAGCCACCATTGATCCTTATCTTTTTGACATATCCGTCACTGTTCATCCTGATAAAAAAGCAGATGATGTGATTACTGCCATAGATGAGGAAATTAATAAGTTGATGGAAAATAAGGTGAACGAAGACGAAATTCAACGAGCTATCAAACAAGCCAAAGCATTATTTGCCTATGGGAGTGAGAATATCACCAATCAGGCTTTCTGGATGGGATATTCCAATATTTTTGCGAATTACAAGTGGTTTGAAAATTATGTTGAAAGTCTCCAAACCATAACCGCAGAAGAAGTTAATCAGGCAGCACGGAAATATTTATCATCGAATCGGCGCGTAGTTGGGATTTACCAACCAGGCAAAGGGGATAAATAAAATGACAAGAAACCAAAAAACAATTTTAAGTATTCCTGGACCTGAAGTCATTCATCGATACCAGCTGCCTAATGGCATCACAGTACTATGCATGGAGAATTCCAATTCCGCATCCGTAAATTTCATTGGCCTATTAAAGGCATCCAGCAGTAATGATCCCGCGGGCAAATTAGGATTAGCCGATTTTTGCGCCTCCATGCTTTCAAGAGGGACAAAAGACAGAAGTTTCCATCAAATTCATAATTTATTGGAATCGGCTGGAGCCAGCTTGAGCTTCAGCGCCAGCGTCCAGAATACCTGGTTCTCCGGAAAAGCCCTGGCTGAAGACCTCCCCATGTTGTTGGAATTAACCGCCGATTGTTTGATGCAGCCAACCTTTCCTTTGGAATATACAGAAAGAATGCGCGCTCAAATATTAAGCTCACTGGCCATCCGCGAACAGGATACCGGAGATCGAGCATCCATGGCATTGGATAAGATCCTTTTCCCCAACCATCCCTTGGGCGAACCCACGGATGGTTACCCTGAAACAATTCAAGCCATTACCAGGGATGATCTTATTGATTTCCATCATTCAAACTTTGTACCCGAAGGAATGATCGTCGTTGTTGTTGGAGGTATCCCACCTGAAGCAGCACATCAATTGGTCAGCCAATCTTTCAGCAGATGGAAAACAGATAACAAAAAGACTTCCCCAATGCTAGAAGTCAAACCAATAAGCAAAACAATTCGTCAGCATATTGAGATTCCGGAAAAAAACCAGACGGATATCCAAATCGGCAGCCTGGGACCGGCGCGTAAATCGCAGGATTTTCTGCCCATCTATCTGGGAAATGATATCCTGGGTCAATTTGGGATGCTCGGCCGGATTGGAGAAGTTGTTCGAGTAAAAGCCGGTTTAGCTTACTATGCTGGCAGCAGCCTAAACAGTTGGTTAGAGGGCGGCGTCTGGGAATTTATGGCCGGTGTGAATCCAAAAAATACTGAAAAAGCCATAGATTTAATTAAGCAAGAAATAAAAAAATTCATAAATGAACAGGTAACAAAAGAAGAACTGAGTGATTCAAAATCCCATCTGACGGGCCGGCTGGCGCTCTCGCTGGAATCCAATTCAGGATTAGCTAATGCCATCCTGACCATGGAACACTTTCAAATGGGGCTTGATTACTATCAGCGCTATTCAGGATTGATCAATGCCATCAGCGCGGAACAAATTCTTGAATCTTCAAACCGTTATTTGAACATAGACCGGCTTGCCATCGTCAGTGCCGGCACCAATATAAAAGGTAAACATAAATGATCCTGCGGAGTGGAATTGATCTGATTGAAATTGAACGCTTTGAACGGATCGAGCCAGGCATCCGTACGCGTTTTCTCAAACGGGTATTGACTGCTCAAGAACAATTGGAAGTAAAAGATAACAATACCACCCTGGCCGGGAAATTTGCAGCCAAGGAAGCTGTGGTTAAAGCACTGGGTTGTGGGATTGGACCAGTGAGTTTTCAGGAGATGGAAATATTGCATGATCCTAATGGCCAGCCGGTATTAAATCTTTATAAAAATGCCAAAAGGATCGCAGAGGAAAACAACCTTAATACCTGGTCGGTCAGCATCAGCCACTCACAGCACTATGCTGTTGCGGTAGCCATATTTGCGGGTGAATGATCTGAGAGTTGCAACAATTTCTTTGGCCAGCTTCAGGGAGCCCATCCTTTAATAATTCATAAACAACCTTCTTAAACAAGAAATGATGATTAATGAATTTCAGTTGGATCGCACTCCCAAACCTTTTCCATGTTGCATTTTTATTGATTATCTGAAAAATAAAAAATTATTCAAATGAATTTATGGAAATTTTTGATTAAATAAGGTATGCTATTATGAGCATTAAAAACTATCCGTTAAAAATCTTTACATTAATGTCCGAGGAGGCAAAATGATTAAAGAATCTTTAGCTGAGGCTGAAAGAAGAATGAAGAGCGCCATTACGGCTCTTGAGGAGGATTTAGCCGGTGTACGTACCGGGCGTGCCAGCCCAGCATTGATAGAAAAAATGCAAATTGAGTATTATGGCGCTGCAGCTCCGCTTATTCAACTGGCTACCATCAGCGTACCAGAACCACGTCAACTGCTCATCCGTCCGTTTGATATCACTTCCATTAAGGATATCGAGAAAGCCATTCTAGCATCGGAGCTTGGTTTAAACCCATTAAGCGATGGCAAAGTAATTCGGCTTAATCTCCCTCCGTTGAATGAGGAACGGAGGCACGATTTAACCAAATTTGTCCATAGCCGGTTGGAAGAATCGCGGATCGCCATCCGGAATGTTCGCCGGGACATCATTAAGGAACTGCGTGAATATGAAGATGCCAAACTGCTTTCCGAAGACGATCTTAAAACTGGCGAGGAGGAAATCCAGAAGTTAACCGATAAAATCATCGAAGAAATAGATAAAATCGGTGAGAAAAAGGTCAAAGAGATAATGGAAGTCTAATTCAGGATATAGAATGCCCGAACAAAAACCAGCAGAAGAATTTGCAAAAATTCCTGCTCATATCGCGATCATTATGGATGGTAACGGACGGTGGGCGGAAAAACGCCATCTGCTGCATATCGCCGGCCACCGCGCTGGAACTGAAAATTTACGCCAGATTATCAAAGCCTGTGTAGAATTCGGCGTGAAGTATTTAACCATTTATGCTTTCTCAACGGAAAATTGGAAACGACCGCCGGATGAGGTCGATGGGTTGATGCAAATCCTGGCTGAATCCATTGAAAAAGAGATGGATGAATTAAATAAACAGGGCACACGGCTCAGACATATCGGCCGTCTTGAACAGCTGAATCCTTCCTTGCGTAAAAAGGTGGAATCGGCGATCCAATTGACAAAAAATAATCAGCGATTAGTTCTTACTATTGCCTGGAATTACGGCAGCCGGGATGAGATTGTCTATGCACTTGAAAACATTATCAAACAAGGAATTAAACCCGACCAAGTGAATGAACAAATCATCAGCCAAAATTTATTTACCAACGGGCTTCCTGATCCGGATCTGGTCATCCGTACCTCTGGAGAAATGCGCACATCCAACTTTCTGCTTTGGCAGACCGCTTACTCAGAATGGTATTTCACACCGGTATTATGGCCTGATTTTGACAAAGAGGAATTACATAAAGCCATTATTGAGTATGGGAACCGCGATAGACGTTTTGGCAGCCGCAAATCATCCAAACGCGGGGAAAGCCAATCCTATGCTGGGTAAACGAATACTCAGCGCTCTGATTTTTATCCCTGCCTGCCTGCTTGTAGTCATTGCAGGCGGGTGGATTTTTCTTTTGGCCGCAGCCGCTATCCTGGGTTTAGGTGCCTGGGAATTCTGGCGCATGTTTAAAGAGGCTAAATACTCGCCCAATCTCATTATCCTGGTTGGAGGAACAGTGTGCCTGGCCCTTTCCAAAGTACTACCAGGGTTTGATCTGACCGCAATAATTTTTTCCTGCCTTGTTTTGATCTCCATGGCTTACCACACCATTGCATATGAAAAAGGGGTAACAACCGCAGGAATTGATCTATGTTTCAGCCTGGGGGGGCTGATCTATGTTGGCTGGTTGGGAAGTTACGTGGTTGCATTGCGTTTTTTACCGGAAGGATTGTATTGGATCATCCTGGCCATATTGGGTGTAGGAATCAGCGATGTCGGCGCTTATCTGATTGGTTCATCATTTGGCAGGCATAAGATCTCAGTAAAAGTCAGCCCTGCCAAATCCATAGAAGGTTTCTTGGGGGGAGTTATCTGCGCGGGTTTATTTGGTTTTATTTTTGGAACTCTTGTACATCCGCTCTCAAACCATATCAATGCCATTAATGGTTTGCTATTGACTTCCATCGTCAGCATCTTTGCTTTGCTGGGGGATCTGGGGGAAAGTATGCTCAAGCGCCAGTTCAATCTTAAAGATTCCAGCAATCTGATCCCGGGACATGGTGGGATTCTCGATCGGGTGGATACCTGGTTATGGGCGGGAGTCATCAGCTATTATTTAATCACCTGGTTTTGGATTAAATAAAAAGCAGGCGCGGGTTCTAATACCTGCACCTGCCTTTCCCAAAATTAATTTCTCTATTGTATGATCTCGTACGCGAGGCTTGCATCTGCCGTAATGGTCATTTGCCCGGTTGAAACTGGCACAGAGGACCCAGCCATTGCTGATCCACCGCCGCCTTTACCTTCCATCGCATAAGGAGCACCGCTGGAATAGACATTGATATTGATCAGTTTGCCTAATTTCACCCCGGTAAGACTGGCAATCTGTTCTGCCTGCTTTTTCGCCTGTTCGACCGCCATTTGGCGGGCTTGTTCCTGGGCGGCATCCTTATTCGAAAGGTCAAAATAGACGCCGTTGATGCTGTTGGCTCCGGTTGCTGCCACAAGGTCAAGGATCGTACCGATTGCATCCAGATTTCGGATAGTGACATACACTGTATTATCCACCGCATAAAATGTGGGGACTGGTTTTCCGGCAGTATCATATTGTTGTGGATACACATTGAAGCTGGATGTCTGGATATCCTTTTCTGCCACCTTTTGGGCAACGAGCGCGTCTTTAATATCTTTCGCAGATTGATTATTCGTTTTCAAAGCGGCTGCCACTGTGATGCCCTGGCTGCGAACACCGATATATACGTATGCAATATCCGGTACAACATGCACAAGGCCGGATCCACTGGCACTGATCTGTGGAATTTGAGCCGGCGAGCTGACCGTAATCGCTGCCGGCGTACCGCAAGCAGTCATCAGGAATCCAATTAATAACAGAACGCTCAACAAAGATATTTTTTTAGTCATTTTTTCTCCAATAGATTTATTGATTCAACTTATAGACGCATCTGATAAAAAAAAGTTCCAATACATATTCAAGATAGTTATTATCTTAAATAATTACAAAAATCTTGAATGAAATGAAATATCATGTTATGATAATTTTGCCCTTCCAGCCGGTTGCCCCCCTCAATCGGTTGGGAGGGTAATTTTTAATTATTTTTTTCGTATCAAGGAGCGAATCAGGATGGTTGCTCCTACCAGAACCAGAGCCATTGGCCAGATCAGATCCCAATTAAACCATTTAGACCAAAAGAACCCAGACTGCTGGAGAAGAAAAAGTACTCCCATTCCAATTAATCCCACACCGGCATATGTGATCAATTGTGAATTTGGATGCCGAGCTACATCAGAAATTTCCCTGCCCATCTGTTTAATACGCAGATCAAGGTTCATTGGAGAATCATCCCCTTCGGCTGGGATAACCACCCACAGGATCAAATACACCAGGACCACACTACCACCGGTCACCGCCCAAAGCACAAGAAACAAACGGATAAACAAAGGGTCGATTCCAAGGTACTCGCCCAACCCCGCACAAACACCCCCCAGCATGGCATTGAGCGGTTTACGAAATAATTTTTTATTCATAACTGCCTCTGATCATAATTGAATTTTCTGTATTTTATTTACGTTTTTCTGTATCTTTAGTTGCGGCAAATAATTAATAGTGCTCATATGGTTCTTGTTGTCAGTCTGTTTTACAATCAGGTATAATCAATTTGAAAATATTAGGTTCATTTGGAGCACTTAATGGCAAATTGCATCTGTCCAGGGCGGGACTGGAACTAATCACCGCCTGGCTAAAATATTAATAGCCATCTGATGTCAACGGCGGTACCAGTCTCGATCAATGAGAAAATGGGTTTTTGCCGAATTCATCAGATGGTTTTTATTTTTAAAGAGGTGAAAAATGAAGATTGCCAATAGCATTACCGAACTGGTCGGAAATACTCCGCTGGTACGTTTGAAACGCATCACCAAAGGTGCAGTAGCAGAGGTGGTTGTTAAACTTGAGTATTTTAACCCTTCCCACAGCGTCAAAGACCGGATTGGTCTTGCGATGATCGAATCAGCTGAAAAAAATGGATTAATTAATAAGGACACAATTATCCTGGAACCCACCAGCGGCAATACCGGTATTGGGCTTGCATTTGTTTGTGCTGCGCGTGGTTATCGATGCGCTTTCACCATGCCGGAGACCATGAGTAAAGAACGCCAGATTCTATTAAAAGCATTTGGAGCTGAATTGATCCTGACCCCGGGCAGCGAAGGTATGGCTGGTGCGATCCGCAAAGCTGAGGAACTTAAAGGTTCAGACCCGCGCTATTTTATTCCCAACCAGTTTGAAAATCCTGCCAACCCTGAGGTACACCGCCGTACCACGGCAATGGAGATATGGAAGGATACCGATGGGAAAGCCGATATCCTGGTGGCAGGAGTTGGTACCGGCGGGACAATTACAGGTGTGGGCGAAACCATTAAAGCGTTAAAGCCATCTTTTCGCTGTGTTGCTGTGGAACCGGATGCTTCCCCGGTGCTATCTGGAGGGAAAAAAGGGCCACACCCTCTTCAGGGCATCGGCGCTGGTTTTATCCCTTCGATTCTGAATATGAAAATCATTGATGAGATTATCCGGGTAAAAAATGAAGATGCCTTTACTATGGCTCGTATGATGGCGCGTATGGAAGGTCTTCTGGTTGGTATATCCAGCGGAGCTGCCACCTGGGCAGCATTGGAAGTTGCCCGCCGTGAGGAAAACAAGGGTAAGCTGATCGTTGTAATCATCCCTTCATTTGGAGAACGCTACTTAAGCACAGATTTATTTAAAGACCTGGTCTAAGGGAGGGAAAATGTTTAAGAACATGCGGAATGATATCCAAGTTGCGATAGAAAGGGATCCAGCCGCTCGTAATTGGTTGGAAGTCCTGCTGTGCTATTCAGGAGTTCATGCGATCTGGGGTTACCGCGTCACTCACTGGTTATGGGAACATCGATTAAGATTGCTTGCCCGCTGGTTGGCCCAATTCAACCGCTTTTTTACCGGCATAGAGATACATCCGGGAGCTAAAATAAGCACGGGGGTTTTTATCGATCACGGGATGGGTGTGGTGATCGGTGAGACAGCTGAAATTGGTAAAGATGTTACTTTGTATCATGGGGTAACGCTGGGCGGGGTTAGCTTAAAAAAGGGCAAACGCCACCCAACCCTTGAAGAAGGGGTGGTGATTGGCGCAGGCGCACAAATCCTGGGAGCCATTACCCTGGGTGAATGCAGCCGGGTGGGTGCCAATGCTGTGGTTGTGGAGAGTGTTCCACGCGATTCAGTTGTCGTGGGAGTTCCCGGTAAGGTGGTGGAACACAAGATCCATAAACAAAAGATGATTCCTGACCTGAACCACAATAAGATGCCGGATATGGTTGGGGATGAGCTTACCCTGATCATGCAGCGGTTGGATGCAATTGAAAAGCGCTACGAGCAGGAAGAAAAAACGATCATGGCTTCTGTGGAAGATTGGAGTATTTAAGCTTACTCTTGCGCATTATTTTACTTTTACTGATCAATGGATAAAAAAGCGCCGCGAAGTACCTCACAAAACAAGTGAGTCCGGCGCTTTCGTTTTTCCGAGAAATAACTATTTTTTACGCCGTAATGTTCCCATAATGATCAGCACCAGCCCAATGCCGCAAAGCAGGACTAAAAGCAGGCCGATCGTCGTTCTGTCAATTCCCCCCAAGATCGGGGCTGCCGTTGATACTGGTTGAACGGGCTGCAATGTTTCCACGACTTGAGGGGGAACTGGCGTTCGGGTTGGCGGACGCGGGGTGATGGTTGCTGTCGGAAAAGGCGTGGGCGTAAAGGCCATGCGGATCACCAGAGTTTCACCCACATAAATATTATTCGCATTGGCTGCAAAATTATTTAGCAGGCGGATTTGCGCCTCGGGCACACCATAAGCCCTGGCGATGCTCCATATGGCCTGGTTTGCTTGAACCACATGCGAAAGTGAGCCATCCGGTTTGGGTGTGGAAACAATTACAGGTGCAACCTGGGGAGTGGTGGAAAGGGTGGCGATTTTCGCACCCGGAGTACTGTTTGTTGCGCCAGGAGTACTGCTATTTGTGCTGGAGGAAACCCCCCAGATAACAGATACATTTAGAATGTAATAGACAATTCCATCTTTTTCAAAAACGCCAGCACCAACATTCTTGCCATATTCATGCAGCAACACCTCCCTATCGATGGCATTGTCCCAAAGCCCATTGATGATCTGATCAATGGAATTGCTGGTATCTGCAAATGCCCAGCATTCCTTCACGTCCACACCCTGGGGTAAAGGGTAACCAGCTGCGGCTGCGCGTTCATATGCATAAGTCCCGCCAGCTCCCTGGTGACCATCGGTAATATTCGAACCACCAATTGAAGCCAGGTACTCTGCCTGAACCTGAGCAGCGGCCATCAATGAGCCATCTATTTCCAGGGCGGCAATACCCTGGCTTGTACGCAGTGAATTTACCGCTGCAATCACATCGTAAGCTCCGGGGGCATTCATTCTCACCATGTTTCGGGTGACAAATCCGGAAAGCAACAGGCTAAGAACAATCATCAGTAGAAAAAAAGATTTTTTCATATCGTCATTATATCTTAGACAAGATTGAGCAATCAGCGGTTCATGCCAATAAAAACAAGCACGAGTCCGGCTCCACATAAAACAAAAAGGAAAAGGAAAAAGCCAGTTGGATCAAATATTTGAGTCGGTTTAATAGTTGGGAGCGGGGTTGGGGTAGTAAAGATTTGTGCGTCAGACCTAGGCGGTAAAAAATCTGATAAGGATGGGGTTTCTGTGACCTGGGAAACCGTAGGAGTACTTAAGCCGGGACCTTTAACGATTAATTTCTGCCCCATATAAATAGTGCCATCCGTACTGATGTTGTTCAATCGGCGGATTGAGTCTATCTTTACGCCATATTTTATGGCAATACTCCACAACGATTGACCGGATTGGACCTGGTGGGTCACAGATCCATCGGCTAGTGGTGTGGCAACCTTGACAGGCGCAATATATTGCGAAACAATGGCCGGAGTGCCAGGTGCACTGTATCCAGAGGAAGTAGGCCAGGGAGTTTTACCTGCATCACCCCAGTATGCAGCCACATCCAAAATAATGTACATCGTATCGCCAGAGATAGCAATGCCAGCCCCGGCCAATTGCCCAAGTTGATGCAGCATGGTGTGCTGATGGGCAGAGTCATTCCAAACACCATTGAAGATATCTTCAAAGGAAGAACCCACCGGCATGGAAGCCCAATTCTCATTAATATCCAGCCCAACCACATAAGGAAATCCAACTGCCTTTGCACGCGCATCAGCATCTGTCCCGCCGGGACCAACATGACCGCTGACCGGTCCGGGTGCCTGCGATGCAAGATACTCTGCCTGCATTTGGGCTGAGAGCATCAGCAATGGGTCAATCGCATACGCTGTTAAACCTTTACTGGCTCGCAATGCATTAACTGCTGCAATGAGGTCATAACCTGAAGGCGCCTGCGCAACGTCCGGTGAAAAAAAAGTTGACAGATTTGAGAAAATGATGAGAAGTGCTGCAATAAGTCGCATAAGAACTAGAAAATCAAATCAGAATATGCTTCTATTTACACAGCCGAATTATTTAATTGTCCACTTTTTAAGAACATCCATAAATGAGTATGCAGTCATATCTAAGGAGAGGGGCGTTATAGATACATAACCCTTTTTAATCATACCTATATCCGTGCCTTCCTCTGGAACGCCAGATGGCGCATCCCCGCCAATCCAGTAATAAGGACGTCCACGTGGATCCTCGCGGCGGATGAGTTCATCGCGATAAACACGCAATCCCTGACGGGTGATCGTGTAACCTTTGAGTTCATTAATTTTCAAGTAAGGCACATTGACATTCAGAAGAACACCTTGAGGCAGGCCATGTTCATTTACGGATGTAACCACCGTGGCAGCTACTTGAGCAGCCGTTGAATAATCCAGCCCGCCGCTATGATATTCCGGAGCATCCAGGGATACTGCAATGGCAGGAATATTCCAAATTGCGGCTTCCATGGCAGCAGTAACCGTACCAGAATAGGTGACGTCATGTCCCAAATTACAATTCGGATTAATCCCCGATACTACAAAATTAATGGGTTCCGGCAGGAGACCCAGCGCTGGCAAGGCAACACAGTCCGAAGGTGCACCATCACAGGCAAATGCTTTACTGCCATCTGCCAGTTCCACTTCTTTAACGCGCATCGGGCGGCTTAATGTCTTCACATGACCGGAAGCCGACCAGTTATGATCAGGTGCGACAATGGTCACCTTTCCCAATTTACGGATCTCCTTTGCCAGAGCCAGGATCCCTGGAGCAAATACCCCATCATCATTCGTTATTAAGATATGAAGCGATTGATTCTTCATAGTCATCCTTTTATCCTCCAATTCCTTTAAGTAATGCGCCCACCAGATATGCAACACCAGCTGCAAACCCGCCAACAATCAACATTTCCAAACCACTTAAAAAGGGATTGCGCCTGGTTACAAAATATTTAGCTGCGCCCAGCGCAAATAAAGCCACTCCCGATAAACCAACAGAGATCAAGAAAGAGGTGGCAGCAGGCAGGGTAAATCTAAAAAGCAGGGCTGCCAGATAGACAAGCAAGGGAAGCGAACCGGTTGCCAGGAAAGAGAAGAACGTGGTCAGGGCAGCGCCCACTGGCGAGGAATCATCTTTCATTAATCCCAATTCTTCAGTCATCATGGCGGACAGCCAGAGTTCCTTATTGGCAGTTTTCACTTCAACGATTTTTTGTGCATCAGCCGGTGGATAGCCCTGTTTCAAATAGATCTGTAATAATTCCTGGCGTTCCCCTTCCGGAAAATGTTCCAATTCCCAAGACTCACGCTCGTATTCATGATCATAATATTCCTTTTCACTCTTTCGGGAAAGGAAAGCTCCCAACCCCATTGAAAACCCGTCACCAAAAAGGTTTGCCAGACCCATAATGATAATGATCGCCGGGTTCAATTGGGCACCTGCAACCCCGCTGACCACGGCAAAAGTGGTCATGATGCCATCCAAACCGCCAAAGACCATATTGCCTATATATTTGGAACTGTCTGAACCGTGCCGTTCTTCAGCATCTTTGCGAATTTCGGAAATTTCATGTAAAGCCGCAGATGCCTTTTGATTTTTTTTATCGAAGGCATTCCGGGCATTTTCCAATCGTCTGGAAATACTCATTAAACCTCTAGGATTAGCTTATTGATTCAAGAAATATCGTCGAATTATAGCTGGTATTAGCAGGTGCCCGCGTTTTTTGTTCTCAATCCAATCCAAAGCTGCCTTCTGGACGGTTTTTGTGACCCTGTGGTAAACTTGTAGGGCTTCCTACCCGGAAGCAAATATTACACACGCCTTCAAGAGTTTCCTTGCGTGCTGCCGCGGGAGCGTCAGTGTGGAACGAGATCAAGAAGGCGGAGGAAAAACGCAAAGGAGATCAGCTATGTCTGCCAATATATCCATGAAAGCACTTTTGGAAAGCGGAGTCCACTTTGGGCATCGCACCAACAAATGGGATCCGCGCATGCGCCCCTACATTTTTACCGAGCGCAACGGGATCCATATCATCGACCTTCAGCAAACCGTAAAATATCTTGAAGTTGCCTACAACATCGTTCGCGATACCGTCGCTGCCGGCGGCACGGTCATGTTCGTGGGTACCAAGCGCCAGGCACAGGAAACGATCCAGGAAGAAGCCATTCGCTGCGGAATGCCCTATGTAACCGAACGCTGGCTGCCGGGCACACTCACCAATTGGACCACAATTAACGCGCGTATTATGGAACTGGAGCGGTTGGAAAAACTTCGCGACAGCGGCGAGATTGACCGCCTGGTTAAAAAAGAAGGCTTGATGATCGAACGCGAAATCAACCGTTTGTTGACCACACTGGTTGGCATTCGGAACATGAAGCGCCTGCCCGAACTGCTGTTTATCATCGATGTAAGCCGAGAAACAACCGCAGTCCATGAAGCCAATCTTAAAGAAATTCCCATCGTTGCTCTGGTGGATACCAATTGCGACCCCAGCGGCGTGGATTATATTGTGCCAGCCAATGATGACGCCATTCGCGCCATTAAATTACTGGTAGGAAAAGTAGCCGATGCCGTCATAGAAGGCAAAGCCATGCGTAAGGAAGAACCCGTGGATGATGCCGGACTGCTCGCTGATGAAGCTGCCCGCGCTGCAGATCTGAGCCGGGGGCACATTGAGCTCGAAGTTGAACTGGATGATGAAGATCTTTTGGGTACATCCACTTTGGCCAAGCTGGCAGCCGTAAAACCTGTTGTGGCAGAAATTGTTGCCGCTGAAATTGCCCCTGAAGAAATTGAAAAACCAGTCGAAAAAGTCAAGGCGACCAGAAAAAAGAAGACGGCGGAAAAACCAGCCCTTGATAAATCCGAAGAAAAAAAAGAAGAGGATAAGGAATAATATTACTGAGAGATAGTAATATCCAGGAACAAGCAATGCAAATTACAACCGATATGATCAAGAAACTACGTGAGTCCACTGGAGTGGGTATCCTGGATTGCCGCACGGCATTGGAAGAAGCCGGTGGTGATTTGGAAAAAGCCCTGGACTTACTCCGCGAAAAAGGACTGGCAACGGCGAGCAAACGCGCCGGCAGAGACGCATCCGAAGGTGTGGTGGAACTCTACTCACATGGGGATGGCCGGGTAGGCGTCATGGTGGAAGTGAATTGTGAAACCGATTTTGTGGGACGTTCAGAGGCATTCAGAAAATTTGCCCATGAAGTTGCCCTGCAGATCGCTGCATCTTTTCCCCTTTACATTCGCGAGGAAGATATTCCTGCGGCTGTCATAGAACACGAGGAAGCCATCGCAACTGCAAAAGCCAAGGAAGAAGGTAAAGCGGATAACCTCCTTCCCAGGATTGTGGAAGGTTCGATCAAGAAATATAAGAATGAAATGGTGTTATTACGCCAGGTTTATATCCGCGATGAGAATTTAACCATCGAACAACTGCTCAATCAGACCGTTGCCGCCACCGGTGAAAACATTGTCATTCGGCGCTTTGTGCGTTACGGATTGGGTGAGGTTAATTCAGCAGAATAGAATCAAAAGCCAACCAATTGGTTGGCTTTTTTTTTAGTAAGGAGACCCATGAAAAACATTAAATACCAACGAATTTTATTAAAACTGAGCGGTGAAGCCCTGGCAGGACCAGAAGGATATGGCATCAACGCCAAACGCGCAGCTGATATCGCGCTGCGTGTGCGTCAGGTTCATGAATTGGGTGTGGATGTAGCCATTGTCATTGGGGCTGGCAACCTATGGCGCGGCAGAGTGGGTCTGGAAATGGGCATGGACCAGGCCACTGCAGATTACATGGGCATGCTGGGCACGGTGATGAATGCGCTGGCTTTGATGGATGCCATGGAAAAATGCGGGGTTGACACACGGGTGCAATCCGCCATTGAAATGCGCACTGTAGCAGAACCTTACATCCGCCGGCGCGCCATCCGTCACCTGGAAAAAGGGCGGGTGGTAATCTTTGGAGGCGGCACTGGAAATCCATTCTTCTCAACAGATACGGCAGCGGCTCTGCGGGCTACGGAGGTCGGCGCAAATGTGCTGATCAAAGCCACCAAAGTGGATGGAGTATATGACAGTGACCCTTCCAATAATCCAAAAGCAAAAAAGTTCAACAATTTGAGTTATATAGAGACCCTCAATCTTCGTTTGGAAGTGATGGACAGTACCGCGGTTTCTTTATGCATGGAAAATAAATTACCCATCCTGGTACTTAATCTCTGGGATGCCAAAGCCCTCACAGATGCCATTCAAGGGAAAGAAGTTGGAACATTAATTTCCTGAAATCTATCGCTCACAACAAATTTAACTTATGCTGATTAAGAGGTTATAAGTTAGCATTGTTAGATTGATAGAACATTTTTTATGGAAGTTTTTTTAGAAATTAATTGCATTTGCGCTCATCCAGTACTCCAAAATTTTGTTTTTTCATCATAATTTATTTCTTGTACTATAATTTACCGGATTCTCCAGCCTGTATCTTGAGGTGATTTATGGATATTGTCCAATTGTTTTCACCATTCACGATGAATTATCGTATGGGTCAGCAATCCTTTGCAAATAATCTTGTCTGACATGCTCAAAGATTACAACACCATACTGGTCACCGGTGGAAGCGGCTTTCTGGGAACAGAGGTCTGCCGGCAATTGATCGATGCTGGTCAAAAGGTCATTGACGTTCGGCATAAAGCCAATCCCTCCAGTGAGGTCATCAGCATGACCGCTGACCTCTCCGATCGCAAGCAATTGGAAACCATTTTCCTGGCTCACAAGATTGGCACAATCATTCACATGGCGGCCACGTTGACCACCAATTCCAATCAGAACCCGGACCTTGCCTTTCAGGTGAATGTGCTGGGTTCAAATAATCTACTGGAGTTAACCCACCAATATGGGGTCAAGCGTTTTATCTATTCCTCCTCTTATTCCGCTCTCGGTTACCGCCCAATAGAGCAATGTCCGGTGGATGAATCGGTTGCACCCACCCCGGATAATTTCTACGGTGAGACAAAGCGATTTGTGGAAGCGTTAGGTGTCAGCTATGCCAGGAAGTTTGGGTTTCAATTCACCGCCGGCCGAATGGGAGCTGTTGTTGGTCCGGGAAATGCGCTTACCACGTCCGCCTGGAGAATGGACATTTTTAACATGCTTAAGACAGGTGGGAAAATTGAAACAAAATTTGCTCCGCAGGTGACCTTGGCGATATCCCATCTGGAAGATACTGCACGGGCTCTGGTCACTCTGGCCATGGCGGAAAAGAATCAGCACAGTATCTACAACCTTCCCAATGATTCACTCAGCCTTCAGCAGATCGCCCGGATGGTGCGAACACTGCGGCCGGACGTTGAGTTTTCCTTCGGCACGAACACAGATCAGGACATGCCGCCCTTGATCAGCGCCGAAAGGTTCATTAAAGAATTCACTGACTTCAGGCATGTGCCGCTTGCAGAAGCATTGCGGCTTTTCCAATTATCTTAACCTTTAAGGAGTATCTCAATGAGTAAGGAAATCAAAGGCATCATCCCTCCCGTCATCACCTGCTTCGATAAAGCTGGCAATTTTGATGAAAAAGCACAACGAGAAGTCATCAGTTTTCTACTGCCCCATATCAATGGGTTCTACCCGACCGGCACCTACGGCTCCGGGCCGTTGATGACCACGGCCGAACGAAAAAAAGTAGCAGAGGTGATCATTGATGAAGTGGGCGGAAAAGTGCCCGTCATCATCCATATTGGAGCTGTCAGTACTGCAGAAGCAGTAGAATTGGCAAAACACGCCGAATCCGCCGGAGCGGATGCAGTCGGATCCATTCCACCCTGGTATTACAAATACCCGGAAGCGGATCTATTGGATTATTTCCGCGCAATCATACAGGCAGTGAAGATCCCGGTCTTCGCCTACAACAACCCCGAGCTTTCCGGTAATCCATTGACCCCTGGTATGGTCAAAACGCTCGCAGCTGAAAGTTTAGCTGGATTTAAAGACAGTCAATTTGATATCATAAATTTCTATGCTTTCCTTGAAGCAGTCAAGGATCCAAAATTTATACCCATTGTGGGCACCGAAGCCATCGCGGCTCCAGCAGTGGAAGCCGGTGCAAAAGGGGTAATCTCCGGACTAGCCAATGTCTGGCCGGAATTAATGCACGAATTCTGGGAAATTCTTTTAACCAATGACGGCCGTAAAGCCGCCCAGATGCAATTAAAAGTTAATCGCGCCCGCAATATCCTGAAACTTGGACCCACTCTTGTGGTTTGCTATGAAGCCCTGCACATGCGTGGTGTCAATGCGGGATATCCCCGCCGACCTTTTGGACCCCTGCCAGTAGAAACCAGCGCCAAGATCAAGGCCAAATTCACCGAAATGGGCATGTTAAAGTAGGAATAATATAATGGAAGCCAAACCAATCAGCGTTCTTTCAGTAGCAGAGGTGACAGACCTCTGCCAGCGAGCATTGATCTTTGTTAAGGCTATTCCTGCGGCTGTGGATGCCGTTACAGATGCCTTGTTGTGGTGCGAACTGCATGGGGTAAGCTCTCACGGGTTGAACATGCTGCCGACCTACATGGAAAGAGCCCTCAGCGGCGGGATACAACCGAACGCTGTTCCAAAGGTCATTAATCATCGTGGTGCCATTATGCATCTGGATGGATGCGGTTCTTTTGGTCAATACATTGCCTCTGAAGCTGCAGCTGGAGCGATCAAGGTGGCCAGGGAACATGGAGTGGGAGTGGTGAGCGTCTTTAATGGCAATCATGCCGGCGCACTGGGTTGCTTTACTGAAAAACTTGCAAAAGCCGGCCTGCTGGGATTCATGGTGCATAACGCCAACCCTGCAGTGGCACCCTATGGAGGCCGCAAAGCAGCAATTGGCACCAACCCGCTTTCCTTTGCTTTTCCAGGCAGGCAATTCCCGGTAGTGGTGGACCTGGCCACCAGTGCCACCGCAAAGGGAAAATTATATGAAATGGCTCGTTCAGGTGATGAGATCCCAGCCGGTCTGGCACTCAATGCCGATGGTGAACCGACCACCTCACTAGCTGAAGCATTGAAAGGAATCCTGCTTCCTTTAGGCGGTCCGAAAGGGTATTCCCTGGCTGTGGCAGTGGAAATGTTAACTGGTGTGCTTAGCGGCGGCACACTGGGGCCCGATATCCCTTCCTTTCATAAGGCGCCGGATAAACCGCAAGGGGTCTCCATGATGGTGCTGGCCATTGACCCGGCCGGCATCATGCCAGTGGAAGAATTTATATCCCGCACCGGGAAGCTGGAAGAAAAAATCACAGCCACCCCTCCCATCCAGGGATTCAGCGAAGTGCAAATGCCGGGTGAACGTGAAGCCATCCTTGCCCAAAAGCGCATGCAGGAGGGCATCCCAATCAAAAAATCAATTTTAGATGAGATATCTGCCCATCTGACAAAATAAAATGGATTATTAATGTTCATTGAATTTTCCTACCCAGTTGATCCTGCCAACCCTGTCCTGGATGCCAGGTTGAATCCACCGCAGATCATCCCGAGAACTCGAATGGCTGAGGGTCAAAACAGCAATACGTCTTATTTGGAAATGTTTGTCCACACTGGCACGCATATTGACATGCCCTGGCATTTCAACCCGCAGGGGCGCAAAATCAATGATTTTTCGATAGGTGAGTTTGTTTTTTCCAAGGTGCTTATATTAAATATTCCCCGCCAGGCCTGGCAGCCTGTGGAACTGGTGGATCTTGAACCTTACCATGCAGCATTAAGTGAATGTGATGCCTTGTTGGTACATACCGGTTTTGGACTAACTTACCGCGCTGGACAGCCGGAAACCTACCTGACTGCCACACCTGGGTTTTCACTTGAGTCTGCCAGATTACTGGCATCCATCCCTCAATTGCGCTGTATCGGGGTTGATTTCACCTCGATCGAAAATCTGCAGATCAACCGACCGTTGGGTTATCCGATCCATCATACTTTACTGGATCGGTATGAACCCATCATCCTTTTAGAAGATGCCAGGCTGGATGTACTGGTCAACAATCCCATCCATCGTATTTTCCTTTTTCCTTTACGCATGGAAGGCTTGGAAGCATCCCCGGTCACTGCTGTCGCAGAAGTAAAATAAATTTGAGAATAAGGATTTTATAAATATCGGTTTTTATATGGAGAAATAAATGGAGAAGAATTAATAATTAACAGGTTTCGTCAGTTATGAGATTATAATTTTTAGGTCTTTTTTGGAGATTAATATGGACAATGAAAAATTAAAGCAATTGAAACGCACTGCGGTGCAAATTCGCGAAGATGTCGTTCGCACCTCCCGCGACTGCAGCGAAGGAGTGCATGTGGGCGGCTCTCTCTCCATGGCAGAAATACTTTCCGTTCTGTTCTTTGAGGTCGCCAAGGTTGACCCCAAAAATCCAAAATGGGAAGGGCGTGACCGCATCGTGCTCAGCAAAGGTCATGGCAATGTTGGTTTTTCAGCAGCCATGGCACGGCGCGGATTTTTCCCGCTGGATGAGTTGAATCGCTTTGATATGCTGGATGCCCCCCTCAGTATGCACGTGGATAAACACCGCATGCCCGGGGTGGAGATCAGCTCCGGTTCCCTGGGTCATGGATTACCCATTTCAGTGGGAATTGCCCTGGGTGGAAAACTGGATAAAGCTGATTGGAAGGTCTATTGTATTTTAGGGGATGGCGAATTGATGGAAGGAAGCGTGTGGGAGGCAGCCATGAGCGCATCCCATTTTAAATTGGATAACCTGACCGCTATTGTGGACCGCAACCGTTTTTCATTGGATGGACCCACCGAAACCATCATGGCGCTTGAACCGCTGGCAAAGAAATTCACGGATTTTGGCTGGCATGTCATCGAAGCAGATGGACACAGCGTCGAGGATTTGCTAAAAGCATTCAACACCAAAGCTCCAGAAGGAATGCCTAAACTCATCATGGCCAACACCATCAAGGGCAAGGGTGTTTCGTTCATTGAGAATACCGCCGGATCGCATTTTGCACGATTTAAACCGGAGCAGGCAGAGCAGGCGCTGGCTGATCTGGAAAAAGTTCTGGCAGAAATTGGTTAATAAGGAAGATAACAATATGAATACAACCAACAAATCTGAGTATGTAGGAATTTCCAGCCGGGACGCCTTTGGCAGGCAGCTGATCGCGCTCGCGAAAGATAATCTAAAAATCGTTGCCCTGACCGCCGACCTGGCTTCTTCCACCCGCCTGGTGGAATTCAGGCAGGCTTTTCCTGAGCGGTTGTTCAATTTTGGGATCGCAGAACAGAATATGATGGGAGCTGCAGCCGGATTGGCACTGGCAGGCAAAATACCTTTTGTATGCACTTTTGCCGCCTTCGCTTCCATGCGCGCCTGCGAGCAAGCCCGCACGGATGTTGCTTACAATGACCTGCCGGTGCGTATCTGTGCCTCGCACAGCGGACTGGGCTTGGCTGCCGGGGGCGCCACCCACCATTCATTGGAAGATCTGAGCATCTTCCGCACAATGCCTGGCATGACCGTGCTGATACCTGCAGACAGCCTGCAGGCCGCAATCCTTGTGCGCGGGATTATTGGGCTGAAAGGTCCCTCGTATTTACGCCTCAGCCGCCCCACCGAGCCGACTGTTTATAATGAAGAACGTGATTTTCCCATTGGCAAGGCAGATGTGCTCAAGACCGGTAAAGACCTGACCATCATTGCCATTGGCAGTATGGTGGGATTTGCCTTGAAAGCGATTGAGACCCTGGAAAAAGAAGGACTGAGCGTTGGATTGGTCAATGCTTATTCCCTGAAACCCTTTGACCGCCAAACTATTACGCAAACTGCCAGGTCAACCAAGGCAGTGCTGACCGTGGAAGAACACAATATCATCGGCGGACTGGGCAGTGCAGTGGCAGAAGTGCTGGCTGAAGAAGGAATTGCAGTGAAGTTCAAACGCCACGGCATATTGGACCATTTCACTACATCCGCACCGTATGAGGATCTAATCCATTACTACAAGCTGGATGCGGAAGGTATCGCCGAAATTGCACGTCAATTCATCAAATAATTCTGATTCATTAATATTTTCAGATTGAAAAAACAGCGCCCTGTAATTCTGGGCGCTGTTTTTATTACATTCAGGATTATGTGAGCCTGCCAGATCACCCCACCGGCCGCGCAGCCTTCTCTGATTTGTAGAGAATACCGATCTTTTTCACGATTTCAAATTTGATACCAGACAACCCAGGGTAGGTCACCCATTCGTGGGTGACATTCCCCTGACTTCTCTCCTTCAGGGATCTACGCCCTCTTCTCATGAAGAGGGCTACAAGGACAAAAGCGGACAGAAACGGACACTTTTTATAAAACGAATAGGGCCGAGGGCAATTATCCCCTCCGCTCGTCCTTACCCCACACTTCGTTCAGGGCTGGCAGGATGCTGCGCGATGTGGGGGGCTACTCTACCCTCCGTTCCACGGGCGTTCCCAGACACTCTTCGACATGAAGCCGAAGTGCGTCTGGGATCTCCGACCAACGCCCATGCGTTGGTCTTCGAGACCCCGTGGTACTTTGGGCATCTTCGCCCAGTGCTCTTGCACTGGGCTCCGACATTTCCAGACACTTTTAAAAAAACGATAAGAAAACGAATATTTTAAAGCCCCTCTTCCTCCTTACTCCTCTCCCCTACGCACAACGACACGACGTCGTTGGCTACGGGGATCTCCGCTCCCTGTTCTTACAGGGAGCTCCGAGAACCAATCCATTTTTTGCTTGACATTCCCTTGATTTTTGGGATAATTGCTTAAACAATTTCATAAAGCGTTGACAGAGGAAAGTAATCCACTGGAAACTGACAGGAAAGCAGGAGCAAAGACTGAGACTTCTGTCCAGCCAAAGGTTGACGAAGTTCCCTCTCGAGCTGACCGGGTGAATCAACCCAAGTAGTCTGGTCCGCGAGCGCAGCGATAAAAGCGCAGCCAATGAGAATTAAAAGTTGGCACTGAGTGGGGGCTGGATTGTCGATCGAGGACGATCTTTTAGTCCCAATCCGGGTGGTACCGCGGTTAACCCCGTCCCTTTTGGACGGGTTTTTTATTAAATGATCTTATGGAGTAAGAATGGCAGATAAGCACAAGTTAATCCTTGAATTGGAAGAGATGCAAACCCAGGCACTCAAAACCCTGGCTGAGATACAGCAGGAAACTGAGCTGCAAACCTGGCATATCACTTTCCTGGGACGTTCAGGCCGCCTGGTACAGGCGTTTTCGCGCCTGACAGAAGTACCGAAAGAAGAACGCCCGGCAGTTGGGCAGCTCGCTAATCAGATTAAAATAGCTCTTGAGAGTGAATACCTGGCCAAACAATCTGCCCTGAAACAGGCCATCTTGCAGCACAACCTCAGCGCCGAAAAACTGGATGTGAGCCTGCCTGGCCGCAAACCCCTGCAAGGACGACTGCATCCGCAAACCCAGACCCTGCGGCAGATCTACAATATCTTTGCCGAGATGGGCTTTCAGGTTTACCGTTCACCGGAAGTGGAAAGCGACGAGTACAACTTTGAATTGCTCAATATTCCCGCCTATCATCCCGCACGGGATATGTGGGATACGTTTTACACTACCAAGCCTGGAGTGATCCTGCGTACCCATACCTCCCCCGGACAGATCCGCGCCATGCGCGAATTTGCGCCCGAGCCGATCCGCGTAGTACTGCCCGGTATGTGTTACCGCTATGAGCAAATGGATGCCAGCCATGAGATCCAGTTCAACCAGGTGGAACTGCTGACCGTGGGCAAACACATCACTTTTGGCGACCTGAAGGGCACGCTGACTGATTTTGCCAGGCGCATGTTTGGCGAAGATGCACACACCCGCTTCCGCCCATCTTATTTCCCTTTTACCGAACCGAGTGCAGAGATGGATGTGGAATGCATTGTTTGCAAAGGAAAAGGATGTACGGTCTGCAAAGGGGGCGGATGGCTCGAGATCCTGGGCTGCGGCATGCTGCACCCTGTGGTGCTGCGCAACGGTGGATATGACCCTGAGCAATACACCGGCTTTGCGGCTGGCTTGGGTCCGGAACGCATCTCCATGCTGCGTAATCACATCCCGGATATCCGCTATTTCTGGGCAAATGATATTCGCTTCTTGGAACAATTCTAGAGAGTAGGAAAAACCTATGGAAGTCCCTTTAACCTGGCTGAAAGAATTTGTGGATATTGACCTGAGTGTGGAAGAACTGGCCAAACTGCTTACCATGCTCGGATTGGAAGTGGAAGGTATCCGGCTTGTGGGCTTGGACATTAAATCCAACAATTCTGCGGAAGAAAAGCATGAATTTCCTATCAGTGGTATTTCCTGGCCAGGTGATAAATTCGTGGTGGCACAGGTTGACGAAGTAATGCCCCACCCTAACGCTGACCGGTTGGTGCTTTGCCTCTTAAAAGATGGCACACAGGAACATACCGTGCTCACCGGTGCGCCTAACCTGTTTGAATTCAAAGGTAAGGGAATTCTCAAGGAACCCTTAAAAGTTGCCTATGCCCACGAAGGCGCTCAACTATTCGATGGGCATCAACCCGGGCAGATGCTGACTACGCTTAAGCCGATGAAGATCCGCGGGGTGGAATCCTACTCCATGATCTGCTCGGAAAAGGAGTTGGGTATTTCAGAGGAGCATGAAGGTGTGATCCTGCTGGAAAAAGATGCCCCGACGGGCATGCCCCTGTGTGACTATATGGGCGATGTGGTTCTAAGCATCAAAATCCTGCCCAATATGATCCGGAATGCCTGCGTGCTGGGTATCGCGCGGGAAATTTCGGCAGCTTCCCGAAAACCCTTACGAAAACCGCAAACCACTTTACCGGCGAAAGGACCAACCATTAAAGGCTGTGTTAAGATCCAGATCATCGACCCCAAACTCAACCCTCGTTTCGTGCTCGGCCTGGTCCGAGATACTCAACCGCTGCCCAGTCCATACCATGTACAGCGCCGGCTTAAATTGGCAGGTGTGCGCCCAATTAACAGCATTGTGGATGCGACAAATTATGTAATGCTGGAGGTTGGCGAACCTCTGCATGCCTTTGATTATGATGTACTGGTTAAGCGCGCCGGGGGTAAGACACCCACCATCATCACCCGTCCTGCCAAGCACGGGGAAAAACTCACCACACTGGATGACGTCAAGCGCAATCTGGATGATTTCACCATTCTGGTCACCGATACTGCCGGTGCTTTATCCCTGGCCGGGGTAATGGGCGGACAGGAAAGTGAAGTGACGGAAAAAACCCGAAATGTGCTTCTTGAGGGTGCAAGCTGGAACTTCACCAATATTCGCCGGACTGTCTCCAGCCAGCACCTGCCTTCAGAAGCGTCCTACCGCTTTTCACGCGGCATCCATCCAGCTCTTGCGGAAACTGGCGTGCGGCTGGGAATGGAACGCATGTCTCAATGGAGCGGCGGACAAATCGCGGCAGACCTGGTGGATGCCTATCCCTTACCTCAGGTTGACCCCCAGGTGAAATTGACCACAAAGGATGTCAAGGATATGCTTGGCATTGCTTTGACTACCAAACAAATTGTTGATCTTCTGCAGGGTTTGGAATTTATCTGTAAAGTGGAAGGTGAAACCATCACCGCTCAGACTCCCCCGCACCGGCTGGATATTGGCGAAGGCGTTGTCGGCCGTGCCGACCTGATGGAAGAAATTGTGAGATTGTATGGGAACGATAAGATCCCGAGCACCCGGCTGGCGGATGAACTGCCCCCCCAGTATGGCAACAAATTATTGGAGGGCGAACAACGCGCTCAGGATATCCTGGCCAGTCTGGGACTGCAGGAAGTGATCACCTACCGATTGACCACGCCCGAAAGTGCGGATCGTCTTTACCCAAAAATGATTGACATTAAAAAACACGAATTTGTCGAGATCCAGAATCCAATCACTCCTGAACGGAGAGTGATGCGTCAAAGCCTTTTGGAAAGCGTGCTGGAGATACTGGAAAAGAATTGGCGCCTGAGCGAGCGCCTGGTCATGTTCGAGATCGGTCCGGTGTATATCCCCAGGGAAAAACAGCTCCTTCCCGACGAGCCGGTTTGGCTGGCCATCGCCATGACCGGTAAACGCTATCCGGGTGCCTGGGATCAAAAAGACAGCCCATGGCTGGATTTCTTTGATCTTAAGGGAATTGTGGAGACCTTTTTAAAAAGAATGCAGGTAAAAGAATACAAGTTCAAGCCTGCCGAACAGTTCAGTTTCAATCCCGGCAAATGCATCCAATTATTTATTGGCGACAAAGAAATCGGTACACTGGGTGAGCTGCATCCGCTGGTGAAAGAGCATTACGACCTGCCGGAAAGCCCGTTGCTGGCTGCCACATTCGATTTGCATTTATTGCTGTCTCTTGTACCCGACCGGTATGAAGCCAGCGCCTTACCCACCTTCCCGCCAGTGTTGGAAGACCTGGCAGTGATAGTGGCAGAAGGGATCGCTTCTGAAAAAATTGTGGATATCATTTACAAAACAGGCGGAAAGCTACTCAGTAATGTAAAACTGTTTGATATTTACTACGGGGATCAAATAGGCGCAGGACGAAAGAGCCTTGCTTACAACCTCACTTACCAGGCACAGGATCGTACATTAAATACTGCGGAGGTTGGCATACTGCGGGAACAAATCATCAAGAGCCTGGAAAAAGAACTGAACGCTCAAATCCGAAGTTAAGAACCGATTAAATGAAACAATGCCCTGAAATTTTCAGGGCATTGTTGTTTGAATTATCTGTTTAGATGGGTGAGTTCTTGACTGCCTGCTCTATTTTTTCCAGCACTGGATCAGTCAGTTTATCAACCGCATCGCTGGCGAGCAAGTTTTCATCCAATTGTTCCACACGGGTGGCGCCGGTGATCACACTACTTACTTCCTTGCGGCGTAAAAGCCAAGCCAGCGCCATCTGGCCGGGGGTCAACCCAAGCTCCCGGGCGATGGGCATTAGATGCTTAACTTTGGCAATAATATCAGGGGTTACCCGTTCGCGAATCCAGGTCATATCCTCCCTTGCCAGGCGGCTGCCCTTGGGAATTCCTTCATTGTATTTGCCAGTCAATGCACCATAATACAGGGGGCTGAAAGTGGTGAGCCCGATGCCAAATTCCCGGCAAATCGGCGAAAGTTTGACTTCCACATCCTCCCGGGCAAAAAGGCTGTAGCGCGGCTGCTCCACCACAGGAGCCATCAGATTGTTCTGGCGGGCAAATAGGATGGCCTGAGTAACCTGGTATGGTTCCCAGCAGGAAGTACCCCAGTACAGTACTTTTCCCTGACGCACCAGGGTATCCATGGATTGGACTACTTCTTCAATGGTGGTATCTGGATCAAAACGATGGCAGAAGTAAAGATCCACATATTCAAGATTGAGGCGCTTCAAGGAGGCATGGATGGATTCGGTGATGTGCTTACGTGAAAGGCCTCGTCCATTGACACCCGGCATTGTAGGATAAAAGACTTTGCTCGAAATCACCAGGGCTTCCCGGGGAAGACCTTTAATGGCATGACCCATCACGGTTTCTGATTTTCCATCCACATAGGTGTCGGCATTGTCAAAGAAATTGATGCCGTGATCGTAGGCGGCATGCAAAATATTGACTGCAGTTTTTTCATCCAACTGGTTGCCAAACGTAACCCACGATCCCAGGGAAAGTTCGCTCACTTTTATTCCAGTCTTACCCAAACGACGATAATGCATTTTTTACTCCTGATTATTTTTCTTCTGAAAAAGACCCGATTCCCAAAGCTTTCCATTTGTTTTCATCGGCTTTCAATCGGTGAACGCCGCCCCCGCGCTCATGAAGCTTATCAAATCCTTCTGGTTTTATGAATAGGTTTTCACCCTCCAGTAGACCGGAGACGCCCGATTGACCGGGTTCGACAGGTTGATGCTGGCAAAAGGAGCAAGTTTTTGAGTCATGACTATGATAATCCTGCGGTTCTTCATAAGTGGAAATGAAACCCTCATAGTTGCGCAGCACTATTTTATGGTCAGACTGGCTGATGAGGTAATCCGGCATGACCGGGATCTTGCCACCACCAGCTGGAGCATCCACTACATAAGTAGGGACAGCAAAACCAGAAGTGTGCCCGCGCAATCCTTCAATGATCTCTATCCCCTTTGCCACCGGGGTACGGAAATGCCCGACTCCCTCAACAAGGTCGCATTGATATAGATAATATGGGCGCACCCGGATTCGAACAAGATCCTGAACCAATTTTCGCTGGATGTGCACACAATCATTTACACCCGCCAATAACACGGATTGATTGCCCAAAGGGATGCCCGCTCCAGCTAATTTGTCGCAGGCGGCTGCCAGTTCTGCAGTAATCTCATTGGGGTGATTCACGTGAATATTCAGCCAGAGAGGATGAAAACGCTTAAGTAAATCGGTCAACTCATCCGTAACCCGCATAGGCATGAATACTGGAACGCGCGACCCAATGCGGATGATCTCAATATGGGGGATCTCCCTCAGGCGGGTCAGTAGATCTTCCAATACCTTGGGAGCCAGCACCAGGGGATCGCCACCGGATAAGAGAACATCCCGCACCTGCGGTGTTCGCTTGAGATAATCAATCTGTGCGTCCAACTCCTGGGGAGAGAACATGGCGGCGGGATTACCCACCAGGCGTGCCCGGGTGCAATAGCGGCAGTAGGAAGCACACTGGGTGGTGGTCAGCATTAATACTCGGTCTGGATAGCGGTGAACCAGACCAGGGACCGGGGAATGCTGATCCTCTGCCAGGGAATCCTCCATCATCCCGGTATAAGGTGTTATTTCCCTTTCGGTGGGAATGACCTGCAGGCGGATGGGATCATAAGGGTTATTCTGATCGATAAGAGAAATGAAATACGGAGTAATATCGACCCGGAATAGATCTTTAGAATTCAGGGCTCGTTTTTCGCTTTCGGTCAGTTCCAGAACATCAGCAAAATCCTCAACGGAGTTCAGGCGGTGGCTGAGCTGCCAACGCCAGTCATTCCATTTTTCATCTGGGATATCTTTAAAAACTGGGGCACGTCGCGAAGGAAAAACAGGGTTTGGCATGCACTTCTCCTTAATTGTTCTAAATATTGTATCGCATAACTATTTACGGTCAATCAAAATTAAAGAACCGCCCTCACTATTAATTTTTCATTAGAAATTCCCAATCCAGGGTCATAAATCTTGACTTCAATTTTCATAAATGGTATTATTTTATGGTGATTGTTAGCACTCTCAAGCTTAGAGTGCTAATTTGGTGACAAATGAAAGAATTGACAGATAGGCAAAAAAACGTATTAACTCTGGTGATCCACGAGTACATCCGTTCGGCGGAACCCGTGGGATCGAGGCATATTGTCGAAAATTACCGTCTGGACCTGAGTTCAGCGACTGTGCGCAATGAATTGGCAGAATTGACCGAACAGGGATATTTACGCCAACCACATACCTCTGCAGGCAGAGTGCCAACTGAGGAAGGGTATCGCTATTTTGTCGGGCGATTGATGCGCGATACCAATTTGCCTGAAGATACCCGCCTGACCATAAGCCATCAGTTTTACCAGATGCCCAATGATATTCACCAATGGATGAAGCTGGCTGCATCAGTCCTGGCATCTCAATCCAAGGGAGCCTCGCTGGTCACTGCCCCTCATCCGCACCAGGCGCGCTTCAAACACCTGGAGCTGGTTTCCACTCACGGCCGGCAGTTATTGGCAGTAATGGTGGTGGATGGCGGCGCCATTCATCAGACCCTGCTGACGCTGGAAGAACCCACCAGCCAGGAACAGCTATCCAACATCGCTGCGAAGTTCAATCAGCTCTGCCAGGGTAAAGATTTCAAAGCCATCAGTGCAGTATCAGGTGTGCTTTCACCCGCTGAAAAGGTAACCTTCAATTGGATCGTGGAGACCTTGACGCATGCGGATACCATGCTTTCCGGTGAAGTTTATCTGGATGGCATCACCAACGTGCTCTCAGAACCAGAATTTTCAAATTCTGGTGAGGCGCGGCGTGCTCTGCATCTATTGGAAGAAAGATCCTTGCTGCAGGACCTTCTATCACGGACAGTTCTGACGACCAATACCAGCGGTATTCAGGTGCTGATCGGCGGCGAAGGCACATGGGATGACCTAAGGGATTGTTCCATTGTCCTGGCTCGCTACGGTTCGCCCGACCAGGCCACCGGCACCTTGGGAGTATTAGGACCAATGCGCATGTCCTACGGACGTTCCATTTCGATCGTGCGCTTCATTTCATCTTTATTAAGCGACCTGGTCGCAGAGCAATGGTAACCCCATTACAGGAAACATTTTATGACCGAAGAACAACACAATAAACATAAACATAAAAATAAAATCGAGGAATCTCTGCCTGCAGAGGAAGGAAACACCCAACCCATTGATGCCTCCAATATTGAAGAAGGCATTGAGAAAAAAGAAGGTGCAGCGGAAGAACCGAATGATGAGACCGTCACCATCCCACTCAAAGAATATGCCGCTCAAATAGAAGAGATCGATGGACTTAAGTCCAAAGTTAGTGAATATTCAGATGGCTGGCAAAGAGAGCGGGCAGATTTTACCAATTACCGCAACCGCATCCTGCGTGATCAGGATACATCGAAACAGAACCTGACCACGGATGTGGTTAAAAAGTACCTGGCGGTGAACGATGATATTGAACGGGCACTAAATCATGCGCCGCAAAATAAAGAAACCAATGACTGGGTGGAAGGCATTCGCCTTATCTACCAGAAGCTGCAAAACATACTTGAATCAGAAGGAGTCCAGCGCATACCAGCAGAAAATGAATTTTTTGATCCAAACCGTCACGAAGCGATCGCCACTGAAGAGAACCCTCTCTTTGAGAGCGGCCGCATAATTGAAATTATTCAACAAGGTTATACCATCGGCGACCGGGTGATCCGCCCGGCGCGGGTAAAAATTGCCAAATAGGAGTTTAAAATGGGAAAAATTATCGGAATCGATCTTGGAACAACCAACTCAGTAGTAGCCGTCATGTCCGGCGGTGAACCTATGGTTATTCCGACCGCAGAAGGTGAACGCCTTCTGCCTTCAGTTGTAGCCATTAACAAGAACCACGAACGAATCGTTGGCCGGGCAGCACGCAACCAGGCCATTGTTAATCCGGAAAATACCATCTTTTCCATCAAGCGCTTTATGGGCCGCAAATACAACGACCCGGAAGTGCAGCGCACTCTCAGCCGGGTTCCGTATAAGGTAACCCAGGCCGAGAATGGGGATGTACGCGTGGTAATGGACGGCAAGGAATATTCTCCGCCAGAAGTTTCTGCCATGATCCTGGCTAAATTAAAAAAAGATGCAGAAACCTATTTGAGCGAGACGATCACCCAGGCGGTAATCACGGTCCCGGCATATTTCGACGATGCACAGCGCAGCGCCACCAAGGATGCCGGAAAAATTGCCGGCCTGGAGGTTCTGCGTATTATTAACGAACCCACCGCATCTTCACTCGCGTATGGGCTTGATAAAAAGAAAAATGAGATCATCGCAGTCTATGACTTGGGCGGCGGTACATTTGATGTATCCGTACTGGATGTTGGCGAAAGTGTATTCGAGGTTCGCTCCACCAGTGGCGATACTTTCCTGGGCGGAGATGATTTTGACCAGCGCGTGATGGATTTCCTCGTCTCAGAATTCAAAAAGAGCAATGGGATTGACCTTACCAGTGACCGCCAGGCCTTGCAGCGCCTGAAAGAGGCAGCTGAGAAAGCCAAGATCGAACTTTCCACCGTTATGGAGACAGAGATCAATTTGCCTTACATCACTGCAGATGCCAGCGGACCCAAACATCTATTGATGAAACTTACCCGCGCCAAATTGGAGCAACTCACCGGTGACCTGGTGGAAAAGACCATCAAACCCGTACGAGATGCACTCGCAGATGCCAAGTTGAAACCCAGCGACATTAAAGAAGTGATCATGGTTGGTGGTATGACCCGCATGCCGGCAGTCCAGGAAGTGGTACGCAAGGAGTTTGGCAAGGAACCTCATAAAGGGGTTAACCCGGATGAGGTGGTGGCCATAGGTGCTGCCATCCAGGCGGGTATATTGGGCGGCGAGGTAAAGGACATTTTGCTCCTGGACGTCACTCCGCTGACACTTTCGATTGAGACCCTGGGCGGTGTGGCTACTGCGTTAATCGAGCATAACTCCACCATCCCAATCCATAAAAGCCAGATCTTCTCCACAGCATCGGATATGCAAACCCAGGTGGATATCCATGTGCTGCAGGGAGAACGGCCGATGGCAACGGATAACAAGACCCTGGGACGCTTTATTCTGGACGGAATTCCGTCTGCGCCGCGCGGTGTGCCCCAGATCGAAGTATCCTTTGATATTGATGCAAACGGAATTCTTGAAGTCAAAGCCCAGGACAAAGCCACCGGACGCAGCCAGCACATTACCATCACTGCTTCTTCCGGTCTTTCCAAGGAAGAGGTTGAACGTATGCGCAAGGAAGGCGAAATCCATGCTGATGAGGACCGCAAGCGCAAAGAGATCATTGAAGCTCGAAACATTGCAGATAATGCGGCTTACAATGCAGAAAAAACCCTGCGGGATGGCGGTGAAAAGGTGCCAGCTGATATGCACAAAAAAGTGGAAGATGCGGTTGCCGCACTCCGCCAGACAATGACCCAGGAAGATGTAGCCGCGATCAAACGGGATACGGATGCTCTTGGGCAGCTTATTCAACAGGTGGGTGCCAGTCTGTATCAACAGCCCGGTGCAGACCAACCTGGAGCAGGTCCGACTGAAGGAGGTCCACAACCAGGACCGCAGGATGGACCTTCCGGTGAAAAACCCGGTGGTAAAGGGGATGGCGGCGAAGACGTTGTGGATGGTGAGTTCAAAAATGTCTAGGCACAGATAATCATTCTGAAGTAAAATGAGGCGTTTTGGGTAAGGTTGCCCAAAACGCCTTTTAAGAATTAAACATAAAAAAGTGAACCAATGACCAAACGCGATTATTATGAAGTGCTGGGTATCTCCCGCACTGCCAGCCCGGAAGAAATTAAAAGCGCATATCGAAAATTAGCGTATAAGTATCACCCGGATGTGAACAGCGCAGAGGATGCTGAGGAACGCTTCAAAGAAATAAATGAAGCCAATGCAATCCTTTCTGACCCGGAAAAAAGAGCTGTTTATGACCGGTATGGGCATGAAGGACTGCAAGGGATGAATGGCATGCCCGATTTTTCCAACATTGACCCATTCCAGATCTTTGAACAATTTTTTGGGTTCGGTTCGATGGGTGGAAAGCAGCGACACAATTCTCCCCGTCACGGGGCTGATCTGCAAACATCCATCACCCTCACCTTTGAAGAATCTGCCGCTGGCGTGGAAAAAGAAATTGATATAACCCGCGATGAAACTTGTACTGCATGCAAGGGCAGCGGGGCAGAACCTGGTTCTAGCGCAGAGACCTGCCCCACTTGCGGTGGACGGGGTGAAGTGCGCCAGGCAAGACAGACCATCCTTGGCTCACTGGTGCAGGTGACCGCATGCCCCACCTGCAATGGTTCCGGTAAGGTCATCCGGAATATATGCAAGCACTGCCACGGGCGGGGATACGAACGAAAAACTCTCAAAAAGGTGGTGCCCATCCCAGCGGGTGTGGATAATGGTAACCAGATCCGCCTGGCTGGAGAAGGTCAACCCGGAGCCAACGGCGGTCCTCGCGGGAATCTGTACGTGGAAGTCAAGGTTAAACCGCATAAATATTTTAAACGCCGCGAGGATGATTTGCTGTTGGACTTGAAAATTAACATCGCCCAGGCTGTCCTGGGTGCAGAAATTGAAGTCCCCACCTTGAATGGCAAAGTCAAGATGACGATTCCGCCAGCCACTCAACCCGGAAAAGTTTTCCGGCTGCGGGGTAAAGGAATCCCCCACCTGCACAGCTCAGGCAGCGGAGACGAAATGGTAATTGTCAATGTTCATATGCCGGAACATGTTACCGGGGAACAACGCAAATTATTTGAGCAACTGGCTAAAACCCTGGGAAGTGAAGTCCTGCCTCAGGAGCGCAGTTTTCTGGATCTGTTAAAGGACCTTCTGGGTGGCTGAAATCAAATGGGTGGAAGTATCGTTAACGGTCAGCGCTGAACAGGCAGAAGCGGTAGCCGAAGTGCTCAACCGGACTATTCCCAATGGTGTGGTGGTCGAACAAAAAGCCCTTCAAAATAATCCCGGTGAAAGTTACCAGGTTGAAACCAGTGCCCGGGTTTTTGGCTATTTACTGGCAGATTCCTCACTGGAAGAAAAAAAGAAGCAATTGGAAGTAGCGTTGTGGCATCTGGGTCAAATTCAACCCCTTCCGGCAACAACCTATCAACCCATTCAAGATGAAGACTGGATGGCTTCCTGGAAAAAACACTATCAACCCATCCTCATTGGAAATAAGTTGGTTATCGTGCCCGCCTGGATTAAAAAAGAATTCCCGGGACGTATTCCCATCCGGATCAACCCTGGCATGGCTTTTGGCACTGGCACCCATCCTTCCACACAGCTTTGTTTGCAGCTTCTGGAGGAGACGCTTCAACCGGCTCAATCGGTCATCGATGTTGGCTGCGGTTCGGGGATATTATCCCTGGCGGCACTTAAGTTGGGCGCGGGTTTTGTGCTGGGTGTGGATATTGATCCTGCCGCTGTTCTATCTTCAGTGGAAAATGCTGCCAATAACCTGATCGGGTCAAAAATGGAAATCGGCCTGGGTTCTGTGGCAGAGATCCACAGCAACCAATTCAGAATCAAGAACGCGCCAGTTGTAGTGGTCAATATCCTGGCGTCCATAATTACTCGCCTGTTCGAAGATGGCCTGACCGACCTGGTGGAATCCGGGGGTAAATTGATCCTGGCTGGAATCCTTGAACCTCAGGCTCAGGATGTAATTAAGACCGCCAATGAGAAGGGGCTTATCTTAGAAAAGACAATAACCTCTTCGGATTGGATGGCACTGTTATTTAAGAAACAGTGAATTGTCAGGCGCTTTTACCCGAGATCCATTCTGATAATTGCTTTCGTAGACAAATGTCAGGCACTAATGCCTGACCTACAGCACTATCCTCTAGCACTATCCAATTCAATTTCATTCTTCAATTAAATATTCCCACGTTATATCCGCCACACCGCGGACTGTAGCAGCCACCGAACAATATTTTTCCTGGGATAATTTAATGGTCTGTTCTGCATCTTTGGCAGTCAAACCTTTGGCAGCCAGGATGTATTTCAAATGGATCTTGCGAAACGTCCAGGGCGGATCTGCTTCCTGCTCACCAGTTGTTTGAATTTCAAGTTTGGTCAGCTCAATCCGTTTTTTCTTTAGAATATCGACCACATCCACCGCGGTGCAGGAAGAAAGCGCCACAAGCAGCAAATCCGAAGGTTTCATGCCAATACCTTCATCCGGAGTGGAAAGAACCACCGAGTGATTGGTGGAATCAGTTCCAATAAAACGTTTTCCTTCGATCCAGCGTATCGTTGCGTTTGCCATATAAACCTCCCGAGAATATTATGAAATCATTATACAGGTAGAGAAAAAATCAATTTATTGATTAGCTGATATTTTTTCAGAAAATTGCTTTTTTAAGAATGTTCCATTCTGATTTTGAGTCTGCCACCAGGTTGTTTCTATATCGCATTTCAAATATAATCACCTTATGGTCAAAAAATATGCTCAAATCCTGTTAGTGGTTCTTCTTGTTGCCATGGCGTGGTTTATTATTACTGCAGTCAACCAGAGCATCTCGAATGCAATAAATCCCCTGAAACAAGCCAATGATGCCGTAAGCACGCAAATCACCGAATTACTGCATCCCACACCAACAATTATTCCCGACCCAGTTACGATCATCCATGAAGTGCGTTCGCTGGCGCGACTGGAGACAATTCAATACACCGTTGAAAAAGTGATTACTGCTGAAATTGGGCAGGGAGCTTTTGCTTTCCTTCTCCAAGATCGGCTCCTGCTGGTAGCGCATGGGTTCGTTACCGCCGGTATCGATCTGGAAAAATTGCAGCCGGAGAATATGAGGCTCGACGGCAAGGTGCTTTACGTTCTACTTCCAGAAGCGGAAGTGTTCCTTGCTTCACTTGATAATGAAAAAACATATGTCTATGAACGCGATACTGGTATCTTACGTCAACCTATTCAAAACCTCGAAACGCTAGCCCGGCAGTCTGCTGAACAGGAAATCCGTACTACCGCAATTGATGATGGGATACTTAAACTGGCGCGCCAGAATGCCGAGACATTTCTTAATCGGTTTTTTCGTACCCTTGGATATGCTGAGGTCATTTTCACACAGAAAACTCCATAACGATGTGAAATTAATCGATGAAAAAGGCAATCACCTTATATTTTTTCTTTGCCTGAATGTACCAATTGAATTTTCCATCTGGTACTTGAGAAAAAATGGGTGATAAGTTTACAAATTGTATTGTAGAATATTCAAAGAAAAAACATCGCACAAAAAGGATTCATTATGAACCAGTTTTTTACCTCCAACTATACCGGCGCGCCATTTATATTCCTTGGGACTGCCCACCTGGTGGCTCTGGGCTGCATACTTTTACTTAATTTAATTCTTATCCGATTCAAAGGCTCCAGTGAAGCCACCCGCCGCAAAATCCGTATCAGCATGGGTATCCTCCTTTGGGTAAACGAAGCTTCCTATCATGTTTGGGCAATCGCCAACGGGTTATGGAATGTCCAGGAATACCTGCCCCTGCATGCCTGCAGTGTGTTGATCTGGCTGGCTGGTTTCATGCTCATCTTCAAGAATTACACGATTTACGAGTTTGCCTATTTCATGGGCATCGGAGGAGCCATCCAGGCTCTACTGACCCCGGATATCGGAATTTATGGTTTTCCTCATTTTCGTTTTTTCCAAACAATGCTTTCCCACGGTCTGCTGGTGACTTCGGCTGTTTATTTAACTGTTGTAGAGGGGTTGCGTCCCACCTGGAAATCCTTATTGAAAGTAATGGTGGTGCTCAATATTTATATGGTGATCATCTTCTTTGTGAACCAGGCACTTGGCAGCAATTACCTCTTTGTTGCCCATAAACCAGTCACTGCTTCTCTGCTTGATATGCTGCCAGCATGGCCGTGGTATCTCATCTATGTTGAGGCGATAGGATTGGTTGTTTTTCTACTCCTTTACCTACCCTTCGTAATTAAGGATTGGCGGGCAAAAAAATCAGCCAAAGCATAATCTATTCCAGAATAAAGGCTGGATAAAACCCGCTTTACTACTTACTGGACTTAAGATTGGTTATGCTGATCTTGGGTTGAGATCTAAAACCATATTTGGTTTATCTCATTTTGAAGGGCTTGACATAGCACTAATGTTCGTGTATATTATTAGTACAAATGTCCCATTATTAGGGTTCCCGAGGAGGACGTATGGCTCGCAAAACTGAAGGACTGGGAAAACGGCATGAGAAGATTATGCGTTTTCTTGCTGATTTTCAGGAAACGAAGGGATTTTCCCCTTCCATCCGTGATATTGGCGAAAGTATTGGGGTGAAATCCACTTCCCTGGTGGATTATTATCTCAACCAATTAGAGGAAATGGGTTTTATTAAGCGGGATAAGCATATTTCGCGCAGCATTTGTGTCCAAAAACAACTTGAGAGCGCCAATTCAGTGACAGAGCGGATAAACACCGGAATAAAAAATGTCGGCTCAGCCCTCAATGAAATATTCAGCATCCCTGTTCTCGGTCGCATTGTGGCCAGCGAACCCATCCCCATGCCCGCATCCGATGTGCCTTTCTTTGATCAGGAAAGCAGTATTGATATCGCACGCAGCCTGCTGCCTGCCCGGGAAAAAACTGAGGATCTCTTTGCCCTGGAAGTACAGGGCGATTCCATGGTCGATGCCATGGTTAACGACGGGGATATGGTCATCATGCGCCGGGCACAACAGGCAGAAAATGGAGACATGGTGGCTGTCTGGTTGGACGATAAAGACGAAACCACCTTGAAATATTTTTACAAAGAACCCACTCGGGTGCGTCTGCAGCCAGCCAACCCCAATATGGGCCCGATCTATGTGGAGAACCCACAGCATCTGCGTATCATGGGCAAAGTAGTAATGGTGATCCGCCAGATAAAAAGTGTGGCAGTATAAACCATCAAAGTTAAAATCAAATGCCCTATTTTTAATCAACAGGGCATTTTTTATAAATAATCTTTTACCAGGGTTTCGCTAATTTGCCAGAACTTCTTGCGAGCAGCTGTATCACTGGCAATTTCTGAAAGCCGGCCAACTTCCTTGTGATAAAAATATTTTCCGGTAACCTCTGCCACATCAGGGGAGGAGGTAAGATATACAGAGGGCGCTGCGCCTTCTTCCACACTGATGCCGGTCATTTGCATCGCTGTTCGCAGCATCTTGGTTTCCACTCCGCCCGGATGCAGACAATTAGCCGTTACACCAGAACCCACCAGCTTTTCTGCAAGTTCCAGGGTCATATAGATATTTCCCAATTTCGAAAGTGCATAAGCCTGAATTCCGCTGAAGTTCTTTTCGCTCTGTAAATTTTCGAAATCCAGAATTGTTTTTGAATGCAGTGCTGAACTCACACTGACAATTCGGGCTGGAGTACTTTTCTTAAGCAAAGGGAGAAGGTTATTTGTTAGTAAAAATGGGGCAAGATGATTGACCTGGAAATTCATCTCCAATCCATCGGTGGTTATTTTTCGATCCAATAAAAATACACCAGCATTGTTCACCAGGACGTCCAATCGCATAAACTTTGCCAGGATGTCACCTGCCATCTGTTTGACCTGTTCCAATGAACTAAAGTCTGCCAGCAAAGGTTCCACATGGTCATTTCCGCTTTTCTTGACTAATTCTTCCAGGGTGGTTTGCAATCGCTGCGGATCACGCCCGTGAATGATGACATTGGCACCCATTTTTGCCAATTCCAAGGCTGTCTGTTTTCCGATTCCATCAGTGGAACCGGTAACTAAGATGGTTTTTCCTTTCACGCGTCAATCTTCCTTTTGATTATTGGGATGGGATCTATTTTCGGGCTTCCAACAATATTTCTACTGAAGAAATGGCTGCGCCTGTGGAATAGACCTGAAACGAGAAGGATATTTTTTGCCCGGCCGACAAGGGAGCCGCACTTTCCCAACGGCGGACACCAACCACCCTCCCCTGAGAATCATAAGCAATCCCGGCTGTCCAAACATTTTTGGCATTGGCAGCAGGGTCAATCAAAGAAACTTCTCCATAAAGTTTGGCGGATAACCCATTGGGTTCAATCGTGATCTGCTGATTTTCCAGCTTCGTGTCCAGATATCGGCTGGAACCATCCTGCACCTGCAAAACAGTGACAATTTCATTACTGGTTTGGAAAGGATCAGCTACAGGTGAGGTGAAGTAGGCTAAAAGTGCCAATGCCTTGCCCGGGTAAAGGATATTTAACGGCGCTGTGGTCAATTGGTCAATCACTTTCCCGGTCTGGCTGTTACCTAAAATAATTCGGGCTTGAATGTTTTCCACCGGGTATTTCTGATCATTTTTTATCAATAGAAAACACCAGATCCCTGCCTCGCGGGAACGGGTGCAATTTGGTGGTCCAACCGTCATTGGCACCGGCGTGGTTTTGGAGTCACCAAACCCGGCACCAGACTGTGAAGGGATGATCAGTTTTACTCCCACGCTCATTGCATTCGGGTTCACTTGTGGATTGGCAGCCATGAGAGCTGCTGTTGTAATCCCGTTACGCAAAGCAATACTGGACATTGTCTCGCCAGCCACCACCAGGTGAATCGTCGGCGTAGGGGTGGGCGCTGCCAGGGAAGTTGAGGAACTGGTTTGCGTTTGCTGAGATAGCAGCTGGGTGGGTGTGAAATATGGAGTTAATTTAAGTTCTGCAGGAGCCTGGTTGGCTTTAATTGAACAGGCTGAAAACAGAAAAATGACAATTATCAGAAATAAATGTCTTGGTTTCATTTTGGGTAATTATAATGCCCGCAGGATATCCGACGATGACCGAAAGAAAATATTGAACTTTTCTCAATCAATTTTGAAAATTGAGGTAAATTAATAAGTAATAATGAACAAAAATAGCCTCAAGGATTCTAACCTAGGAAAGTTTTACCTCTCTCAGGGAATGTCTCAGATGCATATCCCCACCAATGATTGCGGACCAACCTCAGTGGCAATGATCATAAATATGATCCGAGCACAATCAGGCATTCGGGATAAAAAAGTAACGAAAAAAGAGGTTGCCTTATTTTTTCCTCTCCTCGGGCGGCTGCCAAATTGGATTCCAAAAACCGGCGGCGCCTCAGCTCCGTGGGGATTGGTAAAGGCATTCAATCATTTTGCGCATGAGGATCGGATTCCCTGGGAAGCACGGCGGGTAAGCCATGCCGATCCTGAATTTATCTCAAAAACACTTCGAGAAAGTGGCCTTGTCTCCATTCTAAGGTTTTGGGAAAACGGAGGAGCTCATTGGTCAAATGTTGTCTATTTTGATCCAGGAAAAGGGATCATTCATCTGCTTGATCCCAGTCCTTACCTGGTGCGTCTACCAGTCGCGGAAAAGATTCAGTTAGAGAATTGGAAAAAGGTGAAACAGGATTGGGAACGCCAGCCCAGTTGGGCAAAATATCTGGGGTTAAAAAGGGAAATTATTATCTATCAAAGCACTGAAAAATAAATAGTGGGGCTATTTTTGGCTGGTTAAGCTTAAATAACCACGGTTTAAATAAATCAGAGGCAATCCAGCTTCACCCAATTTGGCGTTCATTACTTCACCCACGATCACAACCGACTTGGGTAATTCGTAACGTTCGTAGACCTTGCAGTCCAGATATGCCAATCCGCCTTCAATAAAAGGGGCTCCGCTGGTCAGTGTGTGAGTTTTTACCTCGCTGAACCGATCCTTGATTTCTTTGTTATAACCAGCAAACAAGTCTGAAATTTCTTTTTGTTTATCGCTGAGCAGGGTGATACCGAAGTAACCGGATTGCTGAATCATGGTTTGGGTGGGGTTTTCAGATGCCAGGTTGACCAGAATTAATGGCGGTTCCAACGAAAGCGAGGTAAATGAGCTTATCGTAGTTCCAGCCCTGGCACTGCCGCAACCACTGGTAATTATCGCAACACCGCTTGCCCAGTTATGCATGACCTCCTTTAATGTTTCGATTCTATTTTCCATCGAGTTTCCTATTGGTATTTATTTTTAATTATGCCTTTTTATTTCATTTTTAAATAATACTTTTGTCTCTCTATTTATTTTTGTTTTTAATCCTCTATCAAGGTTTCATTGGTATAATTTTTTACATCATATTTTTAATCCCTCTGGAGTGATTGTGGATAAACCTCTAAATTTTCAATCGCTGATCATGAATTTGCAGCATTTCTGGGCTGACCAGGGCTGCCTGATCTGGCAGCCGTATTATTCCCAGGTGGGCGCCGGTACAATGAACCCTGCAACTTTTTTACGGGTTTTGGGTCCGGAACCCTGGAAAGTGGCTTATGTGGAACCCTCCGTCCGCCCGGATGACGGCCGTTATGGGGAAAACCCGTACCGCTTTCAGCAGCATTACCAGTTCCAGGTGATTCTGAAACCCGATCCAGGTAATCCGCAGGAGCTTTATCTTAATTCCTTGAAAGCAATCGGGATCGATCCACACAAGCATGACATCCGTTTTGTGGAAGATAACTGGGATTCTCCTGCCCTGGGTGCCTGGGGGCTGGGTTGGGAAGTCTGGCTGGATGGTCAGGAAATCACCCAGTTCACTTATTTTCAGCAGGCTGGCGGCTTTGTGCTTGATCCAGTCTCAGTGGAGATCACTTACGGACTGGAACGCATCGCCATGCCCCTGCAGGGTAATTACCATTTTCGTGACCTTAAATGGAACGATGAATTCACCGATGGAGATGTCAATTATCAGGCGGAATCTGAACACAGCAAATATTATTTTGAAATCGCGGATGTGGAACGGCTGCGCCAGATGTATGATCTGTTTGAAAAGGAAGCCAACCTGGCACTTTCCAATGGGTTGGTCCTGCCTGCCCATGATTACATCCTGAAATGTTCCCATACCTTCAATATCCTGGACACGCGCGGCGCCATAGGTGTAACGGAGCGCCAGGCTCTGTTTAGCCGGATGCGCGACCTTGCCCACCGAAACGCAGAGGTTTACCTTAACCAGCGCCAGTCATTGGAGTACCCCTGGCTGAACAAGAATAAAACAGTCGGGATACAACCAGAACCCCGACCTTCAAGCCCCAAAACCGCTTATGGCAGTGATTTATCTACAGTTGATCAAACCTTATTAATTGAAATAGGCACGGAGGAACTGCCATCCGCAGACTTGAATGCTGCCCTGGAACAACTCGCCAAATCAGCTCCTGCTCTTCTGGATGAGCTTCATTTAAAACACAGTGAAATAAAAATCCTCGGCACTCCCCGCCGCCTCGTTATTTTCGCGGATAAAGTGGCATCCTGCCAGGAGGATTCAGTCCAGATCATCAAGGGGCCATCGGTCAGCCGCGGGCTGGATGAATCCGGTAAACCCACTCCGGCTGCTGAAGGTTTTGCCCGTGGAAAAGGGTTCCCGGTTGAAAAGCTTACAAAAAAGACCCTGGAAGGCGGTGAATATCTGGTGGCAGAATTGCATCTGAAAGGGCAGCCAGCGCTTGAGATTTTATCGATTGAATTACCCAAACTGATCGCTGGTTTGCATTTTGATAAACCCATGCGTTGGAACACGAGCAATGTGTCTTTCTCACGTCCAATCCGTTGGCTAGTAGCCCTTTTGGGTGAGCAGGTTATTCCCTTTGAATATGCAGGGCTTGCTTCAGGAAACAGCACGCGCGGTTTACGCTTTCACGATCCTGAATCCTTAATAGTAAAAAAGGCGCAAGATTACTTTGCCTTTCTGGATGGACAGGGAATTCAACTGGACCCATTAAAACGCAAAAACTCGATTTCAGAACAAGTCATCCAATTAAATAAGAGCGAACTGGCGGAAGAGACACTGGATGCAGGACTATTGGTTGAAGTGACAAATCTGGTGGAAGCGCCAACCGCATTGATCGGCTCGTTTGATAAAACCCATTTGAACCTGCCCGACGAGGTATTGGTAAGCGTAATGAAGAAACATCAACGCTACTTCCCGATGAGAAAGCCGGATGGCAGCCTGCTTCCCAGATTCATCACCATCCGTAATGGCGACAGGCAGTTCATCGAATCTGTCGCTTATGGAAATGAACAGGTCATCCAGGCACGTTTTGCGGATGCGAATTTCTTTATCAGCCAGGATATACAACAAAAACTGGAGGATTTCCTTCCGCGGCTCAAAACCCTCACTTTTCATCTGAAACTTGGATCCATGCTGGATAAAACCAGGCGGATCAGTGCCATTGTTGAAAAACTATCTGACCTGCTTAAGCTTTCGGATTTAGAAAAAAAGACTGCTCTTCGCGCAGCTGAACTCTGCAAAGCCGACCTGGTCACCCACATGGTGACTGAAATGACTCCCCTGCAAGGCATCATGGGGCGCTACTATGCACTCAAATCCGGCGAAAGCAAAGCGGTTGGGCAAGCGATCGAAGAATATTATTATCCTCGTTTCTCAGGGGATAAAAGCCCCTCAACAAGAGCAGGCCTGGCGCTTGGAATAGCAGACCGATTGGACTCTCTGGCTGGCTTATTTGCAGTTGGCAGTGCCCCCACCGGCACCAAGGATCCTTTTGGCTTGCGCCGGTCAGCCATCGGGTTGGTGCAGAACCTGATCAATGCCGAAATTGATTTTAACCTCAGCCAGGGATTGGAGTTCGCGGCTCAAGCATTGAGCAAAACAGTATCTTTTACTCAAGAACAACAAAAAGTCTGCCTGACCTTCATTATCAGCCGCTTGGAAAATGTTTTACTCGACCAGTCTTATATTTATGATGTGGTTGCTGCGGTATTGACCGAGCAAGGCAATAACCCTTCCCAGGCATTCCAGGCGGTCAAGCAATTGACCGGTTGGGTAAAACGCCCTGATTGGAATACGATTTTGCCAGCCTATTCGCGGTGTGTGCGCATTACCCGCGACCAAAAAACCCAATTCTCTGTGAAGGCTGATGGTTTAGTGGATCCATCCGAAAAAGAGCTGGCAGCTGCCATTAAGACAGCCCGGGCAATTCAACGCAAAGCCGGTTCAGTGGATGACCTGTTGAATGCATTTATGCCCATGATCCCTGTTATCAATCGGTTTTTTGAGGGGGTGATGGTCATGGCAGAAGACCAAACCCTGCGCCAGAACCGGCTGGGATTGCTGCAGCAGGTGGCAGAAATGGCCAAAGGTGTGGCAGATTTTTCAAAATTGGAAGGATTCTAATCAATCCTCAAATTAATGTTCGGCAATCAGTAAAATATGGTCTGTGACCAAAAATGAATATCACTGATGAGATAAAAGCGCATCTGGATATTGTTGACCTGGTATCTGAAACGGTCAAGCTGCGCCATGCAGGTAAGAACTATACCGGATTCTGTCCGTTCCATTCCAATACCCACACACCCGCATTTGTGGTTTTCCCGGATACAGGCACCTGGCGCTGTTTTGGGGCATGCAACGAAGGCGGTGACATTTTTAAGTATGTGATGAAAAAAGAAGGCCTGGATTTTCCTGAAGCGCTTAAAGTTCTGGCCAAACGCGCCGGAATAAAACTGGAAGCCTACACTCCTGAAAAAAAGGGGGAGAATGAACAGGCCGAGCGCCTGCGGCATCTGATGGAAGAGGCTGTTATTTTCTATCACTCACACCTTTTACAGTCCCCCAAAGGCAAGACGGCACTTCAATACCTGATCGAAAAACGTGGTCTAACACTGCCGACCATCGAATCATTTGGGATTGGATATGCCCCTGAAGGGTGGGAAAGCGCCATTCAACATTTCACCGGCAAAGGCTACACCCAGGAGGAATTAACTCAATCGGGTTTGACAGTTGCCAGGGAGGAAGGCGGATTTTATGACCGATTCCGCAACCGAATATTGTTCCCGGTGAGAGATTCAAGCGGGCGCATGGCAGGTTTTGGCGGACGGGTCCTCGATCCAGATGACATTCCTAAATTCATTAATTCGCCCCAGACAGTCCTTTTTGATAAGAGCCAGTTATTGTTTGGACTGGATCAAGCCCGAAAACCCATTCGTGAAGCTGACCAAGCAATTATTGTGGAAGGTTACCTTGATGTAGTGGTTTTGCACCAGGAAGGTTTTCGCAATGTGGTTTCCCCTATGGGCACTGCCCTGACTGAAACTCAAATGCGCCAGATCAAGCGTTTCACCCGCCGGATTGTAATGGCGCTTGACCCTGATGCTGCTGGAATTAAAGCCACTCTGCGGGGGCTGGAAATCGCAAGGGACGCGCTTGACCACAGCGATGATATGATCTTCGATGCCCGGGGGTTGATCCATCATGAGTCCCGCCTGCAGGCGGATTTGCGCGTCAGCACATTACCCGAAGGCATGGACCCGGATGACATCGTCCGTAAAGACCCGGAGGAATGGAAAACCATCATTGCCTCCGCCAAACCAATCATTACGCATGTGATGACCACCCTTAGCGCCGGCCGTGACCTGGAAGACCCAAAAATTAAAAGCCAGATCGCTGCTCAGATCATGCCCTTGATCCGCGATATTCCTGATTCAGTGGAGCGGGATGCCTATCGCCAGCAGCTTGCTCGTTTACTGCATGTGGATGACCGCGCCCTCATTTCTCTGTCCTCACCAAAAAAAGTTTCCCCGAGTAATAAAAATAAACAACCAGGCAGCGGTGAAAAACTGGAACTATTAATTGTTTCCGAAACCGGCACCAAAGATAAAATTAATGCCCTGGAAAAATACTGTATGGAATTACTTCTTAAACAACCGGAGACGGTCTATAAGATCGATCGTTTTCTTAAAATGGCGGGGTTGGAGAATTTTTCAGAAAAGGATTTTGAAGACGCCAAAAATCAACGGTTGGCAAAACTGATCCTTGATTCTCTAAACCAGGATGGTTGTGAACCCATCCAATTTATCCAGGAAAATCAAAGTACCTCCATGGATGATCTAATCATTGAACTGAAGGTTTCGGGCCAGCGGGAAAAACAAGATCAAATTAAACAACCTGACCCAAATAAACAGACCGAAGAGATCATGCGCACCATCCTCGTTTTGCGGCAAACGCATATTCTAATTGAGATTGAGCAGCTGCGAATAATGTACGAAGAAGCGCTGCAGGAAAAAGAACCGGAAGCCAATTTATTTCAAAACCAGATTATGGATCATTTTAAAACCCGGGGGATGTTGGACCGTGCCATGGCCAACCCTTTACAGAATGCAAAATCTCCTAAAGTATAATTAAGCTCATGCCTTCAATGAAGAACGCATCCGAAAAGAAAACGCGGAAGCCAATTATTCTAAATAAAAAGCGGGGAATAACCTCCAAACCCGTATTAAAAACTGAGATCCAAATTGATGGTATGTTGAACGGTGAGGAGGATCAGGATAAAACTGTTTCGGTTGAACATGAGGTTGTGGATTCTCAACCGGATGAAACTGAACTCCTTGAGGATGAAGACAGTTTTGATGAGATAGCGAGTGAAGATCCGCTTGAATTATTGGATAACCCGACTTATTCACTCGAGCTCTCTGAAGACCCGGTCAGACTATACCTCAGAGAAATTGGACAGATCCACCTATTGGATGCTGAAAGCGAATTCCGTCTCTCGTCCCGCAATGAAGGCCTGAAGCGAATGGAAATACTCGAGAATCAGCCCAGGTCCGCCAGTGAAAAAAAGGGGGGTTTTGAAGCTGTCTATGCTTTAATCATCCAGGAATTGATCTCCAATTACAAAAATTTAGTAACCCTGAGCCTGGAACATAAAAAAATCGATCTGCCCGATTTAAGTCTGTTTCTCATTGAAGCCCAAAACCTTCATCAGCGCTGGCAGACGGATGCGCCCTCTTACGTTCGTAATTATTTGGAGACCTTTTGGAATGAGAACAAGGAATACCAAAGCTCAGACCGCAGGCTGGTGCTTGCCAAACTTATTTTGTCTAGTTATGGAGTTTTTCTATATTTCTATTTGCTCCCCAGAGAGACTGCCGAAAAGTTATTAACCTACGTGCGTGCCCATGAAAAAATAGCCGGGCATAAGTTTCTTGTGGATGCCCTGCCTGCAGAAAACCAGCTCAAAGAGGCTATTAAAGAAATTCGCCAGCTTTCGGATGAAGCCAATCAGACCATCATTCGTGCCAATCTCAGGCTGGTGGTCAGCGTAGCCAAACGTTTCCTGGGACGAGGCATTTCTTTTCTTGACCTGATCCAGGAAGGCAACCTGGGTTTACTACGTGCGGTTGCCAAATTTGATCCCGCACGCGGATTTAAATTCAGCACCTATGCCACCTGGTGGATCCGCCAATCCATCAGCCGCCACATTGCTGAACAGGCGCGCACCATCCGTATCCCGGTGCACCTGTTTGAATCAATCTCACGTCTCATGCGAATTCAACGAAATCTTACCCAGTCTCTCGGAAGAAACCCAACGAATGAAGAAATCGCATTTGAAGCAGGCTTAATAAACCTGCTGAATACAGATGAATCCACCGCTGTCCAAGCTTATATCGTTTCCAAGGATAGAAATCAGCTCGGTGCTGACTTGAGGCGGCGGTTGGAGATGGCGTCCCAGAAAGTGGAGATCATCTTAAAGTCTGCTGAAGAACCAGTATCGTTGGAGCGTCCGATAGGTGATGAAGATTCCAGCCAATTAGGGGATTTTATTGAAGATGATGATGCGCTTGACCCGGAAGATGCGGCTGATAAAATATCCCTTCGTGAAAAAATCGAGAAGGATCTTGAAAATCTCACCCAGCGCGAACGTGAAGTATTGGAACTTCGATTTGGTTTGCTGGATGGCAAGGACCATACCCTGGAAGAGGTGAGTAATTATTTCAGTGTCACCCGTGAACGCATCCGCCAGATCGAAGCCAAAGCATTGCGAAAACTTCGCCATCCCACCCGCAGCAAACAATTAAAGGATTACTTGAAATAACTCGTTTCCCCCCTTGACATTCTACAATGTTTTAGCATGTTATAATAAGTTGGTAACTATAAGTATAATAATTAGAGAATTGTATTTCCCTTGGCTTATTTGCCATAAAAAAACCCAATTACCCTGCATGATCTAAATCACTAAGAAAGACAACCCTGCCTGATATTTTATTGGCGTAACCGCCAATTTCATTCAATCAATTTTAATAAATGGAAATAAAACAAATGGATATTGCTGAATTAGAAAACAAAACCCTGTCCGAATTGCGGAAAATTGCCGGTGAATTAAATATACCGGATGTCCGCCTGAAGAAAAAAGAATACCTGATGATCGCGATTGCCAGCCAAATAGCGCTTAATGCAGGCAAAGAAATGGGTGGTGGAATTCTGGAAATTATGCCGGAAGGCGTGGGGTTCCTGCGCTCAGATTACCAAATGGGCAAAAACGACATCTATGTCTCCCAGGCACAACTGCGCCGTCATGAACTTCGCAATGGCGACCAGGTTTTTGGGGAAATCCGCCCTCCGCGCGAATCTGAAAGGCATTATGGCTTGTTGAAGGTGGAAGAAGTGAACGGGCAGACTCCAGAAATCGCCATGAGCCGGGTGAAGTTTGAAGACCTCACCCCCATTTTCCCGGATAAACGTTATGATCTGGAAACACCCCGCAACATTCTTTCCAACCGTCTGATCAATTTGATCGCACCCATCGGACGCGGTCAGCGCGGTATGATCGTCTCCCCTCCCAAAGCCGGTAAAACCACCATCCTCAAGGAAATTGCCAATGCGTTAATCACCAACCATCCCGAAGTTCATCTAATGGTCAGCCTCATCGGAGAACGCCCGGAAGAAGTGACCGATATGGACCGCTCGGTGGAAGGGGAAGTGATCGCATCCACCTTTGATGAACCAGTGACTTCCCATGTGCGCACCGCAGAGATCACGCTGAACCGCGCCAAACGGTTGGTGGAAATTGGCCGGGATGTGGTTATCTTAATGGACTCGCTTACCCGCCTGGCACGTGCCTATAACCTGGTAGTCAATCCTTCCGGCCGCACCCTTTCCGGCGGCATGGACCCATCCGCACTTTACCCACCCAAACGCTTTTACGGCGCTGCCCGTAAAATCGAGGATGGTGGTTCTCTCACCATCATTGCCACTGCCCTCGTTGACACTGGATCACGCCTGGATGATGTGGTCTATGAAGAGTTCAAAGGCACCGGTAACATGGAACTTCATCTTTCGCGTCGTTTGCAGGAGAGACGCATCTTCCCTGCCATCGATTTTGAACGCTCCTCCACCCGCCGTGAAGAATTACTATTAGGGCCGGATGTCCTTCAGAGAGTTTGGTTGATGCGCCGCATGTATCTGCAAATGATCGGTAATCCTCCGCAGGGTGCCGGCATGGATCCCGCTGTGGCAACCGAAGCCATTCTGCAGCGCATGAATAAAACCAAGAATAACCAGGAATTTCTGGATAATCTTACGGAGGCTTAGTGAAACTCAAGCTCTTCCCCCGTAAAAACAAAGAACAAGCGGGGGAAACCTCCAAAGCCAGGACGAGGTCAACCAACTGGCTTGGGATAGCTGCATCGACGGCAGCGGTTCTCATGCTGGTTTTTCTGGTGGTGGTCGTCTATCAGACATTCACTGGAAATTCGATCCTATCGTTGTTCAGGTTTGCTGATTCAACTGGTGGCTCCCAGACGATTTCCAGCCTGCCCAGCCTGGCTGATACCCAGCCCTACCAATCCATCAGCCGGCGTGCCAATCCGGACACCAACCTGCCGCAGGGATACCGAAAAACCGTGGTGGATTACACGATCGAGCTGGGCGATTCCATTTTTGGTGTGTCAAAGAAATATTCCGTAAAACCGGAATCCATCCTGTGGGCAAATTATGCCCAGCTGAATGATGATCCCCAAATGATCTCGATCGGCACGAAATTATTAATTCCACCCGTGGATGGCATTTTGTATGAATGGCAGGAAGGTGACACCCTGGATAGCGTGACTGATCGCTTTAGAGCCAAAAAAGAAGATGTCTTATTATGGCCTGGCAATAACCTGGATATCACCAACCCTGTCATCCAACCTGGAGCAATGATCATGATCCCCGGCGGCTACCGCGCATTAAGACCCTGGGTGATTGCTGTGACAGCCAGCAGCCAGGCGGGCGTGAATGCCAAGATTAGCGGACCCGGTTCCTGTACTCCTGTTGGAGGCGCAATAGGATCTGGTTCCTTTATCTGGCCAACCAGCCATCAAGGGCAGGTCTCCGGAAATGACTACTGGGAAGGGCACCGCGCGCTGGACATGATGTGCTACCAGGGTGATGCCATTTTTGCCTCAGATTCAGGAGTGGTTATTTACAGCGGCTCGATCGGTGGGGGGTACGGCAACCTTGTCGCCATTGATCATGGTAACGGCTGGTTGACCCTTTACGCCCATTTAAGTTCATTCAATGTGGCTTGCGGCCAAAGTGTCAGCCGCGGACAAGTGATCGCCGCCTGCGGCAATACCGGCAATTCCACTGGAGCTCACCTGCATTTTGAAGTGCGTAAAGGCAGCTCTTTTTACAATCCCTGGCAGGTTCTTCAATAAGCGTGGTCCGGTCATTGCGATCGCGGTGCCCGCATTTGCGAGGAGTACCTCAGTACGACGAAGCAATCTCATGTTGACATTGAGATCGCTTCGGTAACAACCACCTCGCGAAGGAGAGTCGAGAGATCGCGTCCTTACCCCACACTTCGTTCAGGGCTGGCAGGATGCTGCACAATCGATAAAAACCACCTCGCGAAGGTATTTTTTAATAGATTTATTTTAAGATAGAATAATCAACACATCATTATGCAAATTTCAATGTCGGAAACCAAGAAAGAACGGATCCAGGGGCTTCGTTCTACATTGATCCAAACAACCCCCGGCATCTGTGCTGAACGCGCACAAGCCTACACTGCAATTTATCAACAATTCACCAATGATCCACCCATATTAAAACGCGCCCGGGCATTGAAAGCTTACCTGGAACAAGTATCCCTTTCCCTGGATGAAAATGAGATCATCCCCGGCTGGCAATCTTCCCAACCGCGCCATGCCCCCATTTTTCCGGAATATTCCTGGAAATGGGTGTACGACGAGCTGGACCGTTTTGATCAGCGCCACTATGACCGTTTTACCATCAGTAAAAAAGGTAAAGAGGAGCTGCGTGCACTTTTGCCCTGGTGGGAAGGACGAACCTTATATGAATCCATCCTGGATCGGCAGCCACAAACCGTGCTGGATGCCGCCCGCATTGGGGCGATCAGCTGGACCGGTCAGGCTACCTCTGGCGAGGGACATATTGTCGTTGACCACCAAAAGGCGCTGGACCTGGGATTCAAGGGAATTCTGGACCGGTCTGCCAGGCTGAAAAACGCCCTGCTGCTGGTGGATGCTGAATGTCAGCAAAAGAAGGATTTTTATCAATCCATTGAAATTGTTTTTGAGGGTGTTTTAACCTATCTTCAACGGTTGAAATCGATGGTTGAGCAGAAGGCAGCCGCTGCCAGAGCTGAAAGAAAAACGGAACTTGACCAATTGGCTTCCGACCTTGGCGTCCTTCAGTTCCAACAACCGCAGAATTTCCGCCAGGCCTTATTGGTGGTGTGGTTCGTTCACCTGATCCAGCAAATGGAATCCAACGGGCATTCCGTTTCTTTAGGGCGGCTGGACCAATACCTCTTCCCCTATTTGCAGAGAGATTTGCAGGCTCAGGTAATTACGGAAGAAGAAGCCCTTGAACTGCTGGAACATTTCTACCTCAAGGTTTTTTCGATCATTAAACTTCGTACCGAAGCCCATTCGCGCACCCAGACAGGTTACCCCACATACCAGAATCTATGTGTGGGTGGACAAAATGAAAATGGGCAGGATGCCACCAATATATTGTCCTGGTTGTGTCTCACTGCGCTTGCGGACATCCGCTTACCTGAACCCAATTTTTATGTACGCATTCATCCAGGTACACCAGATGACTTTTTGGAAGAGGCGCTTAAAGTCTCACGAATGGGTTTCGGCATGCCAGCTTTTGTCAATGATGAGGTGATCATCCCCTCGCTGGAAAAAAGAGGGGTTTCCCACAAGGATGCGCTAAATTATTCCACCATGGGCTGCGTGGAAGTGCTTATTCCGGGAAAGTGGGGCTACCGCGCCAATGGCAAAAGCAAATTAAACGTGCTCAAAGTACTGGAATTGGCGCTCAATGATGGCCGAGACCCGGGAACCGCTATTCAACTCCAAAAAGGGGAAGGCGTCTTTTCCCAATTTGCCAATTTTGAAAATATTGTGGATGCCTGGCATGCCCAATTACGTTTCTATACCCAATCGCATGTCACCGCCGATAATATCAATGATCAAGTATTGGAAGAGATGGTTCCCAACGCGTTCTGTTCCGCCCTGGTCCAGGATTGCCTGGGGCGCGGCAAACACCTCAATGCCGGCGGCGCCATCTACGATAGCACCAGCGGCTGTCTGGTGGGTATTCCCAATGTGGGCAATTCACTTTCCGCTTTAAAAAAGCTGGTTTACGAGGATCAATTGATCTCTGCCGGCGAATTATTGGAAGCGCTGGAATGCAATTTTTCCAGTCCGCGTGCAGAGGAAATTCATCAACTGATAATTAACCGTGCCCCCCGTTATGGTGAGGATGATGACCTGGCAGATGCGATGACGGCAATGGCCCTCCAGGATTACTGCGACATCATCAGCGAGTATCAAAACATGCGCCATGGACGCGGCCCGATCGGCGGCACTTATTTCGCCTCCACCAATACCGTCTCAGCCAACATCACCGCCGGGGAAGTGGTGGGCGCCACACCGGATGGAAGAAAAAAAGGCGAACCCACCGCTGATGGAGTCTCCCCCTCCCAGGGCAATGGGCGTAAAGGCCCCACCGCTATTTTTCAATCGGTTGCCAAATTGCCAACAGTGGAAGTGACTGGCGGGCAGCTGCTCAATATGCGCCTCAACCAGACCTCGATCGCTTCCGATACCGCCATCCATAAACTGGCGGCTTTGCTGCGCGGCTTTTTTGATCTGAAGGGCTGGCACGTTCAGTTCAATACAATATCCACAGAGGTATTGAAAGATGCCATTGCCCACCCGGAGAAATACCCTGACCTGATCGTGCGGGTGGCAGGGTATAGCGCCCTGTTTGTGGCTCTCGACCCAGCCCTTCAGAGGGATATCATCGCCCGCATGGAGCACGCGATCAGTTAAACGAAGCAGGGATTGATGAGCCCTGGTTGCGGGTTTACACTGAAGGGTTTTTTGTAAGCTCAACAAATCCCTCTCTCACCATTTAATTATTTATAAATGAAGGAGCGTTGCGTCGAAAATCTGCATTGTGTTAGCTCCAATTCCATGCATACAGAATAGTGACCACATTGAATCCCATGCTGACTGCAATCAGGAATTTGTCCCATAATGATAAATAAGTGGGTAGACCAACCAGGTTGAACAGGAAAAAGAAGGCAGCCACGATAATATTCACCCAACGGCTCACAGGCTGGGGCATTACCAGTGTCAGGAAAACCATCAAGATGGGCGTCAACATCAGAGCCGCGATCCCCAGCCAAACGAATTGATTAAGATTCATGTCAGACATCGGTTTTTTTGCCAAGTCTCCGCTGCAGATGCGCAAGACATCACCATAAAGATAAATTAGCGTGGCAACCACCCAGGTTGCAGAAAGAAGAATTTTGATATCCATTGTTTTATTTCTCCTGTTCCGAGATTGTGATAACCACTTTACCTCGGGCGTGTCCTTTTTCAAAATACCTAAAAGCTTCAGCTGTTTTACTTAACGGGTAGCATTCATCAATAACTGGTCGGATCTTTCCGGCTTCCAAAAGATCTCTTATGAAAAGCAAATCTTTTTGATTTGCTTTTTTCATTTTGCTTGTCATTTTTCTGCCATTGCTTTTTGACATTAAAGGTCCCAGGAATAGTGATTGGAAAATTTGCGCTGGCAAGCCTCCCACAAAGACGTAAATGCCATGTGGCGTTAAAGCGCGCTTATAAGCGGAAAGCGGTTGATACCCATTCACAGCAAGGATGAGATCATACAGCCGTCCATTTTGGGTGAAATCCTCTTTGGTGTAGTCAATGACGTGGTCGGCACCTATCGAGCGCGCCATCTCCAAATTCCGCGTGCTGCACACCGCAGTCACTTCCGCTCCAAACGCCTTGGCAATCTGTACTGCAAACGTCCCCACCCCGCCAGACGCCCCGTTGATCAGAACTTTTTGCCCGGGCTGAATATGCCCTTGATCGCGCAAGCCTTGCAGAGCAGTGACGGCTGCCACGGGTACAGCCGCAGCTTCCTCAAACGAAACATTGGACGGTTTTAGCGCCAAAGCGCTTTCAGGAACAGAAGCATATTCGGCAAAACTACCGCTGCCAAGCCCAAAAACATCTCCAAAGACCGCATCCCCTGGCTGAAACTGCTTAACGTTTCCGCCAACTGCTTCAACGCACCCCGCAATGTCCGCGCCGAGGATTGTGTTTTTAGGTTTGAACAGCCCAACGCCTGTCAGACGCAATGGGAAGGGGTCAGCAGTCAGCAGATGCCAGTCCCCCGCATTGATGGATGCTGCATAGACTTTTACCAGAACTTGATCTTCATTGAAGGCAGGCTTTTTCACCTTTTTGAGCTGAAGCACATCCGGTGGTCCGTATTTTTCATATACAATTGCTTTCATGAGGTTCCCCTCAAGTTCACTTTGATCTTTCTGTAAGTTATTCATTTTTTATTCCATTTATTTTATTGTTTTGAATTAATGAGTGTAGTTGCTTTAACTGGTTTCCACTTCCATGCATACCAAACAACCAGTAAGGCAAACACAAGTTGCGCTGTTGCCCAAACTATCTCATAACCAGGGAGTCGCGATACAAAAGCACTAACCCAATTAGTTAAAATACTCATGGCATAGAATATGCCTATGATGCGGTTTGCCCAACGACTCACGGAAGGCTTCAATGTCAGGGTTAAGACACTCATAAAAACTGAACCCACAAATATTAATGCCGCTACTGACAATAATTCGGGGGTCATTACGAAAGATCCGGTATGTGCAAGTGAAGACTTTAAAACCGGATCATTTAAGCGGTATGTATCCCCATTTAAACTACTTAACATTCCAGCTACCCATAGCACTGCAAGGATTA
>CAZMZW010000008.1:0-111446 GCA_964571135.1 uncultured Anaerolineaceae bacterium | reverse complement strand
ACTCAGTCCTTCGTGTTTACTTAATTTATGTCCAATAAATGGGGTGCACTACAATAAGTGTCACCTCTTTTCGATAGTTTACCTTTATTTTTGGTCTGTCTTGGCTTTAACTTCCGCAGGTTTACCTTCTTTAGCCTTGCCTTCAGTTGGTTTGCCTTCTTTAGTTTCTCCTTCTTCAAGCTCATCTTCTTTCTTACCTTTTTCAATCACTTCTGGTTCAGTGCCAAGTACTTCAGCACCCTCAACAGGAGCGACAACCTCAACAACTTCTTCCTTGATTGCGGTTATAACTGCAATTAATTCATTTGGATCTGTCAGGAAAATGACGTTTGCAGGAATGGGTAGATCTTTTAGATAAATTGCATCGCCAATATTTACAAGTTTTGAAATATCTACAACAATTCTTTCAGGCAGGTCTTGTGGGAAGCACTCTACTTCAACGGCATCAATACCTGAAACCACAAGTGCATTGAGCTCTTTCACGGCCGGGGATGTTCCAACTAGATTAATGCTGACATCAGTCCTTAATTTCTCAGTAAGAGAAACAACCTGAAAGTCTACATGAATCAGGCTTCCCTTAATATAATTGCGCTGTTTTTCCCTAACCAGAGCAGCATGTTCTTTACCATCAATATTGACATTGACAAGGCTTGATCCAGATAATTTATTCAAAATATTGGTGGCATCTCGCAAATCCATTGTGATGGCTATGGATTCAACGTTATGGCCATACAAAACACCTGGCAATTTGCCTTCTCGTCGCAGGATAGCCACATGCTTTCCGGTAACAGTTCTCTTTGTGGCATTTAAAACTACTTTTTCCATTGATTCCTTCCTCGGTGCCTCTCACCTGATTTTATCCAGGTTACCTTCACCTAATAAAAAGATTGAAATACGAAGAATGATTTTATTCCCTTACAAGAGAGACGTCAAGCAAGATAATTACAGTAATCCTCACACCTGCCAGTTAAATGACCGCTCGACTGCTTTTTTCCATCCTGCAAGCAACCTTTCCATGTCTAAATTGTCCATTGCAGGATTCCAAGATTTATCGACTGCCCAATTTAGCTTTAATTGATCAGTGTTATGCCAGAACCCAACTGCTAGACCACCTGCATAAGCAGCTCCCAGTGCTGTCGTCTCGGTAATTTTTGGACGGATTACAGGCACATTAATAATGTCAGATTGGAATTGCATTAACAATTCATTAAACACCATACCCCCATCCACTTTCATTGTTTTAAGTTGGATCCCGGAATCTTTTTCCATCGCTTCCAATACTTCCCAGGTTTGATAGGCAGTTGCTTCAAGCGCAGCTCTGGCAAAATGGCCGCGATTGATAAAACGGGTCATTCCAACAATGACTCCTCTTGCATCGCTGCGCCAGTAGGGGGCAAATAACCCCGAGAAAGCAGGCACAAAATAGATTCCTCCATTATCCTCAACAGTTCCAGCCAGCTCTTCAACCTCTTTTGAAGTGGTGATAAGTTGAAGGTTATCCCGCAGCCATTGAACCAATGCACCGGTAATGGCGATTGACCCTTCAAGACAATAGACAGGTGCTTGTGATCCAATTTTATAGCCAAGCGTTGTCAATAAGCCAAATTTGCTGGGAACAATTTTTGTCCCGGTATTCATCAACATAAAACAACCAGTACCATAGGTGTTCTTTGCTTCTCCAGGCTCGAAGCAGGTTTGCCCAAATAATGCGGCTTGCTGATCACCCAGATCGCCAGAGATAGGAATGCCAGCGATAGGCACTTTGGATTCCCCATACACTTCTGAGGAAGATTTAATAACAGGCAGGATATTTATCGGAACATCCAATAATTTGAGAATATCTTGATCCCATTCCAATGTGTCTAGATTCATTAACTGGGTCCGCGAGGCATTTGTAACGTCGGTTATATGAATTCCACCATCGCTCCTGCCAGTCAGATTCCAGATCAGCCAGGTATCCATATTGCCAAACAGGACTTCACCATTATTTGCTTTTGCGAATAATTCAGGATCATTATCAAAAAGCCATTTGATCTTTGGACCGGAAAAATAGGTGGCAATGGGTAAACCTGTTATTTTTCGTAATTGATCCTGCCCGCCATTTTTAATTAATACATTACAAATATCTGAAGTTCGGGTATCTTGCCACACAATGGCATTTCCATACGGCTGCCCGGTTTTTGGATTCCACAATAAGGTTGTTTCGCGTTGATTGGTGATCCCGATTGATGCAATTTCATTTATTTCAATATTTGCTTTGTGAATCGCGTTATATAGGACTTTCTGGGTATTGTTCCATATTTCCAGGGCATCATGCTCAACCCAACCCGGCTGTGGATATATCTGCTGATGTTCCATTTGATCCATGCTGATGATGTTGGCGGAATGATCAAAAATAATGCAGCGGGTACTGGTTGTTCCTTGATCAAGTGCAACTACATACTTCATTGATATTTCTCCAAAAAGATTGAGATTACTTAAGAAATAAATGGATTAAGTAGAAAAATTATAGCATTCAACTGAAATTTCAAAGAAATATATATATATGTAACCGATTTGTTAAGATAGATAACTTGAAATTATAGGAATTATTTGCTATAGTTACATTGGTAATATTCGTTACCAAATTCAAACTATTTTGATGGAGGAATATATGAATATAGCGAAGAGAAGTATGTTTCTTTGCCTGGCAATCATATTGATTGTCTCTGTTGCTGTGACAGCATGCGGACCAGCAAAAAAATGGGGAACACCTGAAGAACCTATTGTCATTACTTTCGTCCCCTCCGGTGATACCGGTAAGATCACTAAAGCGGGTACTCAAATAGCAGATTGGCTAAGTAAAAAGACAGGACTTTCTTTCAAAATCGAAGTAGGTACTTCCTTTGGTGCATCAATTGAAGCGATGGGTGCTCAAAAAGCCCAGATTGGCTTTCTAAATACCTTCTCGGTACTACTTGCCGAACAGAAGTATGGAGTTATTCCTGCAATCGCAGTGGTTCGTAAGTATGCAACGCCCGCTGATTTTGCTGATCCTGATGCGTCTCTGAAAGACACCATGCAGACTTTCTATAAAGGTGAATTCTTAACGAAAGCTAATTCTGATATCAAAACTCTCGCAGATGTAAAGGGCAAAACATTTTGTTTTGTTGATTCAGTTTCTACTTCTGGTTATGTTGTGCCAAATATGATGTTTAAAGCAATCGGAATTGATCCGACAAAAGATTTTAAGGCTGTTGTGAATGCTGGTGGTCATGATAAAGTTGCTATCGCAGTCTACAAAGGTGATTGCGACGCAGGTGTTGCTTACATTGATATTCGAACTGATGCGGCGGCAAAACTACAAGAAACTTATACAGATATTGCTACTGCATTAAGGGTTTTTGGATTGACTGAAAGGATTCCTAATGATGGTGTTCAATATATTAAACAATTAGATCCAGCTACCCAAAAAACCATCACTGATGCATTAATGGAAATGTCAGTTGATGCAACCGCAAAACAATTCCTAAAAGATCTTTACAATATCAATGGTTATCAGCGAATTGACGCCACTTTCTATGATAATTTTGCTGCTCTATTGAAAAAAGCTGGGGTTGATCCTGCGACAATGGTTAAATAGGTTTATCGATATCATCTGGTTGGTCTCTTGAAGACCAACCAGATTTTTATTTAATTATAATTCGCTATCCATACATCATTTGTATATAATTATTGGAGTTTGAAAAAATATTCTAAGGTGGACTAATGCTAAAAATTGAACACTTGCGAAAAGTTTATCCTAATGGAGTTGTGGCGTTGAATGATGTGAGCTTTAGCGTTGAGGATGGTGAATTTTTAGCTGTCATTGGCTTAAGTGGTTCTGGAAAGTCAACCCTTCTTAGATGTATTAATCGTTTGATAGAACCCACATCAGGAAAAATTACCTGGAATGGGCTGGATATTACCGCTGCCAAAGGGAAAGAAATTCGAATGATCCGCCGGCAGATTGGGATGGTTTTTCAGCAATTCAATTTAGTTAAACGATCATCAGTTTATACAAACGTATTAGCCGGTAGGTTGGGGTATGTGGATACTTTACCAAGTCTATTACAAATATTTTCCAAAGAAGACCATGCCAGAGTATTGAGGAATTTGGAACAGTTGGATTTATCGGAAAAGGCCCATGTCCGGGCTGATTCACTTTCTGGCGGGCAGCAGCAGCGGGTGGGTATCGCAAGAGCTCTAATGCAGGACCCAAAGATGATTCTGGCAGATGAACCGGTAGCTTCACTTGACCCGGTCCTGGCTCATTCCATACTTAAATACTTGGAACAATTAAATAAAGAAAGAGGAATGACAGTACTCTGTAGTTTACATTTTCTTGATTTAGTGCACAGGTACGCAACCAGTGCAATCGCGCTTAAAGATGGAAACGTGGTATTTGAAGGATTGCCCAAACAGATCGACGATATTCAATTCAAAGCGATCTATGGACAGGAAGCCGAAAAGATCTCGATTACATAAAATTAATATTCATTATTACATGATATATTCTAATTAAAATGACAGATAGAAATCCTCAATTAAAACATTCTAATTCTTTTTCGATCCCTTTGTCTTCTGTAATTATTCCTGGTTTGGGACAATTTCTTCAAAAAAAAAGGTGGCGCGGGATAACGATATTTATTTCTGCCATTTTATTAACTTTTCTAATTGTATGGGCATTTACTCTTTATGGCACTGCAGAATTTCGCCTTGGGAATTCGAATATTTCATGGCTTTCTATTCCTCTGGTTTTATTTTGGATATGGAACGTTATTGATTCTGTAAATCTCCGAAAAGTCAAAACTGCCAGTGTTTTGCCAGGTGTTCTTTGCGCGGTCATAATTCTTTTTATTATTGCCTGGGAGGTAACGGAAGTAAAACCATATCGATTAGTTGAACGAATAAACGATGCGAAAATTGTTGCCACCAGAATTATCAATCCTGATTATTTTACAGTGGATGTTAATGGTGTGGACGAGATCTGTTCATGGGATTGCTTGTGGCTTAATTTGGAAAATAAAATAACTAGTCAACCCACTCAGAACATCCGCTTCAGCGATAATACGGGAGATATTTTCGGTAAAATTCAAAACGTTTCCTCGCTAGGAGATCCCATCAAGCCAACCTTTATTACTGGTAAATTGATTGAGACGATCGCCATCGGTCTAATGGCTACTTTGTTTTCTACCATTATTGCATTCCCTCTTAGTTTTTTAGGAGCGAAGAACATCATGGAAAGGGTGCCCGGTGGAAATATTTTTTATTTCATAATGAGAACAATCTTCAATCTTGGTCGGGCAGTAGATACCATTGTATGGGGAATCCTGGTTATCGTCTGGGTAGGTTTGGGATCATTTGCCGGCGTGATTGCGCTGACCATCCATTCCGCTGCTGCTCTCGCCAAATTGTACTCAGAGGAAATTGAACATATTGATCCGGGTCCGGTTGAGGCAATCACTGCTTCAGGTGGTAATACCATGCAGGTGATCCGCTATGGGGTAATCCCTCAGATAACTCCACCATTTCTGGGCTACACATTGTTGCGATGGGATATCAATATGAGATCTGCCACAGTGGTAGGTTTTGTTGCAGGTGGTGGTATTGGTTACTTTGTTCTTGAGACTATACGGATGGGCGCCTATCAAGAGTATGCTGCCGCGCTATGGGCAATAGCTGCAATCATCATCATAGTTGACTATATCAGTTCACGTTGGCGCGAATACATTATGCTGGATAAACCCAAGACACCCAGAAAACAGGGAGCACTTGGTTCTCTAAAACCAATAATATACATTATTTTGGGTTTGGCAGCTTTGATCTATTGTTGGAATATTACTGAAATAAGCCTAAAGAGCTTGATAGACCCAGGACCAACATTTCTCCAAATTCTTAAAGATTTCACAAGTATTGACCTTTCAGCTGAAGTAATAAATTTGGTTTCTAAGCAGATGATCATCACCATTCTTCAAGCCATGCTGGCGACATTCCTTGGAGCTATTCTGGCAGTACCTTTTAGCTTTTTAGCAGCTAAAAATCTGACAGGAAAAAGCCGATTTCTCTCTTGGATATATTACATTACTAGATTCGTTTTCAATTTCCTTCGTTCAATTGAAGCGTTACTCTATGCAGCAGTTTTTGTCTATTGGGTTGGGATTGGTCCATTTGCTGGAATGCTGGCTTTGTCCGTGACAACCTTTGGTTTGATCGGTAAGCTATTTTCCGAGGCTATCGAGAATATTGAAACCGGACCCATTGAAGCTATAACGGCAACGGGTTCAAATAAACTACAAATGATATTTTATGCCATTATTCCCCAGATTGTTCCCTCTTTTGTCTCTTACATCGTTTATCAATGGGACATTAACATTCGTATGGCAACCATAATTGGGTTTGCCGGGGGTGGTGGAATAGGATTGACTCTCTCCACTTTTTTTGGAAGCCTTCAATACCATAAAGCTGGAACTGTTGTCTTATTCATTGTAGTTGTTGTAGCCTTAATGGATTTTGCAAGTGCAAAGATTCGAGAAGAACTAATTTAGTTTAATTCTTACTTAATGGATAAGTCTCAGGACAGAATAAAATCAATTTTAATGTAAGTAGTTTACCCAAAGTTTGTCGAGAGAGATTTTTAATCTCTTATCAAGTTCCTCCCGGCTTTTCCTAGAAGTTACATCGTCCTCATTGTCAAAAATTGAATAGGGAACCATTTTTGTTCCTATTTTGATAAATTCTCTATTTTTATTTGATAACTCATCCCAATCAGTTTCATAATACATCCTGGTTAGTTTTTCATCAGGTAACGAGTGCTCTAAAATACTGTCTGGTTTTTCAGGGTTGAATCGTTTTCGGTTTTTTCGCAGAGATTCTTCCCAGGAAACATCTATGTATAGAATTGAAGAATTATCAACTATTTCTTTAGTGAGATGTGCAAACGCACTTTCATAACCACCATGTTCTATTCCTCTTGAAAATTCGATGATTAAAGTGTGCTCTTCGAAATTTATGTTATCGCGTTTAAATTTCGTATATTCGATATTCATTCGTTCAATTAATAAATCCCAAAAATACTGATGAAGGAAATATCCTTCTTTATCAGTATAAATTCGGGGAAAACCCATCTGTGAGAGAAGGGCGTCTTCTTCAAACCAGGTCCAGATCATGGGAAAATCGTCAATTACATGGATTCTTCCTATATGAAAACGATTAATTCTATCTTCTAAGGTAATACCCTGGAGATATTGGATAATTTCGCTTTTACCAGCAGCAGGTCGAGCAAGAAGTAATATTATTCTAAAAAGTTTATTATTATTCATTGGGTTGATTATTTTTCCTCGAATACATTCCAGTAACCCTTATCCAATTCATCATCGGATAAATGAGCATAGCGTTGGGTTACTGCTATGTTTTGATGTCGCGCCAGATTCTGGGCAAGTTTTAAATTTCCAGTCGTAATTAAGATGCGAGTCACAAAATAATGACGAAATGAATGGGGGGTGATTTTGCCCACCATGTCATCCCCAAAAAATAGTTTTACTTTTTCTGCCACAATATTACGCCCTGTAGTGGGTGTGATCGGTTTTACTTTTTTACCCGATCCTTTATCATGCCGCGCAAAAAGGGGCAGGGAGGTCAGCTGTTTGCCCGAAGACCCATCTAATGTTGATCTCAGCTGAAGATAATCTTTTATCGCCTTCTGGCTGCGGCGAGAAAAACGGACAATTGCTTCTCTATTTCCTTTGCCGATTATTTGTGCTCTTCCTTCACTCCAGTCAATGTCGCCCCGTCTCAAATTGCATGCTTCATGAACACGTAATCCTGTATCAGCAAGGGTGATGAGGAAAGCACGATCCCTAGCTTCGCGTAGATTAACATTAATGTCATCCGAATTAGAACAAGTGTCCTGTATTATTAGGGATTCTATCAAATTACTGATGGCATTTGAAGGAAATTGGGGTAATCGTTTGCCAGGACGGCGTGTGCGTTGTCGAATTAATAATTTCAGTTTTGGAAGATTGATAGGTGAAAGGCTTTCAGCGGATAAGTATTCGAAAAAACCTTTTGCTGCAATGATATAGAGTTGCTCGGTTGTTGCTGAATTGTTTTTTAATTCATTGGCAAAAAATACAATTGAATCCTCATTAAGCGAATCAGGGGGATCTTGATTCACATTTATTCCATTATTTGATAATGAATATACAAATCGATTCAACGCATTACGATAGGTACGTGCAGTGTGAGCACTGCGAGCCAATCTGACTGTTTCCAAATAGTCCTCAATCGCATCTTTAATTACCATATATTGATCTTATCTATGCTTACGATAATAGTACTTATCGAAACCTATATTAGTATTTTACCACTAACCTATAAATTCCTCAACCAAATTATAATTATATTAATGTTAAAAAGAAAATCAATATTTTAACGAGGAAAAATATGATTTATGGTTTATATTATTAAGATAGTTTCCTCCCCTGCTCCAAGGTAGAAATGAAACAAATACTTGATGCTAATAATGATTTTAAATTAATAATTAATACCGATTAAAAGGCAATTCTCTATATATTCTTTCTTCAATAAAAGTCATTATTAAAGATACCATCTTAAGATAGATAAGGATGAAAATTCTTTTGGTTCATTTGCAGCATCGAGAAAGCAAACTAATATGGTGGTTTAACTTTAGAAACACTCTTTTCTGATGATTCGAGAGAAAATAATCTCCATTCTAAAGCCATCTTCGGGTATAAATTGCTTGTATAAGAACCATGCCAGAGAAGCATTTAAATAGAAAATTATATTAACACCATAATATACTTGTGGCGGGCATGTATTTTTTGAAAAACAATAGCTATGCGCAATTGAACTTAATTTAAAGATATGTATATTATTCCTTACGGTAAAACAAAAATAGAGTTTAATCTGCCTAAAGATTTAAAAGCTGATTTAATCTTTCCAAATAAAATTTCTCCCAAGGTAAACGATGAATCCAATGTCCAATATGCTTTATTGCATCCAGTGGATGAAATTAATGGCAGTATCTTCCAAAAGGGAAAAAAAATAGGGATAGCGATCAATGATTCGACCCGTCCTGTCCCCCACTTTTTTCTTATACCCCCACTATTAGATTTTCTGAGAAATAAAGGGGTAGGAGAAGAGGATATCGATTTCTTTATTGCAACAGGAACCCATAAACCCATCCAAAAAGAAGAATATGGTTTACTGCTTTCTCAATCCATAATTAACCGATATAAAATCTATTCACATGACTGCGACAATAGTGATAATTTGTTGTATCTTGGCGAAACAAGCAGAAATACTCCAGTATATGTAAATAAAAAATACTTCGAGCTCGATACAAAGATTGTGGTTGGAAATATCGAACCGCATCATTTTGCAGGTTTTTCAGGTGGTTCAAAATCCGCATCAATTGGCCTTGCAGGCCGGGACACCATAAATAAGAACCATTCCTTTTTATTAGATCCATTGTCCTTCATTGGAAATTATGCAACCAATCCTCTCCGCCAGGATATTGAAGAAATAGGCGATATGATCGGTATCACTGCAGCACTGAATGTAATTATGAATTCAGAAAAAGAAATCATTAATGTATTGTGGGGAACACCACGCGGTGTTATGAGTGCGGGAATACCATTTTCACGCCAAGTGTGCCAGAAAAAAATTGAAAAGAAATATGATGTGGTAATCGCTTCACCGGGAGGATTCCCAAAGGACATTAATTTTTACCAGGCCCAAAAAGCCATAACACATGTAAGCCTTATTGCAAAAGAAAAAGGAACTATTATTCTGGTTGCAGAATGCCGGGAAGGATTGGGAAGTAAATTATTTGAAGAATACATAGGCAATTTTTCTTCATTTCTTGAAGTAATTGATCAATTCAGTAAGACTGAGTTTAAGGTAGGGCCCCACAAAGCGTATCAATTGGCATTGCAGGGGATTAGAAATCAGATAATTCTTGTATCGGGCATGGATAATCATGCCGTTGATTTGACTTATCTAAAATCTGTACGAACTGTGAGCGATGCAATTAATTTAGCCTGGATTAATACCAAGCAAAACCTATCGATAGCGATAGTACCCTATGCAACAAGTACGGTGTTGTATTAGTAATCCAAAAAAATCAAAAATAATTTAGAATCAACCTTAAGGGTTATAATTTAAAAAACAAATGGAGTTCTTATGACTGAAGAGAATTACCTCGCAGGCAAAACAACAATCGACCCTGAAGTCCTATTAACAATCGTAAGATTAACTGCTTTAAGCGTGGAAGGAGTAAGCCATATGGCAGCCGGACCGCATAATGTAGATTCATTAATAAGGCGCAGTTATTCCAATGGAGTTAAAATTGAAGTAGAAAATAACACTGTTTATGCGGATCTATATTTGACGATGAAGCGGGATATAAACTTATTAGAAACGAGTCGAAAAGTCCAGCAAAAGATAAAACGCGCTATTTTGGAAATGGTAGGTATGGAAATAGGCACGATTAATATTCACATTGAAGATATCGATTACAAAGAGTTATAAAGACAACTCATGAAATCCAGAACCAAGGCACGCGGTATAGCCTTGCAAGTGCTATATGAATATGATCTGACAGGACACACTCCCGAAGTTTCCATAGATCAGCGTCTTTTTGATGAACCGCTCGAAGAGAAACTAAAATTATTTTCTTTGGAAATAATCACGGGAATTATTCCAATAATCCATGATCTGGATCTAATAATAGCGAAAAATGCACCAGATTGGCCGTTAGATCAGGTTGCAACCATCGATAGAAACATCATTCGTATTGCATTATGGGAATTTGCCGTAGAGAAATGCACACCGATAAAAGTCGCAATCAATGAAGCCATTGAACTGGCAAAAGTATATGGGTCGGATAGTACACCCCGTTTTGTAAACGGAGTATTGGGGAGTCTTGCAGCGCGGGTGACAGAAATCCAAACCACATTTAAAGATCACAAAAATCAATAATTTGCTTAGAGAGTTCTGTTCAATGAAAAGTCAATTGAAAATATTCACCATTATTTTTAGTGCTCTAATTGCCTTATTTTTCACATCCTGCTCTCTCAACCCCTTCAGCACTCAGGAATATCAACAAAATAATTCACGTGCCGAAGTGTTATTTAAAGTTGCGGTTCAAAATGGAAATATTGGACAGAATGATCTTTTTATTGAGATATTAGATGAAGTAACCGGATTAGGTCTTAATCCCACCCGTTATCAAATGCAACCTATAGATGCGCAAAATTATTCTGTACGCCTTCCCTTGACCATCGGTTTTTCGGTAAAGTACCGTTACGTCAAAGGCGGTACTCCACCCTCCATTGAATTTGATAGTGGAAATAAACAAATCCGTTATCGAATGGTAATTGTTAATGGTCCATTAGAAGTCAATGATTCAATTGCAGGTTGGTCGGATTCACTTTTTCCGGGTAAGTCGGGCACTCTGCAGGGTTACATTTTCAATGAATCTAACAGCGAACCTGTTTCAAATGCAATGGTTATTATCGCCGGTATGCGTACATTTACAGGAACTGATGGATCGTATGTAATTAATAATATACCTACTGGTGAACATAACTTATCTGCTTACCACATTGATGGATTATTCCTTCCTTTTCAACAAAGGGCAATCATCGCAGATAATGCTGTAACCCCGGCGAATTTTGGAATGAAACCTGCCCAACTTGTGAATATTACATTCAAGGTAACTCCGCCGATTGAAAATTTATCTGGAGCACCTATCCGCTTATTTGGAGATCTGAACTCTCTTGGAAATGCATTTAATGATTTACAAGGGGGTATTTCCTCACCCGGATCAAAGGGTCGCTTGCTGGATTATCAGGATGATGGCACTTATTCGCTAACGATCTCTCTACCTGCTGGTCATCCATTGGAATATAAATATTCCCTGGGTGATGGCTTTTGGAATGCAGAACATTCCTCCGACTTTTCTTGGAAAAATAGAAAGATTATCATTCCATCCTCAGATTTTGTCATCAAGGATGTTATCTCAACCTGGAAGAATTCGAACGAGAATGCACTAACATTTAAAATTACTGTTCCAGCAAATACCCCGCAGGATAACCTGGTCTTACTTCAATTAAACCCTTTTGTTTGGATGGAGACTTTACCCATATGGAATCTTGGTAATAACCAATGGATGTATGTTCTTTATAGTCCAATTGAATTTATCAGAAATTCAAATTATCGAATTCAATTAAGTGGTCAAAACGGAATACAAGATGATATTGCTACAGCCGATCCAAATTCGTCAGGCATGAAAATTAACATTACTGATTCCGAAGTAAACTATACAGTTCAGCAATGGTCTTCCAATAAATAGGAAATAAAAAACTGGATGAGCAATGTATATTCTCATCCAGTTTTAATTTAATGTTAAAGCTGGATTATTTACTTTGTAATTGGTTGATGTATCTTTTCGAAATCAGCTCTTTCGGCCATCTGTTTTCTTAAAGAATTGATATCACCGTTTATAAAAATTAATGCACCCAAATACAGGAAAAAGCAAATTACCCATGATATGATGCACAAGCTTAGAATTGCAGTTTTTAAATTAGTAGCATCTGCAATTATTCCTGCGATCAATGGTGCAAAAGCAGCTCCAAAATTTTCAATAAAGTATTCCACTGCTTGTGCAGTACTACGCACTTCAGGCATGGTTATATCGTATACAGTTGCGATGACATTAGGAGAGGAAAGAGGCATAAACAATGCGGTAAAGATCATAAGAACAAAAAAAGTTGTCTTAGATTCGATCGGCGTTTGGATTGCCAGGAATAAGAACAAAGCCCCCAATATCACTCCCGCGCTGGAAACAATAATGCGCCCCTTGTTTGTTTTTTTGAAGAGCCAATCACCTGCGGCTCCTCCAATAAAGTAACTGATAGCCAGAAAAAGAATCACAGGAGCCATCACCGACAAGATGCTACCCTGGTCATAACCTCTTTCTTCCGCCAGATATGTAAAAAACCAAAAGATGATCACATTCCATGGAATGACGCCTACAAATCCTTGCAGGAAAATAAACCACATGGTTCGTTTCTTGAATACTTCCCTGGCCTGTGCCCACGAGAATTTATATTGTCCAATTTCAGATAACTCATCAAATTCAGGTTCGGATTTACCCCTGGGCATTTCTTTAACACCAAAGAAAATAACTATTGTTAATAATATTCCTAGCGAACCTGTTATGAAAAAAACTGATCGCCAACCGATTGTGGGAGAAAGTAACAATGCCAGGATCATTCCAATAAGATACCCTAATGGTTGAGTCAATTGCAGTAATCCATACACTTTTCCGCGCATGTTTGGGCCAAAATAATCAGCGATCAGGCTGAACAACCCTGGATAAGAAGAATCATCTATTCCCGTTGATGCACGTGTTATTCGAAAAATAGGGAATGTATGGGCTAGAGCACTGATCCAGGTAGTTGAACCCCAAATTAATGATGCCAAAGCGAGTAATTTAGATCGCGAGTAACGATCATATAGGTATCCCCAGACAGGATAAAGAACTGTACCTACAATAAGAGCACCTGTTAATACTGTCCCCATCTGGGTTTTCGTGATCTGGAATTCTTTCATGATATCGGGGGTTAATGGCCCGATCAATAATTTATCGCTTTGATGCAGTAACATAAAAAAGAAAAAAACGGCAACAACGAACCAACGATAACGAGATCCTTTTTTATTCTTCATGAAACTCTCCTGTTAGTTAATTTGTTCTATTAATCCTCGTATAATAGAAACTGCATAAGTTTATATTATTAATAACAAAAAAAGCAAGTCAATGTCAAATATTAATAACCTGATCAATAAACTTCACGAATCTGATTTTTCTCAGAATATAACCAAATGGGTAACTTTAGCGCCGATTGATTCAGAAATGGCGCCCTTTCCCTATAATTTGAGCAAGGTTTTAAAGGATTCATTAATTAATTCTGGAATTACACAACTTTATTCTCATCAGAATGAAGCTTATCGATTAATAAGTCAAGGTAAAAATATAATTATCTCAACTGGCACTGCCAGCGGCAAAACATATTGCTACAATCTGCCGGTATTGAACGCAATAATTGAAAATTCAGAAACTACCGCACTTTATCTTTTTCCGACAAAAGCCCTGACTTCTGATCAATTTAAAAAAATTCATGAACTTAACTCAAAGTTAAGGCTTGATACTGGGAAAGACAGTCTCGTATCACCTATTGTTCCTGCCATTTATGATGGGGATACATCAGTTAATGAACGCAATCAAATCCGCAACCGAGCGAATATTATTCTGACCAATCCAGATATGTTACATGTGGGAATTTTGCCTCACCACACGATTTGGGAACATGTTTTCAGAAATCTAAAATATGTGATCATTGATGAAATTCATATTTACCGGGGAGTGTTCGGTTCTCATCTGGCAAATATTATTCGACGTCTAAAAAGAATAACCAATTTTTATGGAGCAAATCCTCAGTTCATAATGACCTCTGCGACCATATCAAATGCAAAAGATTTTGCTGAAAAACTAATTGAAGATTCAGTTTCTCTGATCGAGAAGGACGGATCAGCTTATGGAAAGCGAAATACTATTCTTTACAATCCGCCTATCATCAACCATGATCTTGGATTAAGGAATGGAATAATTTCGGAAAGCGTTACGATCGCTGGTGATATGCTGAAAAATCATATCCAAACGATATTCTTTGCCCGTTCCCGGAAGACGGTCGAGATAACCCTGAAAAATCTGCAGTCACAATATGAACAAAATGCCGAAATAATGCATGGGTATCGAAGCGGTTATCTGGCCAAAGAACGTCGCCAAATAGAAAATGGATTACGGGATGGCTCTATCCGCGCAGTAGTATCCACCAATGCATTGGAATTGGGAATAGATATGGGAAGTATGGATGCAATTGTCATGATGGGCTATCCAGGCACGGTTACTGCATTCAGGCAGCAGTCTGGCCGCGCCGGAAGAATGAAAGGTGAATCTATTGCCTTAATGATTGCTTCCTCAACTCCTCTTGACCAGTTCATAATTAAACATCCTGAATATTTACTGGAACGATCGCCGGAAAATGCATTGATTAATCCAAACAACCCGGTGATTTTGTTAGCCCATTTAAAATGCTCGCTTTTTGAATTGCCCTTTATTGAAGGAGACGATTTCGGCTCAATCACTTGGACTGAAATAAAACAATATTTACTATTTCTCGTAAATTCTGAAGAAGCCTACATGCGGTTAAAACGTTTCCTTTGGATGAAAGATTCCTACCCTGCTAATCAAATTTCCCTCCGGAGCGCATCATCTCAACCGATCCTTTTGGTGGTTAAGAATAATGAAACCAGCAAAACGATTGGAGAAGTGGACCGGGAAAGTGCGTATTGGATGGTGCATCCTGGAGCAATATATTTGCATGAAGGTGTATCCTATTTGGTTAATAAGCTCAATTTTGTGGATCATGTCGCAGAGCTTTCTATCACCGATGTGGATTACATAACTGAACATAAAAAAGAAATTGATATTCAAAAGATAAATGAATTAAAGTTTGAAAAGAAACCGAATTATCAAAAATGTTTGGGTGAGATACTGGTTACTTCAAAAGTAACTGGTTTTCAAAAAATACGTTGGGTCTCACGCGAGGTTATAGGAAGTGAAGCATTAGAGTTGCCCTCGACAGAATTGCGCACAATTGCATATTGGTTAACCTTATCCCCGGCTTTGGTAAAAGAACTTCGCGAAAAGAATTTGTGGAAAAATGATCAAAATAGTTATGGCTCCGATTGGAATGATATTCGCACGTTAGTAAGAAAAAGAGATCATTATATTTGTCAAATTTGTGGAATGGAAGAAAGCGGTTTAGAACACCACGCTCATCACAAGATTCCTTTTAGAGTCTTTAGTGATGCAAAACAAGCCAATCAATTGGATAATCTAATAACCCTGTGCCCCAATTGTCATCGCCGGGCAGAACAGACTGTGCGAATTCGGTCCGGATTGAGCGGGTTGGGCTATGTCATTTCACATCTTGCGCCTATGATATTAATGTGCGACGAAAAAGATTTAGGAGCATTTTCTGATCCTCAGGCGAAATTTGCGGATATGCAGCCCAGTGTAATTATTTATGATCAATTTCCAGGCGGTATTGGATTATCTGAATCATTATTTGATCATGAAGCAGATTTGATCTCTAGTGCAAATGAACTTATCGAACAATGCCCTTGTACTGATGGCTGCCCTTCATGTGTTGGTCCAGCAGGTGAAAATGGTGTGGGCGGAAAAGAACCAACATTGGCGATTTTACAATTACTAAAAAAATAAGAAGATATTATGGAGACCTTATTCGAAAAATTAAAAGCTTTGGGGGTAACAATTGGTCAGGAAAATCTGAAATTAAAAGTAAACCATAAATACCCTATTGATAAAATTATCAAAGGAGAATGGCTTCACACCCAATTTGGAGATTTATTTGAAGTAGAAAGCTCGTTCAATTACGATTATCAGCACGGGAATGGTGCTTTAAAGCGCGAGGTCGCTTTTTCAAAATTATTGGATGTTTCAAGAATTGAAAACAAATCCTCTATTCTTGAAGACATTCTTTTTATTGATACCGAGACAACTGGATTAAGTGGGGGTACGGGAACGATGGTATTTATGGTAGGTTTAGGCTATTTTACCAAAGCAGGTTTTTTAACAAAGCAATATTTTTTGGATTATCCTAACAACGAACTTGCATTAATCATTCAGCTAAATTCGATCTTAGAGAAATTCAAAATCCTGGTTTCTTATAATGGTAGTTCATTCGATATCCCTTTATTAAAAACAAGGTTTTTGATTAATCGCGTAGAACCTCCGTTCAAACATTTCCAACACCTTGATCTTTTACATTTGTCTCGAAAACTATGGAAGCTGAGATTGCCTGCCATTAAATTACGAGATGTCGAAACAGAAATTTTGCATTTTATTCGCGAAGAAGAGGAAGTTCCTGGATGGATGGTCCCTCAGATATATTTTGATTTTATAAGAAATCGAGATGCACGACCATTAAAAGGTGTTTTCTATCATAACTGTATGGATGTTTTATCACTTGCAATTATATTTAACTATATTTCTGATATGTTATCTGATCCTGGATCGAATGGTGATCTACATCGACTTGACTTACTTTCCATTGCGAGGTTATTTGAAAACAATGGTTTTTTAGACGAATCAACGAAATTATACAAGAGATCCATCGATAGAGGTGTGCCAGGTGATATTTCACCAAAAATCCTTTTCAAATATGGTCAGATTTGTAATAGACTCTCTCAACCTGAAATGGCTTTTGAATTTTGGGACTTGGCATTCCAGAACGGGGATTTTAGCTCAGCTATTCAGATATCTAAATATTATGAACATGGGCTAAAAAAGTATGATGAGGCTATGAAATGGGCTATGAATGCTCAACATTTGCTGGATACTATTTTCCCAGCCAACCAGGAAAAAACAAAAAACGAACAGGAATTGCAGAAGAGAATAAAGAGATTAGAATTACTCTTGGTAGATAAATAGAGGCAAATATGAAAGATGATGAAGTCAATCAATTAGTCTGGATTTCGCATGGTATGCTGGATGCAGAAATGATCCGCGGTTTATTGGAGTCATTTAACATTAAAGCCCAATTATTTCAAGAGAGTGCTGGAATAGCCTACGGAATGAATTTTGGACCTTTGGGTGAGGTAAAAATATTTGTTTCTAAACTAAAAGCTGTAGAAGCAAAGGAAATATTGGATTCATATCAGGAAGGTAAGCTGGAAATTAAACCAAATTAATCAGCTTTTGGTAATCCTCAAGTGAATCAATATCCCATAATATTTTTTCATTATCCCAATCTAGTTTTTCGAGTCGAAATTTCTTAAATAGGTCTCTTCCACCTTCTTCTCCTTTTAATTTTATTAATTCTTGAAAAACTGATTGTTTAAAAATAACGGGATTGGATTGAATTCCATTAACAAAGGGGGCAACAATATCAACTTCTTTATTTTTATATAGGTCTTGAAGGGCGCCAATCAAATTTGCGTTAAGGAAAGGTTGGTCACCAATAAAGATAAAAGCAGCTTTGATTTGTTCAGGCAATGATCGGATTCCCAGACTGATTGAAGTACCTTTTCCTTCCTTCCAATTTTTGTTATTGATTATCTTTACACCTTGGAAATTAATTACTGATGTAATCTGCTCATAATTGGAACCTAGAATCACATGAATTGGATCGATATTGCAGTTACTGATAGTTTGAATAATATATTCAAGCAGCTTTTTCCCTTGCCAGGGTAAAAGCTGCTTTGGCGTTCCCAACCGCTTCGATTCCCCTGCGGCAATGATTATGCCTGCAACATTACTATTGGGTATTTTCGAGCTCACCTAATCCTTTAAGGATTCTTTCTTCAGTAAGTGGAAAACTGTTATACCAAATTCCGGTGGCATCATGCACTGCCGCAATTACAGCAGGCACAAAAGGAAGATAGGGCATTTCGCCCATTCCACGTGCGCCTAATGGTCCCAATGGATCAGCAGTTTCCACAATTATAGATTCAGTTGTGTTCGGAATATCCATGATCGTTGGGATGAGATAAGTGGAAAATCCTTTTGTCAGGACTTTTCCTTCCCTTTGAACAAAGTTTTCCAGAATTGCATAGCCACTGGCTTGTACAACGCCGCCTTCAATTTGCCCCAATATTTGAAGTGGATTGATAGCTTTGCCAACATCATCAGCACAAATCACTTTTATGATTTTCACTTTTCCGGTCAATAAATTAACTTCTACCTCAGCTGTTTCGGCAACGTACCCATATGCAAAATTTGGCATACATTCACCCGTTTCAGGTGCAAAAGGTGATGTTCGAGGTGGGAGATATTGGTATGAAGCAATAGAAGGTCGTTCTTCATTTCGCCATTTTTCCATGGCAAGTTTGGCTGCCCCTAAAATCGAATTACCTGCCATAAACGTCATTCGTGACGCGGACGCACTTCCTGAATTGTCTGACTTTGCCGTATCTGAAACAACCATTTCGATCTTCTCCATTGGTAATCCTAATGAATTTGCAGCAATCTGCGCAAAAGCACTGTGCGCACCCTGCCCCACATCGGCACCGGCATGATGCACAACCGCTTTTTCAATTTCATTCTTGCCATGCAATTCAATAGTTGCCCAGCATTGTTCTGGTGCTCCAAAAGAAAATCCGATATTCTTGTAACCAATCGCTAATCCAATTCCTCTCTTAATGTTTTTATTTAAGGGTTTAGCAATTTTTCGATTAAACTTCCATTGATTGTTTTCCTGAATCCAACCAGCGGCTTTACTGGCTTTTTCCAGAACGGTCTGAATGCTGATTCCGGGGGGTAACGGAGTATTAACCGACGTAGGAACACCTTCTTTAATTAAATTCCGCGCCCTTATTTCAACCGGATCCATATTTAGAACCTCTGCAATCTTGTTCATTTGCATTTCTGCAGCGAATATCGCCTGTGGACCTCCAAAACCCCTAAATGCACCATTGGGTAAATTATTAGTATATATGGCCATTGCATCAATTTTTACGTTTGGGATCTCGTAAGGACCGCATACAAGCAATGTTGCGTTACCCAAGACTTTAGTGGAGGTATAAGCATATGCACCACCATCTGCATAAATTTGTGTTTCCGCGGCAACCAGTTTTCCTTCTTTCGTTGCCCCCCACTTGGTATGAATATGATATGGGTGTCTCTTATGGTGGCCAATGATGGATTCTTCTCGTGACCAGACAGTTTTTACCGGACGATTTATTCCCTTCTGTTGTAATCTATACGCAGCCAATGCTAAAACAATTTGTACAGACATATCCTCACGACCACCGAACGCCCCTCCTATGGCAGGATAGATCACCCTGATTTTTTCTTTTGGAAGGTTTAATGCATGCGCAATTTGTTCTTGATCCTCATGAACCCATTGACCCGCAACAATTACGGTGATCCTGCCCTCTTCATCGATATATCCAAGACCTGCTTCAGGCTGCAAGTAAGCATGTTCCTGTGCAGGAGTGTAATAGTCATTTTCAACGATTACTTCTGCAGATTTAAAGGCATTTTCAACATCCCCTTTTTTTACTTTATAGTGGCAGAAAACATTTGTTTTCTTTTCGGGTTGCAAGAGAATCGCATCACTTTTCATTGCTTCATGCATATCTGTGACGATTGGTAAATCAGTATAGGTAACCTCAATTAGCTGGCAGGCTTTTACAGAGATTTCCTCTGTTTCTGCAATAACAACCGCTATTTGGTCACCAATAAAGCGAACACGGTCCACATATGGTTTGGATGAGCCAGGTCCACAAAGAACCGGTTGATCTGGCATGATCAAACCATATTCATTGACAGGCACATCCTTTGCAGTAAAAATATCGATCACACCAGGAACCTTTTCAGCACTTGTCGTATCAATCTTTTCTACAATGGCATGAGGGCGGCTTGAAAATAGGATTTTCAATACAGCCTGGTTGGGAAGATTTATATCACCAGGATAAAGAGCCTCCCCCTTAACTTTACTTTCAGCATCAATTCGGGCTACAGATTGTCCAATAATTTGTCGTGGCATGGCTGGCTCCTAAATATTTATCTTTTTCGCAGCATTTTCAACAGCAGCTATGATTCGATAGTACCCGGTACATCGACATAAATTTCCTGCCAATCCTTCTTTGATCTGTTGAACCGATGGATCTTGTATCTCATCCAGTAATTGAATGGAGGACATAATGAATCCAGGAGTACAGTAACCGCATTGAATTGCCCCTTCATCAATAAAGGCTTGTTGAACTGGATGCAATGTATTTGTAACCGAGACACCTTCAATGGTGATAATTTCTGCATCTTGAGCCCTTGGAGCTGGAATTAAGCAGCTCAAAACTGAAATCCCATCCAACGAAATAGTGCAAGCACCGCATTCCCCTTCTCCGCATCCAAGTTTTGTACCTGTTAGACCAGCATTTTCCCTGATAAGATCGATTAATAATCCGCCATTATTTCCGGTGAATGAAAATTCGTGATTATTGATCTTAGTTTGAATTTTTGTCTCTTTTGTATGAATTTTCAAGGTATCTAGTTTCTTAGGCGTATATGTCTTTTTCCCCCATAACAGTACAGGTTTTACTGGGAAATTCATTTTTTCTTCACCCCGAGAAATTTCGGTTAGACCATCCTGAACCAGTAGTTTTACTAATCGTAAACGGTATTTATTCGAAGCTCTAATATCATTAATCGGTTTAGCCGCTTTTTGTGCTAATTCAGAAGCCATTTCAATATTTTCTTTGGTCAATACTTTACCAACTAAAAATATTTCGGCTTCTTTAGCTCTGAAGACAGTTTTGGCTACGCAGCCTAAGGCGATAGCTGCTGAAGTAATAACGTCTTTTTGCAGTGTTACTACCATTGAAGCATTTACTACAGAGATTGAGTGAGTTTCGCGCAAAATATAACGCTTAAATACTCCTCGTTGATTATTTGCTAATTGCTTAAAATTTATATCGCTAATCATCTCATCTGGCTGAATGATCGTGGTTCGAACATTTGTATAAAAATCAATCAATTTGATCGTTCTTGTCTTTCCCTTTGAAGCTAAGTCAATTTCTGCATCCATTGCGATTAATGGAACTATGGTGTCGTTCGCTGGCGAAGCTGTAGCCAGATTGCCAACTACTGTGGCGACATTTCTTATTTGAGGTGTCCCTATGCCATAACATGCCTGCACAAGAGGAAATGCACTATTCCTGATAACTTCAGAAGCCACGCAATGGTTGTGGGTGACCCCTGGTCCAATATGAATGTATCCTTCTCGATCGACCTTTATTTCAGCAAGTTCAGGAACTCGACTGATATCAACAAGACTCGTAATTCCTTTTCTTAATCCCTGTTTAAGCTCCAACACCAGGTCTGTTCCACCAGCAATAATCCTGGCTTTTTCTTTTTCTCGGTTCAAAAGATCCAAAGCATCATCAATGCAAGTGACGCTGTAATATTTATCCCACATAAAACCTCCAAATCCTTTTATAGATTATTTAACCTTTAATTAAACTTAATAGTAATGGAATTAATTGTTTTTTTCTAGAAACTAATCCCTGAGCATACCATGCCCCTTCGATTGTTTTACTGAATGGTAGGTCATCTAATATGACAGGGGGATTATCAAGAATTATTATGCTCGAACCACGCACAATATCCGTTACCATTAATCCTGCAAAATCCAGGCCTTTACTTTGACGTATTTCTACCAATGCCATCTTAAGAACTTTAAAATAATCGGAAATTTCGTAGAGATTGGTTGTGACTTCAGCCTGGGAAATGGCAAATTTAACAGTACCTTCGGAATAAAATTTTATATCGCTTGTAATTATCTCTTGTGGGGATCTGGTATTAAGCCCTGTGCCCGAGGATAATAATTTTTGTGCAAAAGATTGTATGTTTTTTGAGTCAAATACAGATCTGTCGTTGAAAGCCCATTGAGCCAAGTATTCTATGGAATCTTTATCCCTAGCAGTCGTTGTGGGCGAAATTAAATTCAAGGTGTCAGAGATGATCCCGCCCATTAATAAAAAGGCAATTTGTGGAGGTACTTCCAATCCAGATGCTTTAATTCTTTCAGTTACAAGGGTGGATGTGCTTCCAACTGGTTCAACCGTAAACCGGATCGGCGAAATTGTTGATGAGTTTCCCAAGCGATGGTGGTCAATTATTTCAATCAATTCTGCTTCATCCAAAGAAGGAAGAGCTTGATGGGTTTCATTGTGATCAACCAAAATTATCTTAAGACGGGGGGGATTTAATAAGTCTCTTTGATGCACAATTCCTGCATATTTTCCATCACTGTCAATGACCCAGAAAATATTCGCTTCCGACCAAAGAATCTTTTTAATATAATCTTTAATACGGGCTGAAATAAGAAATGCCTGAATTTTTTGGTCTGCTGCCTGTGAGCAAGGTAAATCCAGGATTTCCCTTACTTTGATTTGATGCTGAGTAGTATCCGCTCCTACAGATTTGATCATCAGATTGAAAAGACTTTCATGGGTGACCAATCCGTAGGGAGATCCATCTGAATTTACTATTGGTGCGATCTTCCCATTCTTCCTGGCGATATCCCATGCAATATGAAGAGGTTTATCAGGAGTAGTTGTTTCAATTATTTTTGAAACAGATTCAAACCTCGGTGATGCATCTGTTAATAAAATTGGAAAGTCTATCTTTAAATAATCCAGCAACCATTTGGTTTGTTGATTAAGTACCCCTGCCCTTGCCGGTTTAACTTTTAATTGATCTCTTTCTTTTAATAACCAAGAATACCCGATTGCAGATGCAATTGAATCCGTATCAGGATTAACATGGCCTACGACATAAGTGTGATTATACATATCCCTTGGGTTTATTTTTGGGCAAATGTATCGATAAGCAATTTCACATCTCCACCGACTGGATAGAGTATTGGGCAGGTGCAGCCGTTATTCTTATATTCCTGAACTTTCGCAATAGCTTCACTGGGTGTACCAGATGCAGTAATTTTCAGGATTAATTCTTCTGGAACTAAATATTTGGCTTTCTGAATTTGTTCGTATGTTGCGGGCCATCCCAGGATGGATTGAATTTTATTGACAACATCCTGAGCAACCCCTGAGGCTTTCGCAATATGAGGTTGTTGGGCAAGATATTGGGTCAATAATTCGCGAGAGGTATCGATAGCCTTATCATGATCCAAATCTACCGAGCAAACTACTAATTGGGGCCGATCAATCATTTCCATCTTTCTACCCGCTTTTTTTGCGCCAACATCAAGAAGGTTCAATGCATTTATATTATATTCAGGAGGTACGCAGTAATTTAACACCACCCCATCGGCAATTTCACCTGTCATTTCCATCATTTTATCCCCAGTAGCCCCGATATAGATCGGCACATGACGCGGTTCTTTTCTTCCATGCACAATATCTAGCTCAATTCCATCCACATGAATGAATTCGCCATGAAAGGTAACTCTTTCCATATTTAGCAATTTTCTTAATATTTCAACAGTTTCCCGCATGGCAGTTAATGGTTTTGACCGATCAATGCCAACATTTTTTGCCAATGGATCCCACCAGGCACCAATTCCACATATGATTCGATCAGGCGCAAGGTCATCCAGAGTAAGGAATGTGGCTGCCAGTAACCCGATATTACGGGTCCAGTTATTTATCACCCCTGAACCAACTTTTATTTTAGTAGTTACAGCTGCATAAGCTGCCATAGGGACAATTGCATCTCTTACCAACCTGCTTTCTGCTTGCCAGACGGCTTCAAATCCTTTTTCTTCAGCATATTTTACATAATCCAAACCCTGCCTTAGATCATGTGAGTCCTGTAGGTATAATGCGATTCGATCACTCATTTTTATCTCCTATTAATTAATATAATACTATTCCTTTTGTTTTTAATAATTCAAGATCTTCTGGTATATCCAGATCATACTTAAAGCTTTCAATATTGCTAATACCTATGCGCAGTCTCTTATGTTCTGCTTGTTCAATATGTTTTTTATATGACCATTCCCCAAAATCATAATCAAGAGCGCCAATTGGGTTGACTAACAAAGCATTGGTTCCATTTTGACGATAATCAGAGGATATTATTATTTCGGGAGGATTTCCCCTTAGTTGAATGAATGAATTAAGATCCACTTTGTTTATCAAGGGTAAATCGGCGGGTAATATCAGTACTTGCGTTGAATTAAATGCCTTCGCAGCTGCAGTTGCTTTTCGTAGAGCGCGGTTAAGATTTGTGATTCGGCTTTCCAATACGGTTTTTGCGCCTAATTCTCTTGCTAATGCTAATGTGGTGGGATCATAACTAATGACAATGAAATAATCAATTTGTGAAACATTCCTTACACAAGTTAATATATTAGAAAGCATGTTTCGATTTAATTTTGTTCTTTCCTCCACAGACAAAATGCCTGATAATCTCGATTTCCCTCTTCTAAGCGGTTTGACAGGAACGATGGCGCAAAGTGACATGTATTATTAAATTGTATTGGAATAATTTAGTATTTCATTTGCCAATCGAACCTTATCCGAAAGGTCATTCATGATTGTATCAGTAACGAAACAATTTATTCCCTTTTTATCAAATATTCTTTTCAAGGAAATGTCAAGTTGATCAAAAACAAATCCACCAAGCAAATCTTGATAGTGATCAAAAACTGCCTCAGCCGATGGATCTATGCCTAATTCAAAAAACATTTTTGCCGCAGGACCTTTTAAAGCATTCCCCTGAATAATAGGTGATACAGCAATCACCTTTTTATTAACCATCATTTTCTTTATCCCCTTTATATTTAAGATTGGATCTATGCTTACCCAGGGATTTGAAGGGCAAATGACAACCAGGCTTGCCTCAACAAATGCATCAATAAATTCAGGAATTGGTTCAGCCATCTCTATTCCCGAAAAATTTATTGCTTTTATAGCAGGCTGGGATTTCTGATGGACAAAATATTCCTGAAAAGGTAATTCTTCTTTTTTTTCAGTAACAAGAGTTGTTGAGACCCTATCATTCGTCATTGGATACACTCTGGTGTTAATTCCCCATGCTTTACAAAATTCTGATGTTATATTGCTCAATTTTTGACCAGCCTTCAGTCGCCTGGTTCTCTCAAGGTGAGTTCCAATATCTTTGTTGCCAATTCTGAACCAATCCGGTCCACCTAATTTTATGGCTTCTTCGAGAGACTGATAAGAGTCATCCTCTCTCCCCCACCCAGTCAGAGGGTTTGATAAATTGGCAAGGTTGTAGCATATTGTATCTAGATCAGGGCAAATATATAGACCATAATGTTCAAAATCATCACCAGTATTCACGATTACGGATAAGTCGCCCGGTTTTAATATTTGAGCAAAGCCACTAACTAATTTTGCTCCTCCCACACCACCCGCAAGGGCAATAACTTTCATATGATTTATCTAAACAGATCCTGTTCTTTTGGGCGAATTAATTCATCTATGGAGGATTCTCGCAAAGCGTAAGGAAACCCTCTTACATGTACAACCGGTAATTTTTCATCCGCCTGACCCATCATTAAAGACGCGGCTGATGCCAATTCGTCAGCTGCTGCCACCTGGGTAATTTGAAGTTTATATCCAAAGAGATCTTCTTTTCCTCTCAAATCGATCAAAGCCGGAAACCCTGCTACACCGATTGCAGTACCAATAATACCGTTACGCCAAGCCCTGCCATGGGAATCGATAATAAGAATACCAATATTCAATGTTGACTTTTGCTCTAATTTATTCTTAATCCTTTGAGCAGATAGGTCTGGATTTTCAGGTAACAGCAAGAATAATTCTTCTGGATTACCACGATCTGCACTGACATTCGAATGGTCAATTCCTGCATTTGCGCACACAAAACCCAATCGATGCTCCACTATAAAATGATTTTCTGTTACCCGAATTACTTCACGGCTCTCTCGAAGAATTAATTCAATCAAACGAGGATCTTTTTTAGAGGTTTTTGAAATTTCTCTGGCTCTTTTCGAAACCTGTACTTCAGCTAAATTGATTAACCTCCCTTCTGATTTGGAGATTATTTTTTGGGTTATTACTAATATGTCATTATCAATTAGTATGATTTTATTGTTTTTAAGTGCTTTTAATATAATATCAGGTAGATTATCACCAGTTTTAATTAGAGGAATCCCCGAAATTGGGGTTAAGGTTAATTGCATTAACTACTCGAAGCATCAATCCCGGTAATTTTTATTCCAGCCGTACGAGAATGATACTTTTTATTTATATTAATTAATATGGATGTAAGACCCTCCACAACTGCCGAGTTTTCCAGTGGACCAGCATCCCAGCCAGATAATCCCGCGTCTTTGACAAGTCCCAGGACAATTTGTTTTGTATCCTCATCAGTACAACAAACGAGCACATCACATAAGACAGGTGCGTCTTTAAGTAACAAATCATATGAGATATTCTGAAAAGCAGATGCCACTCTGCACTCTAGCCCAAGTATCTTTTGAGTTTCTTGCGCAGCGCTCCCATCAGCAGGCATTTGAACTTTAGTCACTTGCGGGGGAACGAGCGGAACAGTGACATCAATAATTATTTTTCCTTGAAGCTGGGCTTTTAATGAAGAAAGTATTTCTCTATGCACTTGGAAAGGAACGGTAATTACAACAACATCTGCCTTTTTTATTGCAGATTCATTTATGTCACCAGATAGTTGGGAATTGGTAGGTAATAATAATTTAAGCTCATCTGCTGCTAATTGTGCCTTCTCTAAATTTCGAGATCCAATTATCACACGATGGCCAGCTTTTCCCCAACGAAATGCCAATCCTTTCCCTTCTTTTCCAGTTCCGCCAACGATAGCAATGTTGAATTTAGATTTATCCATAATAATAACTTTCCTATTTCTTTAAAATTGGGATGAGAATTTGTCCCAAACCTTTTTTGATGATTTTAATGCTTCACGAGTAATCTTTTCTTCATCCATTGTTTTAAATTCGCGATCAGCCATTAATACTTTCCCGGCAACGATCGTGGTCAAAATCATGCTATCGCGAAAACCAAATATCATCTGCCAGGGTAAATTACCTGAAGTAAGTGGAGTAAAGGGATGGAAATCCACAATAATTAGATCGGCGTTACTTCCTTCCGCAATTACTCCAATCTGTAGGTCTCCAAATAATTTATTCACCAAAGCAGCATTATTTTCAACAGCCATTTTTGTAATTATGTCAGCACCCATTCTCCTTGGATCCAAATTCCATAATTTATGCACTAAATAAGCGCTGCGCCATTCGTCCCACATTGCATTTGAAAAACCGTCATTGCCCATACCAACTTTCACCCCATAATCCAGCATTGATTCAACATCCGACATCCCAACGGCATTATTCATATTTGAACGCGGTTGATGGGTTACCCATGTACCTGTTTCTTTAAGGATATTCATTTCTTTTATATTTACATGAACCGCATGCGCCACAATAGTTTTTTCCCCTAGTATTCCGTGATCATTTAATCTCTCCACCACACGTTTCCCGGATTTTTTGAGACTATCATATTCATCAACTGGGTGCTCAGCAACATGGATATGAAAACCTATCCCTGCAGGTATTTGTTGCCGGCATTCTTCAAGTGTTTCATCTGATAATGTCAGACTGGCATGTAAACCAAACATTGCAGAAATCATTGATCCGAAATTATGGTTTTTCCTGACCAATTCAATAAATCGCAAATTTTCCTTTATTCCCTCTTTTGCTAGATCCAGCCCACCCCGATCAGTTACCTCGTAACACAAGGAAGCACGTACTCCGGATTCTAATACTGCCTGCGCTATCATATCCAAAGAACCTGAAATTGCATTCGGCGATGCATGATGATCGATCAATGTGGTTGTTCCGTGTTTGATGGAATCAATCAAGCAAACCTGGGCAGAATTTAGAATATCTTGAGAATTCAAAGAATTATCCAATTTCCACCATAATTTCTCCAGGATTTCAGGAAAATTGGCAGGAGCATCCCCGGGAATTGATAATCCTCTCGCGAATGCACCGTAAAAATGAGTATGTGCACAAATGTTTCCCGGCATTACATAATGATTTTTAGCATCCAATCGTTCTTCATCCGGGAATTGTTGGATAAGTGTTTCTTTATTTCCAATTTTCTTTATAATCCCATCGGTTATTAAAAGTGAACAATCTTCAATTAATGGGTTATTTGGATCAAAGGATATTACGTTAGCATTTATGATTATCATAATTCACAACCTTGTATATATTTTAACATAGCATAAAGATAGGATGTCGTTTTATTAGATATAATCATTCCATTATTGGATAGGAGCTTACGCTATGCTAAATCATAGAGAGAATGCAATAAATTATTTTGACCAAAACAAGAATGAATATATTGGTCATTTTAAAGAATTATTAAAAATACCTTCCATATCAGCAGATTCAACTCATAAGGAGGATCTTTATAAAGCTGCAAAATGGATCGTTAAATATTTGCGATCAATAGGTATTGAAAAAACGGATATATACGATACAAAATTACATCCCATTGTCTTTGGTGAGTACCTAAAAGCAGGAAAAGAAAAACCCACTGTTTTGATTTACGGCCATTACGATGTGCAACCCCCAGATCCTATCAGTTTATGGCAATCTGATCCTTTCTCCCCTATTGAGAAAGACGGTTTGTTATTTGCGAGGGGTGCCTCAGATATGAAAGGTCAATTGATCGCATCTCTCTCAGCCATTGATGCGATCATGCACAATGACGATTTTCCAGTGAATCTAAAATTCATTATTGAGGGAGAAGAAGAAATTGGATCGCCAAGTATTGTGGAGTTCCTGGAGACGCATCGAGATTTATTAAAAAGTGATTTTGCATTCAATATGGATGCGGGCATGATTGCTGCAGATGTTCCAACTATCGTTTATGGACTACGTGGCTTGGCTTATTTTGAAATCCATGTGAAAGGGCCGGAACACGATTTACATTCCGGTCTTTTTGGTGGCATAGTTTATAACCCAGCTCAAGCATTATGTGAAATACTAGCTGGCATGAAAGATAAAAATGGAAAGATTCAATTACCAAATTATTACAATGATGTTGAACCACTTTTGTTAGAAGAAAGAACGGAGCTTTCTAATTTGCCAATGAATGACCAATATTATCTGGATCAGACTGGTGTGCCAGAATTGTGGGGAGAAAGTGGTTATACTGCTTCGGAAAGAGTTGGAGGAAGACCTACTCTTGAGATCAATGGAATCCTTAGTGGTTACACTGGAGAAGGTCCAAAAACGATCATTCCTTCTTGGGCAATGGTAAAAATTTCAAGTCGGTTAGTTCCCAATCAAACCCCAGAAAAAGTTCATCAGCAATTGTTGGAATATATGCAAAGCCATGCGCCAAAAAACATAACGTGGGAAGTAAAACCATTAACCAGTGATTTTCCCTGTGTCATTGGAAGAGATTTTTACGCCACCAAGTGCTTTTCCGATGCTTTGGAAAGTGTGTGGAAGAAAAAACCTGTTTATAAACGAGAAGGTGGTAGTATACCTATCGTCAGCTATATGAAAAGTATTCTTGGGACCGAATCGGTATTAAGTGGATTTGGCCTTCCAGGTGATCGTATCCATAGTCCCAACGAAAGAATAAATTTGGAATTGTGGAACAAAGGTGTTCAAGCGATTATTCATTTTTTCTATAATTTATCAGAATCGAGTATGTAAATGAGTTCTAAGAAATTACGGATGTCATCTTATGGCGGACAGGCACTAATCGAAGGTGTACTTATGCGTGGAAGGAATTCATTGTCCGCTGCTATGCGCACTCCAGATGGAAAAATCATTGTTCATTCAGAAAAATTGCAAGGGCCATATAAAAACAAATTATTTCAAATCCCATTATTAAGGGGATTATTAATTTTATGGGATAGTCTGGTTGTTGGAATGAAATATCTGACGATCTCAGCCAATGTTCAGACAAATCAGGATGATGAAAAGATTGGCGGGTCGAGTTTATTTATTGCAGTAATCATCTCGATCTCATTCGCCATCCTTATCTTTTTTGTTTTCCCTGTTTTTATGACCGGTCTGCTTTCGAATATTATTAAATTAAATATATTTACCAACAACCTTTTTGAAGGATTAATCCGCCTAGTGATGATTATTTTCTACCTTTGGGTAATTTCCTTTATGCCTGAAATCAAAAGAGTATTTGCCTATCATGGTGCGGAACATAAAACGATCAATGCTTATGAAGCAAACGAAAAACTAAACGTAGCATCGGTAATGAAATATTCTGTTCAACACCCTAGATGTGGAACATCATTTTTACTTACGCTTGTAGTCTTTTCAATCATTCTCTTCTCTTTCTTTGGTGAAATACCATTTTTTATAAAACTCATTAGCAGAATAGTTTTTATTCCAATTATTGCCATGTTTGCTTATGAATTTATCCGTTGGTTGGGAAATCATCTGGATAACCCAATAATCAGAGTAATTTCAATCCCTAATATGGCGCTTCAAAACCTAACAACACGGGAACCCTCTCCTGAAATGGTTGAGGTAGCCATTAAGGCATTTACCTCACTGATCGAATTCGAAAAAGAAAATGTTTTGGAGGATAAAAATGACTCTTAAAGCGAAATTAGAAGCTGAGTTGTTTATCGCCATGCGGGCGAAAGATGAAATAAGAAAGAGAACGATTCGCATGGCGATTTCAAATATTAAATTGGCAGAGATTGAACGAAAAGGGATTTTGGATGATCCAGCAATTATTGCAAGTCTCTACAAAGAGATTAAAATCCGGAAAGAAACAATTGAAGAAGCAAGAAAAGGAAATCGAGGTTCAATCGTTTCAGAAAATGAAGCGGAAATAGCAATACTTCAAGAATTTCTACCCAAGACCTTAAATGCTGAAGAATTGACCATTTTGGCAAAAAGAATTATTCAAGAACAAAACGCCACAAGTTTGAAAGATATGGGAAATGTGATGAAATTAATGATTGAAAGAGTCAATGGGCAGGCACCCAATGATGAAATTAGCAAAGTAATAAAAGACCTGCTGCAGAATCAATAAATGTTGACCTCATTTTTTGAAAAGCTTAGTACGCGCTTTTCACAAATCAAAAATTGGCGTTTATTATTATTTATCATTGTTTGTGCTATTTCTTTAATCATTGTTGGTACACCAATATCCTTAAGACCTTCGCCATTTTCTCTTAAAGTTGGTGATGTATCTTTTCAAGATATTCGAGCACCAAGATCTTTTAGTTACATTAGTGAAATCCTTACAAACCAGGCTCGTGATGCTGCGGAAAAATCAGTTTCACCTGTATTTTTACCTGCTGATCCTTCAATCTCACGGAAGCAATTTGAATCCCTTAATCAAGCATTAAACCAAATTGAAAACACTCGTCTCAATAATTCATTATCCCCTGAAAATAAAATGCAACTGCTAAGTAATTTGGCAAATGTTCAACTTGCTCAAGATTACTCAAAAAACATAATGGCACTCCAGGAAAATCGATGGATTCAAATTAAAAATGAATGTTTGTTAGTTTTTGAACAGATAATTCGAAGTCCTATCAGCGAAGATCACCTCATCGACATAAAGAACAATATTCCTACGCATATTGGATTTTCTTTTTCTGAAAAAGAAGTTGAAATTATTAAGCAATTAATTTCCCCTTTCATAATTGTAAATAGTGTCTATAGTAATGAAATAACCAATGAAGCAGTCCAGATTGCCCGTGAAAAAGTAACCCAGGTTATTAAGTATTATGCCGCTGGAGAAATGATCGTTTTTAGCGGTCAGCTTATCAGTCCTCAAACCTGGGAGGCGCTTCAATCTTTGGGACTTGTGCAATCTACAAATGAACCAGTGGAATTGGCTTCTGCATTTTTACTTATTATTACAACCCTGATAGTTCCTGCATTGTTTCTCCGACAGGTGAAAAAAGCTCTATTTGATGATCCGGCTGCTCTATTACTTATTTCAATATTATTTCTTCTTTTTCTAGGCACTGCGAAACTGCTTATTAGCAATCATACGATTCTCCCTTATATATTCCCAATTGCTGCTTTTGGATTAACCATCGCCAGCATTTTTGACTACGAAACTGGCATCATTAGCCTAATTCCATTAAGCATTTTATTGAGCTATATTCTTACTAATAATGTCGAATTAATTGTTTATTTCTGGCTGTCAAGTGCAACCGCCATTTTTGTATTAGGCAAAGGAAGGCGGCTGATCATATTCTTTGCTGCAGGTATCGTAATTGGACTTGTTGGAAGTGCAGTGATTATTGCATTTCGCCTTACCGAAGGCTATTTTGACCCTGAAGGTTTAATCACTTTGATTGGCATCGCCTTTCTAAATGGTTTGGGCTCAATTAGTTTAACCTTACTATTACAATATTATTTTGCCTTACTATTGGGGCGAACAACAGCCCTGCAATTAATGGAACTTTCAAGACCTGACCATCCACTTCTCCAATTTCTTATGATAAATGCGCCAGGCACATATCAGCATAGTTTGCAAACAGCGAATCTTACCGAACAAGCTGCAAGAATTGTCAAAGCTGATCCTTTGCTGGCTCGTGTTGGAGCCCTCTATCATGATGTAGGGAAAGCAAACAACCCGGATTTCTTTATTGAGAATCAGTACCGAGGTCTATTAAATACCCATGAAAACCTTAAACCAGAGGTTGCTGCTCATACAATTATCAAACACGTAGAAGATGGGGTTACTTTGGCTAAGAAATACGGTTTGCCGCCCCAGATTATTAATTTTATTACTGAACATCATGGAAATATGATCGCACGTTATCAATACTTACTTTCTTTAAAGAAACCTGCCAGAATGAATGTAGTGCCTAATAAAAAACTTTTTGTTTATCCAGGTCAACCACCTCGAACAAGAGAGACTGCAATCCTCATGTTGGCAGATGGATGCGAAGCCAGAATTAAAGCAGAAAATCCTAAGACAAAATCTGGAATAAGAAACCTGGTAAATGACACTTTTAATTATTATATTCTTGAGAAACAATTGAATAATGTAAATCTAACTTTTCGTGACATTAATTTAATTGAGGATTCATTTGTCACTTCTTTTGTGAATGTAGCCCATAAGCGGATGAGATACCCTTCAAATAAGACCATGTAATGATAGAAAATAACAATATCCATATAGTCGTAGAAAAAGATTTCAGGAATCTTATAGATCAATCACGATTGAAATCCACCGTAATTACTATACTGGAATATTTCAATAAAAAAGATCTTGAACTAACCATAACAATAGTGAGTGAAAAAACGATACGCAATCTAAATAAGAAGTATAGGTCTATCGATTCGGTTACAGACGTATTGTCCTTTTCTGCAAATGAAATTAATCCTGAAACAGGAAATACTTACTTTGGCGATGTAATCATTTCTTATCCGGTCGTCCAAAAACAGTCAAAGTCGTTTGGCCTTCGAATTAGCGAAGAAATGTCTTTATTGACAATTCATGGTATTTTACATTTATTAGGCTATGATCATGGATCAAGAAAAGAAGAAAAGAAGATGATTTTGTTACAATCTAAATTGATGCAATTAAATAAAACACAAACCAAAGAATTTAATAACAAGAGAAAATTAACCATTAAGCCTGATCTAGATTCGTTTAGATATGCCTTTGATGGGATTGTATATGCGTTCAGGACTCAAAAAAATCTTCGTATCCATCTGACTGTTGCTATCCTGGTTACGTTGCTTTCAATATTTCTTCATTGCAGTTCATCGGAAATCGCCATTTTGTTTATAACCATGTCAGTGGTAATCTCATTTGAATTGATCAATACTGCGATCGAAGCCACCATTGACCTGGTTTCGCCTCACAGCCAGCCATTAGCAAAAATTGCCAAAGATCTTGGAGCAGCGGCGGTCCTGATAACCGCGATATGCTCAATTATTATCGGTGCAATAATTCTTGGTCCAAAGCTTTTCAGCCTGCTTATCTAAAGTTTTTCCCCTCTCATCATAAGTTATAGCTATTAATTTGGTAAAAATCCCAATTAATATGCAATAAAATTATAAAATATTTTATCGATTGATTACAATTTTACTAAATGTAATTTTCTTTTTTACAAATAGTCAAGTAAGTTATGGCCAACCGCATATGCGGCAGCTTCAGCTCTATTACTTACCCCCAATTTTGAAAGAATACTGCTCACGTAGTTACGTACTGTGCCTTCACCTAAAAATAATTTCTGGGCTATCTCCCGATTCGTTTTTCCCTCTGATACTAATTTTAGAACCATTTTCTCCTGTTGGCTTAAACTCGAAAATGCGGATGCTTCTTCATCTTTTACCGCTTTTCGAACTTCTTGAAATATTCTCTGCGTGACTGCAGGGTCTAAGGATGCATCACCGCGTGCGACGGCTTCTATTGATTTTACGAGATCATCCAAATTAATTTGTTTTAATACATAACCTGAAGCACCAGCTTTAATTGCTGAAAATAGCATTTCATCCTCAGCATAAGAAGTCAGCATGATGACTTTGATCCCAGGATTCTTTAAGATAATTTCTTCAGTAGCTTCAATTCCAGATGTTCCAGGCAGACGGATATCCATTAAAACAATATCTGGATGATGAATCCCAACCTGTTGGACAGCTTCTTTTGCACTCCCAGCTTCAGCCACTACTTCAAAATCGGGATAATTTTCCAGCATTGAACGCAGGCCCAGCCGTACAATTTCATGATCATCAACGATTAATAATCTTTTCTTCGACATGTAACCTCTTTATTCTTTTTACGACGTATTTTACTTTCTTGATAATTTCAATGTGACCGGGCAATGATCCGAACCTTGTACCTCATCATGAATAATAACATCCTTAACCATTTCATTTAGTTTTTTTGAAATGAGAAAGTAATCCAAACGCCACCCTACCCCATTTTGCCTGGCATTCATACGATAAGTCCACCATGTATATTGAATTCTATCTGGATATAAATGCCTGTAGATATCAACAAACCCATGTTGAAGGTAATAATCGATCCAAATTCTTTCCTCCGGTAAGAAACCTGTGTTTTTTTGATTACTTTTCGAATTCTTTAAATCAATCGCATTATGAGCGGTATTAAAATCTCCGGTAATAATTATATTTTTATTTTCAGAATGTAAAAATTCACACTTTTTTAAAAGATTCTCATAGAAATCTAATTTAAATGGAACTCTTTCCAAAGTTCTTCCACCATTAGGAAAATAAATATTAAATAATTCAAAATCGGGGTAGCTAAATTGAATTACCCTGCCTTCCTTATCAAATAGAGGGTTACCTAATCCATATTGAATTGCCAGCGGTTGTTCTTTGAAAAGAATACCCACCCCACTATAGCCAGGTCTTTCTGCTGAATTCCAAACATATTGATAACCCATAGAAATAAAAATCGAAGAATCAAATTGATCGGGTTTTGCCTTTATTTCCTGAAAACATAAAACGTCTGGTGAATAATCCATTATCCAATGATCAATCCCCTTTTTCATCGCCGCTCTAATACCATTAATATTCCATGTAGTTATTTTCATAGCTGTCCCTATGGTAAACTTGTTTTTTACCTATTACCGCTTTATTTTAAACCATATAAAGCATGAAATACCAATTTATATTTATCACATTACTCCTCCTCGTTTTTTGCAATCCTCCTCAGATATTCGCTCAGGATAATCCCACTAATCCAGTGTATGTTGTTCAACTTGGTGAAACGTTATCTCAAATTGCACAGAAATTCAATGTCACTGTAAATGAAATAATTTCTATAAATAGTATTTCAAACCCCGATCTTATTTCTCCAGGAATCCGTCTCTACATCCCAGGTCTTACCGGCATTACTGGGGAATTGACTATCCATACAGTTGGCATTGGAGAAAGCTTGAACAATTTTACGTTCAAATATCAAATTCATATGAAAATCCTTACTCAGGTTAATCGATTGACTAGTCCAAATGAGGTTTATGCTGGATCTAATTTAATTATTTCTATAGATCAGGCAAAACCGAAAAATATTGCGCTATTAGCATTAAAACCAACCCAGTCGGTTTTTGAAACATCAATTCTTCTTGATGCAAATCCATGGAAACAAATAACAGGAAATAATATTTCAACAATCGCGCAATTACTTCCTTCTGATATTGTATATTCAAAAGGAGAAGACTCTGCCAAAGAAATAAGTCCCATATCTTCATTACTAAAATCAGTGTCAATAAATCCCCTACCCATATCACAGGGTAACACAGAGATTCTAAGCATAATTTCGAACCAACCCATCAATTTCACTGGTAAATTAAACAATACTGAATTGCATTTTTTTGAAAATGGTAAGAATGAGTATTATGCCCTTCAAGGTATTCATCCCATGGCCGATCCAGGTTTAACCTCGTTTTCTTTGAGTGGCAATTCCTCCGATGGGCAAGATTTCTCTTTCCAGCAGATGCTCTTAGTAGAACAGACACCATTTCTTAAAGACCCCCCAATTAATGTTTCTGATCAAACCATTGATCCTGCGATAACCAAGCCTGAGGATGACTTTGTAAAAGGTTTGTTGGCGGTTATTTCGTCTGAAAAATTATGGTCAGGGAATTTTCTCTATCCCCTCGATGAACCCATTTGTTTCAAATCCATTTATGGCAATCGTAGGTCGTACAATGGAAGTGATTACACATATTTTCATACTGGTCTTGATTTCGGTGTTTGTGCCCCCAGTCTTAATATCTATGCTGCAGCCTCAGGAAAGGTAATATTTGCAGGACCTCTTACCGTTCGGGGAAATGCGATATTTATCGATCATGGACAGGGAATTTTTACTGGCTACTTTCATCAATCCCAGATCAAAGTGAAAGTTGGGGAAATTGTTAAATCGCATCAATTAATTGGAATAATTGGCTCCACTGGACGGGTGACCGGACCACACCTTCATTTTGAAATCTGGGTAAATGGTGTCCAGGTAAACCCACTGGATTGGTTTCAAAAAAGTTACCCCTGATAATCTGGCTAGGGTATAATAGTGCCGCTTTCAAGAAAGGTTTTTTCACTTAATCATCTATGACCGCTCCAAAAATAATAAATTCTGATTATTGGAATAATTTCGTTATTTCCCAGGAGGATATCGAATTTCTTTATAACCAATTATTAGATTTGGAAATCCCACAGACTCCTAGCTCATTATTAAGGTTGATTATTGATAATCGCGTTAAAGCGATCAAAGAGGCATTGGAGAAAGAAAATAAAAGAGTTGGAAGTGTAATTTACTTGCCCAAGGACCATTACGATATTGGTCAGACTTTGGTTTTTCCAGCTTTAGAATGGAGAAATGGGCATATTGATAGTGTCCGCAAGGGCTTTAATCCTGAATATAAATCCTTTGATGTTATCGATCTTACTTTTGAAAATGGCGATAAGACCTCTTTTGCCTGTAATCTCGCTAACCATCTCTTGAATAACTCAAATACCGCAATTAAAACTGAACCATTATTGGATAACAATTTTGTAATCATTCAATACGGTGATCAATTATTAAATGTACTTGAAAAAAACCTTGAGAAAAACAATGAGCTTGTGAAAATTGCAGGCTGCTGGTTCCCCAAGGCATTATTAGTTGATATCAATACTGGGCATTTAAATCTTGCAGAGGCAGTATTAGAAGAAAGCAAAGGAGGCCCGTTAACAACAAAGCAGCTTCTGGATCAAATTGATTTACATAGTTCTGTTAATTCTCAATTGATAGAATTTTCATTAAATTATGTGCTTCAAGATGATCAACGTTTTGACGAAGTTGGGCCTGCTGGTGAGACACTTTGGCATTTGAAAGATTTAGAGCCAGAGGACGTAAGAAAAACGCCTTCATTCCTCCAATATGAAAAACTTGATTATGACCACGAACTAGTCAAACCTTATTTAGCCCAATTTGAAGGTGATCTTTTTGATGAACTGGAAGAATGGGAAAAGTCTAAAGACAATAGTAGTGAAATTAAGGTAAGTTTAATTTTCCCTCATTGGCGTTCTGGCACATTACCACTTTCTCACTCCTTATCCAAACTTTTCCCCACTGCATATGAAGCTCCTAGAGTTTGTTTCACTTTTATTGATGAGGAAAATAAAAAAAGTTTTCCTGGATGGGTTGTCAGACCCCATAAATATGTATATGGATTAAAGGAGTGGTATAAAACTAGCGGCCTGATTCCAGGCAGTCTTGTTCATATAAAAAAGGGTGATAAGCCGGGAGAAATTATTATTTTCTACGAGAAATGCCGGCAATCACGCGAATGGATGCGAACAGCCTTAATCGGTTCTGATCAAGGTATAGTTTTTGGAATGCTCAAACAGAATGTGTTTGTTACATTTAACGAACGTATGTCCATTGCAGTACCTGATCCTGAAGGTTTTGAGGAAATATGGTTTAAAAATGTAAATAAAAATGAGGATATTAATCGAATAATTTGGAAAATTATGCGCGAACTTTCCAAGTTAAATCCACAAATTCATGCACAAGAACTCTATGCAGCAGTGAATTTTCTAAAAAGATGCCCCCCTGGGATGATTCTCAATTATCTCCTTACTAATAAAGATGTGAAACATCTTGGGGATTTATACTTTCGAATCGCAGATAATTCTGAGGGCGCTTTATGAGCGAACAGACAAGATTCAGTATAGTTAAACCCACAACTGATACTCCTTTTCACATAGACTTTGAGTGGTGGAAACAACATGATAGTGATTGGCGTGTTTTTCTTTTCAATTTACTTTGCGAATCACATCAATTGACCTATAAAGACCAAGATGTAAATGTTGTGATTGATTTTATTGACCCTGAAACTGCTGAAGTAAAATCTGTCGATGGTCTGCTTCATACATTGTTGAACCACTGTGCAAAAATGCCAGATTTCATTTCGCGCGATTCTTCGCTTATTTCGACCGTTTTCAGAGTATTGCTATCAAATAACAACCAACAATTATCCCCTGATCAATTATCAAAAATAATTAATCGACCAGCCAATACAATATTGATCACATTATCTGGACCGACAGTATATAAAGGTATTCGTCCCCTCGATAAAAAATAGTTCTGTTCTTATATTTGATTACATAATTAAGAACTAAACTTATAAATATTCAGTGCTAGAGAAAACTGAAATATTTTTGAATTCAGAATTACTTTTCCCCTACGATCTGTACCCTTACCGTTCTTTCTCTCGCCCGGACTTGATCAAAATCTGCAAAATAAATTCTACCAAACTCACCAAGAGTGAGCTTTCCTTCAATAATCGGAATCGTTTCTGATCTCCCCAAGATCACTGATCGTAAATGAGCATCAGTATTAAGGCTCCAGGCTGGAAGTTCGTTTCTGCCTGCGGCGTATTTAATGTGTGTGGGACCTGGGTGCAGATATTGCCCTTCTGTATTGCAAGTTGGGATAATTTTTTCAAGTGTATTCACCAAGTCCTGCATAACTAACTTTGTACCCCAATAATTTATATCATCAGAATCTTCCTGGATCATCACACTGCAGGTTGTATGTTGTGAAAATACTAAAAGAATTCCATTCTTGATTCCTGATTTTCTTAAAACTCCTTGAACCTTATCTGTTACGTCGTCGAATGTCGGTCTCCGGTCTGACTGAATTGTAAAAGAATCGTGAAAAACTGACATTTTAACTCCTATTCATTATGAGTATCATCCCATGCATTTCGCACGGCTTTGATCATTTCTTCTACCATTGCTAAAGGATCTTTAGCTAAAATAATTCCACTTGTGGAACCTGTGGCCTGAGCTCCCGATGAAATAATATTATAAACATCCTGACCGCATTTTATCCCCGCGCCATGTAACACTAGAATTTGGGGATTGACCTCCCAGACAATATGATTGATTTGCTCAATCATTTTTATATCTTCATCCTTACGCTTCCCAGTCCCGATTAATTCTGGCGATTCTGCTAAAACGATATTTGGCTGCATTCGCGCTATCTCCGCTGATTCTTCCTTAGTATCGGCACAAACTAAGGAAGCCAGACCAACATCATCAGCTCTTTTAACAGTACGCATTATTTCAATATGTGATAATCTTTTTTCGGCATGGTTTAATAAAACTCCCACAGCTCCATCTGCTTTCAAGGCTTCTGGTAAAACAGATCCTATTCCTCTGCCAATTGGAAGTGAATCCATATGTTGGGCAAATATCAATAATCTTTTAGTTTCGCGGGCAATGATTGGAATATCGACATATTGAGGAGTAAAAATAATCTGAATATTATATTTTTCACTAATTTTATCCGCATAGATTGCTAATTTGAGAACCTCCTTACCATATAAATAAGCTTTTGGTCCTATTTCAAAAAAAGGAGGTTCTATTTTTATTCCTGAATACATTTAACCTTTTGCCTTTTTTTAGATAAAGGAAACATCAATCCTATGAAGCGAAATGAAAAATGTGGATAGTTCTAAACAATTACAACCTCGACGCCTAAATCCTTAATTGATTGAATGAAATCTATCGGAGCATTCGAGTCAGTAATAATCGTTTGAAAAGCAGAAACCGGTTTTACTGGTACAAACCCTACCCTGCCAATTTTGCTGCTATCTGTGATTAGTATGGCTTTTCTTGAGTGTTCAACCATTTTACGGTCCACTTCTGCCATTAATATATTTGCAGTTGTTACTCCTCCACTTAACGTCAATCCATCCGTACCCAGAAAAACAAGATCAGCCATTATTCCCATTAATTGGGTTAATGTTTCCGGACCGATGGTTGCCTGGTAGTCTGGCATAAAAAGTCCACCCAAAATAGTCAGGTTTGGTGATGGCCAATTAAGTACTTCCTGGGCAATGGGCTGAGAATTGGTTACTAATGTGATCAGGTTGTGTACCCGTAACGCGGCAGGAATATTGTTAATCACCTGTAAGGTTGTGGTTCCTGAATCCAACAACAAAATATCTCCTTGTTTGACCATTTCAGCCGCGGCTTTCCCAATTCGTTCTTTTGATTTAATGTGTAATTCTTTTTTCTCTGAAAACGAATCTGTTCGTAAATTTCCAGGGATGGGAATTGCTCCACCATGAACACGCTGAAGACGCTGGCTTTCTTCCAAAATTGTTAAATCACGCCGGATGGAAGTTTCAGTTACTTGAAACATGGTTACCAGTTCTGAGACATAAATCCTGTTTTTTTCCATAACCATTTGGGCTATTTGAGATCTTCTTTCAGCTGCACTTAAATCTTGCATGGTCTATTCTCCATCCAAACAATATTCCAAAACATTAATTAAACTTCAAACACATCAATTCCTTGCATTTCAGCGTAAATCTTGATTTTTTCGTTTAAATGACCAAAGGCAACTGCCATATGATGTGGTGAGCCGGCTTTACACCAGGCATCACACCAATCTCGGATATTGAGTGATTTGGGTTTGAAGAGCATTTGAGGTGCTGCTACAGGCCGGGGTTTAATTGCAATCGACTCCCCTTCGGAAATAATAACACGCCAGCGGTTATTGACATTTACCAGTGCCAGGTTTGTGACCGGACCAGGTGCATAAGCAAATTCAAATCCTGCACCAAACCCATTCACTCCCTGATAGTAAATACTATTTTTCAGGGTTACATCTCCTGGTTTTGCAGCCATCGCTGGGTTGCCATGTCCATCATGTGAAAGAATGATCGCGTTTTGTTTAAAATCGATCACGTAATTTTCCAAAAACGTCGATTTCCCAGCAATTTCTTGGAGCATCATCATCGCTGTCACTGTAGTGATATCTGCCTCCGTTGAGCAAGGGATACCAAGCTCACAAAGTCGTCCCGTTCCATAAGAAGGAATAATACCAATACGCAGATCGGTCATCCAAACCTGGTCAAATGAAGCTACCGCATTAAATTTTCCTTCCCTGGTCACTTTTTCAAGCGCTAATCCTAGGCGGCAGGACCGCTCTAACTGATCGGCAGGCATGTCGATCTTATATCTCTTCGATTCGGTTTCTACAAGTTTCTTCACTTCTGAATGAGAAATTTCACTCATTGCAACAGATACTTTTACGGGTTCAACTGGCCAGCAGACGGGCCCAATAAATTGCCTGAGACTGAGATTATCCATCATCAGGTCGGTCATTCCTTCAAAGGCATGGCCAAAAACAGCAATACGTGAAGTTTTTAAATAACGCATCAATCCTGCTGCTGCAATATAATCAGCAATTTTTTGTTGTCCCTGAGGATCATCCATCATGGATGTCACCATCCAGAATTGACGTCCGATTCGCAGTAAGGATGAGGTCATTTCTGGAACACCAGCCATTCCTGAATTAACCATAATCAAATCGAAATCAGCATTTTCCGGTAGAAATTCGATTTGTTGGGTGTTCCACACCAAAACAGGCGCAGTTGTGTTTAAAAAGCAGCGCGTTGGTACAAGCCCTTTGGTATAAGCTACTTCAACTGCAATGATTAAATCAACACCAGCAGCGTTGAACATTTTTGCTGCTTCTTCGGCTTGGTTTTCTTCTTCCATCAATGGAGGACAGATCGTTTCAGCATACTTGCCAACAATCCTTCCAATTTTGTCTGCCATTTTCTGTGCCATTGGGCGGACATGCGCAGTTTTGTTATAGTCATCTTCCAGTAGAGCCATCACAAGAACACCAACTTTTGGTTTTGTTGCCATTTTCAAATTCCTTTTATCTTTGATATTTTATTATTTCAACTTTTATTTCTTTTCAGAATAACTACTTTTGTAATAATTAGATAGAACCTGATCGAGAGTGCAGTAAATCGCATATGGTTGTGTATACGCAGCCACATCTTTATCAGGACGAAATATCTTATCCCGGGAAACCATCACTTTGCAGGTCTCATCAATCGTCTTAAAGATTCCACAGGCAACACCGGCGAGGATTGCATTTCCCGTTAACGCTGTCTCTTCATTTTTTAGGGTGACCACTGTCTTGTTCAATACGTTTGCTTTGATTTGATTCCAGAGCCGGCTTCGGGCTCCTCCACCAGTAGAAACGATTTCAGTAATATTAATTCCTGCTTTTTCTATCGTTTCAATATTACGTTTTAACATAAAAGCCACACCTTCTAATAGAGCACGGATAAAATGTGCTTTTGTATGTCTCAGGGTAAAACCAGTAAAAGAACCACGTGCCAATGCGTTAGGTTCTGGACTGAAAGCACCCATCAAATGCGGCAGCATGGCCAAACCATCTGCACCAGGTGGTATCGTTTCGGCAAGCGAGGTCATCAAATCATAACTATCTTTATCTTGTCCTTCTGCATTGGAGATTTCGAGAAGACCAAATTGATCCCGGAACCATTTGAGCGCCATCCCACCAGTAGGACATACGGGTACAAATAAATACAAATTGGGAACGCTGTGAAAATATACTGGGATTGACCTTGTTGGATCGATCAAAGGATCGGAAATTGTTGCCTGGATCGTCAGTGCAGCCCCAGTTGTTTCTGATATTATTCCAGATTTATAATTGCCAGCTCCAATGGCACCTACGGACTGATCCATTCCTCCACAAACAACCTGTGTGGTTGTTGAAAGACCAAGATCGTTAGAGGCAGTTGTACTTATATTCCCAATAATAGTTCCTGGTGCAACGAGAGTTGGAAGTTGAATTTTATTTATCCCAATCGCTTTAAGAATATCTTCCCACCAATCGTTTTTTTGAATATCAAAATAAAGGGTTGTGCTGGAAATTGAACCGTCGGTGAAATATTTTCCAGTTAATCGATAGATCAGATAATCTTGAACTAGTACAAATTTATGTGCTCTTGCGAATACTTCAGGTTCATTTTCTTTGATCCACAGTATTTTGCATGCAGACCAGGTGGGAATAATCTCTGGAATTCCAGTATGACTGTATGTAAGATTTTGAAATTGTTCGGCAAGTTTAGCTGCCTGGGTCATGGCCCGATTATCCATCCATACTAAAGCCGGATAGGTTGGATTACCTTGGTCACCCATTGCAATGATTGTCTCTCCCTGGGATGATACCGAAAGGCACAGGATTTGATCAACATTTATTTCTGCCAGTTTCACCGCTTCGCGAACTGTACAGATGCAAGACTGCCAATAGATTTCTGCATCCAATTGAGCCCGATCAGCAGCAGGTGTCTCAAGCTGATATTCTTTACGGCTGATTCCCATACAACGGCCATCTGCAGTAAATATTGCTGACTTTACCGAAGTTGTACCTGCATCAATTCCAAGTAGATATTCCATACTAATCCAGTTTATATTTTGCAGCTACTTTATCGGGTGCCTGAAAATCCTTTACCACTTCCTTAAGCGCGTCTAGCAAACGTGCTGGATCCTTGGATTGGATCACATTCCTGCCATAGACTATTCCACGTGCCCCTGCTTCAATTGAATCCGCTGCCAATCGCAGAGCATCACTTTCTTTCGGTAATTTTTTAGCGCCTAATGCAAGTACGGGTACAGGAGTGGCAGCAGTTATTTCGGCAAAACGCTTCCCAGTATAAAAGGTCTTAACCAGATCAGCTCCAAGTTCAGAAATAATCCGGCATCCAATGAATATTTCATCCTGAAGATCTTCGGGTTTGTAGTCATCCCCACCAGTCGGATATACTTCGCCGATCAAAGGAATACCCAGTGCTCGCTTTTGAGATACACAATCAGAGAATACCTCAATATTTTGAGCATCTTCCACTTCATCGGGATTTTTCAGACTCAAGCTTCCTATAACAATATCAGCTCCCTGTGTGACTGCATCAGCTACAGAAAGCATTGGAACGCTGTAAGAATGCTTATATTTCCACATTGCTGCATAATTTGATCCCCAGTTCAATCGAATGATACAGGCTGGAGCTCCTCTTTTTGAAAAGACATCCTGGCAATGGGCAGGCATTCCGGGAGCCATTAATATGGCATCAGCTCCTGCCACTTTCTGAATGATCGAAGGTAAGTCGATCATTCCCGGCAAAGGGCCGAAGTATAACCCATGATCTACTGCGACAATTAATGCATTTTTGCCTTCAGAAAAAAGTCTGGCTAATCGGATGGATTCACCTGTTGTTGGCATTTTCTCTCCTTATACGGATATAGTAATAAACAAAACTAAAAATTAATGCACATTTATCAAGACAATTTTATAAGCGTCATTATTGATCATTCAGTAACAGGCATCACTTGACAAGAACTTGGCGGAAATAAGAGCCAGATTTTCTGATTTAGAACAACAGCAGTGTTGGAAGAAACAGTTGTATCTGCTACTACTCTTTGATCATTTACATTCAAACTAATTCTTGTTACAGCGCCATGGAATGTAATTGTCTCCACAACTCCTTGAAGAATATTCCACCCTGATCGGTCGGGTTTTTCAGGTTGGATCAAAATATTTTCCGGACGTACCAATACAACCACTTTTTGATCTTGCTTAAAATCCTTCAAAACACCCGTTATCAATGTGAAATTTTCACAAGCCACATTGTCTTTTGCAGAAATCTTGCCGAAAAATTGATTGGCTGTACCAATGAATGTAGCGACAAATCGATTTTGAGGTGCCCGGTATATTTCCTCTGGTGTTCCTATCTGTTGGATCATTCCTTTATTCATGACCACAACCATATCTGAAATAGATAGTGCTTCTTCCTGGTCGTGTGTTACATAGACTGTTGTTATGGCCAGCTCAGATTGAATACGGCGAATTTCTCCACGCAATACAACCCGCACTTCAGCATCCAACGCAGATAATGGTTCATCTAACAACAGGACACGGGGCTGAACAGCAAGTGCACGAGCAAGTGCAATCCGCTGTTGTTGACCGCCAGAGAGTTGATGAGGGTAACGTTTGGCGGTATCTTGCAATCGAACCATTTCAAGCACTTCATTTGTTCTCTTTTCTATTTCCTCTTTGGATTTCTTTTTCATTTGTAAGCCAAATGCTACATTTTCTCGAACGGTCATATTCGGAAAGAGCGCATAGGATTGGAATACCATTCCGATGTCACGTTGATTGGGTGGCATATCTGTAATATCACTGCCGTCTAACTCTATTGTTCCTGTATCAGGTTGCTCAAAGCCAGCGATCATTCTTAATGTTGTCGTTTTTCCGCACCCTGATGGACCTAAAAAGGAAACTAATGAACCTTTTTTAATTTCTAATGAAAACTCATGAACAGCGATTACGCTTGAAAAAGTCTTGGATACATTTTTGAGTTCAAGATACGCCATGTTTTTATCCTTTGTTCAATGAACCTTCCCTGCAAAAAGAATAGAACGGGTAAAAATTCAAAAGGCAATTAAAAAAGCGGTCAAACCAGACCATTTTTTGGCTTTATAAGGCATAATTAAACCTAATAAAATATTATACACAATTCATAATAAAAGTCAATTATATTGTTATGTATTAGTGCGTTTGACGTTTTGTTTTATGAATGTTAAAATCTATTTCATAACAAACCGTATTTGTAATCAGAAATTTAATCAGGAACTTTCCAAGAAAAAATATGAAAAATGCTGATTTCGGCTTATTGTTAAAGAAATATCCAGATTTATTAAGGTTCTATAAAAACATTCAGAAACTTATTGAATCTGAGTATTTTATTAAAAATAAAGAAATATTTATCAACCGCACACCGGGAAGATTAGATCTTATGGGGGGAAATGACGACTATACAGGTGGACTTGTATTTGAAAAAACAATTAAAGAGGCTACTCTGGTAGCCATCCAGCCCCGCCAGGATCAAGTCGTTATCTTTTACAATCCTGCCGTTGGTTCCCTTGGTTGGAGTGAAAGAATTGAATTTGCATTTTCAGATTTGATTGAAAATAATGAGATCAAGCCTCTTGAGTTAGTACGTGAATGGTTCAACGCAGATCCAAAAAAGGCATGGTGTGCCTATATTCTTGGAGATTTGTATTATCTGCTGGTCCATTATCAAACGAAGATCACTCACGGGTTTAATCTATACCTTGAATCAGATGTACCCCTGGGAAAAGGCGTTAGCTCGTCTGCAGCCCTTGAAGTAGCACCTATGAAAACAATGGCAAAAATGTTTGGAATTAATGTCGAGGGTGTAGAGTTAGCCTCATGGACACAGTGGGTGGAAATCGCTCTCACCCAATCCGCCTGTGGAATTATGGATCAATTGACCGTGGTTATGGGTGATGAGGATTATTTTGTCCCTATGCTTTGCCAGCCCTGCCAACCTCAGAAACTTGTTAAATTACCTGAGAATTTTTGTGTCTGGGGAATCGATTCTGGCATTCGCCATGCGGTATCCGGAATTGAATATGAAGCTGCACGCGCAGCAACTTATATGGGTTATCGATACCTCTGTAATCAGGAAAAATTGGATCCTGTCTTGGACGAAAGTGGAGCCCTGCCAAGATGGATTGACCCTAAATGGCACGGTTATTTAGCCAATCTATCCCCATCGGTTTTTAAAAATACTTATGCAATAAATCTACCAGAAAAGGAATTGGGTGCTGATTTCACAAAACGTTTCCCTGTACACCTGGATCCTTTTACGCTTGTTCGACCAGATGTGGTATATCCCATACGTGGCGCTACTTGTTACGCGGTGGAAGAAAATTGGCGGGTCAAAAGTTTTTTTAGCCTTATTTCTAAACCATCATCCCTAATCGATACAACCACTGGGTATTTACTGGGTGAATTGATGTATCAATCTCATATTGGATATACAGAATGTGGTTTAGGGTCAGAAGCGACAGATAAGATTGTCACCCTCGTATGTAATGAAGAAAAGAATGGATTATTGGGAGCGAAGATTACTGGTGGTGGTGCTGGCGGGACTGTAGCCGTACTCGGTTGGGATTCAAAAGAAGCCCAATCTGCATTCGACCGTGTTGTGAATGCCTATCGTAAATGGAGTGGGATTGAACCCTATATTTTTGAAGGTTCTTCAGCCGGTTGTGATGCTTTTGGTGTTCACACACTATATGAATAAAAATGGCCTACCTTTTATTAAAATTGATAAATTCTTTCGAAACATAACATTGTTTGTATTTATTTGTTATGTTTTATATACTATTTTATTTGTTTCCATAGTATATTATTGACATTCTTGTTGCGGTTTGCTATAATTTTTTTACATTTAGTTGACTCTTGGTACTTAATATATCTTTAATAATTTAGTTGTTTCGGAGCATTGCACAAAAGACTAAGGGTAAAAATGACAATTATTTTGATCGCGATCCAAATAGTATGGAAATAATTATTTTAGGATCCGGAACAGCCATGCCATTAAAAGATCACAGTCCAGCAGGGATTTTGATCATTCATAAAGATCATCCTATGCTTTTGGATATTGGCCCAGGTACCTTGACAAGGCTTTTACCGACTGGGATTTCTTTTGACCAATTGGATTTTCTGCTTTCAACTCATCTTCATCCAGACCATACCCTTGATCTGGCAACCCTTCTGCAAGTATTTGATTCAGCACCTGATTCTCGACGTATCAGTCCATTTACAATTATTGGTTGTAAAGGAACTAAAGATTTCGTAGATCGGCTTCTTCTCCTTTTTCCAGAAATTACACCGCAGACATATACGCTGAAGATCCAGGAAGTATTTCAAGATGAGTTCAACCTGTTTGGATTGAATGTAAAATCAGCACCAACTGGCCATACCCCCTATTCAGTTGCATACAGTCTTCAGAACCATAAATATAAAATCGCTTACTCAGGAGATGCAGCTCCGCAAGGTGATTTGATAACTCTTGCTGCAGATGCAGATATCTTGATTTGCGAATGCTCGTTTCCCTCTGGATGGGAAAGTAACGAGCATTTAAATGCAGATTCATTAGGGAAAATCGTCAGCGAGGCCGGTGTTAAATCACTAATTGTCACTCATTGTTATCCGCCGGCATTAAATATTGATCTGGAAAAACAAATACGGCACCATTACAAAGGACCAATCCATCTTGCGTTGGATGGTTATCGCGTTTCCTTATGAGTACTAAACAAATGGTTACCTCAGCAGCAAATAATATTGCGAAAAAACGTCCAAACAAATGGATTTCCTGGTTGGGACTAGTACCGATCTTTATTTTTGGATTGGCTTTTGAATTTTTACCTCTTCTTACTATTTTACAATCAAGCATAACCCGCAAAGGCACTTTTACTCTTGACTTCTATAAAAGAGCTATGGACCCAATGTTCTTGCGGGCTTTTATTAATAGTATTAATCTTTCGGCTGTGACTGCAATTCTAGGGGTAGTTTTTGGTACGCTTGTGGCATATGCCATAATTACTTCACCAAATAAATTCCTCAGGAATGCATTAACCGCTTTATCAGATGTGACCACCAATTTCGGGGGAGCACCTTTGGCTTTTGCCTTTATCATCATTCTGGGTTCAACCGGAGTGATCACGATGATCCTTCAAGAGATAGGGATCAACCTTTATCCTAACTTCCGCATCTATTCGATTTCCGGTTTGACGATTGCCTATTTTTATTTCCAGCTTCCCTTGATGATTTTGCTGATCATCCCATCCCTTCTCGGCCTTCGTAAAGAATGGCGCGAAGCAGCGATGAACCTGGGTGCCTCTACAAAACAGTATTGGACCAGAATTGCCCTACCGATCCTGTTTCCATCTCTTTTAAGCGGCTTTTTGCTATTGTTTGCCAATTCTTTTGGCGCTTATGCTACAGCATGGACATTGACTGGTTCGGATGTGGACCTTATCACAATCCGTATCGCTGCTTTGATCCGCGGTGAAGTCCAACTCGAACCACAATTGGCTGACGCATTGGCCACGATGTCATTGGCCATAATGACTGCGTGTGTCATCGGTTATCTTTGGCTTTCCAATCGAACCCGGAAGGTGCGCGCATGAAACCAAAGGCACTTTGGCGTACTCTTGTTCTCTCACTTTTCATAATTTTTATGATTGTTCCACTGCTTGCCACCCTGGTGTTTTCAGTCTCCATTCGTTGGGATCGATCTCTTTGGCCAGAAGGTTATACATTAAATTGGTGGCATGCGGTTATATCCAATCAGAATTTTCTTCTGACTTTGAAAAATTCATTTCTGGTTTCACTTTCAACCATGTTTTGTCTCCTGGTTTTAGTGACGCCGACCGTTTTTTGGATGCGATTGCGCGTACCTAAAGCAAAACCCATTATTGAATTAATTACCAGTTTTTCATTTGGCGTGCCTGGAGTTATTCTCGCGTTAGCTTTGATCCGCTTTTATGCCCAAATCCCATTACCCATCATTAATCGACCTGCAATCCTTGTTGCTGCCTGCATGGTGTTATCTCTTCCTTTTATGTACCGCCCTGTGGTCAATGCACTGGATGCAATTGATTTTCGGGTATTGACAGAAGCTGCTCAAAGTATGGGCGCCAGCATCTGGGTTATTCTTTCTCGAGTGATCATCCCCAACATCATGCCAGGTATTATCAGCGGATGTTTATTGGTGTTTTCCACAGTTTTCGCAGAATTTACTTTAACCAATTTATTGGTCGGAACGCGTTTTAAAACTTTCCCAATATATCTTGTCGAATTTACTAGACAGGATGGACGTCAGGCGAGCGCCCTTGCCGTTGTTAGTTTTCTGGTTGCATGGGCAGCTTCATTAATCATCATCTGGGTAACCAGTAAAGGAGGTAAAGAAACCACAACCATAATCGGGCACTAAAAAAAGTAATTTGGATCAATTTCGTGTAAAAAATATGTTTAAGGAGAAAGAAATGAAAAAAGTATTTGCGTTCATTTTGGTCGCTGCTCTTCTGGTGATCCCATTGGTTGGATGCGCAACACCTGCAACCCAGGCTCCAGCTCCAGCAAAACCTGTAGTAGTCGCTACTGAAGATCCTGAAGCATTGAAATTAGCGGGCGCTAAAAAAGAAGGTCAATTGGTCAGCTATGGCATGACCGATGACTGGGTAAATCTTGGAGAGATCTTCAAGAACATGCAAGCCAAATTCAGTGTGGTCCATACCGACACTGATATGACCAGCGCTGAACAGATCACCAAGCTATTGGCAGAGAAAAGCGCCCCAGTGATGGATATCGCGGATATTGGTTTCGATTTTGTTGGCAAATTGATCGAAAATAATCTTGCCTTACCCTATAAAAACACATCCTTCGCAAAAATCCCTGCCAACTTTAAAGATGCGGATGGCCGCTGGGTAGTTGCCTATTGGGGCGCGATCAGTTTCCTGGTCAATTCCGATAAGGTAAAGAATATCCCACAGACTTGGGATGATCTGTTGAAACCTGAGTACAAGGATATGGTCTGCAGCCGCGATCCCAACAAATCAACTTACGCTACCGGATCTGTCTTAGCAGCAGCTTATGCTCATGGCGGCAGCGAAACCAATGTTCAACCTGGATTGGACTACTTCAAGAAACTACGTGATGATGGCAACTGGCGCAAAGGTGTTGTACTAAACGTTGCATCTGTCCAAAAAGGTGAATGCCCAATCTCCATCGTATATGATTTCGATGGTTTTGCAAAACGGGACGCCACCGGCCTGCCGCTGCAGGTTGTGATCCCCAAGGATGCAACCATTGGTATGCTTTTCGCAGAATATATCAATGCACTAGCACCTCATCCGAATGCAGCCAAGCTATCCCAGGATTATCTATTGTCTGATGAAGGCCAGGTTCTTTTAGCAAAAGGCTATGCCCATCCCGCTCGCTCAGATGTAGTCCTGCCAGCTGATATCAAAGCCAAGCTGCTTCCCGAAAGCGCCTATGGCAATCTACATTTTCCATCCGGTTTAGATGGCTTCTCTAAAGCAATCAAAGCCATTGTGGATGGATGGACTGCAATCGCAGCTCAGTAAATTTATTTAATTCGGTTAGAGATAGGCCAGGATAATTGATTTCCTGGCCTATTATTTATATACATATTGAAATCTTATAAATCATTTTGAAAAATTAATCATTGGTCAATATTTTCTGATTAATATTGTTTATAATAGAGAAGCTAAGATTAGCCCTCGTGGCGCAAATGGACAGCGCATCGGACTTCTAATCCGGCGGTTGTGGGTTCGAATCCCACCGGGGGCGCTATAAATATTATTAGGAGAAATAAGAATGATTGAAAGACATGGGATTTTAAAATTTCACGGAAAAGACGTTTCCGTCCAGGGAAACGATATGCAAGTCGGTCAATCGGCACCAGAATTCCATGCAACGACACAAGAATGGGAACAAATCCCAGTGTTGGAAAATACAAAAGGGAAAGTCCGGATCATTGCAGCAGTCCCCTCTCTTGATACCGATGTCTGTGATAGGGAAACAAGAAAATTCAACCTTGAAGCATCTGCATTATCCAAGGATATTGCAATTATTGTGATCAGTACTGATTTACCGTTCGCCCAGAAACGATGGTGTGGTGCAGCCGGAATTGACCAAATTATGGTCATATCTGACCACCATGACCTTGAATTTGGAGAAAGATATGCCTGCCTGCTCAAAGAACCCCGGATCTTGCGCCGGGCAGTGTTTGTGATTAATAAAAATTGTTTTTTTACATATGTTAATTACCTGCCTGAACTGGGAATCGAACCAGACTACAAGGTGGTATTAAATGCAGCAAAATCAGCCTTGGACGTAGAATAAAATTGAATATATTTATTTACCAAGACAAATTTTTTCATTAATATATAGAATTATTATTGTTCTAATTGCATAATAGCGATTGAAATTAAATCTTACAATTTAGGGGAAAAAACAATTTCTAATCAACAACTTATAACCAGATTTGATAATTGAAGGTATTATTTAAGAATGATTAACTTTGATCTTAATGATTTAAATGACTCAGGATTTAACCACAGCCTAAACTCTTCCAAGCTTTTAGAAAATCCAAAATCCTTACCAGAAATATTACCCATATTACCTTTACGAGGTCTGGTCGTCTACCCGCAAACAGCGGTGCCTTTAACCATAGGTCAACCGCGCTCAATTCGCCTGATTGAAGAGATTATGGCAGGCGATAGGATCGTCGGATTGGTCACCTCAAAAGATGCCAATCTTGAATCGCCCGGTCCTGAATATCTTTATCAGATAGGTACTGCTGTATTGATTCACCGTATGTTTAAAGCTCCTAACGGTTCCCTCCAGTTGCTCATCCAGGGTATCTCGCGATTTCGAATTAAGGAATATATCCAGACTGAACCTTATCTAAAAGCTTCCATTTTTCCAGATCCGGAAAAACCTGAAACCGGGCTTGAACTGGAGGCTTTATCCAGAAATGCGCATGATCAATTTACCCATATCGCTGAAATGATCACTTCGATTCCACGAGAATTGGTTACCTCTATTAATTCCATTCAGGATCCATTAGCCACTGTCTATAACATAGCCAATTTTCAACGGATGGAGATCAAAGATGCCCAAGAAATATTAGAAATGGATTCTCCGAAAGAAAAATTGCACAAATTAGTGGCAATATTAACCCGGGAAAGTGAAGTGCTTGATCTCAGCCATAAGATCCAGAATGATGCCCGTGTGGAAATAGAAAAGGTTCAGCGGGACTATTTTCTGCGCGAACAACTTAAAGCAATTCAAAAAGAATTGGGTGACGCTGACGCTCAGGCCTCTGATTACGTTGAATTTCAGAAAAAGATCAAAGATGCAGAAATGTCTGAGGAAGCTAATATCCAGGCCGGACGGGAATTGGAACGTTTATCGCGCATACCAACTTCTTCACCTGAATATGGCGTAATCCGTTCTTACCTGGAATGGTTGGTGGAACTACCCTGGTCTAAAACAAATACTGATAATCTTGATATTAACCATGCTCGTGATGTTCTAGATACTGACCATTTTGGTCTAAAAGATATAAAAGAAAGGATCCTGGAATACCTGGCTGTTCGCAAGCTGCGCCTGGAAAGAAAAGAGGAATTCCGTAAGAAACCTTCAAAAGACCTCATTCGCCGGGAAAGAGAAGGTGTTATTTTATGCTTTATAGGGCCACCCGGGGTTGGTAAGACTTCTCTCGGACAGTCAATCGCCCGAGCCCTCGGCCGAAAATTCATTCGCACATCTCTTGGAGGAATGAAAGACGAGGCAGAAATTCGAGGTCATCGACGTACCTATATCGGAGCAATGCCCGGGAGAATTATTCAATCACTTCGAAGATCTGGCTCGAAAAATCCGGTATTCATGCTGGATGAGATTGATAAATTGACTTATGATTTTCATGGTGATCCAGCATCCGCTCTCTTGGAAGTGTTAGACCCTGAACAGAATGCTGAGTTCAGAGATAATTATTTAGACGTAGCATTTGATCTATCCCAGGTCATGTTCATTACAACAGCCAATCAGGTGGAAACGATTCCAGCTCCACTTCTGGATAGGATGGAAGTGATCCGCCTTTCTGGTTATACGGAAAATGAAAAAATCTCAATTGCCAAAGGGTACTTAATTCCAAGACAATTGCGTGAGAATGGATTACGTACTAATGAAGTCGCTTTTTCAGATCGATCAATACACTCAATTATCCGTTTTTACACTCGGGAATCAGGTGTACGTAATCTCGAAAGAGAAATTGGCTCCATCTGTCGAAAAGTCATTACGCATAATGTGAAATCTATACGCAAAATAAGAAGTGTTACTCCAGCACAAATTCAGGAAAAGCTGGGACAACCTAAATTTAGAAACACCGAAGAAATCATAAAACGTACTTCGATTCCTGGTGTCGTCACTGGTTTAGCATGGACTCCAACAGGTGGAGAAGTACTTTTTATCGAAGCTACAAAAATGCCGGGTGATAAGCAATTTACAATTACCGGCTCTGTCGGTAATGTAATGCAGGAATCAGCGCAGGCAGCCCTTTCCTATGTTCGGTCACATGCAGAAGAATTAAGAATCCCCCCGGATTTTTATGAAAAAACTGATATTCATTTGCATATCCCTGCTGGCGCACAACCGAAAGACGGTCCTTCCGCCGGGATCACTATAGTCACAGCTTTGACCTCGTTACTAACTAATCGTCCAGTCAAACCAGGATATGGAATGACAGGAGAGATATCCTTGCGAGGTCAAATTTTACCAGTTGGAGGCATTAAAGAAAAAATGCTTGCGGCTCATCGGGCGGGGTTGAAAACTGTATTTCTGCCAAAAGAAAATGAGGGTGACCTTAAAGAAATACCCGAAGAGATTAAGAAAGTTGTCCAATTTATTCCAGTCGATCACATTTCTCAGGTACTATCCCAATCCCTGGATACAAGCACAAATAAGAGCAGAAAGCGATAACCAATAGTTTAGCTGTTTTATCTACTTTTGGAGAACATCTTTTATCTTTTCTCCAAATTTTATTTTTATAATTGATATTTTCGAATCTATCATAGCATCCTGTTTATTTATTGGATTACTTTTAACTCCGAATGAAATTGCATCAAGAATGATCAATATTGGATAAAAGCCTCTTTGTTTGATCATTTCGACTGCTTCGCGCAATTCCAAAGCAGCAGATGTTGTAATCAGGATTACAGTCGTCCCAATACTTTGAGATTGAATTTTAGTTTCAACAAGACGCCGAATGGATAAATCACCATTAGATTTCAAAAAGGTTAATACTTCAAGAATTTTGGTTAATTGCCTCTCCCCCTTGTCAGATGATAAAACCTCAATTTTCTTTCCCGAACAGCAAAATCCTACAGAACGTCCTTGTTTAATAAAATATTCTGAGAGTGAAGCAGTAATGCTCACAGCATATTCAAACGTATCACAGGGCAGCCGGATATCTGACCTTTTTTTATACATCCAGAGTTTCCCTTCCCGCTCATTTTCTTTTCGAACTTCTATAGAAGTGTTAATCATTTGTTGCCCGTCCAGATAGATCCATACACTGGCTTGAGGATCCTGGTCGAATTCTTTAACCATGATCTGATTTTTTCTAATGGAACTGAGCCAGTGAATTCTGTTTAAGGGGTCTCCCGGATAATATTCGCGTATTCCGGCAGCATGAGGAGTTGTTTCCAATGATGGTCTTTTTAATGAATTCCCCCCCATAAGCATTCCAAAATGAAGTGTATGTTGTTTTAGTAATTCATAAAAAGGGTAAACAAGTAGAACGACTTCATTTTCTATTTCAATTCTTGAAAAGAAAAGTCCAAATGGATCCCCGGAAGTAATACTAATAGGTCCCAAATAAAATGCACCGCGTTTTCTCAGCAAGGTATATGAGCTAAAGCTCCGCAACTGATTAGGACCCAGTGAACTTATAACACGCGAAACAAAAAAATTCTCCAGGTTGGAATGATCTGTAATCTCAAGCCAGAAACGCCAGATAGGTAGTTTATTTCTTATTTCAAAATATTCCTCAAAATATTCCCCAACGTTTTGGCGATAAATTCTTGATTTTCTGCTGACATCTATTTGTCTGACTGATAAATAAGTCCAAATAAAGCAGGTTATGATGATAAATGAACTTAGACTGGTTAATTGAAGAAAAATTTCATCTTTAATAAATATCCAGCCCATTAGAGAAATTATTAGAATACCGAGGATAATCCAGAATCTGCTTCTAATCTTCAATATCAAATTATTTGTATGCAATTATCCATTCACCGGAACTTGATCAAGGATCTCCTGTATCACCAGTTCAGGTGAAAGATTTTTTATGCGGGCCCCTGGTTGAATTACTATTCGATGGGAAAGAACTTGCACCGCAATTTCTTTCAAATCATCAGGGATTATGTATTCCCGTCCATTTAATGCGGCGAACGCTTGTCCCATTCTAAACAATCCCAGGCTGCCTCGTGGGGAAGCACCCAAATAAATATCATCATTTTCTCTGGTTGCTTTAATAATCCTGACAAGATATTTCTTCAATGCGTCTGAAACATATACTTCTTTCACTGCCTTCTGAATAGTGATTAATTCTTTCTGTGTTATAACAGCCTTTAATACTTCAATCGGGTGGTTAAATTGTTGCGATTCTAAAATCAGAATTTCATTGGAAACTGAGGGATAACCAATTTTAATTTTCAATAAAAATCGGTCAAGCTGACCTTCGGGTAACGGGAAAGTACCTTCATATTCAATGGGATTCTGTGTTCCTATTACCATGAAGGTTGTTGGCAATGGATGAGTGATACCATCAACAGTAACCTGCCTTTCCTCCATCGCCTCCAGCAAGGCAGATTGCGTTTTTGGAGTAGCTCGATTAATTTCATCTGCCAAAATAATTTCTGTCATTATAGGGCCTGGGCGAAATTCAAAATCCTTATTTTTTTGATTATAAAAAGATACGCCCGTAATATCACTCGGCAACATATCCGGGGTAAATTGAATACGGCGAAAACGGCTACCTAGTGAAATGGCCAGGCTTTTTGCCAGCACCGTTTTCCCTACACCAGGAACATCATCAATTAATAAATGACCGCGGCAAATAAGCCCCATGATTACTAAATTGAGCACCTCATTTTTCCCCAGTATCACCTTCTCAAGGTTGTTCAATAACTTGTCACGAAAACCGCTAATGATTTTTATATCCATAAAACCACCATTAATATTGGTTTATTGATTTAGAATATTAACCTTAAGAAAATCCTGGACAGCCCAACCAAAATTTGTTTCAATGGTCAGAGAGCGTATTTGCCACCAGACATACCCACCGGTTATTATGGGTCCTTCAGTAATAAGATACATATCACCTTCATTTGCCAGGTACACTGTGGGGCTCTCCTGTCCTGCCGATTGATGGAGACGTAAACCCTCTCCTTCTGTTCCATGAATATTAACTTTAAATCCTTTAGCAAAAATAATATTGTTTGGATCAGGACTTGGCGTTATAGGCGATACTTGGTCTTTTGTAGATGTTTCTGGTGTTATTGTGCTATACGCAATAATTGTTATCTTGGATTCAACATTAGGAATTATCTCTGATGGAGGAATAAAAAGAGAGGCCAATGATACAAATCCAATCAAAAGAAAAACAAACACTATAAATCCACTAATTACAATAGTTTTTGAAAAATAGGCCTTTAGAATCTTCATGAGTTTATATAACAGTCTTAGAAAATTATATCTGATTCATGAGAATGCCTGATGTATAATTTAACAATAATGAAAATCAGGATATCGGCCTCAATATTAAATGCAGATTTCTGCTTTTTGAATGATCAAATTTCAGAAGTTGAAAAGGCAGGGGTTGAACAACTGCACATTGATATTATGGATGGGCATTTCGTTCCAAATATTTCTGTTGGGCCGTTTATTATCCAATCATGCCAAAAAACCTCTTCTCTCCCCCTGGAAACTCACTTGATGGTGGAAAATCCTGATAATTATATTGAGTCGTGTGCAACATTTGGCTCAACAGGGATTAGTGTTCATATTGAAAATAATCCAAATATTCACAGGACTCTTCAACTCATTAATAGTTATAAAATGAAAACTGGGATCGTGCTAAATCCAGGAACACCCATCGAAAGTATAAAATCAGTGCTGGATTCAATTGATTTGATCCTGGTTATGACAGTCAATCCCGGATTTGGTGGTCAGACATTTATCCAAAGTCAACTTTCTAAAATTACTGCTATCAAAGAAATGATCAAGCCTATGGATAAAAAGCCAATAATTGAGGTTGATGGTGGAATAAACGCTCAAACGCTTCCGTTAGCATATCAAGCCGGTGCTGATCTTTTTGTTGTCGGAGCTGCAATATTCTCAAATCCAAGAGGTATTACCTTATCAATCCAGGAATTAAATGAGGTTTTAAAATAAAAATGCGGTTTTGCCGCATTTTTATTTGTTACATGAATTATTTACTTTTTACCATGGTACGGATACACCTGGCGCATAAAGTTTTTCGAACTTTAATACCTTTTTCAAAGATCAATACCCGTTGCAGATTCGGTCTAAATTTACGATTAGTTGCACGCATAGAAAAACTGCGGTTATGTCCAAAAGTTGTCGTTTTTCCGCAATGTTCACACTTAGCCATCTTTAAATTCCTTCCAAATATTGATTAAAATACAAAGATAATAAAAATGAAGTTTACCACAAGGCGTAACTTACCGCAAGAAAATTGGTTAATATAAAAGGTAAAACAATGGAAGATAAAATGAATCAAACAGGCAAGGTTTACGTTTCGAATCACACCATTGCTACCATCGCATATCAATCAGCACTTGAATCATACGGTGTTGTAGGCATGGCTGATAAAGATATCGTGCGGGGAATATCTAAATTACTGTTTAATGACCCCGCGTCAGGTGTGATTGTGAATTATGATGGCAACTCAATAAAAATTGATTTGTATATTATTATTGAATATGGAACACGGATATCTTCCGTCGCGGAAAGTGTTTCCCATAGCGTTAAATTCCAAATAGAAAAAATGATAGGGATTTCAGTCAGTGCAGTAAATGTTCATGTTCGAGGATTGCGCGTCAGCAATGCTGATTGATAATTTTAAATATCCAAAATATAGGTTACTGAATGCCACAAAATACCATAGATCCACAATTTGTGGATTCAACCAAAATTGTTAAATATCAAAGTATTAATGGTCAGGTATTAAAAGAGTTGTTTAATGCTGGAATTCTCTGGGTGAAAACTAATCAACAGACCATTAATTCATTGAATGTATTTCCAGTACCAGATGGCGATACCGGAACAAATATGTTCCTCACACTCAAATCTGCATATAGTGAAGTCGCTGATAACAATGAGCAAAATATTGGGAAAATTGCCCGATTAATCTCTCAGGGTGCTTTGATGGGAGCTCGCGGGAATTCAGGTGTGATTCTTTCACAATTGCTCCGTGGATTCGCCCGCATATTGGATGATCAACCTGTAATGGATGCCCAATTATTTGTGCAGGCATTGAACGAAAGTCGTAATACAGCCTACAAAGGTGTTGTCCGCCCTGTGGAAGGAACCATCCTTACAGTCGCTAAAGATATTGCGCATGCTGCTGAGGATGCTTTTTCAAGTTCAACTGATTTAACGGAAATTCTGACGATCATTATCAAAGAAGCAGATAAATCCGTCCAAAACACTCCCAACCTTTTACCGATCCTAAAACAAGCCGGCGTAGTCGATTCCGGGGGCAAGGGACTTTACTTTTTCCTGGAAGGTATGCAGCGTTTCATCAATAATTTACCACTAGAACTAGAAGTTAGTGCGTTAGATAAAAATGCCTCAACTCCTGTTGATAAATTACTCAACTTCAATGATGCTATTGAACCGGGACAAGATTTCGAAATAGTTGTTGATTTTACGCCAACTAATCCATTGGATTTAAAACAATTCTATGCTGAGCTTTCTGAAATTGGTACTTCAATTCAATTAGGTGAAGGTGAGAATTTATACCGTATGCATATTCATACCTCTACTGAAAATCAATATTTACCCCTTGAGTACGTAAAGAAGTATGGAACTATCAAGAAAGTATATATTGAAAATTTATTGGAGCAGATGGGAAATCAACCTAAGCAGAATGAGATTTCCAAACCATTCATTAAAGAAGGACAAATTGCTGTTATTGCAGTCTCACCAGGAAAGGGGATAACAAAAATATTTCAAAGCTTGGGCGTTGCTGCAGTTGTTGAAGGTGGACAAACCATGAATCCGAGTACGGAAGAACTCTTGGATGCCTTCAAGGACCTACCAACTAATAATATTATTATTTTGCCAAACAATAAAAATATAATTCTGGCTGCAGAGACCGCTAAAAGTGCAACACATAAAAATGTGATTGTCATTCCTTCAAAAAGTGTTCCGCAAGGTTTATCCGCATGCCTTCACCTTGATCCTGATGGCGATTTTGAGTCAATTTGCAGGGAAATGAAAGACGCGATTGGAGAAGTGGAAACCGGAGAGATTACAATAGCAACGCGTTCGATCACCATCAACAACGTAAAAGTCAACAAAGGTGAAATAATTGCACTGCATAATGGCGTTTTAGTTGATTCATCCAAGAGTCTAAAAGATTCCTGTATAAATCTATTGAAATTAATTGGAACAGAAAATAAGGAACATATCACTATATTTTCTGGGCTGAATATTACTAAATCCGAACTTGAAGAAATTATTGAATTTATTAAGACTTCATTTCCCAAGCAAGAAATTGAAGTTCATGATGGCGGCCAACCCTATTACCAGTTCATTTTTGCAGTTGAATAACATTGAAACCGATAGGGATAATCACTGATAACTCAGTTCAATTTCCAAAAAAGGAATTTCCTGGAGCAGATTTGGTCAGGCAGATTCCATCATCAATCTCAATTGTCAATAATTCAAACATTGATATTTCATTAAAAGGAATTGATGCTCTACCAAACAATATTAATTCTGGAAATCATCCAATCATTTTCCCACCCTCACCCAAGCAATTAATTCAATTATTGATCGATAGTAGAAATGAATTTGAAGAATTATTTATTCTGCTCCCTTCCAGTTTTCTATCACCAATCTATTCTCAAATAAAAAATATTCTTCAAGTTTTGCCCGAAAATATAAAATATCATTTAATCGATTCCGGCACTTTTTCATACGGTTTAGGAATGATGGTAAGTAAAGTGGCAGAGGTAATTAATAAAGGAAAAAGCAATTCTTCGGTTGCACAATATATTCGATTAATTATTCCGCATATTTTTGGGATTTTTTATTGTCCAAATCTTACCTATGCGCAGCAGTCCAAATTTCTTGATGTACCGCAATCGATAGCTTTGGATTTTATCGGAACCATCCCATTATTCACAATAGAAGAGGGTAAATTTTCTCCCCTTACTAAAATCAATAAAAAGAAATATTTACTAGTTTGCTTTGAGGATTTTATTGATGAATTTGAACAACCGCAAGAATTTATTGTAGTTAGTGGCAATTCATCAAAACCTAAAGAAGTAATTTCTTTACAGACGCATTGTAATGAACAATTCCAAAGCACAAAATTTTCATTTCAATCAATTAATACTGCAAATGCCTCGATCATAGGACCAAAAGCTTTGGGGATTTTTGTTCTCGATAAATTTATCTGAAAGCCCTTTTTTTTGTTAAACATCTTGGTAGAATTAATCTATGGGTAATTCCGCAATTAATTTATTAAAATTATTTCGCCATGAAATTAATTGTAACTATGAAAATAAAGCAGTAATTGGTGGGCTTGAAAGTCTTATCCCCTTATGGCAATCTGAAGCCGCTTTACATCTCATTTCACAGGAAAAGGTTAAAGAAATTACTCAATTGTTATCTAAATACAAGTCATTGCCATTTCAGGAAAGAAAAAAAGCTATTGCAAATTTCATTACAATTTTTGATCAATTGTTAAATCTTCAACCGACCGCCATACCTTCTCAAAAAACTAAAACTTCTGATAACAATTCAAATACTGGTCTAAATGCTTCAATCACAGTAATAAACCGAATTGGTGGTCAAACCGCAAAGCTTCTGGAAAAGCTTCATCTGATTACGATTAAAGACCTGCTCCATTTTTATCCAAGACGATACTGGGATTTGAGCACTCTTAAGCCGATAAATCGGTTGAATTATGGAGAAGAAATATCGATTGTTGCAGTTGTAAATAGCATTGGCATGCGATCAGCAGGCAATCGAAAGTTGAAAATAATTGAAGCTGTGGTAAGTGATGGCACAGGCTATTTAAGGGTCACATGGTTTAACCAACCGTGGCTTCTTAAAAGTTTTCCCAAAGGAAAGCAATTAATTCTTTCCGGGAAAATTGAAATGTATCTCGGTCGTTTAACAATGAACAATCCAGAAGCTGAGAGTATAGATCGCGAACAACTTCATACAAATCGAATTGTGCCTTTTTATCCACTCACATCAGGCATTACCCAAAAAAGTATTCGCCGAATCATGTTTGAGACTGTCAATTACTGGGCTTCACGCATTCATGATTATTTGCCTGAGGATATCCGTAGAGAGGAAAGCCTGGTTGTTTTATCAAATGCAATTACGAACATCCATTTTCCAAATAATAATAATCTTCTCCTAAAGGCAAAACAACGATTATCTTTTGATGAGATATTATTTTTACAACTTGGAGTAATGTCCCAAAAACTGAAATGGGAAAGAAATCAAGCCGAAATTTATGATATTGATCCTGCAAATTTACAATCGTTTATTACTAGATTACCATTTAAGCTAACAAACTCGCAAATAAAGGTACTGGATGAAATCAGAGCCGATCTTGGCTCAGGAAAACCTATGAATCGTTTGATTCAGGGGGATGTTGGTTCAGGAAAAACGGTTATTGCATGTATTGCCATAATAATTACACTTCAGAGAAGTGCACAATCAGCGTTTTTAGCCCCTACAAGCATATTGGCAGAACAACATTTTCGTAATTTGACCCAAATGCTTACAAATCCGAACGAAGAGAAACCAATTTTAAGATCTGAGGAAATTGCGTTACTAATCGGTGACACACCTGAAAATGAGAAAGCGATCATCCGTAAGAGACTGGCTTCTGGTGAAATAAAGGTTGTGATTGGCACACATGCGTTGATTGAAGATCCAATTAAATTTAAGTGGCTTCAACTTGTGATTATTGATGAACAGCATCGGTTTGGAGTAGGTCAAAGAGCGGCACTAAGAAGTAAAGGAGTAAATCCTCACCTCCTGGTGATGAGCGCGACCCCAATTCCACGATCATTAGCATTAACTATTTATGGGGACCTTGACCTCTCTGTAATTGACGAAATGCCAGTTGGCCGTATTCCAATTGAAACGCATGTGATGCTTCCCAATGAACGTGAACGTGCATATCAATTAATCCAATTTCAGATCGATAAATTACATCAAGCTTTTATAATTTACCCATTAATCGAAAGTGAAGATGATGAAATTCGCAAGGCAGCAATAAATGAATACGAACGTATTCAATCCCAGGTCTTTCCTCACTTAAAGGTTGGGCTCATGCATGGACGTTTAAAACAATTAGAAAAAGATGAGATCATGAGAAAATTCCGCGATAAAGAATATGATATCCTGATCTCAACTTCAGTGATTGAGGTCGGATTGGATATTCCGAATGCAACCATCGTCCTTATTGAGAGTGCCAATCATTTTGGTTTGTCTCAATTACATCAAATCCGTGGCCGGGTAGGAAGAGGGCAATCACAATCTTATTGTTTACTCATTCCGGATATTGAAAATAATTTCGAAAATGAACGCCTATCCATAATGGCTGAAACCAATGATGGATTTAAATTGGCAGAATACGACTTAAAACATCGTGGTCCGGGTGATTTTCTGGGAACACGTCAATCTGGGTATTTAGGTTTAAAATTAGCATCATTAACAGATTTGGATTTAATTCTTCGAGCCCGAAAAGCTGCCCAGAAAATATTCAAAAATGATCCAGAATTGTTATCTCAAGAAAATTATTGGTTGCGGCAAGAATTGGAAACTTATTGGCCAAGTAAAAGTGGAGACGTGAGCTAATAATTGGGAGAAAAATGGTAAAAGCTATATTTCCAGGGACGTTTGACCCGATTCACTTTGGACACATTGATATTGCGCAAAGGGCTTCGCGGCTTTTTGATCAGGTGATTGTGGCAGTCTATGATCGCCCTCTTAAAAACCTGCTCTTCTCACCGGCAGAAAGGATCGAAATGGTTAATAAAGCATTTGATGATCCAAAAATTGTGGTTATGGGTTATAGCGGGTTAACCGTTGAGTTATGCCACGATATCAATGCCCAAGTAATTGTAAGAGGTTTGAGGGTTTTTTCTGACTTTGAACTTGAATTTAGGATGGCTTTGGCCAACCATCGCTTGGCAAAAGATATTGAAGTAGTTGCGTTGATTACCAGTGAAGAACATACTTTTCTTTCCTCAACAACCGTTAGAGAGATCGCTGCGTTGAATGGGAATGTATCAAGTATGGTTCCCCTTCATGTGGAAAAAGCATTTAAGAAGCGCTTTTCTGAGCTTAGTGAGAATCAACAGTTCGATCAACAAACCACACTTCGTGATTAATGGGATAATTTGACTAGTAATTAAAGCTAAAGGAACGATATGGATATCTTGCATCTGGTAGATCGTTTAGAAGAATTATTCAATGAAAGCAAACCATTTTTAGGAACAAGAAAAATTATGGTTGATGAAGATAGGCTGCTTGATTTAATCGATCAGATGCGTTTATCAATTCCTGAAGAAATAAAAACAGCACAACAAATTATCAGCCAGAAGGATAGAATTCTGGCACAGTCTTCAGAAGAAGGTGCGCGTACAATAAATGCTGCGCGTGAAAAGGGAATTCAGATGGTTGAGAGGGATAATATTGTTCAATCGGCTAAGTTGAGGGCAGAACAAATCGATTCGCAGGCGAAGGAAAATGCCGCTTTTATCCGTAAAGAAGCGGATAAATATGCATTGGAAACCCTCGTCAATCTGCAAATAAAATTAGAACGGAATCTTGCAGAAGTGAGAAGAGGCATTCAAACTCTTGAACAGGAACAAAAACCAAAATCAAATAATGAAGATATTCCTAAAGAAGCTTAATTTATTTTGAATATAAGGCAACTTTTATTATTTCATCGATATGTTCAACAGGGATTATCGTTAATTCTTTAATGGCTTTCTGGGGAATATCAACCAAATCTTTCATATTGTTCTTAGGCAAAATGACTTTCTTAAGTCCCGCACGATGCGCGGCAAGCACTTTTTCTCTTATCCCACCCACTTGAAGCACTTTTCCTCGTAAAGTTATTTCTCCTGTCATACCGATCTCTTTATGTACTTTTCTTTTTGTAAATGCAGAGACAAGTGTCGTAGCTATTGTTACACCAGCGCTGGGTCCATCTTTAGGGATAGCCCCTTCAGGGATGTGAATATGTATATCCACTTTTTCAAATAAATCAGAATCTATCTGAAAATCTTTTGCCCTGGATTTTAGATATGATAGAGCTGCTTGCGCTGATTCCTGCATTATTTCCCCCACTTGTCCGGTAATTTGCATATTTCCTTTTCCTTCAAAGATCAGTATTTCAACTGGCATTATTTCACCCCCATTTTCAGTCCAGGCAACTGCAGTTCCAACTCCAACCTCATCATCATGCTCAGCTTCAAATGTGAAGTACTGTGAAGGTCCTAAAGCAGTATGTAGGTTTTTAATTGTAATATGTGCCGGGTAATTTTTATGCTCAGATTTCTTTCTCGATATTTTTCTACAAAGTCTTCCAATCTCTCGTTCCAAATTTCGGACGCCAGCCTCAAAAGTGTAATCTCGAATAATCTTGATTAACGCTGTTGAATCTAATTCGAAATCCTTTTCGCCTAACCCATTTTCCATTTTTTGTTTAGGTAGCAGGAATCTTCGAGCAATTTCCGATTTTTCTTCTTCTATATAGCCAGGAAACTCGATCACTTCCATCCGATCCAGCAAAGCAGCTGGTATATTTTCAGTTGAATTCGCTGTTGTGATGAACATAACATCGGATAAATCAAAAGGGATTTCAAGATAATGATCAGAAAATGAGTAATTTTGTTCAGGATCAAGAACTTCCAATAAAGCGGCGCTTGGGTCTCCTCTAAAATCTGTACCTAACTTATCCACCTCGTCCAGCATAAATAATGGATTCATTGTTCCTGCGCGCTTCATAGTCTGAATAATCCGACCAGGTAAAGCCCCAATATATGTTCTCCTGTGACCACGGATTTCTGCCTCATCACGAACACCTCCAAGAGAAATTCGGACAAACTTTCTTCCAAGTGCCTCGGCAATCGAATTTCCAAGTGATGTTTTTCCAGTACCAGGAGGACCAATAAAACATAAGATGGGTTGCTTTGATTTTTCAGGTTTCAAACTTTTAACTGCAATATATTCGAGAATTCTATCTTTTGCTTTGTTCAAACCAAAATGGTTTTTTTTCAATATGCGTGACGCATGATTTACCGATAAGTTATCATCCGAATATTTATTCCACGGCAATTCTAGAATCCAATCCAGATAATTACGAATTATTCCAACATCTGGAGATAATGAAGAGCCATTGGAAAGTTTTTCCACTTCTTTTAGAGCTACCAAAGAGATCTCATTTGGTAGATTAATTTCTTTTATTCTTTTCCGATATTTTTGGATCTCTTGTTCCCATATATCCCCCTCTCCTAATTCGATTTGGATTGCCTTAATTTGTTCACGCAGATAAAATTCGCGCTGGCTTTTATCAACTTCTTTTTGAACTTTTGTTTGTATGTTTTCTTCAAGTAAAAGAACATCCAATTCCTGGGCTAATAAAGTATTCAGAAATGATAATCTTTCTTTTGGGTTCACAATTGAAATAAATTTTTTCCTATTTTCAAGTGATGGTGAAATCGCAGTTGCAACCATATCTGCCAACCACCCCGGCTCATTGATATTCGAAGAAAATACATTGGCTTCGTCAGGAAGGCTACGGTCATGCTGAACACATCTTTCGAATAAATTACAGGTAGTTCTCATGAGCGCTTTTGTAACCCGGTCAGCATGAGCCGGTTCATTAATTGGCCTGGCTAATGCACGGGGAAAAAATCCTTTTAAAGAAACCTCAATAATTTGTACCCGTCGTCTACCTTGTATAAGAGCCGAACTATTCCCTTCAGAAATATTTAATAATTGCCCAACTGCTACCTCTACAGCCACAGGTAAAAATGAATCCTTCCCATCGTTTTTTATCTTTAGGCTTTTTGGGATTAATGTAATTACAGTTTGTTGTTTTTCTTGTGCTTCTCTAATAGCCGAAAGATTTATGCCAGAGGTAATGAATATCGGGGAAACCATTCGGGGAAAAACAACAACCTCATTCAAAATAATTGCAGGGCACTCGATTAGCCCTTCAGCATTCGTTGAAGTATTTGGGATTTGATATAGTTCTTCAGATCGCTGGTAAAGCGCAGCGCTAATTTCCTCTGAATCATGGTCCTGCTTATAAGAATGATCGGGAATCATACTTGTAAATTTTTATTTATCCTCTTCTGATATTGAGTTATCCAAATTTCTCGAACTGCAGCCGCAATAAAAATGCTGCCAGTGGCAATAATAACCGACTTTTCATTCCAAATTTCAAGGGCTTTCTGTAGCGCAAAATGAATGGATGAAATTGATTCTCCGTCCTTTCCTTGTTTTTGAGCTATTGATAAGATCTTTCCTGCATCCAATGCGCGCGGATGGATGGATTGAGTAATGATCAAGGATTGCACATTAGGGATCAGGATTTTTAACATTCCCTTCACGTCTTTATCTTCTGATGTGCCAAATATTAGAATGATTTTTTTATTTGGGGTAAATATTTTTATTGTATTGACCAACTTTTGTATTGAATCGGTATTATGTGCAGAATCAATGATTAATAATGGTTTTTTACTTATAATCTCAAATCTAGCAGGCCATTTGACTTTTGCAAAGCCATTATAAATATTTTGATCGGTTATAGCAAATCCACTTTTCTTAATCATTTGAATAGCGGAATAAGCAGTTATTGCATTTTGAATCTGATGTACTCCTAATAAGGGGAGATGTAAATTAATGGTTTCACCCTCTTTGCTCTGAAGGGTAAAGTCCTGACCTTCTAAACTCTGCTTCGTCGATTCATATCTATAATCAAAGTGTGTATCTAATAATGGTGAATTATTTTCTTTTGCATAAGTATTGAATAAGTATCTAATTCTTGGTTTTTGATTAGAAATTACCACGGGGACTTTATTTTTTATTATCCCAGCCTTTTCTTTCGCAATTTTTTCTAACGTATTACCTAATATTTTTACATGGTCTTTCGAAATAGTGGAAATAATTGAAACTAATGGGTGAACAACATTAGTTGCATCTAATCGTCCTCCCAAACCAACTTCGATAACAGCGATATCCACTTTACTTCTCGAAAAATACAAAAAAGCGAGTGCGGTTGTAATTTCAAAAGTGGACAAACCGTCAATTTTCTTTATGATAGGTTTTATTTCTTCCACCAGATTTATTAATTTGTCTTTTTCTATATCAATATCATTTACTTTAATTCGTTCAGCGTATTCTTGTAAATGTGGTGAAGTGTATAATCCAACTTTATATTTTGCTGATAATAAAACACTGGCAATTAATGAACATATAGACCCTTTTCCCTTAGTGCCAGCCACATGTACAACCGGGTAATCCAAATGCGGATTTCCCAGCAAATTGACAAAAGCTCTCATTCTTTCTAAATTAAATTTTTCAGGAGAGTATCTTAAATTCCGGGTCAGACTATGGTCAACAAAACTATATAAATAATCTAATGTTAATTGATATCTGTCATCTTGCTCTGTCATAAAATATCTCTGACCTCTTGGTTAAATCATTTTACTCTACCCTTGAATTGCCTTACAATCAATATTCAATTGTTTGGATTCATAATGACAATCGGAATTTTATATTTGCATTTATTATTTCAATCCTGCAAATCACTTAAAGAAAAGCGAAGTCAATTGAAACCATTTCTTCATAGGATTCATAAGGAGTTCAATGTCTCTGTTTCTGAAATAGATTTACAAGATAAATGGACAGAAAGTATTGTGGCAATTTCTCAAATCTGTAGTAACAACAAAATCACTCAATCAGAACTAAATGCTGTAATCTTCTTTACTCAAAACCATTTCAGAAATATCGAGATCCTGGACAACCGTATTGAATTAGTCTAAACAATTATCTTACAAACGTTTTGGAGATTTTATTGGATTCAAATTTAGAAATAAATAAAAAGTTAATTAATATTCTTCCAAGGGTTCAAAAACCTGGCCGATACGTTGGCGGGGAATATAACCAGGTTATAAAGGAATGGGAGAAAATTAAAACTCGAGTTGCTCTAGTATTCCCAGATATTTATGAAATCGGACTGCCCAATTTGGGACTTGCTATTCTTTATGAGATGATAAATGATCGTAAAGATTCTTTAGCAGAAAGATCATATTGCCCCTGGTTAGATATGGAAGAACAAATGCGGGAAAATAATATTCCTGCATATTCTCTCGAAAGCAAACATCCTTTAATTGATTTTGACATTATCGGTATTTCATTACCCTACGAAACACTATATACAAATGCTCTTAATATTCTTGACCTTGCTCATATTCCTTTACTAAGCAAAAAAAGAAAAACTTCAGACCCCTTGATTATCGCAGGTGGAAATTCTACTTTCAATCCTGAACCAATGGTTCAATTTATTGACGCTTTCGTGATCGGAGATGGTGAAGTAATTATTCATGAAATCATTGACATTTACCAGAATTGGAAAGAATCCAAACAATCTCGAATTTCATTACTGGAATTACTTGCAGGTATTGAAGGAATCTATGTTCCCCGTTTTTATGATGTTATATATGAAGAAAATAACTGCATTTCCACTTTTTCCTCCAATAATTCTCATGGCTCTTTGCCAATAAAGCGGCATATGGTTACTTCGCTTCCACCCTCCCCGGTTAAATTCCTGGTTCCTAACATAATTACCACGCACAATCGGATTGCAGTTGAGATCATGAGAGGCTGCACACAAGGATGCCGTTTTTGTCAGGCGGGTATGATCAATCGACCAATCAGGGAACGATCTGTAGATGAGATAATAAAATCTTTACAAGAATCTCTTTTAAATACTGGTTTTGAAGAAATCTCATTATTATCGTTAAGCTCCTCAGACTATACGCAACTAAATCAGTTGATAGATTCAATTTCCAAGGTATTTTGTGAAAAAAATATCACTATTTCCCTTCCATCCCTGCGTATTGACACGTTCTCTGTCAAATTAATGGATTCATTAGTTGGAAAACGGCATGGGAGCTTCACTTTTGCTCCAGAGTCGGCCTCAAATCAATTGCGCAATCGGATTAACAAGCCCATTAGCACAGAGAACCTTCACTCAGTTGCCAGAGAAGTTTTCAAACACAAATGGTCAACTATAAAATTATATTTTATGATCGGATTCCCAAACGAAACGATTGAAGATATCGATGCAATTTGCACTTTATGCAAGGAAGTTCTTGCTATTGGAAAAAGTGAAATGGGTAATCGTGCCAGTTTAAACATCAGTATTAACACATTCATTCCGAAACCGCATACTCCTTTTCAATGGGCAGCACAAGAAAACCAGGATTCTATTGCTGAAAAACAGAAGTATTTAAGAAATAATCTACATGTACATGGGATCAAACTAAACTGGTCCGATAATGAGAGCTCACTCCTGGAAGCCTGCCTTTCGAGGGGTGATCGAAGGTTGGCCAATGTTATTTATGATGCGTGGAAAAGTGGAGCAAAATTTGATGCCTGGTATGATCAATTTAATTTCAAAATTTGGCAAGAAGCGTTTATCAAGAATCATATCGAGCCTTCTTTTTATGCATCACGGCAAAGAAATTTAGTCGAGATTCTTCCTTGGGATCATATTAATACCGGAATAACTAAAAAGTCGCTCATCGAGGAGTATCAATTAAGTAAGCAAGATATTATTCGCAAGGATTGCAGGGAACAATGCTATTCTTGCGGAATTCAACAGAATTACTTAATAAAATGCATGACTAAGAATAATCTGGCTACAAAATAAAGGTTTTATGTTACGTATCAGAATAACTTATAAGAAATTTGGGAATATCATCTATACCAGTAACCTGGATCTTCAAAAATTATGGGAAAGAGTTTGCCGGCGGACAGAACTAAGGATCGCTTATACCTTAGGATTTCATCCACAAGCCAGGATCCAACAAGCAGCCCCATTACCTTTGGGGTTTTCAAGCAAAACAGAAATTGTCGATATCTGGTTGGATGAGGAAAACGAGATTTCAGGTATACAGGGCAAGATGAATTTAGCACTCCCAGAAGGTTTAGAAATATTATCAATCAATAATATTTCGTTACACGAACCCGCATTACAAAACCGGATGATATCTTCTATTTATCAAGTAGAACTGTCTTTGGGACTATCCAAGGATTCCATAGAACAAAAAATTATTCAAATATTAGCAGTTGAAGAATTAACAATTAGTAAAAGAGAAAAATCTTTTAATCTTCGAGAAAGGATTGAAAATATTGAGCTATTTGAAAATGACTCTAGTGGGCAATTATCTCTGATGATGCGCTTATCCCAACGCTCTGATTCAACCGGAAGACCTGACGATGTATTAAAAGCGATGGGAGTTGATCCTTTCAATTCAAAAATTGAAAGGATCAGTCTGATCTATTCTTAGGTTTGATTATGTCAGCTGATTTCATTATCTTAGAATGTAACAACAAGGATTGTCTTTTTCGGTTTCCGATTAGAGCATCTTCAAAAATTCCAATTTTTTGCCCAAGATGCAAATCGTCGTTAATAATCGTACATGAATATAGCGAGTCTCCATCCATTCTTTCCTTTGGTTCAACCAAAAAAGAAACCTCTTTTTCAATATTGTTAGATAACCTGAGAAGTGCCTATAACGTTGGATCTATTCTGCGGTCTGCAGATGGGTTTAATATTGATCATATTTATTTTTGTGGAATGACAGCTACACCCGAAAATCCAAAAATAGCCAAGACCAGTCTGGGTGCTGAAATTTCGACATTATGGAGCTATTCACCCAATAGCCTCATTACTGCTCAAGAATTAAAAGAAAAAGGCCATTATTTATATGGCCTTGAAACAGGACCTAAAAGTAAACCGATTTTCAAAATTAGAAACGTCAATAAAGGCATGAATACAGTTCTTATAGTTGGAAATGAATTGGGGGGAATTGATCCGATGGTGCGTGATCTTTGTAACGAACAAATCTACATTCCCATGATGGGGAACAAACATTCTTTTAACGTTACCATTGCTTTTGGAATTACTGTTTTTTATCTTCGCTATTTGGATGGTTTTGAAAATACTTTTTAAACCTCAAGCAATCGATCTAATTTATCAATTAATTCTTTTTCAATTTCTTTTTTATTATTTTTATTGAGGATATAAATAGATAAGTTTTCATATCTTTTCTTTGTAAGCTCCAATAACTCTGGCCTAATCACAACTAAAGCCAACTTGAATTGATCACTTTCAAGAAGATTAAAACATTCATTCCATCCCTCATCTTTTTCTAATTCCAGATAGCCAATTTCATCAATAACCAATAAATCAGCAGGTAAAGATCTTCGCAAAACATTATTTCCCCACCTGATTGCCCCTTTATTGAATTTCCATTTACGTTTTGGTTCTTCCTTATCCCATCCTGGAGAATAAACAGCCAAATTCATCATTTCTCCAGTCTTGATATCAAATGAATTAATCGCCTTTCTTAGGCTATATATTATTTCTAATTCAGATCGGATACCACTCACACTAATATTTCTTTGCATACCATATTCGATAATTCGCTTACAAAGAGTGGATTTACCAACATTTTCTTCTCCCGATAGAATGCAAATAGGTCGTTTCAATGATTTATTCACTCACAATAAATTGCTTGTGTTTAAAATTAACAATATGTAAATTTAAGGAATAGATTTCACTTAGTTTTGAATCAGTAAATACTTCTTCTCGACCTCCTGAATAAGGAGGTTTTGATTTTCTCATCAAAATAAAATAATCAGCAATTTCTGAAGCCTCACCTGGATCATGCGTAGCAAAAATAATCGTTACACCTTTTTCTTTTAGTTTCTTTAGAATATCCAGTATCATTTTTTTACTGCGAATATCCAGATAAGTCGTTGGCTCATCCAGTATCAATAACGAAGGTTTTTGAACAAGAGCTCGCGCCAACCTTACTTTTTGCAGTTCTCCCCCACTTAAATGAGTAATTTTTTTATTCGCCAAATCTTTTATACCTAATTCTGAAATAACTGAGAGGGCGAATTTTTTATCCTCTTTAGACGGTGATGAATAGATATTTATATAAGGAACCCTTCCAAATAATACATAATCCATAACTGAATAATCAAAGGCGAGATACTCATTCTGTGGAACAAACGCGATCTTGCCTTTTTCATCTTTCGGATAATAGTGAATTTCACCCTTATCAGGATTTAATGTACCCAATAACAAGCGGAGTATGGTGCTTTTTCCTGATCCATTTACACCGAGTATGACAGAAATGGAGTTTTCCGGAATTATCAGATTTATATTGCATAATACAGCACCGTTACTATCAGGATAGGTATAGGTCAGATTCTTAATTAAATATATCTGTTGATTGTCTTTCATTGAGTTAAGCTGCTTTTTTTATATGAAATCAGAAAAATAAATATCACTGCCCCAAATAATGCAGTAAAAATACTAAGAGGAATTTCTCCAGCTAATAAAGTCCGAGCCAGATCATCACAAATAATAGCGAAGATCCCACCCAATGCAATCGCAAGTGGAACTGATTTGGCTGTGTCAGCCCCCGCCAGTATTCTGGCGATGTTTGGCACCACCAACCCTATCCAGCTTACGATCCCAGCTATGGAAATCATTAGCGCGGTTATTACCACACTAACTAGAATAGCAATAACCGTTTCTTTCTCATTATCAATACCGAGAGAAAAAGCCACCTCTTTATTAAGAGTTAATATATTTAATCGCCAGCGAAAAATGAAAATTAATCCGATTCCTATCAAAATAATCGGCATAATATAGACAAGATCAGCCCATTTAACAGCCCATAATCCACCTAATAGCCAAAATACAATTTCAGGTAATTGTTGAATGGGGTCTGCCATATACTTTAGGATACCAACACCAGCAGAGAACAAAGCCGAAACAGCCATACCAGCCAAGATCAAATGAAGAATTTGCCCGCCAAACTTGACTTTCGAAGAAATCCAATACGATAATCCCAGCCCTACCAGGCCAAAAAGGATTGCAGATATTTGAACGGTGTAATGAATGGAACTTAGATAAATAATGGCAAATGCGGCTCCAAAGGCAGCACCCTGGCTGACACCCAGGAATCCAGGATCAACTAATGGATTTTGAAAAGCCGTTTGCATAACCAGTCCAGCAAGAGATAAAGAGATGCCAAGCAGCATTGCGCTAATAACTCGCGGTAAGCGTAAATTGATCAATAAATTTCCAGCCATTGGATCGTTAATGATTGAATTTATTGGTAAAAATCCTGGCTTTGGGTACCTACCAATCAGCAGAGATGTGAAAAAAACGATAACCAGGGTCACGTATAAAACAATGATATTTCGGCGATAGGTACTCAATTTAATTTATATTTCCTTTGAGCAAAGGTATGATTTTTTCATTTACAACGGTGAATTCTAAATTGTAAAATTCTTTATAAAATTGATTGATCAATGTTTCTTTATCAAAATTAATCAGATCAGGGTGGATTTTATTTCCTAACCAATTTAATCCCAAAACCCACCGGGGATCGGGTTGATCCCAGCTTAGAAAATCACCGGGAAAACCGAATATCAAACTGTTTTTCACAGCACGCATAGCCTGCCACGAGCTATTAGTCAACAATTTCTCCACGATTTCTGCAGAATTACCGGAATAATTAATGATAAAAATCATATCTGCATCCCAGGCTGCAATTTGTTCGAGACTTACAGTCATCCACCCCCCACTCTTTGCCAAATCTTTCCAGACGGGTGTGCCCCCAGCCAATTCCACCATTTGTGTTTGTAACCAAACGGCAGGAGGAACATCAAATGCAACTATTCCATTGCGTTCGCTGTACTGAAGCATTAATATTTTTGGTTTTAGGTCAGCAGCCAGATTTGCGGTTTTTAGAGTAACCAGGTCCTGCCAGGTCTTAAAGAGCTTATTTATTTCTGTTGCTCGTATTGACTGGTTTAATATAATTCCAAGGTTGGAGATTTCTCGTTCAATTTGCACCGGATTCTCAAAATCCATAAAAACAACCGGTACATTGATAGTTTTAAAGGAACTTCCTAAAGTGTTTTTCAAAGAAGATTTCATAATCACCAGATCCGGGTTCAACGGAGCAACTTGTTCAGCGCTGGCATCCTGTTCCAGATTTAGTTTTGCCACTACTGACGGATCGATAATTTTTATGAAGTCCAAAACAGTCTGAAGTCTTTTTTGAATTCCAACCAGTTTCTGGGATTGGTCAGGGAATAATAAATAAAAATCCAGGATCATCTGGGTCAACTTACCCTCTATGACAATTCGTTCAGGATAATTATTTAACTGTATTGATCCGCCTGAGGCATCACTAAATGTGATCGGTTTTGGCGAATTGCTTTTATTTATGGAGATAGACTGTGGATAACATCCGACTAAAATAATTAATCCACATAAAACAAACAATAAAATCTTCTTCAATTGATCATCTCCTTATCAATAAAATACATATTCTTGTTCACTATGCATAATTCTAATATAGTTATTAAACCTTCAAAATCACTGATGCATAAAGTAAAATAAGTTAGTAATTAATATAAACAAGGATTTTACATGCCCACTTATGAATATATTTGTAAGGATTGCGGCAATGTTTTTGATTGCCGAAGGTCTTATGAGCAGGCTGATGAGAAAATTAATTGCATTGCGTGCCATAGTCCTAAAACGAAGCGCGCACTTTCAAGGATTTTTATTCATAATGAAAAAGGATCAATCTCAAAAAGTCGATCGAATTGTTCCGGCTGTGCAAGCGGCTCCTGCAACTCTTGCCATCATTAATAGGTTATTGAAAGATACTTTAACACACACAAGATGATATATATTTCAAAAAGAGTCAACCAAACATCCTGAATGTTATACTTTGATGGTTAATTATTTACAATGAGGTGTTATGAAAAAGGATTTTTTAGCAATTGCTGATTACTCGCCCGAAGAAATTCAGAACCTGATCGATCTTGCTGTCACTTTGAAAAAAGAGTATTTTGCCAGCGGCAATATTCCCTTGCTTCAAAATAAAGTACTGGCCATGATATTTTCAAAACCAAGTTTGCGGACGCGGATAAGTTTTGATATGGCCATGCGCCAGCTTGGAGGAGATGCACTATTTATTTCACCTGATGAAATTGGTCTGGGGAAACGGGAATCGATCGCGGACGTAGCCAGAGTCCTTTCTGGATATGTCAGTGCAATCATGGCGCGTGTTTTTGAACATCAACAGGTGATTGAATTGGCAAAATGGGCTGATATTCCTGTGATTAATGGATTAAGCGATTACAACCATCCCTGCCAGGCTATGGCTGATATCCTGACAATTTATGAGCATTTTAAAACCTTAAGAAGTCTAAAGGTTACTTATCTTGGTGACGGCAACAACGTTGCCGTTTCATTGATGCATGCCTGTTCCAAATTAGGTATGGATTTTTGTATTGCCTCTCCCGAAGGATATGATATTGTTCCACAGGCAATACATCTGGCAAAAGAATTTTGTAAATTAAGCGGGGGCAATGTGCAATTTTTGAGAGATCCCAACGAGGCAGTGAAAGATTGCGATGTTGTCTATGCAGACACTTGGACAAGCATGGGACAGGAAGCGGAAACAAAAAAACGCGAATTGGTTTTTCCGCCTTATCAGGTAAATTCCGGGTTAATGGGTTATGCAAAACCATCTGCAATTTTCATGCACTGCCTGCCAGCTCATCGTGGTCAGGAAGTGACCGACCAGGTTGCTGACGGACCCCAATCTGTGATTTTTCAGCAGGCACATAACCGACTCCACGCCCAAAAAGCAATTTTAGTGAAATTACTGAGGGAGGATTGAAATGAATTCACAAGACTATATTGATCTAGAAAATAAATTTGGGGCTCATAATTATTCGCCCCTCAATGTGGTTTTAGAAAGAGGCGAAGGAGTTTGGGTTTATGATGTCGAAGGAAACAAATATCTGGATTGCCTGAGTGCTTATTCCGCATTAAATCAGGGACATGTTCATCCAAAAATCCTTGAAGCGATGATTGAACAGGCAAAAAAGATCACACTCACTTCCAGAGCTTTTCACAATGATCAATTGGCTCTTTTATATCAGGATCTTTCCAAGATGACTGAGTACGAAAAATTTATCATTATGAATAGCGGTGCAGAAGCAGTGGAGACAGCCATAAAAATCACCAGAAAGTGGGGCTATCAGGTAAAGCGTATCCCACGAAATAAAGCAGAAATAATTGTTGCTAATGGCAATTTCCATGGTCGAACGATCACCTTGATTTCATTTTCCTCCGAGTCTCTTTATAAGGATGATTTTGGTCCTTTCACCCCCGGTTTTGTATCGGTCCCTTACGGTGATGCAGAAGCGATCCGTAAAGCAGTAACAAAAAATACTGCCGGGGTTATGATTGAACCCATCCAGGGGGAAGGAGGAGTAATTATTCCACCAGAAGGATATCTGGAAGATGTATGCGCAATTTGTGAAGAAGCAAATGTTCTTTTTATTGCTGATGAAATCCAAACAGGCCTTGGCCGCACTGGAAAATTATTCGCTTGTGATCATGAAGATGTGCTTCCCGATGTAATGATTGTTGGCAAGGCGCTTTCGGGTGGATTCTTCCCCGTTTCAGCTGTAATGACAGATAGACATATTTTGGGTCTCTTTCAACCTGGCGAGCATGGTTCCACCTTTGGAGGTAATCCCTTGGGAGCTGCAATTGCGCGAGCATCGTTAAAAGTTTTGGTTGAGGAACACCTTATTGAAAATGCGGCAGCTATGGGTGAATATTTTATGGATCAACTGGCCGAAATTCCAAGCAAGCATGTCAAAACAGTCAGAGGCAAAGGGCTCTTGATTGGTGTTGAACTAAAGGATGAAGCTGGAGGGGCAAGGAAATACTGTGAAGCATTAAAAACAAAAGGTATCCTTGCAAAAGAGACCCATGAGAAGACAATTCGTTTTGCACCGCCTCTTATAATTACCAAAGAAATCATTGATTGGGCAATCCCTATCATTCGTGATGTTTTGAATATGGAATAACAAAACTATCTACAAAATAATCTGATAAATGGTTATTTGATGAATCAAAACGCAAAAATTATTGCAACACTTGGTCCAAGCAGCAGTAATGAAACTATTATCGAAAATATGATTATTGCGGGTATGGATGTTGCTCGCCTTAATTTTTCTCATGGAACACATGAAGAGCATTCAAGAAAAATCAAAATATTAAGGAAATTATCTCAAAAGCTCAAAAAGCCAATCACAATTCTTCAGGATTTACAGGGTCCGAAGCTGCGTGTTGGCATTCTACCTCCGGATGGTATTCCTCTAGAATCTGGACAAATCGTCCATTTAAAAAGACTTGAAAACAATCAATTCACGGGTGCAATCAATTCAAAAGATCTTGTCATTCCTCTTGATATTCCTGACGTCACGTGTGACCTGGTAAAAGGTGGAAGGATTCTTCTAGATGATGGAATCATGGAATTAATCATCCTAAAGGTTGATCATGATGAAATTGATGCGAAAGTAATCATTGGAGGGTTCCTTTTTTCTCACAAAGGTGTCAATCTTCCTGGAATAAGCCTTAATATTCCCGGTTTTACTGAAAAAGATCAGGCAGACCTGAAGTTTGGCTTGTTACAGGGGATTGATGCTTTAGCTATTTCCTTCGTTCGGTCAGCGAGCGATATTAATGTTATTCGCCAATCAATTTCACAACTTTCCCCAGAGAATTCTTTGATACCAATTATTGCCAAGCTGGAGCTGCCAGAGGCGATCCACAATTTGGATCAAATTCTGGATGCCGCAGACGGTGTGATGGTTGCAAGAGGCGACCTGGCTGTTGAGACCTCACCTTCAGCAGTTCCAGTGATTCAAAAAGAAATCATTCATGCTGCCAACCTCAAAGCTAAATTAGTGATTACGGCAACCCAAATGTTGGATTCAATGATCAAGAACCCCCGCCCAACTCGCGCAGAAGCATCAGATGTGGCCAATGCAATTTTAGATGGTACGGATGCCGTGATGCTATCTGGTGAAACCGCAAGTGGTGCTTATCCGGTTGAAAGCGTAGCTATGATGAATTCGATAGCGTTGGAAGCAGAAGCACATTTCAAAGAATGGGGGCATGCTTTCACCCCAGAGCCTCAAGCTCAAATGGATGATCCGTTGGCTCTCTCGTTTGCTGCCCGTGAATTGGCACATGGTAGAGAAGTGGCTTGCATCGCAGTATTTACCCAAACTGGCCGCTCAGCGAAATTCATTTCCAAGATGCGCCCTGAGGTTCCCATCCTTGCCTTTACACCTGTTCAAAAAACCTATCAGCGTTTTGGGTTGTATTGGGGAATTATTCCATATCTCGTCCCTTTTTCCACATCACTGAAAGAAATGATCTCACATGTTGAGCAGGCAATTGTCTCATCCACATCTCTTCGTCCGGGTCAGAAAGTTGTCATTATTTCCGGTTTTCCCGTGGATGCTATTCGGCCAGCTAATTTGGCTTTACTTCATACCATTGGCCAAAAATAGGTTTTGTTCAAATCAGTAATTTATAAAAATTGTAAATTAATATCTTTTAGTGTTTCTTTTGAAGGTCTGAGTTGGGATGAAGGATATCGATTTAAAGGCATATCCACCAAATTACATAGCTCGATAAGGTTCTTTATTTCGGGATTCACGTAGATCAACCCTGTCACAAGACAATTCTCACTTACTGCCTCCTCGATCATCCGCATGGCTTCATTTCGATTAGTAGGATCGTAATTTTTTCCAAGTTTTTTTAGAAGAATAACGGAGCCGTCATGCAGGGTTACTTCCCGAATCGTACCTTTTTCAAAATCTTCTATGGTTATCTCATCACGCGCAGGGACAAATTCCACTTCATGGATGGGATCTTCATGGCCTTTTCCCCATGAATAAGAATGAACCGAATTTTCCTGATTATTAAAAGTTACGCAAGGGCTGATAATATCCAAAACAGAAATTCCATTGTGACTTAATGCTGCTTTAAGAAGTTCTTTCAATTGTTTTGGGTCACCTGCAAAAGTTCTGGCAACAAAAGTTGCATTAGATGCCAACGCTTCCATAGAAATATCCACTGGTAAGTATAAATTGATGCCTTGTTTTTTCAACTCAAGACCCTTTTCAGCAGTGGCAGAAAACTGACCTTTGGTTAATCCATAAACACCATTGTTTTCGACAATATAGACCATTGGCATATTTCTTCTGACAAGATGTTTAAATTGTCCCAAACCTATGTTGGCTGTATCACCATCTCCACTGACACCAATCCCCTTTAAAGTTATATCGCCAAATAATGCTCCTGTTGCCAGGGAGGGCATTCGGCCATGTAATCCATTGAAACCAAAAGATCGGTTCAGGAAATAGGCCGGGCTCTTGCTCGAACAGCCTATTCCGCTGAATTTGACTATTTTTTCAGGATGAAGCCCCATTTCAAAACAAACCGTAATAATCATATTGGCAATTGAGTTATGTCCACATCCTTTACACAGGGTACTATTTTCTCCCAGGTAGTCAGCCCGACTGAGACCAATCGAATTGGTTTTTACGGAACTTTGTAAAACCATATTTATTTTTTATCCTCACTTTTCAGGATCTTGTTATATATCCATTCAGCACTGAGCGATAAACCATCCATATGAGCGATAGATTCAATCTTTTTTCCAAACTCAGGGAAATTCATCTTCAATAACTGTGCCATTTGACCATCTCTATTAGCCTCAATTACATAGATTTTTTCATGCTGGTCAAGAAAAATGGGAATGTTATCAGAAAAAGGGATTGCTCGAATCCTCAGGTAATCGCAAATGATTGACTTTTGAGACAATAAATAGCTGGCTTCAATTACAGCTGGATCATTTGAACCATATGAAATTAAACCTATTCTTGCTTCTTTTTGCCTTGCTAATTTAGGTTGTGGAATTTCATTTTTTGCATTTTGAATTTTTTGTTTTATCCGTAGGTGTATGCGCTCCCAAACCTCAGGTTCTTCACTGTAACGCGCATATTCATCGTGTCCAGTTCCACGGGTAAAAAATGCAGCTCTAGGATGTAAATTGCCAGGAACTGTTCGGTAAGGAATACCATCTCTTTCAACATCTTTATATCTTCCCCAATCACTTTTTTGTTTTTCTAATAGCTTTATAAGGTCTTCTTCCCAAAGAGTTTTCCCGCGTTGTATTGGACGAACCGGATATTCAAATGCTGGTGTCATCCATTCATTCATCCCCAAATCAAGATCGCTGAGGACTATAACAGGAGTCTGAAATTGCTCTGCCAGATCAAGCGCTTTCCATCCAAATTCAAAGCATTCACTAACCGAACCTGGAAGCAGAATGATGAAATCAGTATCCCCATGACTGAGAAAGTAACTGAACGTGAGGTCGCCCTGTGATGTATGCGTAGGGAGACCTGTGCTTGGACCAACTCTTTGAACATCCCAGACAACTAAAGGGACTTCACTTAAATAAGCCAGTCCGAGATATTCAGACATCAGGCATAGACCTGGCCCGGATGTAGCTGTCATGGATCGCAGACCTGACCAACCTGCACCAACAACCATTCCAATGGCTGCCAGTTCGTCTTCAGCCTGAAGACTCACAAAAGTATTCTTTCCGGTCTTTTTGTCTTTACGCAAAATTGGAAGATATTCATTCAATGATTCTGGTAGACTGGTTGCAGGGGTTATGGGATACCAGCCAATAAACTGAACACCTCCATAAATGGATCCAAGAGCTGCGGCTTCATTCCCATTCGCCATAATAAAATCATGTGTAGCATCCATTCTTTCAGCAAAATATCTATCGTGTTTTTTAAGGTTTTCTTTCGCCCATAAACACGAGGTAATAACTATTTTTCTGTTTATTTCGATAGCCGTTGCTTTGCCCTTGAAATGTTGGGTAAGTAATTCCTCGATAATTGGCAAATCAATATTTAGTAACCAGGATAATATCCCTACATAAACCATATTCGCCAGATATGTTCTTAAATTAGCAGGACTTTGCCCTTCAGATAGAAGATTTTCTACTGGGATCGGATACAAAATGACCTTTTTATCTATTTCAGGTAAAGGTATTTGATCATCGTAAATAAGCACCCCTTGTTCGGATAAAAATGTCACATCGCTTTCGATCGTGTTCGGATTCATGGCAACAATAATATTGTCATGCTCAACACGGCCTAAATATCCATTTTTATTCACCCGGATCGAATACCAGGTGGGTAACCCCTGAATATTGGAAGGAAATATATTTTTCCCTGAAACGGGAATTCCCATCCGGAACAAAGATTTTAGTAATATACTGTTGGCTGTTGCACTACCAGATCCATTGACAGTGCAAAATGTGATGCAAAAGTCATTGATGATTTTTGAATCCATGTTTTTAATTTTCTCTCCATAAATCCGTGATCAATTCCATATGCTCAACTAAGAATTCATAACTTTGGTTAAATTGACCATCTTCAATTAAATTCACAATTCTTTCGTGATAATTCCAAACTTTGATCAGGTAGGCCAGGTCTGTATATAAATCCAATCCAACACTTTCGTACATCATCCAATAAGCTTCAAGCAGACTGGTAACAAAATCATTCCTAAGGTTAATATACATGGACAAATGAAATTGACGATGTTCAGGATTAGGAATTTGTATTGGATTGCTGCCGAGCTTCAGCTTTGCATTTCTAACCAATTCTTGCATTTGATGAATATTTTCACTTGTCAAAAGTCTGACAGCTTTTGGGAAGTATGCTTTTTCAAGGTTTTTTCTCAAATCCGAAAATTCGGCAAATGACTTTTTACTTGCCATTATTGCATACGCAAGACTTCTTATAACCGCTGGTTTAAAAGAATACGGCTGCAATTGAATCCCTGAGCGGGGATGAGCTTCAATCAAACCGATAGTTCTGGCTAATTCCATTTGTTCTCTTAATGAAGACACACTCATCCCCAGTTCCTGGCTGAGGATTGACAATGGTGGTATTTGGTTCTCACCTTTAGCACTTTTCTGGGCAAGATAAGCTAAAAATTTCTTCTGTTTTTGGGAAAAAATCTCATTTAGGATCATAATTATTTCTAATAATCATATTATTAAGAATAATCCTATCAATAATCAAAAACACTGTCAAGTAATCGATGTTCTTGAAGATATCAAAACATATTATCGCTGTAAAACAATTCGGTGAAATAATTCTTCGAACTTCGGCCTTTTAGCTGAGCTACCTTTTGTCCTTCTGGAAAGCATACGTTTGTCAAATTCCATCTTATCCCCAATTTGAGATTGGTGCTCATAGAGCGCTTCAATCTTTTTTTTCCAATATTTTGTTACATTTATGCTAACATTTGGTTTGGATGCCAGTGAGAACCAGACCTCTTTTACTTTATGAGGATCAAGTTTTTCCGAGATCATCAAGTCAGGGAAAAAAGCCTGGTTTTGCGCAGCTGGAAAAACAGAATCTACCACTATTTGACCAGCTGCCCGATGATCAGGATGATTAATGTAGGTATCCCGAAGGAAATAATTCGTAGGATCGCAAGAAATCACAATATCAGGCTTGGAGATCCTGATTTCTCTTACAACTTGCCTTCTAATTGATAAACTCGGCACTAAATACCCATCCGGATTAGCTAAATATCGTATCTGTCGAACACCTAATACTGCAGCAGCCCGTTTTTGTTCCAAGAATCTGATTTCTTTTATTAAATTGACATCATCCGGATTAAAGTTCTCATTTATTCCTTTTTCTCCCTTTGTCAGCAAACAGTAAGATACTTCATGTCCTTCAATGATCCATTTGGCTATCGTTCCACCACAAAAAAATTCCGGATCATCTGGATGGGCTAAAATTACCATTATTTTCTGAGGAGTTAACCATTTAATAGTTTTAGTATTCAAACCAAACCCTCAACAAATTATTTTTGATTTTTATTGGTTGCTGTAATCGGTTGAATTTTTGGTTTACCACGATTTGGATTATTACCTGGTTCAATCTTTTGTATATCCTTGGCTTCGTACACTTTTTCTCCCTCTTCTTCAAATTGAACGACAACCTTTTCTTGAAGAGGCAATAAATCCACAACCTTACCTTCACCATTTGGCGTCATAACCCATTGGTTACGTTTAGGGAGACCCTTCAATATTTCCTCATATTGACTGAATTCATAGTTGAGACAGCATCGTAAACGATCGCACATACCAGTGATATCTGAAGGAGTCAGTGAAATATCTTGGATTTTTGCCATTTTAATGGAAATTGATTGGAAATCATTTAAGAATTTTGTACAGCAGCGTGTTTCCAGACCGCAGGCACCCAGCCCACCATAAAATTTTGCAACGTCTCGTGGCCCAATTTTATGAAAATCAATTCGCATTCTAGGAAAATCTTCACGCAGAGATTTCTGGAGATTTTCCAACCCTTTTACTTCCTCATCTTCAGGGCTTGAAAAAAGGATTGAAATTGAGCTCTCGTCAAACCCATACTCAGCAGTGACAATTTTCAATCCACGAATATTCATTTTGCGTTGCTTTTGTAAACATTTAGCGAGAGCTTCCTCTTCTTTCAAATTTAACTCTTGCTTCTTGGATAGATCTGCGGGAGTAGCACGTCGATTCACTTTCTTGAGGTTTTGGTTCATGGAGGGATTGATTTCATGAAGTATCTCATCTACTTCTCCAAGTTGCCATCCCCGGCTGGTTTCTACGACAATACACTCGCCTTTTTGAATATCATTCAAATGGCTGGCATTGAAATAGTAGTTTTTACCGATTTTTGAAAAGCGAACTCCCACAATTAATGTAGGCGATTCCTGATTCATCGATATCCTTTCATTTTTTCTTTAGAGTCTCTATTGATAATTGCCCGGCAATCTCGCCGGCAATTCTATGAAAATCCATTGAAGGTTGTGATTGGGGCTCCAAAACCAAAATTGGTTTGCCATTATCTCCTCCTTCCCGAATTGAAGGGTATATCTCAATACTACCCAGGAATGGCACACAATTACTCTCCGCAAGGTTTTTTCCGCCCCCTATTCCAAAAATATTCATCATTGACCCATCTGGTAATTTAAGAAAACCCATATTTTCAATCACCCCTAAAACAGGTATGCCAAGTTTTTTAAACATCATAAGTGCCCTTGCGGCGTCATCTAAAGATATTTGTTGCGGCATGGTCACAATGATCCCACCGCTAATGGTAATAATTTGAGCCAGACTTAATTGAACATCACCTGTTCCGGGCGGAAGATCTATAACCAAATAATCCAAATCACCCCACAAAACATCGGAAAGAAATTGGCGGATTATTGAATGAAGGAGAGGCCCGCGCCAGATCAATGGTTGGTCTTTTTGTACCAGGAAGCCCGTGGACATCACCTTCAAGCCATATGCTTCAGCAGGTACTAATTTGTCACCCTGTTGTTTAGGAAGGACAGAGATTCCCATCATTTTTGGAATATTGGGCCCATAGATATCTGCATCCAACAATCCGACTTTTGCGCCACTTTGAGCTAATGCAACAGCAAGGTTTACCGATACTGTTGATTTTCCTACACCACCTTTGCCTGAACCCACTGCAATAATATGTTTGATTGACAAATCCAGCATTTCTGGTTTGGGAGCCGCACGAGGCACTCTTGAATCGATTTTAATTTCTACTTTTTTCACCCCGGGAATCGAATGTACAGCAGCTTTTGATTCTGATTCCAGTTGGTTTCTTAAAGGACAAGCAGGTGTAGTAAGTTCAAGGGTAAATTTGACCAGGTCTTCTGATATCGATATATCTTTTATCATATTCAAACTAACCAGATCCTTACCTAATTCAGGATCTTGAACTCTCGATAATGCTTCTAAAACTTGGTTTTCATTAATCATGACATTTTATGAACAAGGATTAAATACTTGCTTCCCTTTCTCGTTTTTCTATAAATTTTTTGACTTTCATGCAGGATTTTCTAAATATTTGGTTTAATTCTTTATCAGTACCTTTATAACGTTTTATCGCCTGTTGTGAACATAAAGTGCATCCTCTTATGGCACGGTATGAATCTGCATTACAAGTAATGCAACCAGCAACCTTGATCATAAGAACGATCATCCCGACCTGACTGACAAGGTCATTTGTCTCAAGTACTTCGGTAATATTTTTTTCCCAAATTTCTCCTCTTAAATTACTTAACTTTGGGAGAATTCGGATAGGAAATATTAATTCTGTGTCAGGATTAAGCATTACATGACATAATTCAGGTGTTAAATAATTGACTTTGGCAATTCTAACACACAAGAAAATGCTATTACTTTTGCAAATAAAGGATTATTTCATTCAACAGTGACAGATTTTGCCAAATTCCGTGGTTGATCAACATCCAAACCGCGTAATGTCGCAATATGATAGGCTAGCAGCTGCAGTGGGATAACTGATACAACCGGACTTAAAAGCCAGGGAGTCGGTGGAACCCAAAGAAGGTAGTCTCCAAGCATTGCTGCCATCTCATCTCCATCCGTTGCGACCAGAATTATTTTTCCGCCCCTGGCTTTTACTTGTTCTACCTGGCTGACCATTTTGTCATACCACTTGTCTTTAGTCATAATTGCCAATACGGGCATATCTTTATCAATAAGGGCGATAGGTCCATGCTTCATTTCACCCGCCGGATAGGCTTCTGCATGTATATACGAAATCTCCTTCAATTTTAACGCACCTTCGTAGGCTATTGGCATATTGATTCCCCGTCCAATATACAATATGTTCCTTATTTCTTTTAGGTTCTCAGCCACTTCTTTCACTTGCTTCTCGCGGTCAAGACATTCACTTACCAATTCTGGAATTGAAATTAGATCCATCATCATTTGGTGCCTGATTGATTTATCAAATTGATCACGATAATCTGCCAGAAGAAAAGCAAGCATATAAAGATCCATTAAAGGGGCAGTAAATGCTTTTGTTGAGGCGACACCGATTTCTGGTCCAACTTGCATGGAAATATATCCATCAGCTAGTCTCATTGCCTGGGAACCAATTGCATTGACAATTGACCAGATTATTGCTCCTTTTTTTCGTCCTTCTTCCATGGCTGCTAATGTATCTGCCGTCTCTCCCGATTGAGTAATAGCCAATACCACACTGTTTTTTGAAAGTATCGGTTCACGGTATCTAAATTCTGAAGCGATATCTACTTCTACAGGGATCCGCGCCATTGTTTCGATCATGACCTTCCCTACCATACCAGCGTGCGCGGCAGTTCCACATGCTATAATCTTTATTTGGTCGATCTTTTTGGCCGTCTCTCTGTTCAAATTTAGTTGATGAAGATTAATTTGATCCCTCTCCAGATCGACTCTTCCTGCCATCGTATCAGTCAGTCCCCTTACCTGCTCATGAATTTCTTTTTGCATAAAATGGCGGAAATTGCCTTTCACTGCTGAAACTGGGTCCCAAGAAATCGTTTGAATAGTTTCTATTACTCCTTTGCCATCAAAATCCTCATAATGAACATGGTTTTTGTAAATAACCGCAATTTGGCGCGATTCCAAAAAACACATTTTTCTCGTATGTTCAAGAATGGCAGGAATGTCCGAGGCAACGAACATCTCATCCTTTCCGTAGCCCACCACAACTCCCCCCGCATTACCAATTCGAGCGGCGATGATTTTACCTGGCTCTTCACTTGATAAAACAACTATTGCATGCGCCCCTTTCAATTCTTTCAAACTCAATCTCAGGGAAGATGCCAGGTTGTTACCCATTGTCATGAATTTCTCAATTAGATGAACAATAGTCTCAGTATCAGTATCTGATTTTAAAACCACACCCTCACTTTGAAGTTCCTCCCGCAATTCCAAATAATTTTCCACAATACCATTGTGAACTACAACCACTTTGCCTGTCGCTCCGATATGCGGATGGGCATTACGAACACTTGGCACTCCATGAGTTGCCCAGCGTGTATGTCCAATACCTATCTTTGCATTTAATGGATTTTCTTTTACCGAGCCAACTAAATTTTCCAATTTTCCTGCACTTCGTCTAACCTCAATTTTTCCATTTTCAATCACTGCGATTCCAGAGGAATCATATCCGCGATATTCCAATTTCATTAACCCTTCAAGGATAATTTTTGCCGCATCTCGATCACCGATATATCCAACAATTCCACACATATTTTTCTCCAGCTAGAAATTAAATAATAAACACTTTACTGAATACTAATTCATTCAGTTACTTGATTGTCATTGATTTTAGGGAAAGGCTGGCTAGATTTAACCAGGAAGGCGTCCGCTGAACTTTCGATTTTCCCGTATTTCTACGGTTAGCTCCATTTTGAATTGGAGAACCTTCATCCTCGTCATTTTGTGATCTTAATCACAAACTCATGCGCTATTCTTTCCCAGAGAATATTTCGAGTTACACCTCCAAATAAATTATCATTGGATTATACTAGATTATATATAATAATATTTTGGTACCCATTCTATAATTGATCGTAATTACACTATCAAATATTTTTTAATTAATAGGAGAGAATTATGAAAAATCCAACGGACTTGAAATATACCAGTACGGATGAATGGCTGAAATCGGAAGGGAAAATTATTACAATTGGGATTACTGATTATGCGCAAAACCATCTTTCCGACCTGGTATTTTGCGGTCTTAGAGCAGAAAAAGGCCAATCAGTATCTAAAGGGGACTTGATCGTTGAAATTGATTCTGTGAAAGCATCAGCTGAAGTCAATGCTCCCTTCAGCGGTAAAGTTATTGAAACAAATCAATCCCTTGCCAGTAGCCCGGAAGTAATCAATACCGATCCTTATGGAAATGGATGGTTTTATAAAATTGAGGTTTCTGATCCTGCAGATCTGGATAAATTAATGTCAGCTGCGGATTATGAAAAATATTGCGAAACCCGAGGTAATTAATGTTTATCCCGCATACAAAAGATGAACGAAAAGCAATGCTGGAATCGATCGGGAAAAATGATCTGGAAGAATTATTTAGTGTAGTACCTCAAAAATATCGATTTCCCAACCTTGATTTGCCTGCGGGTTTGACTGAAATGGAAGTATTGGAACAAATCCAGGATCTGGCCGAGGCGAATAATGCATGCGATGATTTGATCTGTTTCCTCGGAGCTGGCGCATATGATCATTACGTCCCTGCAGCAATCGATGGCCTATTAAGGCGTGGAGAATTTTTTACGGCATATACTCCCTATCAACCTGAGATATCACAGGGCACGTTACAGGCAATTTTTGAGTATCAAAGTTTAATTTCTCATCTAACAGGAATGGAAGTCTGCAATGCTTCACATTATGATGGGGCTACTGCTGCAGCAGAAGCCTGTATAACTGCTTTTTATAATTATCAAGGAAAGCGAAAAACATTTTTATTATCTCCAGCATTACACCCTGATTACCGCGCAACCATCCGAACCTACCTATGCGGATTTGAAAATACTTTAATCCACGGAGATGGAGCAGATCAGGACCCCCTTTCTGCTCCAGATAAATTAATTTCTTCCATCGATGAAAACACTGCACTTGTCTTTGTTCAATACCCCGATTTTTTTGGCAGAATATTTGACCTAACCGCTTTGGTTAATAAGGCTCATGAAAAAGGTAGTCTTGTTGCAGTCGCAATAAACCCTATCGCACTTGGTCTTTTCAAAACTCCTGGAGATTTTGGTGTCGATATCGTCGTAGGAGATGGACAACCCTTAGGAATCCCTCTGGCATTTGGAGGTCCAACTCTGGGCATTTTTGCAACCCGGAAAGAATTAATTAGAAAAGTTTCCGGGAGAATTGTGGGCGAATCTGTGGATGCCCAAGGAAGGCGCGGTTATGTGCTTACCCTGACAGCCAGGGAACAGCATATTCGCAGAGAAAAAGCCACTTCAAATATTTGTACGAACCAGGGATTAATGGCATTGGCCGCTACTATCTATTTAAGTTTGTTAGGCAAACAAGGGTTGCTTAAGGTCAGTGAATTATGCTATCAAAAAGCGCATTATGCAGCCCAGAAAATTGGTAAATTAAAAGGATTCTCTGTAAATTCTGATAATCCATTTTTTAATGAGTTTATTATCAAATGCCCCCGTTCAATCTCACAGTTGAATAATTCACTATTAGATCATGGCTTTTTGGGTGGTTTTGATCTCACTCCCATTTCTCCAACATTGAAGAATCATATGCTGATTGCAGTAACTGAAAAAATATCGAAAGAAATGATCGATATTTTTTGTGAGACATTGGTGGAGGTATCCAATGAGTGAATCAACCATTTATGAGCTTTCTTCTCCTGGTCGGGTTGGTTTTCAGTTTCCAGAATCAGATGTTCCGCATTTTGATTTACCTAAGAGCCTTTTACGGAAAGATCTGATTTTGCCTGAATTATCAGAAATCGATGTGATTCGTCATTTCACCCGTCTATCATCGCTAAACTATTCAATTGATAAAGGGTTTTATCCATTGGGTTCCTGCACGATGAAATACAACCCGCGGATTAATGAAGTCACAGCTCGACTCCCTGGTTTTAATTTTTCGCATCCTCTTCAACCAATTGAATCCGTGCAGGGAGATCTATTTTTAATGTTTCAGTTACAGGAGTGGCTTAAAGAGATTACTGGGTTTAAAGCCATAAGCCTCCAACCTGCTGCAGGTGCTCAGGGAGAATTTGTCGGATGCCTTATCATACGTGCCTATCACCAGGAAAGAAAAGACAGTAAACGAAAAATTATTTTGGTACCAGATTCAGCCCACGGAACCAATCCAGCTTCAACTACAATGGCAGGTTTTGAGGTTGTCAATATCCCTTCTGATAAACGCGGGAATGTGGATCTTGCAGTTTTGAAATCGGTGTGCAATGAAAATGTAGCTGGATTAATGCTCACCAATCCCAATACCCTCGGATTATTTGATGAAAACATTCTTGAGATAATCAAAATTGTTCATCAAGCAGGTGGACTGGTGTACGGTGATGGAGCCAATCTGAATGCTCTACTTGGTATTGTGCGACCTGCGGATCTTGGAATTGATGTAATGCATTTCAATCTGCATAAAACCTTTTCAACTCCTCATGGTGGTGGTGGGCCAGGTTCAGGTCCTGTAGGCGTCACAAAAGAATTATCAGATTTCCTACCAGATCCAATCGTTGGAATAATCGAAAAAGATGATAAGGAAGTTCCTCCCTTGTATGGTTTTATTAAACCGTCTAAGAGTATCGGTAGAATAAAGTCTTTCCACGGTCATTTTGGTGTTCTGGTACGGGCATTTACTTATATCAGCATGCTTGGCAAGGATGGGCTGCGCAAAGTGGCTGAATATTCAGTTTTAAATGCCAATTATCTCATGTATAAACTCAGAAACACTTATACATTGCCCTTTGATCGAATTTGCATGCATGAATTTGTTTTAGAAGGGGTCTGGAAAGATGCCCCTGATATACACGCTCTGGATATCGCCAAGCGTTTGATGGACTATGATTTCCATCCACCCACGAATTATTTCCCCTTGATTGTAAAAGAAGCGCTGATGATCGAACCCACCGAAACCGAAAGTAAACAAACCCTGGACCGTTTTGTAGAAGTGATGTTGAAAATTGCGGATGAGGCTCACAATGATCCACAATTACTTCATGATGCTCCACATAATACCCCGGTTAGTCGTTTGGATGAAGTAAAAGCAGCCCGTGACCTGGTGCTTTGCTGCTGGCCAGTGAAGGATGAATAACAAAAAAGACCGCCATAAAAGGCGGTCTTTGCTTTCTAGTTTATTTTCTTTTCAATTTCCTCATTTATTTTCTTCATTGCCTCATCAAGCTTAGATACATCTGTTCCGCCAAATTGGGCAGAATTCAACGTACCACCACCACCCCCACAAGTTATTGAACCAGCTTCTTTTGCTAAACTACTTGCAGAAATATTATATTTTTTTACAAGATCATTTGAAATTACGATTCTTCCTATTGGTTTCTGAGTCCAAGGATCTACAGTGCCGATAGCAATTATTCTAGAATCTTCATTTTTCCAAAAATCATCAGTGATAGTTAATAAACCCTCGCCAGTTGAAGAACTTACAGTAGTAATTAAAACTTCGATATTATTTTCTGTTTTTAAATCTTTATTCTTCTTTTCCTTATACTCACTAAATGCTTTTTGCTCCCGCAATTTATTAATCTCTTTTTCTTTCGTTTCATTTTGGACGAGTAAAGCATTAACTCGATCAAAGCTATTTTCCATCGGTGTCGATAATTTGGTAGATATTTGTCTAAGAATCTTCATTCTTTGCCGAATAACCTCATAAGCCTTTACGCCTGTAATTGCTTCAATTCTTCGGATACCAGCAGCGACGCTTGATTCACTCAGGATAATAAAAGATCCAATATCCCCAGTCTGGTTAACATGTGTTCCGCCGCATAATTCATAGGATACTCTTGATTCACCCATAATGGAGATTGTCCGAACACTTTCTCCATATTTTTCACCGAATAATGCCATTGCACCTTCTTCAGTTGCTTTGACCAGTGGTTTGACTTCTAGAGTTACCGGATAATTTGACAAAATTGACTGATTTACACCCTCTTCCACTTTCTCCAGATCGGTCTCAGATATAGGTTCATTTTGAGTGAAATCAAAACGCAAACGGTCAGGAGCAACAAGAGACCCCGCCTGTCGGACATGTTCACCAATGACTTTCCGCAATTCAGCATGGAGCAGATGCGTGGCCGTGTGATTGCGCATAATATCCCTGCGCCGTTTGGCATCCACCTCAACAATGACCTTGTCCCCGATCTTGGGATTTCCTTTTATCACTTCGCCAATATGAAGGATCACACCTGCCGCAGGTTTTATGACTTCATTAATTCGAATTTCCCATGCATCTTTTATCTGAGAACGAATCAAACCTGCATCCGAAACCTGTCCTCCAGACTCAATATAAAAGCAGGTTTCAGGCAAAACGATTTCCACGTTATCACCAGGCCCAACCTGGTTAATTTCTTCACCTTCAGTAAGAATAGAAACAATCTCGCTTTTTATTGTCGTTTGTGAATACGGCTCATACTGTATTTCATGTTCAGGTAATTTACCTTCACCTATTAATTTTTTCAATAGATTGGCATAGATTTCTGATTTTTCTCCACCCAATGCACCAAACGCTTTTCCCGCGCCAGAACTCGTTCGATGTTCTTCCATGGATTGGTTAAATCCGCTTTCTTCAATATCCAAGCCTTGCTCTCGTGCAACATCTCGGGCTATTTCGAAAGGTAAACCGTGAGTTGCATATAAATCAAATGCCGCTTTACCCTTTAATGTTTTCTGCTTGGATTTGATCAGTGAATTTAATTCATCTTGAAGGTGAGCCAGGCCTGTTTCTATCGTTGCGTGAAACCGCTTTTCTTCACGGGTGATATTATCCAGGATGGTGTTTTTATTCTTCTTGAGTTCAGGAAAGGCATCTCCATAATTTCCAATCACTTTTTCTGCAACTTTCGCCAGAAAAGGCTGATTTAAACCAAGTTTTCCTCCAAAACGTGAGGCACGTCGGATGATCATCCGGGTAATATAATTTCTTCCGATATTGCCTGGCACAACCCCATCGGCTATCAAGAAAGCAGCTGCCCGGCTGTGATCAGCAATGACGCGGTACGGTGTAGGATTGGCTTCCTTTTCAGATTCAGTTTGGTGGGCAAGTTTCATCACCTCGTTGATCAAAGGAAGCAAGAGATCAGTCGAATAATTGGATTTTACATTTTGCAAGATGGATGTAATTCGATCCAATCCCATTCCCGTATCCACATGCTTTGAAGGTAATGCAATCAACTCTGAAGGGCTCAATCGATTATATTGAATAAAGACCAGATTCCAGAACTCTAAAAACCGACGACAATTATGTTCAATATCGCAAACATGATCGGGTTCATTTCTTTGTTTACAATACCCCTCACCCTGGTCAATATAAATTTCACTGCAAGGTCCACAAGGACCGGTTTCAGCCATTTCCCAAAAGTTCTCTTTACGTCCTAAATAAATAATATGACTCTTGATTAATCCAGGTTGCGAACCCCAAACTGCTGCAGCTTCTTCGTCTGTGGAGATTTCCCCTTTTTCATCTTGGAAACAAGTTACCCAAAGGCGGTTCTTATCCAATTTCCAAATTTCAGTTAATAATTCCCAAGCCCAGCTGATCGCCTCTTTTTTATAATAGTCTCCGAAGGACCAATTTCCTAACATTTCAAAAAAAGTATGATGAGTATCATCCCTGCCAACATCTTCAAGGTCATTATGTTTACCGGCTACACGCATACATTTTTGTGAGTTAACCGCACGTGAATATGGTCTTTTATCAATTCCAAGAAAAACATCTTTAAATTGAACCATGCCAGCATTAGTAAAAAGGAGTGTCTGGTCACCTCCTGGTACTAGTGATGCAGATTGAACAAAAGTATGCCCTTTTTCTTTAAAATAATCGATAAATGATTGTCTAATTTCCGACCCGGTTAATAGTGGCTGCATTTTTACACCTGAAAATAAATAAATTCTTCCTAATTAATAAGTGATTTTATCATCTAAAAAAGATGAATAACACCACCCCCAAAAAAATGGTTATCTTGAAACTGCCAGCTTAATCATTTTCCCCTGATTATCTAATGTAACTCGGGCATATTGGTAATGAGTGATTTTTTGGAATATTACTGGTCTGCAATAAGAGATCATCACCCTATCGGAAGTAAGGTTTGAAAGCTTGCTGCTTGAGCCTGACTCATTATCAAGCTTAATGTGCGGTATTTGATGATGGCGAATATTAACTTCAGCATTTTCAATACCGGGCAAATACTCTTTTAATACGTTTTTCACGTTATTCAATACATCCCCTGATAACCGTGTTTCCTTTCGTTCTACTCCATTCGCATCGTTTACTGTACTTATTTTTAACAAGTCATTACTTCGCAAGGGTATCTTCATGGTAATTCCGTTAGCATCTGATCGCGATAGTGGATCTCCATAATAAACAAATGATAATAATGTTTTTTGGTCTTCGCCATCCAAGTATCCTTGCCTTTGCATCATCACTTCAGCGAAATTGACTTTCGACCTCATCAATGCCTCGCCAGCTGAATATCCTTCAAGAAGGAATTTCCAGAAAAGAAATGCCAATAAATCAGCTCCTATTAAAGGAGTGGAGACTGATCCATAAGAGATACTTGTAGAACCAATAAAAACCGAGGAACCTATATCTCTAAATCTCAGAGCTATGGATTCATCAGCATTTTTATTGTTTATATAAGCACCATAACATGCTTCGCTAAAGATAATTTCCGGGCTTGCCCCCCCCATTTTCAATTGGTTAGACGAAATCGCAACTGGAAAATCGGGCTCTGAAGGCTTCTCATTGATATCTTTTTGGCCGTACCAATCGGGACCATCAGAGAGACCGTGCAAATTGAAATATGCATATTTTGATTTTTTCAATAGTTCAATGTCTAAGGATGAAGTATTGAACGGTGGAGATACCCGCAAATTGTTTCCATTGCCTATTGGTCGAAAAGCCGCTAACGAGGATCTTCTCCAAACGGAAGCGGTATACCCATAATTTTGAGGTTTATTAAGAATTCCTTTTAAGATGCCAAAAATATTTGCCAGATTCAGAATCCAATTTAATATATTTTGCCATGCTGGAAAAACCTGGTATTTCCCTTTATGTTCTTCTATTATTTGCCGGATTTGCTTTAACAATAAACCAGGGTCATTACTTGCTTCTCCTGGTAATCGACCGACAGACCATTCGGGAACGAAATAATTTCCATCTAAAGTAGAATATGGATTATCAGATAGAACCTCAGGATCTTTATCATCCGTAGAATTGGGAAGTGCATGAAATGGGATAACCTCAGCTCCACCGATAATTAATACACATCCGATCATTTGTCCTTTTTTCCCTAGGTATTTATCCAGGTCAACCAAGGCAAGTTTTATTTTCCATGGATCGATTTCAGTAATTTCATCCAGCTCAAACATTCGCATGCAATTAATATCATCAGGAATAAATGCGATTGAACACCAACCGGATCGCAGATTTATTATTTCAGTTAACTTCTTAATTTCATCATTGATTATTGAAGTGCTTTTTTGACCATACTTGTTTATTAATCCATTCTTTGTTGAGAGAACAACATAAACTGGTTTTTTCCCCTCATTATTTTTAGCTCCGGATTTCTTGCTCTTTTGTGCAATAGAATTTAATTCATCTTCAATGTTTGAATTTTCATTTAAATCATAACTTTGGATGGGTCTATTTTCGAGCTTTTCCTTCTTTTTAGATCTCCGCAATTTCAATTTGAGTTTAGTTTTAATTTTTTCGACAATCGGATTCCCATTTAGATCATCTTTTTTTCTTGATAAATCTTTTGTATTGTAATTATCCCCTGCAGTCAATTGATTCCAACCTACCGGAACCGCAATTTGCGATGGCAAGGGAACATCCAGACTGATCGATAAAACTTGAGGCCAAATTGAAGTGAATTGATGATTAATGCCCCATACCCGGTTTGCGATTTCTCCTGCCGGATCATTAATGGCACAAAAGTGAAGTAATGACATGGACTCAGTTTCTTCACCTTGCTCCATCAACGATTCTGCAAGCCATAAAGAAATTTGTAAATTTTTTGGCCACCGCTGATGATAAATTTTAGCTAATTGAATAAAGGATAAATCATCCTGCTTATTTTTAGCCAGTTGAAGATGGGATAATGCTATCAGTGGGATTGAAGATTCTTCGCTTAATAACGAATGCAACTTTTGTTCAGCAAGATTATATTTTTCATCAACCAAACATCTCCTGATATCCCTCAGTGCAGTTCCCCATTCATAAATCTCATCATCGGTAATTGGTTTTCCCAGAGCAAAAAGATGAGTATTTGCTTTTTTACTAATATCCATATCTTTTTTTGAAGATATTTTTGCTAGAAGCTCCCAAGCAGGCAGATATTCCGGATCTCTCTCACAGAGAGTATCAATTAATTCATAAGTTTTTTCTTTTTCATTTTCAAAAATCAAGGATCTTATAAGAAAGCATTCAATCGCCAGATCATTAGGGTATTTAGAAAGCCAGGAATTACATATTTGTTTTACAAAATGGAAATTTCCTGATTTTGCACCTTGATTTAATATATCAATAAAATCCTTCCGTCCTATTTCCACACCATTTCCACGCTGATTATTATTGAATGTATCCATGATCAGGGAATAACCTCTTGGTTTTGATGAATGATATTCATCGCGGTAAGTGTATTAAGCTGACGCTTTAGCTGCTGATCACTTGGATTCATTTCATAAGCCTGTTTCAACATTATTTCAGCTTTAATATACTCTTTCATTTCCCAATATATTTTTCCTGCCTTTTGGTACAGACGCCAATCATTATTGATCGTCCTCATCCCCCGCTCGATCACTTCGAGCGCCTTTATTACTTCACGTCGATAAAAATAAATTTCACATGCATCCAGATACCGTTCTCCATTTTCCGGTTCACATGAAATCGCTTCAGTGTAATACTTCACCGCCTGATCGAGATTGCCTTTTTTTTGAGCTGTCTGTCCAAGAAGTTTTTTTAAATTTGCCTGGTAAGGATTAATTGAGAGACTGGAAAGTGCATATGATTCTGCTTCGGTAATATTATTCATCTCTAATTCCAAACCCGCAAGTTTGCCCATTATGTCTTCATTGTTCAATTCTTTGTAATTAAGTAAATATTCCAAGGCTGCTTTCGTCCCAAATAATTCTTCCCGCAACGACGCAATTTCACATACCAGCGTCGGCTCAGTAATCCCTCTTTTCGAAATTGATTCAAGGTATTCTAGAGCTGCATGCCCATCTTTCTGAAGACCAATTATTTTAGCCTCAATCAAATGCGCCTCTGCATTTTCAGGATCGCATTCAATTGCCTGATTAGCGTATTCAATCGCCTTATCGAGTTTGTTTAATTTCAATGCCAGTGCACTTAATATTGTTAAAGGAATTGGAGAATTTATATTTATTTTGCCGGCTTTGTTGGCATAATCCAATGTTTCTTTAAAGTTTTTGTCATACAAAGCCGCTTTTGCCAGGATTATCAGTTCCTCAAAGGATTCTGAACTTTTATTACTATTTTTCTTAATCAATTTTGCGGCATCGTTGAATTTCCCTTTTTGAAAATAAATTTTGATCAATTTATTTCTTATTTCTTGATTTTGAGGATCAATTTCATATGCTTTTTCAATGTGATATTGAATTATATAGGAATCTTTGTTTATTTCTGCCATATCTGCTGCAAATATTTGCCAATTGAGTTCATTTGGCCATAGGTTTAAAGCTTGTTCTATCGCAACAAGAGATTGTTTCGGATCGGAGTTTTCTTTTTCGAAAAAGGCCAGGGCAGCAAAATAATATGGATTATGTGTATTTAATAGAATCGCCTCGTTTAGATGTTTTTTACATTCAGCAGGATCGGTTGACATTAATGCCTGGCTAATTTGGAAATGCACATCAGGATTACTTGAATACTTTTGGCACAGAAAATCGAGTTTCTCGATATTATTAGTCTTTCGATACCAGAAACTCAAAAACGCAAGAATATCGATTTCTTCTTGAATTATTATCTCAGAAGTCTCGAATCCTATGATCCTTTTATACAAAGAATACCAGCGCTGAAATTCTGAACCTTCATTTTTAAACACTTCAATTGCATTTTCAATTAATTGCGTGGCGCCAAATAAATTTAGAGGTTTATTTATCCGATTATTCAAAATCATCAATTCATCAGATTGCTTTTCATTTATTTCAATTTCTATCCTCACCTTCATATATGCAAGCAATAATGCAGGAGTAAACTTCTTGGTATCGTTTAACTTTAATAATATTCTGGAAACTTCTTCAAAATCTCCTATTTCTTTTGCTGCCTCTAAAAACCATATAGCTGAGTTATCTGTATCTATTAGATTCAGATTATTACTCTGCAATTGATGGATTTGATTTTTCGCCTTCTCGTAGAATTTGGCGGCATTCTCGAAATCACCCTGCCTATTTAATAATCTCGATTGCAGACATTGCAGGCGTGAATTATTTTCATTTCCTTGTAATGTATTTGAAATCAATGAGGCAGCATTGATATCTTCACCTCGTTTAAGAGCCAGTTCAGCCCGTAAACAAACCAATTCTAGATAATACTCATTGTCTTCATTTTTGTCTTTAATGCTTCTGAGATCAATATTGGCTAATTGGTCCGCCTTTGAATCCAGTAATTGCGTGCTTGCTAATTCCGCACAATATTTGCGTAATGCCAGGTTCATTGGATTTATTTCCAAAGATTTTTCTGCGAAAACGAGTGACTTACTGATCTCACCCATTAATAAAAAACACTTTGCGAGAAAAATACCCAGATTCTCTTTTTCCTCAAAAAACAATTTCCATTCATCAGGAAGAAAATTGTCATACCCTTTTATTAATGGAGAAGATGATTCTGGCGATCTATGGTCATTGTAATAATATTTTTCTAAGATCAGTAATACTGGCTTTAGTTGTTCCAAATTATTAGTACTGTAATATATTTCAGCTAAAAAAAGGTTTACTAAATTAATTTCGTAAGAATTTATTAAGGATTCAGCCAATGCTTTTTCCGATTCCTGATAATTACTTTGCTGACGGTGAAGGCTTGCTAATCTAATAAAAATTTTTTGTTTATCTTTAATTGGGGACTGGAGCGATCTATTTAGGATGTAAATCGCTTGAGGATAATCACCATTTTTAGTATAAATGGATGCCATTAGCTGCATTTGGGAAGGTACTAAATTTGATTGTTTTGCTAAAACCTCAAGTAATTTTCCTAAATCTTCTTTATTCCCAATTTCTAACTCAACGGACGCAAGTAAAAGGTTTAGATTACTTGAATTCGGGAGTGAATTTATTTTTTCTTTCAGCCACTTAATGGCATTATCCTTTTCTTGTAAATGAGAAACGAATTTTGCATACCATTGTATAAAGAGTGGATTATCTAAAAAGGTTTCTATTGCTCGATTAGCAATTTGTAACGCTTTTTCTTCTAATCCGTTTAAACGATAAGCATCTGCGATGAATTGGTGTATTTCAAAAATTGAAGGAGCCTGATTCAAAGCTTCAGATAAAAGTGCAATAGCAGTATCCGTCTGTCCAATTTCAATCAATACCTGTCCCATTCCAACCTGGACCCTCCATAAAAAACCTGCCTGGGTCTTGGGAAGATCCATAAGCAATTTACGGTACTCATCAAATGCTTCTGAATTATTTTTTTGAAGATGGAAGAGTTCAGCCTGAATTAATTTTGTCCAAAAATCATCTTTACTTATTTTTGACAGCAGTGCCATTAATTCGGACACTTTTTGAAGATCTTTTTCAGAAAGTATAGCGTTTATAGGAAATATTAATGAATTGCACTGCATTAGAGAAAATAGATAGACTTGTAAACTGTGGGTATCAAGTTGATCTTTTATGTAGAAGGGTTCTAAAATACAATTAGCCTTTAAATAAGAACCATTTTCATTTAACATATCTGCGAAAAGGACAGCAATTTCAACATTTTTTGGCCACTTTTCTACCGCTCGATTTGACAAATCCAAGCCCCTTTGACCTTTTTGGTTATTATTTAGAAAATGAATTATTTCTTTGGTCAAAGGTACGGATACTAATGGCGCATTGATCATTTCTTCAATCAGAGTTTCATTGGCAATGTTATTTCCGTTCTCAAAATTATATTTAATAATCTCAAAATTTATTTCCTGGGAATTATCTGCATATTTTTTTCCGGTAAATAACGCTTCGAGTGCTTTTTCGTTATCATTATTTGCTTTTTCGATTTTCGCAAGAAGCAGCCAGGTTTTCGGATTTGCTTTATCTAATTCGATCGCATTCTTTAGATAATCCAAGGAAGCATTAACCTCGTTTTTATAAAAACAAGATTCAGCTGCAATTAAAAATATACTTCCAGATTTTTGCCCTGCAGATATCTTTTCTTCACAAATTGTTCTAACAAAATCGGGTTTATTGTTCCTTAAAGCACATTCACAGAATTCATAGATCTCTTCGTATGAAAACTCATTACCTATTTTATAAAGAGTATTCATCAATTCAAATGCTTTTGAGTATTCACCGTTATAAAAATACGCACGGGCTAATAGTTGTTGATTTGACTTGTTTGATGGATCAAGTGATTGCGCTACAAGAAGATCATTAAGTGCTTCCTGGAAACCTCCAAGGTGTATGTTTATTTCCGCAGAAAGACAGAATAATTCAGGGTCAGATTTTCGATTTTGTTTTAATTTCGTTAATTGCTTTTCAGCCTCAATAAAGTCAGAAAGTGAAATTAATGCTCGAATTCTTTTATAGTAGGAATTATTAAGAAGAAAATTTTCTTCTTCAATTGAATTCTCTTGCAATTGGGTATTATTTTCATTATCAAGCCCTATAGAGGTTGAAATTAATTCTTGATCTGTAAGATTATGTGATTGAAAATCTTCCATTAGTTCTTCCTGAATTTTTGTAAGGGTTGTGCTTTGCTTGTTTAATATTTCTTTTACTTGCCCTATTAATTCAGTTGATTTTTCTTTCTCACCAGCAAAAGCATGCAAAACAGCTATATACTGAATTTTTTGTGCCAGATCATCAGCATTAATCCAATTAATGCTTTGCAGAGATTTTCCAATTTGCCCGGTTCCAATTATTTGCTGAGGAAATAATGAGATAAGGTTTCTTGCAACTCCTGTAACTACCTCGTGAAAACCAAGCTTATTCAAGAGATCAAGGAATCTTGTGCTTATGGCAATTTTTTGCTGGCCTAATATTTTTGAAATCTCGTCCTGCAATTCATTATCGGACAAAGGATTTATAAGTAGCGAGTGAATAACAGTTTCGATTACATCCTGGTTTGTATTTTCTATCAATAATTGTCCATAAAATTCACCGGAATCTGGGGCAATGTTTTTTAAACATGCAAGAACAAGACTCCAAAATTGTCCTTGTTCTTTGTATTCCCCATCTTCGCCAAAATTGATTTTCCTTGAAATTCCCTTCCATGTTTTAGTTTGAATAAAACTTTCTTTTAAGAAAAATGAAACGAATAAAGCATTTTCTAGATTTGCTTGAAACCCCTTTTGCATAATCACTCGCTGGTAGATATCATTTGCTTTTTGCAAGATTTCTGGTTTGATCGGTTGAACAGGATTTGAGGAAAGCAAATTTATATAAGAAATATCTAGCCCTAATGAATTTGTTGCAATATTTGCAGGTTGAAAAATCGAAATGGACTTTGATTGATCGTTCTGCAAATAATTTAGAAAATTTTCCTGATTTACATAACTCTCAATGATAGGATCTTGCAAGATTGCCCGTAGGATAGTTTTTTGCTCAATTTGACTATATTTCCTACCTAGTATAGAAAGAAATTCAGGATTTAACATCGGTTAATGAAAATATTTTCTGAAATAATGTCTTTAAGGAATCCTGGTTATCAGAAAATAGGCACATCCAAGTAAAACAAAAGCGACCATGAGAAGGAACATTCCTACCCCGGCTTTAGTGCGTGCCATTTCATTGATCGATTGTAATAAAGCAGACGCATTTCCTACCAATCCTGAAATATCTTCACCAATCCCTTTGCCAACAAGTTTTGCAGTTTGAGAAGAGATTTCATTGAAATCGTCATTAATCACCTTGAAGGCCAGAATAAATATTCCTACCAGGAAGGCAATCACCCCCATAACAAGAATCACTACTGCTAAGGTCAGTAAAAAATCATTTATGCTCAGTCCTAACATTTTTACCTCCAGAATTAATAGATTCAAGAGGTAATGTAGCAATTCTTATGCCAATACTCATCCTACGAAGAAGCAAGATCCGATGGAAGATCCTGAATATCGATTACCTCTCCATTACAGAAGATCATCGCTCTTTCAATCATATTGCTGAGTTCGCGGATATTTCCCGGCCAATTATATTTTTGAAGTATTAGTAAAGCATTGGGTGTAATCTCTAGTACATTCTTTCCCAATTTTGAATTTAAAGTTCGAATAAAAAAACCGGTTAATTCAGGGATATCTTCTCTTCGTTCTCGCAGAGCTGGTATATGTAAATCAACCACTTTTAATCGGTAATAAAGGTCTTCACGAAATTTCCCTTCACTCATCATTACTTTAAGATCACGATTTGAAGCTGCCAATATTTGAACATCAACATGAATTTGGGTTGTTCCTCCTACCCGACGAAATGTTTGGTTCTCAATTGCGCGTAATAATTTTGATTGCACCTCGGTGGATACGGATGAGATTTCATCCAAAAACAATATGCCTTCATCTGCCACTTCCATCAGACCGATTTTTTTCTTATCAGCGCTGGTAAACGCATGCGCCTCAAATCCAAACAGTTCTGCTTCAATCATCGTGGGTTGAATTGCAGAACAATTCTCTGCTAAAAACACCTTTCCTGAACGAGGTCCAATCCGATGAATGTAACTTGCCAGTACTTCTTTTCCAGATCCAGTTTCACCGGTAATTAATACAGAGACCGATGCATCTGCAGCTTTTTTCGCCTGCTCAACGATCGTTCTCATTTTTTGAGAATCGCCTATGACAAACCCTTCAGTCTGACTCTGCGATTCACGAATATGATTGATCTCCCTTTTCAATCGGATGATTTCTCCAGCTCGGATAATGGATGTTTCTAGCCGCTTCATGTCTTCGATCGGTTTTTGAATAAAGTCATGGGCGCCATTTCGCATGGCGTCCACAGCCATATCGATATCACCATGTGCAGTGATCATGATAACCATTGGTCGATTCGGTAAAAGTGTAATTTCATTTAATAAACTCGGACCGTAGCCATCTGGCAATTGAACATCCAATAAAATAATATCGCTGCTACCCTGATTGATGGATTCTTTAGCAGCTTGAAGTGTTGAACCTTCCAGTACTTCATACTTTTTTTGGCGCAAATAATCACTGATTGCTTTTCTCGCTTTTTCATCATCATCAATCACTAGTATCGAGTAGCTCATCTATTCTCTCCATTGTTTACTTCAGGTAATGTCACAATAAAAGATGTGCCCCCTGGGAAAGATTCAACTTCGATCTGTCCATGGTGGAGCTCAATAATTCGTTTGGTAATGGCCAATCCAAGTCCTGTTCCACCGGGCCGGGATGAAAAGTAAGGATCAAAAATTTTTGATAAGAATTCATCCGGAATCCCAGGACCGCTGTCTGATATTTTAATTATTACATTTTTTGACCCATTGATTTGTTCCGCTTTACTAATATAAACACCCAAGGTTCCGCCGGTTTTTGTCATTGCTTCTCGGGCGTTACTAAATAAATTATTAAAAACTTGTTCCAAAGACCTGGAATCTGCTGATATCCTGGGAATATCTTTTTCAAATTGAAAGATTGATTTCACATTTGCTTTTTCGTATTTAGGATTCCAACGCTCAATTAACCGTTGCAATAAAAAGATAATATCTACAGGCTGCAAGTTTTCTTCGATAGAAGAAGAGAATGTTAGGACTGATTCCATTAATTGATTTATCCTGTCACAATCTTCTTTAATGTTCTCGGCGTACTCTATTATTGATGGGTCTGATTCTGATTTAAGCGCTACCGTTTCTGCGCTCAATTTAATTGAATTGAATACGTTTCGTACATCATGGGCAAAACTGGAAACGAGAACCCCAATATCTGCCTGTCGCGCCATTTGTTTATTTTTTATCTCAAGCTGACCTATTTGGGTTAGATCATTAATCACCAATAAAGTAATTGATTCTTCACCAAAGTCTGATAGAAATGAGATGGGAAGTATCAAAAGTTGTGCAGGAAATTCGCTTCCGTCCCTTCTGGATAAATTGAGAAGCAAATCACTTCTGGGTTTTTCTTTAATTTCATTTTTATCGTTTTTATTCTTGAGAGGAATATTAGTCAATATGGATTCGACAGGATTATTGATTATTTCCCATTTTGAGAATCCCAATAATTGTTCTAAATAGGAATTGGTTTCAATTATCTTTCTTTCATTATTAATTACCAAAATTCCCATTTTTACATTACTGAGAATACAATCAAGAATCAGAGTTCGATTGCTAATTTCAAGCGTTTTTTGGTAATTTTCCTTTTCACTATATAATTTTTGAAGGTTTGCCTTGATAATTTGCCCCATCAAAGGTAGTTGATCATATGTATTTTCAGAATCCAGTTCATTTCTTGAACTCAAAACAAATAGTCCTTTTATTCTTTCATTAATAATCATCGGGAAAGTAATTAATAATGTTATTGCATTGGATCTTGCTGAGCGTTGAATATCGTTCAATACTCTTTTGCCAGGTTTCCATATTGTTGCGATTTTTTCATTAAAATTGATCTCTGAAATAAGTATTTCTTGAGGAAATACTTGATTTTGTTCAGTTGTCCTCATTTTTTTCAAATTCCGTGAAGAATTATCCGATAAATAAAAACAAATATTATCGCAATGGTAAATATCTGTCAGTTTTTTAATAATATGCTTTAGATACTCATCAGCTGATTTGTTTTCTGAAAGCATCACTAGGTCTAAAATGCATTGCAAAAAACTATTTCTATCGGAAAGAACATTATAGTTTACAGAACGAAAAATCATTAGTAAAAGCTTCCCCGGATCATTTAACGGGATCAGCTCAAATAAGCATTTTATTGATGTCTTGTTCTTCCTTTTAATTTCTATCGACCTGTTACTATCTGATATGTTTTTAGGTTCAAATTCATCAATTAAGCTTTCGATTGTTATTTGGGATAGATCTTCGCGAGTAAAGGCTGTTAATGAGATCAATTCACTATTAACCTGGAGAATCTTGTTTTGAGGTTTATTCCAAATTAGGCATGGGTATTTTATTTGGTCCATCAAATTTCCAAGCGAATAATTATCCAACGACTGTTTGGCAAGAAAATCTTCCATTTTTCTTATTGGATTTCTATTATTCATAAGTATTTATTTCTTTTTACGCATATGCGCGGGAAGTACGCCATCCATGGCACGATATTTTGCCACAGTTCGCCGTGCCACATGTATCCCCTGATTGTTTAACTTATTCATTATTGCCGTATCACTTAGCGGTTTCAATTCTTTACCAATAATCTCATGTATAACTGCCCGAATATTTAAATTCCGCTCGAAGAATTTTGAAAAGGGAACAATCTCACCGTTGGGCAGTTTTACTGATTTATTTGCGACCGCTCTAGAAATTGTCGATTCGTGAACCCCTAATTCTTTAGCTAATTCTGCACGAGTAATAGGTTTTGAGTATTTATCACCCTTCAAAATAAAAACTCTCTGCAAAGCAACGGTTCTTTCCAGCAATCTTTGCATCGTATTGTTGCGCTGTTGAAGACATTTAATAAAAAGTGAAGCCTTCTCCAAATCCACTTTCATTTCTTCGCGTACAGCTCCCTCAACCTGCTTAATGGCATCCTTATAAACCGGATTTATTTGGAGAGTACCTCGAACTGGCATTATGATTTCCACCATTAATGGATTTTTATTATCGTTGTTTAAATGGCTTATAAAAACATCAGGCTGATGATACAGGTGTTTTTCAAATGAATCTGGCTGACGTTCATTTCCCCAATTCGCCCTGGTTGGATAAGGGTTAAGGTTCTTTTTTATAAATTCAACGGCAAGTTTGACGTCTTCCTGGGATATATTAAGTATTTTCGTAATTTCCCGATAATTATTATGGACCAATAGCGCAAACCCATTAAGAATGATTTCTTTCACCGAAGCCGGAATTTTTCTGTGTTCTGATAAAACCTCAACTTGGACTAAGAGAGCTTCCTGTGGAGAGGATGAGCCAACGCCAAGCGGATCGGCGTGTTTAATTAAATTTTGTACTTTTTTAATTCGTTCCAATGGAACATGGAAATAAGTGACAAGTTCCTCAAAATTAATCAACAGTAACCCATCTTCATTCAATTGATTTAACAAATATGCCGCAATCGGTCGATCATCCACATCAATATCTGATGCTATTTGACGAAGAATATTTGCAGGCAATTCTTCAACCATAACAGCGAGGTCTTCATCTGGTGAATCTTCATAACTACTATCAGATCGTGAAAGAAAATCATTGCGTGGAGAAATAAACACTACAGTTTCTTCAGCCGACATGATCTTTGGTTTTGTGCAGTTTGTACAAAATCCATTACGGGGAATGATTCGATTACATGTAGGGCAATGTAATTCTTCATTCATTTCCAAGGCGGGATTTGTCGCCAATTCTTTTTCAATTTCTTCATTTAGTTCCTCGACTGTTTTGGTTAATAGAGTCATTGTTTGAGCTAAATGCGCTGTTATTTGTGGACGCGTGCTTTGTCTCTGAGTTTGATACATCACATCACCTATACTAAATAAGTATAGCGCAAGAGCCAAAAATAACGCAATATTTATGCCATATGCGAAAAATCAAAATGATAAAATCGATAGAATAATTCTTGATGAATGATTTTATTATTTTAAGTTGTTATTTTTTCTATAATAAAAACGTTTTACAAACTGGAGCGGAGAAAAAAAGTGCAACTGCTGAATATTCAGACCATTCGCTCAATGTTAAAATATAAGTACTTGTTATTGATTGAATCAATTAATTCAAATTCGTTCGATTCTAATTATTTTATTCATCATTAATAATATATAGTATAGGGAAAGTGATTTTGAAAAAATCTAATAGAAAATTGAGTTATCTATTTTTAGGAATTCTTTTTGTATTTTTTCTTTGGCTTATTTTTCAATATTTATACAAAACAGATCCAATAATCGATCAATTCAATTCAGCCACATCACTATCGTACATCAAAACCCAACTTTCCTTTGGACCAAGATACCCTGGGAGCGCTGGACATCAAAAAGAAATTGAATGGATAAAAGCCCAAATGGTTAAATTGGGCTGGCAAATAGAGGAGCAATCCTTTTCTTACCGCCAAAAGAATATTTCCAACTTAGTGGCAAAAAGTAAATCTAAAGGCAATTTGATTTTAATTGGAACTCATTTTGATACTCGTGAATATGCTGACAGGGATCCAGTAATTAATAATCGCAATAATCCTGTTCCTGGTGCAGTTGATGGAGCTTCAGGAGTATCTGTAATGTTGGAATTAGCACGAATATTAGTAAACGATAATAGAAATACTTATTGGTTTGTGTTTTTTGATGCAGAAGACCAGGGAGAAATTCGGGATTGGGATTGGATTATAGGATCATCCCAATTTGCTCAATCACTGATAACAATGCCGAATTCTGTCGTAATCATCGATATGGTTGGAGACCAAGATTTAAATATATATAAAGAAGGCTTTTCAGATCGAAAATTACAGGAGGATATTTGGAATTCTGCTTCAAGACTTGGTTATTCAGAATATTTTATCCCTGAATTTAAATATCAAATGATCGATGATCAAAAGCCATTTTCTGATAAGGGCATAATTTCTGCCCTGCTTATTGATTTTGATTATTCATACTGGCATACGACATCAGATACAATTGATAAAGTTTCTCAATCAAGCCTGCAAATTGTGGGTTCAACTGTCCTGGAGTGGATAAAATCAAATAATAAAGGTTAGTAATCACTTACTTTTCATTTCAGAGGATTAATCTGTGAAAAAAATAAAAACCTTTGCTACCCAAGCTGAAAAAGAAAGGGTTTACCTGGTTGGTGTTGAATTTCATAACAAACCATCCTTTCTTTCAGTTGGTGATTCACTTCAGGAAATATCTCTGCTGGCATCCACTGCTGGATTAGTAATTGTTGGCCAGGCTACTCAAAAATTGGATCGTCCCAACCCCTCTACTTTTATTGGATCAGGCAAAGTTGAAGAGCTAAAAATATTTATTGAGGATACTGAAGCTAATCTTGTCATTTTTGATGAAGAGCTTTCACCCAGACATTTACGTGAATTGGAAGAAAAATTTGGCAAAGATATCCGAGTTCTTGATCGTACGGCCCTGATCTTGGATATTTTTGCTCTGCACGCAAATACTGCTGAAGGAAAACTTCAAGTGGAACTTGCGCAGTACGAATATCTTTATCCCAGATTGACACGAGCCTGGACTCACCTAGCCAGACAAGCAGGTGGAGGTGCGGGTCGTACTGGAAGTGTCGGGGGGGTTGGTTTACGCGGACCTGGTGAAACACAATTGGAAGTAGATCGTAGACAAATTCGTTCAAGAATTGCTTTTTTAAAGGATGAATTGGAGAAAGTAAGGGCTCATCGGCACCAATACCGACTAACCAGGAAAAAATCGCACATTCCTATCATCGCCCTTGTTGGGTACACTAATGCAGGCAAATCTACTTTAATCAACCAATTAACCGATTCTAATGTCCTCGTAGCAGATAAGCTTTTTGCCACTCTCGATCCAACCACACGCCGATTGGAATTACCTGGAGGAAATTCAATTCTGATAACAGATACTGTTGGTTTCATACAAAAGCTTCCTACTCAGTTGATTGCCGCATTTCGGGCAACATTGGAAGAAATTTCGGAAGCTGACCTTCTATTGCATGTTGTGGATATCTCTCACCCAGCAGCAGTGGCACAATGGAAATCAGTCCAAAAAACATTAAAAGATATTGAATGCGATCATATACCTGTAATTACTGTTCTTAATAAAATTGATAGGATTAATAATTCCAAAGCCGCTAACCTATCCATACCTGAATGGATAAAAGCAATTCCCATTTCTGCAATGACAGGCCAAGGAATTAATGAATTATTGCAACGAATCCGTCAGGAACTCTTCGAAACTCTTGTGCCGATTGACGTAAAATTACCCTATCTGCAGGGCCAATTAATATCGTTGTTTCATCAGAGCGGACAAATAGATAAAATTGAACACGGAATTGGAAATGTTAGAATTAAAGGGAATATTCCAGGTAGATTAGTTTCAAGATATTTACCCTTTGTGATAAATAAAAAGAGCTGACTTATTTGAACTGCACCCCAAAAGTTGGACACCAAAACCAACAGAAAGGGTGCAGTTTTTA
>CAZMZW010000007.1:4910-157993 GCA_964571135.1 uncultured Anaerolineaceae bacterium | reverse complement strand
TTCATCCTGATTTTATTTTTGCTCTTGACATTTAAGACGGTATCTTCGTGATCGGTACCAACCATCTCGCGAAGGAGTTAGGAAGAGAGATTACTTCGTCCCCTGGTGCGGATGCTGCGCAATGCCGAGGGCTACGACATAAGCCGACACTTTAAGAAACCGGACAAATTCGGACAAAAGCGGACATATCTCGAGAAACGAATAAAGAAACGAATCCAATTTCAACTATACGCAATATTTTAATTAGTAACAGGTTTGAATTGAATAACTCCCCACCTTCCCTCTCCTTATTAGATGAAGGAAGGAATTTATTGGGGGTTGCCGCCCGATAAATATTTTGTCAGGCTGGAAAGCCTGACCTACGAGGTGATAGGGAAACCTGATTTTTGCGTCTTGGGCTATCTCGTGGAAAGATAAACATTTTGTTCGGCTGGAAAGCCTGACCTGCTATTACATCAGAAAACACCCTTTATATAGAATCTTTTATAAATTTGCTTTGAAAAAATCGGTCATGCGTTTAATGAAGAGGGTATCATTCTGCCCAAAAAGGGTATGAGGTTGTCCGGGGTAGGTAAAAAATTCCACCTTTTTACCCAGGTCCAAAAGCTGCTGGTCCAGTTTTTTCGTCCAGGCAGGCTGGACGGTATGATCCGCTTCGCCATGGTGCAGGCTGAAAACCGCCTGGCTGGCGCCCAGGTCAAAAACAGTATAGCCGGCTGCTGCATTGGTGTAGCGCTGGCTGACCCCGGCATAGATCACCGCCGCCTTGATTTCCGGCACGATGCTCAGGACGCGCAGGGCGATCCCGCCGCCGATCGAATGCCCCCAGATCCCCAAGCGCCCCGGATCGGCATTTTTAAATATTCCTTCCTGCCCGGCCTGCCTGCGCACCAGCGCCAGCAGATTGAGCACATCCATGGTATAGCCGCCCAGATTATCACCGGTGCGCGGGACGGAATCAGAGGGAGGGAAATTGCGCATGTTGGGATGCAGGACAATATAACCGCTCTGCGCCAGCGCGTCGGCATAGCGGGTGGAATAATCGCGCGTTTTATATTCACCCGCTGGGATGAAACCATGCAGGGCAATGATGACCGGGAAGGGTCCTTTGCCCACCGGGACATTGACAAACCCGTGAATGGTCAGACCATCGCTGGGATAGGTGATGTAATAGCGGGTGAATTCCGGCTGGTTTTCCCAGGCGTATTCAACTGAAAGCTCGCCTGCCCCAAAGGAACGCAGCCGCAGCGCTTCCACCGAATTGGGATTGATTTTTGAAGCCGATTTTAGCGGTGTTCCCACTGGCACTAGGTCCGAATTGTTCTCCGCCTCGAGGTTCGGGGTGGGTTCCCCTTGCGATGGAGCACAGGCCGCCAGGAAGGCGGCGAGAAGCAAAAAAATTGTGACCTTTTTCATTCTGAATTTACCTTTGAAAATAAAAATGGGAATTTCCATTCCCGTGGTTTTTGATTTTTCATTTTTATCATGTTTTTTTGAGCTTTTTTTGTTTTTGAAGAATCTTATGACAATTAATATATTTTATTTTTGAAAGATTACGAGCCAATTTCCCGGGAAGATAATGGTAAATCCTCTGAAATTAATCGAGGAAAAAACCACCATCAGGATTGAGCTTGAATAATTGTAAAGATAGATCACCAATTTTTAACCACAAATTTCGCTAATGCCTTATGGGATGGCTCACTTGCTGGCTGGGTTATGCATCTTTTTTACAATGAGAAAACAAAGAGGCTGCCTACCCAGGCAGCCTCAAGAATGCATCTCCCTCGTTCAAATTATTTTTGACTAACTACATTGATATGCCCCACATACTTTTGTGTTTCCAAAATTAATCCAGGTTGTACAAACACAATTACTTGAACCTTCTACAATTGGAGGTATCGAGAGGCACATACCCGGGACGGTACCCATTGGAGGTTCAAATCCAAAGGGCAAGCGGCAGGTGTTGTCCATGCTGTACAGCCCTTTAAGCGGGTAATCCTTGGAGGTGTTGATCGGGGAACCGGCCGCATTTGGGCCGAAATAGTCATCAAAATCGAACAGCTTGGGATCATTGACGCCCTTGTCCGCCCACCCCCCCCACATGAATTCAGCCGCATCACCCATCAGCACCTTGCTGACTGCGATCTGAACGATAGGCGGGTCACCAGGTATAGTGCGCGCATAAGCCGCCTTGTCACCTTCCAGTTTGACCTCGGTCTCATATCCATTTCCTTTGAATCCCTCTTCCGCAACGATGGGCCTGTATCCGCCCACATCTTTGTTCTGGTCGATGTAGGCATGCACGTTCGTAAGGGACCATTCCTCTTTCAGGGTACTCGCCCTTACCAGGAGGTCTCCCCGCCCGGTCTTGGTGCGGTCAAATTCAATCCCGTAGGTGCCGGTGAGGGTTTTTGTCGCCGGGTCAAGCCCATCCAGAGTGATGGTGAAATAGTAGAAGTCTGCGTCGCCGGCAATGGATACCTTCAGGATGTTGAGGTCAGGCTGATAGATCATCGTTTTGGACGTGAAAGGGCGCTCATACAGGTTATCCAGAATTTTATCCCCAGACACAGCCCGCTTCTCGGATGCCCGGATGCTTGAGTCGGCATCCTCCAGAATCCTGACCGGAGAGGTGACCTCGCCTGCAGCCAGCATTACTTGTTTGAGAGGCTCTGCAGTGGGCACCTGGATTGGTGTGATCGTAGGGGCTGGGGTGGTTTGGCCGCCACAGGCAGCCAGAGCCGTGATGCTTAGTAGTGAGAACAATGTGATCCAATGGTTTTTGGTCTTCATTTTTTCTCCTTGGGTTATTCCCATACACTTACTATAGCAGAATTGAGACTGATTTCCAAACAGTATCCTGGTCTGTAATTGCCATGTCAACCATCGACTGAGTAGCAAAGATCAAGAATGAATCCCCCACCTTACCTCCCCCTAAGGACAAGGGGGAGGAGAATTCTTAGAGAGTTTGAAGTTCACCCCAGTTGACACCCCAGGCAACATCGGCAGTGAGAGGAATGGAAAGCTGGTAGGCATTCTCCATCACCGCTTTCACCACCCTGGCGGTTTCTTTTAGTTCAGCCTGCGGGCATTCCAATAGTAATTCGTCATGCACCTGCAGGAGCATTCTTGCTTTAAGGTCAGCTTTCACCAGCGCATCCGGCAGGCGGATCATGGCGATCTTGAGAATATCCGCAGCAGTTCCCTGGATGGGAGCGTTAATGGCTTCGCGTTCCTCACGGGCGCGGATCTGGGCGGTGGGAGGATTTTTTAGATTGGGAAAGTAGCGCCGGCGGCCGAGCAAGGTTTCCACATAGCCCTGCTGGGCTGCCAGTTTGCGGATGCCATCCAGATATTCCTTGACACGCGGGAAATGGACAAAGTAATCTTTGACGAAGTTCTCCGCTTCCGCCAGGGTCAGGTCGGTACCAGCTGCCAATCCAAATGCGCTCATGCCGTAGATCAAACCAAAGTTGATGGCTTTGGCATGCCGGCGCTGTTCCTTGCTTACCTGGTCCAAGGGAATATCGTAGATAGCGGCTGCAGTGGTGGCATGAATATCCTGCCCGGCGCGGAAAGCGTTAAGCATGGCCTCGTCGCCGGACATATGTGCCACGATGCGCAGCTCGATCTGGGAATAATCCACCGAAAGGAGCACAGTCCCCGGACTGGCAATGAAACCCTTGCGCACCTGGTGTCCAGTCTCGGTGCGGGTGGGAATATTCTGCAAGTTGGGGTCAGAGGAAGCCAGGCGGCCGGTGACCGAACCGGTCTGGTTGAAGGAGGTATGCACGCGGCCGGTGCGCGGATTGATCTGCAGGGGCAGCGCATCCAGGTAGGTGGACACCAGCTTGGAAAGCTCGCGGTATTCCAGTAATTTATCCACCACTTCATGCCTGCCGCGCAGGTCTTCCAGGACTGCAGCGGAGGTGGAAAAGTGCCCGGATTTGGTCTTGTTGTTCACATCCGGCGGGATAAGCTTGAGGGTTTCAAACAAGGCTTTGGAAAGCTGCTGGGTGGAATTGAGATTGAAGGGATACCCCACCACAGCAAACACCTGCTTCTCGATCTCCAACAGGCGGATCTTGAATTCGGTAGAGAGTTTTTTAAAGAGAGGCGCATCCAGGGCAATGCCGATAAACTCCATATCTTCCAATATGGCTGCCAGGGGCATTTCCATTTCATAAAAAACTTTGGATACGTTGTGTTCCTGCATGCGTTTGTCCAACAGGGGCTGCAGGCGCAGGGGGATCTCAGCATCAGCAGCAGCATAGGGTGCCACATCACTAATGGCGATCTCCGCCATGGAACGCTGGTTCTTGCCGCTGCCGATCAGTTCTTCGATGTGGGTCATGCTGGCATCCAGCTCGATTTCAGCCATATCCTTGAGACCCAGGCGGCGGGTGGAAGGATCGGTCAACCAGGCAGCGATCATGGTATCAAAGCTCAACGGGGCGGGAATGAGCCCATGATTGCGAAGCACGAGGGCGTCGTACTTGAGATTGTGACCGACCTTTTGGACCTGTGGATCGGTAAAAGAAGGGCGCAAACCATCCAAAACCTGGGTCATGTCCATGTTCGACTGACCACCTGCATGTCCTACCGGTATGTAATAGCCCTCCCCTTCCTGAACCGCGAGCGAGATACCCACCAGGCTGGCCTGCATCGGGTCGGTGGAAGTCGTTTCGGTATCGAATGAGATCACTTTAGTTTTGGATAATACCTGCTGCAGCTCTTGCAGCTTCTCAGGCGAATCCACCAAAACGGTTTTTATTTCATAGCGGGGCGAGGTGCCAATGCGGATGGGCGACTGCCCAAAGAGCGAAAGCTGGTCATGCGCGGGCTGGCCGGGAATCACAGCGGCTGCCGGCTGGATGCGGGTGAGCAAAGAACGGAATTCCAATTCCTTGAACAATTCCACCAGCAGCGGGTAATTGAAATCACCCACCTGGGCCTGCTCCAGGTTCAAGGTGACCGAGAGGTCGGTACGAATGCGGGAGAGGTCATAACTCAGGTAAGCATCCTTTTTGCCCTGTTCAAGCAATTTGCGGATACGCTCCGGGTATTCCTCCAGGTGAGCATAGATCTCATCCAGGGTGGTGTATTTTTCCATAATGGTCAGAGCGGTCTTTTCGCCCACACCATGCACACCGGGAATGTTATCGGATTTATCGCCAATGAGAGCTTTGAAATCCACCACCTGATCGGGGCATACCCCTAGGACCTCCTTGACCGTTGAAGGAGTGTAATCCTTGGCTTCAGCCAGTTTGCTGCCGGAGAGATTCACGGTTACACGCTCATCCACCAATTGCAACAAGTCGCGGTCACCGGTGATGATCTTGACTCCCAGACCCTGTGCGACTGCCTGGCGGGCGATGGTGCCGAGGACATCATCGGCTTCAAAACCTTCTTTTTCGAGGCGGGGAATATTGAAGGCATCCACGATCTGGCGAATGCGCACTATCTGCGGAACGAGATCCTCGGGCATTTTAGCGCGGGTGGCTTTGTATTCCTTGTAGACCTCATTGCGGAAGGTCTTACCGGTATCAAAGGCCACTGCCAGGTATTTGGGTTTGTCCTGTTCGAGGATGCGCAAAAGGATATTGGTAAAGCCATAGGCTCCGGCGGTCGGTTCGCCGCTGCGGGTTTGGAAGCGGGAACCGGTCGCGATGAGAGCAAAGAAGGCGCGGTATGCGAGTGCGTGGCCGTCAATGAGGTAGAGGGTATCAGGCATGGGCGATCCTTTCGATCAGGTCAGGGTAAGTTTACCTAACGCAATTATATTGCAGCTGTGATAGAAATTTAAGGATTAAGTCATGCCCGTGAGACGCGGGTTGCAGCTCAGGATGGAGCACACCCCACTCCGCTCACCTGTGCGTCTCGCACAGGTTTTTGAGAATTGCATAAAGCTTCGGTTGAGAAGAAAAAACTGATGGGGTAAAAACGTCTGCGAGACGCAGACTAAAGCCCAGAGTCACGCCCGTGGGACGCAGGCCGGAGCAAAAGCAAATAAAACCCCCACCTTACCTCCCCCTAAGGGGGAGTTTATTTGACTTCATTAATTACAAACTGGCGACCAAGTTGGCTGCCAGGTCAATTGATCTTCGGATGAATTAGTTAATTTCACCCAATCCTTGCCATTGATCTCCATTGTATAAATCTCCCCGCCGTGATTATCACGATTCGAATCAAACGCAATAGATTTGCCGTCTGGAGACCAGGCAGGATGATTTTCCATAGATTTTGAATTAAAGGTTACCTGTTTCGCGAAATTTGTACTTAAGTTCACCACAAAAATGTGTGCATTTCCACGACGTTCTGAAGTGAAGGCAATCATTTTTCCATCCGGTGACCAGGTTGGAGAATAATCATCTGCCAGGGAAGTGGTCAGTTTAATTGGATTTGTCCCATCGGCATTTATGGTGAAAATATCATAGTTGATATACTTCTTCTGGTTTTCATCCCACACTGCCGAGGAGTATGCAAGCCTTTTGCCATCCGGTGACCAGGAAGGCGAAAGATTCAAATCCGAACTATTAGTGATCCGCTTAAATCCAGATGCATCCGCATTAATCAGAACAATATCACTTTTAGTACCATATTGGTATGCAAAGGCAATTTGCTTTCCATCCGGTGACCAGGCCGGATAGCGGGCGTTCCCCAGACCTGCTGTAAGCTGCGATGCGCCCGTTCCATCTGCATTCATGATATAAACCTGGGTTGTCACGGAAGGATTTTTCATGCGGTTGGAGACAAACGCAATCTGCTTTCCATCTGGAGACCAGACGGGATCGAGATCATCCGCCGGATTATTGGATACATTACTGATAGCTGTTCCATCTGAATTCATTACCATGATTTCAAAAGTATCCTGATCTCCAGTGGATGCAAAAACGATCTTGCGTAAACACATGCCCGGTGGGGTTGGAGCAGGAGTGGGAGCCACCGCAGAAGGCATTGAACGGTTTAGAAATTGCGAAGTAATTGTGGAAGAGATCAACATCCTTTCCTGAAAATGATCATCCATCGTGGCAGCTGAGCCAACCAGGAAAAAACATACTGATACCAAAATCAGTAGAGAGATATTTTTCAAATTATTCCACCTTTTACTTTCCAATCCATTATACAAAATATTTTTTAAAAATCAATTATCTTCGAATTCACAACTCCACCCAGTTGGAAAATTTGAAGGCTGAATAATTAGAACATGGCTTTTTATGGGATAATATCAACGATTCCAACAACCATTAAGGTGATCATGTGAAATTTAATAAAATATGTGTCCTGGGATTGGGTTATATTGGACTGCCGACCGCTTCCACCTTCGCCACATCCGGCATCAAGGTGATCGGGGTGGATATCAATCCGCAAATCGTAGCTGGTTTGCAGAACGGTCATTTACACATTCATGAACCCGGCCTGCGCACCCTTGTTCAGGCTGCACTCAGATCCGGCAACCTGGTCATTCACAACCAACCCGAACCTGTAGACGCTTTCATCATTGCCGTACCAACCCCTTTTAAAGAACAAAAAAAAGCTGACCTTTCCTTTGTCGAATCCGCAGCTCAATCCATCCTGCCTCATTTAAGAAAAGGCAACTTAGTGGTGCTTGAATCCACCTCACCGCCGCGCACCACCGTTGACCTGGTGGCGCCCATCCTGGAACGAGGTGGTTTAAAAGCAGGGGAGGATTTCCTGTTGGCGTACTCCCCTGAACGGGTACTGCCCGGGCAGATTTTACGCGAACTGATCGAAAATACGCGCGTCATCGGCGGAGTGAATTACGCATCTGCGGATGCAGGCCGTGATCTGTATGCCACCTTTGTACGCGGCGAGATCATCCTGACCGATGCCACCACTGCCGAGATGGTTAAATTGATGGAAAACACTTCCCGGGATGTGAACATTGCCCTGGCAAATGAGTTTTCCCAACTCGCTGAAAAATATGGAGTGGATGTTTGGGAAGCCATTCAATTGGCCAACCGTCACCCAAGAGTGAAGATCCTTAATCCCGGACCAGGTGTGGGCGGCCACTGCATCAGCGTGGATCCCTGGTTCCTGGTGGAAGCTGCGCCGAAAATCACGCCTCTCATCCGCATGGCTCGGGAGGTCAATGATGCCCAACCCCGGCATGTGGTGGATTTGTGCCTTAAGAAGATGGGAAAACTAAAGGGCAAAATCATTGCCGCCCTGGGTTTGGCGTATAAACCAGATGTGGACGACCTGCGCGAAAGCCCTGCGCTAATGGTTGGTGAACTATTACATAATTCCGGCGCAATCGTTCATGCCTTTGAACCCTATAAATTGGATTTCTCCCATCCTGACCTGATCATGGAAAAGACAATCTGGGAGACAATCGCACAGAGTGAACTCCTGCTCTTACTGGTGGCACATACTGAATTCCGCAACCTGGTACCTGCTGAAGTAGCCCAACTCACATCCGCCCGTTTGGTTATTGATACCGTCGGTGTTTGGGAGAAAGAAAAATGGGAAGCGGCTGGTTTTCAGTATTTCCGACTGGGTGATGGTAAAAGCAAACAAGGAAAATAATATGGATAAAATCCGCGTTCTTTCCATCTTCGGAACACGTCCGGAAGCGGTCAAGATGGCACCCGTGGTGAAGCAGTTGGCGCACACCCCGCAAATTGAATCCCATATATGCGTCACCGCCCAGCACCGGGAAATGTTGGACCAGGTGCTGCATCTTTTTGGACTTAAGCCGGAAATTGACCTGAACCTGATGAAGGCCAACCAGGGGTTGGCTGACCTGACCGCTAATATTTTCAGCGCACTTGATCCGATCCTGTGTAAGGTCAATCCAAATTGGATCCTGGTACAGGGCGATACCACCACGGTGATGGCATCGGCTTTATGCGGTTATTACCATAAAATAAAGGTTGGGCACGTGGAAGCCGGTTTGCGCACCGATGATAAATATGCTCCCTTCCCTGAAGAGATCAACCGCCGCGTTGCGGGTGTGGTCGCAGACCTTCATTTCGCTCCCACCGAGCACAGCCGCCAGAACCTGCTCCATGAAGGTGTGGCGGATTGGCGCATCAAGGTCACCGGCAATACCGTCATTGATGCCCTGCAGCAAATTGTCAAATTCCCGATGCCCGCCGAAGTGGAAGAATTATTGAATTCAAGAAACGTGCTCAGCGGGGAGCGCCTGCTCATCACCGTCACTGCCCACCGCCGCGAAAGTTTTGGAAAACCATTTGAAAACATTTGCCAGGGGTTGCGCGAGATTGCTGAAGCCTATCCAAATAAAGTGGAACTGGTCTACCCGGTTCACCTCAACCCCAATATCCAGGAACCGGCTCACCGCATCCTGGATGGCGTTCCCAATATCACCCTGCTAAAACCGATCGAGTACCTGCCGTTAATCCACCTGCTAAAACACTCCAAATTGGTACTCACTGATTCCGGAGGGATCCAGGAGGAGGCAACAGGATTGGGGGTGCCCACCCTGGTGCTGAGAGAGGTCACTGAACGACCGGAGGGAGTGGAAGTCGGGGTCCTTAAATTAGTGGGAACGGACAGCGAGCGTATATTTCAGCAAACCCGAAAGCTGCTGGAAAACGAAAATGCCTATTTAAAAATGGCGCATGCCTCCAACCCATTCGGGGATGGGCACGCGGCGGAAAGAATCGTCCAGGCTGTTCTGGATTATCAAGAACCTGAACCAGCGGCAGCGTAAAAAGCCCATCTAATGAAAGCCAGATCATTGTCTAAAAAAAGTATTTGTTTTCTGCCCAAACTGGAAGGCCGCGGCGGACCGGCTTCTTTTCAAGGCAGGCTCAGCAAGGGGCTGGCAGCTTACGGGATAGAAGCTCATCACGACCCCACCCGCCCGGATTGCGCAGCCATCCTTGTTGTAGGAGGCACCCATCAACTGTTGGACGTCTGGCATGCACGCCAGCGTGGAGTGCGGATCGTCGAACGATTGGATGGGATGAACTGGATGCACAAGGTACGCAAGACCGGGCTGAAGCATTACCTGCGCGCAGAATGGTATAACCGGATCCTGTCCTTCACCCGCCGCAATTTGGCTGACCACATTGTTTATCAAAGCCAATTTTCTTGTGATTGGTGGGACTCGGTTTATCAAATCACCCGCGCAAGCATCCAGGTTATTTATAACGGGGTTGACCTGAATACCTATTCGCCTATTGGGAATGAAAAACCACCCCAGGACGCGGTCCGTATTCTGGTCATTGAAGCCAATTTCAGCGGCGGGTATGAAAGCGGGTTGGAAAACGCGGTGGATTTTATTGTGGCACTGCAACAGACGACAAGCCAGAAAGTGGAATTGATGATCACCGGCAGCGCATCGGATAAACTAAAAGCAATGGCTGACCAAAAAGCAAAAGGGTTGATCCGATGGATCGGATGGGTGCCGCGGGAGGAGATTCCGGCAAAAGACCGTTCAGCACACATGCTCTTCTCAGCAGACATCAATGCCGCCTGCCCCAATTCCGTGGTGGAAGCCATGGCCTGCGGTTTGCCGGTCATTGGCTATGCCACCGGCTCACTCCCCGAGCTGGTGGACGGGGATGCGGGGCGGGTTGCCCCCTACGGAAATGATTTCTGGAGATTGGAGGCTGCCCAACCTGCCAGCCTGGTTGCAGCCGCTGCGGATATTCTTAAGCGCCAGGCGCATTTTCGAAAAGCAGCGCGCACCCGGGCGGAGGAACATTTTGGGCTGGAGAAAATGACCGAGCTTTATCTTCATGCATTCAACCTCTAGCCTCGCTTTCCAGTCATGCTCGATCTAACCGAATCCTGCCTGGAGAAAATAAGATCCAGGCGCATTCCTCAATTGGATTTTAACCAGGATTTCATTTTCCCCAATTACAGCGGTACAACCGTAGCCAACCTGCCTGCGAGTATTTTTCACTGGCTGGGTGCCACTCTGGAGGGTTCAACCCCCATCGCGGAAGGCCTGGTCAATCCACTTGACGATCAATATGAACGGGTCATCCTGCTGGTGGTCGACAGCCTGGGTCTTTCCCTTTTCAGGCGTTTATTAACGCGGATCGCTGAGCAGGGCAAGAATTCACTTTGGTATCCACTTTTGGATTCCAGCGTGGCAGGCGCTCTTTCCAGCGTCACACCCAGTACAACTGCAACAGTGCTGACTTCGCTGTGGACCGGCAAAGAACCCGGCGAACATGGGGTGATCGGGTATGAATTGTGGCTCAAAGAGTTTGGAGTCATTGCCAACATGATTGCACATTCACTGGCTTCCGCACCAGAAGAAGCTGGCAGTTTATCCCAATTAGGCTTCAACCCCAATAATTTTTTACCAGTGGATTGCATTGGACCAAAATTGAGGAAACTGGGAATTGAAACGGATGTTTTCGAGCATTTTTCCATCGCCGATTCAGGCTTATCCAATATGCTCATGCAGGGGACTACGATCCATCCCTGGCGGACGTTTGAGGAACAATGGCAGGCTGTCAGTGCAGTCCAAAAACGGACTCGGGGAAAATCCTATTCCCACCTCTACTGGGCAGACCTGGATACCCTCTCGCATCGCTATGGCCCCGGGCATGAACTGGTCTGGCAGGCATGGTTGAATTTTAGCAACCAGCTCGGGCAATTCCTGGTGAAAATGAAAACCACTTCCAAACCCCGAACACTATTCCTCCTGACCGCTGACCATGGCCAAATTCCGCAAATCATCAACCCGGATTACGAGATAAAGAAGCACCCCCGATTTATTGAAAATTTAGAAATGACGCTCAGCGGTGAAGCCCGCCTTCCCTATCTCTTCGTAAAGGAAGGGAAGGAAAAAGAAATAAAAGAAACCATCGAACAAACCTGGCCAGGCAAATTCAAGGTGATGCCCAGTTGTGATTTTTTGAAATCAGGAGCGTTTGGAAATGCACTGCCTTGCCAGCAAAGTATCGACCGTATGGGCGACTTGGTAGTGATCCCCACCGGGAGCGATTATTTAAGATGGGGAACCAAAGATAACACCATGCTGGGCAGGCATGGGGCCTTCCTTGCTGAAGAAATGTCGGTGCCATTTTTGGCAATCGAACTCTAGAAGAGACATTTACGATTTAAAAACACTTCCCATTGGCTTAGATCCAAAGGGAAGTGTTTGATATTAATGAAAGATCAAATTAACTAACCGGGACTATTTTGGCAGCTTCACGGTGATTGCGAACTGCCAGCCATAATGAACCAGTTCCCACCAGAGCTGCAGCCATGCCAACCAGCCAGCCTACAACGGGGATCATGGTCAAGAGCACATAGAGGGAGACTCCAACAATCAGGATCACCCAGGGATTATCGGCTGATTTCGGGAACAGATGCCCGCTCAGCCACTTGCCAGCCATGTAAAGGGCGATCAGCTTGCTCACAGTGAACACCACAAAAAGGAAAGCCAGTGTGATCAACAGGATCGCACTACCCACAACCCCCAGCCAGGCAAACAGCAGCCCACCCAGTGAGAGAAAACCCAGCAAGATTGCCATCAACACAAAGACCAAGGGGATGACAAGGAAAGCGAGGAATCCCACAGCAATCACGATGAAACCCCAGCCAGCCGAATTCAACGGCTTTTGAATACCGGCATCAATGGTTTTCTTGAAAGGTTTTAACAACAGCCAAATTGCCAGTGCACCCAGGATCAGCAGAGTAATAAAGCGTTGTGCTCCTGCGAACAGGGAGAACCCACCGAAAGATGCATTCCCACGGCGAGTCTGATACTGGGAACCGCTGCGAACATCCATCGGGACAGGGGTTTGATACTGGATCGTCCCGGATGTGGACGGCTTGAAGGTTACAGATTGGTCGTTATCACTGGTGAAAGCCAGATTGCCATTGATCTTTGCAGTACTGGACATACGGATCCCGGCCGGAATGGCAGGCGGAAAATATTGTTTTCCAGGAGCATATGAGAACCATTGTTCAGGATCCCGAGCGGATTGATCATGGCCCACATTAAAGACAGCGTTTCGGCCAATCGATCCATTCAGTTCGATGGCACCTGCACCAATTTTGGCATCCCGCGTAACAGAACCGGAAAGGATCGCCTGGTATGCCCCGGTGAATAGATCCGTTCCAACCATGGAGCCGGTTTTGGTTGTAAGACTGTAACCGCCATAATAAAGATTGCGTCCGATGGCTGCATTTTCCTTCAACTCGGCGGAAGAGCTGCCCCCAAACACAGAACCACTCACTTTCCCATCCACAATCACCGTGGCAGCCGCAGTGAAAAGGTTGCCGTCGATGACTGCACCGTTTGACACTATCACAGTCTCGCCCATGAGCAAGACATCCCCATGTACGTTTCCATTGATCGTGACGATTTTGCCGGCAGCGACAAGCATTCCGTTGACTGTGCCATCCATCGACACAGAATCAGCAGCCAGAAAGACATCATCATCAATGATCTTTCCGGCTGGGATCGTACCTTCTGGAATAAACTCAGCTGCATGTACTGTTCCAACCAAACCAAACATCAGCACCAGAGTGAGGGCAATGGTAATCAGCCAACCCTTTTTAAAAATTGATTTTTTTTGCATAATAACTCCTTGAAAATTTTTACATCATATTTACGCATGAAATGGAAAATGGTTGTGCCAGCGCGCAAAAAACCCCGTGATTAACCGGAGGGAAAATTGAATCACTGACCAATCAAGCTTTAGGATCTATCGCGGATTAGAATACCGATCGTCCCGGCAATGATGATAATACCCAGGATCATTACCCCCAGTAATATCCCGTTCGTCTGGTCTGAACTTGTCAAATATTCGGCAGGGAGCGGGGTTGGAGTTCCAAACAAAGTGGTTGGGGTAGGTACCAGGGTTTTATCCTGCAAGTTGAACCCGCTGAACAAACGAGAAATAGAATCACTCCAGATCACACTGACCGCAAAAATAACCAGTACACCAATAAAAATAAGGTTTTGAAAATTCCATTGCAAACCTGCTTTTGTTGGTTTAATATTCTTCTTGGGTTGATTCGATTTAGGCATAATCAGCGCTTCCCATCCCGGTGGAAGATTAAGGTCTCATTCCAGATTATATTACCATTGAATGGCCATCTCATCTAACGGTTTTACTCTGTTCATTTTGCATCTCATTACTCGCCTGCCTGACTGCCAGGTAAAGGTGTTCGGCTTTCAGTTCCGATATGCTCAGGCAGGGAGATTTAAGCTTTTCGGCAAGTGTTGAGGACAATCCCTGGTCATACGTTTGCGCTTCCATATTAATCACAATGGAATGGATCTCTGCCATGGCAATCTGACTAGAAATCTGGTAGGCTTCCTCCAGCGGCGGCATAGAACCCAGGGAGACATTCCCGGCACCATCGGTCAGGACGATCAGCAGAGGGCGGACATCCGGATGCAACATCGATTCGCGTTGCAATACTTCATGCGCCATCTGGAGTCCTGCCGCAAGCGGGGTCTTTCCTCCCACGGGGATATTGGTAAGAGCACGGTGGGCAAGCTGCACACTGCTGGTGGGCGGCAGCACCAAAGTGGCACGGTCTTTTTGAAAAACGATCAATCCGACCCGGTCACGCCTCTGATAAGCATCAGTCAGGAGGGATAGAATAGCACCCTTGGTAGCGCTCATCCGCTCCGCGACTGCCATTGACCAGGAGGCATCCACCAGGAAGAGGATCAGGTTGGCTGCCCGCCGCACCCGAACCTTGCGCATATAATCGCGCGGCTTGACATGCAGGGCAATACTTTTATTTTTCTTTTTTCGTTCTTGTTGAAAAGGGGCGGCAGCGCGCAAGGTGGCATCAAAAGCCAGGTCAAATGGATCACCATTGGCCGGGCGGGATTGCACATAACGTCCACGTTTTTTTTCAGTCTGGGTACGGGAACGGCGCCCGCCATACGAGCGCACCATTTTATCCAGCGGAGTATCCAGGCGGCGCGGAGTGAACTTCTCGCCTACCTTTACTTTATTGCCACCCTCCCACCAGTTGGCTTTTCGCTGGTCAAAGATATTCTGGGGGGGAACCGGGACCTCTTTTTCATTTGAGCTGGAGGTTTCACCCGCTTCGTCCCCCATCACACTTTTTTTGGGTTATTTTCTTCCTCCTGGATCGGTTCCTTGGACTGATCCGGCTCGGATTCTGTTTCGCCGCTTGAACCCACCAGGTGTTCGATCCGTTCACGCAATTCTTCAACCCCGATCTCGGTCTGCAGGAAAGGGCCACCCTTAATGCGGTGGAGCAAAGCCAGTTCAGCCGTAAGAGCGATATCCAGGTCAGTGATGGAGGTACGGCCATCAAACGCAGCCTGAGCGCGGGCAGATTTGAGGATCACCAGGTCGGAGCGGTGGCCTTCCACATTCATGGACGAGGTTAATGCAGCGATTGCTAATAAATCACGGCTGGTGTGAGTGACCTGATCCACCAGATTACGCCCTTTCTCAATGCGACGGGAAAGTTCTTCCTCGCGCGGAAGCCATTCCTGCCGGAATGCCTCGCCATCACGTTCAAAGCCAAGATTGCGTTCCATAATTTCAACACGTTCACGGGGAGTGCGGATGCCGCGAATCTCCACAGACAGGGCAAAGCGGTCCAACAACTGAGGACGCAGCTCACCTTCCTCCGGGTTCATGGTGCCGACCAAAATAAAACGAGCGGGATGGACAAAGGAAATCCCTTCCCGTTCCACAAAGTTCATCCCCATGGCAGCGCTATCCAACAGGACGTCCACCACATGGTCATCCAACAGGTTGACCTCATCGATGTAAAGCAAACCGCGATTGGCTGCAGCCAGAATGCCAGGTTCAAATTTGCGTTCGCCTTTCTGGATGGCGGATTCAATATCCAAAGTACCCACCACCCGGTCTTCGGTAGCAGAAACCGGCAAATCAATGAAAGGCGTGCGGCGGGTGGCAACAGGTAAAACCTCACCTTTGGCTACCCGTTCGCGGCATTCCGTGCATAAACTTTCCGGTTTATCCGGATCGCAAGAAAATCGGCAGTCGCTCACTACTTTCACTGAAGGCAGCAGGGCTGCCAGCGCACGGGCAGCTGTTGACTTGGCTGTACCGCGTTCTCCACGGATCAGTACGCCCCCAATCCTGGGATCGACAGCATTTAAGATCAGGGCACGCTTCATGCGCTCCTGTCCAACAATTGCGGTAAATGGAAAAACAGCTCTCATGATTTATTTCTCTCGCTTTTAAATTTTGCTCCGTAAGTTTACCATAGCGGTTTTTTTTGGAAAATCGAGTGCAATTATAAAATTATTCTACTTTCACCGTGAAACATGTTCGGGTTTGACCTTCAAAATCACTCTCACCATACCCGGCGTACGGTTCTGGTAGGTATCAGCCCCGGTATATTTTTTGGCTAATTTATCAATATGCTCATCCGCACCCTGTTCGGTCTCTTCCACCACACGCCCGCGGACAAGTAATTTTCGATAGGGATTATCCGGATCTTGAATGGAAAGCGCCACACGCGGGTCTCGTTTAATATTTTTCATCTTTTGCCTTCCCCTGGAGGTATTAATCAGAATGTTTTCCCCATCATAATCCACCCACACGGGGGTGACCTGCGGGCTGCCATCCTTCATTATTGTGGCAACATTGGCAAAAGATTTCTTACTGAAAAGGTCAAGATAAGTATTGAATAGATCAGTCTGGGACTTGTCCATTTTATACCTCCATATTTACCAGACAATCATAACCTCTTCAGGACATCAATTGCGTAAGAGAATTATCAATAAAAAAAAAGAGGACATAAGTAAATGCCTCTTTTTCATCAGATAAAAGCGTGATTAAGATTATGAAGCCAGAAGTTTAGATGCTCATTTCATTTACTTTAATCTTCCAACAATCTCTTCTCACCCTGGATCTCGCGCAAATGAGTCAGGTCTTGAGTGACCTCCAGTGTGCCACGATAAGTGCCCTGTGCTTCCCGGATAGCATAATAGCTGATATGGATGAACTTGCCGTTCATCTGGATCCAGAATTCGGCTTTATCGCGTTTTCCTGCACGAAAATCCTCGAGGATCTTAACCACCTTATGGACACTCGCCGGCGGATGGCAATTTTGCACCTTGCGGCCAATCACTGCCGGGGTGCGGCGGAAGATACGATCCTTGGTCTCGGAATAAAAAAGGACTGTGTCATTTTCATCCACATAAGCAATATCCAAAGGCAGAGTGGTCAGCATCATGCTCAACTGCTCAGGAGTGAGTGCGCCTGTTTTTAAGGGTACTGAAGTCATGGGATGTTCCTTTCCTTTTTGGGTCTGATCTAATTTTAGTTTATCTTCAGCAGATTGGGAGACAGCGGTTGTACGCCATTGCTTACCGCGCGTAACGTAACAAAAACCTATTTCGGATTCCTGGTCATACATATCCTCCCAATCCTTCTGGGTCAATCGTTCCAGCGACGCTGGAAACAGGATACGGTCTTCCTTATAGAACATTTCGCGAATGGTGTTTTCTATAGGAGCAAAGGTCTTTTCAAGGTCGGCTGCCATCGCAGCGGTTGGCAGCGCCGGAGACTGCAAGGTTGCCCGCATTGCCTTCCATCCCTTGCGGATATCATCCTGGATGCCCCACATTACCGAGGAAGGACCGGTGAACTGGTATTTCTCCAGATAGGGGAACAGGTAATTTTCCTTGCGCGCGTAGTGTTTTTCAAATTCCATCAATTTTTGCAGCTTTTCAGATACCCTGGTACGCACTTCCGCAGAAGGGTTGACCTTGAAATTTACAATGGCGGCCTTGACCTCATTAAGCACCAGGCTGGCGAGCTCATTTTCCGCACGAAATGTGTAGAGCGGGTGACCCGGCTGCATATCCGGAGTGGACTGTTTATCCAATCCTTCACGGAAGAGGGATACATGAATATCACACAGGTTCTGGATCTCCTCCACCGGCAGTCCTTCCTGGATGAGGGATTGCTCAATCTGAGCAATCTCCCCGGCACTGGCATTTTGCAGAACATCGGTAAATTCTGCCCGCAATTCTTCCAGAGGCGTGCCCTCATGGAGTTTTTTCAGCGCCTGTTTAAGCTGCTCTTTTCTTTTTGAAACATTGTCAATATATTCGCTCATCAATCCTCCATTTAAATGACTACCAATGAAATTCAAATTCCACCCGAATGGCACCCTGTGGACAACCTCCTTCGCAATCCGCGCAATAATTACATAAATCAGGTTTAGCAATAATAACCTGTTCCTCATTAATGGCGAGCGCATGCGTTTTGCATTCATCAATACAAATGCCGCATAGGGTGCATTTTTTACGATCGATCACCGGCAGAATTAAATCCATTCGTTGGGCTCCTGGTACACCATCAGGATACCAGCCAGAGCACCCAACGACTACGACTAAAGTCTTAATAATGCATTATTCGGAATGAGCGATCTTTTCCAACCCCGCGCGGTCCAACAAGTGGATTCGTTGGCGCTGCATTTGAATGAGTCCTTCTTGTTCCAGGCTGCGTAAACTGCGGCCAACCACATCGCGGACCGTGCCAATATGACTGGCAATTTCGTCTTGCGTCCATCGGGAGGGAATCTCTTTTTGATTCGCCTGTTCCAGAATAAAGCGCACCAGGCGCGCGCGGACAGAATAAAGACCCAGGTCCTCCACTTTATTGGTGAGCTGTTTAAGGCGCTCTGAATAATCGCGCATCACCAACCGATTAAAATCCGGAATCTCACTCAGTAATGCTAAAAACTGATTGGCGGGGATGGCCATCAATTCAGCTTTCTCCAGGGTACGCACACTTGCAGGGTTATGTTTTTCTTCCAGGAAAAAGGGGGCAGTATTGAAACCCTGACCCGCAGAAAGCGATGCCAGCACCTGTTCCCTTCCGGAAAGAGCCAGACGAAAAACTTCCAATTTTCCAGAAAGGACAAAGTAAGCTGATTCGGATTCATCACCCTCATGCAGAACAATTTCCCCGGGGGGCAGGGTTTTATGAATGGCAGATGCGGATATCTTTTTCAGATCAGCTATTGACAGAGCAGAAAATGAAGGCAAATGACTGAGGTTCTGAAAAAGATCTGAATTCATCCTTTAATTTTAGCTGGTAAATTCTAAAAATAATAGGCGGGAGGTTAACCAAAAACTTGAGAAAGGCTTACGCTTGCGTTTTCAAACTTTCAAGTATAAATCCGGATCCAAAAAACTCTTTTATAATCATCATCTCATGAGAAAATTTGGTCTTTTTCCATCCATGATTTTTCTTTTAGTATTTGCTATTGCCTGCCAGGCAGCGATAATTTCTACATCCACAAATGGCATCAAGGTTATAGCAGCAGAATCCTTCCTGGCGGATATTGCTCAACAGGTAGGCGGCGACCGCACCAAAGTGGATGCCCTGATCCCGGCCGGGCTTGACCCGCATTCATTTGAACCCACACCAAGGGAAATGGCTAAAGTGGCCGATTGCGACTTGCTCATTATCAGCGGAAATGGGTTGGAGGAATGGCTGAAAGGAATATTTACCAATATTGGCGGAAGCAAGAAGATCATCGAAGCGTCTGCCGGGCTGCAAAGCAATAACGGGGATCCCCATTTCTGGCTGGATCCAAACAACCTCATCACCTATGTCAATAACATCCAGGATGCCCTGACCTCTCTTGACCCACAAGGAAAAGCGATCTATGCTGCCAATGCCGCGGCTTATATTGAACAGTTGAAGCAACTGGATACTTGGATCCAGTATAAGGTGAGCGAGATCCCACCATCCCAGCGCCTGCTGGTGACCAATCATGAAACACTGGGATATTTTGCAGCCCGGTATGGATTTCAAATTGTCGGATCGCTCATCCCCAGCCTGAGCCCGGATGCATCCCCTTCAGCGCAGCAATTGGCTCAATTAACCGACGCGATCCGTTCCACAACAGCCAGAGTGATCTTTCTGGATGTGGGCAATAACCCTCAACTGGCAGCGCAGATCGCCTCCGAGACAAAAGCCAAGGTAGTCACCCAGCTGTACAGTGAATCCCTCAGCCTGGCGGATGGCCCGGCTCCTGATTACATCACGATGATGAAATATAATATATCCATAATTGTGAGTGCACTCCAATGAATCCGCAACCAGCCCGAATCGATATCGATCATCTCACCATCCTGTATGATGGTGCGCCTGCCATCGAGAATTTATCCCTCCAAATCCCGGAAGGTGCCAGGGTGGCTGTGGTTGGACCCAATGGGGCGGGAAAATCCACTCTTTTTAAAGCCCTGGTGGGTGAGCTGCCCATCCATTCCGGGTATGTCAGCATCCACTGCCAACCCCTGGGAAATCACCAGGATTGCGTGGCTTATGTGCCGCAGCGTGAGGAGATCGACTGGCACTTTCCGGTGACCGTGGAAGATGTGGTCATGATGGGTCGTTATGGGCGGCTGGGTTGGCTGCGCAGAGCCAGCGAACAGGATCGAAAAGCGGTCGCGCGCAGTCTTGAGCAAATTGAGATCAGTGACCTGGCACAGCATTCCATCAGCGACCTCTCTGGCGGGCAGCAGCAGCGTGTTTTTCTGGCCCGCGCCCTGGCCCAGGAACCGCATATTCTCTTGCTCGATGAACCCTTTAATGGGATCGATGCGCCCACCCAGGAAGCAATTTTTGCTTTACTGGATGACCTGAAAAAACAAAATGTGACCGTGATGGTCTCCACCCATGACCTCAACCAGGCCATCCAATATTTTGACCATGCACTTTTACTTAATAAATCCCTGATCGCCTTCGGACCACCCAAACAGGTCTTTTCCAGCCGAAACATCCGCATCGCTTTTGCAGATAAAGTCATGATGGTGGATGGCGCAGTGGTCACGGATGACTGCCGCCCCCCATCCCATCATAAAATCGGGAGCAAACGATGATCGATTGGTTTATTCATCCTTTGACCTATGCATTTATGGGACGCGGCCTTCTGGCTGCGGTGATGGTGGGGGTGCTGTGTTCAGTCATTGGCTGTTATGTGGTGCTGCGGTCAATGGCTTTTTTGGGAGATGCCATGGCCCATGCCATCCTTCCTGGTATTGCCATAGCTTATCTTTTAAAAGGAAACCTGACAATCGGCGCTCTGATCGCTGCCGTGGTAGTGGCTCTGGGGATTGGAGCGTTTTCCCAACGCGGGACGATCAAAGAAGATACGGCGATCAGCATCATGTTCACGGCCGCGCTGGCCCTGGGGATCGCGCTGATCAGCTCCATCCGCACTTATGCGGTGGACCTCAGCCATATTTTATTTGGAAATGTACTGGGGGTGAGTCCCAGCGACCTTTGGCTTACCGCAATCCTGGGTGTGGTCATCCTGGTCATCACCTTGATCTGCTACAAACCCTTTATAGTGATCACCTTTGATCCTCTGCTGGCGAGCACCCTGCGCCTGCCAGTACAATTCTTGCGTAATTTATTACTGGTGCTGCTGGCAATGACCATAGTCACTTCCATGCAAACCGTCGGGGTTGGTCTGGTGGCAGCCATGCTGGTGACACCCGGCGCCACTGCCTTCCTGCTCACCCAAAGACTTCCAGCAATGATGGGACTGGCTGCCCTGCTTGGCGCTCTTTCGAGCCTGGTGGGATTATATATTTCTTATTATCTGAATATCGCATCCGGGTCCACCATTGTATTGACCGCCACCCTGTTTTTCCTGTTAGCTTATTTATTTTCACCCAGAAAAGGCATCTTCAAGAATTGGGCTAAGAAATGAGCAACTTTTGATTGCCAGGGAATTATTTTTTCTACCAACCATGTTCAAGCCAATGAGTCTGAACAAATGAAAATAGCCATAATCGGAGCCGGCCCGGCTGGGATCATGGCAGCCCTCGAAGCGAGAAAGAAACAGGCAGAGGTAATACTGATCGATGCCAATCCAAGCGTGGGGCGTAAACTGGCAGCCACAGGCAGCGGGCGCTGCAACCTTTCCAATACTCATGCACACCCCGAGCGCTATTTCACTTCCGCCCCGGAACAATTGAGCAAAGTTTTTTCCAGGTTTGGGAATAAAGAGCTGGTTGACTGGCTCGAAAACCTGGGAATTTTTACCTACGCCAGCGAAGACGGCTGGGTCTATCCACTTTCCAATTCCGCCCAGAATGTGGTGGATATTCTGGCTGCCCATTTAAATGAAGCTGGGATCGAGAAGCACTTACAGACATTGATCACTGATATTCAACTGGTTGGGAAACAATTCCATCTATCCACTCAAGATCCGGCGCGCTCATTTCGGGCTGACCGGGTGATCATCGCTGCCGGCGGACCCGCAGCCCCACAATTAGGCGCCAGAGATAATATTTATACGATCCTGAAAAGGTTGGGGCAACCCATCCTCCCGGTGAAACCAGCCCTGGCTCCATTGTTAACTGATGCAAAAAGCTTTCATAAATTACAGGGGGTGCGGCTGGATGCAGGTGTTACCTTACTGGCGGATGGCAGAGAGATCGGCATCACCATAGGGAACATTATTATTACCAGTTGGGGCTTGAACGGCCCGGGGGTCATGGACCTCAGCCACCTGGTCAGTCTGCACACTAATGAAGAACTGGAGCTCAGGCTGGATTTTTTACCCAATCAAGAGCCATTATTTCAAGAACTCCTTCATAAAAAGAATCAAGGCAGCATCCCTGTCTTCATTTTATTGGAATCCTTTTTGCCGTCCAAGATCACCCATTTCATCCTGGAACAAAGCCATTTGCCAGAAGATAAACAAATAAATCAGATGACTGAATCCGAATTCAATCATTTATTAGAGACATTACACAATCAAAAAGTTACAGTCAAAGGGGTCAAGGGTTTTAGAGATTGCCAGCTTTCCACAGGAGGTGTGCCGCTTTCAGAAATTGACCCGGATTCCATGCAATCCCTGAAAGTAAATGGGCTTTTTTTTGCAGGTGAAATTTTGGATGTGAACGGTCCATGCGGGGGTTATAACCTTCAGTGGGCGTTCACGAGCGGGTTTGTAGCGGGAAATCACGGCCAGGAATAATAGACCTATTGCAGAGAATATTACAAGATCATTATATTAATTAATAGATCAAGCTCAAAGCAATATTATAGGAATGATCGCTGACCCGTTCCAGGTTGCGCAAGGTTTCAATAAAAATCGGGTCTGCTTCCGGCTGACAAAGACCCTTCCTCAAGCGCTCCACGTGGTTACGCTTAAACTTTTTCTCCATTTTATCCACTTCATCTTCGCTTTGCACCACTAGCTCCACCAGCAAACGATCATTTTTCTTAAATGCTTTTAATGCCACTGCATAGTTTTCTTCAACGATATGGAAAAGCTCCTTTAATTCCTTAAGGGCATATTTGCTGATCTTTATATCTTTTTTCTCCATCTGCCGGGCAAATTCTGCCAGGTTAACCGCGTGGTCGCCCACCCTTTCAATATCGGTCACCAGATGCTTCAGTCTTTCCAGCATGGCATGTTCCTCGGGGCTGAGTTTATCTCCGGGAACGTCTTCCATAAATTTGGTAACGATATGGCTAATCGCATCAATCTCAGGCTCCTCTTCAAGGACAGCCATGGCAAATTTCATTTTTCCCTGAAGATAACCCTTTTCTGCATTCTTCAGCATGTTATGGGTTAGGCGACCCAACCTGAGAACTTCCTCCTTTGCCAGTGAAACAGCCACAAAAGGAGTATTGAGAAATCTTTCATCCAGGAATTTGGTGATTTTTTTCTCTTCCTTTTCTTTATCACCCGGAATAATTCTTTTCAAGGTTTTAGCCAGCACAGAAACCAGGGGAATCATCAAGGCGCTGACGATGAGATTAAAAATGGTATGTGCATTGGCAATTTGTCGCGGCAGATCTGCGGAGGTAAGCGCAATAAAGTTCGTGAAAGGGGTAATAAAAGGCAGGAAGAGCACAACACCCCCAATATTGATGAATATTTGAGCGTAGGATGCCCGTTTGGCATTGACCGTTGATTTAATGGATGCCAGCCATCCCATGATGCAAGATCCGATATTGGCTCCCAGGATAAGCGCAATGGCCACCACCAAGGTGATGCTGTTGCTTTTTCCCAGGGCAATGATCAACCCGGTCATGGCAGTGCTGCTTTGAATGGCGGCGGTAAAGACTGTACCAACCAATACACCCAGGAAAACATTACGGCTTAGAGCTGAAAGCAGATCGCTGAAAATGGGCAGTTGGCTGAAGGAACCAGCTGCGGAGGACATCATATTCATGCCAACGAAAACCATGCCAAAACCAAACAAGGGCTGACCGATCTGCTGCCATTTCTTATTCTGATTAAAGAACATCAGGTAAAAACCAATGATCAGGAAAACCAGATTGAATCCGCGGATATTGAAAGCCACCATCTGGCCGGTTATGGTGGTACCAATTTCCTGACCCAGCATGATGCCAATGGCCTGTTCCAGGCTAAGCAAGCTGGCATTGATCAAGCCGATCATGGTGACCATCAACAGCCCGCTGCTTTGCATCATCGCGGTCGCCGCTACACCAAACAATAAACCTTTAAACCGGTTGCCGGTGGCTTTTTCCAAAATGGAAAGGAACCTTGCACCAGCTACTTTTTCAAGCCCCTCACTCAGTAAGTGAACTCCATAAATGAATAACGCCAATCCCCCAAACACATTCAAAAGCGTCTGAAAAACATCCACCTGATTACCTCATGAAATCTCTTTTAACTGGGAATGATTTTAATCCCAAACCAGCATAATCGTCTATCTTATGTTCTTCAATCTACATTACCTGGTGACTCGGCTTCCAAAACATCATTAGTATTGCTGCTAGCATTGCCAGGCTGGCACCAAAAAGGAATGGGGCAGATGGACCCAGACCCGGCCAATCGCCCACGCCCTGCCAGAGAATGCCGGCGATTAATGAAGCCGGAAAAGCCATCAGGCCGATGATGGCATTGTAGGTGCCATAGGCCGTGCCGCGTAATTCCATCGGGACGATATCTGCAAGCATCGCATTGGTCGTGCCATAGGCAAGGCCATAAAAAAGTCCATAAATCCCGTAGAGCATCCACACCTGCCAGCCACTTTGAGCCAGCCCAAAACCCAAATACACCAACGCATACACCAGCCAACCGCCAACGATCAACCGTTTGCGCCCAATCCGATCGGAAAGAGAACCAGCCGGGGTTGAAACAAGGGTGTAAACAAGGTTAAAGGTGATCAGCATGCCCATAATACCGACTACATTCAGTCCCAATCCCTGGGCGCGAAGGGTGAGGAACGCATCTGAAGAATTACCCAGGGTGAAAATACCCACAATGACCATGAAGCTCATGAAGTTACTGCCCAGGGCTTTGAAAGCAAATTTTGGAGCTGCCCGCTGCGTCTTCACCGGCACGTCCCTGGCACCAATCATCAGTGAAAGCACTGACAAAACCGCGGGCAGTAGACTAATCAGGACCACCAGGTGAAAGGTTTCCACGCCCAGTTTGAGCGCGGCCGATTGCGCCATCCAGATGACGATCAAAGCAATGATCAGCCCCAGCATGGCTCCGGCAGTATCCGCTGTGCGATGAAAACCAAAAGCCAGACCGCGCTGTTTTTCATCGATCGAATCTGCCACAAGCGCATCCCGCGGCGCTGTGCGGACGCCCTTACCAATGCGGTCCACCCAGCGGACTCCAGCAATGGCACCCCAAGTATTGGCAATATAAAAGAAGGGTTTGGAAACGGCGGATAAACCATATCCCACCACAGCCAGCCATTTACGGGCGCGTAATTTATCGGATAACCAGCCGGAAAAAAGTTTAACGATGCTGGCAGTCGCTTCCGCGATCCCCTCGATCAGACCGATTACTACTGTTTTTACCCCCAATACATTGGCCAGAAAAAGCGGAATGATATTAATGACCATCTCACTGGAAATATCCATAAAGAAACTGGTCAAACTAACCGCCCAAATATTGCGGGGAAGATTAAAAATACTTTGTTTGGTTTTTTCTGTTTTCAAATCAACTCCTCAAAGAACTATGACGATCAACATCTTTTTATCATTATTAATTTACCTTTCGATATTATCGGTATAACAACCATTTAGTCAAGCCTGCGTATATTAACTGAACCACCAATAGTGGTAATATTTGGTTTATTGAATTGGAGGATGAAATGAGATTTTTAACCCGATGGGTAATCACCGGATTGGCGGTTTTCGCCGCTGCAAAGATCGTTCCAGGGATCCGAGTGGAAAGCAACGGCTGGGTGGTTTATGCCTTGATGGCGCTGATCCTGAGCCTGGTCAACACCTTTCTACGACCGATCCTTAAATTCCTTTCCTGCCCAATGATCTTATTAACCCTGGGAATATTCCTGATGGTCATTAATGGGCTCACCTTCTGGCTGGCTTCCTATCTTGCAGATATCTGGTTCCATGTTGGATTTGTTGTGGATGGCTTCTGGCCGGCATTCTGGGGAGCACTCATTGTCAGCGTAGTCTCCATTATTTTTAACCTGATCCTTAAGGATGACAAGGCGAGTTAGAAAAAAGTTGCTTATACAAATGGCGCCAGCTTAATCGCTGGCGCTTTTTATTAAAGCATTAAGGTTCTAGGTACACCACCATATTCCCCAGGATCTTCCAGGAATTCTCAAAATAACGGACAGGGATATCATAAAACTTGCCATTGTTCATATAGCGGATGGATTCCGGAGTGTATCCGGTAACAATGACCACATGCTCATAAGCAGCCACGGTCACTTTGCGTCCCTGTTTATCGTTATATTCGTAAGGCACTCCGCCGACCATATTGCCGACCACCCAGGCGATCACCGGCCGGTTGGCCGCAATTTCGATTTTCAATTGCTCCAAGGTAAACCCTTTCACGCCGCGGGCTTGCATGCCATACCCACTGCGGAGCAAATTTGCAACCGGGAAGGCATGCACTCCGTAGGAATAAGGCGGCACCTGCCCCCAGGGGTCTGCCACACTGCCCACAAAGCCAAAATCAGGGTTATCGGAGACAGGCAGTTGAAATTGAAAATTGGATTCATGCACTTCCACCCCAAAATAATGAGCCCAATCCCTCGCCACTGCTGCCTCGCAGCCTATGGCAAAATACTGGTGGTGTCCCCAGATATTCCAGATAAAATGCTCCATCGGCAATCCAGCTGACGGCTGAGAAGTTGCTTCAGTTCCTTGTTCCGGCTGGGTAACCTCAACCGCCTGCGGGTTCACTGAAAGTGTTTCGCGCAGATCCGAACCTGCCTGGTGAGTGATCTGGATCTCATACGCTTGAAGAGTGGCATCGACCAACTGTCTGATGGGGAGAGTGGCATGGCTGGAACCTGGTTGAGGAGAAGATTGGAAAACAAGGGTTGAGATCAATAACAACCCTAAGAGGATCAATCCGCCAATGATGAGCAGGGTTCGCTTCATGAGGATGAATGATAATCGATTGTCTTATTTGTGAGACATTTCGTAACGTGGGGATTCGGAAACAAATCTATGTAAATTTTGTGCTATTTTGGCGAGACAATTAGATTATTAGATTTAAGGAGAAACTGACTCTTAATCAGCCAATAGTCAAATAATTGGGACGTCCGACAATGATACTGCTGACTATCAGTAGATTATTAATTTAACTGGAACAAAACAGATAAATCAAAAAAAGGGTCTATTCATAGGCCCTTTTAGGATAGTATTTAGTAAATGAATATGGATGATTTGTTATTTTTTCTTCATCAGTTCGCGCACCAGTAAGATCACGCCCAGCACAATCAATAGGATTGCAAAGACCGGCAATTCAAAGGAAAGGTGCAAGAGGGGGCGCGCCAGTTCCAATCCGCCCAATAATAGGGCGAGGATACCGAACGTGGTCGTAAAGCTGCTGGTGGGACGCCCAGCCCATGAACGGGCTACATTCAGTCCGATCAAGATCAAGCCAACGCCGATCGCACCCACGCCGTCCGGTAGGGATTTGAACATTGCAGTGATCCCCCACAGGACGAAAAATGCACCCCAGGCGATCGCATCAAGATCAAAATTAAACTTGTTTGTGTTTTTCATTTTATTTTCTCCTTTAGGTATTTGTCTGGATCCAAGTCTTCAATTCTTATAGACCTGGTGTGGTTTGGGTTTGAGCGCTTTCTTTGGCTGCGATAGGGCAGGTCTTCGCTTGATGGGCATTCCAGCCCGGCCACCAGGTCTTGTGCCATGAGTGGAGTTTTGCGAATATCGACTTCGGTTGTTTAATTGCCATTCGTCGGATGGGGCAATCTGCACACCGGTGGATTTTCTCGATCAACAATGCGCTCATTGCGATACTTCCTAAATTTGGATTGAACTGTCCTGTGTTTTCCATTTGTAATCTCCTTATTTATTTCAAACTTGACATTATTTCTTTTGATTGACTTTGTTCACCGAAAGCAAAGTCAGGTTCAGCCGGTATAATTTATTCAGGATGCCCATCAGAGCGGCCTGGTCTCCGATGTGTCCAAAAAGGATCATTTCTCCGTTTTCTAATAATTTCACCTCCATTCCTTCCAACCAGTCCGACCAGCTTTCATCAAGATGACCTTTGATATGAATTTCATATGATCCTCCTTGAGAGCCGGAGGGAAGGATGCCTTGAACTTGATTGTTGTGTCCATCTTTCATGTTTGCCATATTTCCTATGCTCCAAATTTAGCATCTTTGATGCAAGGATTCATCGTCTGAAGGTTGTATCTGGGGTTGTATTTTTTTGGTTTAAAAAATGGATTGATCTCCCCTGGTTTTTCTCTGATTGTGCATAAATTAAAAAACCGTCAGGGAACATTGTGTCCTGGCGGTTGATTAATCAGGCTGATTATTTCAGTTCACTCAAAAAGTTTTAGCTCTTTCCCGATGGCGATAGCTTGAGTCCTGCTTTTTACCCCCAGCTTGGCATAAATATTACTGATATGACGCTTCACGGTGGGGATGGAGATAACCAATTGCTCAGCTATATTCTGATTGGAACAGCCTGCTTCGATAAGCTTCAGGACCTCCACCTCACGTGTGGTCAACGGTTCGATCAAGAGTTGCATGGATGGTGGTGTCATGCCCGGGTTGCTGCCGATCTTGGACAGCAGGGTGGCTGCATAGCCGTTCCCTACCTGGCGCGACTGGACCTGGCAAAGTAATCTCGTCATCGTTTCGCCTTCATCCAGGAACATGCGTACATACCCCTCTGGCTGAGCCAGAGTAAGCGCTTTTTCCAAAGCCGCGAGCGCGCCCTCTGTATCCTTCTTGTCATGAAAAGTGATCGCTTGAAGCATCAAGAGCTCGATTACCAATCCCATCCGCGCGGATGCCCTTGTTTGTTTAAGCAATCGGTTGGACAGCAAGATGGCAGCCTCATGATCGCCTCGAGCCAGGAGCATTCGCAGCAGCAGGACATATTCAGGCTCTCGCTGATAGGGGATCTCGTCTTTGATCTTTAGGCCGCTCTTTTGGATGAGTTGGGATGGCCTCTCCAAATTTCCCTGGGCGAGCCATACACGCGCCAGATCAGATTTCACCTGAATGGACCGCAGAGGAGAAAAGGTGTGCTCACTGGTAAGTTGCTCTACCCGCCGCATGGCTTCCTGGGCTTGCTCCGGATTGTTCCGGGCTTGTTCCAGCCGCGCCAGCATTGCCCAGGCGGTGGTTTGAAGGTCGATATCCCCCCAAATTCGACCAAGCTCCATGCACTGACGAATGTTCTGCTCCGCATCCTCCAATCGGTTCCACTCATAAGACAATCTTCCCATACCGGCAAAGATCCTTCCGGCCAAAGGCGATCTTTGTCCATCCGGGCGGACTGCCATTTGTAAAGATTGGACATAGGTATCTGCTGCCCGGTGGAGCTCTCCCTGTTCCATCAAAAGTTCGGCAATATTTGAATTGGCGATGGTGACCATGTGAAAGTTATTGGCCTCTCTACCGATCTTGATGGCTTCGGTATTAGCCTGGATGGCCTCCTCCAAATTTCCATTGATCCAGCTGGCATCCCCGAGAATTGAAGTAGTCACACTTCGTATACTTTGAGAGATGGAACTGCAGTTGGGCAGCTGTTGAAGCGCTTGTTGAGCATACTCCGCAGCCTGTTGCGTGTTCCCTCGCGAGTTTGCACAATGCGCTCGAGCTGCTGTGATCGTTCCCCGCAATGTTCTTACCTCGACCGTGGGTTCGAGTGGGGCGAGCAGTTTATCAGGAGCATGTAATGTTGGCTCAACCTGGTCCAGGTTACCGGTCAGTGCGAGCGCCCAGGCTTTTTGAATGGCCAACCAGGGACGGGTTCCCGATTGAAACTCAATGGCGTCAGTCCAATTCAGAAGGGTTGCCACCTCACCACTGATGAGTAAAAAACAACCATTTTCCTCGATTAATCCCGCCGCACGGTCCTGGTCGCCTGCTGCAATGGCTTGCTGAATGGATTCGGCGATAAATCCGTTCTGCTCGTACCATTGTGAAGCGCGGCGACGGAGCTCGGGGAGTAAATGCGGATATTGGTGTTCCAGGCGTTTCCTGAGGACGTCCGCAAAGAGATGGTGATAGCGATACCAACACCGCTCGTCGTCCAACGGGATCACAAACAGGTTCATCTCTTCCAGTACTTCCAGCATCCCTTGCCCGTCGATAGGTTCAACTTTATCCACGTCAACGACGGCCTTGCAGAGCGGTCCGCACAAACGATCCAGGATCGAGGTCTGCAGCAGGAAGGTAGCCACTTTCTTGGGTTGAAGTTTTAGCACTTCTTCAGCCAGGTAATCCATGACATAGTGATGACTTCCGGTGAACGCTGAAACGAAACCGTGAATGTCTTTGCAGCCTTGCATCGAAAGGGCTGCCAGTTGTAAGCCAGCGATCCACCCTTCTGTCCGCGCCTCCATGGCAGAAAGATCATTGGCAGTAAGTGTCAATCCCATTGATTTGTTCAGAAATGAGGCAATCTCGGTGGTTGTGAAGCGCAATTGCTCGGCGCGGATATCCAGAAGCTGGTTGCGGGCTCGCAGGCGGGAAAGTGGGAGCGGGGGATCGGTCCGGGTAAGGATCGCCAGGTGCATCTGATTTGGCAGGTGCTCCAGGAGATAAGAAAGCATTCTCAGTACAGCCTCAGATTGAATGACATGAAAATCGTCCAAAACGAGAACAAATGGATTGGAAATTGAAGCCAGTTCATTGGCAAGCAGGTTGATTATATTTTCAAATTGAGCTGGTTGGATTCCCTGGAGCATACTAAGCAGGTCGTCCTCAATGCCTGGAGCGATCGGCAGGAGCGCGGCCAGTATGTATTGCAGGAAACGGTTCGGGTCATTATCACTGTTATCAAGCGAGATCCAGGCAAAAGGGATCTTCGATTCTTTTAGCCATCCGCTGACCAGGGTGGATTTCCCATAACCGGCTGGGGCGGAAACAAGGATGAGCTGTCGGTCCAAACCACCATTGATCAGGTCAATAAGACGAGGACGGGCTATCTGGATGGAGCGAATGGGAGGGATGTAAAATTTTGTCCTGAGCAGATTCTTGCTCCGCTCAAGTGACAATTGACCGTTTTCCTTTTCCCCTGTAGTCAAACTTGAACCTTTCATCGGTACTAGTTTTCCAAAAAATCAACTTTTACTTAGCCGTTGCTTTCTACTATAATACGGGCAGCAATTTCAGCAGCTTTACCGGTGATTTGCAGGCAATGTTCCATGAGTTTCTTTTCTTCAAACATGACCTGACCTTCCGGGGTGTTCAGGTCACAGCCTCCCAACAATGTATAACAGTTGCAATCGCCAAACTCCTGCGCGAATTCCTTGATAAGTTTCTGGGCAGCTGTGAATGAAGGTTCCACGGATTCATCCGGTGTGGAACGGCCAAGAGCAAGACCAATGCCCATGATGGCTCCTGTGAGGGCTCCGCATGTGCTGCAAGATTGAGCCATGCCGCTGCAAAATGCTGTGGCAATTTTAGGCAATAACTCAGACTCAATACCCTGTGCCTTGGCGATGGCAAGAATAACACTCTCTGCACAAAATAGACCTGATGTAAAAAATTCTTCCGCGTTTTTCCGTACTTCTATGACCGACGATGACTTCATTAGGTTCTCCGATAGAAAGTGGAAATGACTATCCAGGGAATATACTGTAAATTAATTGTATATCATATAAATATGGATAATAACAAGAATTCTAAAAAAGGTCTGGCAGTATGTTTCCAGCTTTACATTAATTAGACCATTTAGAAAATCGCTGGAATTAACCGATAGCGTACCTGGTTTACATAGTCCCGATATCCTGGTAACTCTTCCTTTAGAGTCTGGTCTTCCAGAAAGGTTCTGATTACGGTGATAATCAGCGCAATCGCTGCCGGAATGAGCGTCCAAACCGAACCTAAGGCTAGCACAATACCCGGTAACGCCAAAACATTCCCAGCATAGCCTGGATGCCGTACGATCCGGTAAGGACCGCTTTCACACACCATATGGCCTCGATCCGCCTGAATACGAACTACGCCTGAGAAAAAACGATTCTCTGCCAACGCCCATGAGGCGAAGGAGTATCCAAGAATTATCAAGATCAAGCCAATAAGGTTTAACCATGTCGGAAATATTGGTGACCAACCAAAGTGGTGGTCTAGTCCTGCCACAATGACAAGCGGGAAGGACAAACTCAACGCCATCAACGGAGCTAGCACTTTATCCCATGGCTTTACTCCGGATGCGCTTTCAAATCCTGCCCTTTCCATTAATAGTCCCGGATGTCGTCGTTCCGCCCAGATGCGCCCTCCAATTCCCGCCGTAAAGATAAGTAATGAAAAAACCCATGCCTGCCACCAACGGTAATCCCATCCACAAATGAACAGAACCACGGGTATAAATAGATAAGCCATGATCAAACGAATCCACTGCTTGGAATTTAGTTTTTGAACCGCCTTTTGATTGATTGTCTTTAATGCCATATCATTTCTCCGATACGCGCGGGTATCATTCAGTGACTCCATAATACTACTTTTACCTCACTGTGAACAAGCCGCCCCTACCAATTATTATTCAATTCCGAGTTGCCATCTCAGATACTCTGCTGGTGCAACCACGGTTAAATTGCACAGACAATACGAACTGTTTGGACCAAATGATCAAATTTGAACTCAGAAAGTTATTCATTAATAAAATAGCCCCCAACAGATTGCAGTCCCCCTTAACTTTGATATTAGCGAAAAACCATATTTATCGGGTGATTACCCTTAGATCCCCGAAAAAGGCGGTTTTTCTCCCCGGAGTGAGAACACCTGGATGCCGACCGCTCCACCGACAGGACAAAAGAAATCATCCACGACGCAGCCGATGCATTTTTCAAAAAGGTAAACATCCACCTAAAACTTCGTTCATATTCTGTGTGCAGAGAAAAGGCTGCCCTCGGCAATCCGTCCTTGAGCACGATATTCAAATTCAAACCTATACTTTTCATATATACTTAAAGCTTACCGACATTAGAATAATCTAGATTGAAACGATACAAGGATCTAGCAGCCATGATAAAAAGCAAAATTCACCAAGTCAATAGCTTGCTTCACCACAAACTCTCTCCGCGTTTTCTCCAATTTCTGTTGATAATTTCCATCAGCATTTTTTGTGGGTTAGGCTGGTTTCTTTTCCTTTATGGCCGCTACCCTCTTTATTTCACCAATGTGAACTGGATTTATTCAACCGGTGGAGATGTTTTTCAACATCAAATCGGCTGGGAATGGTTCCGACAAGAGCCCTGGCATTTTCCCTTAGGCCGCATAGACGCCTATGGTTACCCCTTTGGAACTTCTCTCATCTTCACGGATTCGATTCCACTATTTGCGATTCCTTTAAAATTATTTTCACCCCTGATGAAACAGAACTTCCAATACCTGGGGATATGGGGGCTGGCTTCGGTAATTGGTCAAATGCTTATGGGAATGCTAATTCTGGGCGAGTTTACTACCTCACATTTTAATAAAATTCTAGGAGCATCATTACTCGTACTTTCCCCGCCATTGATCCTTCGATTTTTTTTCCATGATTCTTTAACCGCCCAATGGGTTTTACTGGCAGCGGTTTGGTTTATTATTCTGGAATATCGCCATAAATTGTGGCGCGGCGCCTGGATCGTTTTATTAGCAGTTACAGTATTAATACACCCCTATTTTGTAGCTATGCTGATACCTTTGTGGGTAATCAGTTTGTTTTTTCGCTATAAGAGGGAAAAAAATAAGCGGATGCTGATCTTGGATGTGCTTGTGGGGTTTAGTGTGATACTTTTGATTGGTTTTTGTATTGGCCTAATCAGTTTGGATGCTGGTGATAAAGTGGCAGAAGTATTTTTTGGAAATTATTCTTGGAACCTGAATGGGTTTATCAATCCTGGCAAATATTCTTCAATACTCAAGCAAATGCCAGCCGGTACAGATAGACAATATGAGGGTTTCAGCTATTTAGGGTTAGGTAATTTTTTGCTTTTGCCAATTGCTTTGATTTTGTATCTTCAAAAAGATTACTCGCCTCGCCATCAGCACTTCGTCCTACCCTTTGTGCTTGTTTCCATAATGTTTAGTTTATTCGCGCTTTCGAATGAAGCTTATTTAAATGCTCAATCATTATGGGTTATTGAAAGTCCTGAATTTATCCCTATTCTATTTTCAATATTTCGTGCGTGCGGGCGTTTTATTTGGCCAGTGTTCTATTTTTTGGTGTTGTTTGGCTTGATCAGCATTATTCGTAATTTACGATATGCAATGCCATTACTATTCCTGGTACTGGTGCTTCAATTAATCGACATACAACCGCTTTATTCCTTAAAAAAATTTAACGGCTTTGTTGCTTACAAATCTGATTTGCAAGCGGAATTTTGGCAGGCGGCATCTAAAACTAATCAGCATATTGTATTTATTCCTCCAGAGAACGTAAACTCCATTTATGAACCAGTTGCTTTATATGCTCGCCAAAACAATTTAACCTTAAACTGGGGATATTTCGCGCGGGGAAATTATGGAGCCATTAAAACTTATGGAAACCAGGTTTGGGAAGACCTAAAAGATAACCGCGCGGATATACAGACAATGTACATATTCTGGGGTTCTGATTGGATAGGATTTGCGAAAGAGAATTTATCAAGCCACATGCTGATATGCCAGGTTGATGGGTACAACATTGTATTATCTGTTGATAACATGCTAATTCAATCCAATTTTGACCTTACTCCTTATTGTTCTTTCCCATGATGCAATAATCGTACAATCATTATCGCATTTTGATATTGAGGCAGGGATACTTGTTTATATACCGATGTCATCAGCTAATTTGGAGAGACATCTTTTTAATTGTTGAACTATTTCCTGTAATCAGCCGAAATCACGGGGAGTGATTTTATTTCATTCCAGAAGAAAAAAATAGTAATACCTATCATAAGAACCAAAAAAGGTATGAGACTACTCCATAATTGCAGGTGAAATAATTGTTGACCTAAATTCTGATTGAACTTACCCTGTAAAAGCAGTTTTAAACAGAAACTATAAATATTTGAATATTCGAAAAAGCTCAATGTACTGATTTTCTTAACCATTGTGTCTTGGACTTCAACGTTACTGGCAGCAGCAATTATCATTTGTCCAATGGAGACCAGACATAGCCCAACTAAAGGCCAGTTAAAGCGTTTCGGAACAAAAATCAGAAGCATGCAGAAAAAAGGCAGCGCAGGAATGATGTGACGTGGACCTAAAGAGAAACCACCCCACCACATAAAATAACCCGACATAAGAACAAAATACGAACAAATAACCCAGACCGCCAGAACCGCCTCTGCTCGATACGAACGCTGGCGGAATATAAACACTGCACCGACAAAAGATAAAAGTAAAACAGGTGATTGCCAAAATATTCCCATGAGTGGGTGGAAAGTCGTATAGTAGAGCACAATCAAATTAGGCCAAAGGATGCCCATTAATCCTTTACTCATGGAAGAGCTGAATATTTGATTATTTAGATTTGAATATCCTATTGAAAAGAAACCGCCGAAACACAATTTGTTATAGACCAGTTGTAATACGATTGGAATCATCCCACCCAACATGGGTAAGACAATTGAACGCCAATTTTGATTGTCACGATTTCTCAAAACGAAGAAAAAGTAATAAACGATCAATGCAAAAACTATAACAGCAGACGGAAACTCACATATTACCGCCCACCCCAAGAGCAAACCAATCAGGAAAAAATAACCAATATTTCGTTTCCTGGGCTCATTTTTTAGAAAGAAAATCATAACAAAGGCGCTAAAGAGCAAGGAGGAAGTGATTTGGTGACTGAAAAGGACGATACTGAACGGAAAATATAATGTTCCCAATGTGATTGCCAGAGTAACCAAATATGCCCGTAGACGGCTTTTAGATATGTATAAACACAGGATATACATGAGACTCCCTGCGATTGCAGCCGGTAATCCAACCACAAGGAAGGTCAAGATCCATTTCACGTTGGCTTGACTCGGATAATTAATATATTGCTGCATCCATGATAAGGGAATATAAAAAACAGCCCCCAGAACCGCTGGGCCAATGGCCTTATCCGAATAATAATGGCCATTGAAGTAGGCCTTGTCTATAGTATAAGTGTCTGCTTTGTTATAGTAGTCATCAATAGAGAGACGACCTTCTTGAATGCTGGAGAAAATCAAACTAAACCTGGAATTTTCATTCGATCCCCCACCCTGGTAAAAATAAGCAAATGTCAAAGCCAGAAGGATGAATATAATTAGGGCATCTTTTCGATAAGCAATTGGCATAGTTACCTTAGATTCCATCTTTACCACTTTAATTGTATAACAAGCTCCTTCTAAAATGTAAAATCTCTAATCTTTTGCTCTTTTGATATCTATAATCAAAGATAGCTTCCGATTCGCCGAAATAATCAACGGACACTATTGTATGCCATAAGGTTATATTAATGGAAGCTTTCGAGGCTCATGCGTTCTCCCAATGCATATTCGGGTTAGACCTTTTCGACTATTCTATCCAAACTCTTTTTTTTAACCACAATCGTTGCGCTTGCTACTTGAACCTAAATAAAGAAATTTTGATATGTTTTCACTTAATCCTCTTGAATGGAAATTTTAACACTGCCAGTGCATAACTTGTTTCTTGGTGCACAGATGGAAGGAAAGGAGGTTCTAGCGATAAGCGGCAAAAATTTAGGTTTTGGTTATAATTCAGGTAATTATGAAAATAGTCTATCCAATTGATCCCGACACTACCTGAAAGTGTATAAAACTATTTATTGAATTTCAATGAGGTATTCGGTTAATGAAATTACCAAACAACAGGTTTATAGTCTTTATTAAAAATAAACTAAAGCAAATTGATTGGAAATGTGTAGGCGCTGTTTTTTTTGCCTTCATCTTAACCAGAATAATGATCGTTGTAGTCATCTATTTTTCTGCGAATATGATCCCGGCAAATACTGTTTATACGGGTTGGGTATATAATCCGCGGAACATAATTCCGAATGGGTTAATTCGCTGGGATGGTCCTTTATATATTGATATCGCTCAAAATGGCTATTCTCTAGCCAACCTAAGAAACACCGCATTTTTTCCTCTTTACCCCATTCTCATTCGATTGGCCTCATTATTTACGGGAAACAGTATTACCTCTGGGTTATGGGTTTCCAATATTATGTTCCTAATGGCGCTCTTTTATTTATATGCAATAACGAAAACAGAGTTTGATGAAGGTACAGCGGGCAGGGCGGTTTTCTACATAGCCTCTGCACCTACGGCCTTCTTTTTCTCTGCAGTGTATACAGAGAGCGCATTCTTATTGTTCCTAACCGTTTGCTTTTTTTACTCCATAAAAGGGAAATGGTTGTTAGCTGCAATTGCTGGCGCTCTTGCATCAGCGACGAGAGTTCCAGGAATTCTATGCGCGGTTTTCATTTTTTTCGAAGCCTTATGGCAACAAGGAGTTCGATTTATCCCCAAACCCTGGAATCTAAAGGCACAAATTAATATCTTAAAAGACGATTTAACAAAACTTCCCAAAGCATGGAAAGGAATCCTGGCATCCATTTTTTCACTATCTGGAATTATTGCTTATATGGTCTATTTGTATCAGAAGTTTGGGAACGCCCTTACATTTGTTCAGGTTCAGTCTGGATGGAATAGATCAATGTCGCTTGATTGGATATCAAGGTTGATTCAAAATATTCAGGCGATGCATAAAGTTGGGAATATATTTGCAGGGGAAATTGGCACTTTCTGGTACTTAATAGATACATTGACCATAATTTTATTTCTACCTCTTGTTATTCTGACCTTTTTGAAATTTCGTCCTTCTTTTGGATTGTTTGCGCTATTGTCTTTTCTCATTCCAATATCCACCGGTAATTCACTATCCATGCAAAGATTTGTATTAGTTATCATCCCATTCTTTTTTCTTTTGGCGAAATGGGGAAAAAAGCCATGGGTGGATCGCCTGATCATAGGAATTTCTTTACCTCTGCAAGCCTATTTTTTGGTACTTTTTTCGCATCGGTTTTGGGCTGGTTAAGGTAATTATATTAATAATCCCACTATTGGAATGACCAAAAGCAATTAATTCGATATGAATGATAAATACTGGTAATACATAATCTTCTTATTATGAGAGTCGCCTTCCCAGTTTTGGGTGCATATCGGGTGGAAGCTATGGACACAGTGGAATTCATATCTGGATAATCCTTTTTTCGTTGTCAGGTATTCATACCTGACCTACGCGATAAAAAAAAACGCGCCTTATCGAGAGTAGGGGGCTCACTTGGTTACAAGTCTTTCGATCCTACATTCAGAAGAAGAAAAAACATTCATTTTTATTGTATAAGAATTGGACTAATATCTTTCAGATCCCGGAAAGAGGGGGTCTATCTCCCGGGAGTGAATAAACCCGGATCGCGGCCTCCCCGCCGACCGGACAATGGAACTCACATACTCCGCAACCGATGCATTTTTCACGGATCACATGCGGTCTTAACAGATCTGCATTTCCTGCTTGTCCGAGATTCTGCCCCACTGCCTGTTCGAGGACGACTGCTTTATCAGGCAGCGGGCACATTTCCTCGCAAACCACGCAGGGAGTATTGTATGCCCAGGGCAGGCAGCGGTCACGGTTGATGCTGGCCAGGCCCATCGGGGCCGCATGCTTTTCATCCAGGCTGATCTTTGGGATGGCTCCCGACGGGCAGCTCTGGATGCAAGCGCTGCAGTTGAACACACAGTACCCCAGGCGCGCCACCAGGTGAGGCGTCATAAGGTTCTGCCAGCCGCCTTCGAGCAGGCTGGGCTGCAATCCCTGAGTAGGACAAACCCGGACACACTCCCCGCAGCGGATGCACAAGGTTTCAAAATCCGTCAGGGTGGCTCCAGGCGGGCGGATGAAATGGTCAGGCGACCGCCGCGCGATCGGTTCAATCCCTGCCAGGGCAACACCACCGACAGCGGCTGCCATGGTGACCAAGGCTTCACGGCGGCTGGGGTCATAGCTGTGTTTTTCCACCGGTTTCCAATTTGGAAGCTGCCAGCGAAATGACACGTCGCCCTGGCTGCAAGACTTCACACAATTCGTACAAACAATGCATTCGGCAGGGTCACTGCGGAAACGGTCGGCAGGATCGATCGTCCCGGTTGGACATTTGACATTGCACAAACCACATTGTTTGCAGGGTTGATCCACATCCCGCCGCAACAAGGAAAAACGGGAAAGCCAGCCCAGCAATCCTCCCAATGGGCAAAGATAGCGGCACCAGAAGCGTTCCACTGACCAATTGAGCGCGATCAACCCAAGAAAAAAAAGAAATATGGGCAATGCCGCAATAAAGGCTGACTGGGTATTATGGAAGAGCGGTACGATCAATGCCGTATGAATGGCATCCAGTACAGGCCAGAGAAATTTAGACTGGTATAAGAAATTCTCGAGACCGGAAGTGCCATATCTCAGCGCCGGCCAGATGGCTCCAGCCATGGAACGGGTGAGGATGGTATTGGGATCCAGAAAGAGCAGCGTTTGATTCTTAAGGAACGCCAGTGCTAAAATTGCCAATAGGAGAAGATATTTAATTTTTCTCCAAACCGGCGCAGGTTCGTGTTTTGTGGATGTTATTTTCTTTTTAGCGGGTGAGGTCCATTCCAAGACCGTTCCCAATGGACAGAACCAGCCGCACCACACCCGACCGAAAACAAGGGTAAGCACTAAGGTGGCAACAGCCAGTGCCAGGGTTGGGATAAATATCCGGCCAGCCAGCATCGCCGAGGCAGCCACCAAAGGGTCAAGACGATAAAAAAAGTCGCTGAGCGGGGCGGATTGGATCAGATACACTGACTGGGTGAACAGGTAGACAAACATACCCAGCCCAATGACCTGGACGATCTGCCGTAAACGCTGCCAGGCAGCCGGTTTCAAACAGCCAGCTCCTCAATTTTTATTGAAGCAAGGTCTTTGGTGCCGATCCCCATGCTAGCAGCCGCTCGGATGTAACCGATATCATCTGCTGTTCGGCCAAATAATGTGCAGGCATAGGCATCTGCAGCCACAATATCGTGGCTGGCAATTATGGTCTTGGTGAGCTTGACATCATTCAGGTCTCCGCCCGTCGGTCCGCGCCGAAGCAGGATGCGGTAGGCATCCACAACCGTGAGTTCAGGGCGGATCAGGCTGGTTATATCGGCGATACGCTGGTGCAAATCTTGATGGATCATGTCGCGATTTTGAAGTGTGCCCATCAGGTTCTTGCAGCCCAGGGTCAGTCCAGCTGAACCATGGTGTTTGGCAATGGGAACATTGATCAGGACATCGGCGTTAAGGATCTCCTGATATACCCACCATTCTTTAATATCCAGCCCTTCGGGGATGGGCGTTTTTGCATATTTGGCTGAATTCATGACTTCCATTTGACCGCCAGCAGCGGAAACTGCATCTGCAATCCCGCTTTTGCGATAGGCACTTTCCGCGGAACCACCAAAGGGAGCATCCATCACCCGCACCCGGCGCGCACCAGCCGCCAGGCACTGCCGGACCAATTCCGCCACAACTTCCGGGTTGGTGGTGGCAGCATATTCAAAGGTGTGATAATCGGTACAGATATTGGGTTTGATGATGACATCATTGCCATTTTTTACAAACCGCTGCATACCGCCAAGGGCTTCCACAACGCGGCGGGTCAATTCCGCAGGGCTTTCTCCTCTCGCCACAGCCAGGTATGTATTTCCGCCAGGAATAACCGCTTGCGTAGGCGGCTGGGCTGAAGCAATAGGCAAGTCGGTTTGAGTGGATTTCGTTACCAACGGGGTGGATAGAACCTCTTTGCCACAGGCGGTCAGGGCAGCCCCCGCGCCTGCCATCCCCAGCCAGCGGATGAATTCTCGCCGGGATATTGGTTTTTTATGGCTCATTCAAACCTCCGAAAAGGTCAATTATTTTTACAGACCAAGATTTTAATCTGCATCATTTTAATCGATCAGCTGAACTATTGCGTCTGTTTAAATTTCCTTACGGTAAACCCGATAGCGTTTATAAATCTTCGCGCCCATATGTTCTGCCAGGATGGGGGTGTTGGGATTATCGTCCGAGGTCAGGGATAGATCTGCCCAGGTATACCCCTTGTGGATCAGGCGTTTGGCCATCTCTTCCATTAAAAGGATGATCACACCGCTGCCCCAGTACTCGGGCAGGACCAGGACACTTTTAATGGCAGCTGATCTGGGTTTGAGGCGTGAGTACCAGAGCGCCTTGAGATAATCCCAGGGATATCGCAATCCATTCAGATGGATCAGCACTTCATTCATATTGGGAACCGCCGGGAAAAAGCCAATGGGTTTGCCATTCTTTTCAGCAAACAGGATCAACTCCGGATCGGCAATTTCCACAAACGGCTGCATGGTCTTTTGCAAGTTTTCACGCGTCCAGGGTATAAAGCCGGTCAGGTGCTGTAAGCAGGGATTGATCAATTCCAGCACAAGGTCCACTTCTTCCCGCCAGTGCGAAAAATCAGCATCCCGGATGGTGAAATCTTTTTTTGCCCTGACCAGGCTGGCCATTCGATATACCTTGGGCAGATTAGGCGAATCGCTGCTTACATCGATCTCATACGCCAGGTTATCCCCGCGGGCGGGCTTAAAACTGAAACGTTCCACAAAACCCTGGTAATACACCGGGGTATGTCCACAGAGAATTGCGGGCGGCCGGTCGCGGCCCTCGATCAAAATACCATAGGCATCTTCATAGTCCAGGCTGATCGGACCAAACAGAGTGTTCAAACCATGCTCCCGCGCCCACTGCGCTGCCCTGGCCCATAACGCCAACGCCACTTCATAATCGTCGATCAGTTCAAAAAAACCGAAGACGCAATCGTGCCGGTTTGTGGCCGCATTTCCCTTTTTATCCTCTGCCGCACAAATGGTGCCGACCGGCTGATCATCCCGCCAGGCAATAAAGAAATCAGCGATGCCCTGTTCAAACCAAACTCCGCGGGCAGGATCAATCATCTTTTTGCGGTCCGAGATCAGGGGCGGAACCCATAATGGATCACCCTTGTAAATACGCCAGGGGAAAGTGAGAAAAACGTGTTTTTCCTTCGGGGTCAGAACCTGTTTAACCTCAATGGCATTCATTTTTTACTTTTCAGGCGGCGTGCGTCCAGTTCTTTCACAACCCGGGTAAATTCCTCACGGCTGAGTGGGTATTTGAGAGCAAAGACAATCCCAATGATCAACAAGAGAGCGGGAATCGGACCCACCAGGATGCGGATGCCCAACAAGGCGCTGGCTGGCTGTGTGGCCGAATTGGGAATGTAATGGGTGACATCCAGAAAAACTGCCGTAAGCGGGATGGCAATGGAGGAAGCGATCTTCTGCATCAGGGTGACCAGGCTATAAAACATTCCCTCATGACGCTGACCGGTCTGATATTCATCCCACTCGATCGCATCGGGGATGATCGACCACGGTAATACGTGGGCTGCCCCAACCCCAATCCCAGCCAGACCGCAAAGGAATAAGATCAAGACCAGGGGAGATGAAGGATTCATCGTAATGATAACCACTTGAACAACCGCCCAGAAAGCCACACCGGCTGCGTAAGCCAGGCGTTTGTTCAATTTTCGTGAAGTCCATTCCCAGAATGGCAGGGCGATGATCGCAACAATGAAAATCGTTGCCATGATCAGATCACTCTCCGCTTCACGCCCCATGACAAATTTGATGAAGAAAAGTAGAACCGTTTGCATGATATCAAAAGAAACCCAGGTGATCAGGTAGATCACTGCCCCAAAAACAAAGGGCTTGTTCTTGAACGCTGCTTTCAAAGAGTCTTTAAAGGTTGGCTGAGTCTGCTCCTCAAACTCACGTTTTTCCTTTGTAGTGGCAAATACTAAAAGCAAGGGCAAAGCACTGACCAACCCGAAGATCGCTCCCATCAAAAAGACTCTATCTGCGTTCTGCGGGCTGAAGCTGCCCACGATCATCAGGGGAATTGTAAAAGCCAATAAACTTCCCAGGATAGAATAGAACATACGGTAGGAGGTCAAAGAGGTCCGCTCATCATAGTCTTCGGTCAATTCAGGGGTGAGCGCATAATAAGGCATATACACAAAAGTAGCGGCAGTATCAAAGAGCAAATAGGCGGCCGCATAATAAGCTGTTAATGCCACCACGCTCTCCCAGGGAGGTTTGAACCACATCATTGTGAAAGCGAGGGCAAAGGGGAGCGCGCCGAACAAAAGAAAAGGCCGCCTGCGTCCCCAGCGGGAGCGGGTCCGGTCTGAAATATGACCAATGATGGGGTCGTTGATGTAATCCCAGGAGCGGCCGATCAGGATGGCAATGCCAGCCACCGCCGGACGAATGCCGACCACATTGGTCAAAAAAAACAAGAAGTAGGCAGCCACAATGGTGGTGGTCAGGCTGAACCCAATATCCCCGGAACCGTAGATGATCTTTGTCAGGCGGGAAAGTTTTTGGGACATAAGATCTCCTTTAAAACCGACCAAGAGTTGGATTCCTTTAATTATAGCGAGAGGAAATAAAAAAGGTAATTAAGATTTTTTCTACTCTTTTGGGAGCTTAAGAATAACCGTCGTACCCTGGCCAGATTCACTATTCACCAGGATCTGCCCATGAAGGGCTTCAATGATGCTTTTAGCGATCGAGAGACCCAGCCCATTGCCTGAATAATCTTATCCGCGGGACGATTGACCCGATAGAAACGCTCAAAAATATGGGTTCACGAAAAGGAGCGAACAGTTCAATCGCCCATTTTTTTTTAATAATTCAACAAATGTTTTTTATTCAGATGAAGCCCCTTTTGAAGCCTCTCTTTGTTCATAATTATGTGTGATGAGGTTGTTGGATATTTATTCTCCGAATTAATGCCCTCACCTCCTGGCTGCCCCCTTCCCCTTTAAGGGGGCAGCGCTATCAATATTACTATTTTTTATTAACTAAAGGAGGATTTCAGATTTAAGTCTGAGAAATAATCTTAAGGAGATATTTGGAATTTAAGATCGGGTCTGATTCTTGCTATCTTAACTTTTAATTAAGTGATTTATTATGATTTTATTATTTGCGGTTTTAATTGGTTTAATTGCCGGCTTGATCCGTTCCCGGGTGGGAAAACGTGCATACAAATCGTTTTCACTCAAGGGTATCTGGCTGGTGTTCGTGGCCTATATCCCACAATTTTTCGCATTCAATTTACCAGCAACGCGTTCGATCATACCGGATTCCTGGATCCCGGTTATTTTAATCAGCTCACAGGCATTGCTGCTGATCTTCGTGTGGGTCAACCGCACTCAATCCGGTTTCTTTTTACTTGGGTTAGGTCTACTTTTAAATTTTTTAGTGATCAGTATAAATGGCGGCATGATGCCCATCAGCCCGCAAACCGCCAGTCAATTGATCGAGCCGGGAACAACGGTCAACCTCCAAATTGGACAACGCGTCGGCGCAGGAAAGGATGTTTTGCTTGAACCGGCTGATACAAAATTATCCTTTCTCTCAGATTGTCTCACTCTTCCAAAATGGATCCCCTATAGACTTGCGTATAGTTTTGGTGATATATTAATCAGCATAGGGGCATTCTGGCTGTTATGGAAGCTGGGAGGTCCCTAAATTTTTCCACGGAGAAAATAATATGTTAAAGAAAATCCCCACGAGCACTGTAAAAAGCACGAATTTTTCGCACCCCGAGATATGCCGCCTCCTGACCGCTGCCGTAATCAGCCAAAGCTTCAGGAGCATGCTGCTCAATGATTCCGCCAAAGCCATTGCCAGCGGATATCATGGCGAAAAGTTTCAGATGGGCAACGCGGAGAAACGTCAGGTTACCTCCATCCATGCCAGCACCCTGGCAGATTTTGCCACCCAATTAGCCGAACGATAAAAAAAACAATTTCATCAAAAGGAGAAAAAAACATGAAAAAGAATATGCTCTCAATCGCCAGCCAGATTCAAGGCACCAAGGGTCGCTTCATCCTCTTCCTGCTCACCATTGCCCTGTTTGTGCTCAGCGCCGGCGCACCCAGCGCCACCATTGGTATCGGTAAATAATCAAACAACATTTCAAATACAAGGAGAAAAAACATGAAAAAGAATATGCTCTCAATCGCCAGCCAGATTCAAGGCACCAGGGGTCGCTTCATCCTCTTCCTGCTCACCATTGCCCTGTTTGTGCTTAGTGCCGGTGCCCCCAGCGCCACTATCGGTATCGGAAAATAGTCAAAAACAACATTTCAAATAAAAGGAGAAACAAAATGAAAAAGAACATCCTCTCTCTCGCCAGCCAGATTCAAGGCACCAAGGGCCGCTTCATCCTCTTTCTGCTCACCATCGCCCTGTTTGTGATCAGCGCCGGTGCCCCCAGCGCCACTATCGGTATCGGTAAATAATTTTAAGTAATTACAAAGGAAAAACCATGTTAAAGAAATTTCAAATCACGCAAAAGAATTTTGCCTCTGCACCTGAGTACAGCCGAATTCTTTCCGCAGCAGTGATCAATTCCAGTTTTCGCAGCATGCTGCTCAGTGATCCAGCCAAAGCCGTCGCTTGCGGATACAGCGGTGAAAAGTTCAACCTGGGTCATGCCGATCAAAAGCGTCTGTCCACCATTCACGCAAGTTCACTGGCGGATTTCGCTTCACAGTTAGCCAATATCTAAAAAACAACAACGGAGCTTAAAATGAAAAAAATCAATCGGGATTTCACCTTAATCTTCAGCGCGATCAATTCCAAGAATGGCCGCCTGGTCATCACCCTGATCACACTTGCACTATTTGTGCTCAGCGCCGGCGCTCCGAGTGCCACCATCGGCATCGGTAAATAGCCTGCTGCATTAAAGGTTTCTTAATGGATTTTTGCCATATTGGCAATTATCCATTCAATATTGCCTGAGAGACAAATTTGTATTTAAGGATTTAATAGAAATACAAGAACAATAGCCTGATGCCCAAAACAAGGCTGTGATTGAATTTTATCTAGAGCATGAATAAATTAAAATCGATCAAATCCATCTTGGTCACGAACACCCGCTCGTACTCCGACAGCACATCCATAGCGGCTGATCTGGCGGGTTTGATCGCACAATCCGGTAAACGCGTTCTGCTGGTGGATGCTGACCTGCATCAGCCGATCATTCACCAGATATTCAACCTGCCCAACCGGGTGGGCCTGAGTGACGTGCTATCTGGTGAACGGAACCCAAACGAGATCATGCATTACATAAAAGAAACGAGAATTCAGATCATAACCAGCGGAAAAACCAAGGTCACCCCGGTGGAATCAGTTCACAGTACCCAGATGATCCAATTCCTGCAGGGACAGAAAGACCGGTTTGATAAGATCATCATTCATGGACCGCCATTTTTTTATGCTGAAACTGCCACCATGGCAGCATTGGTGGATGGCGTCATTCTAATGATCCACCCCGGGTATGCTAAATCCGAGACCTCCAAAGCCATTATCGAAAAATTTCAGCGCAGCGGAGCCACCATCATCGGCATTGTGATGCGCAACCAGCCAAAACATACGCTCAATCAATCTGCCTTTATCGATCGGTTGTTGACCTACGATAAAGGGATGCGGATCGATTCTTAGAAATATCGGTTAAGAAGCTCTTTGACCTTCCCCTGAGTATTACCGCCCACAAAGGAGGAGTTTTATCGTGGTTTCAAAATGTATTTGCCTATATGTGGTGGTTGGTAAATTTCAATAATCTTATGCTCTGTTATTTTCCTGAAATATTGTGAAAAAAGAGAAAACCTGTTAATTTAGGGTTGAATTGGCTTTAATCCATTGCTTATCCAAGAGGGAAATATAACTAATGACCATATATATGCCATATCAAGTGCCTATTTGGATTAATAAATTATGACTAAATAGTGTATTTGCACCAAACAGTGAAGCAAGGAAAGGCAACCTGCTGATTGGGTGTGTGTTATATATAATTAATCTATGCCCATTCCTATTTTAGCCACTAAACTATACATCCCCCCGCACAGGCACGGTATTATCTCGCGTCCCCGCCTGATCGAGCAGTTGAACGAGGGCCTCTCTGCGAGCCGCAAACTGACCCTCATTTCCGCTCCCGCCGGCTTTGGAAAAACCACCCTGATCAGTGAATGGGTCACTGGTTGTGATAAGAAGGTTGCCTGGCTTTCGCTGGACGAAGGGGATAACGACTCCGTCCAATTTCTGGCTTACCTCATCTCGACTTTGCAGACACTTTCGCCGAAGATTGGTGCAGGAGTGTTGGCTGCACTCCAATCTCCTCAGCCGCCGCCGATCGAATCGATTCTGATAGCTCTGCTCAATGAAATCACCTCCATTTTAGACAGCTTCATCCTGGTACTGGATGATTATCACTTAATTGATTCCAAACCGGTTGACAAAGTTCTTACCTTTCTGCTCGAGCGCCGGCCGCCCCAGATGCACCTGGTCATCACCACCCGTGAGGATCCGCATCTGCCCCTCGCTCGGTTACGCGCCCGGGGTCAATTGACCGAACTTCGTGCCGCCGACCTGCGTTTTACTCCTGAGGAATCCGGTGCATTTCTTAACCAGATAATGAACCTCAACCTCTCAGAGGAAGACATCGTCGCACTTGAGACTCGTACCGAAGGTTGGATTGCGGGCTTGCAATTAGCGGCACTTTCCATGCATGGACATCAAGATACTGCCAGTTTCATCAAATCTTTTACCGGAAGCCACCATTTCGTGCTGGACTATCTGGTTGAAGAAGTCCTGAAACAGCAATCCGAAAGTATCCAGACTTTTCTGCTTCGGACATCCATCCTAGACCGCATGTGCGGCTCTCTTTGTGATGCCGTTCTGCTCGACCCAACTGCTTCCGGGCAAGAAATCCTGGAATATCTCGAACGTGCCAACCTGTTCATTGTCCCTCTGGATAACGAGCGGCGTTGGTATCGCTTTCACCATCTTTTTGCCGAATTGCTGCGCCAGCGGTTGGGACAAAGTCTGGCACCCAAAGAGATGGCCGAATACCACATCCGTGCCAGCCAGTGGTATGAGGATAATGGTCTGGATCTTGAAGGTTTTCAGCATGCGGCTGCGGCCAATGATATTGAACGCACCGAGCGCCTGATTGAAGGAGACGGAATCCCCCTGCATTTTCAAGGTGCGGTGGCCGCAATATTGGACTGGCTGGCGTCGCTGCCGAAGACGGTAATGGACGCCAGACCTTCGTTATGTGTGAGGTATGCCACGTTGTCGCTGATTGCCGGACAAACGACCGGCTTAGAAGAGAAACTACAAATGGCTGAAGCCGCCATTCAAGGAATCCCGAGCGCAGCCACGGAACTGGACAACAAGACCCGAAACCTTATCGGACAAATAGCCAGCGCCAGGGCTAGGTTGGCTGTCTCAAAATACCAGATAGAAACCATCTTTGTTCAGGCTAGCCGTGCCCTGGAGTATCTGCCCCCCGACAACCTGTTTTCCCGCTTTAGGGCAAGTTGGTCATTGGCGTATGCCTATCATTTCCGGGGAGAACGTGCCGCAGCCGCCCGGGCCTGTGCTGAAGCCTTATCTATCGCCGAGGCGTCTGGTAATATTCTTGATGCCATAATTGCTACACTCTTGATGGGCCAGATACAGCAATTGGAAAACCAGCTTCATCCGGCGTTCGAGACCTTCCAGCTCAGCCTGCGATTACTTGGTGATAATTATCCACCCCCGAGTACCGGCGAAGCGTATCGCGGCCTGGCCACTATCGACTATGAATGGAACAACCTGGATTCCGCCGAGCATTACGGCCAGACGAGCCTCCAACTGTTGCGGAAGTATGACCGAATTATTGACAGATTCATTATCTCTGAGGTGTTTCTTGCCCGCCTGAAACTGGCCCAGGGAGATGTGGCCGGTGCGGCTGCTATGTTAGCGGAGACCGAGCAGTCTGTGCGCCAAAATAACTTCGTGCATCGGATACCTGAGGTAGCTGCCGCACAAGTGCTTGTCCTGCTTCGACAGGGCGATTTGCCGAAAGCCGCTCAGCTCGCGCAGACGCATGATCTTCCCTTCAGCCAAGCCCGGGTGCATCTGGCTCAGGGAGACCCGTCCGCGGCCCTGGCGGAACTGGAGCCATTGCGCCGGAAGATGGAGGCAAAGGGTTGGGTGGATGAACAGCTCAAGGTGATGGTTCTACAGGCGGTCGCTCTTCATGCAAATGGCGAAAAGGATAAGGCGGTGCAACTGCTAGGTGAGGCGCTGGCTCTAGCAGAACCGGGCGGCTTCATCCGTCTCTTTGTCGACGAAGGTGCCCCAATGGCTCAACTATTGCTTGAAGCAGCTTCTCAAGGGGTTATGCCGGACTATATCGGTAAGTTGCTGGCAGCATTTGAAGCTGAGAAGCGGAAGAGCGAAGACAAACCTGATCTACCCCCTGCCCAACCCCTTATTGACCCATTGAGCCTGCGCGAATTGGAAGTACTTCTGCTCCTGGCCAAAGGGCTCTCGAATCGTGAGATTGGCGAGCGCCTTTTCCTCGCGCTGGACACGGTCAAAGGGCACAATCGTAAAATTTATGAAAAACTGCAAGTTCAAAGACGCACTGAAGCGGTAGCCCAAGCCCGCGAATTGGGTTTGTTGTAAGCGTAAGTGTCAATTTTCCTCAACATTCTCCCCTCCGCAATAATTTAAACAACACCTTCATTCAACACTAAAGTGTCTGTTCGACAACACTGTGTTGCAGATATGATCCTTGTACATTGAGCAAGCGGTGCAGACCGTAATAACCAGCTACGAGAGGTACAAGGAAATGTCAAACAAAATCGACCCAAAAACTGACCCGAGTCAACCCGTGGTCTATCAGATCAGGATCAAGGGTCAACTGGATTCTCAATGGACAGACTGGTTCGACGGCCTGACCATCACGCTGGAAGAGGACGGCGATACGCTACTAACCGGCCCGGTGGTCGATCAGGCTGCGTTGCATGGCTTACTCAAAAAAGTGCGTGCTTTGGGTTTGCCGTTGGTCTCGGTCATTCCTATTGAATCCGGTCCCTCGACTACGCTCGGGACAGGTGAGGCAGATGCTTCGGATGTTAAATCGTAAATTGGCGTGAGCGGTTTGTTTACGCAAAATCAATCACAATAAGAGGAGATAAGTATGGATTGTTCAAAAAAGTGCGCGATTAAGGATTGCCATTGTTCTCGATCAATCGGGTCCAATTAAATGAAACTCATTAATATAGTTCAAAAAAGGAGAATGAAATGAATACAGACAGAAAGACAGCAGCAGTTGTAGGCGTGCTATTCATCCTGGGGACGGTTCCGGCCCTGCTGAGCCTACCACTAATGTTAAACACTGTGAGTGCTCCGGATCATCTGGTTGCGATTTCCACAAATGAAAGCCAGATGCTCCTCTTCACGGCGATTAAATTCTTCATGGGTATTGCCTGTGCTGGTATTGGTCTGGCGCTGTATCCGATTCTTAAGAAATATAACGAAGGCCTGGCGATTGGCGCAGCCGGATTCAGGGTTATCGAAGGAATGACCAGTGTTGTTGGCGCTCTCCTTTATATTGTCCTATTGGCACTCAGCCAGGAATTCGTGAAAGCCGGTGCTCCGGCGGCATCGTACTTTCAGACCGCAGATGCTGTGATCAACGTAGGAATCAATTGGCTGAGAGATGTGGCCATGCTGTTGACTTTCGGCATCGGCGCCCTGATGTACTATGTTGTCTTCTATCAATACAGACTCGTGCCTCGATGGCTAACTGTTTGGGGTCTGGTTGCAATCACATTGACCATCATCAGCACCCCATTGGTGATGTTCCATATCATTCCTCCTTTTGGGACAATCCAGGTTCTTTTCCAACTGCCGATCCTCCCGCAGGAGCTGGTTATGGCGGTATGGCTGATCGTCAAAGGGTTTAATACGTCAGCAGTCGCTTCCGGGGCTGCAAAAACAGCGACGAACTAGCTTTTGAGCGCGTCATAGATTTCACTATAAGAGAGAGGGAGGGATAAGACCCTCCCCACTCAGCTATATGGTAATGCTCGTGGAATTGACTTAAAAACAGATAAAACACATTACAAGGAGAAAACAAAATGTTAAAAAGAGGTTCACTGGTTCTTTCAATATGGTGCGTCATCAATTTTATACTCGCCTCTATCATATTGTGTTATGTCATCATTCTCAAACAGAATTCCCCAATTTTGCAAGTGGCTTCTTTTTCAGAAGCTGAAATCGCCAGCCTGTCTGCCAAGGTCATTGCATCGCTCAACGCTTTGACGATCCTGTACAACTCCTGCTCAGTGGTTGTCTCGGTGCTGGTGTGGTTGCTCATCCGTAAGAACCTAAACGCCGGCCAAAAATGGGCATTCTGGGTGTTGCTGTTCGTGATCGGCTTTGTGGAAGTAATGGCCGTTATCGCTTCCGCACCCATCGGAAACGCACGCTGGCAGGTGAATGTCGTTCAGAGCGTTTTATACGTTGTGGGCATTAGTCTGTCGGGCTATTCCCTATTCAAAGGAGATAAAAAATGAAAACGACCAAAGAAAGTCCCCATGGGACAAACAGAAAGACCACAACAGGCGTAGGTGGTTTATTTACGCCAAAATCAATTACAACAAGGAGAAAAGGAATGAATACAAACAGAAAGACCGCACGAATCGCAGGGTTCCTGTATCTTATTTACATGGTATTTCATGTTTTTGCAGACGTATTTGGTCGTTCCAAGATTATCGTATTGGGGGATGCAACGACAACCGCCCGGAATATCATGGCATCTGCATTGCAATTTCGTATCGGCTTTGTGGGCGATCTCATGGCTGCAGTGTTTTTTCTTTTGGCGGCCTGGGCTTTATATGTGTTGCTGAAGCCGGTGAATAAAAACTTCGCTTTGCTGTTCCTGTTATTGAACCTGGGCGGTGTCGCGGTATGGTGTGTGAGTGATCTTTTTCTAATTGCCAGCCAGCTCCTTGTGAGCGGCGCTGATTACTTGAAAGTATTCCAGACCGATCAACTGCAAGCACTGGCCATGTTATCTCTGAATTTATACAAATTTGGATCCTTGGGGATCGCCCAGTTTTTCTTTGCCGCCTGGCTTTTCCCACTTGGGTATTTGGTTTTCAAGGCGGGCTATCTTCCCAGGCTTTTGGGTATCGTGTTGATGGTCGAGTGTTTTGCCTGGTTTTTATATCCACTTCAGTTTTTCCTTTTCCCGAGCGTCTTCATCACTTACTTAAGTTCTGCGGTTGGTTTTATTGGAGAATTTTCACTTATGTTGTGGCTTCTGATTATGGGTGCAAAGGATCAAAAAACAGCATGAGTTGAGGCTGGTTGCGAGAACAGCGACGAACGAGGTCTTGAACGCGGCATAGATTCGCACTATCAGGGAGATGGAGGACTTATGACCCTCCCTAACCCCCTCCCTACTCAGCACCATGGTAATGCTCGTGGAATGGATCTAATAAATATACACAACACATCACAAGGAGAAAGCTAAATGTTAAAAAAAGGTTCAACCATCCTCTCGAAGAAACTGTTCATACTAACTATTGGGGGCGGAGTAGTATTCTGGGTAACTACCATCGCAATTTCCCTGCTTCCCATCTCAGCGGAGTATAGATCTGTCTTTTCAAAAGCGAGTATTCAAACGGTTTGGGTTGCTTCTTTGCCCGCTGGTTTAATTATCGGATTCTGCGTCAGTTATTCTTTGCTTCGTTATTTTGACAAGTTTCTAACAAAGAATCCAATTCTAAAATCCGTAATATTAAGCCTCATCGCCCATGTCATTATGACAATCCTAAACCTGGTTCCCCATAGTTTTCTTGGGCAGCGTGATGTCTTGCATTACTTTCTCATCGGCATAATGCTTGACGCACCAAGGTTTCTCTTTCTTGGAATAGTTATTGGCTATATATACAGACGGCTGTGCAAAGGGTCCGATCCATCCGCAAATGCTTCCAAGTCTGCTCACGCGGAATAGGTGGACAACCATGGAAAACCAGGCCACAGCTCGAAGCAAGCGGCAGACATCACATGAGTTCTACTATAAAATGCTTAAGTTAGCTGGAGCAGGATGCGCAGCCTTCTGGATAACTGACTTCGTAATTTCAGTGTCTCCCATCGCTGCCGAGTATAGAGCTGCTTTCTCGATCTCATCTCTTCCTTTGGCTCTTGTTCAAGCTCTGGTTGGTGGTCTGGTTATCGGATGCTGCGTCAGTTATTTCCTGCTGCGATTCTTTGAAAAGATTCCAACAAAAAAACCCATCTTTAAGGCATTGATCCTTAGCTTTGCTGCCATGGTCGTTATCGAAGTCCTCTCAACTCTTGTTAATCCCAACAATGCCTTTGTCTACCTTTTGATTGACACAGGGATGAACGTGCCAAGGTTTCTCGCGCTTGGAATAGTTGTTGGCTATCTATACAGAAGGCTGAACGGGTCAGCCTAATTTTGGTCTGGTTTTGAACCCGTTAGGGTTTGGGTTTGCGCGCGCGCTGATCGTTAAAGGATTCAATCCATCTGCAGTCCTTCCGGGGCCGCTTAATTAAATAAAAATTAAGGAGTTAAAAAATGAATTCGATCAAAAAGACCGCAAGAATGGCAGGGTTCCTCTATTTCATGTATATTGTAACTTCGATCATCGCAAATGAGTTTGGCCGATTTGTATCCGTGGATGCCCCAGCAACGGTCAATCACATAATGGCTCATGAATTGCAATTTCGTATCGGTTTTGTAATCAGTCTATTCTCAGTTGTGTTTTTTCTTTTGGCGGCCTGGTATTTGTACGTGTTATTAAAACCAATTAATAAAGACATGGCTTTACTGTTCTTCTTATTTAACTTGGGTGGGTTTGCCATATGGTGTTTTAGTATGCTTAATTTATTTGCCGGCCCGCTGCTTTTGAGCGGAGCTGATTATTTGAAAGTATTCCAGCCAGATCAGCTACAAGCGCAAGCGATGTTATTTATCAATTTATTCAAAAATGGGTATATTATCGCCCAAATACCCTATGGCATCTGGCTCTTTCCTCTTGGTTATCTAGTTTTCAAGTCGGGCTTTCTTCCTAAAATCCTGGGCATATTGTTGATAGTTGATGGTTTTGGTCTTCTGATATATGTTTTTCAGCGTTTCCTTTTACCGGGCTACGAAGTAATTTCGTACCCATGTATGGTGGTTAGTTTTATTGCGGAAATGTCTCTAACTTTGTGGCTTTTGATTATGGGCGTAAAGGATCCGAAACCAACTCTGGCTGATGGTCAGAAATAAAAATGAATACTATAAATTTAAAAGGAAAGGTACAAAAATGAAAGCGATTGTATGCACAAAATATGGGTCACCAGAATTTCTTCGTCTTCAAGATGTTGAAAAACCCAGCCCTAAAAACAAAGAAATCCGAATAAAAATATTCGCTACGGCAGTGACTGCTAGTGATTGTATTGTCAGGAGTTTTAAACTTCCTATTTGGCACCCGATGGGACTAATGATGGGACTAGCGCTAGGTTTCATAAAACCGAGACAACCCATACTCGGGATGGTGTTAGCTGGAGAAGTTGATTCTGTAGGCAAAGATGTAAAATCATTTAAAAAAGGTGATCAGGTGTTTGGATTTGACCGTTTCGTTTTTGGCACGTATGCCGAGTACAAATGTATGCCCGAAAATGGAGTGTTGGCAATAAAACCGACCAATGTGAATTTTGAGGAAGCCGCGGCAGTTCCTTTTGGTGGACTTATAGCCTTGCATTTTCTAAAAAAAGGAAATATCCAACGCGGACAAAAAGTACTTATCTATGGGGCTTCCGGAGCTGTCGGGACTTCTGCGGTACAACTGGCAAAATATTATGGGGCTAAAGTTACAGGGGTATGCAGCACTGCGAATTTAGAATTGGTGAAATCTCTGGGAGCCGATACAGTCATTGATTACACAAAAGAGGATTTCACGAACAGAGACGAGCTTTATGATTTTATTTTTAATGCCGTTGGAAAAAGAAAAGCAAAATTACAGTGCAAAAAAGCACTAACTCCGAACGGGAAACACGTAACTGTCGATGATGGATCACCAAAGGTACATATTGAAGATTTAATCTTACTCAAAGAGCTGGTAGAGGCGGGAAAGATAAAACCGGTCATTGATAGACGCTATTCTCTGGAACAGATGGCCGAGGCTCATCGGTATGTAGACCGAGGACACAAAAAAGGAAATGTGGTTATAACTGTGGTCTGATCACTACAGACAATTACAAGTCCCCTGCCCCATCTTTCCTATATAATTTCTTTTTAAGGTAACCTGTTTGCTATTGGTAATTTTCCTCAGTATACTGATACCAGTAAATAACGAATCAGGAGGATCTGAATCATGGACGCAAAAGAAATGCAAGCCAGCATCGAACGGATCAAAGGGTTGCTCATCCCATGGCAAACAGCGATTGCCAACCCGGTTGCTGCCCAGCAGAATATCCTGCAGCAGAATCTAGCGATCTATGCCCAGACGGAATATGGAAAAGAGCACCAGGCTGATCGGATCTCCACCTTGGAAGAATATCGCAAAAATTTCCCAGTGATGACTTACGAGGATTTTAAACCATTCATTGACAGAGTAATGGCAGGCGAAACCCGCTTATTATTAAATGAAGAACCAGTGGGCTGGGCAATCACACGCGGCACAACCAAAGGGGAAACCAAATTCATCCCGATGACCCCAACCGATCTAAAAATGCGGGTGTCCGCCGGACGGGCAGTGCTTAATTATGCTTTTTCTGCGCAAAAGTTCGATATTTTTTCCGGCATCAATTTAAACTTAAACTTCCCTTCCGTTGTTGGTAAAGTAAAAGCCGGTGAAAGGGAATTGGAATACGGCTACAGCTCAGGGATCTATACCAAACACGTCTCCATGGCCACCCCGGTTCGTTCGGTACCCTCCCAGGATGAAATCGATACCCTGGGCGGCGGCAAAACGGTGAAAGATTGGGAAGCGCGCTTTGAACTGGCGTACGAAAAATGTAAGGGGCAAAACGTCACCCTGGTAGGCGGAGTGGCGCCGACCGCAATAGAGTTCGGCCGTTTTCTTTACCGCAAATATCGAACCTTACCGAAAGACCTTTGGAAAACGCAGATCATGACCCTGGGCAGCGTACCGGGCATTAATACCCGCCTGGCGCTGACCCTGCAGTCGTACTATGGACCCGCGGTCATCCGCGAGATCTATGGCGCCACTGAGGGCATGTTCGGTCAGCAGATGGATGAAAAACGCGCCTGGGTGCCCAATTACGACCTGTTCCTGTTTGAAGTGCAAACCTCAGGCGGGATCAAATTATTGCATGAAATGAAACCGGGCGAAACAGGCAGCTTGGTGGTTTCCACGCCAATCCTGCCGCGCTATAAGATCGGCGATCTGATCCTGGCATTCCGTCCGCCCTACTTCCGCTGCATCGGGCGCGAGAATTGGCTGACCCCGCTGAAATATGCCTGGTACGAGTTCATGACCTTTAATTTTGGTAGTCTTTAGAAAGTCAGTTTGGCAACATCTAACTTCCAATGAAGAAATGGTTAAAACCACTGCCGCTTTTTCAGCGGCAGTGTATTAAATTCACACCATTTGTCAAAATACTATTTAGTTAATTAGGGCGCAGGCTTTCGTCTTATCGATCCAGGAATATGAAAATACCCGCCGCGATCGCCAGGACAGACAAGATCTGGTTCAATTTACCGATAGCCGGGAAAAATAGAATCAGGCCGTTCAGAACAAGCCAAATAACCAGCAAAATCATTCCTATTTTTCTTGTATATTCGAATTTCATGGGAATATTCTCCTTTTTCTATAAAAACTTTTAATTCATTTCCTATCTTTGTGGTGTAATGGTTATACCACTATACCAATTATATAAAGAATTAATCTCTTTGTCAAGAGGTGCTGCGATTTATGAAGGAGAATAAAAGAGTATATATGACATCGCGGGGGATGACTCTGAAACCTCATGCTCCAAAGTCAAGCGCAAGCCTGTCTTTGGCATATCTGAGCGTCCATTTAGTCCATTGTTTCTACCTGGATTGCACACGAAATCTAGTTTGATCTACCGGGAAAAACGACTCAAGGATCTTATTTGAAAAACATAAAGACAACATCCAAATTAACCGACACCCAGGCAATAGCAAATTATGAAAAAAAATTGGATTTAGAGGTTATTCCTGCTATAGTATAGATATAGGAATAATGAAAGGAGTAGAAATGAAATCCAATCGCTATTGGTTCGTGCTGTTTTCATCCTTGATGATCATCGTACTGGCTGCCTGCGGCATAAATACAACAGCTGCACCAACTGCCACCATGGAACCAACAACCATCATTGTACCTACATCCACCATCGAAATAATCCCGACTATTGCTCCAACCGCCACAACTGCTCCGACGCAGACAGCCATACCAATATTGGTATCAGATAAAGTGGCGTCCCCCTCGTACACTTTGCAGGATTCAGATAGCAGTATCGTGTGGTGGGAGAAACGCACAATCACGGGTGACGATCGGTATAAAGGCCAGCTTGAGCGGCCGTTCACTTCAAAAGAAATGATCTATCAGCCGGAAATCGATATTTTGAAAGCATCCATTGCCAGCGATGACAAATTCTATTATTTCATCCTGACCATGCAGGGGCTTGACAAGACCACCAAATCCCTGACCGGCACCTATGGGATCGAGTTTGACCGCACCAAGACCGGACGGGGAGACCTGCTGGTAACAGCCTATAATTTGAAAGATTCCTGGTCGCCTGAGAACGTCATGGCATATAGCGATCCAGATGGAGACGTCGGCGGACCCAACCCGGGCCTTGCAAATGACGGTTTTAAAGGGGATGGTTATGAAAGTGAGATCAAATTAGAAGGGGATAAAGTGGCTTATGCGCGCATCCTGCCGGGAAATCCTAAGGCGGTGCAAATCGCGGTCAGCCTCAAGTTATTGGATGGCGCCAAGGAGTTCCTGTGGAACGGCTGGGCGGACGAGGGCGTCGATGACCCTGGCAAGTATGACTATATCGATCATTTCACTGAGCGGGAAGCCGGATCACCGATCATATCCAGGGAGACTTACCCCCTGGCAGACCTGTATAGTGTAGATAACACCTGCCGGAAACCATACGGGTTCAGCCCCGCAGAATATATTCCTGGGATGTGTCTTATCGCTTCTCCAATGGCCCAAACTGCATCTTCAGGATCATCAGAAGGATGTACCCCCGTTTGTAGACAATATTCTGCAAACACTAATCAATGCCTAATCTGGTCAACATGCCCATAATCTAAAATCTGGGATGGAGAAGTCCATTCTCTATAATTAGATCCATAAAGAAAATACTAACTTGTCAGTATTTGACAAATACTATTACAAAGATCAAGGAAAATAGTTTAAAAAGTTTCAAGAGGCTGTCTCACAAGGCAGCCTCTTGAATTTTATTATGCAAATGAAGATATACAACTCAGTAACAAATCACTCAGTGTGTCCGTAGTTTTCACACAATTAAACGCGCATTGCACCCAATAAAATGAATATTCAAAAAAAATCTGACGGGATTCCATCCATGTTTTAGGTCGAAAAAAAGGTCGCTCAATGATTAGCGTCTATTAAGTTGAATTAATCGATGAATTGATCACCCCAATTCACAAATAATTGAGCTCTGGTGGCACACGAAATTAAATTAAATCAATAGGGGAAGGCGGCTCGATTAATCCAGGTTTGCTCAGTCCTGATCGTATATTTCAATATTGAGGTGATTTAGAAGTGTCAATTAAAAATTTGCGTATGTATAATCAATAATAACCAATTGACTGGAATCACAATTTCTTTTTTTCATTTAGGAGAAAAATGATGAACATAAAAAAAGAAATGCTGGCGCTGATGGCAGTTTTGAGTTTGATAATTTCAGGATGCGCGCCTGGTGGTTCAACTAATCCACCCGCAACACTTCCACCAATGATTGCACCGACAGCGACCCAAATTTCGCTTCCAAAAATAACACTAACCAAAGGGGATTTCTATTTTAAGGTCAATGGCAAACCCGCATTCGTCTTTTCCCGTAATATGGCTGGATTTGTGCCAAATGATTTCGCAGTATTGTTGACAAAAGCTAATCAGGCGGGCGACGTTTTTGTCCGGGTGGATACAGGACACGATGGGATGGGAATGCCGAAAGGTTTCGGTTATAACAGAAATGGAGAGATTCGCGAAGATTGGTCAAAAAATTGGGAAAACTTCTTTGACGTTGCTGAATCCAAAGGAGTTTACGTCCTGCCTACTTTTGGAGGAGGGGTATATTGGAATACCAATCCCAATATCAAATGGCAATATAATCCATTTAATAGTGCGAACGGGGGATTTACCAAGAACCCGACCGATATACTAAAAAAAGATTCACCCACCCAGCTTATTTATCTGAAGTGGTTTAAGGACGTGGTTACCCGATGGTCAAAACATAGGAACATTCTGGCTTGGGAGGTATTTACTGAAATTAATCTCATGAATGGTGCTACTGAAAGTAACTCGCTTTATCTTGCCGAGCAGTTATCGAAAATTGTCCGTGAAAATGATCCGTTGAAAAGACCTGTTACGTCATCGCTGGCAGATACTGGCAATTGGCCCAAGTTCATACAAAGTGCAGCCATCGACTATATCAATATCCACCCTTATCCGGTTGATGGCCGGCTGGATCGCCGGATTCTGGCTGGAGTTCGCAATCTATTGAATATATATCAAAAGCCGGTTCTGATCGGTGAATCAGGTTTGAGTTTCCTCAGCCCGGACGACCCGGGTGGGAAGATAATCGTTGCTCAAAATGCTCCTATCGGTATCCATCATGCAATTTGGGCCGCATTAGTATCGGGCGCAATAAATGGCCGGGCTCTTTGGGTGGAAGATGGGTTTTCAATGTATTCAACTTATGGCTGGGCATTTCTGGAAAAATATATGGATGCGGAAGTTTCAGCAATTAAGTTTCTTAAGGATGTTGATTATTCCAATTTCAAACCTTTGGATACTCAATATTCAGCTTCAATTTTTGGCGCAGTCATCGGCAATGAAAAATTAGTTATCGGCTGGTACCGTGATGCAAAATGTGAACCACCGGATTGGAAATTGCAGCCGGTGATATCCAAGCAAAATGTGACCATTTCCATACCAGGGACGTATGCCAACTGGCGCGTGGATTTTTACAATACAAAAACCGGCACTGATATTATTCAATCAGCCACTATATCTCGAAAAGGAGAAAAAATCACGATCAGCTTACCCGATTTCAAGGACGATCTGGCTTTTAAAATGGTTCCTGTTAAATGATATCGTGGTTTTCTATGTCCTTATTTTGAAAGCGAAACTGTATGGGGTTGAACACAGACAAATTGGATTCTGGGGGCAGTCATTTCTCCTTTTTATTGATTGTATGGAATCTAAGGACACTTGTAAATGCTATTGACAGTTTCATATCTTGACAGAGGTAAAAATGATGAACTTAAAGAAAGAAATACTGGTACTAACAGTTGTTTTGAGTTTGTTAATTTCAGGATGCACGCCTGTTGGTTCAATTAATCCACCCGCAACCCTTCCACCAACGATTGCACCGACGGCGACCCCTATTTCGCTTCCAAAAATCACCTTAACCAAAGGGGATTTCTATTTTAGCCTGGATGGAATACAGCAATTCTTTTTTTCAAGGAACGTGGCCGGCTATGAGCCCCAACAATATCTTCAATTATTGGATTTAACCCGCAATGGTGGGAGCCGCATGGTTCGCATTCAGTTGGATAGCATGGGGACGGGAATCACGCCGAAAGGCGAGGTCGATATGGTCTGGGCACAAAAATGGGAGCGGGTTTTTGACAAGGCGGCTGCAGACGGCCTCTATATGATCCTAACGTTCACCGCCTGGTACGATTGGAATAATGGCACCCCCGATTTCGGTTATTCCAATTGGAAAGCGAACTCTTTCAACACTGCCAACGGAGGAAAGGCTGCCACGCCCGCTGAATTGTTCAAGCCGGGATCATCCATCCAAACGATGTGGCTGGCATGGATGAAAAAATTAGTGGAACGCTGGCAGGTTCGGGAGAACATAGCCGCCTGGGAGGTCTTTTCAGAAGTGAATCTCGCCACAGGACCAACTCAGACTTCTGGTATCGCTTTTGTGGAAAAAGCAGCTGCATTGATCCGGTCTGCTGATTCACATCAACGACCAATAACTGCATCACTGGCTGATACAAGTGGATGGCCGAGTTTTAATTTCAGCAATGCCATCGATTTCATCAATATCCACCCTTATCCGCCTTCCGGACAATTGGATCGTAAAATTCTTACTGATGTTCCCAGTATTATTAATAAATATAAAAAACCGGTCATGATTGGTGAATCAGGGTTAAGCGCCCTGACACCGGACAGTGAACCAGCGACATTAACCACTGCAGTAAGGGCAGATGTGGGGATAAAGCATGCCATTTGGGCAGGTATGGTATCAGGAGCGATGAATGGCCGGGCACTATGGTGGGAAGATGGGGTTGGGATCTATTTCCCAGAATTGAGCTGGTCATATCTAAACAAGTATGCGAATGCCGATCTGGCGGCATCCAGATTTATTGACAAGGTGGATTTTAAGAACTTTAAACCATTAAATATACAATCTTCTTCAGCAATAACCGGTGCCGTGATAGGTAATGAAAAAATGATCCTTGGCTGGTTCCGGGATGCAAAGTGCGAACCCCCGGATTGGAAGCTGCAGCCGGTGATCTCCAAACAAAGTGTGACCATTTCCGTACCGGGATCTACGACAAACTGGAAAGTGGATTTTTTCAATACAAAAACAGGGGTTGATATTGTCAATTCCGCCGTAATTACACGTAAGGGTAAGACAGTCACTATCACTTTGCCAGATTTTACGGATGACATTGCCTTTAAAATGGTTATCCAAAAATAATTCGGCGGGATTCCATCCTTTTTTTAAGTCGAAAATAGGACACTCAAGGTACTGCGTCAATTAAGCTGAATTAATCGATGAATTGATCACCCTAATACCCATTGAAATGCACACGGGTTGCACACAAAACGATATTTGAGAAAATGGTAGCCCCCAATATATAGAAAAAGCAGGGTTATTTCGAGAATAAACCCTGCCTGTTGGGGTTGCTTACAGAGATCGCGAAGCTTGCACCCTTTAGGGCGTGCCCTTCGGAGAGTCGAACCCGCACCTCTTGCTCAGAAGTAATTTTTTTTTGTAAAACTATTAGCGTTTGCGGGTCAGCCCACCGATCAATACCACCACGCCCACTGCAATCAAGATGAGCGGCCAGATGATGTTCCAGCCGAACCAGCTGCCCAACCCAATGCCGATAAATACTGCCGCTGCGATCAAGCTGCCGCCAATATGACGCCGATAAGCTGGAACCAGCAAACGGACAACCACTTCCAGGAGGATGATGACTCCAGCGCCGAGGGCGATCAGGTTCCATACCTGGGGTTCAAACATCTCCAATCCACGAGGCAGCAGGTTATCAAAAAGCGGCCTGGGCAGATTCAATTTTTCCAGCCAGTTCTGGTTCACCGCCAGGAAAGTTACACCTGCCCAGATCAAAATCAATGCCCAGGTAATTGTGCTGAGCAAATCCCGCTCTTCCACTTTCTCATCATGCTTTTGAACTTCTTTTTCATCTTTTTCATCTTTTTCATTTTTTTCATCGATTGGTTTGTTGGACATTCTTCCTCCTATAAATTCTTTTTGAAAATTTCCTGTTCAATCCGCTGAAAAAGCTTTTCAAATGATATTAAACCATATTTATTAAGTCATTTCAACCGGTACGCAGGTATTTACTAAAGAAATCTACGGCGCGCTGATTAAAAAGTTGCTCAATTTCACCACCAAAAGTATGGGGGGCATCCGGATAAAAGAAACACTCCACATTTTTACCTAAATCGGTCAACTCACTGCACAGATCCTTAGACCATTGCGATGGAACAGTTGTGTCACTCAACCCATGATGAATACTGACTGCTGCCTGTATCTCGGCATAATGACTGGAAGGAGAGACCCTTTATTTCAATTCCTTATTAAAAAATTCAATTATGCGCTTGATAAAGAGCGTATCCCCGGCATTTTTAAAAGTATGCGCCTGATCTGGATAAAGGAAACATTCCTCTTTTTTGCCCAGACCCTGGAGCTGCTTGCAAAGATCCTGCGTCCATTTTATCGGAACTGCCTCATCCTCGGCCCCATGGTGAATACTGAGCGGGGCAGTGATCTCGTCCAGGAATTGAGAAGGTGAAATCAAACCCAGGGCAATTCCAGGGACTTTTAATTTGGTCTCCCGCCTGCCATCGTTGCCAAAATGGGACAGGTTGATCGCCTCGTTGGCATTGACTGAAGCATATAACAAACCCGCTTTGATCCCCGGATCAACGATCAGCGCGCGTAAAACGATCCCCCCGCCCATACTATGCCCCCAAAGACCGATCTTCTGCTTATCGGCTTTTTCAAGCAGGCCGGTCACACCGCTCTGTGCCCGGACCAGGTTGACCAGGTTAAGCACATCAATGGTATCGCCTACGCCAAAATCATTATTGCCATCCTGGGAAGGCGCATATCCCCGGAGGTTGGGATTAATAGCGATGAATCCCGCCTGCGCCAGAGGGTCTGCATAACGCCGGGTGTAATCCACTGTTTGGTAAGAATCAAAATCCACTGCACCATGCAGGAGAATCACCACAGGAAAGGGGCCATCTCCATCTGGCACATCCATGAACCCAAACAGATCCAACCCTTCACTGCGGTATTTAAACTGGTAGCGTTTGAACCCTAATTCTTCGCCCAACAAGCCTTCATTTTGGAGCACCCCGCCTCCATACTTAATTTTTTTGAGGTTTTCGATATATAACCCCTGATAGGGATCAGTCGTGGGAATGAGAGTGGCAATGTGGTCCGGAACTGGCGAGGGGGTTGGCGGTTTTTTGGTAATGGTCGGTGTGGGCGGTGTAAAGGTCAAGGTGGGAGTGATCTGTTGAATATGAAGGACGGGGGTCGGCAGGATGACCGTAGTACTGGTTTGAGTGCAATTTGTAAGAAAAAGGCTGATAAAAAAAATCGCCAGTATTGAGGTCCAGAAAGGATTTTTACGCATTTAATTCAGACCATTTTGTTTTATTAATAGTTGGAATTGTAAGAGGGGCAGAATAAGGGGTCAAGGTGAGGAAAAACCCAACTTCTACTCAATATTGGATCGCTGTACGATGAAGATCCCTGATAGGCAGAGGATCCCTCCCACGGCTTGGATCAGACTGGGCACTTCACTGAGGATCAGGATGCCCAGGAGGGTCGCCACAATAGGCTGACCCAGCAGAACCACGGAGGCAAGCTCCACCGGCAATATCCCAAGAGCATGGTTGATCAGGATCCAACCCAATACCTGTGAGGAAAGGGACATTGCTAATATCAATAAAAGACTCTGGAGAGATAAGGTTTGAGGGAGACTCCCCAGCGCTAAATTCACAAGAAAAAGGGTTACCGTGCCAGAGCAAGCCAGGATCCAACTATAAGTAATACTGTCCATCCGGCTTCGGGTTCGGCTGGTGAGGATAAGATATATACCGTAAGTGAAACCACACAGCACACCCAGAAGGTCCCCGCCGCCTTGCAAAGAATTAATCTGAAAATTTTGGAGGTTGATCATTAACCCCGCGCCCATGAAGGTAACCAACAATCCCACCCAGTAAACCCAGCCTTCCCGCTTGCCAAAGAGGAGCCAACCGAAAAGCCCCACCCAGATGGGAGCCATGTTATCCAGCAGGGTCACTTTGGACGCGGTGGTCATTGAAAGGGCGGTCACCCACAGAGCCACATTAATGGAAAAAGCGACTCCACCCAGGATCGCCCATCTCACAGAACTTTTTGAAATCTTCACCCTGGCTCTTTGATTACGGATCAGCACAGGCAGGGTCAGAAAGAGGGCAGCAATGAGCAGCCGATAAAAAGCCACCAGGCTGCCGGACCCATGGATGAATTTTACGAAGATCGGTCCGGTACCGATGCAAAGGACACCCAGCCCGAGGAACAGATAGGCCTTGCGCCTATCTGTTATTCTTTGGACTTTGATTCCAGGGTGATCATTTTGATCTACCATTTGGCGTGATGCTCTTCCGCCCAGCCGATCAGGTTCTCAATTTGTATTTTCTCGCCAGAATCCAAAATAACCGTGCCATTATAACGACCAAACAGTTGATGCACTTCACTCGCTAATACCTTGAGATCCAGTTTTGCAACCCGCTCAAAGAACGGTGTAAAAGTTAAATGTAAACGTCCCTCTGGGGATTTCATTGTCCAGGGTGCTTTGAAATTTTTATTATCATACGAAAAATCCACTTGTCCCAGTTTATGGATCCTGCCATCTACTAGGACCGCGTTTTCAGTTGCCTGGCTAGTATCCCCAAACCCATAACCCAGATTCAGACCCACAGGGCGTTTGTCGGGCAAGAATCCAGACGCACTTGCCCACACCCAGAAGGAATCGTAATCCCACACACCGCGGCCCCAATCCAAATTAGCGAGGCAGGTTTTGGACTGCATGAGAAAGCGCTGTCCCTGAAATTCCGCCCAACCATTTGCCGGGATGCAGTTGACTTTACGATTAAAGTAAAAACGTTTGCCTTTGATAGGAATAACGATCAGCATGGATTCATGGCTAACAGGCAGGGACATCTCTACTTCTGCCTTCAAGCCGCCATTGAAAAAGTCAGGCCAGTTTACGCTTATCTTGCGGGTTTCACCGGTGACCGAGAACTTAAGGCACACTTTGCCATTATCAAAAATACTTTCACCATCGGTGCTGTTGTGCGGCAAACTGACCCCCTTGGCTAGAGGGATAGTGAGCGTTTCTTCGTGGTAAACGCCGGTTTCAAACTCGATCACATAAGCAAAGATGGAAGCCAGGTAACCCACATCACTGACCGTAAAGGAAAAGAAATGAGTTGGAGTAGTAATACCGTAATAATCCCAGCGCTTGATACGCATCGGCTGCCAAAACCTGAACAGCGGAGAATAAACTCGGGCATTTTCCAGATTGCAATCTAGAATAGGTTGGCGTGCCCAGCCGATATCTGCCAGGCTGCCATCCGGATTAAGTAAAGGACCGGGTCCTTTGAGTTGGCGTTGATCGATATTTGGCATGAGACATCCCTTTCAAATTACATCAATAATCCAGTCTTTGGTAATCTGGAACGCCGGATTCATTTAGAGAAAGAATAATTTAATCCAGAAATAATATATCCCTGCCACCTTTGGAAATAACAGGGACAAATTTGGTTTTTAGTCCTTGAAGCCTCTCTTTTTGGCTTCTTCGAGTATCTCGGCAGTGCTGGTGGCACCAATCCGTGTGACTCCCAGAGCTCGTACGCGCAGGACATCATCCAGGGTCTTCACTTTTCCGGCTGCTTTCACCTGCACTGAAGGTGGACATTCGCGCCGCATCAGCTTTAGTACATGGTCGGATGCACCAGCATAGGTCATCTGTCCATCCGCATGTTTGACATAGTTATACCCGGAAGAAGTTTTAACAAACGCAACCGCGATCTCACTGCAGATATGGCACAACTGAACACGCAGTTCATCCTGGGCAACGTAATCCGTTTCAAAAATTACTTTGAGAAGTTTCCCATGGCTGACCGTGAGGTCATTGATGGCTTTTATCTCATGGCGGATATATTCCCAATCACGGCTCAGGGCTTTGCCGATGTTCAGCACCATATCCAGCTCAACCGCACCATCTGCCAAAGCCAATTCGGCCTCATAAACTTTGGCTTCCACTTTGTGGCTGCCAGAAGGGAAACCAATCACAGCACCGACCAAAACATCTGATCCTTTTAATTGTTCTTTGGCAAGTTGAACAGCATAGGGTTTAATACACACGGAGGCCACATCATATTTTTTTGCCAGCTCACAACCTGCAATCAGGTCATGGTCGGTCATCGTAGGATGAAGGAGGGAATGGTCGATCATTTTTGCAATAGCACGTAAACTCTCAGACATGGGTTACCTCGATTATTAATTTTCAATTATTCTACATCAAAATAAACTAACCCTGTATTTTTTCCAGAATATTCAATTATTTAAATAAGCAAGGATGGACAGTCATTTCTGACTGTTTGCCAATGGGGGTGATACGTGCATCGCCCAATTAATCTAAGGTAAAAAACAGGTAATTCCTTAAATCTGATTTGCCTTTTCAACAATGATCTGTTTTTGCCTTTCACGGCGGGCAGGGTCCTTCTCCACAAAAATCGGTTTCGGGGAAAAAGGATCCAGACCAGTATAGTACATCACGGCTGAATAAGTGGAGGGCAGCGGGGTAAAGAGCTGGACCTGCTCAGGAGAGATATGCAGCTCACGGCTGGCGAATTGTTTCAGACGACGCATATCCACCTCCGTGCATCCAGGATGAGCTGCGATGAGGTAATAGGTGAGAAATTGTTTTTTGCCCGCCTGGCGGGAATGATCATCAAAGCGGCGCTTGAACTCCAGCAAATCATTGGTCAGGGGTTTACCCATTTTCTCCAGCACGTGCGGCTCGGAATGTTCCGGAGCCAGCTTAAGCTGCCCGGAAACGTGGTGAGCGGCGATCTCCTTAATATATTCATCTCCGTGGGCTTTATCCACCAGTACCAGGTCATAGCGGATGCCTGAACCCACAAACACTTTTTTCACACCCGGGATCTGGCGTAAGCGGCGAAGCAAGTCCGTTTGTTTTTGATGATCCGGTTTCAGCGCTTTACAGACTATCGGATAAATGCAGCGCTTATCGGCACAGGCACCCTCTTTGAGTTTGAGCGGACATTCAAAGCCATACATGTTGGCGGTTGGTCCACCAACATCCAGAATGTAACCCTTGAATCCCGGCAATCGCGTGAGCGCTTCGGCTTCCGCCAGGATGGATCCGGCACTGCGCCAGCGTACCGTGCGGCCTTCATGGACAGCGATCGAACAAAAATTACACTCGCCATAACAACCGCGCTGCATATTAATGGAGAAGCGGATGGTCTCCAGCGCTTTCACCCGACCCTGTTTTTCATAGAACGGATGCTGAGCCCGCTGGTAAGGCAGGGCATAGATGTCATCCAATTCTGATTGTGAGGGATAAGCGGGGGGAGGATTCTGGACCAAAAAGCGATCCCCATGCTTTTGGATTAGACCTTGAGCAGTGATGGGGTCATTATTCCGATAAAAAGTATGGAACATGTGTGTGAAAGCGGCCTTATCTGCACTCACCTCTTCAAACGAAGGCAGCTCGAGATAACCAGGAGGCGGTTCCCGGGTGATGTAGCACATCCCTCGCAGGTCAGTGACCATTTCTCCTTGTGCCAGGGCTTGCGCAAGTGCCAGCACAGACCCTTCCGCCATTCCATACAGTAAATAATCAGCCTTGGCGTCAAAAAGGATGGAACGGCGGACGGCATCATCCCAGAAATCATAATGCGCTACCCGCCTTAACGAGGCTTCAATACCGCCCAGGACAATCGGACGGGTGTTCTTATAAAAGCGGCGGATCAGGTTGGCATAGACCATCACAGCCCGGTCTGGTCGGCGGTCATTGACCCCTCCGGGCGTGTAATCATCGGTGCGGCGCTTCTTTTTGCTGGCGGTTGTATTGGCCACCATGGAATCCACGCTGCCGCCGGTCACCCCCCAAAACAATCGCGGTTCGCCCAGGCGGCTGATATCAATTCCTGATTTGAAATCCGGCTGGGAAATGATCCCAACGCGAAAACCTGCTTTTTCCAAAACCCTGCCGATCACCGCCACGCCAATATACGGGCTGTCGATATACGAATCACCGCTGATCAGGATGACGTCCAGCTGATCCCAGCCGCAGTTTTGCATTTCTTCAGGTGTGGTGAGGAGGTATTTTGTATCCATTTGTTGAAGTATTGTAATCCAGACATGAGGTGGATACAGAAACGAGAAAACGAGCCAAGTATTAAATCCCGGCTCGTTGGTTATTCATCTTTTACAGTTTAAATCTTTTTCCAACAGGGAGCTTATTTTATGAATGAACAAAGTTGGGTTATTCCCACTTGAAAAGACGGCTGGCAATGCCAAATCCGATCGTTACGATACAGATCAGTACCACCACATCCAAAATGTGAGCCGACCAGCTTTCTCCAAACCATAAACCCTTGGTCAAGTTGACCACATAATAAAGAGGCATGAACCTGGCAATCGTGCGGATGGTTTCCGGCATGATCTCGAGAGGCATCCCAGCTCCAGAGATGAACATCATTGGGTAAAGCAAGACCATGCCGATCACCTGCCCGGCGCGCGCGTTGGGAGCCAGGCTGGCAATCAGGTAACCAATGGCGAACATGGCCAGACAACCCAATAGAACTGCCACCATTACCGATATCACCGAACCAGAGAAATGCACATTGTACAGAAGTTTTCCCACGATCAGCAGGATAATGATACCCAGGATGGTTACGACTAAATTGGAGATCAGGTCTGCCAGGATATAAGCCAACGGTTTTAATGGGGTGGCCTGGAAGCGGCGCAGCACACCACTCTCTCTTTGAGCGCTGATGTTGATCGGCATGCTCAAAATACCCACTCCTGCCACGATCAGACCGATATACCCCGGGATGGATACATCCATCGACCCGCGCCCGCCAAAAAGTGCGGATGGGGCATTGCCGTAGATCGCCCCGAAAATGACCAGCAGCATTGGTGAAAAAACCAGCGTAAAAAAGGACGAAATGGGTTCACGCACATATAACTTAATGTTCGTAAGAATCAGCTTCCCAAATCCACGCATGCTTTACTCCCTTATTTCCCGGCCGGTGAGAGCCAGAAAGACGTCTTCCAAGTTGGGCTGCTCAATACGCAGGTCATGGAAGGGAATTTTTTCATCCTCCAAACGCGCCACAACCTTGCTGATGAAGCGTTCACCGTGTCCAAAGATCATCAATCTTTCCTCCATTCTTTCCACCCGGTTCACCTGGGGAATATCCTTAAAAGCCGGTATTGGGAGGTCAAGCGGCAAGACAAAGCTGATTCGTTTTTCTGCACCGATCTTATCCACCAACCTGGCGGGCGAATCCAGGGCAACAATGCTCCCCTGATCCAGGATCAATACACGGTCACACAGTTTTTCGGCTTCCTCCATGAAATGGGTGGTGAGAAATACAGTGCACCCTCCATCGCGGACCTGTTTGACCAGCTCCCACATGGAATGGCGCGCCTGCGGGTCCAACCCGGTGGTGAGCTCATCAAAAAAGACAACCCTGGGTTTATTGATCAAAGCCAGGGCAATGAATAAACGCTGTTTCTGGCCTCCGGAGAGTTTGGCAAACGGCGCATTTTGCTTTTCTTCCAGACCCAAAAGGGAACACAGCCTGGCGGGTGATTCACTTTTTTCATAAAAAGAAGCAAAAAGGTCTAGCGCTTCCTTTACTTTCAAGCGCGGAGGCAACGAGGATTCCTGAAGCTGGATCCCAATTTGCTGATTCAAAGCATGCTTGTCTTTAATGGGCTGCTTTCCCAGCAAAGAGATCTCGCCGGCATCCATTTCGCGCAGACCCTCGATACATTCAATGGTGGTGGTCTTGCCTGCCCCATTGGGTCCGACCATACCAAAGATCTCTCCCTCCTCCACTGCAAAGGAAACATCCTTGACCGCTATCAAGCTGCCATATTTCTTATTGAGGTTTTTTACATGGAGTATTTTTGACAATGGGTTACCCGACTATTAATTAATGATTATATCGATTTGAAATCCAAAGTCAAATCCAATTATTTACCAGATACCCGGCAACAAACGATAGCGGGTTCGCTGGGCAAATTCCTGGTATCCCGGCAGTTCTGCCTGTAAAGTCTGGTCCTCCAGCCGCGTTCGGATAATGTAAAGAATTATGATGAATAGTATCGGAATGTATCCCCACAGCGACCCCACAAAAAGCGGCATACCCGCCCATGAGATCAAACCTCCCAGGTATCCGGGATGGCGTACCCACTGATATGGACCTGTATCACAGACCACGTGACCTCTTTCCTTTTGGATGCGAACCACTGAAGAAAAAAATCGATTTTCGACCATTGCCCAGGTGGATAAGAGGAATCCCGCAATATAGAAAATTACCCCGATTACCTTTAATAATGTTGAAATCGGCATTGACCAGCCAAAACGGTGATCCAATCCAAAAACCACATAAATAAGAACAGGGATAATGAAGGCGATTAATGGGACAATTTTCTTATCCCAGGATTTGATACCCTCCGCATCTGTAAAACTGGCTCTTTCCTGGAGAATATCCGGGTTTTTGCGGACCGCGAGAACCCGGGAGGCAATCGAAACAACCACCGTTGATATAGCCAGCACCCAGGCTTCTATCCATCGAACATCTCCAGAAACAATAAGTGGAATGAAAATAAAAAACACAGCGAAGAAAAATGTAGCAATCGCTTTGGAAGAAAATTTGGTTTTCATCATATCCTCTTTATCTCAAGATAATAATTTAAAAACTTTACTATTAATCGTTTACCCTATTTCTGATGCTGCAGGGAGAACTCGATCCAATTGGTGATGAAATCCACCGCCAGTTCAAGATTGCCCACCTGGCAGTGGCTCTGTGCCTGTTCAGCCCGGGTAAACATCCTGGCCGTTAAAGAGCGGACATTTTTGAGCGCTTCGATCTGCTGATAGAACTGGATCAGTGGAATGGCAAAGTCTTCAGTTCCTGCCATCAATAATACATCCTGATCTTGCAATTGGGAAATGTCCTTGGTATTAAAGGAAGCAAGTTTTTGCACATACTCAAACGGGGTTTTCACTCCATGGGTATGCATCCCCTGATGAACACCCCAGTCCAGATGCATATTCTCTTTCATCGCCTGCCCGACCATAAAATTGTAGATCGGGGCAGCCCGGATGGCAAAGAGGAATTTCAAGATTATTTTACTGATCGAATTTTTGGAACTGCTGCGCATATTTAACATGTCAAATAAAACGTCATAGGCAATGACCCGCCTGACACGGGGTTCAAATGCGGCAGCCCGAACTGCCAGACATCCTCCCATCGAAATGCCGATCAAGGTGACAGCATCCAATTTAAAATAATCCAATACAACTTTGACAGGTTTATGCCATTCGGAAGTAAAAGGCAGTCCATCCTCTTCCAAAACATGCCCCTGTCCCGGTCCCTCAAAACAGACCACATCAAAACCCCGATCGCGCAGGGTCAACAACACCGGCAGGAACTCTTCAATATAACTGTCACCACCTCCGAAAAGAAGAAGGGTATCTTTCGGCTTCTTTGAGGTGAACCGATAAGCACACAGACTCCCACTAAGTGTTCCATCTTTATACGGAATAGCATAACAATCTTCAGGTTTGATCTGGTAACCTTCCAACACCAGCTGCAGGAATTTTTGGCGGGTGGGTTTCTTGGCAGGGTCGTCATTCCACATAAAGAATTCTGCGGACCGGAAATAATAAGCCGCGTGTAGTTTTCTTCCCTCTGCCAGCGCTTTTTCAGCCAGGGCAAGGAATTCACGGCGATAGGAGGGAAAATCGGTCAGCTTCGGGGAAATCGCCTGCAAATCCACCAAAGCGCTCTCGCCCAGGTAATTGATCCAGCGGTTCAGTTGAAAATTCACCGAAGGAACAGGATGAATATGATCGTGATACCCTTTATAAAATTGAAATTGTGATGCCATTTTTTCCTCCTAAGGAATATTTCACAAGTTCGTTTATCCATTTTCAGTATATTCCATCCAATTAAAATGGCAATACCCCTGGAAAGGGTTATTATCCCTCTTCAGAAGGGTTCAATGAAAATAATGGGATAAATATAACGATCTACTGAATGACACAATTCCCCAAACAAAAGTAGGCCCGGCATACATCAACCTGAGACCAAGTGGATTATGGTACTATTCCGATGAGGGCATGAATTCTTAAGTTCCTGACAAAAAGCTTCTTAACCATTTTTGAATAATTGAATGGCTTGACCATGGATCATCTTTTTCAACGTACTGTATCTCAGGCATTTCTTCGATATCTAAGCATATGCAATGACACCAATAAAAAAATGAATAAAAGAAATGATCGCTAGTACAAACGGAATGATCGGCTTCCATTTTTCGATTCCCAAGGCGGTAAGCAGTAGCAGGGGAACAGTAAAATCGAGTGTATATCGAGGCCCAAATTGACGATAACCGGTACCTATACATAGGATTATAGGGATATTGGTGACTAGAATGGATACCAGCAACGCCCAAACGAATATTTTATTGCGAGGCTTCCAAAAGGCAGCAAATACGCCGAAAAACAATGGGCTCAAAAGGAAAAGGCTGCCGCCTTGAATAGACTCCTGCCGTAAGGGGAACGGATAAAAAATGTATTGATAGTATAAATTATTCGGGATATAGCGAAGGTTAAAAAAACCGTATCGTTCTAAATCAGAGCGAAAAAAATCAGATCCGAGCTGATAGGTCAAACCCGTTTCCATTGGGTTACCAAAACGCAACTGATTATAGAAAAAATAAAATGATAGTGCAGCCACCAACGGCAGTGCTGCCCATGCCAGATTGCAGATCAGTCTTCCCCAATTCCAGGGCTTATCCCGAAGGGTTAGATATACTACTGGGAAGAAACCAGTGAACACCATTTGATTGCGTGTTAGTACGGCGCCTGCCAGCGCTAGCCCGGTGAAAAACCAGGCTTTGCAGCCGCGCAGAGAAAATGCCGCCCAATATGCCAGAAGGGTACAGGTAAAACCAATGAGCTGTCCTGTATACCAAACCTTACCGTATGGCGCCAGCGTAAAATGAACGGTTCCTAATGCTAAGAAGAAAATCAGAATCGCACGTTGAGTCTTGGATAGGTGCAAAAATTCTGCCTGACAAGCCGACCTTAGAAGCTGCGCCACCAAACCAACATTTAACGCGGCGATCAGTATCGTAAAAAGCACATCGTTGAACTGCACACCAATAATTGCCACAAAGGGCATCATTACGAATGCCGGAAAAGGCCCCCAGTAGAGATAAAGTCTGCCATTAAAGAATGAGAGATCGTCCAAGGATGGCGGCAAAATCCTAAGCCAGGTCTGCCCATGCAAAAAAGCATCCGCCAAATAATTGTAGTAAGCGTGATTGGACTGCTTGAAAAGCAGGCCGGAAGGATATGCGGAGACTATCAAGTAAACGAACCCGTAGATCAGTGCTGCTCCCCAGGGGGATTCCCATATATTAACCGCAGCTAATGTCATTCGGTGGATAAAATCTGATGATTTTTCTTTCATATTAATAATTTCAAAAATAGATTTCTGAATTTTAGCATATTGGATACAGATAGAGAAAATTTTTGTTAAAAGCTTTCAATAAATTTGATGATATATCGCTGCTTTTCTCAGAAAAGCTTTATATAAGATAAGTTGTCGAAACCAAGTGGATTATGGCACAATTCTAATAAGGCCATAAATTTTCTCTTTACAATTTGAACCAGAAAATTGAACTTAGCAAGATACAGTTTGCGTCTTGTCAAGAATATTTTTCTAATTAAGGTACAGCCGTAAACATTGATCAAATTACTCATTATGCCAATGAACTATAGGATATTCCTCAGGAATCTAGTTTTGTTTCAAGTTAAGATTATTTGCATATTGCATCGCAGAAATTAAGATAACTAAATTTACTATTAATCCAGATAATGCTATTACCTTTTGTTCATAGGTAGGGGTATTCATTTTCGTTACAACAAAGACAAACAGATCAATTATCAGTATGCCAAACCAGGCAACTGGACTCACAATCCCCCACAAGAATATGATTTTTTCAGGTAACAATTTATGTAACGATGCGTAAATTAAAAAAGGGATCAGAACCATCGCCATATGATAATGTGAATGCCAGGTAATCGCGAGCGTGGCAGCAAAAACACCTAACATGGTCATGATCCATTGGGGGCTTCCATAAGGTGGGCGTTTTTTGATTAGGAAGTAAACGGCTAAAATTGTTAGAACCATTCCCACACCTGTAATGACCCACCCGAGCGATGTGTTCAATAAAGCATTAACATTAACGCCAACCATCCGCCAGTTGATCATTACTTCCAGGGCATTTGTAGCTGTTCCAAACGAATATTTAGTCCAGAGGTTGATTAATGCCTTCATACCAGCGAACCCTGATAGTAATAATGAGGTCATCACAATTATTCCCGAGGATACAACAAAACCCATCAGAAGTTTCCAGTTATGCATGATCAAGAATACGGGAACAATAATAATAAGTAGCTGTGGTTTAAGTAACAAACCTCCCAGCCAAATTCCTGAAAGGACAGTCTTTTTACAAACAGCATTTCGAATAAATTCACCTGCGCAAACTAGAAGGAAAACCTCAACCTGCCCATTAGAAAAATTTGTATATACCGAATATGAAACCATAATGAGAACAAGTAAATTGAAGCGATTAACACTAACACCACTTCCTTGATGTATTTTTTGCAGGAAAAATACAAGGTACCCGATTAGGATAATCAGATTCAAGATGGTCCACATCCAATAGCTATTTACCAAAGAAACTTTAGATAATAACTGAAAGGGTAGAATAAAGAAAGAAAAAAAAGGTACTGGGCAAGAAATATCCTCTGTTTTGCCAATAAGACCCAGGTCCTTAAGCTCCTTTGTTTGAACACTGAGATCATATATTTCCGAATATCCTTTTTCATCGGCAATTTTTCCAATGACCCAAAACGCTCCGAAATCTGCTCCATAGGCTCCGTGGCTGAAAAACGCTATGAAGAGAAAAAATTGGAGACAAAACATAGCAAATAGAAGCATATTTTTCCAATTCTTAGACTTAAGATTTGAAAATAACGCTTTCCTATTACGATTCATGAAGTTGGTCCAAAATCTTTCAATTTATGTATACGATTGGAAAACTATCAAATGCTCATTATTACTTTAGTAAAGGAGATTATAGCCAAATATCAACCTTTCATGTCAGAAAGGGTTTTTATGTGTGCAAGCTTTTTCTTTAGATCCTCTATTGAAAGTCTTTTGGCTTGATTTAGAAGTTCTTTTTCTGTTGATTTGATCTCAGATGATTCAATATTTCCGAATAAGCGTTCGGGATAAGAATTAGGAAATGGGTTTCTCAAAACATGGGTAACCAGAGCCATGGGCACAACGTCAATATTGGCTTTCCCGGTTTCAATTTCAGAGAAGGTGGACCTTCTGCAATATGCATATTTCGCTATGTCTGATTATCTTATAGTATCGCAGGTAGGTCTTTGGAATTCTTTCAAAAGAAGATCGCAAGATTTATATTACTTACTTGGGAAAATGATAGTTATCAGGATTGTTCCTATACAAAAAAGTTTTACCAAAAAAACTAAAAAGTGGGCCCGGCAGGTATCGAACCTGCGACCAAGCGGTTATGAGCCGCCTGCTCTAACCACTGAGCTACGGGCCCCTTCAGAGGGGGATTATAACATGGCTAAAATAATTCCATGGGCAGGGTTTTCAAAGCATCATACTCTTTCAAGTTGCTTTGTATTTCATCCATATTTCATTTAAAGGGGCGGCTTACGCACCCGCCCCTGAGCTCAATTTCTGAAACGACCTGTTCTTATTTATTAATAAAATCGATAGCCGCATTGAGGACTGTGTCACTGCCGGAAAGGACACTATCAGCGGTGATGCTCAACTTCAGGTCCGGCTGCACGCCCGTACCTTCCAGGAAGATGCTGCCATCCGGCAGCAAAAAGCGCCCGGTAGGGATTTTAAATGCCATCCCATCCGGCAATTTAAATTCACCGCGGGCTGTTTCGCCTTCCACCCCGCCGGTGGGGTATAGACCCATCACGCGCATGCCCGGCACCCGACTGATGCCATAGGCTTCGATCTCGCAGGCGCTGAAACAGAATTGGTCCACCAGCAGCACCATTTTAGCGAACGTAAATTGCTCCACATTCGGCAGCACCCGGTCACGCGACCCTTCCGGTTCGAACTTGCCAGACTTGTCGCTGTAATATTCCAATTGGCCGAGAGGAATCTCCTTATCATAAAGGAAGCCTGCCAGTCCAAGCGGTGAGCCGCCAAAGTTATAGCGCAGGTCAATGATCAATCCCTTGACCTCATTATCTTTAAAAGTCTGCAGGGCGCGCTGGAAAATGCGCACCAGCAATCCAAGATCGTCATAATTGGAGTTGACCTTTACATACCCAATCCCATTTTTAACTATATATTCCGCTGGAAGCACATTGGCATCCCGCTCCCCGCCCATATAGGTGGCAAAAAGACTATCCACCTCATAGATGGAAATCAGCGAAGCAGTTTTTAAATTCCCGCCCGGATTAATATAGGTCACGGAAGCCAGAGCGCCTACCGGACCGCGATTGAACATCACGGTCTGTTCATAGCGCAAGCCGTAAGAAGTGGACTGCGGGCTGAGCGGTAATGCCTTGCTGATCGCGTCCGCGATGGGGAGACCATTGAAAGCGGTCACCTGCGCGCCCACCTGCATGCCCGCCAGATTCGCTGGACCGCCGGGTTGGATATATACGACCACTACTTTGCCGTTGCCCAGTTCACGGACCGCAAACCCATATCCGCCGATGACATTTCCCTGATTGAATTTTTGCTGGTTACCCGCTCCATCCAGGCTCACGTGTCCATCTTTGAAGGTCATGGCCAGCTCGCGCAGCGCGAGGAAATAAGCATACGAATCGCCGGCTTTCTGGGCTACATCCACCTGGGGCGCAAGTTTTGCATACAGGCTGTCCCACTCCGGGAATTTGCCAGGAATACCGTTGAAAGCATACTCCTTGCGAATCTTCTCGAACATCTTATCAAAGGCTTCCTTGTAGGTAAGATTGGAATAATCCTTCACAGCAATATCCGCCGGTTCGTACAAGGTCATTTCTGCCTGCCGGTCGCGGATAACCGTAAAGGGGTTTTTATCCATATCGATCACCGAATAGCCAGCCGGTACTTTGATGATGGGATCATCCGATGTAAAAAGGAGCCCATCGGCGCCAAATCCGTTGGGAAACTCCTGGGTATCATCCGGCGCCCAGATGAGCAGTTTCCCGCCGGTGATCTCATCCTTGTTTTCCGCATCCGTTTTCACCGAAGCCAGGTAAGCCGGCCAGCCAAAGGATTTATCATCCGCTTCTGAAAATGGCCCGCCGGCGAGATTGGGCGAATAGGTGAGCGCAAAAATTTGGACGCCGCCATCCTTTTTACTGTCGTGGTTGACATCATTCAGAATTCCTTCCGGAATAACCGGCAGCGCCAGGCGGAAAGTGCCCTTGTTATTTTCCTTGTCTACACTCATAAAGCCAAGCACCTGGCCATTAATAGGCAATTCCCATAATTTATCGCGCTTCACAAAGCCGGTCAGGTCATTGATCGCCACCGCCTGTTCCACATAGTAGGTTTCCACTACAAAATCATTGGTGTAGGTAAAACTACCGGTCAGCAAAGCAGGACCTGTGCCGGCTGCCTGGTTGATTGTTTGATTGGATATTGAAACAGGAAGTTTAGCCTGGCAGGCATTGAGCGATAAGGTCAGGATGATCATTATTGAGAGTGGAAGCCATCTGGTTTTCATTTTTTCTCCTAATATCAAAGCGGGCTTTACTACCCAAAGAATAGCTAATTCTATCTTTCATTTTACATAACTTTTGCTTTCAAACAAATAAAAAAGCGGAGAGGTCCGCTTTTTAATAAATGCCGCTCCAACCCTTCAAAGTTCTAAAACCCTTACTTCATTTTTTCGGTCAGGAATAGCATAAAAGCAGTTACGGCTGCCAAAGCGATCAGGGTCACAAAACAGGCAATGGCAGTAATTTGTAGAAAATACATTGAGCGCTCTTCCACCACCCTTAATGAACGGCCAGCCATTACAAACCCTGACCCGGCCGGTCCTTCGAAACGGGTGACCACAATGGCATGGCGCACGCCTTCACGGGGCTGCCATGTAACCCGGTCCTGACCGTGCTGGCGGACATACTCAAACACACCCGCCGGGTACTGCGGGGTAACCCCTTCCAGGAGAGCATTGGAGATTAGCACTTTTCCACTGTCATCAAAGACCATTAAAAATGGGGAGAGGCTGGTTGAGATCTCCACCTGCCGGGCAGGGAAATCTCCGGATGGGGACTTGCTCGAAGTGAGGGAAGCGGCGAAATCTTCCGAAAGCTGAATTTGCGGGTCATTGGCTCCCTGGCGCAACAATTGCTGGGCAGTGAGGTACACCAATCCACACAAGGCGACGATGGCAACCGCCATTGGCGGCCAGCTTCTGAAAAATTTGAAAGCAAATCTTTTAAAATTCATGTCTTTTCCTTTTTTGAAGAGGGTCATTGTATCACTTTCACTAAAATGAAAACCAATGCCTTTCGCTTGACATACTCGATATAATTAAAACAGCAACTTTTTTCAACCGTAAACAAAATGGGTAAGAACAAATCCGTCATCATTTTTGCCATATTCATCCTAGTCTTCACCCAATTGGCATGCGGGATCACGATTAATACCGGCACAAAACCAGATGCCAATCCGATAGGAACCTTCGTAGCCAGGACAGTCGCGGCACAGACCGAGGAAAAACTAGCCCATCCCCCTGCGGTTGTGACCACACCCACCCAAAACCTGCCGCAAAATACCCAGACGCCTTCCCCAACGCCGGTGCCCTGCAACAAACCCAAATTTCTCCGTGAAACCATCCGGGATCATACCTATTTTGATCCCGGCACAGACTTTATAAAAACCTGGACCATCCGGAATGATGGTTCCTGCACCTGGGATAGGAGCTACCGTTTCATTTTTATCGAGGGATACCGAATGGGCGGGATGACCTCTTTAATCCTGCCCAAAGTGGTTGTTCCAGGGGACAGCGTAACAATTTCACTCTCCTTGAAAGCGCCGTCTGCGATTGGGGTCTATACCGGCGTATGGCGATTTCAATCCGGCACTGGCGAGATCTTCGGCAATTACTGGGCGAGAATCAACGTCGGCATACCATCCGGTCCTTTCGCGGTGACCAGCGTACGCATGTATGCAGATAATGTAAACATCACCGGCACATGCCCGCAGACATTCCATATTGGCGCGGATATAACGGTCAACGCACCAGGAAAAGTGACTTACTGGTTCCAGTTCAGTGATGGATCAATCAGTACGGTAAATGAAGTCACCTATACAGCCGCAGGGATAAAACCTGTAGCAGTGACCTGGTCAAGAAATACCACCGGGGATTATTGGGCCAAGATCTATATCGATGCGCCCAATCACCAGTTATTTGGGCCGGTCAATTTACATTTGACCTGCATTTGAAAAAATATTCATTAAATAAAAAGAGCAGGGCTATTACAGTTCTGCTCTTTCTTTGAGCGGGCAACGGGATTCGAACTCGTGTATGTAGCTTGGAAGGCTACCGTTCTACCACTGAACTATGCCCGCAAGGAACACTTTTAGTTCTCGCAAATTGAATTATAAACGAAAATTTTAATTACTGTAAGCGAATGCCACTGTTCAAATTATCTTCTTATTCAATAATTTTTTTCAATTGGTATACACTATCAAGAGTATAATTTCCCTGGTTTTGGGTAAAGGTTCTCTCAGAGAAAGTACCTATTTATTCAAAAAAGTACGGCAATAATAAGAATTATGATCATATTTCTATAAAATAGAGGTAAAAGTGAAGTTAGAGGATACCCAACTAAGAAAAACAATATTAATCTTTTTGATACTCGTTTTTTCAATCATGATCACAAAAATAGCATGGGTTAACGATGATTCCTACATTACCATGCGAACCGTCGATAATTTTTTCAATGGCTACGGCCCGGTATGGAACGTGGGAGAGAGAGTCCAAGCGTATACTCATCCTTTATGGATGTTATTGATCTCCGCTCTTTATGTCCTTACCAAAGAAAATTATTTCACATTAATCGGATTATCCCTCGTAATTTCGATCACGGCCTTTGCTATCCTCGCTTTTAAGATCTCAAAAAACTGGGTGGCGGTGATCGCCGGGCTCGTCATTCTTATCGTCTCCAAATCTTTTGTTGACTATTCCACCTCCGGCCTGGAAAACCCTCTTTCTCATCTTCTTTTCGTTATTTTTGCCGTTATCCTTTTTACCAGGAAAGATGATTCTCTTATGAAGGTCTTCCTTTTAGGGTTAACTGCCGGTCTTGCGATTCTTAATCGAATGGATACGGCATTGCTATACGTCCCAATCCTCCTTTACGAATTGATCCAATTTCGAAAACGAAAGGCTGTCTACGTGATGGCTTTGTCGTTTATTCCCATGATCATCTGGGAAATCTTTTCGATCATCTATTACGGGTTCTTATTTCCGAATACGGTCTATGCCAAGTTAAATACCGGCTTGGGCCTCATTGAATATATCAAACAGGGAGTTACTTTTTTTCTGAATACACTTAATGTGGATCCGGTCACATTATTGATCATCGGGATAGCTTTGGTATTGGTATTCCTGGGTCGAAATACCCGGGAGAAGATGCTGGGACTTGGGGTTGTTTTATATCTACTTTACATTATCTATATCGGGGGAGATTTTATGAGCGGCCGTTTTTTTTCCCTGCCGCTGCTGGCCTGCGTGATCCTGCTCATCAGGTCTCTTGAGCCTCTCCCCCAAATGGTCGTACCGGTGGGCATTACCGTTATCTTGGTATTTTTATTAATTGATACCGCCTCCTTTTCATATCCCATGAACAGTGAAAATGGGATCATGAATGAACGAATGTATTATTTTCCATGGACTGGATTAATAAACTATTTTCGTCAAGATCCTTTGCCGTCAATATCCAATGAATGGGTCGCAGAAGGAAAAACACTTCATCTTGTCGGAGCCAAAGTCAATGATGCGATGAGCATCGGCTTCCTCGGTTTTTTTGCAGGACCAAAAGTTTATATAGTAGATCATTTTGGCCTTGCAGATGCCTTGCTAGCCAGATTACCGCTTACAGACAAAAGCATTTGGCGAATTGGTCATTTTTATAGAGATCTTCCTGCTGGATATCTGGATACCTTAGATTCTGGGACTAATAAGATCGCCAACCCTTCTTTGGCAGAGTATTATGACAAACTAAAGATCATCACCCGAGACCCAATTTGGAATTGGGATCGCTTTGCTGTTATATGGAAAATGAATACAGGTCAATATAATTATTTATTAAAATAATCGAGGGAAAGCCGCTCACAACTGTATGAATACAGTTCAAAGCCCAAAAGTGGGCTGCCAGGAGCTAACCTTCCCTCCAGAAAGGCACATTTATTCCAAATTGTCCTACAACAGAAATATTCATGCATGTTTTCAAAGAGGTTTAAAGTGAAGATAGAGGATGCTCAACTAAGAAAAACAATACTGATCTTCTTTATACTCATTTTCTCAATCATGGTCATAAGAACAGCATGGGTGAGCGATGATTCCTATATTACCATGCGAACCGTCGATAATTTTTTCAACGGCTACGGCCCGGTATGGAACGTGGGAGAGAGAGTCCAAGCGTACACTCATCCGTTATGGATGTTGTTGATCTCCGCTCTTTATGTCCTTACCAAAGAAAATTATTTCACCTTGATCGGATTATCACTCTTAATCTCGATCACTTCCTTTGCTATCCTCGCCTTTAAGATCTCGAAAAACTGGGTGGCGGTTATCGCCGGGCTCGTTATTCTTATCGTCTCCAAATCTTTTGTTGACTATTCCACCTCCGGCCTGGAAAACCCTCTTTCTCATCTTCTTTTCGTTATTTTTGCCGTTATCCTTTTTACCAGGAAAGATGATTCTCTTATGAAGGTCTTCCTTTTAGGGTTAACTGCCGGTCTTGCGATTCTTAATCGAATGGATACGGCATTGCTATACGTCCCAATCCTCCTTTACGAATTGATCCAATTTCGAAAACGAAAGGCTGTCTACGTGATGGCTTTGTCGTTTATTCCCATGATCATCTGGGAAATCTTTTCGATCATCTATTACGGGTTCTTATTTCCGAATACGGTCTATGCCAAGTTGAATACCGGGATCAGTCTTATTGAGTATATAAAACAGGGAGTGACCTATTTCACAAATTCACTTACTGTGGACCCGGTCACATTATTGATCATCGGGATAGCTTTGGTGTTGGTATTTCTGGGTCGCAATACCCGGGAAAAGATGCTGGGGCTCGGGGTTGTTTTATATCTACTTTACATCATCTATATCGGGGGAGATTTTATGAGCGGTCGTTTCTTTTCTCTGCCGCTGCTTGCCTGCGTGATCCTGCTCATCAGGTCTCTTGAGCCTCTCCCCAAAATGGTCGTACCGGTGGGAATAGCCGCCATATTGGTATTTTATATGGTCAATATCATTCTATCCCCATATTCCGCATTGCCCTTGGTTGATCAAAAAGGGATTGCAGATGAACGTTTGATCTATTATCCGGCGGCAGGATTATTAAACTATACTCGTCTTAATCCTTTGCCATCCAATGAAAGGGTCGCAGAGGGAAGAGCACTTCATCTTACTGGAATTAAAGTCAATGAAGCGACGGCTATCGGCTTCGTTGGTTTTTTTGCAGGACCAAAAGTTTTTTTGGTAGATCATTTTGGCCTTGCAGATGCCTTGCTAGCCAGATTACCAATTTCGGACAAAACCATTTGGCGAGATGTCATGATGGCTAACTTACCAATTTCTTATAAATTAAATTGGCGAATTGGTCATTTTTATAGAGATCTTCCTGCTGGATATCTGGATACCGTAGATTCCGGGACTAATAAGATCACCAACCCTTCTTTGGCAGAGTATTATGACAAACTAAAGATCATCACCCGGGACCCAATTTGGAATTGGGATCGCTTTGTTGTAATATGGAAAATGAATACGGGTCAATATAATTATTTATTAAATTAATCGAGGGAAAGCCGCTCACAACTGTATGAATACAGTTCAAAGCCCAAAAGTGGGCTGCCAGGAGCTAACCTTCCCTCCATCCACAGTGTACATCAGGACAAAAGGCAATTCAAGGGGTTAAAGATCAAGTCTCAAAAGCGGCCTATTGTATAATCACTCAAAAGCATGAAAGAAAAATTCAACCTTATTGAAGCCATCCGATCCCGCAATACGCTGCGCGACCTGGTTTACATTTTCCTGGGTGCTCTGGTGCAGGCACTGGCCATGCGCCTGTTCCTCATTCCGGGACTGCTGGTAAGCGGCGGGATCAGCGGCGCCGCCCAGATCATCAACTACTTTACCCATTGGCCCATAGGAATGATGGTCCTGGTGGGAAATATCCCGCTTTTCCTGATCGGCTGGCGCTACCTGGGCGGAGCGCGTTTTGCCTTGCGCACGGCGGCTGCCATCCTCTTCTTTTCGTTTCTTATAGACCTGTTGGCTTATTTCATCCCCAGTCAGGGATTCACCAGCGATCTGGTGCTGAACGGACTGTACGGCGGGCTGCTCCTGGGAATCGGGCTGGGACTGGTCTACCGCGGGCGCGGCACCAGCGGCGGGAGCGACGTGCTCGGGCGAATCCTCAACCATTATAGGGGCATGTCCATTTCCCAGGCGTACCTGATCACCGATGCTGCGGTTGTCCTGGCTGGCGGTCTTGCCTTCGGCTGGGAACGCGCCTTATACGGTTTGATCGTCATTTATGTCAGCGGGCTGGCGGCCGAATTGACCTCAGAGGGGATGAGCGTATTCCGCATGGCTTTGATCGTCACCAACAAGCCCAAAGAAATAACGCGAATGATTCTTGAAGAACTGGAACGGGGGGTGACCATCCTGCCCGGAACGGGTGGGTATACCAACAAACCCCGCCCGGTGTTGTACTGCGTCCTGACCCGGGCTGAGGTCAATGTTCTTAAGACCATCGTGAGCGAGACTGATCCAAAAGCCTTCATGGTCATTGGTCAGGCCCATGAAGCGCTGGGCGAAGGTTTCCGCCCGCTAAAAAAACACTTACATTCTTGATCTATCGGGAGAAGTGAATCAAAACACCTGATGTCAATGCGATCTGACCCAGGTGGTATATGATGCGGACCAGCAGCTGGCCATTGGGGACAGACCGGACAAAGCGGTTGTAGGATAAGAGCGAATCGGAAGAAAAGAACAGCATCCCGCCCACTGCAGCCAGCACCGCCGACGGAGCGGTCCACTCCGGCTCAGCCAGTGTGAGAGCGGCGTAAAAGAACATCATGCTCAGGGCGATGCTGTAGATCAAGACGGGATTTTTTAATTTGGTATGAACGGGATTGGATTCAATGGCGCGGTGGACTGTTTTATAAAGAATGCTGCCCACTATCAGCACCATAAAACCCAGCACCAAGAAGGGAAGAGAGGCGACAGGGGATTCGGGACTGAAGCCGATGATGTAACTGATATGCGCCAGTAGAAAAACACCCAGACCAAAAATAAAAAAGCGGTCCGGTAGCAACAGAAAAATATCCCCAAACAGGGAAAAACCCAGTGCCAATCCAAACCAGACCGGCGCCAGGTCCCAACCGCCCTGGGAGGTAAACCACAGGATCAGAGCCATCAAAACAGCCGGTTTGGAGAGAAAATTAATTTGCGGCTTTTTAGCCCAAAGCGCCGACCAATCCACAAAAGCCAAAATAATGGTGGCAAAGAACCAGATATTCAACATCAAACCTATCCCTCACCCTTGATATCGAAACCCATCTGGCGCAGCATATCCGGATTGTTACGCCAATTCTTGCTCACCTTGACCCTCAATTCCAGGAATACTTTTCGTCCGCTCATCTCTTCGATTGATTGACGCGCCTGCGTGCCGATCTTTTTCAGCATCTCGCCGCCTCGCCCGATCACAATTCCCTTTTGGGAATCCTTTTCAATAAAAAGAGTGGCGGCAATGTAAGCGCCCTGTTCCTCGCGTTCCTTGTATTCATCCACGCGCACAGCCAGGGCATGCGGAACCTCATCGCGAAGATTGATCAGGGCTGCCTCGCGGATCAGGTCACTGGCGATCTGGCGTTCAAAGAAATCGGTCACCTGGTCGGCAGAATACAAAGGCTCACCCTCAGGCATTTCATCCACCAGGGCTGCCTGGAGTTCCACCAGACCAAAACCGCTTAACGCCGAAATTTCCATAGGACGGGCATTTTTCAAAAACAATAAAAATTGCTGCTCATATTTGGCCAGCCGGTCACCTTCCAGCAGATCAATTTTATTTAATGCCAGGATTACGTAAGGTGCGGGGCGCAGCTTGCTTAATTGGGTAGCGATTAATTCATCTTCCTCTGAGGGCGGCTGGCTGGAATCCACGATCCAGACGATCACATCCGCTTCCAGCAGAGTCTCCTGGGCGATCGCATTCATCGCCTTGCCGAGCGCATGATGCGCCACGTGAATCCCGGGGGTATCGATAAAAACAATCTGGGCATGCGGCAGGGTGAGAATACCCAATTGGCGCTGTCGCGTGGTTTGCGGCCTGGGGGAGACCGCTGCCACTTTTTGTCCCAGAATGGCATTCAGCAGGGTGGACTTACCCACATTTGGCCGCCCAATGATCGCGACGAAGCCTGAATGGAAATTTTCATTAATTGGATTATTTGAGTTCACGCTCTTATTTTAGTTGAATATTCACAAAAATTTAGCGGCTTTATTGTTTATAGGCATTCATTTTACTTTTTCAATCGTAGGTCAATCGTGGGGTAAGCGTCAAGCATAATAGAAAATAATTGCTAATATAATACTAAGGGCGACTTCTCTTCATCTTCTCCTCCTTATAAAAGAGAGCTGGATCGGCGTTTCCAGCTCTCTCTTTTTTAATAAGCAGTTTTTTCCCTTCAACAATTTTTAATAAAATATTTTCCTTTTTTCCGATATAATCTAGAACAGAATTTGATATTCATTTAATAAAAATCCTCAGTTGAAAGAAGCAATTCCATGAAAGAAACAAGAAAAACTTACCCAATCGAGATCGGGGGGGTACACCGTGAGCTGCGTTTGTTTGAGGTCAGCCCAGGGTTAAAGATCGCAATCCTTAATATTCTGGGAGATATCGAATTGGTGGCTGCGGCAGCCAAATGCCTGGCAGAAAAAATGGATCTGAATTCCTTTGATACATTGGTGACAGCCGAATCCAAGAGCATTCCCCTGGTGCATGTACTGGCAGCAGAAACAAAGAAACCATATGTGGTTTTGCGCAAGGAATACAAAGTGTATATGGGTGAAGCCATCCGCGCCGAAACCCTCTCCATCACCACCGGTAAACCCCAGACCTTGATCCTGGATGAAAAGGATATTGCCTTGCTGAAAGGAAAGCGGGCAGCCATCGTGGACGATGTGATCAGCACCGGTTCGACACTGGAAGGGATGCGCAATATCGTGCTTAAAGCCGGCGCGACCGTTACCGTGGAGGCAGCCATTTTTACCGAGGGTGACCCGGATAAATGGAAGCATGCCATATCCCTGGGTAATTTACCCCTATTCAAAGATTAAGGATACTGACTGAGAGCAAACATCGCTCGCGATAGGAGCGATGTTTTTATTTAAACCAGAAGTTTTTCGGTATAGGCTCCACGGCTGGCCTGGCAAAGAACCACTTCTGCATGCCTTTTCATTTTTTGAAAATATGCATCTTTTAACTTAGTAATAAAACCATTTGCTTTTTCGGCCTGTACCAGGTTCACAGTACAGCCGCCAAATCCAGCCCCGGTTAAGCGCGCGCCATAACACTCGGGAAATCCGCTGGCAATTTCCACCAGTGCGTCCAATTCCGGGCAGCTCACTTCATACAGGTCGCGCAGGGAGCGATGACCCTCAAACATCAGTTTGCCAAATTCTTTGGCATCATCCTTTATTAGGTAACCATTCGCGCGATTCACGCGGTCGATTTCCTCCACCACATGGCAGGCGCGTTTGTATACTTCTTCTGGAAGCAAATCCACATTCGTACGCAACTGATCCGGGCTTACATCCCGCAAGGATTGAATTGATGGAAGGCGGCTGTGCAACAATTCCACCGCTTTTTCGCAAGATGCGCGTCGTTCGTTGTATGCCGAGGTCGCCAGTTCACGGCGTACTCCTGAATCGGCCACCACCACAACCGTACCAGGTGGTAATGGCACGGGGTGCCAATCCAGGCTGCGGGTATCGAAGTAAAGCGCATGCCTGGCCACACCATGTGCGCATGCAAATTGATCCATTAGACCGCAGTTCACCCCCACATACTGATTCTCTGCCATCTGGCAGATGCGTGCCAGCGTCATCCGGTCGGCTTCCCAGCCGGCCAATACCTGCCAGAGGACGGCGAACGCCAGTTCCACTGCTGCCGAGCTGCTCAAGCCGGCGCCGATGGGTACATCCGAGGAATATACTGCATCAATCCCATTAAGTTTAAAGCCTTTGTTCAACAATACCCATGCCACCCCTGCCGGATAGAGCGCCCAGGCAGGTAAAGGGCTACCATTGATATCCACGCGGTCAGTTAATTTTTGCAGATCAAACGAAATTCTTTGATTTAGATCCAGCGCATGCAGGTCCACTCTTTGATCCTCACGCGGTCTGGCAGCCACATAAACCCGCCTGTCAATGGCAATGGGCAGCACAATCCCGCTGTTGTAATCCACATGTTCACCCAGCAAATTGACCCGGCCGGGAGCTATAGCCAGAATTGTTGCACCGGGGAGCCGATTAATCAGGGTTTGTGGATCGATCATGGTGGAATCCTTGGATCAATTTTTTTTTCCTTAGATGGGTAAATCTTTTGATTTTTCTTTCTTGGCGCATGGCACTCGAACGGTCAGGGAATTCCTCGTAATAAACCAATTTTACCGGTAAGCGGCAGCGCGTATAACGAGCCCCTTTGCCGCGGTTGTGACAACCCGTGCGTTTATCCAGGTTAATGGTCCAGCCGCAATAAAAACTGCTATCGCTGCATTCCAGTAAATAGCAGAAGTATTTCATTTATTTACCTTTGGTGAATGGTTATTTACGCCCTAAAAGTGAGGTCTTCTTTTTAGGTTGAACATCTCTGCGACTGCCCAGCCATTTTTCTCTCTCCATCCGCAGGCTTTCCAGGTGTTCCTGTAGTTTCTGATGGTCGCCGGCATTAATCAATTGAGCGATTTTTGCGAGTGAGATCTGCAAATTAGAAATCACTCTCAAGGAATTTTCCTTGTTCTCAATTAGCAACTGTCCCTGGTTTTCATCCATAATTGAATTCAGCAATCGGGTTGCGTTTGCCAGATCATCTCCAGCCAATTTACTGGCGTCTTTCCAACCCGGTTCATTCAATGCTTCTTCCATCACAGCCGCCGCGGAAATTCGCGGTAAAAATTGTGCAATCGTCTGTAAACCATCCACTTCCACCAAGTCTGCAAAACAGGGTTTTGAGCCCAGCATGTTGGTTAAATCAACAGCGATCTGGATCACTCGGGGCGGGATATTGGGGTTATGGCTGATCAACATCTGGCTGTTTTCGAAAAGATCGGCCTGGGGGGTCGATTGATCCGATTCTTCAATATACTTTGGGTTTATCGAAGGAGTCAGCGCCACAAAATGAACATTTTCAGGCAGCAGCTTCCCAGCCCACCCAGACGCTATTGCAGGTAAAGCTGAAAAATAAAGCAAAACAGCGTCTTTTTTTATCCATTGGGCGATCCTGGCGAAAATATCTTTGACTTCATCCAGGGGCAGGTCAACTAAAACCAGATCAGCCGCTTGAATGGCATTATCCAGTTTTGAGGTTATCTGATAAAAAGCATGAAAATTTTGGGCTGCTTGTACTTTTTTGGGGTCAAGGTCAATACCCATGCACTCCTTCTCAACGTCTTTTTTACCCAGCGCCATTCCGATGGATACGCCAATTCGATCTAGTCCAATGACGGCCAGATTTATTTTCATTAAGGGGTACCCAATAATAATCTTGAGATAAAACTTATGATCGGCCGCATGACCAGCCCGACAAAATCAAATCCCAGCATCGGAGCGATCATCAATAATGCGATCAATATATATATGCCATATTGATAACCGAAGTTTTCCCAACGTTCGGCAAGGTCAGGTGGAAGAAGAAAACTTAATATCTCATGTCCGTCCAGAGGCGGGATAGGCAGTAGATTGAAAACCATCAAGCTGAGATTGATTGTGAAAAAATACCAAAGAAAATAAAAAGGGGTCGGGAGAATGTTCGCCGAAACCGTTTGAACCGGGACCAAATTAAAACGCAAAGGAATCGCTGCCAGGATTGCCAGGCATAAATTTGTCAGCGGGCCAGCGATGGAAACCAGCATTAAGGCTGCTTTTCCCGAACGGCGGATGATATTTGGATTCACCGGTACTGGCTTTGCCCAACCGAAACCGACGAAGATAAGCATCAGGCTTCCGATGGGATCCAGATGGGCCAGCGGGTTGAGGGTCAATCGCCCGGCACGTTCCGCTGTATCATCACCAAATCTTTTTGCCACCCAGGCATGCGCGAATTCATGGAAAGTCAATGCAATCACCAGGGTGATTACCGCGGAGACCAGCATTTGTGGAGAAGAATTAAGCATGAAGAAACCTTAAAATATCAAATTTCCTTTGCAACGAGCGGATTATAACATGGGTTATAATCTTGGCATGCTGCCGGATTTGAGACTGGAGGATATCGTTAAAATGAAAAAGCTTCATCCCTGCGGCAGCTCCACCTGGAAGGTAGTCCGCCTCGGCGCAGATATTCGATTGGAATGCTGTCAGTGCGGCCGGCGAGTGATGCTCTCCCGACGCGAGCTCTCCAATAAAATGAAATCCATTCTGAATAAGGATGCCCATGCCCAAAAAGACTGATCAAAAACCAAATATCCTTTTTCTTTTTGCTGATACAGGCGGAGGTCATCGCAGTGCAGCTGAAGCAATCATTGAAGCCATTAATTTGGAATTTCCGGATCGATTTACCACAGAAATGGTGGATTTTTTCAAGGACTATGCACCCCCTCCTCTTAACCTGGCTGGACCTACCTACCCCGCAATGTCCAAAATGACCTATATGTGGGAATGGATGTTTAAGGGCAGCGATGATGTGGACACCATGCGCAGAGTGTATGCCACTCTCTGGCCTTATATCCGCCTGCCCATGTATCGTTTGATCCGCCAACACCCCTGCGATATGATCATCGCTGTGCATCCATTGGTCAATACGCCAATGTTGAGGGGTTTAAAAAAGAAAAAAATCGAGATCCCTTATTTAGTAGTGGTAACAGACCTTGTCTCCACGCATGTAGCCTGGTTCAACAATGGCGCCAGCGAGGTGATCGTACCCACACCCCAAGCCGCCACAAAAGCCAGGCTTGCGAATTTAAGCAAAGATAAAATCCGCGTCATTGGCTTACCAGTGGCCGATAAATTCTGCCACCCTGCCGGCGATCGCAAGGCTCTGCGTGCCAAACTCGGCTGGCCGGAGAAAAAACCCATGGTATTGCTGGTGGGCGGAGGCGAAGGCATGGGACCACTGGATAAAGTGGCTCTTGCCGTGGATAAGGCTGAATTACCCTGTGGTGTGGCAGTCATCACCGGAAAGAATAAACGGATGAAAATAAAATTGGATAAGCACACCTGGAATATCCCTGCTTTTACCTATGGTTTTGTCAAAGAAATGCCCGAATTCATGCAAGCCGCGGATATACTGATCACCAAAGCTGGACCGGGCACCATCAGCGAGGCATTCATCGCCGGACTGCCAATGATCATCTATCACCGCATTCCAGGGCAGGAAGAAGGCAACGTGTCCTATGTCGTTGATGAAGGTGCGGGTGTCTGGGCGCCGGATGTGGATGATATCATCACCACCCTGACCGATTGGCTGGAAAATCCTGAGAAGCGAAAAAAAGTGGCCGACATTGCCTCCGGCCTTGCCAGACCGAATGCATCCCGCGAAATCGCCCGCCTGGCAGCCAAATATACGGGTGTGATCTCTTAATTTCTTATTAACCGACTATCCAACATGCCGATCCTGAATGAAAATTCCTTTGAATTTATCAGCCGCAGCCCTGAGCAAACACGGCGGATAGGCGCCCGCTTGGGAAGTCAATTAAAAATTGGGGATGTGGTTTGCCTGTTTGGGGACCTTGGCGCTGGAAAAACAACATTTGTGCAGGGTATCGCTCAAGGATGGGGATCTACTGATATGGTGACCAGCCCCACTTTTGTCCTGATCAATCAATATCGCCGTGCAGACAACGCTGAAATGTATCATCTGGATGCCTACCGTTTAAAAGATGCCAATGAAGCCGAAGTGCTCGATCTGAATGACCTTATGGATCGGGGAATCCTGCTAACCGAATGGCCTGAGCGGATACAGGGTGCATTACCGGCTGAACATCTTTGGATCGAAATGCATTGGATCGCCAGCGAACAGAGGCGCATGGTCTTCCTGCCACATGGTCAGCATTATAAAGAGATCACCTCATCCATCCGACAGGAAATCTACAAGGATTCCATATGATCCTGGCTATTGATGCTTCCACTTCCTGGTTGAGTTTGGCACTGTATAAAGAATCAGAAGTACTCTATGAACGCACCTGGAAAACTCATAGAAGGCATACAGTGGAATTGGCACCAGCAGTGGAAAAAGCTCTGCAAGATTGCGCCCTCACGTTTGAGCAGATCCAAGCTCTGGCAGTCGCTCTGGGGCCAGGGTCATTTACCAGCCTGCGTATCGGATTGGTTTTTGTCAAAGGCCTGGCGCTTGCCTACCATCTGCCGGTAATCGGCATACCGACCCTGGACATCATGGCCTATTCCCAACCCATTCGGGACCTTCCGCTTATTTGTGCGCTTCAGGCTGGGCGCGGAAAACTGGCAGTCGCTATCTATGAAAATATGGATAACCTATGGGTCTGCAATACCCCTGTCCAGGTCATGACCGCCAAAGACCTGGTCTTCCAAATTAATTCTCCCACTCTTGTCAGTGGCGAATTTACCGAGGAAGACCGGCGTACGCTTTCCAGAAAATGGAAGAGCGTCATCCTGGCTTCCCCGGCGAATTGTGTGCGCCGTCCAGCCTGCCTGGCTGAAATTGCCATGCAGCGGTGGAAAACAGGTAAAATTGATGACCCGGCCACAATGACCCCTATCTATCTGCATACATCCGATCCCATCCTTTCCTGATCATTCCATTTCAGATAGATAAATTGCAAGGAAAGAATTAAAATAGTTGATTGAGGTATTTATGTCTGTGCTTGAAACATCAAAAATCCTTACAGATATTTCCCAAGAAATTCATGATTGCAATAAATGCGGTCTTGCCTATACCCGGAAAAATACCGTACCAGGAGAAGGACCCGCCAATTCAGAGATCCTGTTTATTGGTGAAGGACCTGGCTTTTTTGAAAATGAGCAGGGGCGTCCATTTGTTGGGCAGGCCGGCAAATACCTGGAAGAACTGCTGCATAAAGTGGGGTTGAAGCGTGAGGAGGTATTCATCACGAACGTGGTCAAATGCCGCCCACCGAACAATCGTGATCCTCAGGATGATGAGTTATCCGCCTGCAGCGATTTTTTGGATCGCCAGATCCGTGCTCTTCATCCTCTTATCATTGTCACACTGGGCCGGCATTCCATGGCTCGCTATTTCACAGATGCAAAGATCAGCATGGTCCATGGCCAGGCAATCTGGATCAAGGGCCAGATGATCGTCGCGATGTATCATCCGGCGGCAGGGCTTCATCAACCCAACCTCAAACCTGCCATCGAAAAGGATTTTCTCAAACTTCCGGAATACATCCAAAAAGCACGTTCTACCCCCCGAAACCCAAACTTTGCTGAGGGAAAAACACCCTCCAGTGAGGATGACCCTGAACCAACTCAGATGAACCTGTTTTAATATTGGCAAGGATAAAAAAATGGACCACGCTGAAAATCTAATTGCACGATTTCAAGACAAAACTGCCCAGATCTCTATTTTAGGGTTGGGTTATGTGGGGTTACCCCTGGCGGTGGTTTTCGCGGAAGCAGGCTTTTATGTCACTGGCATTGACCCGGTGGCTGAAAAAATGGACATGCTCAATCGAGGGGAAAGCTATATCATGGATATTCCTTCTGCTCAAATCAAAAAGCTGGTATCCAGCGGTCATTTAAAAGGAACAACTGACTTCGCGGTGCTCAAAAAAATAGATGCGGTCAGCATTTGTGTTCCCACCCCATTGCGAAAAACTGGTGATCCTGACCTTTCCTTTATCATCAATGCAACTGAATCATTAAAAAAATATATTCATTCAGAAATGGTCATTATTTTGGAATCCACCACGTACCCGGGCACAACCCGTGAATTGGTCTTACCCCGTCTGGAAGAAGAAAGTGGTTTAAAAGTCGGAGTGGATTTCTTCCTTGCTTTTTCACCAGAAAGGGTAGACCCGGGCCGCACAGACTTTACAACGCTCAACACCCCCAAGGTGGTGGGCGGGATAACTCCACGCTGTGTGGATGTGGCATCTGCCTGGTATAGCCAAGCCATTAAGACCATAATCCCAGTCAGTTCAGCAGAAGCAGCTGAGATGACAAAAATATTGGAAAATACCTTCCGTATGATCAACATCGGGCTGGTAAATGAAATGGCCATCATGTGTGACCGCCTTGGCATTGATGTATGGGAAGTGATCGAAGCCGCCAGCACCAAACCATTCGGCTTTATGAAATTTTTACCCGGCCCTGGTTTGGGCGGGCACTGCATTCCTATTGACCCTTTATATCTATCCTGGAAGCTTAGAGCACATAACTATGCTGCCCGTTTTATCGATCTGGCATCCGAGATCAACACCAACATGCCGCGTTTTACAGTGGGTAAAATTCAAGACGCATTAAATCAGCAATCAAAACCTTTAAAAGGCAGTAAAGTGCTGATACTGGGGACGGCATATAAAGCCGATATTGATGATGTGCGGGAATCACCCGCACTGGATATTATTCATCTCCTTCGGCAAAAAGGTGCTTTGGTCAGCTATCACGACCCTTATATCAAATCATTGGCTCACAATGATTGGAAACTGAACAGCATTGCTGATTATCTTGAGGCGGTTCAACAGGCTGACTGCGTGGTGATTGTCACCAATCATAAAGCGTATGATTACGAACAGATCCAAAAATCTGCCAAACTGATCGTTGACACTCGCAATGCACTGGGTAAAAAAGGCAAGAATGATCCCAAGGTGGTGAGGCTGTAATGGGCAATTATCTGGTCACTGGCTCAGCTGGTTTTATCGCTTCCCGGGTATGTGAATTTCTCCTGGAAGCCGGGCATCAAGTGGCAGGGATTGACAACCTGGATAGCGCTTATGATATTCGTTTAAAGGAATGGCGGCTTAATAGGCTGAATTCCAATAAAAAATTCACATTTTTTCATGAAGATATCTGCAACCGGCCTGTACTGGATGGGATTTTTAAGAATAATCCAAAATTTGATGCCATCATCAATCTGGCGGCAAAAGCCGGCGTCAGGGATTCAGTGACCGATCCCTGGTCCTATTACGATACCAACCTGACCGGTACGCTAAACCTGTTAGAACTCTGTCATCAATACGAAATTCCAAAATTCATTCTGGCGTCCACATCCAGCATTTATGGTAATAATGCGCCTTTCCCCACTCCTGAAACCGCAGATAGCAGTCATCCTTTGCAGCCTTACGCAGCCAGCAAAAAAGCAGCTGAAGTGTTATGCCACAGCCATCATTACCTTTATGGGCTGGATGTAACCGTCGTACGCTATTTCACTGTATATGGACCTGCGGGAAGACCGGGTATGTCCATGTTCCGCTTCACCCAATGGATTACCGAGGGTAAACCCGTTACCATCTATGGGGATGGAAAACAGACCCGCGGATTTACCTACCTGGATGATATCGCTCGCGGCACCATACTGGCTCTCAAACCCCTGGGTTACGAAATAATCAACCTGGGAGGTCATCAAACGATTGCCATTATTGACCTGGTGAAGCGATTTGAAAAAATCATTGGAAAGAAAGCCATGCTTGAACACCAACCCGCCCATAAAGCAGACATGTCTGCCAGCTGGGCTGATACAAGCAAAGCCAGCCAGATTTTAGGCTGGCAGCCACAAGTGCCGTTGGAAGACGGCCTTCCAAAAGTGGTGGATTGGTACATGGAAAACCGTAATTGGGCCAGCCAGGTCGATACTCAGTAATGAATTTCTTCGAAAAAACCCGGCGGGATTGGAAAAAAGATTCCCTCCTGCAAAAAGTAGTTAAAAATTCCGGATATTTGCTGAGCAGTAATTTAATCGCGATGTTCCTCAGCATCGTGCAAAGTGTATTTGCCGGCCGTTTACTGGGTGTGGTTGGCTTTGGAGTCATTGGAACGGTCACTGTTTTCGCTTCCACCATTAATCGGCTGCTCTCCTTCCGCATGAATGAGCTGGTGGTCAAGTACTACGGTGAGTCAATGAACAACCACCAGATCCAACGCGCTGCGGCGGTGATCAAAGCTGCAGCCCTGGCCGAAGGCGCCAGCGCCGCACTTTCCTTCATTATTCTGGTGATTTTTGCACCGCTCGCGGCTGCCCGTTTGACCGATGATGCTGCCCTGGCTCCGTATTTTATTTTGTACGGCACCATCATTCTAGCAAATCTGGTTTTTGAATCCTCGACCGGTATCCTTCAAGTCAATAATAAATTTCGCAGTCAGGCAGTCATCAACCTGGCTGCCAGTATCCTGACATCCGGGATCATCGCCTGGGCTTATATCGCAGGGCGCGGTCTTAAGGAAGTGTTAATTGCCTACCTGGCTGGCAAGTTCCTGCTTGGAATTGGCACGATCATCCTGGGTTTTAAGGACCTCAACCGAACACTGGGCAGAGGATGGTGGAAAACTTCATTCAGCCATCTGCCTCCATTAAAAGAACTGGCAAAATTCGCCTTCAGCACCAATCTGAGCAGCACGATCATTATGCTGGTTCGGGATAATGAAGTATTATGGGTGGCTTATTTTCTTACCCCGCTGGAAGTTGGTTATGCAAAGACCGCCCTGGCGATCATTAATCTGGTTCAGATACCCATCAATCCATTGATCAGCACGACCTATCCCGAAATCAACCGCGCGGTCGGCTCAAGAAATTGGGATCAATTGCGTTCCCTGTTACGAAAAGTGACCATAATATCTGGTGGATGGACGATCATCACAGGAATTGGGTTGGCAGTATTTGGCCGCTGGCTGCTGGGCTTTTATGGCCCGGACTTTATTCCTGCTTATATGCCCATGCTGATCTTCCTGGCAGGTTTTGGATTTGCCAATATTTTTTTCTGGAGCCGCCCATTATTATTATCTCTTGGTCTGCCGATGGTTCCCTATCGGATCAGTTTTTGGTGTGGAATCGCAAAAATTGCGCTGGCTTTCCTCCTGGTGACAAAACTGGGAATTAATTTTGAGGCTTTGCTTCTTTCCGCATTCTTTATTGTTTCTGTGGGATTAATTATCCTGCGGGGATTTAGCGAGATCCGCAAACAAGAGGCGCTTTCCATGGGGACTGGCCAATGAAAATTGCTGCCATTACAACTTCGCGCATTCCATCCGAAACCGCCAATAGTATCCAGGTGATGAAAGTCTGCCAGGCACTCAAACAATTGGAAAATGAAGTTAAGTTATGGGTCCCAAAGTTCGAGACCGCCTCTTGGACTGAACTGGCAGACCAATATGGGATTTCCGCGTTGTTTGAAATTGAATGGCTTGATTTTCAGAAGAACCTAAAACAATATGATTTTTGCTGGAAAACCGTTCGATCAGGGATTAAATGGGATGCTGATGTAATTTATACCTGGGCATTGCAAGCTGCTGTAATCAGCCTTTTGAGAAAGAAAACCACCGTAATGGAGTTCCATGATTACCCAATGGGAATAATGGGACCTTTCTGGTTTCGTTTATTTATGCGAATTCCCGGAAAAAAAATTATTCTAACCAATACTCGTGCCCTGTCTGATGGGATTCAGGAACGCTTCCAATTAAGAATCTCGGAAGAAATTTTGCAGATCGCTCCCAATGGCACTAATCTGGAAAGATATCAAGTTCTACCCAACAGCTCAGAGGCAAGGCGGCAGTTGGGGATAGCAGAACGTTTTACGATCCTGTACTCCGGTCATTTCTATCCCGGACGCGGTATGGAAAAGATGCTTGGCATGGCTCTGGCTTTACCCCAATTTCAGTTTTTATGGGTGGGCGGTCAAGAAAAAGACCTCGAACCATGGAAAATACGTTTAAAGGAACAGGGGATTCAGAACGTGATCACCACAGGTTTCGTCAGCAACTCACGATTGCCGCTCTACCAGGCGGCAGGTGATATCCTTTTGATGCCCTACCAGAATGAAATCGCGGGAAGCAGCGGCGGCAACACCGTTACTATTATGAGCCCGATGAAAATGTTTGATTATCTGGCATCATGCCGCACCATCATGGCGAGTGATCTTCCCGTTTTACATGAAATTCTTAATGCCCGCAATACTGTTTTCTGTCCGCCTGATGATCTGAACGCATGGATCAATTCCATCAAAGACCTGGCGGATGATCAACCCAGAAGGGATAAACTCGCCAGACAGGCTGGAAAAGATGCGGGTCTTTACACCTGGAAAAACCGTGCCAGCCAGACAATTGCAAAATTACACAATATCATTTAATATTTAATCGGAATGAAAAACCAAAAAATTAGATCTCTTATCCCGGTTTTGCTCTGTGCTGCGGGCGGATCAATAATAGGTCTTGGAGTTGCCTTCCTCAATCCCGGACGCATTCCGTTGCTTGGTTTCCTGGCTGGCAGCCTGCTTGGTACGATCAGCATAGGTGCGTTATTTCTATCCTGGAAATTGTTTAAAGGAACCCATTTGCTGGCTCTCTGCATGGGAATGGCATTTTTATTGCGCCTGATGCTTGGCTTCGGATTAACTGCGCTGCTACCTGTCTGGGGGTATCCGGAAGAGGCACCCCAGCATGGCTACATTTATCAGGATGCATACAATCGTGACACAGATGCCTGGCATCTCGCACAATCGCATAAATCTTTGACAACCGCATTTGGAGAAGAGTTTTACTCTGATCAATACGGCGGTTTGCTGTCATTCAGCGCATTGATCTACAGCGTCTTCAGCCCAGATGCCCACCGGCCATTGTTAATCCTCATTCTGACCGCCCTTCTTCCAGCCCTTGGTATCCCCTTTCTATGGAATGCAGTTCGCAAGCGCTGGAATGAGAAAATGGCGATTTTAAGTATTTGGATATTCGCCCTCTATCCCGAAAGTATCATACTGGGCAGTTCGCAGATGCGTGAACCTTTCCTGATCGGTTTAAGCGCCATCGCATGCTGGGGTGTAATTGAATGGAAGCAAAACCGAAGGAAATCGATCATCACCCTGGTCTTAAGTATGGCCGGGATTACATTTTTCTCCTGGTTGGCATCTGCCGCAATATTTCTTGTCATCGGCATCTGGTTTTGGTTTGATAATATTTATCCTGACTTAAAACCATTCCAACAAAAAGTCAGCTGGCTGATCATTGTCTTGATTACAATAGCCGCAATCTTAATTAGCCTGAATTGGTTAATAAATTCTGCCCGGTGGGACCTTTACCTGATGGAAACAAGTTCCGGGCGAATTCAGTTCGAGCTCGGCTACATTGGCTCACAATGGAAAGTCCCATTTCTCATTGTTTACGGATTGCTTCAACCCGTGTTGCCTGCCGCGCTCACTTATCCCGGGATTCCCCTGATGCGGATCATTACTATTTTCCGTGCAATCGGATGGTATCTGATGGCACCTGCCGTTATTTTTTCATTCATCGCAGCTTTTAAATCCAGGGTTATACGTGATAAACGCATCCTGATCTGGTTATGTTCTGCATTCTTAATTTGGGTATTGATCTCTTCAATCAGGGCTGGCGGGGACCAATGGGACAATGTACGTTATCGTGCCATTTTCACGTCCTGGATGGCCATTATTGGTGCATGGGGATTTACTCAGGTAAAAGAAAAATATGGCGCCTGGCTCAAGCGCATTTTCTTGATCGAAGGTGTTTTTATCATTGTTTTCCTGCAATGGTATTTAAGCCGCTATTACAAAATATTTGGACGCCTGGGATTTGTGCAAATGATGCTGATAATCACCATTACATCTGCCATAATCATTATTGGCGGGTTCCTAAAAGACTATTTTGAATCCAAAAGAATGGTCAAGGCTATTGAGAAAAAAAACAACCCCTGAATTTATTAGCACAATCATTAGGCCAAAATAAAAAAAGTTCTGGGTAGGTTTTCCTAGGCAGCCGATGGTCTTTGGCCAGTTTATCTGTAATACATTTTCTCCCATTCTTTGGTTATAATCACTGCACAAACAAAAAACCATTAATGGAGTTTAAATGGAACTCTCGGTGATCGTGCCTGTTTATAATGAACAGGAAAATATAGAACCTCTCTATCAAGCAATCCTGAAAGCAGTCAAACCCCTCAAGATCCGATGGGAATTGATCCTGGTGGATGATGGCAGTCGCGACGAAGGTATTAAGATCATCCAGGAGCTGGTAAAGAAAGACCCGGTTCACACTTCAGGCATCATTCTTCGGCGCAATTTCGGGCAGACGGCTGCCATTGCTGCTGGAATTGACCATGCCCGCGGGGATGTGATCATTTTACTGGATGCTGATCTGCAAAATGACCCGGCAGATATTCCCATGATGCTTAAGAAGCTTGATGGAGGCTATGACGTTGTCAGTGGTTGGCGTTATGACCGCAAAGATAAATTTCTCACACGCACGCTGCCCTCCCGCATTGCAAATGGGTTAATTTCTTTTGTTACAGGTGTGCATTTACATGATTACGGTTGTACTTTAAAGGCATATCGTAAAGAAGTGATCACTGGATTCCACCTTTATGGCGAAATGCACCGGTTCATCCCCGTTTATGCCAATTCGGTAGGTGCAAAAATTGTGGAAGTGCGGGTTCACCATCATGCCCGGGTATATGGCAAAGCCAAGTATGGCCTTGAACGGACCATCAAGGTTGTTCTGGATTTATTTACGGTCAAATTTCTTACCAGTTATGCCAATAAGCCAATATACCTGTTTGGTGGAACTGGTTCCTTATTGATGGGTCTGGGCGGCGCAACACTTCTTTTTCTGTTCGTTCGCCGGGTTTGGTTCAATGTGGGTGTAACTGCTTCCCCATTATTTTTAATGGGAGTGACTGCTGCAATTTTGGGATTTCAATCCATTTTAATGGGGTTAATCGCCGAACTTCTGGTCCGCACCTATCATGAATCTCAGAAAAAACCCACCTACACAATTCGTACTATCTTGAATGGGAAAAGGTTATCCAAATAATTCCTGGTTTCGGCTCTCAGGATTTTCGGAAATTTCAATAATATTCCTGAACAATAAACTAAAACAATGATTGATCATTCCATAATTGTCGAACTGATGACTAAGGTATAATGCAGGGCTTGAAAACAGCGCAAACCCCTCTTTCCTTAAAAGTTCTGATTCTGAACAGTGAATATCCCCCGATTGGCGGCGGCGCTGGAACAGCCACTTCCAATCTGGCCAGGTATTTAGCTTCCAAAGGCGTAGAAACTAAAATCATTACCGCCCGTTTTGGAAATCAGCCAGAAGTTGAGAAGAGCAAAAACCTGGAGATAATTCGGGTTCCTTCCAGGCGGGAAAGGGCGGATCGCAGTGGCCCGATGGAACAAATATCTTTTATTTTTGTTTCCTCCTGGTACTGCCTGACCCATTTTCGCGATTGGAAACCAGACGTGGTCTGGGCATTTTTTGGTTTTCCCGGCGGAATGACCGCTTTGTTGCTGAAAGTCCTCTATAAAATTCCTTATATCGTTTCTCTCAGGGGTGGAGATGTGCCAGGTTTCCGACCCTATGATTTTAAGAAATTTCACCGTATTGGCGGACCATTCATAAAAATCGTGTGGAAGCACTCTTCAGGTCTGATCGCCAACAGTGATGGTCTGCGGAATTTAGCCCTAAAGTTCCATCATAGTATTCCGATTGATGTTATTCCCAATGGGGTCGATCTGGATATATTTAAACCCAGCTTGAGGAATGGGAAGATTCCCCAGCTTCTTTTTACCGGCCGAGTAGTGTATCAAAAGGGTTTGGATCTTCTGGTAGAAGCATTAAGCACGCTGATCGATATCCCCTGGGAACTCTCCATTATCGGGGATGGATCATATAAAGACCAATTACATCAACGCATTGATGCCTTGGGATTGACCAAGCGCATCCGTTTCCATGGCTGGTGCAATCAAAAGCAACTGCTGCCCGTCCTCGCCCAGGCACATATTTTTGTAAACCCATCCCGGCATGAAGGCATGCCCAATGCGGTTTTGGAAGCCATGGCATGCGGTTTACCGGTGATTGCCACCCGGATTGCGGGTAATGAAGACCTGGTAAAAAATGGGGAAAATGGTTTTCTGGTCACCAATGAGAATGTGATCGAATTACGAGAGGCAATACGCACCCTGCTTACCGATAAACCGCTGCGTCAAAAAATGGGGGGATGCAGCCGCGCAATCGTTGAAAATAAGTTCAGTTGGTCACATTCCGGAGAGGAGTATTTGGCTCTTCTCCAAAAAACTGCGGAGCGCTGAATATGTGCGGAATCTGTGGAATAACCACCCAAAAACAAACCCCGATCGATCTAGAACGATTGAAACGTATGAACAACGCCTTGATCCATCGCGGCCCTGACAGTGATGGTTTTTTTCAAGAACCTGGGATCGGGTTGGCCATGCGCCGGCTGAAAGTTATCGATCTGTCTACCGGCGACCAACCCATGACCAACGAAGACCGGACCATTTGGGTTGTCTTCAACGGTGAAATTTATAACTTCCAATTATTGCGCGAGCAGTTGATCAACCAGGGACACCAATTCCGCAGCCATTCAGATACTGAATGCATTGTTCATTTATATGAACAATATGGCGTCAGTTTTCTTAAATATTTACGCGGAATGTTCGCAATTGCCTTATGGGATGCCAGTAAAAAACGATTATTCCTTGCGCGTGATCGGTTTGGGAAAAAACCCCTTTACTATTTTGAAAAAAATGGGAAACTGTTATTTAGTTCAGAATTGTGCAGTTTGCTTCAAGGGATGGATGAAAAACCAGCAATTGATCTGTCAGCGATCAATCTATATCTGAGTCTGCAATACATCCCCGACCCTCTAACTGCCTATCAGGGAGTCCACAGCCTCCCGCCTGCCCATTATTTGACCTGGCAAAATAATGCATTGCTTCTGGAAAAGTATTGGGATCTGGAATACACTCCCAAATTACAAGGGGATCGGAATAACTTGAAGGAGGAATTAAAAGAAAAAGTCGGGGAGTCCATCAAATTACGGATGATCAGTGATGTGCCCCTGGGCGCACATTTAAGCGGTGGAATTGATTCCAGCATCATTGTGAGCCAGATGGCGAAATGGAGCACCTCACCAGTCAAGACCTTTTCAGTGGGTTTCAAGGAATCCCCTTTTTCTGAATTGCCCTTTGCCCGGGCAGTTGCTCAGCGCTATGCAACTGACCACCAGGAATTCATCCTGGATTGGGGCAATATCCCTGAAACCCTGACGGAAATCATCAAGTTCGTCGGTCAACCCCTGGCTGATCCTTCGTTGATTCCCCTTTTTCATCTTTCCAGGCTTACACGGCAGTATGTTACCGTTGCGTTGAATGGTGATGGCGGAGATGAATGTTTTGCGGGTTACGCTCGGTATTGGCTTGATCCTTTTGCCAATATTTACCAGAGAATTCCCAAATTATTCACTAATAGTCTTTTTCCTGCGATTTTCAATCTCTATCCGGATAATTCAGACAAACCAAGCGGCAGTTCATTGATCAATGGACTCAAACGGCTTAAAGAAATGGTGGGTATTGATCCGCGTGCAAGTATCCTTCGGTGGGGTTCATATTTCTCTCCGCAACTCGTCCAAAAACTTTGGAATAAACCGCTGCTAGCAGAACTCAATCCCAACCATGCCGAAGAATGGCTTATCCAGCGATTTGGTTCTGCCCATGCGGATTCTTTTCTTGACCGCACTCTCGCGACGGATATGCAGACTTATTTGCCGGGTGACTTGCTGGTCAAAGCAGACCGGATGAGTATGGCTCATTCATTGGAATCGCGTTCCCCATTCTTAGACCATGAACTGGCCGAGTGGGCAGCACGCCTGCCTGGTCAATATAAAATTAATGGCTTGACCGGAAAAGCATTATTAAGGGAAACCTTTAAAGAATTTTTACCGGATGAGATCAATCGGCGCGGTAAACAGGGATTTGGCATCCCAATCAGCACCTGGTGCCGAGGTCCTCTATCCAGTTGGCTTCAGCAAACCTTAATTCACGCTCAAGAACCGTTTAAGAGCTGGTTCGATCCGGCGGTCATTAATCGCCTGCTTGATGAACATCAAAAAGGAAAGATAGACCATGGCAAACGTCTTTGGGCTCTGGCTGTTTTGAGCAAATGGAGTACAACCCAATTATGCAGGTGAACTGTATTAGGTCTTATTCATTACGTGAGTAAAATAAGTAAAATGAAATTACCTGAAAGAGAGAGAGGTTGGATTTTTGTTGGATTAGCAGCACTGGGTTTATTTCTACTTCTATGCCTGGTGGAATTAAAAGCCATTTATTGGGGGGGGCTGGATAAGCTGACCGTTTTTTCTCCGATAAATACTGCTGTTTTTATATTATTTTTCCTTGTATGCGGTTTACCCTTACTTGCAGTTCTATTGATGCTATTTTCACCTGGATGGCTTTCATCATTTAAACCCAAGGTCAATGCGCTTGGAAGCGTTAAGTGGTTCCTGGTAATCCTGCTTGGTTTGTATCCGATATGGTTATTATCCTTCAGTGCATGGGGTTTTGTTTTCATCAGCCCCATTCTTCGCATTTGGTGTTTCGGCAGCATCGTTTTTCTAATGACCTGCCTGTTAAACAATTCAGCAGAATTAAATTTGTCATTTAAATCATTTCTCACCTCATTGCTGCTGACCGGCGCCATTTTCTTAATCGGGGATAAATTAAAAGAAGTTGTCAATTTCCCTTTTCCTTTGTACTGGTCAGAAGGTAACCGTTTCTGGGATTATTCACTCCTGTTTGCCAGAAATAAATATATCTATCCTGCCAATCAACCCATCTTTGCCTTCATTGACCTGGGCCGGCAAAGCTTATGGGGTCTGCCTTTTTTAATAAGAAACGCATCAATAACCCTATTACGACTTTGGAACGTTATTTTATTTACCGTCCCTTATATTCTTTTGGGTATTATTCTGATCAAAAATAAAAACACTCCCATTAAACTGGCTTTATTTTTTGGATTTTGGGCATTTTTGTTCCTTAATCAGGGGCCTATTTACAGCCCTTTGATTTTGGCAGCCATACTCGTGGTCATCGCGATTGACCTGCCGTTAGGCTGGATGATCTTGTTAATGACCGCCGCAAGCTATTACGTCAACCTGACCCGCTATACATGGAGCTTTGCTCCTGCCATCTGGGGAGCATTGCTTGCATTATTTCGTACTGAAAAAGAGCAGAGTCTTATTATTCATATTGATTGGTCTAAAGGTTTTTTCTCTCTAATGGCAGGTCTGGTGGGAGGTTTTTTACTTCCAATGCTCCTGCCCCTCTCCAATAATGGGGCAACTCAGGAATTCCAACAGTCGTTCGTGGCGACAGCCCAAACCACCCTCCAAAATCAAACGCTGATCTGGTCACGCCTTCTACCCAACCCAACTTACACTCCTGGAATTGCCCTTGGACTTTTACTGGTAATCCTGCCGCTAATCCTTATCCTATTGGTTTTTATTAGGCAATCTCATTTCAAGTTGAATATTTGGCAATGGATAGGGGTGACTGGTTCATCACTACTTTTTTTTATGGTTGGATTAGTTGCCAGTGTGAAAATAGGCGGGGGAAGCAATTTGCACAACCTGGATATGCTGCTGATCAATCTGCTGCTCTTATCGGGTCTGTTATGGAGATTTGGTGGTCAAAAATGGCTGCTGAATTTTGAAAAACATTCCCTGATGATCAAATCGCTGTTGGTTTTTATGGTTCTTTATCCGCTTTACCCAACATTTCTTACAGCGGTTCCTCTGAATTTGCCTTCTTTGAATTACCAGGAAAATACTCTGGCGATCATTCAAAGGTCTGTCGATGAAGTAAAAAATAATGGCGAGATCCTGTTTATTGACCAGCGCCAGTTATTGACTTTTGGGCAAGTGAGAGGTGTGACGCTTATCCCGGAATATGAAAAAAAATATCTGATGGATGAAGCGATGAGCGGCAATCAAACGCTTTTTGACCGGTTCTATCAGGACCTGCGCAACCACCGTTTTGCATTGATCATAAATGAACCCATCTTCATCAATTACCAGGCAGAAGATGCCTATTTTGGCTCAGAAAATGACACGTGGGTAAAATGGGTGGCTCAGCCGCTTCTTTGTTATTATCGCCCACTGCAAACATTAAGTAAAACTGGTGTGGAAATCCTTATTCCCCGCGAACTTCCCCCTGACCCATCCTCGAATTGTCCCTGAGAAAAAATATGCCGAATATAAAATATATCCTGCCCCGAGTTATCCGCCATTTTTTGCCAGAAACAGCCGTAAGTTTTCTATTAAAAAACAGTCTGATCATTCAACCCGGGTTGGAAACTCTGTCTCCAGAAAAAGCGGTACAACGATATTTAGACCAATTAAAACTGCATAAGCTTTCCCTTGTCAGCAAACGAGTGATGGTATTTGGGTATGGCGGCAATTTAACCATTGGCTGCCTGTTGCTGGATGCTGGAGCACGGCAGTTGGTTTTATGCGAACGGGAAGGTTTTTCCAACGATCTGAATATGGAAGAACTGGGCAAGCGGTTTCCGCGGTATTTTTTAAAAGAACCAAATGGCTACAAAATAAACTCCAAATTTATCATTCTATATCATGGGGATATTGCCAAAATAGCTGCCACTAAACCTTTTGCAAAATTCGACCTGGTTTTATCCACTTCTGTGTTTGAACATTTGAAAGATCCAGAACATGTGACCAATGCCCTGGCTCAATTGACCAGTCCAAAAGGCAGCCATTTACATTTTATTGACTTGCGCGATCATTTTTTCAAATACCCGTTTGAAATGCTGTGCTATAGGAATTCTATTTGGGAAAGATGGTTGAACCCCACCAGCAATCTCAACCGCTATAGAATTTCAGATTATCGTAATTTATTTAACCGCTATTTCTCAGAAACAATAATCGTGGCAGAAGAGCGAGACTTGGAGAAATTTTCCATTTCCCGCTCTCGAATTCAAAAGCAATTTCTTAGTATGAATAATGAAGAAGACAGCACCACCCAGATCCACCTGGTTGCTTCAATTCCAAAGAATAATATTTATAATTAGTTTAATAATTGAAACCTCGGGGAAATATCTATCGTATCTCCTTAATGAAAGTGCTATACTTTAATTATGGATTGCCGCCAAATATTATTCTTTCATTGGATGATACATGGATGAAATAATTTGTTCTAAATGTGGAAAAGCCAATTTGCTTTCTGATGTTTATTGCCGTTACTGCCGGGCTCCGCTGGAAAAGATGGAAGGCGGACAGCCAGCTGAACCAACCCATGAAGCAGAAATACCTGAATGGCTTAAACGAATCCGTGAATTAAAAAAACTGGATGAGGAAAGGGAAAAAGAGAAAGAAAAATGGCGCCAGCAAACCCTTTTTGGTCAAAATAACAACCAGCAGAAACTAAAAAACAAGACGACCGAGAAAAAATCCGATCCCATTAAACGAAATGAAAATCCAACTTCGGTACAAACCAAATCTATAAATAATTCTGTAAAAGTCGACGCTCCTGAAGCAAAACCATTATTTCAATCTGGCGAGGAAAAAGAAATTCAATCGACTCCAGGTAAAGATGGTTTACCGGAAGGATTTCAGCCTTTACCGAGCGACGAAAATCAACATTAAATCTTTGGTAATTATGATTTACAGAATCAAATCAATCCATATTACAAGAGGTAATCATGTCTGACCCATCTTTTGATTTCCCGCAAGATGAACTGCCAAATGAAGAAACGCCAATAAAATCAAAACCAATTAAAAAGTCGACACGTCCGAGAGGAAAATCCATTTTAGGGAAATTGCTTTTCTTTATCTTCATCCTTGCATTAATTTCCGCAGGTTTCATTTTTGTTAATCAAACCATGCTCGATATTGAAGCGCAGGCACAGATCTACGCAGTACAAACCATCGCCGCACATACTTCCTCTGAGATCAAGAAAACCACCCCCATTCCGCCAACCCTGCCATCCTCCCCATTTACTGAAAGTGCGCCTACCCAGGAGCTTACGTCCACACCCCTTCCACCAACCTTGACAGCCACACCCAATCCTGATCTTGTGCATACCGCCACCATTGCAGCACAATTAACCCTGGCAGCGAACTAAGAATTTGTAAACGAACAAAAAATGTTAGGGACCATCGTTGGTGATGTAATCGGCTCAGCGTACGAATTTCATCCAACCAAAGAATTGGATTTTCCCCTCTTTACCGCCAGATCAACATTTACTGACGACACGGTTTTAACTGTAGCGGTTGCTTCTTGTTTATTAGACAATAAAGATTATCTAAAGACGCTGAAGGATTTTACTTTTCGTTTCCCAAATCGGGGTTATGGTTCAAAATATCACAGCTGGGCTCACTCCGACGATACCCAGCCTTACAATTCTTTTGGTAATGGTTCAGCCATGCGCGTTAGTCCGGTGGGGTTTACTTTCCCGACACGCGAAGAAGTTCTTGCTGAGGCAAAAAAGAGCGCCATGGTCACCCATAATCACCCCGAGGGAATCAAGGGGGCACAGGCTGTTGCCCTGGCGATCTTCCTGGCCCGGCAGGGAGCATCAAAATATGAGATCAAGACTCAGATCGAAAGCGATTTTGGGTATGACCTTCACCGTGACTATCTGGAAATTCAACCTGATTATGATTTCGATGTCACCTGCCAGGGATCTGTACCAGAAGCACTCATTGCCTTTCTTGATTCAGATAATTTCGAGGATGCATTAAGAAAAGCGGTTGCCCTGGGAGGGGATGCGGATACCCAGGCCTGTATTGCTGGTGGTGTCGCTGAAGCCTTCTATAAAGAAATTCCTGCCAGGATGATCACGCAGACCGCCAATCTTCTTCCGCAAGAATTTATTGAAATAATTGAACGGTTTTATCTAAAATATCTGGGGATACCGGGGAAATTGAAAGGCTAGATTCGCATACTCATAACGATTTTATCAAATTCCGATCTTAACACTCTCATCAATCAAAATATGAAATTATCTAACTAGACACTATTTAATAAATAAGGATTGAATAAAAAAGAAAACCATCCAAGAAATCCGGTTAATTCTTTGGCTAAGTTACGCTGGCGGCTATTTTCTCCCCAAAACTTATTAGCGCTTTGACCATTTCTTCCGAACGACCTTCAGCATACACCCTCAGGGTTGGTTCCGTGCCAGAGGGGCGGATGAGCAGCCAGGAATCATCCGCCAGGATATACTTGACCCCATCCAGCGTGCTTACTTCCATAACTTCTTCACCACCCAGTTTTGCTGGGGCTTCGTTTTTAAGTTTTTCAACCACCATATCTTTTACAACCGGTTTATGCAAACGCATGTCTTTGCGCTCATAAAATGCCGGGCCTACATCCTTCAGCAGATCTTTGACCAATTCACCCAGGGTCACGCCTGCATCCGCCACCATTTCAACAATCAGTAATCCCATCAAGACGCCATCGCCCATGGGGATATGACCTTTAAAGGAAATACCACCGGATTCTTCGCCCCCGATGAGTACATCCTCATGCAGCATATGTTCCGCAATATGGTTGAAACCAACCGGTGTTTCATGGATGACCAGTCCGTATTTTGCCGCCAGCCGGTCAATCATTCGGGTCGTGGAAACCGTACGGACCACCGCGCCGGTCAATTTCTTCTTTTCCACTAAATAACGCAGCGCCAATGCCATGATTTTATGCGGATCGACGAAATTGCCACGTTCATCCATGGCGCCGATGCGATCCGCATCCCCATCCGTTGCCAGACCCAGATTGCCTTTGCCTGTTGACAATGCGCCGCTGAGTGCATGCAGATAACAGGCAATTGGTTCAGGATGCACACCGCCAAAGCCCGGGTTCATTTCATTGCGGATTTCAAATACCTCACACCCCGTACCATCCAGCATGCCCTTGATAATTCCGCGTCCGGATCCAAACATGGAATCCACCACCAGGTATTGTGGGTTTTCTGCAATAACATCAAAATCGATCAATTTGCGTAAATGGGATTGGTATTCGGGTAACGGGTTAAAACGGGTGATCAATTTTTTCTGTCGAGCCAGATCATAGTCAATCAGGTTAGGACCGCGCCCTTGACTTTCGTTATCATTCAGATAGACTTCCACTCGGCGGCATTGTTCCATTGATGCAGAACTGCCAGCAGGTGATTTCACCTTGATCCCGTTATAACGCGGAGCATTATGCGAAGCGGTGATCATGATCCCGGCAATCGCATGCATGGCATAGGTGCTGTAAGCAACTGCAGGCGTGGAAGAATCGGCCTGGCATAAAAACACATTGAATCCGTTGGCAGCCATCACCCGTGCGGCTTCCCTGGCATAGCGGTCGGAAAGAAAGCGGGTATCAAAACCGATAACGACTTTCCTGGGATCCGGTTTCTTTTCCAATCGAATTCCATTAGACCAACCCTCAGAGGCAACCGCATCCGCAACTGCCTGGACTACAAGGCGTAAATTATCAAACGTGAAAGTATCGGAAATGACCGCCCGCCAGCCATCAGTGCCAAAATGAATGGGCATTCTAATCTCCTATCTGCATTTTGAGTCCTCGTGCAAATGACATAAAAAACCCAATTGAAATTTTTCAATTGGGTTATGCCAAGAATTATTTCAAGGATCTGTATGAGAATTGGTGAATTCTCGATGGAATCACTATCTGTATTATAACTTAAACCATTGAATCAAGAAAAACGGGTAAAATACGCTAACAAGGATTATTCAGCGTGAAGATCAATTTAAAGACAATTCTCTTTTCACTTTTTACCATTTTGCTATTTTCAAGCGGCTGCTCTTTAATTAAGATCAATCAGCCTACTTCCACGCCAATCCGTATCCCTACCCCTTTGCCCACACCGACTTTATTGCCTTCCAGAGCTATTCTGATCGCTCCAAATGGGGCAGATCCCGTTCTATTAACCGAAGCGCAAAATATTCTAATTGAACTCACCTCATCTTCAGGATTATTATTTGAAACCCGAACGGAAATAACTGCCAAGGAAATCACAGCAGACGTCAAAATACTGGTTTTCCTCACGCATCCAGAAAACCTGGGAACTCTTTCCAACGCAGCGCCCCGGACCCAGTTTGCAGTAGTCAGTGACCTTAATTGGAATCCAGGCAGTAACGTTACCATCATTAGAAGACAGCCGGAATACATCTCCTTTATGGCTGGTTTCATCAGCGTCAATTTAGATAACAACTTTCGCAGCGGGGCCTTGATCTCTGCAAGCGACACGCTTTCGCAGGATGCCTTTTTTAATGGGGGGCATTTCTTTTGCGGTTTATGCAGTCCCAGCATTCCGCCGTATGTTAGATATCCTCTGATCGCCACTCAAGCAGCTGGCAGTTCTCCGGCTGCCTGGCAAGCTGCCTTTGACCAAATGTACATCAACGGTGTCAGGGTATTGTTTGTTGCTCCGGAAGCTTACAGCCCTGAATTATTCACCTACCTGGTGGGTAAAGAGATCATTCTTTATGGTTCCCAGCCCCCGTTGGAATCAGCTCGGCCCAGATGGGCAGCCACCCTCCTGGTAGACGGGCTATCCCCCTTACGTGAAATTTGGCCGGAATTGCTGGCAGGTAAAGGTGGAAAAATTGTCTACGGTGGAGTGCGTTTTGCTGATGTTCAACCCGCTTTTTTTACGCCAGGTAAACTGGAGTATTTCCAAAAGTTAGTGGGGCGCATGCGTGCTGACCTGCTCAATCCCCTGACCGTCCCTACTCAATAACCTCAGGATTTGGGTTTCTGGCTGCCCATGAATTTTTCCATGATCTCGTTTTTTACTGGGTTAATTCCTTCACCCTTTAATACTTTCCAAACGGTCAGGAAAATTATTTTTATATCCAGCCAGAAAGACCAGTGATCAACATACCAGACATCCAGTTGGAAACGCTCCTCCCATGAGAGCGCATTTCTTCCATGGATCTGTGCCCAACCGGTGATACCTGGAAGCACCTCGTGCCGGCGCTGCTGCTCTTTTGAATAGCGCGGCAAATATTCCACCAGCAGCGGCCGGGGTCCCACGATACTCATCTCACCTTTGAACACATTCAATAGCTCTGGAAGTTCATCCAGGCTGAAGCGGCGAAGAAAACGGCCAAATGGAAATATTCGCTCTTCCTCGGGTACCAGCTCACCTTTACCTTTTTTCAAGATCCGCATGGTCCGAAATTTATAATTCTGAAATATGTGTTTTAGTAAACCCGGACGGTCCTGAACAAAAAGAATTGGCAATCCATCCAGGATAACAACTAATATTGAAATAACAAGAATAAATGGGGAAAGAATAAGCATGGTGATCAGACTGACAATTAAGTCAAACAGTCTTTTCTCAATTGGCACACCCCTGGGAAAAAGCACAGTCGACATATATTCATTTTACCAAACAGTACTTTGAAATTTAAATCTTCTTTTGATTTATAATTCGCTTATTACTTGGAGGAATTACATGCCTTACAAAATCAGCATTGAATACTGCATTACCTGACACTTTACTGAAAAAGCTGCCAGTTTGGCAGCCGAATTATTGACACTCTACGAAAAAAAAGTTGAAACGATCACCATTATTCCTTCATCAGTGATGGGGGATTTTGAGGTCAAATTGAATAATCAACTGGTTTATTCCAAACGAAGCAGTGGACGCCTGCCCAACCCGGGCGAGGTTGAAGAATTGCTGGCTGCCCATCTTTTCAAAGGAAAATAACACATGAAAAAAGGACGCGTCTTTTCCGGAGCCCGACCCACCGGCCGTCAGCACCTGGGTAATTACCTTGGCGCAATAAAAAACTATGTAGCCCTGCAGGATAATTACGAATGCATATACTGCATTGTGGACCTGCATGCCCTGACCACTCTGGAAACCACCAAGGATCTCGTACCGAATACCTACGAAATGGCTCTGGATTGGCTGGCTGCTGGCATCCGTCCGCAAGAGAGCATCCTATTCATCCAATCGCATGTTCCCGAAGTAAGCGAACTTCACGTATTGCTATCCATGGTCACAATGTTGGGCAAGCTGACAGATCTGCCTACCTTTAAAGAAAAAATACGGGAACAACCTCAGAACGTAAATTATGGGCTGTTAGGATATCCGGTATTAATGGCGGCTGATATTCTGCTCTACAAAGCCACAGCCGTTCCTGTCGGTTTGGACCAGGCACCCCATCTGGAATTTACCCGCGAAATTGTGAGGTCTTTCAATTTTCGCTTCAAAACCTCCGTTCTGCTCGAACCACAAATGAAAATAACTGAAACGCCCATTGTTCTGGGAATTGATGGCGTCCATAAAATGAGCAAGAGCTTGAATAATGATATTGAACTGGCGGCCACGCCGGAAGAAACAGCTGTCCGCGTGATGCAAATGGTCACTGACCCGGCACGTCTGCGCCGCAGTGACCCGGGCAACCCGGATGTGTGTAATGTTTTCTCCATGCACAAATTCTTCTCCAGCCCGGAAGAGATTCAAACGGTTAATACTGAATGCCGTAAAGCGGGCATCGGCTGTGTGGATTGCAAGAAAATGCTGGCCAAAAATATCAATGCCCACCTGGCGCCTTTCCGCCAAAAAAGGGCTGAGATCAACCAGAATCCCCATGCGGTCTGGGATATCTTGTACGAGGGTGCAAAAAAAGCCCGTTCCGTTGCTGCTCAGACAATGGAAGAAGTCCGTCTGGCGGTTGGCTTGCCGGAAAGAAAGAAATAAACTGTATGCGTGCTGTTATTCAGCGCGTTCTGCATGGACGGGTTTCGGTCAATTCCCAAACGATAGCCGAAATTCAGCAAGGGCTGATGATACTTCTGGGGATTGAAAAAGATGACAATCCACAAAAAGCCCACAGCCTGGCACAGAAAATCTCCAACCTGCGAATTTTCAGCGATCCTGCTGGCAAGATGAATCTTTCAGTCCTGGATATTCATGGGTCTGCGATTGTGGTCTCTCAGTTCACCCTCATGGCAGATACCCACAAGGGCAACCGCCCATCTTTTATCGACGCAGCTCAAGTGGATCTCGCCAGCCCGCTTGTGGATCTTTTTGTTGACCAGCTCAATCAACTGGGTGTCGCCTCCCAGAAAGGGCAATTCGGCGCCCATATGCTGGTTGAAATTGCCAATGATGGGCCGGTCACCATTCAACTTCAGGAATAGAGCGAGCCTAAATTTTTCAGGCAACTATTAATAAAATTCATACGTAAATAGAATGAAAACAAGGCATAATTAGTTCCGCTTATCAAGGAGATGAGTTTATGAGAATAACAGATGTATTAACAGGTGTTTCGATCTTATTGTGGATGGGAGTGATTGGGACGATCGTATTGGTTTTCCTGCAAAGCTCCCGAGGCCAGCAGGTGAAGAATTCCCGCAATGTCATCATTGGCGTCGTTGCAGTTGCCATTGTGCTGACCACCATCAGTGCCGGATTGGTCTTCATAGAACCAGAAGAGCGCGGTGTGGTCATTTCAGCCATATCCCCCAAGGGTTACCGGGAACAAATTCTTCAGCCAGGGATGCGCTGGATCATGCCATTTGTGGAAAGGACTGTGATCTATCCGATATCCAAACAGACCTATACGATGTCAGTGATCCCTACCGAAGGTCAGGTTTTTGGGGATGATTCCATTGCCGCCCGTACCAAGGATGGGCAGGAAGTGATCATCGATGCCTCAGTAATCTTTGAGGTTGATCCCTTAAAGGTCATTGATGTCCATATCAACTGGCAAAACCGCTATCGCGAAGACCTGGTGAGGCCTCAAGTACGCGGAATCATTCGCGATGCAATTTCCCAATTTGGCGTGGAAGAAGTGGTGGCTGAAAAAAGGTTTGAAATGACCAAGTACGTGACCTCCACCCTCGCCTCAAAATTTTCAGAAAATGGCATTACCCTGATCGACTTTGTATTGCGCAATATCAGTTTCTCCAAGGAATATGCCGCCTCGGTCGAGCAGAAGCAGATCGCTGACCAGCTGGCCAAACAAGCTGCTTATACGGTTGAACAAAGGCGCCAGGAAGCCAACCAGGCGATCGAAACTGCCAAGGGGCAGAAAGAATCTGCCATTATTGCTGCGGAAGGCGCTGCCCAGGCTCGCTTGCTTCAAGCTAAAGCTGAAGCAGATGCCTTCGATCTGCTTGCAAAAGCCTTGAACGGCCGCCCTGAGCTGCTGAGCTACTTATATATTTCCAAGCTCTCACCGACCATTCAAACCATGCTGCTGCCCAGCGGTAATCCATTCGTTTTCAATCTGCCTACCATTGGTGGGAATATCCCTTAAACAATTGAAATGAATAAAAAGGCGCAGAACAATTCTGCGCCTTTTTTTAATTATTATGAGAAACTTGACCAAATTAAAAGGACGTGCTACTATCAATTTGACTTTATTGAATTTATTTTCTATAATTAATTAATGAAGTATATTTGGAGGAATCACTAAAATGAGAAGAACAATCGCTTTCGCCATCTTTATAATTGTCGCGTTTATCATCACAGGTTGCGTGCGCCCGGCTTCCGGAACAACCGTAAAAATACCTACCCAGTCCGGTCAATCCAACCCAGTCTCCACGCAATCGGCACTGATGAAGGAAATCATTGCCGGCACGCAAACTGCCATGGCACTTGCCTCCGGCGGCACACCTGCCGCTGGTGGTACCAATGTACCCGGTGCAACCGTGGCAGCCGGAACACAGGCTCCTTTGTTCAAAACTGCAACACCCATTTATTCCAGCCCGACTCCAAGAACTGCCTCTTCCACCATTTATCCAACTCTCACCCCCGGACCGCCGCCCGTTATTGAACCCACCTACATTGGCGGAATATATTATGGAAATAAATTTCCAGAAGGTGGTGGAATAGTTGAGGTAATTAAAGTTGTTCAGGACTGGAGTGTTACCATACAGACCGATAATTTCCCGCCTAATCTCATGTTTACAATACTTATGGATAAATATGGCACATATGCGGAACGAGGAATACAAGCTGGATATACAAATTCAGGTAGTGGCGGTGTTTTCACTGCAACCTACAATATTCCGAATGCATTAAGGGGATTGGATAAAATACATATCAGGCTTGTCAGCCCTCCATTCTGGTCTGTAGCCTTTTTTGATAACATCAACTGGGTAAAACCATAAAACGAAAAAAATCACTCTCTTTTTCAGAGAGTGATTTTTATTAGGGGATTTGAAAAACAATGGAGGTGAACCATTGCCAATTAAGATAATTAAGCATAAAGGCATCCTTTCCACTAAATTATTTAATGTGGAAGAATTCCAGATAGAAATGCCAAATAAGAAGCAGCATGACTATCAAATGGTGGATCATGCTGATTCTGTGACAATTCTTCCTGTGGATGAAAAAGGGCAAATCTGGTTTGTCAGCCAGTACCGTGTGGGTGCCAATACAGATCTGCTGGAACTGCCAGCAGGGGTGATCGAGAAAGGTGAATCCCCGCTGGAATGCGCTGAACGTGAAGTGCAGGAGGAAATTGGTATGGCTGCCCGGAACATGCAGCTATTGGGGTCTTTTTTTCTTGCGCCAGGATACTGCAATGAAGTCAACCATGTTTTCCTTGCAAAAGAGCTATTCTCCTCTCCCCTCAGTCAGGATGAGGATGAAAATATAAATGTAAGCAGCCTGGGAATTAAAAAGGCGTATCAAATGGCACAGGCAGGAAAAATCCAGGATGCTAAAAGTCTGGCAGCTCTTTTACTGGCCAAACCCCTTTTGCTGAAATAATCCTGCCATTTTTTCTGAACGTGGTAATATTAATTGGATTTGGGTGGAATACACCCAAACTCACAATTTAAAGTGGTTTTCAACCACTTATACAACCAATTTTTATACAGGAGTTCTTGTATGACACGCAAAAAAGAAATGATGGACGGCAACGAAGCTGTCGCATACATCGCTTATCGCACCAATGAAGTGATCGCCATCTACCCCATCACTCCCTCTTCCTCGATGGGCGAACATTCAGATGCCTGGATGGCTCAGGGCAAATTGAATATTTGGGGCACAATTCCGACCGTAATAGAAATGCAATCCGAAGGCGGCGCTGCTGGTGCAGTTCATGGTGCGCTTTCATCCGGCGCACTCTCGACAACTTTCACCGCATCCCAGGGACTGTTGCTAATGATCCCCAATATGTATAAGATCGCGGGTGAATTAACCCCCACTGTCTTTCACGTTGCAGCCCGCACCCTGGCCACTCACGCGCTCTCGATCTACGGCGACCATTCCGATGTAATGGGCGTCCGCCAGACTGGTTTCGCTTTGCTCGCATCCCGGTCAGTCCAGGAAGCCCACGACATGGCGCTGATCTGCCAGACCGCTTCATTTGAAGCCCGGCTGCCCTTCCTGCATTTCTTTGATGGTTTCCGCACCTCAGCCGAGATCAATAAGATCGAACTGCTGACCGAAGACGATATGCGCGCGATGCTGGATCAGGAACTGATCAATGAAAGCCGTAAGCGGGCTCTTTCTCCTGACCACCCTGTCATTCGCGGAACCGCGCAAAATCCGGATGTTTTCTTCCAGGAACGCGAGACCGTGAACACCTTTTACCAAAACTGCCCTGCCATCGTTCAAAAAGCGATGGACAAATTTGCCAAACTTACCGGGCGCAGTTATCACCTGTTTGATTATTGCGGCGCTGCGGATGCAGACCGTGTACTTATCGTGATGGGTTCCGGCGCTGAAACTGCCGAAGAAACTGCAAAATTCCTCAATACCAAAGGCGAAAAAGTGGGCGTATTGACCGTTCACCTGTATCGGCCTTTTGCAATGGATGCCTTCCTTAAATCCCTCCCGAAAACAGTAAAAAGCATTGCTGTTCTCGACCGCACCAAGGAACCCGGTTCAGATGGTGAACCTTTGTATAAAGATGTGGTCAATGCCATTAACGGCTCATTTAATTCTGGTAATTCACCTTTCGCTGTCCGACCGGTCATTATCGGCGGACGATATGGACTTTCCTCCAAGGAATTTACCCCGTCCATGGTCAAAGCCGTTCTGGATGAACTCAACAAAAAAACACCGCTCAATTCCTTCACGGTGGGCATCAATGATGATGTCACTCATACCAGCCTCTCGTACGATCCCTCCTTCTGTATTGAATCAGATGATATCAAACGCTGTGTTTTCTTCGGTTTGGGCGCAGATGGCACCGTGGGGGCCAACCATAATTCCATCCGCATCATCGGCGGGGAAACGGAAAATTACGGGCAGGGTTACTTTGTCTACGATTCCAAAAAATCCGGGACCGTTACGGTCTCGCACCTTCGTTTTGGTCCCAAACCAATCCGCGCCCCCTACCTGATTGGATGGGGCGACGCCAACTTCGTTGCTGTCCACCAATTCTCCTTCCTGGAAAGGCTGGATATGCTGAAATACGCCAAACCCGGCGGAGTGTTCCTGCTTAACAGCATTTATCCGCATGACCAGATCTGGGACAGCCTCCCCCGTGAAGTCCAACAGGACATTATTGATAAGAAATTGCATTTCCATGTTATTGATGCTTACGAAGTGGCTGAAAAAACCGGGATGGGCGGCCGGATCAACACCATCATGCAAACCTGCTTTTTCGCCATCAGCGGAGTACTGCCGCGGGAAGAAGCCATTAAAGAGATCAAGAAGAGCATCCAGGCAACCTATGGAAAGCGCGGCGATGCGGTTGTCCAACAAAATTATGCTGCAGTGGACGCCACCCTTGAACATCTCTATGAGGTCAAAGTCCCTGAAAAGGCCACCAGCAAGATTTCCCGCCGCAAACCCGTTCCGGATGAAGCGCCTGAGTTTGTAAAAACTGTGCTGGGGAAGATCATCCAGGGCAACGGGGATGACCTCCCGGTAAGCGCCTTCCCGATCGACGGTACTTTTCCGAGCGGAACAACTCAATGGGAAAAGCGCAACCTGGCTTTGGAGATCCCGGTGTGGGAAGCTGACCTTTGTATTCAATGCGGCAAATGCAGCTTTGTCTGCCCGCATGCAGTCATCCGCCAGAAAGTGTATGACCCATCCTACCTGAAGGATGCCCCCAAGACATACAAGTCCATGGATGCACGCTTCTTTAAGGAATTCCCGGGTAAGAAATTCACCATCCAGGTTTCACCAGAAGACTGCACCGGCTGCGGCATGTGCGTGGAAAACTGCCCTGCCAAGGATAAAACCGATCCCACCCGCAAGGCGATCAATATGCATCCCCAGCCCGCTTTACGCGAAAGCGAACGCGCCAACTGGGAATTTTTCCTCACTATTCCAGATCTTGACCGCGCATTGGTTGAACCGAACACGGTTAAGAACTCGCAGCAATTGCACCCGCTGTTTGAGTTTTCGGGCGCCTGTGCCGGATGCGGTGAAACACCGTATGTCAAACTGCTCTCTCAATTGTTTGGCGACCGCACCCTGGTAGCCAATGCCACCGGCTGTTCATCCATCTATGGCGCCAACCTGCCCACCACCCCCTGGACATTTAATAAAGATGGCCGCGGACCGGCATGGTCAAATTCATTATTTGAAGACAATGCCGAATTCGGCCTTGGTATGCGCCTGACCGTTGACCAAAATAATACGTTTGCCCGTCAGCTGGTTACGCAATTGGCCGGTGAACTGGGCGATCCGCTGGTGCCTGAACTTCTCAATGCCGACCAGGGCAGTGAAGCCGGCCTTAAAGCCCAGCGAGAACGGGTACAGGCTATGGTGAAAAAGTTAGAAAAATCTGCCAACCCGCTGGCGAAAACACTGATCAGCCTGGCGGATTATTTAGTAAAGAAGAGCGTCTGGATCGTCGGCGGCGACGGCTGGGCGTTTGACATTGGTTACGGCGGGCTGGATCATGTGCTCGCCTCCGGACGCAAGGTGAATGTCCTGGTCCTGGACACCGGCGTTTATTCCAACACCGGCGGACAATCCTCCAAAGCCACCCCGCGTGCGGCAGTAGCCCGCTTTGCCCAGAGCGGCAAAGGGCTCTCCCGCAAGGATATGGGCATGATCTTCATGTCCTATGGGTATGTGTATGTTGCCCAGGTGGCCATGGGATACAGCGACCTGCAGACCCTGCGCGCCTTCCAGGAAGCGGATGCTTATGATGGTCCTTCCATCATCATTGCGTATTCACACTGCATCGCTCATGGTTTCGATTTGCGCAAGGGGCTTGAACAGCAAAGCCTGGCAGTGAAATCGGGCGTTTATCCGTTATACCGTTATAACCCGGCATTGCTGGCAGAAGGCAAGAATCCGCTGATGCTGGATTACAAGCAGCCCTCCATCCCCGTCCGTGACTACGCCTATAACGAAACCCGCTACCGCACGCTTGTGCAAAGCAATGAAAGCCGCGCGGAAGAGCTGATGAAACTGGCCCAAAAGGATGCTGATGACCGCTGGAACCGCTACAGCCAGATGGCTGGGATTCCTACCAGCGTTCCCGTAAAACCAGTGGAGCCAACCACCAAAGGTTAAACTGAGAAAAAACTGCGAATGATTTCACATTCGCAGTTTTTTTTATTTCAGGATTGCTCAATGCTTTGTTTTAGGTATCAGCAAATGAGATTCAATGGAAATGCCTATGAAATATCTTGATAATATTTAAATACAATAGACACGATGCTCTCTATGTATGCTGTGAACAGCCTGACATACTAACTCTTAATCAGTAGGTTTCCCTTACGGGGACTCCCTACGGTCGCAGACGTTCAACCCCCTAATGCGTCATACTTAATTTAACCCAAGCTTAGTGAGAAATCAACCTAAGTGTATTATGGATAGTTGATGATACCAATTTTCGAAAAATAAAAAGCTGCTGACTTCGAAACAGTTGGCTGTGGATTCCCTTGGCTAGCCTCTAGGGTAGGTGGATTGTACTTGGGGTACTTGATTTATTTGTGGATTTCCCCAAATATTTGATAACAAGCCGATGTCAAGCCGAATACGCCTTTAGATATATTTTGTTTTCTGGTCAACCAACAGATTTTCCTCATATGTCTCATTTGTATTGAATTTATACATCTATAAAAAAAGATTTGCGTAAATGTTATAATAAATTAGATGTGAGGTTATTTATATATGGTTGGATTGACCAAAATAAAATTTTTTTGCGAATGCCTTATGGTTTTTGCTTATAAGAGATAAAACCAAAACTGCTGGTTTTGCCGCCTTTTTTTATAAATAGCGATGGAGGTGCCTGATGATTAATAAGTATCTTCTCCTTATTTTGAAAATTGCTTTTGCGTGCTTTTTGTTTGCAGGTTGTTCCTCATCCGGATTATCACCAACAAATAATCACCTCACATCAACGCCCGCACCCCCCGCACCCCCCACACCAACACCCGCACTTCTCTCACCTGCTCCATTAAAAATTAAATTTCTTGCTGAAGATGGAATCTCACTGGTTGGGCAGTATTATCCAGCTGCTGATCGAGACGCGCCAATATTTCTCCTAATGCATTCGGTAAAGGGAGACAAAAAAGATTGGACAGAACTTGGATTGGCACAGTGGCTGCAAAACAGGGGCAGTGAAAATTCGGCTAACAACCAATTTCCAGCAATGCCAGAAGGCCTATCGTTCGGTGTTTTTTCATTTGATTTTCGCGGGTTTGGCGAAAGTGCCGGATCGAGAGGACGTTGGGACCCCAAAGGTTGGGTAAAGGATTCGATCGCGGCTAGGCAGGCTGTGGAAGCGCTGCCTGTAGATAATTCTATAATGGATACTGTCTATTCGATGCCTATACCTCTCCCGGGAATGAAGAATATCAGTTTGATGCCAATCTTCCTTCCAGATGTTAATCCAGTGGGAACCCTCCCTTTACCCTTGCCAGGAACAGGAGAAATATTTATTCTTCCCGCATCCTCCATTATTTCAGATAGAGACCGCATTGTGCCTGTCCCGATTCCCAATTCTGGCGGTGTCATTGTTCTGCCCTTCAACCAGACTGACCCTGTCAGTTCCTTACCGATCCCCCTGCCTGGTCCGGGGAAAATCAGCGTCATGGTTGTTGACATTCCTGGGATCGGTTCAGCGAGCGCCCAGCCTATGGAGATCCCTGGCAAGGGAACCGTAAACGTATTAGCCTATGATTCGACTGATCGGATAAGCTCTCTACCGATTCCCCTGCCTGGTCCAGGGAATGTTAGTGTAATGCCGGTCTTTATTCCAGGGCTTGACCCAGTCAAAGCCACGCCTATTGAAATCCCCGGGACAGGCGGTGTCAGCGTATTGCCTGTTCCTCTCCCTGACCCCAAACGAACCAGCATTGTAACTGTGCGCGTTCCCGGCGGAAAAGATCTCAGGGTGATACCGATCTTCATTCCAGGGTTTGACCCAGCCAAAGCCACGCCTATTGAAATCCCCGGGACGGGCGGCGTCAGCGCATTGCCTGTTCCTTTGCCTGACCCAAATCAAAAGGGTTCCTTACAAGTTCCCATATATAGCCCTGAAGGAAATGTAATTGGTGAATTCACCCTTCCTGGGCTTGATCGGGTCAGTTCCTTACCGATCCCCCTGCCTGGTCCGGGGAAAATCAGCGTCATGGTTGTTGACATTCCTGGGATCGGTTCAGCGAGCGCCCAGCCTATGGAGATCCCTGGCAAGGGAACCGTAAACGTATTAGCCTATGATTCGACTGATCGGATAAGCTCTCTACCGATTCCCCTGCCTGGTCCAGGGAATGTTAGTGTAATGCCGGTCTTCATTTCAGGGCTTGACCCAGCCAAAGCCACGCCTATTGAAATCCCCGGGACAGGCGGTGTCAGCGCATTGCCTGTTCCTATCCCTGACCCTGATCGGGTCAGTTCCTTACCAGTCCCCATTCCTGGTCCGGGGAACACCAGTATTGTGCCAGTTTTTATTCCAGGGCTTGACCCGGCCAAAGCTATACCGATCAAGATATCAGGGAAAAGCCGAATCTTTGTCCTCGCTATGGCACCTCTTTCCCCTGGTGATTCCAGGATTTTACGTGCCCCTGCCCATCCCCCGCGCATCATCGGCCTCGGTTCTAGCATAGGTGCTGATGCAATTGTAACTGCCTGCAACGAGAATTGCATCGGTGCGCTTTCCCTTTCACCTGGCAGCTGGTTGGGTGCAGATTATTCAGCGTCTGTGAAATCCTCAGATATGCCAGTCTGGTGCGTCGCAGCCAAAGGGGATCAGAAAGCTTCATCCACATGCAATAACGCCTCCGGTAATCAGTATCAAAGCACCTACTATCCGGGTAGCGCCCATGGAACAGCTTTGTTTGAAAAAGAAGTGGGCAAGGTTAGCCCGCTTGGTCAGCTGATCTATGATTTCATTATAAAGCTGGAGAAATATTAAAAGTAATTCGATAAGTGAGATTTTATAAAAAATCTAATCTTGGATGATTCAAAAAAAAAACAGGAACTTATCTGTATTTCCATGAATGATTTGGAAAGAATCGTACTTCATATTTAGATTTTGAAAAAACAATTAAATTGCGTTCTATACTCTGATTTCGAGGAAGGAAGCTGTTTAGACGCATTAGAGTCGAATTAATATGTAGTGACATCTGTAAGAGTCACCTTCCCTAATTTGAATGCAACACGAGTGCAACACCGGTGATACCGAGTGCAAACAATGCTCTCTATGTATGCTATGGACAGCCTGATTACTAACTCTAGAATAGGGACTCATAATCATCTGTTCATGGTTTGAGATCCTTTTATAAAAACCAACATAATTCTCGAAACGCTACAACCAGAGAAAAGCCTGATAATGTAATAAACCAAAACATCAGCCTACCCAGACGGACTGGTGTTGTTCTTCAAAAATTAAAATAAGTATCTCAGACAATATTCTTCTGCATCACGATAATAATTAACGAAATCACGTAACACAGAAACACAATGATGAATGCGGATAACATCCCAAATTGGAGAACCGGATTCATTGAACCTTGCGGATAAATAAGCTGAAACACCAACCTCGTCAACCACAAAATACAGGTTGGAGCCAGCACAACAATTATCGAATACCGATTGGATCTGTCTCCGTAAACTAATAGTATATTAATTATTCCAAACAATACCAAAGATAAAGAAAAGAATACATTGATCGCCCGAACAGCCACGATCAGCTCGGTCGCATTGGGTTCAATATAGGAATACCACTTCCACATTTTTGGTACAAAAAAGTGCCATATTCCAAAAGCAATGGAAGCGCTGCTTCCAATTGTCACAAGAATCTTAAAAAGCAAATTCATAAACATACCTCCTAAAAATTAATGAGAATACCCAATAGTTTGGGTGATTATCTCAGAATGTGATTGATCGTTAATCATCTACCTCGATACACTCCACCTGGATTTGGCACAACCACCTGCCATGGATCTTAGATTGAATCGACCTCATGACGCAGCATGGGTATCAATAAGAAGAACTATTATGGATTTCGACCTGACCTTTTGTCTGAGCATTTAGTCGGAAGCCAAACAAGGCTTGCCTATTTGTGTATCACCGAAGCCCATCCCATTTTATGGCAGTGCGTACACCTGATGTACCTCCAAAAAAATACGTGGGGTCCCAGGTAGACTAACTTACTCATTGGCTGGAACTCAGCGTGGCAATGGGGACATTTATAACTGTAGTTTTTCCTTTGCCAAAAGAATAAACGGAAGATTATCCAGGCGATTATGACTATGAAAATTAAATAATACTCTTTCATTTATATTTCTCCTTATATATACTCAACTACTGTAAATTTAATAGTGATATTATCCAAATAACCAAAGGCGCAGAATGGTTAATTCCATCCTTCACGGGGATGACCTGTTTGATCTCCAATTTTCATTTGCCTTGAGCTATCATTCCACCTCGATGCGATCCGGCTTGATCTGCGAGCCGTTGTAATCAGGCACATTATTGTCTAATATGCCATAAAGATGAACGATTTTTCCACTATCGCGCAGCGCTTTGATCTGGGACTTTAACACCGGATCCATTGAATCAATACCAAAGTAAATAATCTGCCCCAGATCCTGTCGTTCGAAGTAGTCATCAAACTGTGCGCCGGGTGGTGTACTTTTGATGATCCCCCACCAGTCAGAAATTTCTTCTGAAGTACCTGGCGGCATGTAATCACCACCCGCATTTATAGTTGGCTCAACTACGATGGCAGGTTTTGGGCTGTTTTGTGGTGCCAAGCCGCACTCTCCCCGGAAATAGGCCCACTCGTCACAGGTGCTGCCATCTGGGAAAATACATATTCCAATTTGACCGCCATCGGCAGCAGTGCGGATTTCGAGTTTGTTCCCTTGCTGCTTGCAATACACCGAGGCGGGATTTGGCAGACCCACCTGGGGAGCTGTGCAAGCCGTCAGTGCCACCAATAAGATAGTGAGCGGAATTATCCTTTTCATTTTTGTTTCCTTAATGGTTGACCTGTAGTGGTTGATCAAATCGATCAAGGTTTTATTTGACCAAAATTCCCATTGTCAATTCACAAATTAATGAAGATTTTACTAATCACATCATTTTTGAGATATAAATAATCCCGGTTACAAAACCTACCGCATTACACAGCATGTGAACAATCATGCCAACGTAGATATTCTTCTTTGTTGTCCCAAAGAGTATCGGCAAGAATCCAATGGTTCGTGCGATAATCATCCAGGGTGTAAAGACATGCACAGCCGCAAACAGAAAGCTATGAAACAATATGGCGAACTTACCCTTCATTCTGGGTAATAAATATCCCCGAAAATACAATTCTTCAACGATTGGACCTAAAAACACATTGAAAATTAAGGACATCGAATAGGTGACGATCAATATTGTTTTGGAATAAGTACCATCCAATCCGGTATTTACATCCGGCATCCAGAAAAATAGATTTTTTTGGAGAAAGGAATCAACGGGTTCCAAAAGTGTCATCAAGGCGCCAACAATCACAAAAATAATGGTTACCCATACGAAATATTGCCACCACGGGATTGATTTTTGATAGCTGATGATGCCCTGTAATGTAAAACGTCCTATCTTTTTCTTCCCCTGAGCTAACAGGAACCCGAGTTCGACAGGAACAAGAATAAAGGCGATTGCCAGATAAAGAGCAAAAATTGAGGGATACCCCATTCTGGCAACTGGCTGAAGTGCGAGGAAGTAAAAAGCGCCGATCGGGATCCCGGGGAGTAGATGCAAAATGACCGATTGTGCCGTTGAATGTTTTTCGATTTGATCCTGTTTCATTTTATTCTTCTTTCTATTGTTTTAGATTTTTGAAAACTCGATTTTCTTTGATTTCCCATGACTTTTTCCATATCAAGATAATGCCAAATATGACAGCAAAACGGAACGAGGTTTCCCAGTCTATGGTGCTTTTTCCATACTCGATGATGTTCCATAGAAATGTCACACTCGCAACAGTTACCAGGGTTAGAGCGAACACGGTGATATATTCAGTGATCAGTGTCTTAATGTTCATTTTTCAATCACCTTTTCGGAAAACCTACATTTAGCAATCTGCACAAGGTTAGACCCAATTCCAGGCATACCAAATAGTAGCCAAATTTAAAATCAAACTCACGGCCAACAGGAATTTATCATAATGGCCTTGGTATGTTGGAAGACTTACTAAGTTTAAGAGAAACCAACCTGCGGCTAAGATTATGTTTGCCCATCGGTTTATGTTCTGAGGCAGAACCAGGGATAAGACCACCATCAGGATTGGCGTGACCATCATAACTGCAATACCCAAAGCCATTCCCTGGCTGAATTTCACTCCATTAATTTCTCCAAGGATCATATCGCCGGTAAAGATACGCATCACGTCTCCCAGCAGATAGGTAAGCATGACCGCAATCCACAAGATTGAAAGAATTACCTTTATGTCTATCATGAGTCTTTCTCCTTTTTAATAACTAATTTATATATATATCCACATTTGCTGCTAGCTGACACTTGCTACCACAATAATGACTTTTCCCTGCATATGGCCAGCTTTGTAATGCTGAAAAGCGTCTGCCGTTTCCTGTAACGGAAAACTCCGATCAATCACCGACCTAACCTTGCCTTTTTTCATTAATTCTGTTACATACACCAGATCGGCCTGGTTTGGCTGCTGGTTCAAGCTGGTCATTTTTTTATTCCCTTTCCGGACGATCATCGGTCCCATGAGCATGGTTTCAAAGAGCCCTTTCAATGGCCCACCAGCCCACACAAATGTTCCACCAGGGAGAATTGCCTGCGAATAATCCTTGAGTGGACGATATCCACCCATGGCAATGATCAGGTCAAATTGCTCACCGGTTTCTACGAAATCCTCTTTAGTGTAATCAATGACGTGGTCAGCACCCAGCGAACGCACCAACTCAATATTCCGCGTGCTGCATACGGCTGTGACTTCTGCACCAAAAGCTTTGGCAATCTGAACCGCAAATGTTCCGTTGCCGCCAGAAGCACCGATGATCAAAACCTTCTGACCGGCATGAATTTGGCCAACATTGCGCAATCCCTGCAGGGCAACCAATGCCGATTGTGGCATGGCTGCCGCTGCCTCAAAAGAGATATTTGCTGGTTTCAGCGCCAATTGATTTTCAGGCACACATACATATTCAGCGAATGTACCAAAACCGCCTTGTAAATTGTCGCCTAAAACCTCATCACCAGGTTTGTACTTTGTAACATTCTTGCCCACTGTCTCCACCCGCCCTGCAACATCACTTCCCGGGTTTAAATATTTGGGTTTCAACAGACCTGATGTCAGGCGCGAAATGAATGGTTTGCCGCTTACCATGAACATATTGCCAGAATTAATCGCTGCAGCATGCACCTTCACCAGCACTTCAGCATCTCTTGGAGTAGGTTTCTCGGCTTCTCTATATGTCAATACTTCAAATGACCCATATTTTTCTTGAACAATTGCTTTCATTAGTTACCTCCTAATTTACTTTGATCTGGTGGTTTTGTAATTCGTTTTCTGTAAAATGCTTCAGGAGGCTTCTACATTCTACAGAAAACAGTAAACATTTTTATTCAGCACTCAGGCTGAAGGGTGGATAGTGATCTGTCACGAGTAAGAATGCATAAGCACTCACACGCAGTCCCCAGCGGTAGACGCCAACATTGAAGTTAAAGAGGCTCTTCGGGTATCGGCCGGTCGCTAGAATGGCGAACCAGGCAAAAAACACCGCGAAAAATACACCAACGGCAAGAACTGCGAGTACCAAATAATGCGGGATAGCCAGGAACCATTTCACCAGCGGCATACCACGTTTTAGATCCTTTTCGACATCCGGGTAATCAATTTCCAGGTGAACAGATTGTTCTTCCACAGTTGATGGGTATTGATCGGTGAGAAATAATGCATAAGCTACCACGCGTGCTTCAAACCGGGTTAACTCACGCAAGAAGTCGAACCACCAGCGCGGATAACGCTGGACGAAGAGGATCATCAATCCCACGGCTGCGGGAATTCCCATGGCTAAACCGCCAGCTGTTTCCTGTGTTTTGCGGATGACCTCACCGGCTTGATTGAGGAAAACTGTATTGGTGATCGTCTCCCCAGTCCCTGAGATGATGCCCAGGATAACGGCGATGGGAATGATCCAGAAGATTCGGAAGAAAGTTGTCATCCGATCCAGTTTTTCTGGATAGTCGATCTCGAGGCGGGCAGCATATCCGTTGATTTTATTATTTTTATTCATTTTTTATCTCCTATTTTTCTATTGTTTTGAATTGTTATACGTAGTAATTTTTTAATAAATTAAATTGTTAGCTCTTTTTCATAAAATGTTATTGCGCCACAGTGATGACGACATTTCCCTTTTTGTGGCCTTTTTTGACATACCGGTGAGCCTCAACAATTTGTTCCAATGGATAGCATCTATCGATGACCGGTTTTATCTTCCCTGCTTCAATCAACTCTGCGAGGAAGACAAGATCTTTGATCTTTTCACTTGCCGGCCTCAGACCCGTAGCCGCAAACCTTACTTTCTTACTGCCGCTCTTTGCTGTCCATAAGGCTTGAAGCATCATTGCCGGCGTAGGGACCGTGGCAAGATAGATGCCTTCTTCCGTCAGCGAACCTTTGCACTCTGAAAATGAACGCTTGCCTATCGTGTCAAAAATAATGTCATAGGTCTTGCTGTTTTTAGTGAAATCCTCACGGGTGTAATCGATCACCTGATCGGCTCCCAAAGATTTGACCCATTCCAAATTCGTGGTACTGCATACCCCGGTTACCTCTGCCCCATAGTACTTGGCCAGCTGTACCGCAGCAGAGCCGACCGATCCAGAGGCGCCATAGACCAGCACGGTTTGTCCACTCTGGATATTGCCCTTATCTCTCAGAAAAGGCAGTGCGGTTAGTGCCCCATTCGGAACGCTGGCAGCCTCCTCAAAGCTCATATTGGCTGGTTTTATGGCCAGCGCCCCGTTTTCAGGCATGCATTTGTAATCTGCATACGCGCCAAACATGTCTATGCCAAATACCTGGTCGCCGGGTTTGAATCGGGTCACGTCTTTGCCTATCGCTTCAACTTCCCCGGCCAGCTCTTGTCCCAGTATCGGGTTCTTGGGTTTTAGAAAGCCGTTAAACCCGGGTGAAGCTCTCATGTCCGGGTCTTCTTTTACAACTGTTGTCGCAACTATTTTAATCAGCACCTCATTCGCTTTAGGGGTGGGCTTTTCCACCTCCTGTAAATGAAGTACCTCAGGTGGGCCAAATTTTGTGTACACAATTGCTTTCATTGACATTTTCCTTTATATTAGAAACAATTTTTATAGTGAAAGAACAGATTTCACGATGATCAACAAGTCAGTCGGTTTTGCACTAAACCTATCGTTAAACAAGATCGCTGCTGCTATCACAAACGCGAAAGATCCTATAACAACACCGATTTGCAGTAACGACGTTTTCTGGATCTCCTGTTTTGCCTTAACCTCACAAATATCACCCGGACAGTATTGAGTTTTTTCTTTATGGAACAGTGGATAAAATTTGCATCCCAGACAAATGCCGAACACAGCTTCAAAGAATAAGAATATCAGGCAGATCTGACAGATAATCCCGGTAATGATGCTGGTTGAATTCATTACAACCAACAGCAGGAATATGATGGTGGATAACACCAGACCGATCGTCCAGGCAAACTTTTTTTGAACCGCTCCCACATATTCGGGGGTTTGACCGCCTACGATCAACCTCCCAATTACTAATGAAGGAGAATACTTGGGACTGATCAATACCCGTATGATGAAATCTATAAGGAAGATCGTGTTGACAAACTTGATCAGGAAATAATTCTCATTAAATATGACCAGCATCCAGGCAAGGAACATAAAAAAATATAGTATCCCTGCCGAAGCTCTTATTTCCCGCTCGTTTAAAACCGGGATGTTATATCCTTCCACGGTCTCACCAAATTGATTAGCTTTTTTCATTTTTTATCTCCTTGTTCTGATCCATTTTTGGTTTAAACAAGCTACCTACGTCTGTTTATGATTTGACTGAGAGAGGGAGGGCCTTCAGCTCTCCCTCTTCCCGATATTGCAAATCTATGCTGTTCTTGATATGCCCTGTTGCGCGAACTCATCCGGTTTTTATGCTGTCTTGCCCGAATTGCTGCTCAGCAGCACAATCCCCAGCCAGACGAACCAGATGATTTGGCTCAAACCAAAAACGCCGGTCATCATTTCGGTTAATCCTGGGATAATGGAGATGATGCCCGCTGTGCCAACCAACAAGCCGAGGATATTCAGGCCCTTGGCAAGCCCACCAGCCCGCAGCGCGGCAATGCTGACCAACAGTGCCCAAAGACCGCCCAGAATCTCGCCATTACCGTTGCCCAGCCCGCTGGCCACGGTTTCAATTCCCTGCCAGGTCAGCGCAGCCTGCGCCGGGTCTTTGGCATAGAGCGCGACGACAGGGGCGATCCCGGCATTCGCGACCATGCCGCTGGCAATCAGCGAGCCAGCCCAGATAATCCCAATCACGGTTGCCACCTGCATGATAGCCGGTGCGCCGGATTTCAAACGGTCGTACAATGCTAGCGACAGTACAATCAGAAAAACGCCAAAGAATACGTACATAAGCAGATTGGTTGAAAAAATGACCATCTGTTTCTCAACGAGCAAGGCCACATTTTGAGCCGGGTCGGTGATGCTGGGGGTGTCTAGAACGACGAGAAAGAGAACCATTCCGACCAAGTAAGCGACTGCCATGTAAAGCGCGGCGAAACCGCCAAATTTCTGCAAAGTTTTCATTTTTATCTCCTATTTTAATTTGCTCTTTTACTGGAACTCATCCGGTTATTACGCCACTGAGACAGGGCTCCTGCGCAGCAGGACGATCCCGAGCCAAACGAACCAAATGATGAGACCCAATCCATAAACAGCCGTCAGGTCAGTTAAGGCCAGAACTGCGAGGATGCCTGCTACACCGGTCACCACGCCAAGGTAGTTCAATAATCTGGGAAGCTCCCTTGCACGCAAGGCTACCCAACTTAGCAGTAGAAACCATAAGGCGCTAACCATCGTTTCCCCGCCACCTGCGCCCAAACCGGTTTCCACAGATTCGAGTGTCAACCAGACCGTTGCAGCTTGTGTCGGATTTTCGCCATAGAGTTTTGCCACTGTGCTCAAGTTGTTGATTGAGAGTGTGCCGATCACAATGACCACGACAGCCCAGATCAGTCCGAAGGTGGTCACTGCCTGTGCCAGCGCAGGTGAGCCAGCCTTCAATCGCTCATAGAGCGCCAGTGACAGGAAAATCAGACTCACGCCGAAGACCAAATACATGATTTGGTACGTGACGCGCACGATAGCCTGGTTGTCCGCAAAAAAAGCCACGATCTGGCCTGGGTCGTCGGAACCGAAACCTATGGGAGCCAGTAAGGTTAGATACATCACAATGGCCAGTAGGTTTGTTGCTGCCCCGATCAGTGCGGCAATGCCACCTATCTTTTGTAAAGTTTTCATTTTTATCTCCTTTTTTTGAACGATATTGAATTTTTTGGATTTTATTTAGGGCTAACCTTCAGGGTTAGACCACTTCCAGGCATTCCAGACAATTAGTAACAGACCCGCGATTTCTATTGTGCTATAAAAAATGTATGCAGGAGATGGAACACCAAGAAACAATGAACCGATTTGCGTCAAAACAAAAAGTGTTCCTGCGATGATGTTTACCCAACGATTAACGCGGTACTTTAATACCCAGGACAGGACGATCATTAAAAATGGAATCTCAAACATTATCGCGACTCCCAACAAAAATCCTTCAGTGATTTTTACAGTTCCATCAGCTGTGTATCCGGTCATATGCATTGCCAGAACACCTGGCTCCAAGGATGAGAGGGTATCAGCATACATAAAATTTACCGTAAAAAACACCCATAATAGTATTAGTAATATTTTCGTATCCATTTTGGCGGTCTTACTGTTTGTGTTCATTTTTTTCTCCTTTTTTGAACTTTATTGATGAATTTCATTTAATTGGACTTGATTGATCGAGATCAATGGCATCTCAAAACACACACTATTTTGAATAATCCATGCTTATCTCCTCTTGCAGTGATAGATTCTGGCGTAAATAAGCAGTTCGCACTAATTTACGATTCAACATCTGACCCATCTGCCTGGCCTGTACCGCGAAGTCCCCGAAGGGGGAGCTTAGTCGAGGGACCAGGTTCAATAGGGCTGATCGAGACCAGCGGCAAACCCAAATCACGTACTTTTTTGAGCAACCCATGCAGCGCGGCCTGATCGACCACCGAGCCGGTTAGTAGCGTATCGCCGTCCTCTTCCAGCGTAATAGTCAGGCCATCAAACCAGTCGGTCCACTCACGGTCCAGATGGCCTTTGATCCTGATCTGATAGACTATGGGTTGATTCGGGTCAGTTTTTGGGTCGATTTTGTTTGACATTTCCTTGTACCTTTTGTAGCCGGTTATTACAGTCCATTCCACTTGCTCAATGTACAAGTAATATATCTGCTATACGGTATGAACGTATAGATACTTAAGTATCGAGTCGGGGTATTGTTTTGGGATTACTGAGAGCTTGGAAATTCTAAGATTTTATAGCCCCACTTGCATGCATTTCCTGATGCCAGGTTTACCGGCAAACCTTTGCTAAGGCTACAACAGGCCTAACTCGCGGGCGCGCGCTACCGCTTCAGTGCGGTTTTGGACGTGTAGTTTGTCAAAGATGATCCGATTATGCCCTTTAACAGTACTCAAAGCCAGGAAAAGCCGCTCACTAATCACATAATTTGAGAGACCCTGGGCAATGAGCTGTAGAACTTCCAATTCGCGTTGGCTCAATTGCTCAATAAGGAGGTTGGTAAGAGATAAACCAGGTTTAGCTTCGCTGTTTCGGTTCTCAGCTTCAATTGCAGTCAGTAACTTACCTATATAGTCCGGCATAATTCCACATGCAGCGGCTTCGGACAATAGTTGAGCCATTGGCTCGCCTTCATCAACAAAGAGACGGATAAAGCCGCCCGGCTCTGCCAGAGCCAGTGCGTCACCCAGCAGCTGCACAGCCTTGTCCTTTTCGTCATGCGAGTGCAGTGCGACCGCCTGTAAAACCATCACCTTGAGCCGTTCATCCTGCCAATTCTTGGCTTTCGCCTCCTGGCATAATGGTTCCAACACCGCCAAAGCCGCGGATGGGTCTCCCTGGGCCAAAAGTACCCGGACCTGGCTGATGGGAAGGTTATAAGTTTGGGCGAGATGAGCAGCTGTCATCAAATCGCCCTGTCGAAGCAGGACAAGCACTTGTGCGTCAGCTACTTCAGGTAACCGCTGCACAAAGTGATGCTGGCGCGCGGACTGTTCGACCTCCGCTAACATAACGGACGCGCCGGTTACATCGCCCCGGGCCAGTTTAATGCGGCCGAGAAACACCTCAGAAAAAATGAAACGGTCAATCATGCGATCATACTGTCGCGCAAGTTTCAAGGCTTGTTGCCCGTGCTGTTGGGCAGCATCCAGGTCATTCCATTCGTAGCAGATGCGGGCCAGGCCAAGAATCGCTTCACTGGCACTCGGCAGCGGATAATCTCCAAACAATTGCAGAACACGCCGGTAGGACTCAGCCGCCAGGTAGAGCTGGTTTTCTTTTTCCTGTGTCTGGCCCAGGCTGTTCGTAACCAAGGTCATATGAAAGTTATTCCCAGATATCGTGCTGATCGATAAGGCTTCAGTAAAGGTTCGTCCGGCAGCAGCACGATCTCCCTGGAGCTGGTAGGCAACTCCTCGCGTCCAAATTGCGGTAAAAAGGGAACTCAGGTTGTCTGAACGAAGATACGCCTGTGCACGGTGTGACTGGGCAAGTATGTCTTCTGCCCGGTATTGAAGGAGAGCTAACATTGCCCTGGCAGCGGCAATTTGTCCGATCAGGTTACGATCATTTTCGTCCGGCTCGGCGCCTTGCAAGGCGGCCGCTATAGCTGCCTCAGCAGCTTGTAACCTCTCTTCGACACCGGCCGCTTGGACAGTAACCAGTGCCATCGAGGCATACCTGACCCATAACAAGGGTTTGGCATCCATGACACTCTTTGGCAGCGACGCCAGCCAGGCTAGTATAGTGGTCACCGCGTAGTGTAAGTGCAGGGGGATCCCCTTCCCTTCCATCAGGCGTGTAGCGCGCTCAATATCATTGGCCGCAGCCGCATGTTGAAAAGCTTCAAGATTCAGACCATTATCTTCATACCACTGGCTGGCACGGATGTGGTATTCGGCGGTCTCTTGGGGTGCCTGGCTTTGTCCCAGCCGCTGCCGCAGCAAATCTCCAAAGAGATGGTGATAACGGTACCAACGCCGCTCGTTATCCAAAGGGACAATGAATAGATTGGCGTGTTCGAGATATTCCAAAGTTGCCTGCCCGGAAGCAGAAGGGTCGAACAGAATGGCATCACAAAGGGAGGCACACATGCGGTCAAGGATGGAAGTACGGAGCAAAAAAGTCTGGACGCTTTCGGATTGATGCTGCAGGACTTCTTCAATCAGGTAGTCCAGCACGAAATGGTGGCTGCCGGTGAAAGATTTGATGAAACTCGCGGTGTCTTGATGTCCCTGCATTGAAAGCGCCGCTAATTGCAAGCCCGCAATCCAGCCTTCGGTGCGGGTCTCTAGTGCGGTAATAACTTCCGCTGAGAGGTTCAGGCCCATCACCGTGTTGAGAAATTCGGCGGCTTCGGAAGGCGTAAACCGCAAGTCAGCGGCACGCAGCTCGGTGAGTTGACCCCGGGCCCGTAAACGGGCGAGGGGCAGACGTGGATCTTCACGGGTGGTGATGATCAGGTGCATCTGGGGCGGCAGATGCTTGAGTAGAAAGGTGAGGGCTTGGTCAACCGGTTTGGAATCAATCACATGGTAGTCGTCCAGGACAAGGATGAAGTTGTGCGGGATGGCGGTGATCTCGTTGAGCAGGGTTGTCAGAAGGTATTCGATTGGCGGCAGCTGAGGATTCTGGAGCGCACCCAACATCCCTGCTCCAATATTCGGCTCTATTGTCTGCAAAGCCGAGATGAAGTAAGCCAGAAAACGGGCGGGGTCGTTATCCCCATCATCCAGTGATAACCAGGCAACCGGTCTCCCACAGCCGGCTATCCATTCGCTGACCAGAGTGGTTTTACCGAAGCCAGCCGCAGCGGAGATGAGGGTCAGTTTACGGTGCATGCCCTCATTCAGCCGCTCGATCAGGCGGGGGCGGAGAACAACTTTAGGCCGCGGTGGGGGGATATAAAGTTTGGTGAGGAGAAGTGACTCAGACATTGTAAAATTAATTATACAATGCGCCTATTAAATGCAGGGGAGAATAACAAAGAAAACATCTGGTTGGAAAATAAATATTCTCGATGAACTTATATTAAAAAGATTCTATCCGTCCATCAATCAACTACTCCTGCGTGCCGGGCATCGCAAAGCACCCTCGAAAGGGGCGGTAATCGTTGGTTTGCGCCTTTGGGGTACAGGCGAATACTCCTTGAAGGGGTACTAATTCCAACCCCGCTACTAAAACCACTTGAAAAGGTGGTTTTTTATTGCGGTAATGAGATTAGGACTAAAATCCAAAGGGTTATTAGCCTGACGGGGATTTTCATAGAAGAATAATTTCTTAAACTTCCCCCAATTTATTTTAGAATATAATACAATAAACAACTGACTCTTAATCAGTAAGTCATTTCTTAATTCGTAAAAAACGTCATTTATCTAAAAATAATTGATGTCTTGATGACATATCAAGATATTTTGGAAGCAAATTCATTTATTATTCCAAATTATTTTCAATAAAATCAATTCTTGTTACTTCAAATCTGCCATGATATTGAACTACACGGGCAGGAATTGTGACTATATAGCTGTTTAACCTAGGCAGGATAAAGTGTTTTCCTTGTTTTTGAAAAAATTTTGTGCTTAAACTTAAATTTAAGGGGCCGCCTCCTTTATTATCGATTACGTCTTTTTCATATTACCATTCAAATTCACAAAAGAAAGAATCAATCGAATCCCCATAAAAGATAATCCCTTTAGACGATCCACGCCGAAAATGATACCTAAAACCACCATTGACATTCCAAATGCTGCCAGGTTAGGTGGTGTTCGTGGTTGTGTTCCCTTTTCCCTAGCGATTTGGAGAAGAACCACAACAATTGCCAGAGCCTAAATTGAGATTCCAATATACATCGTTTCCATTCCAGACTCCTTTTAGTTCACCTGAATTTATTAGTATCCCTTGAGATTTGGACAGGTGACAATCTTTCACCTGTAATCACAAAGGATAATCCTTAAAGATTTTTTTCATTTTACGAACATATATTTGAAAGGATTCTCGACCCTGGGTGGTTAACCTAAGGATTGTATTTGGCCGTTTACCCTTGAAACTTTTCTGCACTTCGAGGTAACCAGCTTTTTCCAGTTTGCTGATATGGGCTGAAAGATTGCCCCAAGATAGATCAGTTTGGCTTATCACAAAGGCAAAATCGGCACTTTCGACCACGTAAAGTAAAGCCATAATCGCCAAACGTGCTGGTTCGTTCACCAATCGATCCAAATTAGTTAAAGTTGAGAGCGTAGATTTGCCTGATCGATCACTCATTGATTTTCTCTCCACAAGGCTTAGGATACTTCTTTAGGAAATTTACAAACAATACAAGACCAGGCGTGAAGATCAATCCACCGATAATAATTGGGTAGATTGGTTGGTTGAGATAGATCATCAAGAATACTGCCAGAGACATCAGGATGGCAATGTAATATCCACGCGGGAAATCTGAGAAATAAGCGATCAGCGTCATGCTGAGCCCAACGATAAATGATCCGGTAGCAGCTACCACCAGGTCCATCAGGTCACGGGCTTTAAAGAAATTGTTTATCTTTTCACCGACGACAGGATTTAGCCAACCCAGCGCAGTTAGGCCAAGCAGCCCAACCTGAAGGATGATGATCACAGTCAAAATGATTGCCATCATTTTCTTTTTATGCTCGCGTACCGCCCCAAAACGTACCTGTCCCATACGCGGTAGAGTTATGTATCTTTTCCCTGCCTCAAATAGGATACTTGTCAGGAGGATGGCAAACAAAGCTAGAAGGATATTCCATATGTTATACCCATCCGGTGGACGGTAGATAAAAATGGACATGCAAACCACAATCATGCCGTAATACATATCTCTTAAGCCATCCTGAAAGGTGGAGCGGAACGCCTTGCGTTCGATCTCCTTAAGATTGATTTGATTTGACATAATCACCTCAAAAAGCTAAATTATTATACTTTGCACTGCAAAGTTATTTGTAATATACACACATTCTTCTCTTTTGTCAATAGGTAAATTTGATTAATTATCATATCTAAAGCTCTCAACTTCACATGGAATTCTAATAATTAACTGACTCTTAATTAGTAGGTTCTGAGCTTTTCTCTTTTTGAGGCAAGATTTCTTACAACTTTCTGTCTTTATGAAGGATGATCCGGTTATATAATCTTAAGACCTTATCAAATCATTCTGACATACTATGTTTATAGAGGCTTAATATGGATATGAATAATGTGAGGATACTTATCATCGGAGCCGGCGTGAACGGTTCGGCAGTGGCAACTTGTTTACACAATGCCGGCATTGATGTAACTGTTCTCGCCCGTGGAACACGCTATGAGCAGGTACGAGACGAGGGAATAGTAATTGAAGACCCATTCAAAAAAACACGCAGCGTTACCAAAGTTCGGGTCATTAACTCGCTTGATCCAGAGGACTGCTACGACTACATTCTTGTCATTGTCCGTAAAAATCAAGCGCTTGAACTGTTACCAGTTTTAGCCCAAAACAAATCCCCAAACGTTGTATTCATGGGCAATAACCTGTCAGGTCCGGAGGAGTTTGTCAAAATCCTTGGCAGGGAACGGGTCATGATGGGCGCCGTGTACGCAGCTGGCAAGCGGGATGGCAGCGTAATCCGTGCGATGATCATTAAATCGATCGCTTCTCCTTTTGGTGAGATCAATGGGGCGATCACCCCCAGGCTTAAACAATTGATCAACCTCTTCCATAAGGCAGATCTCAAGGCTGAACCTTCAAAAAATATTGTGGATTACACTACCACCCATGCAATTGGTGTAGCGCTAATCGGCAAGCTTGTCATCAAGTATGGTTGTGATGTTAAAGCTTTGGCTCGTTCAACCGACGACCTGCTTCTTTTTATCAAAGCCAGGCGTGAGGCGCACCTTGTTTTACGTACCCTTGGACGCAAGATTATCCCCTGGTCAGAAGGCTTAATTGGAATCGTACCAAGTTTTGTACAGGTAATGGGATTTCGATTGCTGTTAAATTCAAGATTGGGCGAGGTGGGTCTGGCCTGGCATGTTTCCCAGGCGCCGGATGAAATTCAGCAGTTGGACCTGGAACTGCAAGCTCTGGTGGATCAAGCCGGTTTGCCCGTCCCGTCCATCCGGAAAATACTTGGGTAGGATTAAAAAGAAGTTTTCCTTCACAACTGATGAAAAGAAATGAGATTTTCTTAATGAAGGTTGATAAATTTTATTGGATTTCTTTCAAATATTCATTAAGCTGAACTGCCTTGACCATGCCTGCGGTCTGATAGAAATGAATGGCATTGGGATTGGCACTTTCCACCGCCAGCCCGGCTTTTTCCATTCCCAACGCCTGGAATGCCTGAAACGCCCGCTGAAGAAGCGCGCAGCCGATGCCGAGTTTGCGATAAGGTTTTTTCACTGCTAGCTGGCGTATCCAGCCCATTTCGGAAAACTGGAAGCACAAGCAGGCGCCGATGATTTCGCTTTCCTTGATCGTTAGAAACCACAACTTCTCATTATAGATCTCCGGACGCATCAAGAATTCTTTCCATTCTTCAAAGGGCTGGGCTTCCCGTTCATGCCAGTCAAACGCTTCCTGCACCAGGGCATGGATGGTTCGCTCATCCTGCCCGGTGACTGCTGTGCGTATGCTAAGACCTTCGCGCAATTCAGGTTCTGGAAGAATGCCAGTCAAATCCCTGTGCATATTGAAAATGAATTTCTTGATTGAATAACCAGCTTCTTCCAGTTTCTTTTTCTGATGAGAAGCCTTATCGGAAATGTGTGTGTAGATGCCCCGCTTTTTGGGATCATTTAATTCCGATATGATAGCTGCAGCACGGTTTTCGCATAATGCCAATAAACCCGGGTAAAGATCATTGTTTTCCGTACCGGGGTCATCATTGATCACAAGACGCATCCCCTCGTTCCACGGCAGGCAGGCGGCAAAACCACATATCATTCCATGTGCGTCCAGAGCCAGCCAGGCATCCTGTGCCAGGTTGATCCTTCCCCAATCGTAAAGGATGTCGCTTTTTTCCGTATCGACAAAACCCACATCCCGCATGTCACAGCGGACCATCATGTCATATACTGCATTTTCATCCTTTACAGTGGGTGGACGAAGAAAATATTTCTCAAGCACTAAATCTCTTAAACAATCATTAAATTAAGAAAGATAATTAAAAAGAATAAGAAGATTGTTGAAAACCAAATCAGAGATGTGCCTCGCACCAATGTTCCTATTCCATTTTTGCAATATACAATCCCCTGCCAGTTAATCCCTCATGATCATACCTGATGTTAAAACCGGCTTCCTTGAAAGCATTTTTCATCTCGTCCATTGTGAACAGCCCAAGCTCATGGCGCTCAGTGAAATACTCTATGCCTTTACTGGATCCCAGCAAATAATGGAAATTGACAAGCGAAAGGGTCCCTTCCCTCTCGCTCACATTCATCCGGCAGATCTTGGCATCTCCGGTTTCAGCGGTGAGCATATGCACCGGGTTGTCGGTCTTCCATGTGTCGGGTGTAAACCAGGGTTCCACCACCAGTATTCCACCTTTATTCAGATGCTTCTTAAAACAGATCAGCGTCTTGACCACATTATCCAGGGTTCTCACATAACCGATGGAACTGAATAAACACAGAATAATGTCATAGGTTTTGTTTAATTTGAAATCTGTCATGTCGGCAACAAAATATTGGCTTTCTGGGTTTTTCTGTGAAGCGATCTTGATGAATTCTGGGTTGATATCCAAGCCATCCACTTTATAGACCTTGGAAAAAAATTTATCGTGCTCTGCTGTGCCGCAGGCAATATCCAGAAGTGTCTTTGCATGAGGATGCTCTTTTTTTAACAGGTCAATTATGGCATCCGATTCCTGTTGATAATCTTTGAAACTATAGATCGCATCGTACCATTGGGTGCTTTTTGAAAACATAATCCATTCCTTAAGAAATCAGTTGAATAATTAATGATGCACCTGCATTAACGCCTGCGTTTGCCCACTTTCTTAAAATCGATAAATCCGCGCTCAACGTTGACTGACACCAGTTGGACGCGAACCTGATCGCCTGACGCTAATTGCCCAAACCCCCTCATCAGCCGACCCTCGACCGGAATTTCAAGCAGCCTGACCCAGGTGCCGATAGCCGAAGATCCCGTAACCAGCGCGTCGAACTGCTGGCCGATCTTTGGTTCAAGCAGCAGGGCTGCCGCCGAATCGCCCACCAGCCGTTCAACTTTAGTGGCGGCATCCTCCTGATTGGTGAAATGCTGTGCCATGTTACCCAGCTCATCAAAGGTATACGGCACGGGTTGTCCTTCAATTGCGGCTTTCAATAAACGCTGCGTGACCAGGTCCGGAAAGCGCCGATTAGGAGCGGTGGAATGGGCATAATCCTTGACCGCCAGGCCAAAATGCCCTGGAACTGGTTCGCCGGGTTTTTCAGCAACATATTCGCCCGAACCCAACAGTTTGATCACTGACAGAGATAGGTCAGGGAAGCGCAAAGGATCAGCGGCTTTCTGTTTGATAAGAAACCCGTCCAATGCTTTTGAATCTGGAATTTCAGGCAGCTTGTATCCATGTTCCTTTGCCAGGGCAACAATTTGATCCCAGCGTCTGGGGACACGGACCACCCGGCGGATGGAAGGAAATCTTTTGGATAAAAGATAGCGGACCGTCACCCCATTGGCGGTGATCATAAAATCTTCAATAATATCCATGGCCCGGTTCTTTTCTTCCACTTTGAGATCGCGGATCTGTTCGCCATCAAAGATCGGACGAGCCTCAATGGTCTCCAGACTGAGCGCTCCGTGGATATGCCGGAAATTCCGCATACTTTGTGCCGCCCTGTCCTGTAAACGCAGATTCTCTTCAAGTGAATTTACGGTTGTGACTGCTTCAGGGATTGGTCCATTTCCTTCCAGCCAGGCACCTATACTGCTATAAGCCAGTTTGGCATGATTTTGCACCCATGCCTGATAAATCGCAGAATCCTGCAGGGCTCCATCAGCGCCAATGACCATTTCAATCACAACAACCGGACGTTCTTCATTTAAACCAAGCGAGGTAAGCTCGGTGGATAGTTTCTCAGGCAGCATGGGAAAAATCTCAGCAGCGGTATACACCGAAGTTGTATTATGAAGTGCATGTTCGTCAATCGCTGATCCCTTTTTAACAAGGAAGTCCACATCCGCTATTGCCACATAGATCTTTACTTTATTGCCTGGTAGTATTTCGGCTGTGGTTAATTGATCAAGGTCAAATGAGTCATCGTTGTCGATCGATGCCCATAGGAGTTTGCGCAGATCCCGAATGGATCCATCGTTCATATTTATGGGTGGAACCCGAATCTTTTCCAATTCGGCAAGTGCAGCGGTTGAAAATTCGGGCAGAAGGCCGTTCTCGACCATTGCCTGCCGGGCAATTTTTTGCAGTCGTGCTCGATCATCGGGTTGTTCGTTGGCTTGGAAGGTATTCATTTTCTTTTCCTATTCACAAGGCGATATTCTCTTTACGTAAAACAATTTTAATTATAGATTCTTTTGTTTCAGGATAGCCCATTTGAGGTTTTTCTCTTGAGATCCCGTATGACATCAATAGGGTCTACAATTTTTGTAGACCCTATGCTAATCAAACCGAACGGAAATCCTTCATTTTGAAGGATTTTTTTATAAACCCTTAATTACAGTAGCCAATGCCAATAACACCCAGGCAGCAATAAGCAAATAAGTGGAAAGAGGGGGGACTACAACCGGGAGTTTAATCCCCAGCACTGGAAGGGTACCAAGTACGCCCATGATCACTGCGATTATCCATGTAATTTTCATCGGACTCTTGAATTTCATTTTTTCCTCCTAAAGGAAATAGTTTCATAAATAGTATTTTTTCTTCATTTTCATCGTACAAAAGCTCCACACAAAATAATGGGATTATCATCGCCTCCTCTCGGATATCAACTATAAGTTGGATTTATCAATATCTCATCAATATCGCTTTCGATATTTACTTCAATAAACTGACAACGATCAGGACCACAACGATCACGAGCAGCAGATGAATGGTATTGCCCCCGCGCCTGAAAGGCGCCGGACCTAAATAGCCAAGAAGCCATAAGATGAGCAGGACTACGATAATTGCCGTTAACATGGTTTTCTCCTCAGGGTATTTCTTTAATTTTCAATAGATTATCAATCGTGCTTAAACAAATATGGGTAAACCTTTTTATCTAAAGGAATCTACCCTGTAATCCTCAATACGGTGCTGCATTAAGTAACACTGCAGCCAGCCAAGATTAGAGCTTTGCACCCTAGTCGTGATCGCTCAGCCATTTATTAATTTCAATCTCCGCCTGGGCTTTGCTGTAACCATAGCGCTGCCGTAAAACACCAGCCAGTTCTTCAGTTTTTCCACTCAGCCGGGTGAAATCATCATCAGTGAGTTTGCCCCACTGCTGGCGCACCTGGCCTTTAAGCTCATGCCATTTTCCGTGTAGGATATCCTGGGTTGCATTCATGATCACGTTCTCCTTCATTTTTTTCATTTTCGGGCCTGATCCAGATTCTTCCCGGTCATCAAACCAATCTGATTTAAACCAAACAAGATTTAGGGACATATGAACAAATTATGGGATCTGCATCAATCATCAGGCAAACCCCAATTGCCAAAGGTTCGATTAATGGCGTCCGTGGGTCAGGAAATGGACGACCGCTAACAGGATGATGGATCCCAAAAGCGTTACCAGCATCGTGGGAAGCGTAATAGCCTGATTGATGGTCCCGACTTTGAATATGGGGCTTAAAAAGTAACCCGCAACAAATGCGCCAACAATGGCCACGAGGATATTGGTTACCAGGTTCGAGCGGTCATGCATTAATTCCGTTGCCACCCAACCAATTACTGCGGCGGCGGCGAGATAGATCAGAATATTTGTAATGTTCATTTAATTTCTCCTTAGGGTTTTGATTGAATAAAAATGGAGTTATAAGCCATGAATGAGTTTCGACTTGAAATATCCCATTGGGGTATAACTCCAAATACACCCGTTATAGACGGCCCAACAAAAACAGGACTAGGATCACGATGACAATTGTGTACAACATTTTGAACTCCTTTCCATTAATCTTCGTAATTTATTAATTACTGAAGCTCACTATCATCATATACTCTTCCTCCTGACCTGGCTATCAGCGTGAGGCTGAACTTCGTGTAAGCCAATGATTCGATCGGTTGTGAGTGTTTGGACTACAAACACTGTTTTTCCTCGTAAGAATGCAAGTAAAAGTACGTGAAATGGTTAAGAATATTCCCAACCTATGATTGAATAAATGGCTCTACTGCATGCAGAGCCATTTATTTTCTGGTGGATTGTTCAAAAACCTTCACACAAGTCACAACTACTTATTCTTTATAAGCGGAGGTTTGCGAGTCTTGTGGCATTCTTTGCTCACCAGTTTCAGTGCCTGGGCTCTCTTCTGATGGTGACTGAACCCACCCCAGCCAGACGAAGACGCCTGCTGCACTGACCAGGAGTGCCACAATAACACTCAGGCTGGTGATAGCCGGGAAATTCACTGCCAGAACCAAAGCGGTGAGCCAAACAATCAGAAAAAGAGAACCTAAATATTTTGGTAGTTTCATTTCATTCCTGCTTTCCAAGTACACTCTACAAACTAAAATTCTTATTTTGATCTTTCTCCATAGGTGAATTTGATTCAAAATTATCGTTGGCATCACCTTTATTCAAAAAAGCGGTAATTCACACTCTCATGATTACTGGATGACCGCATAAGCATAACTTCCTGCTTTGACACCATTGACATACAGATCCAGGTGATACCCGCTGTCCACCGGCCAAGGAGTGGAAGGCACCAGATGTAAGCCGGCATAAGTTTCCGTTCCAATGGAAAACAAGACACTGCTGTTGACTGCTGCAAAATCCAGGGTTACTTCTGAAATTAATTGATCACCGTAATAAAATTTTCCATTCAACAACCCGGTTGTTGGGCGGCCGGAAACATCCACTGACGCATAAATGGTGTCTGTTGGTTTGAATTGGGTTTTCGGATTGACTGCCTGGTAACTTGAATTGAGGCTCTCAGCAAAGGTCACACTCTTGATTGTGATCACATTGGTGCTCGTACCGGTGACCGTATTTAAAAGACTGCAAGAAGTCAGCATAAGCGTAAAGACCATCATGCAACCAAACCAGATTAATATGTTCTTTTTCATTTGCATTTTCCTTTTTCGTAAGATCATCAATGACACTATAGCCCTAAAACCCTCTTCAGAGCAGCTTTTTGTTCAGGGGTGAGCTTGTCAAGTTCATCAATGGCCTTACCCTTATACAATTCACCGCGTTTCTCGGTGAGACGGCCCCAGCCGGCAGCGCGAAGCAGCGGCCACGGGCCGCCCTTGAGTTTGAGTTCATCCGCAACCTTGTAAGCCGCGTTAATGAGCTCTTGATTCGTCTTTCGGCCAATTGCGTCCCTTTGAACCTGGTTCACCGTCTGGGAAGCTGTAGTACCCGCACCGGCTGTCCCAGAAGCGGTGGCTTTGCCGGTTGTCCCAACCCCGGATTGCCCTGAGGCAGTCTGGGAGGTGGTCTTAAATTTATCTAACCAGTCTTGAATTGGATTACCCATTGTATTCTCCTCTATATTTAATAAAAAAATCTTAATACCGCCCAGCCACCTGGGCGGTTCTGTTTAGAACGGTTAACGATCCAGGAAAATAAAAACGCCGGCAACAATGGCGAGGATCGACAGGAGCATTCCCAGGCCGGAAATAGCCGGGACAAATGCTGCCAGACCCATTAATACGAGCCAGATGGCCAATAACAACATTCCGATTTTACTTGGCAGTCTCATTTTATTTACCTCCTTTCATAAATTTTTCGGTCGAATAATCAACGCAATTGCTCACATCACGCTTTCAATCCGCAATCGCACCCATTGTTTTAGGAGCGGCGTCCGCCCAGCAGATTAAACACAATAACGATTACTGCAATTACCAGTAGAAGGTGGATCAAGCTGCCCCCGATATTTCCAATGAGGCCTAACGCCCAAAGCACGACAAGTACAACGGCAACAGTCCATAACATAAGAAAAATCTCCTTTTATTCTTACCTTGACTATAACTTCTAAGACCCTCCCTAACAATCGGCACAACTCTGAAGATGTTGTAAGAATTGAATTACCCTGGCTGTCAGTATTTGTCCTACACAGGCGTAAAAAATCCATTAAAACGTTTTAGTCGGACTATAATGGGAACAGTGAGAATGTGGCGCGACTGCCAGAGATAGGAGAACCCTTTCGATGTACTCTCCATCAGTGCCTTTATCCGTTGAAGAGAAACTTCGTGTTCAAACGCAGCTATTGAATGTGGTTGAACAGGCCATCCTGGCTGTTGACCTGATGGGGATCATCGTCCTGTGGAACCATTTTGCCGAGACGCTGTATGGCTGGTCAATGGAAGAAGTACAGGGCCGCAATATCGAAGAGATCCTGGCGGCTCCGCAGTTGATGGAGTCAATCCGTGCAAACCTGGAACAGCTTAAGCACGGAAAAGTCTGGACGGGGGAAATTCTGGTTAAGCAGCGTAATGGCTCAACTTTCATGGCACAGATCAGCGCTTCGCTCATTCGAAATGAACAGCAGATCCTGATCAGTATTGTCAGTATTTCTTGTGACAGCGCCGAACACCAGCAGCTACAGGAAGCCAACCGGCTTCTAGCGGAGGCAGGGGCGCTGCTCAGCAATGCTGTGGATTATGAAGCGCCGCTCACCACCCTTTCAAAGCTCGCCGTACCGCAGATCGCTGACTGGTGCGCCGTTCATTTACTTCAACCAGATGGCTCGATCGAACAGGTTGCCTTGGAACCTGCCAAGATAGCCGAACTGCAAGCAGCTTATGAATGGCTGCAAAATGATCTGCCTAATGATAATATCGATGGGCTGCCGGCAGTTTTGCACAGCGGTGAACCAAAATTGGTCACAGAGGTTGCTCCGCAACGCCGGGCTGCCGCAGCGGCCATAAAATCGTACATGATCGTACCGTTGATCGCGCGCCCCCAAATTCTTGGCGCGGTCACTTTCGTTGCAGCAGAATCAGACCGCCGCTTTGATCGGAATGCCCTCGCCCTGGCGGAAAACCTCGCCGGTCATATCGCCATTTATCTGGAAAAGGCCCGGCTTTATCATGAGAGCCAGCGCCTTAATGAAGAACTCGAACAGCGCGTAAATGAACGCACCTTCGAGCTTAGCGAGGCAATTGGACAGTTAAAACAATCCGAAACCACCGTCCAGACCCAATTTCGCATCAGTAAAGAATTGAATGCTACCTTGGAAGTTAGCACTATTCTGGATGCACTGGCCAAGGAAGCCATTAAGATTGTCAACGGTGAAAGCGGCTTCGCCGGGTTGCGAACTCCGGGAGGAATGACCGTCCATAAATATTTTAAAAAGGGCAAGGCAATTTCATTTGAGTACACTTGGCCATCCGGTAAAGGTATCCCGGGCTGGGTTTTGGAACATAAGGTTCCCTATGGAACGAGCGATGCCGTCCATGATCCGGTGATCATGCTTGAGTTGGAATTCAATGCCAACGTACAATCAGTAATCTGCACACCGATCCTGGATTCAGCCGGTGATGTATTAGGCTTTTTTCACATCCTCAACAAAAAGGGTGGCGAAGGTTTCACAATTGCCGATCAGGAAATGCTTATGGCGCTCGCCCCCGTCGCTTCGATTGCCATCCAAAATGCCCTCTCCTATCAGCAGCGCCTTTTAACGGTCGCCGAGCTGAAAGACTCGTCCAGACAATTACAGGCATTGGCCGCCAGTTTGGAATTAGCGCGCGAAGAGGAGCGGACATATATCGCGCGTGAACTCCATGATCAATTGGGGCAGGCATTAACCGCCATGAAATTCGATCTGGCATGGTTGACCGACCGGTTGGGGCAAAAAGATGCCGCCCTCACTGAAAAGGCAAAAAACGTCACAGCCCAGATGGATATGATGGTCAAAACCGTGCGGCGCATCGCGACTGAATTGCGTCCGGGGATGCTGGATGACCTGGGGCTGGCAGCCTCGATCGAATGGCAGGCTCGCGATTTTGAGAAACGAACCGGGATTGTGTGTGATGTCAATATCCCCACGAAAGACATGGCTTTGCCCCGCGCTCAGTCTGTGGCACTCTTCCGCATCTTCCAAGAAGCATTAACCAATATCCAGCGCCACGCCAGCGCACATCATATTGAAGTTGAACTGACCGTCAAACCGGATACACTAACGCTTCAAGTTCACGATGATGGGCGGGGTATTCAAGCTAAAGAGATCGCCGGTTTGAAATCGTTGGGTTTGCTCGGGATGCGTGAACGAGCCAAACAACTGGGCGGCTCTTTTGATATTCAAGGTGTACCCAGTGATGGGACGATCGTTACAGTAACCATCCCCATCAAGAACAACGAATAATGAAGATTGAATTGGAGAGTTGCATTGCTCAAAATCTTATTGGCGGATGATCACTCCGTTGTGCGCCAGGGTGTCAAGCAAATCCTGTCCGAGGCATTTGCCCAATCCACTTTTGGGGAAGCCCAAAATGCAAATGAGCTGCTAAAACTGGTTGGCAGCGAACGCTGGGATGTAGCGGTGTTGGATCTGGCCATGCCTGGCGGAAATGGTCTGGATACGTTGAAGCAAATCAAGCAGGACCATCCGCAGCTGCCTGTATTGATCCTCAGCATGTTCCCAGAAGACCAGTATGCGGTACGGACGATCAGAGCCGGGGCAGCCGGCTATTTAAATAAAGAGAGTGCGCCGGAAGAACTGGTGCAGGCGGTTCGTAAGATTTTGCGCGGCGGAGTATATATCAGCGCATCTGTAGCCGACGAGCTAGTGGTTCATGCCCGCTATGAGGATGACCAACCGCTTCATAAACATTTGTCAGACCGCGAATACCAGGTAATGTGCCTGATCGCATCTGGTAAAGAAGTGAAGGAAATTTCCGCAGAGCTGGCGCTCAGCGCTAAAACCATCAGCACCTACCGTGCCCGTTTATTGGAAAAAATGAACATGAAGACCAATGCCGAACTCACCCATTATGCCGTTCAGAATGGTCTGGTTTAGGTTTTAAACAGAATGGATAATAGAAATTCAGCCTGATTGTTCTACCCCGATTGATTGATATTAGTCAAGCATTTTTCTAAAGTTCACCTATTGGGATATCTAGACCAACTTTCTGACCATTAAATCGGTCTTTAACCTTCAATACATCCCCGATAATTGAAAAGAAAGCATCAACAACAGCAGGATCAAAATGTGTACCTTTACCCTCTTTAATCATATTAAGGGCTTGGTCATTTGCGAAAGGGTTCTTACGATACGGTCGGTCTGAAGTTAAAGCATCAAAGACATCTGCAATGGCTGAGATACGGGCAAATACTGGTATTTCCCCGCCTTTTAACTTGTTTGGATACCCTGAACCATCCCATTTTTCATGGTGTGAAATTGCAATCGTTTCTCCGAGTCGAATGGTCTTTTCATTGGAACCTTCAAGTATCTTTGCACCAAAATTTGTATGCTGGCGCATGATTATCCATTCGTTATCATCCAACTTGTCTGGTTTGAGAAGGATATGGTCAGGAATACCAATTTTGCCGATATCATGCATAGGCGCAGCATATTGCAAATCCTCAACTTCACTTTGATTGAAACCCATTTTTTTCGCAACCATTGCTGCAAAAAGACTCATGCGCTGAATATGTTCACCGGTATCTTTATCTTTAAATTCAGCAGCCCGGGAAAGTCGGTAAATGGTTTCCAAAGACACAGATTTTATTCGTTTGAGTGCCTTTTGTAATTCTTCAGTCCGCTTGCTTACTTCAGATTCCAGGATTCTTTGAAAATTGACCATGTAATCGTTATAGGCTTTGACTTTTAACAAGGAAATAACCCTGACTCTCAACTCTGTCTTATCAACCGGCTTGCTTAAAAAATCATCCGCACCGGCTTCCAATGCTTTTACCCGATCTTCTACTTCATTAAACGCAGTAATCATGACAATTGGAATGATGCTGGTATCTTTTCCTTTCTTTAATAGTTTTGCCACTTCTAACCCATTGAGTTTTGGCATTTGAATATCCAGGAGGATCAGATCAGGGTGATCTGATAGGGCTTTCTCAAGGGCTTCCTTGCCGTCCCGCGCGCGGATAATGTCCTGGGATAGAGGAGCTAGTAAGGCTTCCAAAAGACTTAAATTTTTTTCTTCATCATCAACAATTAGGATTCTTCCCATTTTTCTCTCCCAAATATTTACTCATGAATGAATGTTGGATTAATTTTTCTCAATATTTTTTATTATCGACTCTAATAAACCTCTAATATTTATTGGTTTTGTTAACCAATCATCTGCCCCTGCGAAAAGGACTTCCTTTTTATCCTCTTCCATGGCAAAAGCCGTCAGCGCAATGATGGGTACATGTTTGGTATCTTTGTTGGTTTTAAGAATACGAATCGCCGATAAGCCGTCCATCACCGGCATCTGTATATCCATTAAAATTAGATCTGGAATTTGTTTCACCGTAAGTTCAATCGCTTCTTTACCATTGACCGCTTCTAAAGTGACGTAGCCATTGACACCCAAAATATCCCTGACCAATTTTCGGTTTTTCTCATCATCATCCACGATCAATATTTTTTTGGTCATGATTTAAGTCAATATTGAGTGAGGTTTTTTCTTAATTGGCAAAGTAAAAATGAACTTGCTTCCTTTACCGTATCCTTCACTTTCAACCCAAACCTTGCCGCCATGCATTTCAACATGTCTTTTTACCAGGCTAAGGCCCAAGCCGGACCCCTGAATTTTAATGTCCTGTGAGTTTTCCACCTGGTAAAATTCATTAAATACTTTCATCTGTTCTTCTTTTTCTATTCCAATTCCAGTGTCCGAGACGCTGATACAAATTCCATTATTTAATTTAACCGCTTCAATTTTTATTTTCCCCCCATCGGGGGTGAACTTGGAAGCATTTGATAGCAGGTTATACATTACTTGCTTGATCTTTCTTTGGTCTACTAAAATTTGAAAGTTGATTAAATTCTTGGCTACTTGTACATTTAATTCAATATGATGCTTCATCGCTTTTTCTTTGATCATCATGGTGCTGTTATCTAAAAGGTTATTAATATTTACTGAGGATAAATCAAGCACTTCCTTGCCCGCATCAATTTTGGATATATCCAGAATATCGTTGATCAAAGAAAGCAGGTGATTTCCACTTTCCAAAATATCACGAAGATATTCTTCTTGTTTTGGATTGAGGTCCCCAAAATATTTTTCGAGTAAGACTTCCGAAAAACCATTGATGGCGTTCAAGGGTGTGCGCAGCTCGTGGCTCATCCGTGAAAGGAACTCACTCTTGGCGGCATTGGCACGCTCAGCTGCCACACGGGCAAGCCGCTCGGCTTCCGCTTTCTTGCGTTCGGTAATATCCCGTTCGGTGGTGGCAATGGCTACCGGTTTCCCTTTTTCATCGGTCAGCAATGTCGTGGTCAGCCAGACATCCAGTATCCGGTTATCCTTGGTAACCCGGCGTAGCTCAAATGACTTAACTACTTCCCCCTGTTTGATCTTTTTGATCAGGGTCAACGCAGCCTCACGGTCGGGCTCAGCTACGATATCTCTGACATTCTTTTCCAGCGCCTCGGTTTCGCTATAGCCATAGGTCTCTTTTGCCCCGTGATTCCAAGCCAGGATCTTACCGTCAAAATCATGCATGATGACCGCGTCATTCGAATCGCTCACCACCGTTGCCATTCGGCGCAGACCTTCCACTTTCTCTTGTAAGGCGGTCTCCGCTTTCTTGCGCTCGGTGATATCCCGTTCGGTTGTGGCAATGGCCACCGGTTTCCCTTTTTCATCGGTCAGCAACGTCGTGGTCAGCCAGACTTCCAGTATCCGGTTATCCTTGGTGACCCGGCGTAGTTCAAATGATTTAACCACTTCCCCCCGCTTGATCTTTTTGATCAGGGTCAGGGCAGCCTCACGATCGGGTTCAGCTACAATTTCTCTGACGTTCATTCCCAGCGCCTCGGTTTCGCTATAGCCATAGGTTTCTTTTGCCCCGTGATTCCAGGCCAGGATCTTGCCGTCAAAGTCATGCATGATGACCGCATCGTTCGAATCGCTCACCACCGTTGCCATTCGGCGCAGCTCTTCCACTTTCTCTTGTAAGGCAGTCTCCGCTTTCTTGCGCTCAGTGATATCCCGTTCGGTGGTGGCAATGGCTACCGGTTTTCCATTTTCATCGGTCAGCAATGTCGTGGTCAGCCAGACATCCAGTATCCGCCCATCCTTGGTAACCCGGCGTAGTTCAAATGATTTAACCACTTCCCCCTGTTTGATCTTTTCAATGAGAGACAACGCCGCCTCACGATCGGGTTCAGCTACGATTTCTCTGACGTTCTTGCCCAGCGCCTCAGTTTCACTATAACCGTAGGTCTCTTTTGCCCCGCGGTTCCAAGCCAGGATTTTGCCGTCAAAGTCATGCATGATGACCGCATCGTTCGAATCGCTCACCACCGTTG
>CAZMZW010000007.1:0-4810 GCA_964571135.1 uncultured Anaerolineaceae bacterium | reverse complement strand
CCATTCGGCGCAGACCTTCCACTTTCTCTTGCAACGTGGTCTCCGCTTTCTTGCGCTCAGTGATGTCCTGGGTATAAGTAACAAAATTTTGATATTTCCCCTCTTTATCGTTAATGGCAGAAATTGATAAATAGACCCAGATGATCTCCCCATTTTTTTTCACATACCTTTTTTCAAAACTGGCTTCGTTTATTTTTCCAGCAGCAATTTGTTTGATTAGGGAAACGCCTATCTGTTTATCCTCAACGTGAGTAATATCATTAAACTTTAACTGTATTAATTCTTCCGGTGAATAGCCCAGGATTGTGCAAAGTTTTTTGTTCACCCGGATAAATTTTCCATCCAGGTCAACCACGCTGATGCCGGCGACTGAACTCTCAAAGAAAGTGTGGAACAATTCCTTACTTTCCTCCAATGCCTCCAAGGATTTCTTGCTCTCAGTAATGTTGCGGATATTGCATTGGAACATTTTTGCCCTGTTCATTAACGATACATCTGCAGAAATTTCCCGCCCTGAACTGGTTTTGACGACCGTGTCAGAAAAATCGATTAAATGCACCTCTTCCAATCGAGCCGATGTTTCTTGGAATTGCTGGTTGTCCTTGAACATGCCTATTTCCCACAGCTTTTTCTTGGAAAGCGCTTGATTGGAATATCCAAGCAGCGTTTGGGCAGACTGGTTGGAATTGAGAATTTTCCCGCTAATTTTCTCAACAAGCAGCAGGCTGTCCTTCGCCGTTTGAAAAGCATTACGGAAACGCTCTTCATATGCTTGAGAGGTACGTTCCAGAAGTGTACGCTCGGTAATATCTTCCATGGCCAGCAGGATCAAATGCGATTTCATTAACGATTGATGGATCTGTCTTGCATTTAGAAGATAGATCCGCTTGCCGATGTCAGGAAAATCATAATCCACTAGAAAGCCATGAAATTTTTTGTTTTTTGGAAGGATCTCTTCCAATAAAAGATGCAGCCTGGGGATATCCCATTGTTTTTTCCCGATGTCAAAGATCAGGTTTCCGATTGTTTCTTTTGGCGTCACCTTAAAAGCAGTATAAAAACTATGGTTCGCCTGATAAACTCTCAGGTCTGGATCCAATACCAAGAGTGGTTTACGGATCGTTGCAAAAATATCTTTAAAGAGCTGCTCGTTGGATCTTTGTATCATCCGGCTCTCTTTTAATTTTGATGACCCTAAAATAATTTGTTTATGCATTTTAGTTATCACCTTTCACACTTCCAAAAAACTTATCAAAACATAATGCCAGTGGAGAATAGGTGCAGTTTCAATTATCATTACTTATGAAGTTCAAATGAATTGTCCTTAAGAGGTGCTTAATTTTTTCTCTTTGGGTATTAATCTTATACAATTGAATCGATCTTGTCAGTCAGTAGAAAAAGCCTTTCAAGTAAGCTAATAGGATTATTTCCTGTCAGTGTTTGGACTACAATAATGTTCTTTTGTAGCATGTATGCAGTATGAAAAAATATGATGGATTTTCGAAAAAAAATATAAAATTTGAGTTCCCCCTTAATATTCTAATTAGAAAATTTACAAAAAACCCGGAGCCTGTTCAGCTCCGGGAGTGGATGATTACAGCATCGGTTCGTCGGGTTGCCCGGCGGATTTGGCTTTCTGCCGGTAGACGATTCGGCCGCGGTTTAGGTCGTAAGGCGACATCTCCACCCGGACATGATCCCCCAGCAAAATGCGGATGTAATACTTGCGCATCTTACCGGATAGATATGCCAGGACCTCGTGCCCATTATCCAGTTTTACCCTGAATTGGGTACCAGGCAGGGCCTCGATGATCGTGCCTTCAACCAGTATCTTCTCTTCTTTACCCATGCTCTCCTCCTTTCGATCTGCGGTTTGGGCAATCGAAAGACTACGACATCATATTGCGAGTCATCTGGCGACGTTTCATGCGGCGCATGGATTTCTTGCGTTCCACCCGTCTGTTCTCGCTTTTGGAAACGAACCAGCGCTTGCGCCGGATCGTGCTTAATACACCGCTCTTCACCACTTTCTTGCGGAAGCGGCGCAGCAGGGAATCCTGACTTTCATTGGGTCTTAGGACAACTGTTGCCACTTTTTCACCTCCCTTCATCAGAAGGGTTCTAGACTTTCATAAAAAACTCGACTGCCGTAGAAAAATCGCAGTCGAGTTAATCAACAAATGATTTCTGGTTTATTGGAAGCTATTGCGAAATAGATGCCTCCTGAACCTTTCTCTTGGATTGATCTTTCTACAACCGCTCAATATTATATGCGCACAATCGCAGGCTGTCAAACAAAAATTGAACCTGTCTGCCATAAATAATCAGCGCCTAAGGAGAATCATGTCAACTCTACTGGAGAATGGTTTGAAATAATTCTAAAGAAGGTAGCCTAATTATGTAATTGACCTGTATAATCATGCTGAAAATTAACCGAAAAACAAAAATAAATGGAACAAAACACACTCTTCCAAACCAATAGTGAAATAACCTCTTCAAACCGCCGGGACCATTTTCTTGCCCGGGTAGGGATCAACCGCATGCTTCATCGGGTGGTGCCTGGTCTCTATGCATTGGGCAATCCTAACCCTGCATCACCTGTTTTTGTTACCGGCAATTACACACTCAGTTTTGATGCCCTGCGATCCGCTTTACAAAGAATGGATGCCTATATCCTTGTGCTGGATACCAAAGGCATCAATGTCTGGTGCGCAGCCGGAAAAGGCACATTTGGCACGGCGGAATTGGTTAATCGAATTCAGATTACTGGGCTGGCGAAAATAATCAGCCATCGTAAGGTCATTCTGCCCCAGTTGGGCGCAACGGGCGTCAGCGCCTACCAGGTAAAACAATTGTGCGCCTTTGAGGTGGAATTCGGGCCAGTCCGCGCAGAAGATCTTCCAGACTATTTAATAACTCACCAGGCAACTCCGCAAATGCGCCAGGACAGGTTTAATCTTACCGACCGGTTGGTCCTGGCACCCATTGAAATGGTCAATAGTTTTTTACCGATGATCCTCATCGCTTTCGTTCTGTATTTGGCAGGAGGATGGTTCAACCTTGTGTGGGTGGTTGTCGCCTGGCTGGCTGCCTCCTTATTATTCCTGGTCCTTTTACCCTGGCTGCCCACGCGCGAGTTCAGCACCAAGGGATTCATTCTGGGGTTACTGGTCGCGCTGCCATTTGTGGTTTATCAGTTCGTCAAGCCCAATACTTCCTTTTTATTCAACGTGATGAGGGTGCTGCCGATTGGTTTGGTCTTAACCGCTGTGATCTCGTTTTTTACTCTCAACCTGACCGGCTCGACCCCCATCACCTGCTGGACAAGCGTGCGCAGGGAAATATTCCGCTATGTGCCCATCATGGCGGTCATGCTGGCAGGCGGTATAATCCTTTTCATCTTACAGTTATTTGGTTTGGGAAGATAGGATCAAATAAATGAAAACCATCACCAGAGCCAACACCCTGCTTTACTATCCTAAATTGTGCACCAATTGCGGGATGTGTTCCATTGTCTGTCCCCAGAGTGTTTTTGCTCCTGGTGAAAAAGTAGCCAGGCTTATTAACCGCAATGCCTGCATCGAATGCGGAGCCTGCCAGCTCAACTGTGAACCAGGCGCAATCAAAGTGGAGGCTGGGGTGGGATGTGCCGCTGCCATGATCCAGGCTGCCCTGACTGGACAGAAAGAACCCACCTGCGGTCCCAGCTGCGGTTGCGATTAATTATTCTAATTTTTCTAAATTAAACTCCCCTCTCAGACTTTCAGGTAGCAAGCAGGCAATTGCCCGCATTACCTGCGTGGAAATATCCCTATCCTTCTCTTCATTGCTCGAATATTCTTTCAATTTTAATAAGATTGGTCTCCCAAAATGGATGACCTGTTGATCATTTTCTTCATACACCCCTAAGGGGATCACATGACTTATTGTTTTAAATAGCTGCTCCAGCAAGCGCCCCGTCCCTGAAGGCGGACTGCCTAAAACAGCACCAGGGAAATCCTGGCCCTCAGGCGCCAATCCTATGGCAATGGGCAGGTTCAGACGCGCCAATGCCATCAGACTGCGGACAGCCATAGCTCGATCGGTGATTTCGCGAGAATCGGGCGGCATGGGTGGCATGGGGATGAAGCCGTACACCCTGCAAATGGAAGTGAAGACAATCCTGGTCAGCCGCCGTTTGATCGCATCCCAGAATTTATTGGGGCTCGTCCAGGCATAGGTCATCAACCAGTGGCTTTCCATGGGGAGCAGGGACGAAATTGAAAATGCTGACCAGATGGGGATATAACCGGGTCTTGAATAATGGTTCATCAAGATCAGGCAGGGACCGGTTTGAGGGATATTTTCCGGTTCAATTATTTGTAATGGCGGATGCTCGCCGGATAATGCAATTAATGAATCCTTTTTAAAAGAGCGGCGGTCTCCCAGCAGCATCGCCATGACCACCTTGATAATAAACCTTGCTGGCAAAACATATTTTGATGGCATTTTGTATCGAGTTCTGCTAGTTAATATGAATATAGAACGTTGCTAAATTTTACACTGGATTGATTTGGGAAATAATAAAGGAAATTAAAACAAAAAAGTCTCTTGGCAATGACCTACTCTCCCGAGGGCTTGCGCCCCAAGTACCATCGGCGCTGACGTCCTTAACGACCGGGTTCGGTATGGGACCGGGTGTACCAACGTCGCTCGAATCACCAAGAGACTTCTTTTATGAAGTCTTCTTGAATAGTATTGTAGGTTGATAATTCATTGACAAAGAGTGCCGAGTTCCCCGTATCACGCAAACGAAGCCCTCGATCATTAG
>CAZMZW010000006.1:0-160012 GCA_964571135.1 uncultured Anaerolineaceae bacterium | reverse complement strand
GCCAGGAAGTATTTATGACACAGGTCGCACAGAAATATCGCACAATGACAGAAATTGTCGCTGACGAACTCCGGGTTAAAATTCTCAATGGGGATTTGATACCCGGACAACGTCTGGTGACTACAGATATTGCTGATGAAATGGGGGTCAGCCGTATGCCGGTGCGCGATGCTCTGCGTTCCCTTGAATCCACGGGATTGGTGGAGACTGTTCCGCACCGTGGTACTATAGTAAAAGATCTCTCTGAATTTGAAATTGTGGAACTCTATCAGATGCGTGCGGTATTGGAAGGATTGGCTGCGCGCCTGGCCAGTGCGCGTGTAAATGAGAAACAATTAGAAAAAATAAAAAAAATTGTCTTATCCCATGACCAGAAAGCCATGCAGAATGAGGATTATGACTCTTTCACCAAACTTAACCGTGAGTTTCATGCCCTCATCTGGGCTGCAGCAGGTTCTCCAAAACTGGAAAGCCTGTTGTCCAATTTATATGATGCCTGTTCGCAATACCGTAATCTGAGTATGCTGGTCCCTGGACGGCCTAATTCCATCTTCATTGAGCATACTTCGATTTACGAAGCGATGAAATGCCACAATTGTGATGAAGCAGAACGCGTGGCTCGAACACATTATGAAAACACATCCCAGGCTTTAATTGCTGCCATTGAAAACCGCAATGTCCGTGAGGAAAAATCCTAGAGCTTTCTGTTGAAAACATACATGGTAATTATTTAACTCTAACCAAGAAAAAACATTTTTCAACCGTGCGGGGTTGAAGGGGACACGTGCAAAGAGCAAGAAGTTGCTTTCCGGACGTGCCTGAATAAAAAATCTTACGAGAATGGCTGTGCTAAGGCTGAAAAATTGATGCATAACTTTCCCGCTGGTCTACAAAGAGAATTTGAAGCATTGCTTCTGAATGGCAGCTTGCCTGTCAAGATGATCTTGCGGGTAGACATCCTAAGCCAGCAGTTGAATACCAGTATTACTGAAATGGCGCTTGTGCTTGCCTCTGCCTTCCGTAAAGGGTTGGTGGATCATTGTACGGATGGTTCCTTCATGGTTCTGGCGCCGGCCAAACCATCAATTGAGAGTGTTTTTCAACACACCGCTCGTTTGGGATTTAAACCATCAACTGTTGTGCGCGAAGTGCAAATCATTTCACCAAATGACGAGATCATGAATCGGTTAAAAATGAAACCAGGCGATCTAGTCTACCATCAGGTTCGCTCGCGTTTGGTGGAAGGCCAAATGCTTGCAAATCAACATAATTATCTTCCCTTTGAGGTCTGTCCGGGTTTGGAAAGCCAGGATCTTTCACATCGATCCTTTCAGGAGACTCTTGAGCATGATTATCACGCAGTAGTGATGGATGTGGAAGAAAGTTGCCGCTTGGTACCTGCCAATCCAGAAGACAGTCAGATGCTCGACCTGACTGAGAATGAAGATGTAATTGTCGTCAATCGACTTTCCCTGAGTGCAACCCACCAGCCGTTGGTGTGGGCGGATATCCATGTGCGCATCGACCGCGTTGATTATGTTGCTGCTTTATGGCCCAACGCAGCCCGCTTGATTAAATAAGATTACGAGGTTTGATTATGAGCATTGAAAACACAAAAATTTATCCCATTAATACCGGTTGGGTAGTTCTTGACCACGCTGTTTATCTATTCTTCAAAGGTAAACCCGGTGTAAATGTGGATATTCCTAATATCTGCTATTTCGTGGATACCGGCGAACATAAGATCATGGTCGATACCGGTTTGCCTGGTCAGGAACGCGCCAGCAAGTACCATCATGATTGCGACAAACGTGGTTGCCCAGAAGCCCCAGATGCCTTGCGTGCCATGGGAGTGGATCCGGATGAGATCGATATCTGCATCTTCACCCACTTGCATTGGGACCACTGTGCCAATATGAAAGCATTCCGCAATGCGCGTTATATCTGTTCAGAAGATGAACTGTTATGGGCATACAACCCACTCCCACTTTATTATCGCTCTTATGAATCCTTCAAGCTGGGTATCGAATCGGCCTTTAATGGATGTAATTTTGAAATTTCACATGGCGATACCCTCATAGTTCCTGGTGTGCGCATTTTTCCTACTCCGGGGCATACACCTGGTCACATTTCTGTGGAGGTTGAAACTAAGGTCGGTACTTTTGTCATTACTGGCGATGCTTTGCTGCGCGCCGCTAATATAGAACCAAATCTCAAAGAGCATTTTCGGTATTGGGTACAGGCTCGCTATGTGGACATGATCGCAGGCTGGAAATCGGTGGAGGAGATTGATAAGCGTGCCGATTACATCTTGTACTATCACGATGAGATATCCCTCGAACATTCTGTCTATCCCTTTGAAGGCATCCAACTTCGCGAGAGGCGAAAAATTGTGCCCGAGGCACCTTTTTATTTTTCCGGTCTGCTCGATCGCTGAAAGGTTTTTTTGGAGAGTAAATCCATGAAGATCGTAGTCATTAGTACGTTGGACACAAAAGGCGTTGAAGCCGCCTTTATGCGGAATCAGATCCTGAAAGCCGGTCATACACCACTGATTATTGATCCAGGTTCCTCAGGAATGCCTGCCTTCGATGGTGATGTCACCCGTCAGCAGGTTGCCAATGCCAGCGGCGAAAGTCTGGCAGATCTGATCAAGCGCGATGATAAGGCCTATTGCCAGCGAAAAATGACTGATGGGCTGATTAAAATTATCCTTGGCCTGTATGAAGCGGGGAATGTGCAAGGTGTCATCGCAGTTGGGGGTGGGCAGGGAACTGCAATTGCCACTTCTGCCATGCAGGTGCTTCCTATTGGAATACCCAAGGTGATGGTTTCCACAGTAGCTTGCGGGAAAACCGCATTCGGTCCTTATGTGGGAGTTAAAGATGTAACCATGATCCATTCCGTGGCAGACGTTTCGGGACTTAACCGGGTTACCAAACCTATCATTGCCCAGGCAACTGCAGCAGTGATTGCTATGGCCGCCGTTAGGCTTGATGATGCATTTTCTCGCGAATCAGTGGGACTCACTATGACTGGTGTGGTTACACCTGGTGCCATGGTGGTGCGCGAAGAACTTGAAAAACAGGGCTTTGAAGTGATCGTTTTTCATGGTAACGGCATCGGCACCAAAGCGATGGAAGAATTGGTCTTGCAGGGTCAGATCAAGGGTGTAGTGGATTATTCTCCACATGATATCATCGATGGATTGTATGACGGTTTAATGCCTGCCCCGATTGAGCGCATGCGGGCTGAGGGCAAAATGGGTATTCCTTATATCGTTGTGCCAGGCTGTGCCGATATCCGTTTGCATGAGTGGCGCGAAGACTGGCCGGTTGACCTGAAAAGCCGCCCATATGTACGCCATACTCCTACGCATACCCATTTCCGCACTACACGTGAAGAAATGTCCGCGGTCGGACATTATGTGGCTCAGCGCCTGAATGAAGGCAGTGGTCCACGCGCCGCCCTCATCCCATTACGCGGATTCAGTATGATGAATCGCGAAGGTAAATCTCTTTACGACGCGAATGCCAACTTGGGATACACCGAAACCCTGCGGGCAGAGCTTTCTCCCGTTGTGCGTCGCGAAGAGCTTGACTTACACATTAACGATCCTGAATTCGCACGCTATACTGCGCAGGTATTAATGGAATTGTGGTCGGAATATAAAAAAAGCCATTAACCGGATTCGAAGATGAAAATCGTGCAAGCCATTTCTACTGCAGTCATCTCGCTGGATATGGGCACCAGCAGCATACGTGCTTGTCTAATGGAAGAATCTCTGAACATCCTTTTCCAGCGCAGTGTCAACGTGCGGCTCGATTCTGGACTGGACGGGCGTGCCGAGCAGGATTCGGAAGAGATCATCGCGGCGGCATTGACCTGTCTGGTGGATGTTACCAATAAAAGGACCAAACCGCGTGGAAAAAGCGCTTGAATTGAAGAATATTATTGACGATTGGGATCACTAGATCCTGTTATGTAAAATTAATCCAAGGAGTCATAATGAGCATTACCATACCAGAAAAAATGAAAGCCATCGTTCTTACCGGTCCAGGGGAACATGAGTTACAAGAAATCCCTGTCCCCAAACCAGGTCCCTTCGAAGTGCTATCAAAAGTGCGCGCTGTTGCCATCTGTGGAAGTGATCCTGAAATCTTCGCAGGCGGGCAGACGGGTTTTTGGCCGCCTTCATACCCTTTCATCGCCGGGCATGAGTGGGCTGGTGAGGTAGTAGCAATTGGTGAAGGTGTTACTGATCTCAAACCTGGCGACCGCGTTGCCGGCGAACCGCATAAAGGTTGTGGTTTCTGCGAAAACTGCAAGGCTGGGCGTTATACCCTATGCATGAACTATGGCAAACCCGAATCGGGACACCGCCATTACGGCTTCATTTCCCCCGGGGCTTATGCTCAATACGCGGTACATGCCAACCGAACCCTCACCAAGATGCCAGTCCACGTGACCTTCGCAGAAGGCTCGATGTGCGATACCGCCGCTGTTTCCCTGCATGGATTGGAATTGACTGGCATCACACCCGGTGGGTATGTAACCATTATTGGCCCTGGACCAATTGGTTTGCTGGCCATGCGGCTGGCAAAATCCATGGGCGCTGCCAAGGTTATTATGGTCGGGCGCAAATCACGGCTGGAAGCTGCCAAACGCCTGGGAGCCGATGCGGTGGTGGATTTTGAAAAAGAAGAGCCAATCGAGGCCGTACGTGCAATTACCGGTGGGCGTGGTGTGGACGAAGTATTCGAGAGTAGCGGTGCGGCAGGAACACTCATCCAGGCTATCCGTATGGTCAAAAAAGGCGGGAAAGTTAGCTTGCTTGGTGTACCTTCTGATAAAGTTCAGGAACCAATTCCCTTCAAATATATTGTACATAATGAGATCATGATTATCGGCTCGCGTGCTGATCCCAATACCATGTGGCGCGCGATGGGTATGATTGCATCAGGTAGCTTAAATGTGAAAGATCTGATCACGCATCAATTCCCCATCGAAAGCTATACAGAGGCATTGGATGTTTTTATCAATCGCAAAGAAAATGCCGTAAAAGTAATCATTGAACCCAATGGAAAGGAGTTTTAAATGGACCTGGAACGTACCAACCGTATGAAAAAAATAATGGGCGAGGCTGGCATCGATGTGCTCGTCTGTCGCCTGCCTGAAAATATTCTGTACTTGACCGGTTATTGGTCGGTGTTTGGTTGTTCCTGCGTGATTTTTCCCGCAAACGGTGACCCAACTCTCATCCTGCCATTCTCGGAATTAGACTATGCTGCCGAAGGCTGGGTAAAGGATCAACGCACCTACCAATTCATCAACATGAAAGAGCTGGCCAACCCGCCCGCCAATATCCTGAGTATCATGCAAGCACTATGGGCTGAGAAGGGTTACACCAAAGCTGTTGCGGGTTATGAGGGCACCTTTGATCTGGTGGGTGGCAACAACGTGGCGGCAGAAGCGCGTGTACCTTCTTATACCACGATGAATTCCATGTTTGCGGCTTTCCCTGATAATAAATGGGTGGATGCCACCACAGCGATCAAAAAGTCGCGCGTGATCAAATCAGCGATGGAGATCGAACAGCTCAAGATCACCAGCGAGGTGACTGGTTTTGGCCTTGAACACGCCCGCGGATTGATCAAACCGGGTATCCAGGAATCGATGGTCTCTGGTATGGTTGAAGGTTATATCTACGGTATGGGCATCGGGTATAAAAACGTAACCCGTGCTCGCGGTTACTGTTTTGTGATGTCAGGTCTCAATTCACGCAATTCCTGGCGCCCGTTTTGTGTTTCATCGCGCAAACCGATCATGTGGGGCGAGCCAGTACTGGTGGAACTGGATGCGGTCACCAATGGCTATTTTATCGATATCACCCGCAGTTTCTTTGTCGGCAAGCCTGACGCGCGCTCCGAAAAGATCATGAAGGTCGTGCAAGAGGCGGTCAATGCTGCCATCACCGCCATCAAACCTGGCATGTTGGCGCGTGAGATCGACGGTGTAGCGCGTGCTGTGATCGAAAAAGCTGGCTTTGGTGAATATTTCAACCACCAGCTTGGGCATGGCATCGGGCTGCAATTCCACGAAGCCCCGTGGTTGCATCCGGCATCCAATGAGGTACTGGAAGCTGGTATGGTGGTTGCTGTCGAACCCGCTATTTACATTGATGGTTGGGGTGGATTCCGTATCGAAGATAACCTGGTCATCACCGAGAAAGGTGCAGAAGTCATCACTCCACTTCCACAGGTTTTTGAACCGATTCTCTGAAATTGAATCGAGAAGGCTAAACAGGCTGGTTTGTCACCGTCCTGTTTGGCCTTCATCATTTACCCGGATTAGAGTCCAATTGAGTTATTATTTGCCTGTGTTGGTAAAGCAGCTTGACGGTACCGAAGCTTAAATATAGAATTGGGTATGCAAAAAATCTTCTATACTGATAAAGATATTGAAGACATCGTAGAAAAGGGTGCTACCTCGCTTTTCATTGGGGATGGCAAGGTGGTTTTAACTGAACTGGCGTATGAGAAAGCCGAAAGACTTGGCCTGAAATTGATCGACAAAGATACTAAGATCGAACCATCAACCCCACTACCGTTAATTAACCAAAAAGAAATGGATGCTAGCCAGAAACCTGTAGTCGATATTTGCCTTACAACCATTCCAAGGCTTGATTGCTACCGAAATATTTTACGTTTTTCTCCTCGGACATGTGAAAAAGAATTGCGGGAGGCAATTGTAGAGACTGGCAGATTAGCTTACCAGAACGGTTTAATGATATCTAATGATGGGAATATCTCCGTTTTGATGGGTGATGGGAATGTGTTGATCACCCCATCTGGGGTGTGTAAAGGAAGAATTAAAGCCGATGATTTATTGGTCATTGATTTGCAGGGGAACCTTATTAAATCGGCATCAGATCCTTTATTAAAACCCACTTCGGAACAACCCATGCATTTAGAGGTATACCACCAGCGCAAAGACGTGCGCGCGGTTATTCATACCCATTTGATTTATGCAAATGCTCTCGCAATGACAATGGGCAAAGTGCGCATGGATGTGATCCCCGAAGCCGCAATTGCTTTTGGAAAGATCCCAATCACCGATTTCGCAATGCCTTCAACCCCCCAGAACGCAGATGCAATTCGCAATTTGATCTCTAAAAATGATGTCTTGCTTATCCGAAATCATGGCAGCCTAACTGTGGGAAAAAATCTGGATGAGGCATTGATCAACCTGGAACGATTAGAACATGTTTCAAAAACGCTGGCATTTGCTGAATTATTGGGAGATATAAAAACTTTACCCCCTGAAATTCTTGAAGCCATTGCCCGAATTAACGAACAGGCACAAGCAGCAAAATAATTAAATTGTACTAATTGTTGTGCCGGATTCTGAAAATGAGTGTATTGAATCTAAAAATGGGGCGGGTTGGATTATTTAGAAAATATTAATTCCGAATAATATCCGAAATTTATTTATAGTAAAACGGTTCCTCAAGAAATGGCTGTAATCCAAAGCTTGTTTGATTTCCGATTCATCAAGTCCTAGCTCTTTTGCATTAATGGGAGCCCCGAGTTCATTTAACCATTTAGATATTTGGAGCGGTGCAGGAACACGAGACGCAATATCTAATATTTCATCCCATTTCTTTATTACACGTTGTTTAATCCCTTGGAAATCTAGCGGCGTCATTTGCAGGAACCATGTCTGTTCTTTTATAATATCATCTGCATTTAATCCATAAACTAATTTTATTTTTTCTTTTGCATTATCTGGATTAGCTAGTTCCGTTTTAGATAATAATTCTTCGATCTGGTGATTTGAAATATTTTTAAGGACCTCATACCAACCTGAAGTAATTACTGAAGCCACACCCACTTTAGCGCCATGTAAAATTGCGGGGCGATTATTTTCAAGCAGTTTCATCTCCCAAAAGTGAGAGATATGATGCTCGGCTCCTGAAGCAGGAGATGTATTACCAAAATCAAGCATACAAAACCCGGATTCAATTAGACTTTCCATCAATTGTTTAATCCCTTCTTTTGTCAGGTTACTAATCTCTGGGGTTGAGTGAACACATGCGTTTGCTGAATTAAATAATCTCTGATAGATTTCATCATCACATGGTTCATCTCTTATTATATTTCCCAGTTTCCAATCTGCGACAGACAAGAATTTTCCAATCAAATCCCCAAACCCCGCAGCTATCATTTTTCGCGGCGCATTGCATAGAACCTGTAGATCACCAAATACTGCAATTGGAGGTTTGCCAAGAATTGTTTTCTTTAGGCGATGGATGACCAGTGGTGATCCAACTGAAACAAAACCATCTACAGAAGGTGCTGTTGGGATACTGATAAATGGTAATCGTACCCGATGGCTAACAAACCTTGTAATATCGGTTATTGTTCCTGATCCAATAGCTAACAAGACTTCAGTATTTTGATCGATGTGAATCATCACTTGAATCAATTGTTCTTCATCTGCAATAATTTCGTTATCACCTAGATTAATTACTCGGACAACCCAACCATGATTCTTAAGTGTTTGTTCAACTTTATAGCCGCACGCCTTGTACGTGTATGAATCACAAACCAATAAAAAATTAGAAAAATTCTTTTCCAAACAGAAATTTATCAAGGGTGGATTAATATCTTCAGAAATATTGATGATTATTTCTTGGCGCAGCATTTTAATAATATTCCTCTATAAATTTTCCAGCCAGTATACACATAATTATATTTCAATTGAAGGAATCAATTATCGATTTGGCTGGCTCTTCTAAAATTGTAGAGTATATGAAATATCTTTAAGAAAAACAATTCACAAACGATTAAAATAGACTATTGTTTTGGTGAAGGATTAAATATCGATTTATAAATATTTAGAAAAATCAACTATTCAGGAATCAAAAATGAAAAAAGTGGCTATTATTGGTGCGGGATTGATGGGTACTGCCTTGGCATGGCCTTTAAGTGACAATGGGTATGAAATAAGATTGGTAGGTACTCATTTGGACAATGAAATTATTTCCTCATGTAAAGATAATCACTTTCATCCGAAACTGGGAAGGCAATTACCAGATAATGTCTTTCCTTTCCATATTAACGAGATTTCTGATGCTCTCAAAGGAATTGATTTCATTGTGAGTGGTGTAAATTCATTGGGAGTTCATTGGATTGGAAAAACACTATCATCTTTTATTAAACCGGGAGACAAAATTATTTCTGTTACAAAAGGTATTGAAGCAAACAAGAAAGGTGATTTAACAATTATGCCCGAAGTATTAAAAAACGAATTGCCAAAAAACATTCATGATCATATCGAAATAGCTGTAATTGGTGGACCGTGTATAGCTAATGAGTTAGCTGGCAGGAGACCAAGTTGTGTTGTGTTTGCAGCAGAAAATATTGATATAGCCGATTATTTTAGAGAAGCATTACAAACAAATTATTATCATATTTGGGTTACTAATGATATTGTTGGTTTGGAAATATCAGCTGCATTAAAAAATGCTTACGCCATGGGAGTGGGTTTAGCTGAGGGATTTCTGGAAAAATCAGGCGGAGTAGATATAAGCGGTTCTTCCATGTATAACCTAGCTGCTGTGATATTTGCCCAAGGATGCAATGAAATTTGTAAATTTTTGAAATTTATGGGGGTATCAGAATCCTTTTCTTGTAATTTGCCTATTGCTGGAGACCTATTTGTAACTTGTCAAAAAGGTCGTTCATATCGTCTTGGAGTCCTGTTAGGAAAGGGTATTCCTTTCAATAATGCGGCTGAGTTAATGCAGGGAGAAACATTGGAGTCCGCTCTTGTGGTAAATCAAATGGAAAAAATCCTCTCCTCAATGGTTAGAAAAGGGGTTATTTCAAACAAAGAATTCCCATTAATGAGATTATTAATTGATTTAATATATTTTCAAAAACCTGTTCATTTGGAATATGATCAATTTTTCAAGTAAAAGTCATTGATAAATATTTTACATATTTTCTTAAATTTTTGGTAATTAAATAGAAGAGGATATTCTTCCAATAAATTCATCAAGCAAACCGAAATCCTGAATAGAAGAGAATCTATAAAGGAAGTTGGAATTTCAAGCGTAAATCATGAAGAGCTTTTGATAGCTGCCACCCAACGGAAATTCGCTATTGATGATTTAATTTCACTAGCGCATTGCAAATGAAAGCTGTCATCGAAGTGAATACAAAAAAGCTCGAGTAATTATCAAGACCTCAATTTCTCCATTTAGATTCACAAACATGGCTGCGCAGGTTGCATATCAGGCGTATGCCCTGGGAAAGCCGGTTGAGCTTACTTCTGAACAGGCCCAAGAAATATTTGAGATTTATGGCAATAAGCAATTAGCGAACCCATATTAGAGGTTTAAACAATTGGATAAAAAAGTCCCTGGTATTATTTAGAAGCCAGGGACTTATTCTTTAGATTTTTTCTTTGATCTCTTTTTGAGCTCTATTGATGAAATCCTGCAAGCTGATCGGACCAGGGTTTTCATTATTGCGCAATCTTAAGGCTACCTGATTACTTTCCATTTCCTTATCACCGACCACGAGCATATAAGGTATTTTCTGGTTCTGGGCGTCGCGGATCTTTGCGTTCATCCTTTCCGGGCGCTCATCCACCTGGGAGCGGATGCCGGCTTCCTTGAGCTTTTTCTGCACTTCGTGCGCATACAGCAGGTGCCGGTCTGCAATAGGGATGATCATGGCCGGTAATGGGCTAAGCCAGACGGGGAACGCGCCGCCGTAATGCTCGATCAGCACCCCGAAGAACCGTTCCAGGCTGCCCATCAGGGCACGGTGGATCATGTAGGGCTTACGCTGCTGTCCGTCTTCGGCGGCAAAGGTGAGGTCGAATCGGTCGGGATTATTAAAGTCAAACTGGATGGTGGTAAGCTGCCACATTCGTCCCAGGGCATCGCTGACCTTCAGGTCAATTTTGGGCCCATAGAAAGCTCCGCCGCCTTCATCCACTTCAAATTCCAACTTGGAACGTTCCAATGATTCGCGAAGGGCGGTTTCTGCAGCCACCCAGCGTTCCGGTTCACCCACTGCATGTTCAGCAGGGCGGGTGCTCAGGTAGGCTTTGATCTCCTTAAAACCGAATGAACGCAGGATATGCAGGCTGAAGTTGAGCACAAAGTCGATCTCAGCCGGCATCTGCTCGGGCGCGACAAAATGATGGGCGTCATCCTGGGTGAAGCCGCGAACACGCAAAAGGCCATGCAGCACGCCGCTGCGTTCATAGCGGTAGACTGTCCCCATTTCTGCATAACGGATCGGCAGTTCGCGATAAGACCGGATCTTGCTTTTATAGATACTGATATGGAAGGGGCAATTCATGGGTTTAAGGAAATATTCCTGCCCTTCTATTTCAATAGGGGCATACATATTCTCACGATAATAACCCAGGTGTCCACTGGTTTCCCAAAGCGCTGCTTTGCCTATGTGAGGCGTATAGACAAATTCGTACCCCACATTATCATGCTCGGCTCGCCAGAAATCTTCCATGGTTTTGCGTATGCGGGCTCCATTGGGATGCCATAGGATCAATCCGGCTCCCACTTCGTCAACGGTACTGTATAGATCCAATTCGCGACCCAGTTTGCGATGGTCGCGTTTTTTGGCTTCCTCAAGCAGCTTGAGATAATCCTGCAATTCCTGGGGTGATTCCCAGGCGGTACCGTAAATTCTTTGCAGCATCGGGCGGCGCTCATCACCACGCCAGTAGGCGCCGGCAATGCTGAGCAGTTTGATCGCCTGCGGGTTGATCTCTTTTGTGTTTTCCACATGCGGACCGCGGCACAGGTCGGTGAATTGATCATGGGTGTAAATGGTAAGTTCCAGCGAACCGCTTGTCGGGTTGCCATGCTCGTCCATCTCACCTTTCTGCAGGTCTTCGATCAGCTCAATTTTATAGGGTTGATCCTTGAATAGTTGTTTGCCCTCGTCTGCGCTGATCACCCGCCGATTGAAGGAGAAATTGCCCTGGATTATTTTTCGCATGCGGCTTTCGATTTTCTCCAGGTCTTCCGGAGTGAGCGGACGGGGCAGGTCAAAGTCATAGTAAAAACCATCCTCAATGGCCGGTCCGATGGCTACCTTGCCGCCTGGGAATTCTTCTACAACGGCTTGGGCCATCACATGCGCGCTCGAATGGCGCACGCGGTATAAATGGGAATCCTCGTAACGTTCTTTTTTCTTATCTGCCATTCTATCCTCCGATCAAATTAAATAAAAAATCCCGCACCATCTGGGGCGGGAGGGATACTCACGCGGTTCCACCCAGTTTAGCCAAAATTGGCCATCTCTGAGCGACCGGTAACGGGGTCATCCGTTCGCCTTACTGGGAGAGGTCTCTGTTCAGGGTCAGGCTCGCAGGTGGTTTTGGCTGCCCAGGTTCCGGGGGAGCTCTCAATCAAGGCTCCCATCCCTGTCAGACCTCAAGGCAGTTACTCGTCCTGGTCATTACCTGTGTGGGCGGTATAGGACTCGAACCTACGACCTTTGCGATGTCAACGCAACGCTCTAACCAACTGAGCTAACCGCCCGAATTGACAATATTATAACTTGTTCAAACATAAATGGCAATCGAGGTTTATTTCTCTTTTCCCTGTATGTGAGGATACAAAGTTATTATTTTTCTCGCTAGGCAGGCAAGGATAAGTACTTATTCCTCCTCTCCCTTGAAGGGAGAGGTTGGGTGAGGGTGGTGACTACCTTATAAAGAAATATAAAAGATCCATTAAAGTCTCAAAACCAGAGCGTCGGGGCACGCCCCCTCACCTTTTATCCCCCCCTGACGGGGGTGCTGCGCGATCTCCCACAAGGGGAGAGGAAACAACGTTAAACCTCCTCTCCCTCGATGGGAGAGGCCGGGTGAGGGTGATGATCGTACATTTTTTCGTAAAAAACCAGACCAAAGAAATATCTGGTAAAGGCAATTTGCCCATTGCTCGTAGCATTTTACCCATACCCCTCACCTTTCATCCCCCTCTGACGAGGGTGCTGCGCGATCTCCCACTAGGGGGGAGGACATGATGCTATTTCTCCTCTCCCTTCAAGGGAGAGGTTGGGTGAGGGTGAAAATCCTTTTTCTTTTCACAATAATTAATTATTTCTTCAATGACTGCATTTATTTCATTCATAACTTCATCATTGGTAAATCTTAATACTTCGAAGCCATTTATATTCAATTCTTCTGTACGTGGATTATCCGTTTTTTCGTTTTCAAGATGCTGGCTTCCATCCAGTTCAATAACCAGCTTCTTTTCATAACAGACAAAATCAACAATATAACAACCGATTGGTTCTTGTCGTCCGAACTTCAGATCCATAAGTTGCCGATTACGAAGAGTTCCCCATAATTTGAATTCCGCTGGGGTCATATTGTGTCGTAATTTACGTGCCAAATTTATTTTATTTTTATGCATACCCCTCACCTAAAAATTTGTTTCTCTGAAGTAAAACAAATAGATGATATCTATCCTTGGAAATTGATTGGGTCAGCTATAGATCAAAGGACATCACAAAAATGTCATCGCGTTTTTTCCATCCCGTTTTTTGCCAGAAACGCATACCTTCCAGGTTATCCGCAATCACAAAAATATGGCATTTCTCGATCCCCTGTGCTTGAAGTGCAATCAATACTTTTTCGGTCAGCTTTCTACCAATACCAAGCTGCTGATGGTCTATTGCCACTGCCAGGTGATACAGGTAACCACGCCGCCCGTCGTTCCCACACAAGACCGCCCCCACTAATTGATTCCCGTCGCGAGCGACAAAACCCAGTCCGGGATTGTGTTTAATGAACTGGGTGATCTTTGGCTTCGAATCTGCCTTGCTGAGGGCGATCCCCGGAGAATTTTTCCATAACTCGATGGTTTCATCGTAATCATTAATCGTCATTTCCAGGATTTGAATATTTGTCATACGGTTCACCTTGAATTGGATTATTGCTAATTATATGATTGACTAGGTAAATTGTGCCATAATTCCCTATGTTATAATATTTCTCGCGATTGAAAAATCGCTTACGGAGAGGTCGCGTAGTTTGGTTGAGCGCGCACGCTTGGAGAGCGTGTAAACCGCAAGGTTTCGTGGGTTCAAATCCCACCCTCTCCGCCTTTGATTTAAATATGGTTTCAAAAAATATTGAACGCTGAATTTGAAGTAAATATTGAGTCTTTGGTGTATGGGGGCAGTGGATTGGGTCGCCTGGCAGACAGCCGGGCGGTTTTTATTCCTTTTACCTTGCCTGGGGAAAAGGTTTTGGCATGTATTATAGAAGAGAAAAAAGGGTATGTAATAGCTGAAGCCTTGAGTATTCTACAGCCCTCCCCGCTGAGAATTATGCCACGCTGTCCGCATTTTGGTTTATGCGGCGGATGCCATTATCAGCATTTACCCTATAACTTGCAGGTTTCTTATAAAAAAGAGATCTTCATTGAGCAATTGCAGCGAATAGGGAATTTCGAAAACCCATTGATCTCCCATGTGGTCGATTCAGATGCTGACTGGAATTATCGCAATACAATGCAATTCCATTTATCCCCCAATGGTAAGTTGGGCTTTGAACGCAGTAACTCTCACGACACCCTTGAAATTAAAGAATGCCATTTGCCATGCCAGGCGCTGAACAAGACCTGGCCTCAATTGGATTTTGATTTTATTCCCGGGATTGACCGCGTGGAATTACGGCAGGGTGATGATGAAGAAATCCTGTTTGCGTTGTATTCCCGGGATACCACCCCGCCTGAATTTGAAACTGAGATGCCGATTTCAGCTGTGCATATCAGCCCCCAGGGACAGATTGTACTAGCAGGCAATGATCATCTAAACATCTGTGTGCATGGGAAAACTTTGCGGGTAAACGCTTCCTCTTTTTTTCAAGTGAATCAGTCTGTCACGGAAAAGATGATCTCCATTCTTCTGGAAAAAATTCATCTCACCAAAGAAATGGTTATCCTGGATGGCTATTGCGGGGTGGGGCTTTTCTCGGTTTTCCTGGCGCCTCAGGTCAGCCGCTGCCTTGGGGTGGAGGTCTCTCCTAGTTCCTGTCAGGATTATGCCTTCAATTTGGATGCAAATGACAACGTGGAATTATATGAAGGCACCGCCGAGGAAGTGCTGCCTCTTCTTGATATCAAGCCGGACCTGGTTCTCCTGGATCCACCTCGCAGCGGTGTTGGACGGCGGGCTCTGACCGCACTGATGGAATTGGCTTCGCAGCAGCTGGTTTATATCTCATGCAATCCAGCCACCCTTGCACGGGATGCAAAACACCTGATTGGATCTGGATATAAGCTGAAAGAATCCATCCTGTTGGATATGTTTCCCCAGACATTTCATATTGAGAGTTTGAATTTTTTCAGTAAATAATCCACATTGCCAGATAATAATACCCAAAATAGTTTTTCACATTTGCAGATGATGGTTGAATTTGGTACCATCGCGCGCTATAATGCCTTAAGGTTGATGGTTTTATAGGAGGATGGGATGGGAATTTTGGATAAATTGTTTGGCAAAAAAAAGGTGTTCCGGAAGTGAATCAGGCGGAGAAGCCACCGCAGCCGGGAGAATATCGGGAAAGCGACAATCGGGGCACATTTCAGGATACTGTAGACAAAGCCAGTGCTTACTGGATTGCACGCATGCAATCTAGTAAGAAAGATCCATTTGTCTTATATGTTTTTGATTCAGAAAAGGATGCAATCGAGGCGATGCTGGAAATTCCGTGCATCCATATTGCCAATGAAAGCGGTCGAATGATTTGCAGTGAAGTATTGAATTATGGCTACTACCCGAATGAAAAAACCAAAACTGATAATACCAAATATGAAGCAGTCCTTTGTGGAGCTGATTTAACCCATGAAACCTGGGAAATTGCTAAAAATAGTTTTATCAAACATGGCGGTAAACCCTTAGCGCAAGGTGAGTTGGAACCACAGAAAAGTTCTTCAACCATTTTCCAATCAGAAAAAAAGTCTGAACCGGATAAGATTGTGTTTGTAAGAGAGGATCGCCAGGTAAAAGTTGGTAAAACTCTGATTTACCGAATATACAAGGGACCAGATGCGGTTTCAGCTAAAGCATTTTTGGCTAATAATCCGGTAAACCAGGCGCTTCTCTACTTTATTGTGGAAACACCGGAAGGGAATTATTGCCGGGATATTCAGGGAATGTACAGAGAGTGAAAAAGTGAATCCCTATAAGGTGAAATGGCTTACGCTGGGATCACAGCAAATGATCTGATTTTAAAATAGGATCGAACTTAATTCTGCCCGATACGATTTGGTTTGCGGATTATCCACACCCAGGATCTCCAATAGGCTGAGTACAACTTCTTGGGCCAGCTTGTTACGGTAGCGTTTGTTCTGACGCAGGATATCCAGCAATCCATCCAGGGCGGCTGCCAGTTTGCTTGAGCCAGCCAGGTGAATGCTGTTGGCAAAGGCTATATCCATATCGTTTTCAACAAGTAGGGAATTCAATTGATAGTAAACCAGCGTCTGCGCGAAAGGCAGCAGACGTTCTGCCCTGCTTGATTCACGGCTGGCGGGAAAATCATTCAGGATCTGCAGCGCTTCTTCACTATGTCCCAGAACAAGCAGGGTTTTAGTCAGTCCAAGTAGTGCTGCAGGGGAATCAGGTTTTGTAGTTACCGCACCTCTAAATACGATCTCCGCTTGCGCCCACTTTTCCAATGTGATCAGGTTTTCGCCTTTTTCTATTTCCAGATTAACTGCACTGGGAGGAACAATCTTCGCAATGAAATCACGCAGTCGATCTTCGGGTTGTAATCCCACGAATTCTGCCACTACCTGGCCGTGGGAAAAGGCTTTGACCGTGGGGACGCTGTGTACATTGAACATCTGCGCCAGGTTGGGGTTTTGGTCAATATTGACCCTGGCAAGGCGGAGTCCGCCCTGCGCTTCCGCTGTTAGATGCTCCAACAGGGGTGAAAGGGTTTTACACGGCTGGCACCATTCCGCCCAAAAATCCACCAGGACTGGAGAATTCTGTGAATAGGCGATCACTTCATAATCAAAGTCAACTTCGTTGACATCCAAAATATTGTTTGAGGTCATTTTCCGAATCTCTCTTATAAAGTTCCCAAAATTAATCCTCACCGCTTTCATCGGTCATGCTGGGCTGTTCTACCCGGACCACTTCTCCATGAATGTTGATCACCACTTTAAATCCCATCATTCCCAGGTAGGCACGCGCTTCCGAGGGAATGCCAGTTTCCAATAGTGTATCAAACTGTTTATCAATGTTTTTCAATTGATTCTGGATGGCAGCGCGCGAAAAGATATCCTGCTGGCCGATCATTTTTGCAGTTTGCTCGGTGATGATATCTTCATTGCTCTCGATTTGTTTACGCATTTCATCCAACACCTGCCGATCCACTTGTTCCGAGGATATGTGCCGTAAAAAGCCATTGTCGTTTACCACATAGCAGGCATCCTCTCCGACATAACGGATTTCCACCGGAGAGTTATCTTCCTTTTGAACTAATCCTTCAAAAACTGCCTTATGTGCCATTTCTATAAATACCTATATTGATTATTTTAATGGATATACGGCGTTGTGTGTCTTAACGTTTTCTATGAAAATATCCCAAAAAAAGATTCAGTTGACCTTCACTGGCGTACCGTGATTCGAGACATGGGTTCGTTCAGTGGGTGGGACGATGGGCAGAGACCACAAATAGATCCACTTTGCAGCTTCGAGGGGTAAATTGATACAGCCATGACTATGGGGGTAGGTGAACTCGTTGTGCCAGTAGGTGCCATGAAAAGCGATGCCGGTATCAGTAAAATAGCTTACCCAGGGAACGCCATACAGGTCAGCATCCCCATCTCCGATTCGATCGGTATGGGTCATGTGACGGGAGGGACGTTTGTAAATGATCTCATAATCACCTGGCGGGGTGAAATAATCCTTGGCTGAATCGATCAACCCGGAGGACATGGGAGAATTAAAAACGGGCAGGTCATTTTCATAAGCTACAACCGTTTGGTCTTTCAAATAAACCTCAATGCGCTTTTCTGCAGCAGGGATCGATGGGGAAGTTGGTTTCAATTCCTCATCAGAAAAAATTTGCAGAAATTCAGCCTGCACATAATAGGCTTCACCCCAACGATCTTCTGCGATCTTATAAAAAGAATTGCCCTGATCATTCTGGACAAGCGCAGTGACCCAGTGGGTGGAACCATAATAGAGGGGAATAAAAGCATCCTGCCTGGTAAAAGAATCCTTCCAGGCTTTGATGGTTGGTACGGTTAATAGTGCCAATTTTCCCCTTCTCGGAATTTCATTGACAATTGGATTCATTCTATTTTCAACCAGCTGCACACCGCTTGAATGGATGTAGAGTCTGCTCGCAATTTGATACCAAAGGGAATTAGCGTGCAGATCGGTTTGCCCCTGGATGGTCTGCATGATTTTGATAACTGAATTAATTCTTACTCGTCCGATCAATCTGGATGAAAAATACGGGGCGGAATAAACGGCAATTTCAGGTTTAAGCACGCGTCCGAGTCTGGCTTGAACTTCCTGCAAGTTCTCCGTTTGGGAACCTGCCGTCAGGAATTTCCGCGGCAAGGCCAAACCCGCCAATCCCAAAAGGGATTGTTTTAGGAAATTGCGGCGGGAAATTTCAGATAAAGTGTGACGATTTTTCATTATTAATAATGCACATACACAGGGGTGCCAATGCTGGTCTGTTTATAAAGCCAGGCAGCAGCGCTGGTTTCCATGTTCACACATCCGTGGCTCATGGGTGTGCCGAAATTGTGATGCCAGTAGGTCCCATGGAGGCTGTAGCCTTTGTAGAAGAACATGGAGTACGGCACATCCGGTAAGTCATACCCGGGACCGCGCATTGTGTAATAGTCATACTTCGCATAAATTTTAAAGCTGCCCGGCAGCGTGGGGGTATCGCTGGTGCCGGTGGATACCGCGAAAGAATCCAATAGAGTACTACCCCGGTATGCATACAGCGTTTGGGAACTCAAATCCACTTCAATCCAGAGGTCTGAACCTTCTCCCGTTAGTTTGGGAATGTCCCAGGAATGGGAAAAATAGGATGCAAAAGCTTTATTGGAAACCGGAAGTGGCAATGCGGTTGAAGAATTAAGAGATGCAGGAGTTGGCTCATCCGGCAGAGTATCCGTTGGTGCCGCAGGACTGAATGTAGGTTTAATCAGGACTCCTGTTTGTTTTGGTGATGAGAATTTTCCGGCAGCTTTAAAGGATAACCAGGGATTGATTATTGAGATAAACAAGACCAGCCCGGCACCTGCCATTAATATGAGAAGACCCAATGGCCAGGTTGGTTTTTTATTTATTTTTGGATGGCGGGGATTTTTTTGTTTCTTTTGTGGTTTTTTCACGGATTTAATGAATTTGTAATGTCGATTTTTTACATTCAGGTACTAGTGAATAATTATATTGACGCAAACTTTTATTCAAGCAGTAAATGATTAATCAGTTAGTTCATCATACCCTGGCTTTTCAAATAGCAAAGGATTCCTGCTGTGATGCCATTGGCGGCGCGGTCAGATCCTTCCAGAAGAATTCCGCGGTCCACTGCCAGAGAACCGGTTTCGATCTGCGCTGCTGGCGTTTGCGGATTGATGTCCAGGAAGGTGTGGCTGTTGATCTGATCATCGGGGATTACCTGGTAATTGAAGACCAGACCCGTATTATAGCTATATTGTTCCGCCAGGCAGGCAGCCAGTGCATTGGTTTTCTCAGGTTCTTTCGCGGAAATGCTGGTGCCGAGGGTAAACCCGCTGGCAGCCGCAATTGGATCTGTGCAGCTGCGGGTATGGATGGAAATGAGCACATCTGCTTTGTAATTGATCAACTTGAGATCGTATTCATTCATCACTTCGGCAGCAATTTGTGATGCACCCAGTAGCAGGCTGACCTTGTTTGCCAGGACGTAATCCACATCCACTTCCTTGATGCCATCCGGGCAGACAAAGCCGTCATTATGCTTATAATGCCCGATCTGGATGCCGATCCGAATTGGATTCATGGAAGAGGATTTGCCGCCTGCATTGGCTGGTGTTGGCAGCAAGGCAATAGAATTTTGGGATGAAAAAAAGCTGTGTGGATTCCAGAAGGTGAACAAAGTGGCCATCGTCACTGCCACGAGTATCACTGACTGTATCATCCGGAGAATACCAAAGGAACGTGGACTCTCTTTTTTAATTGGAGATACAGGTGTATCAATTTCTATTTCAAGAGGTTGATCGGGATTGGTTTGGTTTTCCATGGTTAAAATACTAGTGAATGAATGCTCTTTCTATCCATTATAATTTTATTAGCAATTATCTTTCTCACATTATAACTGAACAAAAATGAGGAACGGTTAATGGAATCGAGGCATCTAAATGAGCGATGACCAATTGATGGCCGAAGAGCGCCTACTTCTTCTGCAAATTGCGCGCAACGCGGTTGAAAGTGCCGTGAATGAGCAGGAGCTGCCTGAATTGGAAATTTCTGCAATGCCCCTGCGTCTTCAAGAACAGGGAGCTTCTTTTGTGACATTGACTCTGGAGGGAAATTTACGCGGCTGCATCGGCGCTCTGCAGGCCAGCCAGTCACTTGCGCTGGATGTTCAGGAGCATGCAGTAGCTGCCGCAATGGAAGATTACCGCTTTAGACCCGTTTTACCTGAAGAAGTAGCCAGGTTGGAGATTGAGATTTCCCGCCTTTCGCCAGGCAAGGAACTTGAATACTCCAATCCGAATGAACTGCTTTCCAGGTTACGGCCGGGTGTGGATGGCGTGGTTCTTCGTCACGGGATCCAGCGGGCAACTTTTCTGCCGCAGGTATGGGAAAAAGTACAGGATCCAGCGGATTTTCTTACCCAGTTATGCTACAAAATGGGTGCTTCTGGAGATTTATGGAAAAGGGAACATATTCAAGTATCGATTTATCAGGTGGAAGAGTTCAAAGAAGAGAAGAGATGATCTTAACCTTTGATCGATCTGTTCTAATAAACAGTAATTTTTGCCTTATGATTAATTGGATATTCATTAATTAAAATGAGTGCTGATTCGGCAGACCCAAAAGATAAGACTCCTGGCGAAAGACTACGCCGCGTAATTGCTTCTGTTAAACCCGCAGAAAATAATGCAAAACCACTTTTTGAACAACCCGTGAAGAAAAAAGAAATACCTGCGAGTGATAACGATTCCGGGGAATCATTGCCAGAGTCCTCCCAAAGATCCGGCAGCGATGATTCAGGTTCTCAGACTGCCAAATCAAAAAGGTTAAGTGATTATGGAAAACCCCCGCCGGAACCTCCGCAAAGAAGAGACAATTGGTTCGAGCGCTTTAGGGGTCAACCCAGAGCTTGCCTGATCTGGGCTGTCATTGGAATTCTGCTCACCGGGATCATTTTTACCGCCGGAGTCGGGTCCTTTTTATTGTTCCAGTATTATTCCATAGCGCGGACGCTTCCCAGTGTGGATGACCTGCGCCAGAAAGCCAGCCAGTTCGAAACCACCCATATCTACGACCGCAATGGTAACCTGATCTATGAAATTGTCGACCCGAATGCCGGTAGACGTACTTATGTCAAGCTGAAGGATATATCACCGTTTGTGCTGGCTGCGACAATTGCTACTGAGGATAAAGACTTCTATACCAATCCGGGTTTTGATCCAATCGGGATCGTGCGTGCCATGTTGCAGAACTATACCAGCGGGGAGACGGTCTCCGGCGCTTCCACAATCACTCAGCAGTTGGCGCGCACCTTGCTTCTTACTGCGGAAGAACGCGGGCAGCGCACGGTGCAGCGAAAAGCGCGCGAAATCGTTTTGGCCGCCGAGATCACCCGTAAGTATTCCAAGGATGACATTCTGGAATTATACCTGAATGAGATATTTTATGGCCATATGGCATACGGCATCGAGGCAGCTGCTGAGACTTATTTCAACACCACTGCAGACCAGCTCAACCTGGCGCAGGCATCCTTTTTAGCCGGCCTGCCTCAGGCACCTGCTATCCACGATATCTCTTCCAACCCTGAAGGCACGCTGCTCCGCAATAAAGATGTGCTTAATTTGATTTACCAGGAAAGCAAGACCAGCAGTTGCATCCATGTAAGTAATAGCGAACTCCCAATTTGTGTTTCCCTAAATGAAGCGGTGGCGGCTGCCCAGGAAATTGAAAATTATCCATTTCAGCCTCGCACCTTTAATATGCCATTCCCACACTGGGTGACTTATATCATTATGCAGTTGGAAGAAAAATATGATGCCCAGACCATTTACCGCTCCGGGTTTAATGTCTATACCACCCTGGACCCTGACCTGCAAAATTATGCTCAGCAGGTGGTTCGTCAGCAGGTGGATTTGCTGGTAGATAAACGCGCCACGGATGGAGCATTGGTAGCCATTCGCCCGCAGACAGGAGAGATCCTGGCTATGGTGGGTTCAGCGGATTTTTTCAACGATGCGATCGCCGGTCAGGTGAATATGTCTCTCGCCCCGCGCCAGCCGGGCTCCTCGATTAAACCACTCACTTATGCGGCGGCTTTTGAAAAGGGGTGGACTCCGGCGACTTTGCTCTGGGATGTACCCAGTGAATTCCCGCCATCTGGTGACGTCAATGATACCCGCCCGCCTTATCAACCGGTCAATTACGACAGAAAATTTCATGGGCCGGTCCTGGCTCGTATCGCTCTGGGCAGTTCGTATAACATTCCAGCTGTCAAGACTCTAAATTTTGTGGGTATATACGATGACCCCAAAACACCGGCTGTGGATGGTTTTATCAATTTCGCAAAAAGAATGGGCATAACCACGCTTACCCGCAACGATTATGGTTTATCCCTTACTTTGGGGGGTGGGGATGTGTCCCTGCTGGAGTTGACTGGCGCGTATGGTATCTTCGCCAACAATGGGGTTAGAGTGCCATCCTATTCGATCTCCAAAGTGGAAGACCACCTGGGCAATGTGGTCTATCAGCATGAAACACTGCCTGCGGAGCAGGTGATTAAAACGGAATATGCGTATCTGATCACTAATATTCTGGCAGATAACGAAGCCCGCACCCCCGGTTTTGGAGTGAATTCAGTTTTACGGCTGCCTTTCCCGGCAGCGGTCAAGACCGGCACAACCGATGAATACCGGGATAACTGGACACTAGGTTACACGCCGGATATTGCCATTGGCGTTTGGGTGGGTAATGCAGATTACTCGCACATGGAGAATATCAGCGGAGTGGCGGGAGCTGCGCCCATCTGGGCGGATGTGATGCAATGGGCGGTCCAAAAATATAACGGCGGCAGTCCCCACCCGTTTGTTCAGCCTCCCGGGATTGTGGATCAAGTTATATGTACCATTTCAGGGACAGTTCCTTCTGATAAATGCCCGGGACAGAAACGGGAGATCTTTGTTGCCAATCAGCCGCCGCTTCCAAAAACTGAAGACCTCTGGCAGACAGTCAAGCTGGATGTTTGGACAGGGCTGCGTGCTTCGGAGGTCTGTTCCGATTTTACTGAAGAAAAATTAACCCTGAAAATCAATGATCCATGGGCAATTAAATGGATCAAGGAACAAAGTGCAGGACAGGAATGGGTTACAAAGGTGGGCTTCCCTGATCCGGTGGTCTTTTATCCGGAGCGCGAGTGCAAGAGCACGGATTCACGGCCTACGATTATGTTTGTGGGTCTGGTGGATGGCATGTCGATCTCGCGCACTCCCCTGGATCTCTATGTCATCGTCACCGCCCCTTCGAATTTCAAGGGATTTATGCTGAAATGGGGCAGAGGGGATAATCCAACTTCATGGGATACCATGCTGGATTCGAATAATCAATACACCGAACCAACCAAGCTGTATTCATTGGACTTGTATCAGGTCAATTCCCCGCGGATTACATTGCGAATTGCGGTAATAAGCAGCCAGGATACCTGGATAAACTATGATGTTCATCTGAATATCTTGGTGCCCACCCTCGAACCAATCCTTACACCCACACCTACTGAAACTCCCTTGCCAACCGAAACCCCAACTTTAATTCCTACAGAAACACCGGTACCCCTTCCCACCGAAACAGTGGTTGTAACCGATACACTAGTGCCAACCGAAACTGAGACGCCCATTCCGGTTACACCCTAGAGACAAATGCTGAACCAACCTCTCCTTTGATTGTGCTGGTGATTATGCTGGCGTCCTCGCCAGCAAACTCGCCGACGAGGGCATCGTATGAACAGCAGCGTGGGCGCCGCCTGAATCCTGAATCTCGTATTTTGATAACAGGGAGATTGCTTCGTCGCATTAGAATTGCTCCTCGCAAATGCTTTCCGCTTTTGCAAGGCGGTTTTTGCCGATCGCGCAGCATTCTGGAAGAAAGCAATCTTCCTTGTGATTGTGCTGGCGCCCTCGCCAGTTGACCCGGCGGTTGGGGTCCTGTCTAAACCAATGAGCAAGTTAAAAAAACCAGAAAAAATCATCATTATATAAATGATGTGATAAAATAATTTCCGCAGTGCATGACCTGCGCGATTGATCAAATCTCACATTGCTTCGACTTTTACGGTTAAAAAACCGATAATATTATTTTGAGGAGACCTGTATGAAAGAAATCAAAGTCATCGTTAAAAATAAGGTGGGATTACATGCGCGCCCGGCAGCCTTATTTGTTCAGACGGCTTCCAAATTCAAGAGTGAAATAAAAGTATCCTGCCTGGACCAGGATGCCAACAAACCGCGCATCGCCAATGCCAAGAGCATCCTGAGCATCCTTACCCTGGGTGTCTTTGAGGGTACGGAGATCACCATCCAGGCGACTGGTGAAGATGAGGATAAAGCCACTCAGGCTTTGGTTGATCTGGTGATCAGCAATTTTGGAGAGACGGAGTGAAAAAGCTGCGCGGTGTGGCAGCCTCACGGGGGATCTGTATTGGCCCGATCTTTAAATTCATCCGCGCAGAACTGAAAATTGAGAATTGCATTTGCGAGGACCCGCAGGCAGAGATCAAGCGTTTTCATACAGCGATTGAAGAAGCTAGGAATCAAATTGACAAGATCTATGAAAAAGCGCTGAAAGAATCCAGTAAAAATGATGCTTCGATATTTGAAGCACACAAGATGATCTTGGATGACCCGGAATTTGTCAGCGCTGTTGAAACCAAGATTAATGGTGAACGCGCCAGTGCTGAAAGTGCGGTTAACAGTGCAGCGCAGATGTTTTCCGCCACGATGGCAGCCATGAATGATGAATATTTTAAAGCCCGCGCCACCGATATCATGGATGTGGGTAACCGCATTCTGCGCATCTTGCTGGGCGTTGCAGAATCGCCGACTGCTGAACTAAAAACCTCTTCAGTGATCGTAGCGGATGATCTGACACCTTCGGATACTATTCTTTTAGATAAAACCCTGGTGCTTGGTTTTTGCACAGCGCAAGGTTCTTCCACCTCACATACCGCCATACTGGCACGTGGGTTGGGCTTGCCGGCAGTGGCTGGTGCAGGTAAAGAAATTCTGGCTGAGAATAATGGGGAACGGGTGATCGTGGATGGCACACATGGTATTGCCATCATTGATCCGGATGATGCCACTGTGCAGGATTATGACCGTCGAGATAAACTCGCCCAAAATATCCGCGCCGAAGCGCTGAAACATGCCCACGAACCTGCCATCACTTTGGATGGCGTTCGGGCGGAAGTCTCTGCTAATATTGGCGACGTCAAGGGCTCCAAGGTTGCCGTCCAGAACGGCGCGGAAGGTTCTGGTTTGCTGCGTACAGAATTCTTATACCTGGAACGCACCAGTCTTCCCACTGAAGAAGAACAATACGAAGCGTATAAAGCCATCCTCGATACTTTTGGCGACAAACCGGTGGTACTGCGCACCCTGGATGTGGGTGGGGATAAAGAGATCGCTTATATGGGTCTTGAAGCGGAAACCAATCCTTTTCTGGGTCAGCGAGCCCTGCGGTTGTGTTTGGTAAGACCCGATATTTTCAAACCCCAGTTACGCGCTGCTCTGCGCGCCGGTCTGGGGCGGAATGTCAAGATCATGTACCCAATGGTGGCTGCACCAGGTGAAGTGCGCGCAGCCCGCAAGATCTATGAAGAGTGCGTGGCTGAATTAAAAGCTGAGAAAATTCCCTTTGCTGAAAAAATTGAGGTGGGGATTATGGTGGAGATCCCTTCTGCTGCAGTAGTGGCAGATCAGTTGGCCAAGGAAGTGGACTTTTTCTCGATCGGCACTAACGATCTCAGTCAGTACACCATGGCCGCGGATCGCACCAACCCCAAAGTGGCCAATCTTTCCAATGCGTTTCAGCCGGCCGTGCTGAGACTTATCCGCGAGGTGATTAAAGCCGCTCATCATGAAGGCAAATGGGTGGGTATGTGCGGTGAACTGGCCGGCGAACCCCTGGCTGCTCCCATTCTTATCGGCCTTGGCTTGGATGAATTCAGCATGAGCCCCCCAATGGTTCCGCTGATCAAGCAGATCATTCGTAACCTCAACGCTGGGGAAATGAAATCCCTGGCTGAACATGCTCTGGAACTGGATTCCCCGGAAGCAATCCAGGAATATGTGAAAAAGAGAGTGCCGTTTATCGAAGAAATTGCGAATTGATTTAGAAAAAACTCCCGCAGAAATTTTGCGGGAGTTTTTCTTTATCGAGCTGCGAATCCAAGGACTGAGGATTAAATAAAAACTGAAAAACTAAAGAATCTGCAGCTGCACAGGCGGATCCCATAAAAGTGGATCGGTATTCAATAGATCTTTCCAGAGAATGGGGGTGATATCTTCGTGTTGGGCGATTTTGCGCACATGACGCATTTTTAGAAAACGCCAGCCCTGGTCTATTTGTGACTGCCAGAAGGCATTATTTCTCAATTTATCCAGGATCAATCGTGAACGGCTGGCAGGAAAAATGATTATGGATTTGGAGATTAATTCCTTTTCTGCCTGATCCAGCAAAGGACTGAAAATCCCATTACCGATGATGAAAAATTTTTGCATAACTCTGCCTTCTTTGTCGTGCCAGGTGAGCGGGTTTTCATTTTCCGTTCGATAACCAAATTTAACTGCCAGGAATTGTAATGTATTGATGGTTTTACTTATTTCTTCAGCGCGGTTCAGAATCTCGTCCTGTGAACGGAGAGTAAAAAGTTCATTCTTGTCCGGAGCGGGATTCGCATAGGATTCCAGGCAAACACGGATCAATTCAAGGGAAGGTGTGCATAACCCGCGATATTTTAAGCAGATTTCCTGGTCCACCTCAGTTAATGCAACTGTTTTTTTCTTCTGAAGGAGGTCAAAAATTGTGTTTTCCACTCTGTCAGAGAGGGGAATGGCAAGCTTCATTGGTTTGACCAGCCACCACTGGTTACCCTGGGGGACATTCTGATTTTTGTAAGTAATTAGAAAAGTTGGCTCTTGCAGCACATTCTTTATTAGGATTAATTGTTGGTCGAGCAGATCCTCTTCCAGTTCGAGTAAATTTTGCGGCAGTGTTACACTGAGAGCATGGCTGATGCGGCATGCATAGATCAATTCTTCGTAATTAACCGGTTCGCCTTTCTGTTTAATGAGATCCTCCAAAGCAGCACGGTACAACTCAATTTCAGTGAACCCATCCATTTCAGTATTTTCACTCTGATGGGTCCATTCCAATTGAAAATGGTGTTCTGCCTGTCTGAAGGCAAGCCCCTTGAGATGGAAGGAACTTTGCCTGGCAGCTGTCAGGATGCCAAATAAGTTGGATGGTGTGGGTTCTGAAATAATTCCAAAAGCCGGCGCGTTGGCAGGCAGCAGTTCATCCATTGGTTTTAATGAGAGTTGCAGTGAACCAGCCAGCCAGCGCCAGTCATGTCGCCGGTTTTCCAATGCAGAATGTAATTGCTGAACGGCCTGGACTCCCCACAACCAACCGCTCCACAGGACGGTGAAAGTCAGGAATGCCTGGTTGGGACGCGGAAAATTGGCGAGGAGGGCTTGTGGTCTGGCCTGGGCGATCAACTCGTGTAGATCTGTTTTATTCCGCTGGTATAAGCAGATCCCGCCTGTCTGGGGCGGCAATTCAGGCCAACGGGTAACGCTCACTGGTTCATCCAGGATGGTCCAAAAACGGATTGCCTCCTGTAAAGCCAACCAGAGGTTTTGTTCAAGGAATTCGGCTGGCGTGCTGAGAGTGAGGGGACGGTAAGGCTTTTCCGGCCAATGCCATAAATTATTTCCAGTGTCCATGATGCTCAAGAACAATGCCTGCAGCAATTTCTTTTGGTCAGGCTGAAGTGAAAGCCCTTCAATTTTATTGATCAAGGTCATCAGAAAATATAGGGACCTGTCTGGATAAACACCGAGAGCTTCATCCAGCCCAAATGCCCCGCCTTCCAATCCCAGGGCGATGCGCTGTTTGGCACGGGCGCGGGTTTTATTATTCTGCACTTCAACCCGTGCAAGAATTTCCAGGTCAAATTCAGAGAGGGCAAAATCACCTTTTTGACCACATTGAAGGCAGTCATAGACCCTCCTGCGCGGTTGGTCATGCCCTTTTTCCCAGATATATCCGCGTACCTGGACCAGTTCATTGCAGCCGGAACAACGGGTCTGATAAAGCTGTTGCAGATGGATCGCCAGGGTATTCCCGCTGATCTGGGTTCTCATCAGATCATTCAACGCCGAGCGGAAATCATTCTCTTTGGGAGCGCAGGCTATCATTTCAAGGACAAAGCGAATTAATGGGTTGCTTCGTGCCACCAGAATCCGATAACCTGCTTTTGCTGCATGAATGGCAGTGAATGGATTGGCTCCCAGGGGATCGATCAACCAGGAATCCTTGGCTACTTTGTCTCTAAGCACTTGCGGAAAAATTCCAAGGGGGCAGGGGGGAAGATAGCGCTCCAGAGGCAATGAAGCAAAACCTGGATCTGGCGGAATATAAGGAATAGATGGGATTTCCATTGATCTTCTCGTTAAAACATCAGTATACTGGAAATTGTCGTGATTCCAAATAGTCTGCCTTTCATCAATACAATGAAAGTCCGGCAGGTTTGATAGAATAAGAAGGTCAATTAAATCACTTTAATGGAGAATCAGCTGAATCATCACTTTCGCATCCTTGAGAAATATCCAGGAATCACAATCATTCACCACCGCAGTGAGGATGGCACTTTGTGGGCGACTTCTGGAAGGAATGTGGTAATTAAAAATGAACATCAGTGGCAGCCGTTCACAAGATTCCCCGTGTGCCTGCCGCGCGATCTGTTCAGCTTTTCACGCCCCACATCCCGGGCAATGCGCTCGGATAAGTGCAATGTGATTGTTAATTCAAGAGGGAAGGTGATGGGTATTCGCGGCGGAATGGTATATACATTGGAAAAAGATCTGTCTGCCCGACCATTGTTTCCCATCCAGGGTGATTGTGTTTTGCATCGTTCGCTGTGTGAAGATCAGAGCGGGTGGATATACTTTGGTGAATATTTCATGAATCCTCAGCGGCAACCGGTAAGGATCTGGCGCGTTTCTCCCGGGCTTGACCAATGGGAGATCGCCCATGAGTTCAAATCCAATACCGTCCGCCATGTGCACGGGGTTTTTCGCGACCCATTTGAAAAAGAAACTTTCTGGGTGACAGTCGGTGATTTGGAAGGGGAATGTCACCTTTTGTGTACTGCCGACCGTTTCAAAACCTTCCGTACCTTTGGAGATGGCAGCCAGAATTATCGTGCTGTTAATCTGTTCTTTACCAGGGATCACATCAACTGGCTTACGGATAGTAACCTGAAATTAAACCATGCCTTCCGATTGCACCGCAAGACAGAAAAAGTGGAAATGGGTCAGGAGTTGGATTGTTCGGTTTGGTACGGTTGCCCAACCAGAGAGAAAGTATTTGTGGCATTCACCACAGTTGAACGCGGTCCCGCCATCTTAAGCCAGGCTAGCTCGGTGCTGGTCAGCGAAGATGCTTTCAACTGGGAAAAGGTCTATTCATTTAAAAAGGATATATATAAACCAGTACAGCTATTTAAATATGGAGTAATTTCCTGCCCTTCCGGTGAGTTGAGCGTTAACGGGTTGTATCTCAGCGGCGAGGGTCTGGTTGGATTGGATGGAAGCAGTATCCAGGCTAGCGTTGAAAAAGTGGAAAATTTTATATGATTCGAATAAGCGACTGGATTACCCATCGAGTTGAGAAAATTATTTACCATACCCATTCCACGGGCGAGATTAAAAATTTTGTTCTCAGAAGATGTGCAAGCGCGGTCAAGCATCTGGCAACCCTGGAGGAAAAAGATAAAACAGAAATCGCTCACGAACTCTGGCAGGTTTATGAAATAATGCTTGTGTTGGGATGGGTAAAGTTGCAGAAAAATCCTTTTAATACCTATAGCTCTAAAAAACAGGTTTCACTGACTGAGCTAATGGCATGGAAAAAAGACCTGTGGGATGGAAAAGTGATCCGCACAGGAATAGTCAAAACTGGAGCAGGATTCTATCTTGACCAGGCAGATCTTAACGAATCTGTCTTTCATGATTCTTTTGTATCAGATAATCTCGAAAGTATTTTAAAACATATCGAAACCAGGCGTGATGAATCCTTGCAAAACTTCGATCCGTTTGTAGATGGTGAGTGTCTCTGGTTTGAACGGCTTGATATTGTCATTCTATTGGCCAGAGCTGCGCGGCGCAAAAAAGACCCGCGCTTTCTGAATGCTGTCCTCAAATTGAACGATTGGTATTTCTCAAAACTAAGAAGAAAGAGTGCACAGCCGGAAATGGTTCGGTTTTTACTGGCTTTGGCGGAACAGGAATTAACTTTCAAGGAGCTGTACCCTTGATCAAAGTAGCAATCCTTGCCCCCATAAATAATAGTCTATATTCGCTGAATACCGCCTGCCTGCTTACCCAGTTAAAGGATGTAGAGGTTGTTGGCGTTGTTGTGCGGACTCCCTGGAATCAAGACCGCATCCGCTCAGAGTTGCGCAGGGATGGGGTGCGCTTGATGCGTAAAGTGATCAATAAATGGCTTTTACGTGATATACCTCGTGATCATGGGGTTGCTGAAACGCTTTTGTTGCAGGCGAATGAGATCAATTTACAGTCGAAGTCTTTAGGTGAATTGGCAAAAAAACAGGGTATTCCCATCCTCAGCGTAACTGACCACAATCAACCCGAAGCGGAATTATTTTTAAAAAATGCTGTGCCAGATTTGATTGTCTTCACCGGGGGCGGTTTGATCCGCGATAATATTCTTGCGATCCCGCGCCTGGGTGTACTTAATTGTCACAGCGGCTGGCTGCCCAGATTCCGGGGGATGGATGTCATTGAGTGGGCAGTTCTGGAAGCCGGCAGCCGAAAACCAGAAGTGGGTGTCACCCTCCATTTTATGGATCGCGGAGTGGATACGGGTCCAATCCTTCTGCAGCAGAAGGTGGAACTGAAAAAAGAGGACACATTTGAAAGCATTCGTCGCCGTTTGGAGCCAATGATGGTGAAATTGATCATCAAAGGCGTTCGTGAACTTAAGGATGGGACTTCACATTCGAAACCGCAAAATCCAAACGATGGGCAGCAATACTATGTCATGCATCCGCGCTTGCAAGCGGTTGCCAGGGCCCGATTGAACGGCCGATAATTTCTATTCCTGTTTTTTGAATGATTAGATTATCGATTGCCTGGATCGTTCAGCCTGCACAGTCCTTCAACTGACCAGAACAAAAAAGAAGAGGATTACAATTCATTCTGCATAATGAATTTATAAAAGGTACAAAATGAAAACAATAGTAATTACTGGCAGTACGCGCGGAATTGGTTTTGCAATGGCGCGTGCCTTTTTAAGAAAAGGTAATATTGTGGTGATCAGCGGGCGTAAATCCACAGTCGTGAAAGAATCTGTCCAAAAATTGGCAGAAGAATTCTCTGCCGACAAAGTGGCAGGTTTTGTCTGTGATGTCACCGAGTATAAACAGTTGCAATCTCTCTGGGATCAAGCCATAAAGAAATTTGGCAGTATTTGCATCTGGGTGAATAATGCCGGAATTTCCAACATGCAGAATACGCCCTGGGAGATTCCCGCAGAGGAAATTCGTTCAGTGGTGGAAACCAATGTGCTTGGAGAGATGTATGGCAGCAAGGTTGCCATGCAGGGTTTTATCAAGCAGGGATATGGCGCGATCTATAACATGGAAGGGATGGGGGCTAATGGACGCAGTAACAATGTAAAAGGTCTTTCCATCTATGGGACCACCAAAGCTGGTTTGCGTTATTTCAATGCCAGTCTGGCAGCCGAAGTGACCAATCCGCGCATTATCATGGGTTCAATGCAACCAGGTATGGTGTTGACCGATATGGTGACTGGTCAATACGAGGGTAAACCTGAAGAATGGTCCAGGGTCAAGCGCATTTTTGATGTCATTGCCAGTGATGTCGATCAGGTGGCAGATTGGCTGACCGATAAGATGCTTTCCAATCAGAAGAATGGCGCTCGTTTTTCCTTCAGCAGTTCTCTGCGCATTTTTAGCCGCTTCTTGATGATGCCTTTTCAACGCAAAGGTACAGGGGACTCGTAAGTATTTTGCTCCATATTCAAATTTACTCTCGTCATTTCTCATTATTTCAGATTTCTATAATTATTACTAGAATTGATAGTTTAATTATTGTTGATATATTAAGTCGCCTTTCGTGTTTTTGGGGTATTTTTTTGAAATCTCCTAGGAATCTCAAATCTTTTTCTGTCATATTATGAATCTACTGATTGAAAATGCAATCATTATTCAAACCATCCAGAGTTCTTAACGCCATCTTAATTCGAATTCAGCTATAAATCAAAGGAAGAAAGAAGGATTTATATGCAGGATCTGATTTCAGTTTTAATAATTTTTGTTTTTGGAGCCAGCAGTATCGGCATGATTTATTTGATCGAACGATTAAAGGAATGACCTAGTGAATATTTTATATTGGATTGCAGGAATTATTTCGATCATTTTATTGATCTATTTGTTTGTTGCGCTTTTACAGCCTGAGAGGTTTTAATGACGGTTTACGGTTGGATGTATTACCTTGTTTATTTCGTTATTCTTGTGCTGCTGGTCAAACCTCTTGGCAATTACATGGCGAAGGTATTCCAAGGGAAAACCACTTGGCTTTCACGGTGGATAACCCCTCTGGAAAAAAATTTTTATCGAGTTGCCCAAATTGATCCTGCTAATGAGATGGATTGGAAAAATTATGCCAAAGCCATGCTGTGTTTTAATTTTGTCGGCATAATATTTCTTTACCTGCTGTTGCGTTTTCAGGGTTGGATGCCATTGAATCCTCAATCAATGCCTGCTGTTTCTCCTAACCTAGCGATTCACACCGCGATTAGTTTCGTTACTAATACCAACTGGCAGAACTATGGAGGGGAAACCACGTTGAGCTATCTTGCTCAAATATTGGGGTTGACGGTACAAAACTTCCTTTCAGCAGGAACTGGTATCGCCATTCTGGTTGCTTTCATCCGCGGATTAACCCGTCATAACACCAATCAATTGGGGAATTTTTGGGTTGACCTTACCCGCAGTGTTTTATATGTACTTCTACCTCTTTCAATGATCTTCGCCCTCATCCTTGTATCTCAGGGTGTCATTCAAACCTTATCCCCTTCGGCTAATGCTAACCTCGTTCAACCTTATCAATATGAAGGACAAGTCATTTCAAAGCAGATTATTGCCTTGGGGCCGGTGGCATCCCAGGTGGCGATCAAACATTTGGGGACTAATGGCGGAGGGTTTTTCAATGCCAATGCTGCCCATCCTTTTGAAAGTCCAACTCCTCAGACAAGCTTTCTTCTATTATTGGCAGAAACCTGCATTCCAGCTGCGCTTACCTACACATTTGGGAAAATGGTGGGGGATACCCGCCAGGGATGGGCAATATTGGCAGCGATGCTGATCATAGTAGTGGTTTTTAGTGCCCTGACCTATGCTGCCGAGTCTATGCCAAATCCCCGTTTTTTTCCATTGGGGGTGGACCAAAACCCTGGCAGCACCCAATCCGGCGGCAATATGGAAGGCAAGGAAGTAAGGAACGCGGTCGCGCCTTCGGCTCTTTTTGCCACGTTGACTACCGCTACTTCCACGGGTGCGGTAATCAGCATGCATGATTCCTTTACTCCCATGGGAGGGATGGTGCTGCTGTTGATGATGCAATTAAGTGAGGTAGCCTTGGGAGGGGTGGGATCGGGGTTATATGGAATGCTGGTTTTTGTGATCGTGGCGGTTTTTGTGGCCGGTTTGATGGTTGGGCGAACTCCGGAATACCTCGGCAAAAAAATTGAGCCTTTTGAGATGAAAATGGCATCCTTGGTCATTTTGATCATGCCAATGATTGTATTGTTTTTCACCGCTTTGGCTGTAATATTTCCGGTTGGGTTAAGTTCAATTACCAACCCTGGAGCACATGGCTTTAGTCAGATCCTGTATGCATTTACCTCCCAGGGAAATAACAATGGAAGCACATTTGCAGGATTGAATGGCAATACTCTTTTTTATAACCTCACGGGAGCGATAGCAATGCTCATTGGGCGCTACTGGTTGGTCATTCCCACCCTGGCTTTGGCAGGTTCACTGGCCACCAAGAAGAGAGTGCCCTCAGGAGCTGGCACACTTTCAACGACTTCACCGCTATTTATTGCCTGGTTGATCGCTGTAATTTTTATTGTGGGCGCTTTGAATTTCATCCCTGCGCTGGCGTTAGGTCCGATAGCTGAACACTTGTTATTAATTGGTGCATGAAATGAATAGTTCACAAAAAAAACCAAACAACCAGCATAGAAGTTTATACCGTCGGGCTATCCTGGATGCCTTTATCAAGCTGAATCCACTACGGATGATGCGTAATCCGGTCATGTTTGTGGTCGAAATTGGCAGCCTGTTAACCTCATGCCTTTGGGTGCAATCCTTGACCGGGCAGGGTGAAGCATCCCCGGGTTTCATTGGTCCAGTAGCCATTTGGCTTTGGATCACGGTTTTATTCGCCAATTATTCTGAAGCTCTGGCGGAAGGGCGTGGGAAAGCGCAAGCTGCTGCTTTGCGCAAAACGCGTCAAGAAACCTCCGCAAAGAGATTGAATAAAAAGTTTATCAAAGGGATTCAACCCCAGTCCTTTGAGAGTGTTCCTTCAACTGCGCTGAAACAGGGGGATTTGTTTGTCGTTCAGACAGGTGATATTATCCCGACGGATGGAGAGATAGTTGAAGGAATCGCCTCTGTGGATGAATCCGCCGTTACTGGTGAATCGGCTCCCGTTATCCGGGAATCGGGAGGGGACCGTAGCGCAGTAACCGGAGGGACACGCATTCTTTCAGATTGGCTTGTGGTTAAGGTCACTGCCAATGCCGGGGAAGGGTTTTTGGATCGAATGATCGGGTTGGTGGAAGGTGCCAAGCGACAAAAAACACCCAATGAAATTGCCCTGAATATACTGCTGGCTGCCTTCACAATTATTTTCCTGGGAGTGTGTATTACCCTGTTACCGTTTTCAATTTACAGTGTAAAAGCTGCAAGCCAGGGATCTCCGGTAACCATCACCGTTTTGGTAGCTCTACTGGTTTGCCTTATTCCAACCACCATTGGTGGGTTGCTCTCAGCCATTGGTATTGCTGGTATGGACCGTTTAATTCAACATAATGTGATCGCCATGTCTGGTCGGGCTGTTGAAGCAGCTGGGGATGTGGATGTTCTTTTGCTGGATAAAACTGGCACCATCACCCTGGGTAATCGACAGGCAGTTGAATTCATCCCGGTGGGAGGTACTCCGATTGAAGAATTGGCTGCAGCCGCTCAACTCTCTTCACTTGCCGATGAGACTCCTGAAGGACGTTCCATTGTCATTCTTGCCAAGGAGAAATATGGATTACGGGCACAGACCCTGGGAAAAAGTAAATTGGCGCCGAAGGGAATGAAGTTTATCCCATTCACTGCCCAGACCCGTGTGAGTGGGATTGATTATGCTGGGATCAGCATCCGCAAAGGTGCTCCCGAATCCATCCTTGAAATAATCCGTGATTTTGGCAATCCGGTTCCGGAAGACCTTGATAAAAAAATAAAGGAAATCGCACAAGATGGAGGTACTCCCCTGGTTGTGATGTGCAATCATTCGGCATTAGGCATCATTCACCTGAAAGATATTGTAAAAGGCGGTTTAAAAGAGCGGTTTTCTCAGTTGAGGAAAATGGGAATAAAAACAATCATGATCACAGGTGATAATCCATTGACTGCGGCAGCCATTGCCGCAGAAGCTGGCGTGGATGATTTTTTGGCGCAGGCAACCCCCGAAAAAAAACTTGCCCTTATCCGGGAATATCAACAGGGAGGCAGGCTGGTGGCCATGACCGGAGATGGAACCAATGATGCGCCGGCTTTGGCTCAAGCGGATGTAGCTGTGGCGATGAACACAGGAACACAACCAGCTCGGGAAGCAGCCAATATGGTGGATCTGGACAGCAACCCTACTAAACTAATCGACATTGTAGAGATTGGCAAACAGTTGTTGATGACCCGCGGGGCATTGACCACCTTCAGTATTGCCAATGATGTTTCTAAATATTTTGCCATCATCCCTGCGGCTTTTGCCAGTATTTATCCGCAATTAGGAGTGCTGAATATCATGCAGTTAGCCACACCCCAGAGCGCTATACTATCTGCTATTATTTTCAATGCCATTATTATTGTTCTACTTATTCCACTGGCGTTGAAGGGAGTTAGATACAGGGCTGTGGGAGCTTCACAATTATTGCGTGATAATTTAATGATCTATGGGCTTGGAGGATTAATTGCACCCTTTATTGGGATTAAATTAATTGATGTTATCCTGGTGCTGTTTCGCTTGGTGTAATAAAAGGAAAGATCATGATTAAATTGCTAAAGAGTTCCGTAATTATGTTATTGGGTTTTACGATTCTGACAGGTTTGATTTACCCATTATTAATCACCGGTTTTGCCCAATTGTTCTTCCCTGGCCAGGCCAATGGAAGTTTAATCTTTAAAAATTCAAATGTAGTTGGCTCTTCCTTAATTGGACAGTATTTTAACCAACCCAGATATTTTTGGGGGCGCCTTTCGGCAACAGGAATGCAACCTTATAATGCCTCTGCATCCGGCGGTTCAAATTTAAGCGTGACAAATCCAGATTTGGTGAGCAATGTTAAAAATAGAATTCAGGAATTACTGAAGATTGATTCCAGTAATCCTTTGCCCATTCCAGTAGATTTGGTCACTTCTTCAGCCAGTGGATTGGATCCTGATATTAGTGTGGCGGCAGCCCTTTACCAGGTGCAAAGAATCGCCAGGGTATGTGGGCTGCCAATTGATACGGTGATGAAGCTTATTCAAGATCATACTAAAAATCGTCTGTTTGGATTTCTTGGTGAACCAAGAGTGAATGTACTTGAATTGAACCTTGCATTAGATACGCTACAATAAACTATGATGGATGGATTAAAACGACCAGACCCCGATAAATTGCTTACTGCAATTAAAAAAGAAGAAGAAAACCAGGAAAAACGCGGAAAACTTAAGATTTTTCTGGGCTATGTGGCTGGAGTTGGCAAGACCTATGCCATGTTGGAAGCAGCTCATCAACGGATTCAGGAAGGTATGGATGTTGTCGCAGCTTATGTTGAAACCCACGGCAGAAAAGACACCGAGGCGATGTTGAAAGGCTTGGAGGTGATTCCGCGAAGTCAGATCAATTATCACAATGTCTCGATCAAGGAAATGGATATCAACGCCGTATTAAGGCGTCATCCACAGCTTGCCCTGGTTGATGAATTAGCCCATACAAATGCACATGGGTGCCGGCATCCCAAGCGTTATCAGGATGTCATGGAATTGTTGAGTGCGGGGATCGATGTTTACACAACGGTTAATATCCAACATTTGGAGAGTCTAAAGGATGTGATCCATCGAATCACCGGCGTAACGGTTAGGGAGACAGTCCCTGATAGTCTGGTGGATGAAGCTTATGAGATTGAATTAATAGATTTGCCCACCGATGAATTATTGAATCGGCTTAGGGATGGAAAAGTATACGTACCTGAAAGTGCTGCCCAGGCACTGGAGAAGTTTTTCCGCAAAGGCAACCTGACTGCCTTGCGTGAGCTGACCATGCGCAAAGCAGCTGACCGTGTGGATGATCAGATGCTTGACTACATGCAGGCCAAGGACATTCGTGGGCCTTGGGCAGCAGGGGAACATATATTGGTATGCATTAGTTACCATCCCATGGCAGAACGATTGATCCGTGCAGGTCGTCGATTGGCAGATGACCTGAATGCTGAATGGTCGGTCATCCATGTTGAAATACCGCAAAATATTAAAAACAAGGAAGAGAACCATGAGCGGTTGCAGCAAAATTTGAAACTTGCTGAAAAATTAGGAGCCAGTGTTTATGAAGTTCCCGCAAGTTCTGTAGCAGAAGGTATCCTTGATTTTGCGCACAGCCACAACATCACTAAGATTCTGGTCGGTAAAGCGATTCAAAGCCGCCTGAATGAATTATTTCATGGTTCAGATGTGGATAATATTATCCGCCGAAGTGGGTCGATCGATGTGTATGTCGTTAGTGAAGAGGTGGAGTCACCCCAAAAAATAACCACAGCACGTATGATCCCCCATCATCCTTGGAACCGTTATTTGATCAGTGCGGGTTTGGTAGTGCTGGCAACCCTGATAGGATCACTCTTGCAGGGAGCCCTTGAACCCACAAATTTAGTCATGCTCTATCTGGCGGCAGTGGTATTGGTAGCCACATTTTTAGGCAGGGGACCTTCCATCCTTGCTTCGGTCTTTAGTGTTTTGGCTTTTGACTTTTTTATGGTGCAGCCCGTATTCAGCTTCTCTGTATATGACACCCAATATCTGATCACGTTCATTGGTTTACTTTTGGTGGGTCTGATCATAAGCAACTCAGCTGCTTTATTGCGTGACCAGGTGGATTTGTTAAAGAATCGTGACCTGCACCAACAGACGATCAACGACATCAGTCGCGAATTGACCAGTGCTTTCGAACTTGAAAGTGTTTTGGATATTGTGATTAAGAATATCCATAAAGCATTTGATCGGGATGTTGTTGTTTTCCTCCCCGAGGAAAAGAAATTGGTCCGAAAGGCATCAACGCCCAATTTTTCTTTGAATGATAAAGAACTGGCAATTGCGGAATGGTCGTTTGCCAATTCCAAACCAGCTGGTAGCGAAACGGATACACTGCCGGCTTCATTGACCCGCTTTCAACCCTTGATCACCTCAAGAGGAATCATCGGAATCCTTGGAATTTCATCAACTCCATTACAGAAGCCGATTACCTTCAATGAAAGAACGCTTCTGGAAGGTTTTGCCAATCTTTCCGCTTTAGCCATTGAACGGGCATTGTTTGCTGAGCAAGCCTCGAAAAATGAGATGATGCAGCGGTCCGAGCAGCTTCAATCCGCCCTTTTGAGCTCCATCTCGCATGAATTGCGAACTCCCCTGGCCACAATTACAGGTGTATTAAGCAGTCTGAGCGAATCTGCAAAAACCAGGAAAAGGTCTGAGAAATTAAAAGAGGAAACTAAGGTTGAACTAATTGAATCTGCCATTCAGCAGGCCAATGAACTCAACCGTATTGTTGAAAATCTTTTGGATATGACTCGCATTGAAGCAGGGAAAGTGCAGTTGAACTGCAGTCCTGAAGACATCCAGGATTTGATTGGCAGTGTTCTCCGTCAAATGGCTGGTGTGTTAAAAGTCCATCCGGTAAAAGTGAAAATATTGGCTGACATACCACTGATTCGTATGGATGCTTCATTAATTGCGACAGTTCTGACCAATATTTTGGATAATGCAGGTAAGTTTTCCGCCCGAGAAAAACCGATCATGATCTCTGTAATAAGAGAGGAGAAAAATGCCCTGGTCGCAGTAGAAGATCATGGGATCGGAATTCCAAAAGATGACCTTAAGAAAGTATTTGATAAGTTCTTTAGGATTCAGAATAAGAAAAATTTACCAGGTACAGGTTTGGGATTGGCGATTTGCAAGGGGATCATTGCAGCTCATGGTGGGCAGATTTGGGCAGAAAGCAATCTGGGAAAAGGAACGACCATTAAATTCACCCTGCCGTTATAGAATCGAAGATTTGAGAAATGGATAATCACAAACTTTCTATTCTAGTTGTGGATGATGAGCCAGAAATACGGCGATTTCTAAGGGTTTCGCTACGAGCCAACCAGTTTGAGGTATTGGAAGCAGAGAACGGTCTAGATGCGTTAATTACCATTCGAAAGAAAAAGCCAGATCTAATGATTCTGGATTTGGGATTACCCGATATCGATGGTATGGAGGTCACCCGTAGGACCAGAATAATCAGCCAGTTGCCAATCATCATTTTATCAGTACGAGACCGGGAGACGGATAAGATTCAGGCGCTTGATGTTGGAGCAGATGATTACCTGACCAAACCGTTTGGGGTCGGTGAATTGCTCGCGAGAATCCGGGTAGTGATGCGCCATTCTGTGAAAGATGGAAAAGAACAATACTATTCAATTGAAGGTTTAGAGATGGATATCGCGCGTCATCGAGTACTGCTAAACGGAAAAGAAGTTGACTTGACTCCAAACGAATTTGATATTTTACTTATTCTGATCCAGAATGCAGGCAAGGTGATCACTCACCGGATGTTGATCCACGAAGTATGGGGAACAAGCACAGAAAATGATGATCGTATGTTGAGAGTGAATATTAGTAATTTGAGAAAGAAAATTGAATCTGACCCCAACCAACCGCATTACTTGTTGACCGAACTAGGAGTAGGTTACCGGCTGAAAGAATAATATCTTCAACAGATGATAAATAACTTGTGTTAAATTATTGAGTAGAAGATTATTGAAATTCATTAACTACCATATATTGGTTAAAAACATCTAAATCTATGAAAAATGCAATATGTAGGGATAGTAAAGCATTGTGGAAGCGCATAGGACTCAATATCCTAGTTTCTGTTGAAGAATTTGGTTGACCCTCCGGGTTTTCCACGCGGAACCCCTTAAAATCCTGAATGCCTCTTCAGAATAAAAATTTACCAAGAATATTAATATTTCAGTGAACTGCCGCCTATGAATTCTCGAATGAGGGAATCTCCTGGTACAACGGAGTCATCTTCAATCGGTGCAAGGGAGTGCAGCAGTTTTCGTACCCGCGCAGCCCTTTCATACGCATCCTGGCGAAGCGCATCCTTTCGGTATTTTTCCACCCACTGGTTGAAATAGTTGATCAGCTTGGGCTGGTAAATGGAAAGTTCATAAGGCATGGCGCTATTAATGATGTAGTCAGCGGTATTGATATTGGGAATAATCGTACGCATTTCACCGGTACGCACATAATGCCAGTGGGTCAACGTGCTTTCCGGGTCGTAAGCACGGTAAGCGGCATCCCGGAGCATTCGCCGCATCAAGCGGATATCTGTCCAGCGTATGTAATTACCATCCAGATCTTTCATTTGCATCAGCGGTTCCAGGTAAAGCCGGAATTTCTGCTCATCCGGGATGTCCTTCGTCATGCCTGGGTAAAGTCCATGCAGGCTGTCGATCAGGATGATCTCATTCTTTTTTATTTGCATGGGAGTATGCTTGTCTGTACGCTTCCCGGTCTTAAAATCATAAAATGGAAGCTGTACTTCTTCTCCCTTGATCAGGCTTTTGAGATGGTCATTGACCATTTCCAGGTCAAGGGCCTGAGGAGTTTCAAAATCGTAATCGCCAAATTCATCCTTGGGATGAAGATCCAGGTCAAAAAAATAATTATCCACATTCAAGGTCACCAGATGCAGGTCTTTTTGCTGCAGGCGCTGGCCGATCTTGATTGTGGTTGTAGTTTTACCTGAAGAAGATGGTCCGGAGATCAATACAATGCGCACCTCTTTTTGCTTTTCAATGATCATATTGGCGGCAATTTTGATATCCTCTTCGTAGAACATTTCTGCTTCCGAAATGATTTCTGCGATTTCACCCTTGGCAATTCGCTGGTTTAGAATTTCCACGCTGTACAGGTTATGGGTGACCGCCCAATCCAGCACCTGCCAGATCTTGGACCAGGGAATATTCTCTGAGGGGTGATAGGAAATCGCTTCGCGCTGCTGACGCAGATGAGCGCGCTCGTCGCGGTAGAGGATGTAAGCTTTGGCCACCCTGGCGTGACCGTTTTCCATTAGGACCTTTTCCACAGTATCCTGAATTTCTTCCACTGTTGGAATTCCGCCGGAGGGAATAGTCTTTTCCAGGACGCTAATGACCTTTTGCGTTAATTCTTCAGCGATGGATTTATCCCGTCCACCCACTGCAACTGCCGCGCGATAGATGGCATTGGTTATGCGGTTGGGGGTAAAAGGCACCTTGGCGCCATTTCGTTTAATGACGAACTCGATACCGCTCATGATTTCCCTTTTTTCCTAAAATTGCTGAAAACTGATTACATTAATCTAAATTCTATTATAGCGAAAATAATTGTAAGAGTTATATTATCTCTAGATTATTGTACACTTCCCTCGGTTCTAAAAAACCAAATTGTGTCCTAAAATAAAATCCGCTTCATGCAAAAGCATAAAAGCTAGACTATTTGGAGTATTAATACATTTCTTTATTGTAGATCAAACGGTCTTTTTTAGTCCTTATTCTTCAATTATGCTTTGCCCGAAGTAATCTGAATCCGACGTTTTAATTTCATATATTGTTCGAGTTGAAACTCCGATGCCATAATCAATCATCAAATCAGTAAGACGATTGCCATCTATAAGCACAACTTTAGTATCAATACTTTTGGCGTATTCTTGTGCTTCTTTAGTAAATTGCGCAGTTGTTATAAATATCCCTTTTTTTGCATGCTTACCCTGGAGAGCTCCAACAAATCTATGAATTTCTGGTCTACCGATAGATGTTTCTCTATTCCATTTTTTCGCTTGAATATATATAGTGTCTAACCCCAACCTATCCTCATCAATTATGCCATCTATCCCCTCATCTCCACTTTGTCCAACAGCACGAGCAGCATCGCGTTGTGATCCTCCATATCCCATTTTTACTAATAGCTCGACAACCAATTTTTTAAAGAAACCTGGAGTGCTATTTAATACATAATCTAGTAATTCTTCAGACAAATCACTTCGGATTCTCTGATACGAATTTTCCAGTGCTTCCTCAGGTGTTAATCCTTCAAGATCAACATCCTTTGGTTCTTCTTCTGGAGTGTGAACTGTCTTACGGAATTGAACAAACTCAGGGTATTGTCTTAGAAAATCTATATTTATCTTCTCCGTTGGTTCTTTTAATATTTCTTTCCCTTTTTCAGTAATTAAAAAGTAACCACGCCTTGGATCCTGCAATAATCTTGCTTTCTTCAGATATGTCCGAGCCCAACCAACACGATTATAAAAAACCTGTTGACCACTTGAAAGTAGCCGGTTTTTTTCATCTTCGGATAATGAAAAATCTAAGGATAATTTATCTACAGCTTCGTGAATATGATGCTCTTTATCATCACCAGCAAATTGAAGTAGTGGGAGCATAATTGTTTGAAAATCAGGAATAGTCACAATACCTCCTAAAAAACAAAATCAAAATAATTCTACAGCATCTTTGTCTCATCAGATAATTGTAATAACCGAGATCATTGTGTAATCGCATATATTTCGTTTTCTAGAAAATTGCCTTTTTACTTTTCTCCATAACTAAAATCACATCGCCAATTTTTTCCATGTTCGATGTTAGAAATATTGATTTGGTAAATTGGTAATAATGGGCAAATTCACCTTGCTTTTATAACCTCAATGGGCGCTGTTCTATAATTTAGATGTAATATGCACAAATACCAATTTGCTCTTAGTATAAGATTTTATCTCTTCTCCAATCCTTCGCTTTTTGATCAACTCGCTTGATGAACTGTTTCTTGCCAGCCTGGTAGGATTCAATATCCAGATGATGTCGACTGGCCAACCCATGTTTCAATCGGGCATACTCGCTGGCTTCCTCAGGGTGGGCAATCAGATAACCCCTGAAATTAATGTGACGGGCGATATCTGCATGCCCTTTTTGAAAAACATGGATGTGGAGAGTGTGACGCAGCTCGTTTCCTTTGATAAAGAACCTCCGCCCGGGGATTCCATACTCTCCCTTTGGAATATATCCGGCACACTGCATTTTTTTATTGTAGGTGTCGATCTTTTGGATATCACGGATTACCATGAGTATGTCAATGATCGGTTTGGCGTCCATACCTGGAATGGAGGTGCTTCCGATATGATGAATTTCAATCAGTTCTCCCCCGAAAATTATTCTTAATTGAGCGGCTTCCAGCTCATAATTCTCCCGCCAAGAGGGTTGGTAGGCTGTGACGATAACCTGGCGGATTTCACTCGGTTTGGATGAAATATTTCTTTTCAATTTCTATCGAAGTTTCATTAGCTTGCGAGCCGAAATAGGGTGCAAAGAGCGGGTAAATTGGTTTGATCTCCTCAGAAAGCCGGCAGGTCACCCGCCGAATAGCAAAATGTGAGCGGGCGGCTGTGCGCAGCTTAAGCAGGTGGTCAACGCTGCGCAGGTTCATTTTGATCAGGATGCGGCGGTTATAGGCATGGGGCAGGAGGTAGGCGGCTACCTCTGGATTGATGCTGGTCGCTATTTTGTTAAATAATTCTTTCGCTTTGTCCATTAAGGTTCTGAATCTGATTTCCACCTCGGCGTTGTCAGCCAGCCTTGGCATCGCATAGCCGTAAGCAGGGGTGAAGGACTGGGGCGTCAGGGTCATCATCCGATGACGCTTGAGTTCTCCAAAGCAACCTTGGTCAAGTGTGACTACCAGGGTGATCCCGGCGTATTCCAATTCTCTCAAGGGAATGTCATGTTCGGAAAGTTTGCCCAAAAGTGCTTGGGTTAATTGGGATTTTTGGTTATTCTCCATCCCCCTCACTTTTTGCAGGCATTGGCCAAAATCCTCACGGCCAAATCGGAATAAAAGAGCCGCCAGGACTTGTGTTTCTCCTTCCAGATTGTAAGCAAGCACATCCAGCCATTTGGCAGGTTTGTTAGTCTGGGGGATAGTTTCTTTTACGGCCGAGAATTCATTTTGCGCTTCGATCAAGCAGGGATTTTCACTGGCGTATTTCACCAGGGTGGGAACCTTGGCCTGGGCAATGGATTTGATCTCCGCACCAATTTCCTTAACCTCCCGTAGTGGGTGGGAGAGCAGCTTGCACAGGACGTGTTCCAATGCCCGCGCGTTGATGGTCATTCCCACGTTGGCAAGGGTGGAGGTGGGCAGGTAATAACGGCAGATATCCCGTGCCAGACCTTGCGTGCGCCGCTGCCAGGCATTCTCGTTCTCTCCGTCAAGCTGGGGCAGCATTTCATGCGCCATTTTTTCCATCGGAGGACGGTTGTTTTCATACGCTGTAAATAGATCGCGGCAGAAATTCAAGTAATCATTTTCCAGCGGATGGCTGGCCAGCTCAGGTGGGGTTAGAAAAAGGTCGTTGGAATAGACCTGGTAGCGCGAAGATTTTTCGGTGAAGGATGCCAGCCGGCAGGATTCCAGTGCTTCGACCGCCCGGCGGGATATGTTCTCCATGGCAATATGTAAAACCGCGTGTTCTGCCACCGAAGCATGCCCGTATCCCACCACCCATTTTTCATGAAACTCGGAACTTTCCTCATCGGAAAGCTCGGCTGCGATTTCCCGGAAGGAAAGCGGTGAACGGGATGTTTTTGCAAAGGTGACCGCAATGGTCTCAGGGCTTAGTTTTTTTGGATCAAGCAGGTAAATCTGGCGTTTGGGGGGCATGGACAAGCACCTCACGGGCGGATCGAATGTCTTTTCGGATCTGTACCATTAATTCCTCGGCTGAGTTAAAACGTTTTTCCAAGCGGAGAAAATCTATAAAATTTACTTTAATCGTTTTTCCGTAAATATCCTCATGAAAATCAAGCATGTGCACTTCCACGGTTTGTTCAGCCGGGGGAAAATAAAATGTCGGGCGGTTGCCAATATTTAATACTGCCGGTAGTGATCGGCCATCCACTTCTACCCGGGCAGCGTATACTCCGCTTGCCGGCATCAGCCGTCTGGGCCAGATGGCCACATTTGCGGTGGGCACGCCGATGTGTTTTCCGCGTCCATCGCCGTGAACCACTTCGCCACTGACCGAATACCAACGCCCAAGCAATTGTGCGGCTTGGCGGACCTCATGTTTGAGGATCAGTTGGCGGATGACACTTGAGGAAATTACCTGGTCATTTATCATTTTGGGTGAAATTGTGCGAACTTCAAAACCAAATTCCTTTCCCAGATCGCGCAAAATGGAAATATCTCCTTCTCGTTTGGCTCCAAAGTGGAAATCATACCCGACCAGGATAACGGAAAAGGGTGTCTGCGCATACAGATCTTTAATGAAGGCGCGGGCGGTTTTTTTGGCAAATTCGGCATTAAAGTGCAGGGTAATGATCTCATCCGCTCCCAGTTTTTTGACCAGACTCTCTCGCTCCTGGAGGGTGTTGAGATAATAGGGTCCATCGATTCCGCGTAATATTTCAGCAGGATGCGGAAAAAAAGTGGCCACTACTGCTAATTTGTTCTGAGTGTGGGCTCCGCGAACCAGGCTGTTGATGATCGCCTGGTGGCCTAGATGGACACCATCAAAGGTGCCAATGGTGACCCAGGTTGTTTTAGCAGGAAGATCAGATGCTTTTTCAGACATCAGGCGAAAAAGACTTTACGAGGTTGAAATTCCTTGGTGGCTTCATCAAATTCCAAAAGGGCTACCAGCTCACCTTGTTCGGTAATACCGCGGACCATTTCACCCGCTTTGCCTTCACCCGGAATTCGGTGTCCGTGGCGGATGGCTTCCACCTGTTCATTGTTCAATGAAAGGGCAGTCCATTCTGCCAGGGCTTCAGCCGCGGGAATAACGAATTTGTACCAGGAGTTGTTGTCGAAGGATTCGATCAGTTTGCGTAATGGAACAGCATCCTTCAAGGTAAAGCGCCCGCTCTTGGTGCGCCTTAATCCGGTAAGCATGGCACCGCAGCCCAGTTTTTCACCAAGTTCAAAAGCTAATGAGCGAACATAAGTACCCGAGGAGCAGTGTACATCCACTGTAACTTCAGGAGGTGCCCATTCAAGAACATCCAGGCTGTATACGTTGATGATGCGAGGCTGCATTTCCACTTCCTCGCCTTCACGCGCCATTTCATAAGCCGGGCGACCCTGCATTTTAATCGCTGAATAAGGCGGAGGGGTTTGGGTGATTTCGCCAATGAATTTTTTCAATTCGGTTTCAAACTGTTCTTCAGTAACCTCGATCGGGTTTGTGCTTGTTACCTTCCCATCGCTGTCGTAAGTGTCGGTATTGGCACCCAGGCGGATAACTGCCTGATAACGTTTATCAGATGCGGACACATATTCACTCAGGCGTACAGCTGGTCCGATCAAGATGACCAGCACACCAGAGGCGCGCGGGTCAAGCGTACCGGTATGGCCGGCACGGCGGATGTTGGTGCCGCGGCGGATGATTTGAACAACTTCATGCGAAGTCATACCCACTGGCTTATCCACCACCAGTACACCAGACATCGTATCATTAGGTTTGGAACTGTTATTGTACATTTTCTACTCCCGTTCTCTAAAAATTATTTCCCCTGAGATAAATTTCTGAGTGGTCCGTAAGACTTCCTCTTCGGCCTCTCCAAGGTTCTGTGCAACTTCTGCACCCGCTGCATTGGGATGTCCCCCGCCGTTATAATGTTGTGCTAATTTCGCAACGTCAATATGATTTCTGGAACGCCAGCTTACCTTTACTTTTTCTGTGCTCTGTTCATTAAAAAATAGAGCTACCTTGCAGCCTTCAACGCTGGTGAGGAAATTAGTGATTTCCGCATCATCATGTCCTCTGTATCCGGCTGTTTTTCGATCTTCATTGGTGATGCTGGTCCACAATAAACCTTTTTCCATCTGCAATTTTGTCAATGCAAGTCCCCATAGTTTACTAGTCTGAAGGCTTTGGCTGACGAGAGACTTTTGATAAATTTCGGGTAAAGGTGCGCCCTGGCGCATGAGTTGGGCTGCTAATTCCATGGTAGCAGGGGTGATTGAGGGAATTCGAAAACCGTTGGTATCCGTAAGCAGCCCCATGCACAGCGCACTGGCAGAATCAACATTCAGCGGAAAACCCCATTGAGGTAGATATTCTGCCAAAATGGCAGATGTGGCTACTTCCTGTGGAAAAACCAGGTTCACTCTGGCAAAGTTGTCATTGGTGATGTGATGGTCGATACTAATATCCGGTTGCTTTTCATCGAAAAAATCACCCAGGCGCGGCAAATCACCACAATCGAGAGCAATGGATAGGTCATATGCTTCCTTGGGTGCATGCTGGATAGACTCGACCCCTTTGAGGAAATGGTAGCGGGCTGGAATGGGATCTTTGAGTACCATTTGGATCTTCTTTCCGCCAGCTTGAAGAGCCAGACCTAATCCAACCACAGAACCGATGGCGTCTCCATCCGGTCGGATGTGCGCCACGATCATTATGCTGGATGCTTCTTTTAATAACATACCAATGCTGTTTACAGCATCTGCCTGAGTCGGCGAATTCATTTGTGTTTCCCTTTAACCTCATTGGTGCGAATTTTATCTAAAAGTTGTTCTATGCGATCAGCGCGTTCTGGAGTCGGATCCCAATGGAAGCGCAGACGCGGGAATGAGCGTAGTTCGATCCGGTCTGAAAGCTGGCGCCGTAAAAATCCACTGGCACTTTCCAAACCCTGTAAAACCTCGACGGCGCGCTCATGGCCTTCGACAGCTGAAACGAACACATCCGCATAGGTTAATTCGCGGTCTACATTCACATCCGTGATTGAAATTCCTGTCAGGCGCGGATCGTTGATCTCACCCATTACCAGCATTTCGGATATTTCCTGCTGAACGCGGTCAGCAATTCGTTTTAATCGTGTCGGAGATGGCATTATTCACACACGCTTTGAATTATTCTTGTTCCACTTCTTCCAGTATAGTACATTCCAATTGGTCTCCAACCTGAAAATCATTGAAATTTTTAATTCTCAAACCGCATTCAAATCCCATGCGCACTTCACGAACATTTGCCTGTTCTCTTTTAAGTGAAGCCAAGTCACCTTCATGCATCATGGTGCCAGCCCGGAAAACACGCATATGTCCGTTTCGGCGTAGTTCACCTTCAGTAACTTTACAGCCGGCAATTGTACCAAGTTTTGAGAAATGAAAAATGGCCAATACTTCTGCGCGGCCGATCATTTTCTCCTTTTTTTCAGGTGTGAGCATACCTTTGAGGGCTTTCTCGATATCTTCAACCAAACGGTAAATGATCTCATACAAACGTACTGAGACGCCTTCGGTTTCCGCCAGGCGCATGGCTTTGGAATCTGCTGCCACATTAAATCCGATCACGATACCCTTTGAGGCAGCTGCCAGCATCACATCGTTTTCATTGATATTCCCGGCTTCCTGGTGCAGCACTTTCACTTTGATCTGGTCTTGATCAATATTGTTTAGTGAATTGATGATCGGTTCCAGAGAACCCTGCACGTCGGCCTTGATCACCAAACCAAGTTCACGCACTTCGCCAGCCTGAAAACGGCTAAAAAGGTCTTCGAGGGAAACAGCCTGGGTTGTTTTATTTTTTTCTTGTTCCTGCAATTTGTGTTCAGCGACAACCGCACGAGCCGCGCGTTCTGATTCAACTACCTTGAATAATTCACCTGCCCCGGGTACTTCATTCAGACCCATCACCTGTACTGGTGTGGCAGGGCTGGCGGTTTCAATAGGGGAGCCAAGGAAGTCGAACATGGCCCTGATTTTTCCACTAGCATTTCCAACCACAATGGCATCCCCATTCTTAAGAGTTCCATTTTGAACAAGCAATGTCGCTACTACCCCCTTGGTGTGATCCACCTGGGCTTCAATGACGGTTCCAATAACATCCCCGTCAGGATTCGCTAATATTTTGTTTTGGTCGGCTACCATCAGGATGGCTTCCATTAGATCGTCGAGGCCGGTCTTTTTCTTGGCTGAAACGGGCACAATAATGGTATCCCCATCCCATTCATCTGAAACAAGACCCTGGTCATTCAACTGTTGTTTCACTTTATCCGGGTTGGCATCCGGAAGGTCAATCTTATTCAATGCGACAATGATGGGAACCCGGGCAGCTTTTGCGTGAGCAATGGCTTCCTTGGTTTGCGGCATAACTCCGTCATTGGCCGCCACAACCAGAATTACAATATCCGCTCCCTGGGCTCCACGAGCACGCATGGCGGTAAAAGCGGCGTGACCAGGAGTATCAAGGAAAGTGATCTTGCGTTTTTTGTGTTCGATCTGGTATGCACCAATGTGCTGGGTGATCCCGCCTGCTTCGCCGGCTGCCACCTGGGTATTACGGATGGCATCCAGCAAAGTGGTTTTGCCATGATCTACATGTCCGAGAATGGTAACAACTGGAGGTCGGCTGGCCAGGTTTTTTGGATCTTCTTTTTCAATGGTACGGCGCCATAATGGCACTTCCCCCACTTCTTCTTTTACTTCTTCATGCACTTCCAGGCTGGCATCAAATCCCATTTCTGCCAGAACCACTGCAGCAGTGTCAAAATCAATAAGCTGATTAATATTGGCCATTACCCCGTTGTTCATTAATATTTTTATCACTTGAATGGGGCTGGATTCTGCTCTAGTAGCCAGGTCGCGGACGGTCAAACTTCCTGGCAGCTCAATTTTTTTATTGATGTTCTCGCTCATATCCTACCTCCAAAAAAATTCTTTTCCCCTGCACTCACAACCAACAGACCTTTCTTTCTCGTCGAAGCGCAGCAAGCTATTGAGCGAGTGGATCAGTCTACTGGTGTTTCATCATCACTTTTGTTTTCAGCATTAAAGCTTCCTCTGAATTCATTCTACTGCGGATTGTTCTTCAGAGGGAATGTTGTTCAAAAATTCTCGCAGCACCGTGTGATCTTGTTCACTGAATTCGGTTTTAAGAGCGTGTGCCAGTGAACCTTTCATTGCCCGCTCCCAGCAGGATCGTTTATTATGTACATAAGCTCCCCGCCCGTCGATTTTACCGCTAGGGTCGACTTTGACACCCTGGGAGGTGCGCACGATCCGAATGAGCGATCTTTTGGCCAAAACCTCACGGCAGCCGACACAGGTTCGCTGCGGAATATGTTTTAAAGGTCTTTTGATTGCTTTGCTCACCTTATCTCTTAATTAAGATTATGCTTCCCATTCTTCATCGCCAGTTTTATGTTTCTTTTGCACGATGGTCATATCCAAATCGGGATCATAGGTAATGATGCGCGATTTGCTTTTCTTTTTCTTCTTTTTCTTATCCTTATCTTCTGCTTCGCCTTCTTCTTCCTCATCCTCAGAAGTTTGAACTACCTTAAGCGCTGCGGCTTTAAACAGATCATCAAAACTAGGCTCTGTGGCAGGTTCAACTGAAGGTACTTCGGTTTCAGTTTTTGTTGTCTGAATATCGTCTACGATGGATTCAGCAGCAGGTTCAACCCCTGCTTCATCTGTTTTAGGTTCAATGGAAGATTCCGGAATAGCAGCTTTAACTTCCGGTTCAGGAGTAATTTTTGCAACCAGCTCGGGTAATTTTTCGACGAATGCCTGTAGTTTCTCCATGGTCTTTGGACCGATACCCGGCAAGCCTGTAATTTTTTCGCTGCCATTCTTTATATCGATCGCCAAATCGCCCGCATTGGTATATCCGGCATCTGACAGGGATGCCAATATCTTCGCGGGCAAATCGCAATCAGCAAGGGCTATTTTGTAAGCTGCAGAGGGAATGGATAACAGGATTTCTTCCTGCTTCTTTTGCTTGGCAATTTTTACAACTTGATTCTGGGAAATGATCTTGCGTTCCAGGCGGTCGACAAATTGGGCCAATATCGCATATTCTTCTGCGGTAATTGCACGGCCTTCCGCTTTACGGGCGGTTATTTCTTCCACTTGAGCGATAAATTCCGGCTCAATCTGCATTTTTTCTCTAAGGACTTTATCCTTGCTTATGGTATTCAACCAATCGCTGACTGCTTCACTGAGACTTTTAATATCAATGCGCCAATTGGTTAATTTGGCTGCTAATCGCGCATTTTGTCCATCCCGTCCGATGGCCAGAGAAAGTTGATCCTCCGGGACAACCACCAAGGCCGCCTTACCGCCTTGCGGGGTCTCACCGAGATATACGCCGCTCACCCGTGCTGGGCGGATGGCTTTGGCAATAAAACCGGTTGGATCCGGGTCATATTCCACAACATCAATTTTCTCATTGTGTAATTCGCTTACAATGTTTTGAATCCGAACCCCGCGTTGGCCTACGCAGGCTCCCACCGGATCGATGCCCTGTTGTGAGGCTGAGACAGCCACTTTTGCTCGTTGGCCAGGTTCACGGGCAATGGCGCGGATTTCAACCACACCATGGAAGATCTCCGGTACCTCATTTTCCAATAGGCGCCGTAAAAAATCTTTATGTGTGCGGGATAGCAGGATCTGGGGTCCTTTGGGAGATTCGTTCACTTCGATCACCAGGGCACGTACGCGGTCATGGATTTTCACACGCTCTCGCGGGATGACATCTTTGCGCTGCATGGTGCCTTCTGCTTTGAGTTCCAATCCAATGGTGAGGCCAATCGGGGAGATCGCTTGAACCACTCCACTGATGATCTCACCAAGTTGTTTCTTGTAATAGTCGATTTGAGCTTTGTGCTCCGCTTCGCGGATTTTTTCTGCCATGCGCTGGCGGGCTGTTTGAGCCGCCACCCGCCCAAAATCTTTAGGAGTGGAGGTGATTTCCACCATGATGGTTTCACCCAGAATGGCTTCCGGTTTGATTTTTTGAGCATCCTCTAAAAGGACTTCAGTACTGTCATTTTGAACATCTTCGGTGATTTCTTTCTCGACTAAGATGTGCATTTCACCCTTTTCAAGGTTGATCTCAGCAGTCACTTCCTGTCCCTGTGTGGCATTACCGATGGATTTTTTATAGGCGTGCACCATGGCTTCCTGCAGGGCTTGCAGAATGATATCTTTTGGCAACTGCTTATCTTCCAGTAGTTCGTTGAAGGCGAGCACTAATTCTTGCTTCATTTCGGCTTTTCTCCAATTTTATTCTTTATGCCTATTATGCAGAAAAGTGGGGGACGCCCACTTTTCGGTATCGTCAGCGAAGTTGGTACTTACAACTTTTATTCTAGCATATTTGAGGTCAGCCCGCAAGGGTTAGGGTTAAGCAACAGAGTAGAAATACTGCAATTATTTAATCCAGATTATGAAAAATTATGCACTTTTTCGTTTCTTTTAAAAACCTCATCAACGGGCGTACCCGCTTCCCTGCATGTAATCTTCCAGGTTCTGGATCATATTTTTCTGGTCCGTGATGATTGCCTTGACAATATCCCCAATGGAAATCATTCCCGCTAATTTGCCATCCTTCACAACCGGTAAATGCCGGATGTGCTTGTCGGTCATTTTATTCATGCATTCTTCCACAGTATCATCTAATCCGATAAATATAAGGGTTTTGGTCATCAGTTGACTGATTTTTCCAAGCTCTGAGCAGCCGATCAGGAAACCACGCCGGGCATAATCCCGTTCTGAAAAAATACCCTTCATTTTTTCACCATCCATCACCATCAAGGCGCCAACTTCCTTTTCAGCCATCAAGCGTAATGCTTGTTCCACAGTGGCATCCGGTGAAATTGAATATACTTCGCTGCCCTTATTTTTAATGATATCTTTTACTGTGATCATGTTAACCTCCAAAAATGGCTAAATTAATAACGAATTTATTCAAAATAATCAATACACCAATTATATGCTAATTCGGCACATTCTCTTTCATGTAGATTCCTTTTGTTAGAGTGAGTGTTCTCAAGTTGAAAATTAAAAACGATTACATCGTTATGTGTTCAATAAAAAAAAGCAAAGATAAAATTAGACTTATTTTAAGATAAGATCAATTGAGGAAAAGAAATGATGAAAAATGGAAATTTAGAAAAAGCAAAGCCCTCCATACCCAATAAAATCTGGTCGGTCAGCGGGATAACCGAGCACTTGGGAGGAGCTCGTGCCACACAACAACTGTTGAATTACCTACCAATCTCTCCCAAATCCACGGTGATTGACCTTGGTTGCGGAACGGGATTCACGGCATGTCTGCTGGCACAAAGATATCCGCAGCGAATATTGGCACTGGATTTAAATTCCTCCAGTATTAATTCCGCTCAGAAAAGAATTCAAAAAATGGGATATTCGGATTCAATCGAATTGATCCAGGCGGATATTCATAAGATTCCCATTCAAAACCATCAGGCAGATGTGGTTATTGCTGAATCAGTGCTAGTTTTCTCCCAAATAAATCTTGTTCTTGCAGAAATACGCAGAGTCCTAAAAAGTGAAGGTATCCTGGCTGATAATGAAATGATTCTTCTGAAAACTCCCACGTCCCAATTGGAAGATTTGCTGAAAAATTTAATGGGTATTCAAACCTTCCCCCTGGAGGGGTGGAAAAATAATTACGAGCAAGCTGGATTTGATGTTATCCATTCATCCATTAACCATATAAAACTTCGTGACCAATTATCCAGCCATTTACAGGTGGATGGTATATCCAACTATATAAAAGCCGTGGTGGTTGGTTTGTCTGATAAAACTCTCTGGCGTTCTTTTATCAATCGGAAGATTTTACAGGCGTTTCTTGATTTTCGTAGTTTTATTGGATATGGATTATTTATATTGAAAAGACGATGAGATCAGAAAATGGGGAAAAATGGCTGGGTAAAAAGATAAAATTAGCACTAATGATTATTGAATTAAAAATCTTATTAAGTTAAAAAAAAGGGGGAATGACAGAGGTTGCCATTCCCAGGTGTTTGCTTATTCATATCTGGAGAAATTTAATAGGCCAATTAACCAAAGGTGAATGATTCTGGATAAAGACATACCAAATCACCTAACCTTATTGCAGTTTCTTTTTCTAGACCAACACTTTACTGAGAAAATCTTTGGTGCGTTTATGACGCGGTGATCCAAATATTTGTCGTGGCTTGCCTTCCTCGATGATTTTTCCCTCATCCATGAAGATGACGCGGTTCGCGGTTGCCCGGGCAAAACCGATTTCATGGGTCACTACAACCATGGTCATCTCCTGCGCCAGTTCTTTCATTACATCCAGCACTTCACCGATCATTTCCGGATCGAGGGCGGAAGTGGGTTCATCAAAAAGCATCAAACCCGGTTTCATTGCCAGTGCGCGGGCAATGGCAATACGTTGCTGCTGACCACCGGATATCTGACGTGGATAACAATCCGCCTTGTCCTCCAATCCCACCCGTTTTAGCAATCTTTTTGCATCTGCAATCGCTTCATCACGGTTTGTCTTCCGCACATGAATTGGCGACTCGATGATATTCTCAATTGAGGTGAGATGAGGAAATAAATTGAAACGCTGAAAGACCATTCCAATTTCGGCGCGCTGCTGGGCGATGACCTGTTCTTTTTCCTCAACTAATTTGCCATCTTTCTCATAATAACCCAGCATGCGGCCAAAGACAGTGATGCAGCCGCTGTTGATCTTCTCAAGATGATTAATGGAACGCAGCAGAGTGCTTTTTCCGGATCCGGAAGGGCCGATGATTACCAGGACTTCGTTCTTGGTTACTTCAAGATTAATATCATTGAGTACATGCAGATCACCAAAATATTTGTTGACATTCTCAAATTTGACGATCACATCCTTGTCGTTCTTTGTCGCTTTTGAAAAAGGTTTGCTTTTCATTAATGACCTTTCGATCCCAGTAATCGCTGGAACATTCCCGCAGGTTGCGTTGTAGATGCTTTTCTTTCTCCCAGGTTGGCTTCGATACGGTTTTGAATCATTGACCAGATGGTGGTCAATAGCAAGTAATATAAAGAGGCGGCGATGAAGAGTTCAAATGGTTTGAAAAGCCTGGCATTTACTTGTGTGTAAGCAAAGAATAATTCGCCAGCAGAAATCACCTGCATCAGCGAAGTTGTTTTCATCATATTGTTGAATTCGTTGCCCAGGGGTGGGATGATCACTTTTATAGCTTGTGGCAGGATGATCCGTTTCATGGCCTGTCCAAAGGTCATGCCCAGGGATTTAGCTGCCTCCATTTGTCCAGGGTCAATGGCTTCAATCCCAGCCCGCACGATCTCTGCCATGTACGCGCCTTCATTGACTGCCAGGGCAAAAGTGCCTGCCTGGACGGCTCCGGATATGGTTATTAACCCAAGATGAATATCCGGGAAATCGTAAATATGCATTACGCCCAGGCCAAAATAGAGCAGCATCATTTGCACCAGGAGCGGTGTGCCTCTAAAATACCAAATGTAGGCATCCGAAATCCACCTCAGGGGTGCAAACTTGGACATCTTGCCGAGTGCAGTGAACAGACCCAGGATGACACCTATTGCCTGGGCGATGATGCTCACCATAATTGTGACGATTAATCCATTGCGGATGAGGGGATTCTGCAGCGCAGTCCCAGGCCAAACATAAGTCCAAAAAGTATTCCAATCAAAAAAGTACACTATATCCTCGACTTAATTAAAACTTTAACGATCTTTTAAAGTTCTTACTCTCTTATGGTAAATAAAGATTTTTAGATAGAACAGGTCAGTCACAGGGTTTCCTATGTCTGGCCTGTTCTCTTTTAATTATTTATGACTTGGCGATCGGTTTAGCGTTTGATCGTACCGTTGGAAACACCCCAAGTTTTAAGTATGGTGTCATAAGCACCATCTGCAAGCATGTTCTTTAAAGCAGTATCTACAGCTTTCCCAACCGCTGAGAGCGGGGCAGTGCTGCAATCTGCAGCTCCGCAAGGAATGGCGATTCCATAAGGGCCAGACTCCACTATTTCGCCTACAGTTTGAAATTTTGCATCGTTGCCTGGCAGAGTCAGATAATAGCCAGCAACAGGCGAGTCAGTGGCATAGACAACCACTTTACCGGACTGAAGTTGCAGATAGGCATCCGAATCATTTTGAGAGACGATAACGTTGACCGCTTTCTTTCCGGCTTTAGTGCATTCCTGTGAAACGCCTTTATCCTGGTAATCACCAGTGCCTTGAAGGTAATCCACATTGACCGTTCCGCTCTGTGCACCGACCGATTTGCCGCATAGATCCATAGGGCTCTTAATATTTTCAGGATTGCCCTTGACTGCCACAAAGGACTGTCCGGCGAAAAAGTAGGGAATAAAACTTACCTGCTTATTGCGATCGGGGGTAATGGACATGGAAGACATCAGGATGTCGCATTTTCCGCTGGTGACAGAAGCTATGATGGTGTCCCAGACAGTATTGACAAATTGGGCGGTAAGCCCCATCCGTTTGGCAATCTCGCTGCCCAGGTCAACATCCACACCCTTCCACTCCCCTTTTTCATCAAGGTTTTCCATTGGCGGATAAGGGGAATTTGAGCAAATTAATAATTTGCCCTTTTCAACCAGTTTTAGCGGAACCTCTGTGGCTGCCGCTGGTGCAGTTGTTGCTGCCGGTGCTGCGGGAGCAGCTGGCGCAGCGGTTGGAGCTGAAGCACAACTGCTCAGCAACAACCCAAAAGCTACAATGCACGAAATAAAACCTAAACTCTTCTTCATTTCTTCCTCTCCTTTGGCTAAAAAATTACTCTCTCCTTTATATAACACCATTAATAAAATTTGATGCATATATTGAGGACAATTTATATCAGCATTTTGTCATTTGTAAAGATTATTGGGATAATTTGCTTAAAAATGATAGTTTTTGCAAGTTTATTTAATGAAAAATAGATCGATTTATGATTTCAGGTTAAAAAATGATTAAGAAGATATGAAAACAAATTTAAATGTATAATAACCTCATTCATGCACCTTTTGGGCTAGAAATGAAGGAGAATTCCATGGACGAAAAACAAAAAAAGCGTGCCATCTGGGCTTGGACAATGTATGACTGGGGTAACTCCGCATTTGCGACGACGATCATGGCAGCCGTTCTGCCAGTTTATTATTCCTCTGTTGCAGCCGCCAGCCTGGCTCCAGCGCAGGCAACTGCCAACTGGGGCTTCACCACATCTATCGCTGCTTTTCTGGCTGCCGTGCTCAGCCCCATTCTGGGTGCTATTGCGGATTTTCAGGGTTCCAAGAAACGCTTCTTGTTCATCTTTATGTTATTGGGTGTCATAGCCACTGGTTTGCTTTATTTTGTCACCGAAGGAAAATGGCCTTTGGCTTCCGCCCTGTATATTTTCGCCAACATTGGTTTTGCGGGAAGCCTGGTATTTTATGATGGTCTGCTGCCGCATGTAGCTTCCGGGGATGAAATTGATGCAGTCTCTTCGCGTGGTTATGCGATGGGTTATATCGGGGGCGGGCTGCTTCTCCTGATCAATGTGGTTATGATTTTGTTTGGGCCGTCCTTGTTCCCTAATATGGATCCCACCCTCATGTCACGCCTTTCCTTTGTCACCGTATCTTTGTGGTGGTTGGTCTTTTCAATTCCCATTCTGCGCTATGTCAATGAACCTGTGCGGCGCGTGCATAAGAGCGAGATCGGCAGAAACCCGATCGCGGTCAGCTTCTCACGCCTGGCTACTACCTTTAAAGAAATTCGCAATTATCGTGACCTGTTTATGTTTCTTGCAGCATTCTGGGTATATGCCAATGGGATCGGCACGATCATTGTCATGGCTACTATTTATGGGGCAGAGATCGGTATCGGGCGTACCACCTTGATCGGTACACTTTTAATGGTTCAGTTTGTTGCTGCCCCATTCGCAATTGGATTTGGTTGGCTTGCTAAAAAAATTGGCACGAAGAAAGCCATCTATCTCAGCCTGGGTGTATACACCATCATTGCCATCATCGGTTATTTTATGACCCAGGAATGGCACTTCTGGGCACTGGGTGCAGCCGTAGCCACTGTGCAAGGAGGGTCGCAGGCGCTCAGCCGCTCTTTGATAGGGCGCATGATGCCCAAAAGCAAATCGGCGGAGTTTTTTGGCTTTTTCAGCGTATCCGAAAAATTCTCTTCCATCGCTGGACCATTTTTATTTGGGGTTGTCTCGACCATTATGGGTAACAGCCGATTAAGCATTCTTTCGTTGATCGTTTTCTTTGTGGTTGGCACATTCCTGCTGACCAAGGTGAATGTGGAGAGAGGTATTGCCCAGGCAGATCAGGATGAAAAAAACTTGGTTATGGCAGCCTAGAGTATATTTTTGATAGCATCAGGGCGCCTGTTATCAGGCGCCCTTTTTAATTCCTGTGCTCGAGTCTGCGTCCTGCATTGCTCTTGTCTACGTCTCTCCTTCGCTTTAGTCTGCGTCTCGCAGACACTCTTCCTAATACCTGTCGTCCAGAAGACGTCAGCCTGTGCGGGACGCACAGGGGAGAAGTCTGTGTCTCGCAGACGTTCTTTCCAAACCTGTGGGAGACGCATAGGGGAGCAAGGTGTGATCTGTGAGCTCTAGCCAGTAAGAGGATTAATTTTTTCGTACAATTCCACCAGCACACCGCCTGTGCTCTTTGGATGGACGAAAGCCATTTTTCGTCCTGGAAGGATCTGGGCAGTCTCATTAATTAGATGTACGCCCTTTTCTTTTAACTCATTCAATGCCTGATCAATGTTTTCCACTTCCAGGCATAGATGATGCATGCCGGGACCTTTTTCCTTAAGAAATTTAGCCATACCAGTTGCTGGATCAGTGGGCTGTACCAACTCCATTTCGCTATCTCCTACAGGAAGAAAAGCTACCCTTGCTTTCTGGCTGGGGACTTCCTCAATATGATCAATGGATAATCCAAGCGCTTCCTGCCAGAAGGGCAGCATGGCTTCAATATTTTCGACAGCGATGGCAATATGGTTGATTTTTTTAACTTTTAACATTTATCCTCACAAATGATTATTACAAAAAACTATCCCCAATGCGGGGGCTGGTATTCACCCCAGGTTTTGCGCAGCATATTGCATATCTCACCCAGCGTGATATTGTGTTCGACGCAGGTGATAAATAAAGGCAGTAGGTTCTCTGATCCTCGTGCAGTGGACTCAAGCTTTGCCAGCAGTTCACTCACCTTGTCATTCTCGCGTTCTTTGCGCAATTGCTGCAGGCGCTGGCGCTGGTTGGATTCAATACTTGGGTCGACTTTCAGACGTTCAATTTCCAGTTTTTCATCTGACTGAAATGCGTTCAATCCCACAATGATCTGCTCATTATTTTCAATATTTTTCTGATAGCGATACGCTGATTCCTGGATCTCTCGCTGCATAAAACCATTTTCAATGGCGCTCAGCGCTCCGCCCATCTGATCAATTTTTTGGATATATTCCTCCGCCCGTTTTTCAATTTCATCGGTCAGGTATTCCACCAAATAGGATCCTGCCAGGGGGTCAACGCTGTCGGCAGCGCTGGATTCATTGGCAATGATCTGCTGGGTCCGCAAGGCAATGGCCACCGATTTTTGAGTTGGCAGCCAGAGAGCTTCATCCATGCTGTTGGTATGCAGTGATTGGGTGCCGCCCAGCACTGCCGCAAGAGCTTGGATCGTGACTCGGGCGATATTATTTTCGGGTTGTTGGGCAGTTAGCGTACATCCGCCGGTCTGGGTATGGAAGCGCAGCATCATCGAACGGGCATCTTTCGCTTTGAAACGTTCCTTCATTATCTTTGCCCATAGGCGGCGGGCAGAGCGGAATTTGGCCACTTCTTCAAGGAAATTATTATGGCAGGCAAAAAAGAAGGAAAGTTGGGGAGCAAATTTATCCACTTCCATTCCGGACTGGATGGCAGCTTGCACATAGGCAATGGCATCAGCGAGGGTGAACGCCACTTCCTGCACCGCTGTTGAGCCGGCTTCGCGGATATGATATCCGGATATGCTGATGCTGTTCCAGTTGGGCACCTTTTGTTCACAATATTGCAGGCAGTCCGTGATCAGGCGCATCGAAGGTTTGGGCGGATAAATGTAGGTACCGCGTGCTATATATTCTTTAAGGATGTCATTTTGAATGGTGCCGCGCAGTTTGCTCTCATCCACCCCCTGTTTTTTAGCCACCGCGATGTACATGGCCAGCAGGATGGCAGCCGGGGCATTGATGGTCATACTGGTGGAAACTTTATCCATGGGGATTTCTCTGAAAAGCATTTCCATATCTTGCAATGAGGAAATGGCTACGCCCACTTTGCCCACTTCACCGGCGGCGATGGGATCGTCGCTGTCATACCCGATCTGTGTAGGCAGGTCAAAAGCCACCGAGAGCCCGGTCTGTCCCTGCTGCATCAAATAGCGATAGCGCTTATTGGATTCCTCTGCGGATGCATAGCCGGCATACTGACGCATGGTCCAGAAACGCCCGCGGTACATGGAAGGTTGTACCCCGCGCGTGAACGGATATTCGCCGGGGAATCCCAGCTTTTCTAGGTAATCGAGATCCTCCGGCAGTGCGGCTTCGGGTAATGGAATCCCGGAAGTTGTTTCAAATTCCTTTTTGCGTTCCGGATATTTATTTAAAGTGGGTTTCAGCGTTTCTTCTTCCCACTTCTTTTTGGCATCATTCAGTTTCATTCCGGTCCTCATATGTGATTGTGTTGGTCTGTTTCAGTATACCAAAATGGCTCCTTGTAAGCCATAGGCATCAATATTGGGCTCACTAATTAAAAAGTCTCTGCTTAATTCAGAGACTTAATAATTTCAAATACAGGATGTTTTTTTACCTAACTGCAGAAAAGAAGATTACAAAAGATGCTAATAATAGATTTCGATTATGACACTTTGAACCAGTAATTTAGTACTTCCTCCAGTGGTTTATTGCGTGGATCACTTGTTTGTTGATTGGTGTCATAATAATCATACCAATCAAGTGCCCAATAAAACACACCTTTAATATTGGGTCTTGCCGCAAAAACACGCATTGCAGCTTCAATGTACTCCGCTTGTTCACCGTTATCCAGAATGTCATTCCACTCCCAGTGTGTCAGATTGGTACCATCATAGTTTCCGGTTCCAACCTCAAGGATTAGCACTGGTTTGTCAAACTTTTTAACTACCGGATCAAGAAATTCGGATAGCTGACCATCCAAAGTACGAGCCATCTCCTCAACACTAGGATTGGAACTTTTACTCACACCATACTTGCCAGACCCTGGTCCCCAGAGATGAACACCAATGTAATCCAATTTATCCCATAATTTAAATTCACCCCAACCATCATATCCGAAGCTATTATCCCCATAGGTTAATTTGCCTGAATACACTAAGCGCACTTGTTGAATAAGTTGTTTCCAGAGATCAATATATTGTGTGGTTGTGCGTAGCTCATTTCCTAATGCAAGAAATTCTACTTTTTCATTCTCGGCAATTTTCCCGTAATTGACTAATATCTGAGTCCAATTAGCGAACCATACCCCCCAATTTTCAGGTTTAATATTCGGCCATTCTGGTCCGTCGGAACCAGCAATGTTTAGTATGGGTTTAATCATCACCTGTAATCCTTGACTATGTGCATCCCTAATAATCTCAAGTAGTTCCTCATCTGTCATAACGCCTACACATATTTTTGGGTCATATTTATTTAAAGGACAGGATTCAACAGTATTTGCAGAAGTCGATGACATGTACCATGTCGGATTAATCATAATTACTTTACCGCCTAGTTGACGGGTGTAATTATTCAAAAGTGTCGCAACCTGCACCCTTTCAGTTAGGAAGCTCCAATTTCCTAAAGCAAATCCCGTAATTCCAAAAAATTCCTTTGATAATCTCACGGGCACTTGGATGAATAACACATATTTGTTAGCAGCATTGGTTAGTTCTAGTTGAAATTTGTACAACCCTGGATATTGGGGAGTAAATGCAGCCACCTCGGATGCAAGATTTTCCAATTCAACAACATTACCTGAGAGATACTCTTTTCCTTTATATTGATCAGGCATGCGCATTTGTTGCCATGCAAAAGTCAGAGTCTCGCCGAATTCTTTTTTTAATGCGCTTGCATCCATTTCAATTCGCTTACCAGTGATTCCGGGTCCTTTAATACTAATTAGTGCATTGAGATAATTAAGATAATCTGGTGTTGGGGTGGGGTTATTTTGCTTTGCAATTATGGTTGGCGTGACGCTGCCACAAGCACTTAGAATAATCATGAATATGATAAAAGGAAAAAGAAATTTTAAAATGTATTTGTAAATCATGAAATGAGCTCCTTCTTTTTATTCATGTGATTACTTAATACTCGATAGCGTTATTATATATAAAAAATCCATTGAATTACAACTTGGATTTTAATAGTGAAATTATTAATACTCTATTCAAATAATATTGAAATATGATGAGAAATAATAAATTAAAGGAGTCACTGACCATGTATTCAGGGACTCCTATTCGAGATTATAAAGCTCGTTATTTTACCGAAACCAAATTTGAGCCGAATAGCCTTGGCAGGTAAAGAGAACTGGTCATGTATTTGGCAAGTGAATTTGATGGGATCGCCAAATACGCCAGGATCGATGAAGGCAGTGCTTGTCCCGATTTCAAATTGGCAGGTAGTGCGGATGCTGGCAGCGCGCCAACCTCCATCTCCACTCCGGCTTTTGCTGAGGATGGCAGGGCATTTGCGGGGATTGCAAATGTCACTTGTTTTGAACTCAGGTTTGCAGGAATGGCAAACACTTGATATCCGCCTTTATATCCAATTATGGCTGCAAATAAACTCTCGTTATTGGAATTATCCGTAAAAGATAAGGAATAATTGGTGGACCCTTTATTTACCGTCAAATTGGATGGAGACAATGGAGGAGCGATCATGGTAACAGAATTTGATTTTACTGAAAGATTATAAAAACCAGGTTTTGCTGCTCCACTGGCTTGAACATTAATTGAATAAGTGCATCCATTCTGCATCGTATATTTGGCGGATGTTGAGTTTTTTACAACCCGGGCTACAATCTGAGCACTCAGATAAACCCCCTTGCTATTTGGGCATTTATAACTGATATTCAAAAAGAATTCTACCTCGTCATTGGAATTATCCTTCCAGGTAAGCAGGGCAGTGTTTGGAGGATAAAACATTCCTGCCAGGTTTGATGGCGCTTTGGGTGGTACGGTTACGCTGGCATTGACAGATCCCAAGGGTAAAAGTAGGAGAATAATGCAAATAGTAAATAAGACACTTGCTAGTGATTTATATTTTTTCATTTAATTCTCCTTACTAATTTATTTACACCACAAGAAGCATTCTACTTCCAAGCCAATTAAGCACATAGTAGCGCAAAACAAAATGAAAGTCAATTTTTTGAATAGAAAATAACTAAATAGGACAACTTGTCCGATTAAAATTTATCGATTATCATCTCAAAAAATGAATATAAAAAAGGTTTTTGTGTTTGGAAATTAAATAAAAGTCCTGGGGTTCATCCCCAGGACTTTTATTGTTTATATATTTATTAATTTCTATTTGCTGATCTTAACCAGGTTGGAACTGATAATGAGGGGGAGATACACGTTGCTGCTAAAATATTTCAAACCATCCATCGGAATAGTTAATACATTTAATGTTGAGGCAGGAATCGCATCGCCTGATTTTTTAAATGAGGCGGGTATTGCTGAGGCTGGAATTGCACCTGCGATAAATTCGTATTTTGCCGAGGCGGGAATAGCCGAAGCCGGAATAGCTGCTGTAGTGGTGTTGGCACTGTAACCAAATACTTTAATTCCGCCCGCGTAGCCAATGGCTATCACATTGATCCCCTCATTATTGGAATTATCTTTCCACTTAGTATTGTATTTTGTGCTGGTGCCCGACCCGGATGTTGTAACTGTTAAATTGGTAGGTGGTACTGGCGGAATACTTATCTTTCCAGTACCCCATGTTGTGCACTGATCTATAAATGGGCATACTTTTAAAGTGAAAGATATTAGACAACCATTGGGCATTTTAATCGTGTATGATGTTTTGGTTCCACCTATTTGTATTTTATATGTTAAACCTCCTTGACCTGGACATTGTTTTGTATAGTAAAGATCATAAAATGGATAGGGATCATTATTTTTCCACGAGAACTTAAGCGAATCTGGAGGGTAATATGTGACTTTGAGATTGGTTGGTCCGGTGAAGGCACCGCTCGCTTGTATGGAATCCGTTGGTGCCAGTAAAAAGATTAGGCTGGCACATAATACAAGAATTGTAAATATTCTCGTTATTTTCATTTATTCCTCCGAATGGTTTATTTAAATTAGAAAAGAGATGATTCCAATAATTAAGTTTTATTTACCTCCTTATTAAAAACCAGCCATAATCATGACCAGTTTCGCCATTTGCTCCCCAGGGTAGTCGTCAATGATTGATTAGCTCGGCGACCAACACCATGCCCTGGATCCCCGCTTTCATGTTTTTATACTTACCCTTGTATGGATATAGTAGCAAAAAAAAATAAAAAGTCAAGAGGTGTGCTGGTTTAATAATATCGAAATATTAATAATTAATGCTGCTTTAATGTGTTTGGTTATATCCCAAGTTTAACCAATTTCCGAATTGTTTGGTAAAATTCACAGTCTGGTGCGTAGTACCCTTCGCGCCAAATAAATTCAAGCAGAAAGGGCTTGTAAACCAATGAAAGTATTACTACTCAAGGACGTCTACAATTTAGGCCGCGCCGGTGATGTCAAAAAGGTCGCTGATGGTTATGGGCGCAATTTTCTGCTCCCCAAAAGCATGGCCGTGCTGGCAACCGCTGGCATGCTCAAGCAGGCGGACCGTATCCGCACAACTGCTACTAAAGTACGTGAACTGGTCAATGCTGAAAAATCCGGTCTGTCCGAACAGCTGGCCAACCTGGAGCTCAAATTCACCACCAAAGCTGGTGAATCCGGCAAGTTATTCGGTTCCATTACCCAGCAGATGATTGTGGATGCCATCAAGGAAAAACTCAATGTGGAGATCGACCGCCACCAGGTGGAATCCCAGCCGCTGCGTGAGGTGGGTGAACACAAAGTGCGGGTGCGTCTAACCTTCGACCTGATCCCACAGGTGAAAGTATTGGTTGAAGCGGAAGAGAGAAAAGAAGAAGAGGGTGAACCCAAAGAGGCTCGTAGCAAGACTCCCCGCCGACCCCGCAAAGAAGCAGTTGAAAAAGAAGAAATTGCAGCTGAGCCCAAGGTTGAAGCGGAATCGGATAATAAACCCAGTAAGAAAGCTGCCAAAGAAGAAAAAGTAGCAGTATCAGAAGAATCAGAAGCAGAAGAAAAAAGTACTGAAGAAAAAGCGGCAGCCCCGAAAAAAGAAAAGAAATCCAAAAAAGCAGAATAGCTCGTTTTTCATATTAGAACTGGCCTGCCCATTAATACCGGGCAGGCTAATTTTTGACTATAATCAACCCTGATGGAAACAACTGTTGGTCAACAGCTAAGAAAAGCGCGTGAAACCCTTGGCTTGCGCATCGAGGATGCAGCTCAGGGAACGCATATTAAATTGACTTATCTCCAGGAACTGGAAAATGACCATCCTGAGCTGCTGCCGTCCCCCGCCAATGCCCGTGGTTTTTTACGCCTGTATGCTTCGTTCTTAAAAATCCCCTCCCAACCCCTGATCGAACTTTGGGATCACCCCATTCTGCCTCAACCAGCATCTGCCCCTGATCAAGCGATGGCCGCAACAGGAACAGTTCAACCTCTTCAAGAAGAGGCACCTGAACCCGTCCTTGATTCCTTGTTTGAAGAAGAGGTACGTGGAGATGGAGGCGGTGGAAAAAAACCAGAAAATGTTACCCCTACCGAGATCTTATCTAAGCCACTACCTTTAGAAGGGGAGATCAAACCAGTAAAAAAGAAACGCGGACGTAAAAAGAAGGTCGACCCAATTATGCGGGGGGGAGTATTTGCTGGTTCTGAATCAGAACTCCAACTACAATCACAACTTGAACCAGAAATGGAAAAAACACCTGAACCTATTCCGGACCACCCCGCTGAATCAAAAATAGAAGAACCGATCCGGCAGTCAGATACTGAAATAGAAGCAGAGACTCCACTGGTCACGCAAAAAAGCTCTTCTGACCTCTTTAATGAAATCGGTACGGTTTTACGAAAGCGGCGCGAAACCCTTCAATTAAGTCTGGCGGACATCGAACGCTTTACTCATATTAAACGCCCTTATCTGGAAGCGCTGGAAGGCGGCAATTTCAGCCAACTCCCTTCAAGTGTGCAGGGACGCGGGATGCTAAACAATTATGTGGCTTTTCTGAGTATGGATGAAGAGGTCGTTTTAGGTTTATATGCCGCCGCTCTTGAAGCTCAGCGTCAGGAACGGCTGCCTCCGCGTAAACCGGAGCCGATCGTGACCGGCGGGATCCGCTTTAATATCCCTGAACCATTCAAGAAATACATGAACCCCGATCTGCTGTTTGGTAGTGTGATCATTCTGGCAATTTTTATCTTTCTTTTATGGGGTGCGGTGCAGGTTTTCACCCAGCAGAACAATATAACAACTCCTACGGGTCCTTCCATTTCTGAAGTCCTCCAAACCACACCTTCCATTCTGATTACCCCTGATCTTACTTTGACAGCTCAGGCAACCCCAAAGCCTGTTGGAACGGCTATTCCTGGAGCTGGATTGCCGGCAGCCCCTGCTGGGATGACCCCGATCGCGACCAAGAATAGTGCACCATTGCAGCTTAATGTTGTGGCGCTGCAGCGCGCCTATTTAAAAGTAACCTTGGATGGGGTGGTTAAGTTTGATGGCCGGGTCCAGCCAGGTAGTGTTTATACTTATTCAGGGCAAAAAAGTATTGAGCTGCTTACAGGCAGCGCAGCCGCGTTGGAAGTCTATTTCAATCAGAAATTCATGGGTAAACTTGGGGAAGTTGGACAGGTGATTAAATTGAATTTTAATGAAAAAGGTTTAGCCACTCCCGTCGCAACCCTTGCCCCGCTGGCAATGGCCACATCGAATCCCAGCAAAACCCCTCAAATTACACCGACGCCAAAATAGATTTTTATTCCCAGACTCAGTCAATGATCCCGGATTTTGTAGCCAGGTATACTGCCTGTGTTGTGGAACCGGCGTTCAACCGCAGGCGTGCACCTTCCAGGTGAAAACGCACCATCCGTTCGGAGATGCCCAGCCTGTGGGCGATGTTTCGGCCGGTGTGACCATCAGGAATATATTGCAAGCACTCACGCTGGCGTTGGGTGAGTGTGATTGCAGAATTAGATTTCTTTTCCTTTTCTGAAGCTTCAGATAAGAACATGCTGCACGATCCTTTTCTTTATTTTTGGGCAGGCTAACTGCATGCTCTGCAAAATAGAATATATGTTCTAATTTATTGTAAATGAAATCTCTTTTGCTGCAAGGGGGATTTCAAATATATTTTAGCAATTGGAAGCTTTCAATGATAGCTGGCAATATGGGAAGGTGGTCTGTAATTTGCAAGGCAGTTTTTACCGATCGCAAAGTTTCCTGAAAGGACGTATTCTCAATAAATAATTATTAATTAGGTGGCATCTCGCGAAACTTTCCCCTCATGCGGAAAGTAAAAAGGCGCCACAAATTGATCTACTAAAATTCAATACAAAATGAGTCATTTGCTCGGTTACAATTCCCTAATAGCTTATGCGCAAAACTACTTTCAAAAAGTTTCATCTTATTTCTCTAGGCTGTGCCAAGAACAGTGTGGATTCGCGTTCCATCGCTGAGTTGTTGGACCGGGCAGGCATTGAAGAAGTGGAAAAGCCTGCTTTGGCAGATGTTCTTATTATCAATACCTGCGGGTTTATTGCCCCCGCTCGCGAGGAATCCTTGTTAGTTCTAAAGAAAGCCGCAAAAGCCAAGAAATCCGGTCAGGTGTTGATAGCGGCAGGCTGCCTGAGCCAGCGCGACCGGGAACAATTGATCAGGCAGGTGCCGGGTATCGATGGGATACTGGGTACTCGTCGGTGGATGGATATTCTCTCCGTTATCCACGAATTGGAAACCAAACCCCGCCAGCCTATTTACCATATTCCTGAAAGCACTTCAATTGGTAAGGATGAACATGGGGTAATCCGTGCCGCTGTTCAGGGTGGCAGCGCGTACCTGAAGATCGGGGATGGCTGTGATCGCTTATGTGCTTTTTGCTCCATCCCATTAATCAAAGGACCTTCCGTAAGCCGTCCGTTGCGCGATATCCTGCATGATGCCCGCCAGCTGCAGGGTGAGAAAGTGAAAGAGATTATTCTCATCTCCCAGGATACTACCTCTTTCGGTCGTGATCTGAAAATGAAGGATGGATTGGCTCATTTACTTCAGGAATTGGTGCACAGGATTCCGAATGTTCCATGGATCCGTTGCCTGTATATGTTTCCGGGCGCCATCAATGACCAATTAATTCAGGTCATGGCGGAGAATCAACAGTTCCTCCATTATTTTGACTTGCCCTTGCAGCATGCCCATCCGGATGTGCTCACTCGCATGAAACGCCCGGCAGATATGGATGAGGTCAGGCGCAGCATAGAAAAAATGCGTTCGGTTTTACCGGATCTTGCTCTTCGGACAACCCTGATTGTGGGTTTTCCCGGCGAAACCGAAACAGAATTTCAGACCTTATTGGATTTTGTAAAAGTGACTCGTTTTGATCGGGTGGGTATTTTCCCTTATTATCATGAAGTTGGTACACCTGCAGAAGTTCTGGGGGACACCATACGATTAGAGATCAAAGAAGAACGAATACAGCGCCTGGCAGAATTACAGGAAAAAATCTCCCTGGAGAACAATCAGCGTTTTATTGGAAGGACGCTTGATATGCTGGTGGAGGGAATTGATCAGAATGTGGTTGTTGGACGCTCATACCGGGACGCTCCTGAGATCGATGGACTGGTGATCGCCGAAGGCCAGGCGAAAGTGGGACAAATAGTAAGGGTGCAGATCAGCGGAGCGCTGATACATGACCTGAGCGGGGAAATAATTCTCTGAGTGATTTAATTCGTTAGAATGTTCTGGTTTGAAAAAGCCTGGTGAAGCAGAGAAACCCTGCCATACCGGCCGGCAGGCTTAACCAGATCAACGGAAGCTGGCGGCTGAACAGTGAACAGGTGAGGATGAAGACCATCAGAATCCCAAAATAGATCATTCCAAATTTCTGCATCCAGTCTTTGGAGGTTTCGCTCATTGGCTGAAGATAGACTACTCCAGCTACAATTGCTGCCAGAACCCATACTAGAATTTTAAAAATGATTCCCCATGGCAATCCCAATGAGAATGGCAGCAATACACAGACCAGAAAGGATAGGCGTAATAAGCGGCCGCTTTTTGAAGTGAACTGCATAATCACTCCCAATACGCCAGCCAAACCCAGGTAAAACATTAATTCACAAATAAAAGCAAGAATATCTATCATGGCTTACTCCTGCACTATTTGTTGCAAATACTATGCCAAATAGATTAAAAAGAGTGCGAATTGATTAATTCGCACTCTGTAAATTATGCAAATCCTTAATTTATGGTGTTATTAGTGGAGTTGGTGATTCTACAATCGCTGTTGGGGTTTCCGTGACCAGCGGGATAGATGTTGCAGTCGGGATGGCTTGCTGGGTTAGAGCTGGTCCTTCGCATTTGAGTTTGGCGTCTTCATATTTTGCCTGAATATCGCCGTTTGCCTGGATTGAAACCGAACCCCCATAATAATTGGCTGCATCACAGTATTGGTTATTAACCATCAAGTAATCCGCATATCTCCAAGTAGCTTCTATATACCGGCTCCTTGCAGAATTTCCTTTGGAATCTTGCAGTCCCGGAGATGCGGTGTAGACCTGGGATAAATAGTAGACCACTTTCTCCCAATCTACATTCCAATAGTTGATGGCGGTCACATAATTACGCGCCCAGTTGGCATATTGTATCGCATCATGATCCAATGGGGCAAAACGGCTGGCCAGGGTTAAGTCATACAACCCACCTTCCTGATCGGCCAGGCGTGCTATTTTTTCCATTCCGCTGAAACGTAAAGCCATGTAGTACATTGCATCCACATCCAGGGTGCGGTATTTGATATCCTGGTTGCGTAATGTGTCTAGTGTTTTTAGTGCGGCGACCCCATTTTTGCTGTTCACTTCCTGCTGTGCCTGTGCAAACAGGGCATCGATCCCGCGATTATCGGGTGTGGGGGTCATTTGTGGAGTAGCTGTCGGCACGTTCTGCTTGGCAAGCTCCACCAGGGTTTGTGTATATTTTTCTTTCAATCTTGGAAAATCCGGCACGATTTTAATTACATATTCAAACTGAACGCGCGCCACTTCAAAATTATTCTGCAGCATTGCCTGCACACCGTAATTAAAATGGGTGGCAGCTGTTACAAGTCTCTGTTGATTTGCCTGTCCGATTCTCTGCTGAATACCAGAAGCATAACCGATGCCTGCACCTGAGAGGGCAAACATGACAAGGATTAATACGCTCACAAGGATGACCCGCCATCGTTTAGGTGGTTTAACAGGTTTACGATCTTTTTTTTCTATTACAGCTTCCTGCTTGGAAGGAATTACCTGTTCCTCTTCTTCTGGTGCCGTTTTTGTATTTTTTTTCTTAAACAGTTTCATAGGTTTGATTATATTTTATTTTTACCGTTTATAGATGGAGAAAAATACCCAATTCCTTCCAGATGAAGGGCAGGGTGATAGCAGTGCCAATCAGTAAGGCAAATACTCCGGCAAGGGCAGGTGAGACATATAATGCGAAAAGCGGTTGAACTAGCAAGATGACCGCCCCTCCAAACAAAGAACCACTCAATATTCGAAGGAGGGTCAAATTGACTGCGGATTGATTGAAAAGGGTCTTTAACGCCTGTTTGATACTGGTTTTTCCTTCCACTTTCCTGCTCATGAACCACACTAGCATGAAAATCAAGAAAATGGATTGTGCGCCAAAGGCAAATGAGTCTGCCAAACCCAGACCGGGTGCCTGCAGGAATTTGGAAAAGACGATTCCAAAAAGAACATACAAACCTAAATTAATTGCCGAAGCGATGGAAGGGATCAATGCATTTTGCTGAGCATAAAATGCCCGCGAAGCTACTTCGATCAGGCAGTGTCCCACCAGGCCAAAAAAGAAGGCGCGGGTTACCCATAGAAGGGTCTGGGTACCAGCCGTATCCCAGCCAAAAGCAAGTGCCAGGAGAGGGGGCAGCGCGGCAGCAAGCAAGATGGCTGAAGGAAGTGCCAGAGCGATGATCACTTGCACCGAACGCTGAAGGGTATTTTTAAACTGGCTGAGTTCATGGCGTGCAAACTGTTCGGAAATCGTAGGTAGCAGGGTGGTTCCCAGAGCAGTTCCGATTAGGGTTTCCGGCACCTGCTGGATCATCCAGCCGTAAGTCAGTGCAGTCACTGCTCCCTGGGCCAGGTGGGAGGCGATATTATCGCGGGCGATGAAAGTGAGTTGATAAAAAAGCATCCCTGCTACACGCGGGCCCAGCATGACCAGGATTTTATGCACATCCGGGTCTTTTAGATCAATGCGGGGGAGCCATTTAAATTGGTAAGCAATCAATCCGGGGATTTGGATCAGGAAAAAAAGCGCTGATCCGATCAAGACTCCGTAGACCAGGCCGTGGATGCCCATTTCAAATGCCGGCAAAGTGAACCCAAGGATCGTGATTCCCTTTGCGGGAGCGAGCACAATTGCTCCAAAGATCTGCCCCAGGTTATATAAAATAGGTGCCAGGGCGGGAAGCAGAAAATGCTTATTAGCCTGCAGCCCGGCAATGAGCAGTCCAGCCATGGAAAAGATGAGTGTACCAATTAAATTTAAACGCATTAATTCGACCACGAGTGCCTGCTGGCTGGAAGTGAATCCCGGAGCGATGCCCAATGGGCTGCTCACCAGCGGAACAGCAAAGACCGCCACCAGGAGAGATAACCCGGTGGTGACAATAAATGCAAAATTTGCGATCTGGCTGAGAACCTTCCAGGCAGCCTCACGTCCCTGTTTGGTCAGCACCTCTGAAAGAACTGGGATGATGGCCATTGCCAATGCACCGCCGGAGATGAGGGCGTACAAAAGATCTGGTACATTATTGGCTACGTTGAAAACATCCAGTTCCGCCGAAAGTCCAAATTGGCGTGCAATGATCAACTGGCGAAGGATGGCAAGGACTTTATTGAAGCCAAAACTGATTGCCACTAAGAGTGTGGCTTTGGTCAATCGGGTCATACTATTCTCCTTTCAGTCCAAATGTTCTGCTGATGGTTTACCCACCAAAGGCAACATCTAATATCATCATTAAAGTAAAACCGATCAAAGCGCCCAAAGTGGCCGCATCCGAATTTTCACAATGCTGGCTCTCCGGAATTAATTCTTCGATTACAACATAGATCATGGCTCCTGCTGCAAAGGAGAGTGCATAAGGCATCAGGTTGCGCATAAAAATTACAGCAGCTGCACCCAGGACACCCCCGATAGGTTCCACGATTGCGGAAAGCTGCCCATACCAGAAACTCTTTCGTCTGGATACACCCTCACGGCGCAGAGGAGCGGCGACCGCTATCCCCTCCGGCAGGTTTTGGAGACCCATGCCAATGGCCAGTACGATCGCACCGGCTAAAGATGCTCCTTTTATACCAGCGGCAGCTGCACCAAAAGCCACACCCACAGCCAATCCCTCGGGTAGGTTATGGATGGTAATGGCTAGCATCAAAAGTATCTGCCTGTGCCAGGTAGTCTTAATCCCTTCTGCACCAGATTTGGGAAGATATAAATGCAGGTGAGGAATAATTTTATCTATTCCGAATAGAACCAGTCCGCCAGCCATGAATCCGATGGCAGCCGGTAACCAGCCGGGAATGCCCATTGAATTTCCTATTTCTATTGCAGGTGCCAACAGCGACCAATAACTGGCGGCAATCATAACTCCTGCAGCGAATCCAAGAAGAATGTCCAGCAATTTCCGATTGATTTCTTTGGTCAAAAAAATGCTGGCAGCACCTACTGCTGTCATACCCCAGGTGAAAAGTGTGGCCAATAATGCTTGAAAAACAGGATTTAATTGGGAGAAAAAAGTTAACATAGAATTATCCTAAGGCTACATCAAGAAACATCATCAGAGCAAAACCGATCATAACCCCAATTGTGGCGATATCTGTGTTATCTCCCTGCTGTGATTCAGGGATTAATTCTTCAACAACCACATAGATCATTGCTCCGGCGGCAAAAGCAAGAGCATACGGAAGCAGCTGCCGCATCAGGAAAACTGCTGCCGCGCCTATCACGCCGCCGATGGGTTCTACTATGGCGGAAAGCTGACCATACCAAAAACTTTTCCAGCGGGTGAGGCCAGATCGGCGCAGGGGGGCAGAGACCGCCAGACCTTCTGGAAAATTTTGAAGTCCGATCCCAAGCGCTAGGGCGATGGCACCTGGTAGGCTGGCACCGCTCAATCCAGCTCCGGCTGCTCCGAAAGCCACACCCACGGCTAACCCTTCTGGAAGATTATGCAGCGTGATGGCCAGCACCAGCAGAACACTTCGCTGCCAATTGGTCTTGATCCCTTCAGATTGTGATTCTGGCAAACCAATATGTAAATGGGGTAAAAGTTTATCGATGGTGAAAAGTACCACCCCACCCATTAAGAAACCAACCACTGGAGGCAGCCAGCCGGGCAGACCGAGTGAAATTGAAATGTCAATGGATGGCGCGAGGAGCGACCAGTAACTGGCAGCGATCATCACACCAGCCGCAAAACCAAGCATGGCATCCAATACTTTGCGGCTGATTTCTTTAGAAAGAAATACCCCTGCAGCACCCAGCGCAGTTACCCCCCAGGTAAATATCGTTGCGAACAACGCCTGAACTACCGGATGAAAATTGGATAAAAATAAAATCATATAGGTGAGCTCATTATACAAAAACCATTTGCATGAATTATATCGGATGGGAAATCCGCAACAATATTGTATTCTAGCTTAACGTTTATAATTTTATCGAAGGTTAATTGAGAATGAAATTCGGAAAATTATTTATTGTTGCAACTCCCATCGGTAATTATCAGGATATTACTCTGCGTGCGCTGGATGTTCTGCGCATGGCAGATGCGGTCATTTGTGAAGAATTACGCCTTGGAAGTACCCTCTTGAAGAAATTGGGTATTACCGCAAAACCTCTGCTGACTATGAATGAGCATAATGAAGATGAGCAGACTGGCGAAATCCTGGTGCGGCTTCACAAAGGTGAGACCTTTGCCCTCATCTCAGATTGTGGGACGCCTGGTTTTGAAGATCCGGGTGCCCGTTTGGTTCAGGAGGCATTGCAGCAGGGCGTCCAGGTCATACCGCTGCCGGGACCATCTTCCTTAATGGCGGCTTTATCCGTATCCCCAATTCCGTTGAAGGAATTCTTCTTTGCCGGTTTTTTGCCGCGCAAAGATGAAGAACGCATTTCCAAACTAAAACACTTTCAAGCACTTAAAACTCACCTGGTGCTGATGGATACCCCGTACAGACTCGGAAAAATGCTTGAGGAAGTGGAGTCAGTTTTTGGCAAGAACAAACAGGCTACCCTGGCTGTGGATATCAGTTTGCCGGGCGAATTGATCCTGAACTCAACGATCAGTGAAATTCGTCAGCGGATGCAGGCGCGTAAGGGTGAATTTATCTTGATCGTCTACCGTTAACTTTTTTTCTGTAGAAGAATTAGCGCTTCATCCCCACCTAAAATAATTGACCGTTTGAGCTGGTTATTCAGCGTAGTGCGATGTGTGGAGATGAGCAATTTCCATTGACCTGTTTCCATCTCTTCCAAATTTACTTGTTTTTGTTGATGGCTGAAATTGATCAGGATCAAGGCACACTTTTTTTTCGATGTCCGTTGGTAGGCGAGTATCGATGATGGCAGGTTCTCCAGCGGGAAAAAATCACCTTTCACTAAAACAGGATATTGTTTACGCAATTGGATCAGAAGCTTGTAAAAGTTGAGCAGTGATTGCGGATCCTGTTTTTGCTGTTCCACATTTCGGGTTGGATAATCCGGGTGGATGGGCAGCCAGGTGGTGTTTCCGCTTGAAAAACCTGCGTTTCTCCCTGCAGACCACTGAAAGGGAGCCCGGCAGCCATCCCGGCCTTTAAAAAGAGGCCAATAAAGTTTACCCACAGGGTCTTTGATCTCGCTGCGTTTTAAGTGGATATCGCGCATTCCAATTTCGTCCCCATTGTAGATGAAGGGAGTGCCGCGCAGGGTTAACAGCATCAGTGCCGCAACTTTCGACCTGGCATCATCCTCATTTTGGGTATATCGCGTAGCAATTCGTGGATTATCATGATTACCCAGTACAAAGGTTGGCCAGCCTTTTCCCTGTAGAGCGTTTTCCCAATCCAAAATCGATTTTCTCATTTGCTTGGTATTCCAAAAACTGTGTAGAAAATCAAAACAGAAAGTGGCATGCAGCAGGTCATCCCGGCAGTAGGGAGAGGTGATGGATGTCGTTCCTGAATATAAAAAATCAAGAGGGGAAACAGGAACAAATGGTTCACCAACAAGGTAACGTCCGGGCTTTTCGTCCATGATTTGGCGCATTTCCCTCAATAGTGGCAGCATTTCAGGCTGATCGGAGTCATGAATGTGTGTCTGCCGGTCAAAGGATCGCAGCCCAAACTTAGGTGGATTATTTCTGAATTTGGGATCTTTAAAGTGGAGGTTGAATTGATCCAAACGGTAACCATCCACGCCTTTTTCCAGCCAAAAGCGGTAAACTTTTAGCATGACTTCGCGAACTCTGGGATTATGCCAGTTGAGGTCCGGTTGTTCTTTATAGTACATGTGAAAATAATATTGATCCAATTCGGGCACATATTCCCATCCGCTGCCGCCGGTCATGGATTGCCAGTTGTTGGGGGCTTTCCCTTGTGGTGAAGGATTTTGCCAAAGATACCAGTCATGAGTTGGATTATCCCGTGAGCTGCGTGCTTCTTTGAACCAGGCATGTTGATCTGATGTGTGGTTCATTACCATATCCAGAATTAGGTAAAGTCCTTTTCGGTGAGCCTCTTTGACCAGTGCCTCGAAATCCCTTATCGTCCCATATTTTGGATCAATGGAATAATAATCACTGATGTCATACCCAAAATCAACATCCGGGGATGAAAAGATCGGTGATAGCCAGATTGCATTCACTCCCAGCTCAGCCAGGTAATCCAGCTTGCTGCGGATTCCGTTCAGGTCGCCGATGCCATCCCCATTGCTGTCTGCAAAAGATCGGGGGTAAATTTGATAAATGATCCCGTCGCGCCACCATAGAAAATCGGTTGTCATGAGTGCTCCCAGCGCTGATAGTTGTTTTTAATAATGAGAGCTGATTATATAATAATTGGATGGGCAATAGGCAACTGAATAAAAAATTTTGCGTAGATTATTAATGAAAGGAATGAAATGAATAATCGTAATCAAGGTTGTTTGGCTGGTATTTTTGAGCTATTTTTACTGGATCGCCTGTTTAAATGGCTGCAAAAGACTTTTGGGTATCAGAGTGGTTCCTGCTTGGGATGTGGCTGCGGTACTGTTTTACTTGTCTTGTTTTTTTTGATCGCAATTTCAATAATTTTTAGAACCAATTGGTTCAGATTATTCTAATTAAGGAGAATGATGATAAAAAAATGGTTGGCGGTTATTCTGGGATTGGTGATAATCTTTTTTTCTGCCTGTGTTGTGCCGGTTAATGCGATTACTGTTCGCGGCTCAGGTAACATCGCTACAGAAAAAAGGGAAGTAAAAGATTTTAACAGCATCCAATTAGGCATCATGGGGAAGCTTGAAATTATCCAGGGTGAGGAAGAGGGTCTCCAAATCAGCGCTGAAGATAATTTGCTGTCCCGTATCACAACGGTCGTTCGCGGAAAGACGCTGGAGATTGGCACCCCCAGCAATGTGACCATCGAACCTACTAAAGAAATCACCTTTACACTAAAGGTAAAAAACCTCTCTGCGATTTACACTTCCAGTTTGGGATCTATCCATGCAAGCCAGTTATCAGCGGATAAGATTGAAATAGGCGTCAGCAGCCTTGGCAATATCGAGATTGGCGATCTGAAGGCCACCGACTTATTGGTTCGGATCAGTTCGATAGGGAATATCACACTGGCGGGAACAGTATCTACTCAGGATGTGCAAATTTCCTCCAGGGGGTTTTACACCGCAGGTGATTTGCAAAGCCAATCTGCATATGTGAGTATTTCGAGCTCAGGCAATGCGAAAATTTGGGTAATCAAAGACCTTAGTGTTCAAATCAGCAGTTCTGGTAATGTGGATTATTATGGCAGTCCGCAGGTTACCACAAAGATCAGCAGTTCCGGGAAGGTGAACGCGCTGGGGAAACACTAAACAACCTTGATTATGAGAGCGCTGCAAGGCGCTCTTTTTTTTTCGAGTCTTCAATTAGGGCGAAATTGTCAATAAGGGTATTGTTTTTTTATTGTGAGATCTCAAGATAAATCCGTTTATTGATCTTGCCCTTGCTTTTATAATCGGTGATGCGCAGCACACCAACCTCGCTTGTGTATTTCACGTGCGTTCCGCCGTCTGCCTGCAGATCCAATCCAACTATTTCCACCGTACGGATATTCTCGATCCCAGCTGGTAGCAAGTTGATCTTGGTGCGGATCAAGTCAGGGATTTGAAATGCCTTTTCCCGCGGCAGGATGGCAATTCTGATCTCCCGGGCGGCAGTCACTTCCTTGTTGATTGCTTCCTCAATCACTTTAACCAGATCTGCTGACATGGTTTCAAATTCAAAGTCCATCCTTCCCAGCAGCGGCTCCATATCCCCGCCAGTGACCAGGGCGCCATAATCCCTGAAAACCACCCCGCACAATATGTGCATGGCAGTGTGGGTGCGCATGGTCTTATAGCGGCGTTCCCAGTCAATTTCTCCATTGATTGCTGCATCAATCGGCGGTAAAACCGTTTCTTCTGCAAGAGTGTGCCAAACATCCCCCCCGTTATTTTTTGCACGTTTTACAGGAATAGCCTGACCCAGGTGGTGAATGAATCCCAGATCAAAAGGCTGTCCGCCCCCACCGGGAAAAAAGGCAGTTCTATCCAATAAGATGGCGTGGTTTTCGACATCCATTTTCAACACAGCGGCATCGAACTTCTTTAAATAACTGTCAGATTGATAAAGCAATTCAGTCATGGGTTGGCTCCTTTATCTCTTTTAACTAGGTATTTTCTTTTGCCTTGGTAGTAAAAATACAAACGGAACTCCAATCAGGCAGATAAAAACGCTCCAAAGGAATGCTTGCGGTGTACCCATTGCGTCTGCCATTCCACCCATGATCAAGCCTGCAACAGAATTGGCAATGAACAGCACCGAAAGGTATAACCCATTCGCAAAGGAACGATTCTCTGGAAAATTTTCCTGCATCACTGCCATACCCACTGGTACTACGCATAGAGAAATCATTCCCAAGAGGATTAATAAGATCAATTGCAAACTGCCGGTTGAGGTAAGAAATAAATATAACATTAGGGGAGAACCAATCAATGAGGTCAGAAATATCCAACGCGGACCGAAGCGGTCATTAAAAAAACCAGCCAATAAAATCCCTATGATTCCGGCGGCTTCTAGGATGGTTAACGAAGCCCCCGCGAGCCACAAACTGGCGCCTTTTTCGGTGAGATATACTGGCATATAAGTTTCCACTGCTGCCCGCAAAAAAGCACGCATGATCAAAATGCCAGCCAAGGGAAGGAATACTCTGATGATCCTTTGCCTGGAATCCCTTAATGGTTTTGAAATCATATCCGGATTGACGAATTCCACATCCTTTAAAATGAAAGCTAATGATACAGAGGCTGCTATGCCCCCGATCATCAACCAGGGTGCTGCCTCTACAGAGAATCCTGCAATCACGGTGGTGATAAGCATTGGTCCCACCATCACCCCCAGCTCACCGCTGATCATCCAAAAGCTCATCCCGCGCCCGATCTGTTTGCCGGAAAAACGGCTGATGATGGCAGGTGCCACTGAATGCAGGCAGGCGGATGCCAGCCCGCTGACCATTAGCAGAATGGCTGCCATCCAATAGGTTCTTACTACTGCAAATAGGCTCATCGCCACTGCAGTTACCATTGGAGCCAGCAGCACCAGGCGTTTGAAGTTAACCCGGTCCGCATAGTGCCCGATAACCGGCTGCAGCACCGATGGCCATTGCTGGAAGACCATGAACAAGCCGGCTTCGACCTTTAAAAGTGATAGTCTCTCAATTAATACTGGCAGTAAAGGTGCCAGAAAACTTGAATACACATCATGGACACCATGCGCCGAAGCCAGTGAAATAACTTTCCCTGAATTGAAGGATGCAGAACCGGTTTTATTTGTGGTTACGTCGGTTGGAGTTTCAGCAATGATTTCTTCTTCCATAACTTCCTTTTGCATGTTTGATGAAAAATAAGAATTGATTATAAAACCAATAATTCACTTTTGGTTTATCGAAACTTGATCCATTAAGAGGTTTGTCACGGTTTTTCTGTGAGGGGAGGGTTTTATATGTTTCCCTTGACAACTGTAAAAGGTTTCCAATATAATTCAGGCAAGTTTATCAGGAGGTGTGTTTTATGAGCGATTTCAAATATCTTCCCGCTGTATTGGCTGGCGCACCTCAAGTGTTAAAGGTTTAAGGACTATCCTTAAAACTCACAAACCGCAGGTGCTCCAACTCCCTGCGGTTTTTATTTTCCCTCTTAAGTATTGAGAAATATTCCGCAGGTGTGGGTCAGTTTTATTATGATCTGCATGGTCTTATTTGTTTAATTTTTTATAGGAATGACGGCAATGTTTACAGGATTTCAGAAAACCTATCGGCGCTTTTCCAGACAATTCTGGATTTTGATGTTCGTTACATTTGTGGATATGCTGGGCGGAGCGCTCATTTTTCCCTTTTTCGCGCTTTTTATCACCCAGAAATTCAACGTGGGCATGACCCAGGTTGGCACAATGTTCCTGGTGTGGGCATTGACCTCCAGCATGATTGGCAATACTTTGGGTGGTGCGATGGCGGATAAGTTCGGCCGCAAAACAAATATGATAGTTGGCCTTGTTGCCAGCGCTTTCAGTGCCCTCCTGATGCTGGTGATCAACGATTTCAACTGGTTCTTTCTTGCCATTGGGGTGGTGGGGGTATTTCAGGATATTGCCGGGCCTGCTCGTAACGCGATGATCGCAGACTTGGTTTCGGAAGATATGCGGGCAGAAGCCTTTGGAATGCACCGCATTGTCTTCAATGCGTCCGCCACCATTGGTCCTTTGATCGGTGGTCTGGTGGCTTCACGCTCTTTTTCAGGTCTCTTTATCGCTGATGTGATTATCAGCGTCGCGATGGCTGTCTTTGTCTTTTTCAAATTACCTGAAACTAAACCACAGGTGGTTTCAATGGAGCATGCGGATGCGGACACATCTTTCGGGCAGACTTTCAAGGGTTACTGGCAGGTGCTTAAGGATAAACTTTTCATTGCCTTTGGTCTTATCACTCTCCTGCAGGTCCTGGTATATATCCAGATGAACTCAACACTTTCAGTTTTCCTGCGTAATGTGCATGGTTTACCCATTGAACATTTTGGTTATATGCTTAGCTTGAATGCCTTTATGGTGGTTACGATGCAAATGGCATTCACCCGTTTGGTCTCAAAGCGTTCACCCATGCTGGTTTGCGCGTTGGGCTCGCTTTTGTATGCGGTCGGTTTCGGAATGTTTGGCGTGATTAATACATATGGTTGGTTCATCATTGCCATGGTCATCATCACTATAGGGGAAATGATCGTATCTCCGATTGAACATAGCCTGGTGGCAGATTTTGCACCGGGAAATATGCGTGGGCGTTACATGGCCATCTTTGGTTTCGTTTGGATCATCCCCTGGGCGGTTGGTCCGCTCGGTGCAGGGCTGATCATGGACCGTTTTGACCCACGTTTGATCTGGATTGTTGCTTTTGGCCTGGGTTTGCTTTCGATGCTGGGTTATCTCTGGCTGCATGCCCGGGCTGGTGAAAAGTTTGCCGCCCGCCAGAATGGAAATGGGAAAAACAAATCCGCGGCCGATGTGGTTGCTGTGGTTGATTAAGATTATTCGAAAGCAGAGCAGTCATTGCAATTTATTATGTCCGCATTTTGGTCAACCAAAATTCTTCTCCTCCCCCTTGCTCTCAGGGGGAGGTAGGTGGGGGATTCTTTTATCAAAATATAATTAATATTGGTCATAATCCCGAAATTTAAAAGACCGCATTGAGTGTTTCTTTACTGCAAAATAGGATAAAAAAATCCCCACAAATTCAGCGGAGATTTTCTTGTGCCCCATGGAGATCCGAACTCCAGTTTTGGTCTTGAAATGAAAGTCTTGGCTCGATTGATTAAGCCAGAATGATCTGGATGCCCAACTTGGAGATATCCAACCGCATGCTGGGTGGGAGTGCGTCATCACTGATCAATTTGAAAGTTGACACCAATGGAGACACTTGGATCCCCACTTCTGCGCCAAAAACGGTATGGTCTGCCAGCACATACACATCCCTTGCTGACCGGATCATTGCTTGCTTGATCGTGACCTCTGCGATTGGGTGATGGGACAATCCAAAGTCTATCGTAATACCACTGACCATCAGGAAGAGCTTATCGGCACGCAGTTCCTTTAAAGCATTTTCAGCCGTGGGGCCTACCAGGATTTGGGTGCTGTAACGCACCGTTCCGCCAGTGGAGATTAACACGATGCCAGGTGTCCGATTTAGCGTGTCAAATACAACCACCGAATTTGTGATAACCGTAATCTCTTTCTTGGATTTCAGTTCTTCCGCCAGGTAGGGAGCGATCGGACCTCCGTCCACAAGTACAACATCACCTGGGTTAATCAATGAGGCAGCTTTTACAGCTATGAGCCGTCGACGCAGATCCACCTCATCACGGGCATTTTGGCCTGCGTCGATCGCCTGAATATTAATTCCGTACTGCTCGGTATTTTCCTTAAGCAGTGTGGTTAAATTCTTATACCATTCATGTTCGGAAAAGGGCACAATTAATCCGATCTGTTTTGGCAACCGGGTGTTAGGATGAGGTTTTTCGCGATTAATTTTAATTGGGAGTGTTAGGTTATTCCTGACGGTTTCCCAATTTAGTATCCATCCTTCAGCCTCCTTTTTGTAATAAGCAGGCAAAGTTTCAGCTGTGAGAACAACATGAGGCGTTGTATATTTTTTTGGTTGGATATCCTGATTGAAAGCTGAAATCGCGCCTTCCAAACATGTGAGACTTACAATCTCCGGGAACATGGCCAGCCCGGCTTTAACGTAACTATTAGGAGTCATGAGTTCATTTTTAAGAGTTTCGCCTTCAAGTCCAAACGTTATGACTGTCATTTTTGCTGGGTCAATATCTAGATCTCGACAGGCGTTGATTGCACCCCAGGCAGTAATATCATTGATTGCAAAGATTAAATTGATTTGTGGGTATACCATCAAGGCATCACGGGCTAACTGGTAAGAGGTTGCATAGCGGGATTGGCTGTTGATCGAAAGGATTGTCTTGCTGGTTGGGCAAACTTTGGTAAGACCGTTTATAAAACCGTGACTGCGCTCTTGTGTGTTCGGTTTATGGAAGGTCAAGTCAAGCAGATTGACCTTTTCAACACCCATTTTATGCATATATTCCCCGGCCCAGTGCCCTATGTCATATCCAGCTTGATAATTATCCACTGCCACTAACGCGCTCTGATTAGGCATTTCGCTTGATTCAGCGATGATCGGGATGTTATTTTTTTTTGACCTTTCGATAAGCAGGCTGTCGTAATACGGGTTCACCGATGTGGCAATCAACACATCCACCTGGTCTACCAACAAAACCTCGTTTCGTTCGTCAAGAGATTGGTTGTTATCTCCATCAATTTCAGGTTTTTTTGAAAGCGAGATGGCTCCGCCATAGGTTCGGCTGATTCGATTTTGGTCGTGGAGTAAATCCAGATCGCGGCGGATTGTCATTTCCGATACTTCACACAGGTGGCTGAGGTCACCAACGGTAAGGAATCCGGCTTCATCGATTAATGAAACTTCGCGGTCTAGTCGGGAATTATTTTTTTTCATTCAATCCTTTAATCAGTGCATTTTTTTGATAAATTTATTATACCAAATAAATGTTAAAAGTCAACCATAATATTTTTTCACTAAAACAAATAGCACATTAGTTATTGACATTTGTAAAATAAAGTGCTAATATGAACATAATATCGTTTATTATTGTTCAAGTATACTCGAAATGTTTATCTCAAGTTGAGAAAGGAGGATAAAAGGAACAAATAATCTGTACAATTTTCCTAAGATCCACAGTCCAATAAAAATATTAAAGGAGAAAAGCATGTTTAAAAGTCGTTTGTTTTCAGTAATATCTATCCTGGTTGCCTTGACGATGGTTCTCACCGCTTGCGCAACCCCGGCTGCCAAAACTGCAGCACCTGCTGCCCCGGCCGGAAAACACCAGACTGTTCCAGTAGCTCCAAAGACTCCACTAGCCGCCAAAGATATTGTTGTTGCGGGAGTGGTCTTCCAGGATGACCAGTTCATGAAATCCATGGTGCAAGGCTTTCAGGATGCTGGCAAGAAACTGGGTGTCAAGGAGGTCAAGGTTGGCAACTCCAGCAATGACCAGGTCAGAGAGACCGAGCTGATCAACACCTACATGTCCCAGGGCGTCAATGGCATTGCCATTGCCCCGCTCAGCCCGACGGTTTCGATTGAAGCCCTCAAGCAGGCCAATGACAAGGGTGTTGTGGTCGGTCTGACCAACTCCGGCGGTTTTACGGATGTTTCCTTCGTCGCCGGTGGTTACATGAGTGACAACACTGCCAACGGCGCCCAGGTAGGCGATGCCGCTGTCAAGTACATCCAGGCCCAAAAACTGACTGGCACCATCCAGGTCGGTATCGTTGATTACGATCATCAGAAACCTGAAGAATCCAAGCTCCGCTACGGCGGCTTTGAGAGCGCCTTGAAGAAAGCCAACATTGACTACAAAGTGGTTGCTCACCAGAGTGCTGAACTCCAGGATTCTGCCCTGACCAAAACTGCTGACATGATCACTGCCAACCCCACGATCCAGGTTATCTTTGCCTGCAACGAAGGCGGCACCATTGGCGCCGCCATGGCTGTCAAACAGGCTGGCAAGACTGGCAAAATCGCCGTGTTCGGCTATGATGGTTCCGACCAGCTCACCAGCATGATCATCGCTGGCGACCTGCAGGCCGTTATCGCTCAGGACCCCTATGGACAGGGTGTGGCTGCCATGACCGACGTCATCAACTTCCTGATGGGTAAACCAGGCTCTTCCGTCGGTAAATTGACCATCGCTCCAGGGCTCCTGCTCTCCGCGACTGACAAGGCTGCTGTCAATACCTGGCGTGTGTCCAACGGGTTGAAAGCACTGCCCATACCTGCTGGTCACCAGACTGTTCCAGTAGCTCCAAAGACTCCACTAGCCGCCAAAGATATTGTTGTTGCGGGAGTGGTCTTCCAGGATGACCAGTTCATGAAATCCATGGTGCAAGGCTTTCAGGATGCTGGCAAGAAACTGGGTGTCAAGGAGGTCAAGGTTGGCAACTCCAGCAATGACCAGGTCAGAGAGACCGAGCTGATCAACACCTACATGTCCCAGGGCGTCAATGGCATTGCCATTGCCCCGCTCAGCCCGACGGTTTCGATTGAAGCCCTCAAGCAGGCCAATGACAAGGGTGTTGTGGTCGGTCTGACCAACTCCGGCGGTTTTACGGATGTTTCCTTCGTCGCCGGTGGTTACATGAGTGACAACACTGCCAACGGCGCCCAGGTAGGCGATGCCGCTGTCAAGTACATCCAGGCCCAAAAACTGACTGGCACCATCCAGGTCGGTATCGTTGATTACGATCATCAGAAACCTGAAGAATCCAAGCTCCGCTACGGCGGCTTTGAGAGCGCCTTGAAGAAAGCCAACATTGACTACAAAGTGGTTGCTCACCAGAGTGCTGAACTCCAGGATTCTGCCCTGACCAAAACTGCTGACATGATCACTGCCAACCCCACGATCCAGGTTATCTTTGCCTGCAACGAAGGCGGCACCATTGGCGCCGCCATGGCTGTCAAACAGGCTGGCAAGACTGGCAAAATCGCCGTGTTCGGCTATGATGGTTCCGACCAGCTCACCAGCATGATCATCGCTGGCGACCTGCAGGCCGTTATCGCTCAGGACCCCTATGGACAGGGTGTGGCTGCCATGACCGACGTCATCAACTTCCTGATGGGTAAACCAGGCTCTTCCGTCGGTAAATTGACCATCGCTCCAGGGCTCCTGCTCTCCGCGACTGACAAGGCTGCTGTCAATACCTGGCGTGTGTCCAACGGGTTGAAAGCACTGCCCATTAAATAGTTCTTCCGAAAAAAAGCTGTAATCAAACAGGGAGGCTTCCAAATAAGTCTCCCTGTTTCAAAAAGAATATAATGATAGAAATTAATTTGCACAATAATTGCCGATTTGTTTTTCAGAAATCGCTATCCAAAACGAAAAAGAATTTTTGGAGGTTGATAAAATGAGCAATTTAACATTAAGGGCAGAGCACATTACAAAAGATTACCCTGGCACACGCGCCCTTGATGATATTTCCATTTCTTTTGCAAGTAGCAAGATCAATGCTCTCGTAGGGAAAAATGGTTCCGGAAAATCAACCCTGATTAAAATATTTGCTGGAGCGATAAAACCCACCTCTGGTGATATTTTTCTAAACGAGAAGAAACTTCATTTCAATGACACAGCCGAGGCTTATGAAAAAGGTATTGTAACGGTCTATCAGGAAATGAGCCTGATCCCGGGTCTTTCGGTTGCGGAGAACATTTTTTTAGGTCGATTGCCCATGAAAAATGGAGTGATTGACTGGCAAAAAACTTACCAGATGGCTGGCACCCTGCTGCAAAAGATGAAGTCTAACATTAACCCACGGGAAACCTTATACCGGTTAAGCATGTGGCAAATGCAGGTTGTTGAAATTACCAAAGCACTCAGCTTTAATCCTCAAGTCATATTATTAGACGAGCCAACCTCAGCCCTGGCTCAAAACGAAGTGCAAAGCTTGTTTGAAGCTGTACGTGCATTGCGTGATCAGGGTGTTATCGTGATCTATATAACCCATAAGTTACAAGAATTACCCCAGATAGCGGATACAGTTTCAGTGCTCCGTGATGGTCAATTAATGGGCACAGTCCAGATGAAGGATGTGCGGCATAAAGATATTATCGATATGATTTTTGGCGATATAAAGATTCAAAGCCGCCCTAAAGACATACAAGTCAGAGATGAGATTGTTATGGAAGTAAAAGGCTTGAGTCGTGAAAGATGGTACCAGGATATCAATTTCAATCTCAAGCGGGGCGAGGTATTAGGTATTGCAGGGATGCTGGGGTCGGGACGCACAGAATTGTTACGAGGGATTTTTGGTGCAGACCCGGCAGATAAAGGCGAAATCTTTATCGAAGGAAAGGCATACAAACATGCCAATCCAATTAAAATGAAAAATGCTGGGGTAGGTCTTACCCCAGAGAATCGCAAACTGGAAGGTTTAATCCTTATTCACAATATTTTGGATAATTTGTGTTATGCAAGTATGAATCTTACCTCCAACGGCTTAATTGAAAATAAAAGAAAAAGGCACTCGTTTGCTGATAAGCAAGTAAAAGAATTGGAAATAAAAACCACTAACATTAATGTTGCCTGTAACTCCTTATCAGGTGGTAACCAACAAAAAGTGGTGCTGGGAAATTGGTTGAATACAAGCCCCAAAATCATGTTATATGATGAGCCTTCCCGGGGTATTGATGTGAGTGCCAAACAACAAATTTTTGAAATTATGTGGGCGCAGGCGCGGAAGGGTATCGCCACAGTTTTTGTTTCAACCGAGTTGGAAGAATTATTAGAAGTTTGCCACCGGATCCTGATAATGCGGCATGGAAGAATTGTTGATGAAATAAACCCGGATAAAACCAATATAAATGAACTTTATGAAATTTGCATGAGAGGAGATTAATGTAATCATGGGAATGCAAACAACAAACAAACTCGTATTTGATCGAAAGAAGTTGGGAATATTTTTACTTGATCATGCCATCGAAGTTATATTAATTGTACTGATGGTAGCCCTTGCTTTAAATGTCACTGGCTTTATGACCTGGGCGAACTGGATGAATATTTTTCGCGCCAATTCTCTAAAAGGCGTGATCGCATTTGGTATGACCATGGTGATTATTGCCGGTTTGATTGATCTTTCGGTTGGATCTACGGTCGCATTATCGGGTGTGATTGTGGCGCGCGTTTGCCGCGATTTATCGGCTGGCGGAATGGATTTAACCCTTGCTTGTATCCTCGGAATTTTGATTTCCATTTTACTAGCTGTTGCGGTCGGCTGGCTGCATGGGTTTTTCTCTCACAAAGCAGGCATGCCACCATTTATCGTTACATTGGTTTCGTACAATGCGCTCTATGGCCTTGCAGGTATGGTGAGTGGAGGATTCCCAATCGCTAATCAATACCCAGATTGGTTTAACGTCCTCGGTGGCGGAAGAATTCCTATACCTGGTTGGCTAATTAACTTGCTTGGTGGCGGACAAATCGATGGGATCCCGTACCCTGCGCTTGTCCTGGTGATTACTTTTTTGATCGTGTTCTTTATTATGGGATACACCACGATTGGACGTGCGATTTATGCGACAGGGGGAAACCCAGAGTCAGCCCGTTTGAGTGGTATTAACGTATACAAAACAAAAATCATCTGTTTTATTATCGTTCAAATAATGGCCGTTCTTGCCGGTTTTATGGTCTCAGGTCAGGTTTTAGCAGGTTCTTTCAGCTTTGGCCGGGATTGGGGATTGGATGTGATTAGCGCGGTCATTATTGGTGGTACCAGTTTCACTGGCGGTATTGGAAGGGTCTGGGGCACAATCTTGGGTGTCATTTTCATGGGTGTAATTTCGAACGGGATGACTCTTTTAAACTTCGATATTTACACTCAATACGTTGTGCGCGGTATTGTCATGTTCCTGGCCGTCTTGATTAGCTCTTATCGCAGCAAGGTTAGAGTATAAACACATGAACACTCGTCAGACAATTCGTGGAATGGTTAAGAGGAAATCATGAAATTATTTGGAGGTATTGAATCTGGCGGAACAAAATTTATGTGTTTGATAGGGAGTAATCCTGACCATATTGTGAACGAAAAACGAATTCCAACCACAACTCCGGAAGAAACAATTCGAAAAGTGATCGAATTTTTCAATCCGTACACAACCACTCGCGAATTATCTGCGGTTGGGATAGGGTCATTCGGTCCCCTGGATTTGAATCAGGATTCTGATACATACGGGCATATTACCACTACTCCCAAATTGGGATGGCAAAATATTGATTTGCGGGGTCTGGTCCAGCGGGAGTTAGACGTTCCTGTTGCGTTCGATACGGATGTCAATGCTGCCGCTTATGGGGAACAATTCTGGAATAAAGAAAACCATATTCTTGATCCATTTCTGTATTTGACTGTTGGAACGGGGATTGGGGTTGGCGTGATCGTCAATGGTAAACCCTTGCATGGTTTAATCCACGCCGAAGCAGGCCATTCCTCGATTCCGCACGATTGGCAGCGGGATCCCTTTCCGGGCGTTTGTCCTTACCATGGTGATTGCTTTGAGGGACTCGCTTCTGGTCCATCGCTGAATAAACGTTGGGGACAGAAACCAGATACTCTTCCTGATGACCATCCTGCCTGGGACCTTGAAGCGGAATATATCGCTCGGGCAATTGTCAATTTAATCTACGTTTACTCTCCCAGGAAGATAGTGTTTGGTGGCGGGGTTTCACAACACTCGGGATTGATCCAGAATGTAAGAACAAATATTCAAAAGTTTAATAATGGTTACGTCCATTCCAACATGCTGCTGGAAAAAATCGATGAATATATTCATTTGCCTGTGCTTGGAAATAGATCTGGCGCATTGGGTGCAATGGCGATGGCGATCAATAGCAAAAAGTAAATGTGATTTAATTTATTGAAATGCAAATATGTCGCATCGATTAATATAAGTAATTCCATGAGCTAATTTCACCAGGTGTAATTGCGTATAGCTAACAATCATCGTATTATTGAAAAAGAATTTTTTTCAAAAGTGTCGGCTTTTGTCGTAGCCTCAGCCAGAATCTCCCTAAGCATCCAATCAAATAGTTGGTAAAAAAAATCCCCGCAAATATCAGCGGAGATTTTCTTGTGCCCCCATGGAGATTCGAACTCCAGTTTTGGCCTTGAAAGGGCCGCGTCCTAGTCCCCTAGACGATGGGGGCATCGAAGAGGAATTTTACTCTATGCCCTGCAATGGGTCAAGCAAAAAGCTTAAAAGTGCGGTCTGCATTCTGCCCTATTCACTTGGAGTTCATTTGCTTGAGTGCCAATTCTCCATTACTTCTCGGTATAATTCTGGATGTGAAAAAAAGAGAATCTGAACCTCATAATAAACCAGACCTTATAAATCCAGGTAAAGAAGATTCCTTAACCACCCGCACGAACAATTTTTTCTGGCGATTATTTATTAAAATATTTGGTGCTACACTTTCGTTATTATTCGGGGTCATCGCGGGGGGGTCAATATTAGGTATTTTGAATAGTTATCGGCCGATCTTGGGAATAATTTTCAGCCTAGCAATTTCTGCAGCTGCATTTTATTGGTTCAGCACTCAGGCTGAAATGAGAATATTAGAGCACATTCAAAACAAAGCTGGTTTTTCATTCAATCCCGGAATGGAAATGTTATTAATGTTCTGCGGACTCCTGCTTCTCGGCTTGCTCATTCTGCTGCCTGTGATTAGATGGCCTTTTTCTTATTCCGGCAATTGGTTTGCCTGGGACGCGGGCGTTTATCATTTTCCCAAGGCGATCGAATTATTCAGAAGCGGATCAGTATGGGATTTAAACATACCTTACGGTGAATATCCTTATGGTTACGAATCACTTTTAACCTTTGCCATCTCATTGAGTGGTAACGAAACCCTTTTTGGTTTAATGCATGTGATTATTCTCCTTTTATTGGTATCCTCAGCCTGGTTAATTGCCAGAATTGCCACCAAACTCTCTAGCGGAATATTATTCATTTCAATAATTCTTATTCTTCTCAGTGACAATATTTTTAAGATATTTAACTTCTGGCGAATTTTCACCCAGGATATTTACACAGTCGGTAAAAATGACCTGTTCTTAACTGCTGCCCAATTGGCAATTATTGTTTTTGCATTGATGACATACCGGACCAATAAAGATAAGTGGCTATTGATCGGCATCTCATTTGCCAGCATGATCGCATTATCCATAAAACCCAATTCGATTTTTCTTGTGGCACCCCTCTTGTTGCTGAAGGCCTGGGAGTTCGTTAAAAGTGAAAGAAAACTAGGGCGTCCTGCTCATTATTATTCCGGATATTTTAAAAGAGGATTAATCATATTATTGATGCTGTTCCTTATCCTTCCTGGAATATTATGGGCTTTACGTAATCAAATAAGCATGGGTCGTTTGTTTTCAGACGGTGTATTGCAGCTTTCCGGTTGGAGCATATTAGCTAATATTACCAATCCATATTTTTATAATTACATTCCAAAAAACCTGATCCTGTTGGTTGGATTATTTATAATTGGGGTATTTCTTTGCCTGTTTCGAAGAAAAGACTTGCGTTTAGCAACTTTCATCTATTTTCTCCTGCTTCTCGCATTTATATCAACGCCTGTTTCCGGCTTTTTCCAAAGGACCGATGTGCCGACCCAGGTAAGTTGGAGATTTGCGGAAACGCTCCTGATGTTTGTGTTCATTTATATTCTGCTGCTTATGAATCAACCAATAGGGTCTCTGATAAAAATCATTCGCAGCAAACCATGGATGCAAATTGGATTTTCATTATTTGTGATCATTTTTACCAGCTGGTTATTAATGAATCAGTCCGATAAGATGCAGTGGAAATCTGGGAATGGAATTATTCTATATGACCAGTATATTCAACCTGTTGGTAACAATGGATATCGTAGCGCGTATGATTATGTTCAGCGCAACGTGCGCAATAGCGTTATCTGGGTGGAAAATGGCTTACCTTTTTATGTTTATGGCCCTGGATTCACCAATACAATTTCAAGAATAACAAATCCCGATTATTTGGTGATCATCCACACCGATTGGTTTGGCGGAGGTCGAGTATTTGTGCCATCATTTATATCTGAGTCAGATTTGCTTAAATATTACAGATTACTGTATCAGGATGATCAGGGCAGTGTCTATTGTTCCAATCAATTGAAAGATTGATAGTATCGAAAATTATGTCTAAAGCGATATTCCTATGATCGATGGGGCAGAGGTTTAGATTTCTATATAATGTATAAATAATTCAAAAAGCGAGCGGCAGGATACATTCTGCGCTGTCCACTTTGGGGTTGTTGACATAGCGCCCCACTGCGTGTGCTTGCATCTTATCGGCCGGGCAAGGTACCAGCATACCCTGCAATTTGATTGGGTCTTTCTCTTCCAGCCATTTCCAGCAGTTTTGTTTATCCAGGATGACCGGCATGCGGTCATGGATCTTGGCCACCAACTCATTTGGACCGCAAGTGATGATGGTGCAGGAAAGCAGCTCTTTTTCAGGAGTCTCATGCCAGCTTTCCCATAAGCCGGCAAAGAAAAAGGGTTTGGAATCCTTTAATTGGAAATACATTGGCACTTTGGGGGCTGAGGGGTCTTTGCGCTGCCACTCATAGAATCCATCAGCCAGGATCAGGCAGCGGCGCTGGATAAACGCCTGCCGGAAAGAAGGTTTTTCGCGCAGAGTCTCTGAGCGTGCGTTGATCATCCGCGCACCGATGCTTTTATCTTTTGCCCAAAAAGGGATGAGTCCCCAATGCATCATTTTTACATTCCGCTCATGTGCATTATTGACGATGGGGATTTCCTGGGTGGGAGCGACGTTATAACGCGGCTTCCATTCGGATGGCATGTCGCCCAGGTCCAATTCCTGCTGCAGATCAGCCGGATCAAGGGTTATCGTAAAACGTCCGCACATAGTTCACCTTTATTGATCACTATAATGATTATACAAATATTTCACTTATTGGCTGAGATTAATTAAGAAAGGAATGAAGAAGTTTTTTTTCGAATCAAATGTTATAACCTTCGTGCTTCAATGATCTAATACCGGGGAGCCGACAATCAGCTATAATTGCCGAAAAGTCAAATGAGGAAAATATGACCTCACCATTAGTGGAATGTATTCCCAATTTCTCCGAAGGACGGCGCCCGCAGGTAATTGAAGCGATCATTGCCGCTTTAAATATCGGATCCGGTATACAGATCCTTGATCAACATTCCGACGTTGACCACAACCGTACCGTGGTCACCCTGCTCGGTGAGCCCGCAGCCATGGAAATCGCCCTTTTCAATGCCATAAAAAAAGCGGCCGAATTGATCGACCTGGATCAGCATCAAGGTGAGCATCCTCGAATGGGTGCTACAGATGTAGTGCCGTTTGTGCCCATCAGCGGTATTAGCATGGCAGAATGCGTGGAGATGGCACGTCGGCTGGGGAAAAAAATTGGTGAGGAATTAGGTATTCCGGTTTATTTATATGAAGAAGCGGCCACCCGGCCTGATCGGCATAACCTTGAAGACATTCGTAGAGGGCAATACGAGGGGTTAAAAACTGAGATTGAAACCAACCCTGACCGCATTCCGGATTTTGGTCCTCGTAAACTGGGTAAGGCTGGGGCAACCGTGATTGGCGCTCGTGAACCCCTGGTCGCTTTTAACCTTTACCTTACGACTGAGGATGTGGAAATTGCTAAAAAAATAGCCAAAACCATTCGGTTTTCCTCTGGCGGATTACGTTACCTTAAAGCCATGGGAGTTCTGGTGAATGGGCGTGCGCAGGTTTCCATGAACATGACCGATTACCGCAAAACCTCAATCGCCCAGGTTGTGGAAATGGTGCGCCGCGAAGCTCAACGGTATGGGGTGGGGGTGCATCACAGTGAACTGGTGGGTTTGATACCGCAGCAGGCTTTGGTGGATGTGGCAGTTTGGTACACACAACTCGATGGTTTTGAAAATCATCAGATTCTGGAAAATGAATTACTGTCCTCTGCAGGTACAGTGACGAAATCTACTGATGCTGGGATTGGGGCGGATTTTCTCGACCTTTTAGCCAGCGCTGCACCAACTCCTGGTGGAGGGTCGGCTTCGGCATATACTGCCGCGGAAGGAGCTGCCTTGGTCGCCATGGTGGGGCGCCTGACTGTTGGTAAAAAGAAATATGCACTTGTGGAAAAAGAAATGTTGATAATGATCGAAAAGGCTGAAGAGCTCCGCCGTAAGCTTACCCGGGCTGTCAGGGATGATGCGTTCGCCTTTGAAAAGGTTATGGCTGCCATGAAAATGGCAAAAGAATCACCTGAACAGGAATTAATGCGTAAGAAAGCAATTCAAAAAGCCAGCTTGGAAGCAGCCAATATACCTTTATTAACGGCAAATTTAGCACTCGAAGTGATGGATATCTCTATTCAAGCAGCCCGCTCTGGAAACGTCAATGCAATCTCGGATGCAGCCACAGCGTCTGCACTTGCACATGCTGCCATCGTTGGAGCAGGTGGAAATGTTCGCATAAACCTGGTCGAACTCTCTGAGGATCCACGTTCAAAACCGATCCTTAAAAAATTGAGTGAGATAGAACAGAAGGCATCTGTTCTGGATTTGGAAATACGCAGTGCGGTAAAAGACCGTGCCAATTTAATCCTCTGGTAATAAAATTAATTTTTATGAAACAACGCTTCTTCATCGCAGTATTGCTCTTCAGTCTTTTAATTATTACTGCCTGCTCAGGTCAGAGCGAAGTCCTGCAGCCAACTTCCCAGGTAATAACTACTCCTTCAGTGATCAGTATGTGGTTTCCTCCTTATTTACCAGCTGAGATGGTCAGGCAAATTAATCTTCCTAAGAACATCATCCAGTTAAATGAAAGCGATAAAGCGGATATCCGCCTGGATGTGGGAAGTGATTATCCGGTGAGTACCTGGATTTATACCCTGGTCGCTCCCTTTCCAACGGTTACTGATGGAGTGTCTCTGGTTGACCTCCAGAATTTCTGGCGTGGAGAATCAGGTGCAGGTTTTGTTGCAAAGCGCCTGATCATGGATGGGTCCACCCAGGCAATTTTTACGAAAATCTGGGGTGAACCGGCAGCAAGTAATTTGGCTTCTGTTTCTTCAGAGGCGCTGCTATCGACCGCCTGGGAGGAAAAGACTACCTGGGCGATCATTCCATTTGATCAAATTGAACCGCAGTGGAAAGTGATCCAGGTGGATGGTCAATCACCTATTCAAAAGGTGTTTGACCCAAAAACCTATAAATTAAGCGTTCCGTTTTCCTTTGTGGGAAAAACGGATCTCGTTGAAAAAATTGTTCAACAATATGGGTTGAAATCTGTAGAACCACTCGTTCCATCAACTAACCGTGATCCGCAAAAAATGACTGTGGTCGCCGTAACCGGAGTAACTGCTTTGGTTCGTGGGACTGCTTATTACATGGAAAAATATGGCATGACTTACCCCGCCATTGATATTGGTAATATCCTCCGCGATGCAGATATTACCCATATCAGTAACGAAATCCCTTTTTGGCCTAATTGCCCCAAACCTTTCAGTAATCCTGCCGATGACAGGAACATGGTTTTTTGCAGCCGTCCGGATTACATCCAATTATTGGAGGCAGTCGGTACGGATGTCGTTGAATTAACCGGCGACCATTTTCGCGATTGGGGTCCGGATCCGATGTTTTACACTCTGGATATGTATGACCAGCGTGGTTGGAAATACTACGGGGGTGGGCGGTCTTTGGAAGAAGGTCAAAAGCCCGCACTATTAGAAGTAAATGGAAATAAGATCGCCTTTTTAGGGTGCAACGCTAAACCAGTCGGATATGCTACTGCTTCCGCTACATCCCCTGGTGCAGTGCACTGCGATTTGGATGTGATGAGCCAAAAAATCCAGGAAGTGGTGAAGCTGGGATATCAGCCAATTTTTACTTTCCAGCATATTGAATATTATCGGTATACAGCTGACCCCCATTTGGTAACGGATTTCCAAAAAGTAGCTGCGGCGGGTGCAGTCATTGTCAGCGGCAGCCAGGGACATCAACCCCAGGCAATGGAGTTTTATCATGGGGCGCTTCTTCATTATGGGTTGGGCAACCTGTTTTTTGATCAATACAATGAAGGAGGCGACCAACGCAAGGCTTTCATTGATCTACACGTTTTTTACAATGGAAAATATATTAATACCAAACTGGTAACCATCCAATTTATCGATTTGGCGCGAGCGCGTTTGATGACACCCATCGAGCGGGAGACTGTATTAAAAGATATATTTTTTTTCAGTAACTGGTAAAAATCAAGGAGAACAAATGGGACTCTTACCCGACCACCGCATTCGTGAATACGCCCAACGGAATGGCATGATCGAACCCTTCATTGACCATCAGGTTCGCGATGGGGTTATTTCATATGGCCTTTCATCATATGGTTATGATATTCGTATTGCAGATGAATTTAAGATCTTTACTAATGTCTTTTCAGCAGTGGTGGATCCAAAGCAATTTGATCCGCGTTCCATGATCGATTTCAAGGGCAGCGTTTGTGTCATTCCTCCCAATTCATTTGTATTGGGCAAGACTGTGGAATATTTGCGAATTCCTCGTAATATCCTTACTGTCTGCCTGGGCAAAAGCACCTATGCGCGCTGCGGGATTATTGTTAACGTCACACCTTTTGAACCGGAATGGGAAGGGTTTGTTACGATGGAAATTTCGAACACAACTCCGCTTCCAGCTCGTATTTATGCAAATGAAGGCATTGCCCAGGTCCTTTTCTTCGAAGCCGAGGAAGTATGTGAGGTTTCCTATGCAGATAAAAAGGGTAAATATCAGGCACAGCAGAATATTGAGCTGCCGAAATTGTAAAAAGAATGAAAACCGGACCCAGCGTTCAACCCAATTTGCTGCCGATTCGTTCCCCGGTTCGTCGTTTATATGCCGAACGTTATTTGCTAATCACTCTGTTAAGCTTTGCGGGTTCCGTCACCTTGACCCGTTTATTCCTCAACTTGACTGGTTTTCCCCAATTGGGAGGCGGGGGACTGCACATCGCACACGTATTATGGGGCGGGCTGTTACTTTTTGTTGCCGCTTTGTTTCCCCTCATCCTCGCTAACCGTTGGGCGCTTAACGTTAGCGCTTTCTTGTCCGGTGTAGGTGTTGGATTATTCATTGATGAGGTTGGGAAGTTTATTACGCAGCAGAACAATTATTTTTTTCCGGCTGCTGCCCCGATCATTTATGCACTTTTTCTTATCACCTTGCTGATCTATACCCTTGTGCGCCGTAAACGGGAATTAGATTCGCGCCATAGTTCATATCTCATTCTCGAACAATTGGAAGATGTGATCGACCGCGATTTATCCGAGGCTGAGAAAACCGAGATCATTCATCGATTAAAAATGGTCAAAAAACAAAGCCAGGAGCCATCTCTGGTAAGCCTTTCGAACTCACTGACCAGGTATCTGCAATCCAAAAAAATTTCATTGGTTCCGGAACGATTGGCGTGGTGGCAGAAAATAGAAAGAAAATGGGAAAATTTTGAAAATAGGAACTTTACCCGGTCAATTCACTGTTTTGTATTGGTCATTGGAATATTCCTTTGGGGTGCCTGGGCAATCGCGCATTCGCTTCTTTCCTTATATTATTCATTGAATAAGATTGCTTTGTCCGAGTTGGCGTCAGAATTGATCAATAACCATCTCCCGTTATCAACAAGCGGGATTGGATTAGCGGAAGTACGGATAGGGATGGAGGTACTTGCAGGAACGTTTTTAATTATCGCATGTTTATTATTTATCATTCGCAAAGAACACCTGGCGGTGCAGATCAGTGTGGTAACCTTTCTTTTTTCCATCAGTGTGATTTATTTGCTGGTTTTTTATTATGAACAATTTTCTTCCATCTTTTATGCGCTGATTCAATTTCTGTTATTGATGATCATCCTCCGTTACCGAAATCGTTTCTTGACACCCCAAGAATAAAATAATCTCTTTATCCGGAAAAGGGTTCGATCTACACACGCATTTATAGAAGAGTCCTGGGCAAGTTCTGCTCAAAGAAAATCAGAAGGAATAATTAAATCATCGAATTCTTTAGATTTTTGTGGAGAGTTCAGCGCTCATAGCCTATGGTCTGATTCGTGGCTACCCCGATCGGGTAAAAGCAAATACCAAGGCGAGGGCGATGGCCAGGACTGAGATTGAGTACACTAGTATTTTTGAATATCTTTGGCGCATAATCTTCTCCTTTCTTGCTTAGAGCGCGAATCGCTCTGTATGGACTTTGATTTGCGGAAATCCGATTTCCAGCATTTGTTTTTCAACCGCATTCATCATCGGTTTTGGACCGCAGATGAATACCTGGGGATCAAGCTCTTTCCAGGTCTGGTCAATATGCTTCTTTAGGATCTCTGATGAGAGATACCCATTTTCACCGTTCCAATCTACGGGAGGTTTTTCCAGAACATGTACAACTTTTAAATTTAAACGTGTTTTTAGTGGATCAAATTCCTCACGGAAAGTGACTGTTTCCCAGTCCCTGTTAGCATAAAATAAAATCAATGGGCGTTTATCATTGCGATCGGCCAGGGTGCGCAGAGTGCTCATCATTGGGGTAATGCCGATCCCACCAGCGACCAGGATCAGTGCTTTTGCTTCTGGGTAGCGGTCGCAGGAGAAAGAGCCATAGGCGCCATCCACATATACTTTCTGCCCAATCTGAATATCTTTTACGGTTGAAGTGAATTTCCCCAGTGCCTTGATGGTCATTTCAATCTGATCGGTATTTTCCGCGCTGGATGCCAGAGAGAAGGGATGTTCGCTATCAGAAAAGGGGGTCTTCCAGGCAGTGATCCAGGCGAATTGCCCCGGATGAAAATTAAATCTTTTGCCTTGTTCCGGTTTCATCCGCAAAGTTGTGCAATCTGCCCGTTCGGATTTGACTGCAACCACTTGAAAAGGATGGCGCATCACTTTTATCGGATAAATAATTCTGGTCCAAACCAGGAGGAGAAGCCAGATGACCAGATAGCTGATCCATAACTGCTCTTTCCAGGGGAGGTTCACATAATTACCATTTAAATAGATATGCAGGATAGCCAGGCTTACTGTTAGGGAGGCGATAATACCGTGCCAGATCTTCCAGAACCAATAGGGTATTTTTAATTTATTCTTGTATTCAGTCAGCCATACCAAACTGGTTAAGAAAATGAGAGCTAATACTCCAAATTTACCTCTAAGTGGCGCTGTAAAAACGTTCAAATAACTGATGTAACCGGAATAGAAAAAGAAGAGCAGGATGGGATGGGCAAAGATCATCAGGAATGCGGCTATACCGATCTGGCGGTGAAAGTAATAAATCATGTCGCTGCCAAAAGGTTCATTGAGTGGTTTTATCCTGGCAGTCAAAGCATGCTGCACCGCCATGATGGCAAGCCCCACAAACGCCAGCCCCACCGAAAGGTTTTGGAGTGGCGCGCGTCCCGCGGATTTGGGTCCAAGAATGAGGATGATCAACGGAGTGATGACCAGAAAGGTGTAGAGCACAACCCAAAAACCACCCAATAAATAATATTTGGTTTTCATAATTTACCTGTAAATCAAAGTTGATTAAACCTAATTTTAGTTTATTTTGATGAGAGTGTTTTATCTTTTTGAAATAGCAAGGTGGTTGATAAATTCATTTGCCTGTGCGTAAAACCTGAAACGTTTTTCATATTCTTTAAATATTTTTGTATGGTTATGCTTGCCGCTATTGGCTCTTTTAATCCCCATTTTTTTATGAAGCAATTCATGATACATGATGAAATCAATCGCATAATCCGGACAGCTGCAATTATCAAAAGTCCGGCTGATAGTGACCGTATCGGTCTGAGCTGCATAAGTACCCAACCGGCGGTAACTTTTTTTCTGGCTCCAGGTCAGCTGGGGTTTTTCAAGAACTCCATGAAAATATTCCTGGTTGACCCGGTCAAATACAAGGTCGAGGTCCACGTTTTTCCCTGCCGGGGATGAGCTGGGCGCACTGGTAACCCCGCGTATGATGGTTTCCATCCGGTGGTAAGGCACGCTGGAGCAATATTTTTTTATCGTCCTTAGGGAGGCTTTATTTCCATCCAGTGCTGCTAGCAGGAGATCTCTCTTTATCTCTGTGGGAGCAGCGATCATGGGTTCATGAATGGTCAGATCAATCTGATGACCTTTGATCTGGGTCCGATAAATATAGGGAATATAAAAAATTGTCAGGTTCATTTGATGCCTGCGATACCGGCTCAGTATTGGATTCTTCATTTGGATTTCATTCGCCAGGTGGTAAAAATCTGCCAATGCATGCAAATGCGCCATAAGATGATCCTTTTCAGCTAAATAGCTGATCCAGATATAAGCACGGTAACTGGGTAAAGGCAAACGAGCGGGGATGGTCCGCTTTCGCTTTAGGGAATTATTGATGCTCCTAAGTTTTTTATTAAGCTTTTGGTCAATTTCGGCAATTACGGACTGGGCAGATTCTGAAAAACAAGTCCCATTAAAAGTATCCATACTCTCCATCAACTTACTCATGGAGTTTTGAATTTCCCGACAAAATGGGATCAAGTTTGCAATCCGAATTTCAGATAGTGGTTTGTTGAGGTTGGATTGATTCTGCAATGGAATGATTCTCTTGTGTAAAGATTTAGGGTCAGGTAACTGAATAACACCTATTCTATCAAATAGGTGTTAAAATCTTGAACTCGATTTTTCATAGAAATAAGGAACCATATTTTGAATATTCAATTGGTAGTGGCGGATATCGACGGAACTTTTTTAGATTCTGAGGGTAGACCTTCTCAGGGTGCATTGGAAGCGATCCAGGCAATTCGAAGTCAGGGGATGATTTTCACTTTATGCTCCGGTCGGGGGAATCCAGGCATAAAACCTTTTGTCGATCTGTTGAAACTAAAGCAACCCTATATCATCTCGGGTGGAGCTGCCATCATTGAACCACAAAGCCAATTGGTGATCCGCCAGGAAATAATGTCCGAAAAGCAGATTAAAAAGGTCTACCAACTCGGCCAAAAAACCGGGTGTGACATTATCTTGCATGATGCCTGGAATATTTATATACTTTCATCGGATGAATTTTGGGAGGATGCCAATTCATGGGAGTGGATGAAAGGGTATGGAACCCAGAATTTCAGGCGCATCCATTCCTGGCAGGAGATCCCCATCCATCAGATCATCCGTATGGATTATTTCAATAATTTGAAGAAATTACCCCAATTAGCTGATGAGCTCGAAGGACTGCAAGAGAATTTGCGTGCCATTGTCATGCCTCGTAATATTGAAATATCGGATCAGAAAGCGGGAAAAGGATCCGCTTTGGTTCACTTGGCGGATTATCTGCATATCCCGCTTGAAAATGTGATGTCCCTTGGAGATGGATTAAATGACATCAGTATGCTGGAAACAGCCGGTGTTGGTGTTGCGATGAAGAATTCTCTTCCAGAAGTGATTCGCAGAGCGGATTACCTGGCGCCTGGCTGTGATGACGGAGGTCTGGCACTTGCTTTAAATCATCTGTTGGCAGGTACAATGAGTGAAATCAAGCTATCTTGTTTGGAATAGGTGTTCAATCATATTTGGATATTGAATTAATTAGGTAATCATTCTATGATTAGGGGCGGTTGTTTAATGATTGATTATGAATAAGAACGAGATTGAAAATTGGGTTTTACGGATCATTGAGCAGGTGCAGGCACATCAGCCCAATGAGGATTTTCGGGTTGAACTGAAAACTGAATGGATCGATCCAATAAAAGCCGCCCGGTTGATTGCGGGGCAGGCAAATGCCGCCCATGGTGAGCCCGTTTTGTGGGTGATCGGTGTGAACCAGGAGCTGGGGGTTGTTGGCGCCCAGCATATGGAGCTGGCTTCCTGGTATGAAAAAATAAAAGCTCAGTTTGATGGGCTGGCGCCGGAAATGACCGACTTAAATATCCCTGTTGGTGATCGCACAGTGGTGGCTTTATTATTTGAAACGGATCGCGTGCCTTTTGTGATCAAGAATCCGATCTATGGCAAACGCAAAGGCGGGATCGAATACGAAATCCCCTGGCGGGAGAACACGGCCACGCGCACTGCCAGGCGGGCGCAGTTGATCAAATTACTCAGCCCGCTCCAAAAAGTTCCCCAGCTGGAGATATTGAATGGTGACCTGATTTGCAGTCTGCTTAAGGATGGCAGCCCACTTGACCTTGAATGGAAACTGCATCTCGAGATTTATATTTCCACCAACCAGCCTGATACTCATATTTTCATACCCTACCACCGCTGTAAGGCATCTTTCCTTGTTAAGGATTTGTATCGAACTTATCCATTTGAAACCCTGATCTTGAGTACGGCAAAAGATTCGCTCACCATTAGTGCAACCCGTACTGAGATTCGGATTGAAGGTCCCGGGATTGCCCATCTGCACGGTTATGCCAGAACGGCTGATCAGGAGTTTAATTCCCTCGCTGGTGGGGCGGAGATAAGTGCAACACTGCCGATCATTGGTGCTGACCTGCCTATCACCTTGAACATTGAAATGAAGATGAAAACAGGTCCCAGTCTCGATGACCCGCGGGCGATCTGGACTTTGCGAAAGCCGATTTGAGAGATTTCAATCTTCACAATTGAAAAAAAATGAGGTAATATTCCCCCCTCGAATGGTGTGGTGACTACTATTTGAAAATTGTAAATTATGGTTTTATGGCTTGTATTTCTTTGGAAAAATGGTTAAAATCGCTTTGATTTTTTCATCCAAACAATAGTGAAGAAAAACATCTTCAGGGATTAACAGGAGTAAAAAGATGATTCAAAAAGCAGAATGCCCTCAATGCGGAAATGAAATTTCGGTTGGCTCCCAGCCACGCATCGGCCAACCGGTCACTTGCAGCAACTGCAACTCGGAATTGGAAGTGGTCTGGCTGGACCCGCTGGAGTTGGACTGGCCCATGTTGGATTTGGATGAAGAAGAAGATGATGATGATTCGGATGATGATGAAGAAGAATATTAGATTAATTAAACCGTAGGTGCTAACAGAACAGCCGAAGCCTTGATTGCCTTGGCTGTTTTTTTATCCTTAACACTTCCTTAAAAAAAGTTGACATTGTGACATTTATCCTTATAATGATTGATTAATTACATGTAGCCATAGGAGGTACCTATAAAAAAATCTGGAATTAATCGAAGTTAGAAAATCACCAAATTTATAAGGAGGAGCAAGTGAAACACAATCGTATATCTGTATTTATCGTAGTGCTCATGTCAGTCAGCATGATCCTGGCTGCCTGTGCACCAAAAGCAGCTGTCGCAACTGAAGCGCCCGTGGTTGTACAACCTACTGCTGCACCCCCAGCAGCACCCACCGTGGCGCCTACAGCAGCACCCACCCCGCGTCCAGCATATGACCCGGCCAGTTTTAAAAAGGTCATTACTGGTGATTGCGCTAATGGGCAAATATTAAAGGAAATCGCCGCAGTGGATGACCTGACCGTGAAATTCACCCTGTGCGTTCCTGACCCAGCTTTCCTTCAGAAAGCAGCCTTCTCCGCTTTTTCTATTCAACCCAAAGCCTATCTTGAAAAAGCCATGGCAAACCGCTCAATTCTTGAGAAACCTGTTGGCACCGGTCCCTATATGATGGATACCTGGAACCGCGGTGACAGCGTGGTTCTCAAACGCTATGATGGTTACTGGGGTGATAAAGCCAAGTCAGCCCAATTCATCTTGAAATGGGGCACTGAGTCAGCTGCCCGTTTGCTTGAGCTGCAATCCGGTACTGTGGATGGGATTGATAATCCCGGTACGGATGATATTCCCAAGATTATCGCGGATAAAACCTTGCAATTTAAAGCACGCGAGGTTAACAACACGTTATATATTGGCTTCAATAATAAATTTAAACCCTTTGATGATGTTCGTGTCCGCCAGGCGATCGCCTTGGGTGTTGACCGCGCCCGCATCGTCAAGACCTTCTTCCCCGCTGGTTCAACCGTTGCAGATTTCCTGACCCCCTGCACGATCCCCAATGGTTGCGTGGGTGAGAAATTCTACAGCTTCGACGTTGCCAAAGCCAAAGCACTTCTAAAAGAGGCTGGATTCCCGGATGGTTTCAAGACTACCATCACCCTGCGTGCAGCGGTGCGTGCGTATATCCCGGAGCCAAATTTAATTGCGACCGAGATTCAAGCCCAATTAAAAACGAACCTGAACATTGATGCCCAGGTTGTGATCCTGGAATCCGGTGCCATGTTGGATAAGGCCGCCGCTGGAACGATCGAAGGAATCCATTTGTTGGGTTGGAACGGCGATTACCCGAGTATCACCAACTGGATGGACTTCCATTTCGGTGCCTCCCAGAAGCAATTTGGAACGCCCTTCAAAGAAATATATGAACCCCTCGCGCAAGCCGCTCAGCTTGCCGATCCAAAAGCAGCAGAAGCGTTATATGTGAAAGCCAATAATGCTGCCCGCGATCTGGTTCCCCTGATTCCCGTGGCTCATTCCGGTTCCGGTGTGGCTTACCTTGCAGATGTCAAGAATGCACACGCCAGCCCGTTGGGGAATGAATATTTTGCCCCCATGGTTCCCGGCAGCCGCGATAAATTTGTCTTTATGCAGAATGCCGAACCCATCTCATTGTATTGTAACGATGAGACCGATGGCGAGTCCCTGCGTGCCTGCGAACAGGTGTTGGAATCACTGTATGGCTTCAAACCTGGCACCCAGGAAGTTACGCCTGGTCTGGCAACTTCCTGCACACCCAATGCGGCTTTGACCGAATGGACCTGCAAGTTACGGCCAAACGTGAAATTCCACGATGGATCTGCCTTCACTGCAGATGATGTGGTTATGTCTTGGTGGATTGCCTGGGATTATGCAATGCCGTTACACATCGGCAATACTGGCGCTTTCGAATACACCACAATCCTGTGGGGTAATGTGTTGCATGCTCCGCAATAAAGAGCATCAATTAATAGGTAGATAGATTTTGTTTCGACGCGCGGGGTGGATCAGGACTCTCGGGTTCTTCCATCCCGCGCTATATAATAAGATGACAAGGAAATGAAACCGTCATGTTTCAGTATATTCTTCGCCGTGTGATCCTGGCCATCCCTGTGCTTCTGGGGATATTAATTGTCACTTTTATGTTGGCGCGCATGATCCCCGGCGACGCGTGCCGGGCGATGCTGGGTGAAAAAGCCACCGAGCAGGTCTGCGAGATTTTCCGAAAGACCAATGGCCTGGATAAACCACTGCCGGTGCAGTTGGGTGTTTATATGCAGAAAATCCTATCTGGTGATTTTGGGCTTTCCATTCGTTATAGCCGCCCGGTATCACAGATATTAATTGAACGATTGCCCATGACCATTGAGTTGGGATTTACGGCTTTGCTTATTGCGGTTTTAATTGGTGTCCCGGCTGGAATTATCGCCGCCGTAAAACGTAATTCAGCCCTGGATGTGACCACCATGATTGGAGCCAATATCGGCGTTTCCATGCCGGTCTATTGGCTGGGATTAATTTTGATGTATGTTTTTGCTTTACTTTTAAAGGGGACACCATTTTGGCTGCCCCCATCCGGCCGCCTGACCGCCGGGCTTGACCCGACCCCATTCTATACTGTCTTTGGCTGGATTCTTCAAAAGGGCACACCTGCTTTTCAAGCAGCGGACTTTTTTTCTAATTTTTATATTTTTAATTCCATTATTACCGGTAATTGGAAAGTCTTGATCGATGCGCTTAAGCACCTGATTCTGCCAGCGCTGGCTTTAAGTACCATTCCTCTGGCCATCATCGCCCGCATGACCCGTTCCAGTATGCTGGAGGTGCTCAAACAGGATTATGTGCGCACCGCCAAGGCTAAAGGATTGAGAGATCGGTTGGTGATCCTCAAACACGCATTCCGCAATGCGTTGCTGCCCATTTCCACCATTATCGGACTGGAGATTGGCACTTTATTTGCCGGCGCAGTTCTAACCGAATCCATATTTGGGCTGGCAGGCGTGGGAAGGATTCTATTTGATGCCATCTCAGCCCGGGATTTTCCGATCATTCAGGCATTTACAGTTGTGATTGCCGCTTTCTATGTTTTGATCAACCTGATCGTGGATATTTCATACGTCTTCATCGATCCGCGCATCCGTTTGAATTGAGAAAATATGTCAACGCTCTCTGAGACAATTACCGAATCAAAAGATTATCGATCCAACAGCTTATGGCGGCTCACCCTGCGTCGTATCTTGCGTCAGCGTAATGCCGTCATTGGCCTCATTATATTGGCTCTTCTTTTGCTGGTGGCAATTTTTGCCCCTCTGTTGGCTCCCTATGACCCAAACCAGGTTTTAATTGGCATCGAAGAGACTGCTACTCGCCGCCAGCCTCCCTGCATTCATGCGCTGGGTTGCCCGGCAGGTCAACCCGAGCATATTCTTGGCATCGATGGTAATGTGCGGGACGAATTCAGCCGCATAATTTACGGCACCCGGGTCTCATTATTTATCGGCTTTACTACAATTGGATTTGCCATCCTCATTGGCACACTGCTGGGAGCTGTCGCCGGATATTTTGGCGGCGCAGTGGATAACATCATCATGCGGCTTCTCGATGTTTTGATGGCTTTCCCATCCCTTCTGCTGGCGATCGCCATTGTTTCGGTGCTCGGCCCAGGTTTGGAGAATGCCCTGATTGCCATTGGCATTGTGACCATTCCTGTATATGCGCGCGTGGTTCGGGGCAGTGTGCTTTCAGTGAAAGAATGCACTTATGTATCTGCATCCCGGGCGATGGGTGCCAGCTCCTGGCATATTCTCCTCAATCGCATCCTGCCCAATGTGCTGGCGCCCCTGATTGTGCAGGGAACCCTGGGGATCGGCACTGCCATTTTGGATGCGGCAGCGCTCTCCTTCCTCGGTCTGGGTGCCCAGCCGCCCATGGCGGAATGGGGCACCATGCTGGGAGTGGAACGCAACCAGGTATTCACTGCGCCCCATTTGGTATTTTTCCCGGGGATTGCCATCATGATCACTGTGCTGGCGTTCAACCTGATGGGTGATGGGCTGCGGGATGCCATTGATCCCCGTTTGGGGCAGAACCCATAAAGTTGCTTATGTCAAATAAATCGGACCTCACACCAAAAAAAACCGAGGCCATCCTCGGTGTGGAAAACCTGAAAACTTATTTCTATACCGATGATGGAGTGGTTAAAGCCGTCGATGGGGTTAATTTTGAAGTTTTCCCGGGTGAAATTCTTGGCCTGGTCGGTGAATCCGGCTGCGGGAAAAGCGTTACCTCGCTCTCGATCATGCGCCTGGTGGATAGCCCTGGCAGGATCGAAGGCGGCAAAGTCCATTTTGAAGGCCGCGACATACTTGATCTGCCCATGAGTGAAATGACCGCCATCCGCGGTAATCACCTTTCCATGATCTTTCAGCAGCCGCAAAGCTGTTTGAACCCGGTTTTCAATATCGGCGATCAGATTGTGGAAGTCTTTCAAACCCATGACAAGATTGATAAAAAAGCAGCCTGGAAAAAAGCAGTTGATCTGCTCAAACTGGTGGGTATTCCGGATGCGGAAAAGAAAGCATTTTCCTACCCGCACGAAATATCCGGCGGGCAGGCTCAGCGGGTGATGATCGCCATGGCGCTCGCGCTCAGCCCCAAATTGTTGATCGCCGATGAACCTACCACAGCGCTGGATGTGACCATTCAAGCGCAAATCCTGGATTTGCTCATTGACCTGCAAAAACGCCTGGGTACAGCCGTTATCCTCATCACCCATGATATGGGGGTCATCGCGGAGGTTGCCCAGCGGGTTGCCGTGATGTATGCTGGCGTGATCATTGAACAGTCCGGTGTAGATGCTCTATTTGAGAAACCCCTGCATCCTTATACCCAGGGGCTGCTGGCGTCCATCCCGGTACTGGGCGTGGTGAAGGATAAATTGGATGCCATTCCTGGTAATGTTCCCAATTTGATCGGGCTGCCGCCGGGCTGTCGTTTTGCATCCCGCTGCCTGTTGCGGGAAAAATATCACCTGAATATTTGTACCCGGACAGAACCAGACCTGATCGAAAACTCTGCTGGACATATGGTTCGCTGCTGGCTTTATCAGAGTGCAGAAGGGCATCGAGCGCCTCTTACAAAGAAGTAAACATCGAAAATGAAAAATCAAGCCGTTTCCAAACCAGTAAAAAAAGACCTGATCGAGGTGAAAGACCTCGTCAAATATTATCCGGTCATGGGCGGGATCCTGCGCCATCCGGTCGCCTGGGTGCGTGCCGTGGAAAATGTCAGCTTTACTGTCCGCCAGGGTGAAACGCTTGGGCTGGTGGGTGAGTCTGGCTGCGGCAAGACCACTGTTGCTCATACCCTTCTGGGATTGCAAAGTGCCACATCCGGTTCCGTGCTCTATGAAGGTGTGGATGTTCTAAAACTCAAAGGCAGGCCCCTGATGGCGATGCGGCGCAATATGCAGATCGTTTTCCAGGACCCATTTTCAGCCCTTGACCCGCGCCTGCCGATCGGGGAATCCATTGCCGAGGGGCTGCACATTCATAGGATCGGCACCCGCCAGGAACGTTTTGAAAAAGTCCTGGCTGCTCTGAAGAAAGTGGGCATGGAGGATTACCACGCCATGCGCTACCCGCATGAGTTCTCCGGCGGACAGCGCCAGCGCATTGGGATCGCCCGCGCCATTGTCATGGAACCCAAATTCATCGTGCTGGATGAACCCGTTTCAGCCCTGGATGTCTCCATCCAGGCCCAGGTATTGAACTTATTAAAGGATCTGCAGCGTGAATTGGGTTTGAGTTACTTATTCGTCGCCCATAACCTGGCGGTGGTTGAACATATTTGCGATCGGGTGGTGGTGATGTATCTGGGAAAAATGGTGGAAAGTGCAGATTATCATGATCTGTTCAGTGATCCGCTGCACCCTTATACCCAGGCGTTGATGTCTGCCATTCCCATCCCCAATCCAAAAATGAAGCGCAAGCGCATCATTCTCAAGGGTGATGTCCCCAGTCCACTTAACCCGCCATCCGGATGCCGCTTCCACCCGCGCTGTCCGATCGCCAAAGCCAACTGCTCAAAAGATGAACCCCTATTGCGCGAACTCCATCCCGGTCATTGGGTAGCCTGTCATTATGCCAGAGCATAAACAACAGCAAGACCATCAATTTTCAAAAAGAACATCCACTTCTTATCTCATCAGAAAAATACAGTTGTTTGGGTTTTAACAATGACTGGCACATTTCTTGGTGCCAGGTTAAGCTGTTGATTTTGATTTAAGGAAAGAGATTAATTAAATGTACTATAATTTTGCGTGCAAAAAATTTGATTTACTCATCGAGGAGAAGAACATTGAAGCAAAACACGGTTTTATCTTTCATACTGATTGCGTGCTTCGCGCTGCTGACAGTGGCGTGCGGCACCACGCCGGCATCTTTGCCACCCGCTGAACCTGCCGCCCCGGTGGCGGAACACAAGCTCGCCCTGCCATCCGCGGAGGGATTCGTGGTCGGCTATGAAGCGGACGAGAAACAGAACGTGGATGGCTTGCTTAAAGCCTGCTCCGAGACCAAAATGGAATGCGTGCGCGGGAAAGACATTGACGACCTGGTGCAAAAAGGGGTGGATGCTATCATTTCTTGCTCAAATCAATGGCATGTTTTCGGTGCCTGGCCGCAGATCCAGAATGCCAAAAAAGCAGCCATTCCCATTTTCATGCTGAACGCTGACAGCGGCGAGGAAGGCGTCTACAATCTTTCCACCACATACCGTTCTACGCGGGCGGGGCTGGAATGGATGATGGAAGGAATGGGCGGGGAAGGCGAATTCGTCTATTTCAACTTTGGAAAGAACGGCTTCATCCAGGAGATCATTGATGAGGTGCTGGCAAATTACCCGAAGGTCAAAGCCACCTCCTTGCCGGCTGAGTTTGGCAGCCCGGCTTTTACCCAGGAAAGCCTCATGGAGATGGTGAAGAAAAATCCGGATATCAAAGCCATTTGGAGCACGGATAATAAAATGGACATTTTCTGGGCGATGCATGGTCTAAATGAAATGCAGCAGTTGCCCCTCTTCCTGTGCGAAAGCCGTTTGGATGAATTGAAGGGTTGGAGTGCATGGCTGCAGGAAAGGCCTGACCTTAAGAGCTTTGCCACCATCCCGCCGGGCGGAACGGATTATGAAGCTGTGTACACTGCCCTGTATCATCTGTCTGGGCTGAAGTTCGATCCGCAGGCGCTTGGCGGCAAGTGGAAAAACACGTTTTTATATGATTACCCCATCATCACCAGCAAGAACCTGGCCGAGTGGATGGGCAGGCTGGACAGTCTGCAGGTGGGTGATTATGGCTTCTACCGATTGCCTGCCATGACGGCGGAAGAGATCAGAACGAAGTGGTTTGTGGAATAAGAAGGGGATCGAAGACATAACAATTTTCAAGAACAGCCCGTCAGGGCTGTTCTTGCTTTTTATTTAGGTTTAAGTCAGTTGATTGAGCGAAGCGAAATCCCCGCAGCTCCCGTCGGAGTTCTCTGCAAGAGCAAAGAACGAAGATGCTCCGAAAGAACGGGACTTCAAGTCCCGATCATGAGGAGTACTAAAAAAAGTCACCTAAATAAAGGTGTCTATTGAATGGTCGGGGCGAGAGGATTTGTCGTAGATCCGATCTCATTAAAAATGTTTTTAAAAAGAGTCGGGGCGAGAGGATTTGAACCTCCGACCTCTCGGTCCCGAACCGAGTGCTCTAGCCGGTCTGAGCCACGCCCCGAACGAACAAATTATACCCCATACTTTTTATTCCCTATCAAAAAAGATTTTTAAGATTAATGTTGGGTGTTCAATATTATTAAATTATTCCATTTCGATGTTAAAATAAATTTATATAAAAAATTCTTTTGTGGAGTAAACAATGAGCAAAGATCATAAAGTGCGTGTGGCAATCATCGGAGTGGGTAACTGCGCTTCGTCACTTGTTCAGGGGATCCATTTCTACAAGAACGCCAAGGATACTGACCGGGTCCCCGGTTTGATGCATGTTAACCTGGGCGGTTACCATATCCGCGATATTGAATTTACCGCTGCATTTGATGTGGTGGACACCAAAGTGGGCAAGGACCTGTCCGAAGCGATCTACGCTTTTCCCAATAATACCTATAAGTTCTTTGATGTCCCCAAGATGAATATTCCCGTTTCCCGCGGAATGACCCATGATGGCCTGGGTAAATACCTCAGCCAGATCCTGATAAAGGCTCCCGGTCCCACCGCTGACATTGTTAAGATCCTCAAGGATACCAAAACGGATGTGGTCATCAATTACCTGCCGGTTGGTTCGGAGATGGCGACCAAATGGTATGTGGAACAGATCCTGGATGCGGGCTGCGGCATGGTGAATGCCATTCCGGTTTTCATTGCCAGTTCCGAGTACTGGAAGGCCCGTTTCGTTGAACGCGGGCTGCCCATTATCGGTGATGATATCAAAAGCCAGGTGGGTGCCACCATCCTGCATCGCGCCATCACCAGCCTGTTCGTCGACCGCGGCGTTCAGCTCGACCACACTTATCAGCTCAACTTCGGCGGTAATACCGACTTTTTGAACATGCTCGAACGCGATCGCCTCGAATCCAAGAAGATCTCCAAGACCGGTGCGGTCACCAGTATGCTGCCCTACAAGCTGGACCCGGAGGATATCCATGTGGGCCCCAGTGATTATGTGCCCTGGTTGAAGGACCGTAAGTTCTGCTACATCCAGATGGAAGGCACCACCTTCGGCAATGTGCCTTTGCGGTTGGAAGCCAAATTGGAAGTCTGGGATTCGCCCAATTCAGCCGGCGTGGTCATCGATGCGGTGCGCTGTGTCAAGCTGGCCCTCGACCGCGGTATCAGCGGACCCTTGATCGCTCCTTCCTCCTATTTCATGAAAACCCCGCCCCAGCAATTTACGGATGATATCGCCCACGTAAAGACAGAGGCTTATATCCGCGGCGATAAGGCCTGATGCTTCCAGATTGCATTTTCTGCAAGATCATTGCCGGGCAGGTGGATGGCAAGCTCCTTTATCACGATGATGAGGTAACCGCATTTGAAGATGCACATCCGGTAACGCCGGTGCATGTTCTTATTGTGCCGAACAAGCACATCGCATCCCTGAATGAGTTGGAGGAGGGCGACGCGCACCTGATTGGCAAAATGACCTTTATCGCCAGGCAGATCGCTCGTGAGCAGGGGGTGGATAAGAGCGGTTACCGCCTGGTGATCAATACCGGCCCAGATGCCGGCCAGAGCGTATTCCATTTGCATCTTCATCTGATCGCTGGAAGGCATTTGGGTCCTAAACCGATCTAGCCATGCGTTCTTTCCCTGCTATTGGTTCTTTCATCGTCAGCCTGGCTTTGATCGTTTTCACTTTAGTTGGCTGTGTCCGTCCCGATCAGGTGAATTCCATCTTAGGAACCGCAGGTGAAAATACCCCGGGTCTGGAAAACCTATCAGTCAGCCCGGACAAATCCATCCCAAAACCGGGACCGGCGTTTTTGATTTTGCCGGACAGCGAGCTGGTCTTCGGGCCCAGCACGGTGGGTTTTGATGTTTTTGGCTTTATCCAGTCTCAGAAAGGGTATCTGAATACTATTCGGGAAGAGGTGAATGGTGAGTCGCTGGATGGAACCACAATCCTTACCCGGCTTAGCCGCGAATATTCGGTCAATCCGCGTATTTTGCTGGCATTGTTGGAATATTTTAACCATTGGGTGACCCAGCCAGCACCAGGCGCGGAACCTGATTTTCCGCTCGGGTTGAGGGATGGCACTCGCGCAGGCCTTTACCGCCAGCTTTCCTGGGCTGCCAATACGCTAAATCGTGGTTTTTACACCCACAGAGTAAATGCCCTCAATCAGCTAACCCTCAAGGACGGCCAGGTAGTGGATCTTGCGCTTTCCATAAACCCAGGTACAGCAGCGGTGCAATACTTTTTTGCCCAGATCTATGGCTTTCATGAATGGGAACTGGCGGTCTCTCCTCTGGGTTTCTATTCCACATTTACAACTTTATTTGGCGATCCAGCTGCGCTCTCGATCGATCCGCTGGTGCCCGTGGACTTAAAACAGCCCCTGATGGATTTGCCTTTTAAAAAAGGAGAGGTCTGGAATTTTTCCAGCGGACCGCATTCCGCGTGGGGGGATGGGGCTGCCTGGGCTGCGTTGGATTTCATCCCTCCCGGCGGGATGTACGGCTGTTACCAAAGCCAGAGCTGGGTGGTGGCTGCCGCGGATGGGCTGGTCATCCGCTCGGAAAATGGAATGGTGGTGCAGGACCTGAACAAGGATGGGTATGAGCAGACCGGGTGGACCTTGCTTTATCAGCATATCGCTGCCAAGGACCGTGTCCCGTTTGGGACTTTGCTGCAAGCAGGTGACCGTATCGGGCACCCTTCCTGCGAGGGTGGACCTTCCAATGGCACCCACCTGCACTTTGCCCGGCGTTATAATGGGGAATGGATTCCGGCCGACCAGGACATTCCTTTCAATTTGGATGGCTGGATCTCGCAGGGGAATGGCAAGGAATATGACGGCAAATTAATCCGCAATGGAGTGATCGTTGAAGCATATGGCTACATTACACCGGAAAGTCAAATCTCCCGCTAGATTCTATTTCGCATTTGTGTTCATTATTGTTTTTGCATGGTTATTCTCCGGATGTGTTCCGGCATTTAACCCTACTCCAGAAAATACCCCAACAGTTCTTGAAATAACGCCTTTGCCAACTATTTTTTTTCCGCCGGCAGGGTCTGTGGAATACCTTGCCCAATCCGGAGATACCTTGGCGGTGGTTGCCGCTCATTTTGGGGTTGACCCAGCCCAGGTGGTTTCCCCGGGATCGATCCCTTCCCAGGGTTTGATCGATCCCGGCCAAAAATTATATCTCCCTGCTTTTATTGGAAAAACTACAACCGCTGAAATCCTTATCCCGGATAGCGAGGTGGTCTTTTCCCGTACCGCGTTGGATTTTGATTCGGTGAAATATATTGAAGCCACCAATGGCAAACTGAAAAAATATACCGATCTGCGTAATTACGGGACCACTCCCGGGATTAAAATTATTATCCAATGGGCGCAGGAATTTTCCATCAACCCGCGGTTATTGCTCAGCCTGCTGGAATTAAATAGCCGATGGGTGACGGATTGGCCTGAAATCCCCGACCAGTCGGTCTATCCGTATGGATATGTAAAGTATGATCAAGGCGGGCTCTACCGCCAGGCTGGCTGGGCAGTATCCCAGTTGATGGCCGGCTATTATGGCTGGCGGGCGGGTACCCTGACCGAGCTGACATTTTTGGATGGTTCAAAAATCCGCCTGGCGCCGAATTTAAATGCCGGTACAGTGGCGGTCATGTTTTATCTGGCTAAGATCCATGATCCCACGGAGTGGCTGGACTATTTGCATCGCCTTCCTGAGATCCACACCAATTTTTTTGGTGATTTTTGGGCGCGGGCAAGATCGGTGGAACCCTTGTTCCCGGCGGGATTGAAGCAGCCTGAATTGAGTTTGCCTTTTCCCAGCAACGAAACCTGGAACTACACATGCGGTCCGCACACCTCCTGGGGAAATGAAGGTCAGCCGCCTTTCGGTGCTTTGGATTTTGCCCCGCCGCTGGATCGAACGGGCTGCGGTGGTTCGATCCATTGGGCAACCTCCATGGCGCCCGGGTTGGTTATCCAACGCCATGCTCAACCGGCCGGTTTGGTGATCGTAAACCTGGAAAATGAAAAAAATGAACAGACCGGCTGGGTGCTCTACTACATGCATATCGCCGGCACCGATCGGGTGATTCCTGGCACCCAGCTGCAAACCGGCGACCGCATTGGCCATCCTTCCTGTGAAGGCGGAAGTTCTTCCGGTATTCATGAGCATGTCGCCCGCAAATACAATGGCGAATGGGTGCTGGCGGAAGGCGGCCTGCCTTTTGTGTTGAGTGGATACCAGGCAGGCGATGGGCAGAAGTTTTGTGAGGGCACCCTCACCCAAGGTTCGGTGGTGGTGAATGCGTTTCCCTGGGGCAATTACCTGACCAAGATCTGCCAGCCGGACAGCGATAAATGTACGATGGGAACCCCAACGCCCAGGCCAACGCTGACCCCCAGGCCGACGTCGACTCCCAAATCAACGCCAACCCCCAGGCCGACCCCGACTCCGAAGCCGACATCAACCCCCAGGCCGACTCCGACAGTAAAAGAATGAAACAGGAAGAAAAACTGATCCGGGTGGAATTTCACTGCCACACCGCCATTTCCAGGGACAGCAGCAACCGGCTGCCGCGCCTTTTACAGGTTGCCCGCCAGCGCGGATTGGATCGTCTGGTGATCACCGACCACAATACGATCGTGAATGCTATGCGAGCCAAAGAAATGGATCCGGAATTGGTGATCGTGGGGGAAGAGATCAAGACCACCCAGGGTGAACTGCTGGCCTATTTCGTCACAAGCGGGGTGCCAAAGAACACCCCCCCCATGGAAGCCATCCAAATGCTAAGAGAGCAGAATGCCTTTATCAGCATAGCTCATCCATTCGATTACCGGCGCAGCGGCTGGACAGAGGCTGAATTAAAAGAAATTCTCCCTTACCTGGATGCGGTCGAGGTTTTTAACTCACGCTGTTTTGACCCTGCAGTAAACCAAGCCGCTTTGGAATACGCCGAAACGAATGGGCTGGCAAAAATGGCTGGCTCGGACGCACATTCGCTGGTGGAATTAGACCTGGCGACCATGAGATTGCCGTATTTCAATTCCGCTGAGGAGCTGCGCAAGGTCATCCATCAGGCTCAGATGGACACGCGCATATTTTCTCCCCTGGCACATCTGCATGCCAATGCCGCAATTCTTCTGGGAAGAGGAATGCCCTGGAATTGGAATAAAAAATAGGCGTCCGGGATCATTCTGTCCCAAATTTGCCTCTTGAAAGCCCATTGGAAATTCTCTATAATGGTTTTACTATCCGAATCCAAATTTGAGGAGGATGTGATGCAATCGATCAACCTGCAGGGGTGGAACCAGCTGACCGATGAACAACGCAATCTGGTCAATAAGATCATTCACGAACTTGGCCAAAGCCGGGGGGAAGAAAAGCATGAAACTTATCCGCATAAAGATCATGACCATCTTGAGATCGAGCATTGGTACACAGGAGAATTATAAGCAGCTGATATTAGTCTTAAGGTTTCTGGAATAATTTACGCTTTTTTCCTGCTGAAATTTCAGCGGAATTTTGAACTTGCGGGGAAATGGGATTTATTGTGAATTTTCAAAAAGATACCTGATTTACCTTGTAAGTTTTTCATTTTTGAGTACAATTGGTTTTGTGTTGGGGCGGTGGCGGAATTGGCAGACGCAATGGACTTAAAATCCATCGGTCGCAAGACCTTGAGGGTTCAAGTCCCTCTCGCCCCACTTTTTTATTGGGGAAAATAATCGCAATTAAATACCCAGTACTCATTTGATTAGTTCCAGAATAATATCCATCACGCTTCTGTCTCGTTACGGGATGTCCAGTACGAATCAATCCTAAATGGGTGGGAAATAAATCTCTTCTATATTAGTGCTGACCCTAACGATAATAAAATAATTCTTACCATATATAATTACTTATGATCTGTTCGTTTCTGAACACGATACCAAAGGAGTTGCCTCTTTGAATCGAATACCATTGTCTAGATACTACTTGTTCATCGTGATCCTTTGCATATCTGCTTCTATTCTTACTGTTGGGTCACAGTTCCTTTTTATTTATGGCTACAAGGGCCGCGGTTGGATAATGGATGTCGATTATGCCCGCCATCAGGAGAAAATAAATGGAACAGCACTTGCGCCTCTTCGTTATCGGGTGTTAACAGACTCTATCCTGGAATTGGTTTTGCGGGCTGTACCAATAAACAGCCCAAATCAGTATGAAATCGTTGCGTTTGTATTTAGAATCATTCAGAATTTAGTGATCTTTCTTCTAGCATTCAAATTTTATAGAAGTTTTAATCTCACTCCAAGTATCAGTATTTTAGGATTACTTATCCTGGCGTATTGCATGTGTTTTATGTTTTACGCTGCCGACCTTTCTTTTTATATCTACACACAACTCGCATTTTTCTTATTAGCTGGAATATTAATAAACCAGAATTTTTCAATTAACAATTGGCTGATTCCTATCCTCACGATTGTGGCGACGTTAAATCGAGAAGAAGCGGTCTTTATCCCTGTGATGTTTTTTCTATCAAAATTGTCTGAGAATAAATGGCATTTACCCGAGAGTAAAAAAGACTTGGTTATCGCTTTTCTACCCTTTGCTCTATTTTTATTAACTTTTTTTGGTCTTCGTATGCTGATTGGTGAAACAGCTTATTCTAATAGCAGGTATGGACAAATTTATCCTGGTTTTCATTTATTGTGGTTGAACGTGCGAAATTCAAGAACATGGATAAATCTATTTCAAGCATACGGTTTGTTACCGTTTGCTATTTTATTCTTTAAAAAATGGCCGAACCTATTAAAGTCATATCTTTTATTCCTCGTTCTTCCTTGGTTCGCCTTACAATTTATATTTGGGTCGACAGATGAAACACGATTGTTTCTCGTTCCTTTGGCACTTGTTTTTGTGCCTGCTGGATTAAGCCTTTTGTCCACAAGGAATAAATTTCTTTTCGGAAACCCTTGAGGTATTTAAAAAGAATGGCCTAAAGGGTCAAAGAGGATCAGAACGGGTATTTTATTCGTAAAAACTGATTATCAAAGACTAATCTATTTCATCGCCTTATGTTGCAAGAGGACAGTCATTGGACATCTAATCCAGCGATTGCAGGTTAAGGATTTCTATTTCACAAATGATATATGATAGAACATGGGGTTATTGAAATATACCAACCGCCATATTTGGATTGAAAACACATGAAACCTGCGTTTACTGCCACACTTGGGGGCGGTGGCGGAATTGGCAGACGCAATGGACTAAAAATCCATCGGTCGCAAGACCTTGAGGGTTCAAGTCCCTCTCGCCCAACTTTTTTATTTAATGGATCGAATTAACCCAAACTACGAGATCCAGTTTTACTTCAACAATTCGTAGTGGACGCTTTCTATTTAAGCTAAAACAACTGACCAGCAGGTACCAGGTTTCCTGGCATGGTTATTACACAACCGGAGTATTTTTATTAGCTTTCTCGTGTTTCAATTTTCGCTTTTCTTTGATGGTCAGCTTCGCTTTTTTCTTTTGCTCTTTTTTGCCTTTATCTTTTTTACCAGAGTCACCCATATCAATTTCTCCTTTATGAATCATTATTCGTTAATTATATTATAAAGAATTTCAATAAAAATTCAAACGAACTTTATTCCCATTTTCTCAATATCCATCTGACAAAATTATTAATACTTCTTTTCAAAAAAATACAGAAGACTAAAAGTGCGGATGGTATAATCCCTTCCGTGTTCCCCCTGGTTGTCATCGATATTGAAACGACGGGCCTCAAGGATGAGACGGATGCCATCATTGAGCTGGGTGCTGTGCGTATTGCCCCAGACCAGACCCAGACAACCTGGAGTAAATTAATTAACCCCGGGCGCCTGATCCCCCCCGAGATCACCCAGTTAACCAACATCACCAATGAAATGATCCGCACTGCTCCGCCGCTTAAAGCGGTCCTGCAAGATTTTGTGGATTTCATCGGAGATGTACCGGTGGTCGGGCACAATGTGCGCTTTGACCTGGGATTCATCCAGCGCCAGGGTGCCTTGAAATATAACAAGGTGCTCGATACCCGCGAGATCGCTTCAGTGCTCCTGCCAACCCTCAGCCGTTACAACCTGAGCACGCTGGGGGATGAATTTAAATCCGAGAACAATAACCCCCACCGAGCCCTGGACGATGCAGTGCTCACTGCAGCGGTTTTCCAGAACCTGGTTCAAATGGCTCAAAAAATGCCGGTTGAATTATTGACCGAAATCGTTCAGCTCTGCCGCGGGTTGGATTGGGATGGGCGCTTTTTTTTCACCGAATTGCTGCGGGAGCGTTCCAAACAACCCATCACAGCCAAAGTAAGCAAGACCCGTAATCTGGGTGTGCTCTTTGAATCTCCGCAGGAAATGCTTTCCCCTGCGTTAAAACCCAATGCCCAGGTTCAGCTGCTCGATGAAAATGAAGTTTCCGCTTACATGGAGCATGGCGGCGCTTTTGAAAAATTTTTCAGCGGTCTGAACGGCCGCCCTAAGTTTGAAAGCCGTCCTGAACAGTTGGATATGCTGCGGGCAGTGACCAAAGCATTAAGTAATAGCCAGCATATGATGATCGAAGCTGGTACCGGCATCGGAAAATCCTTTGCCTACCTTCTCCCGGCGGCTTTATGGTCAACCGCCAACAATCACCGCGTGGTTGTTTCCACCAATACCATCAATCTTCAGGATCAATTGATGGACAAGGATATTCCCGATCTGCGCGCCGCTTTGGGGTTGAACCTGCGTGCTATCGTACTCAAAGGGCGATCCAATTATTTATGTCCCCGCCGCCTGGATGCCATGCGTCACCGCGGACCACAAACGAATGATGAAATGCGCGTCCTGGCTAAGGTGCTGGTCTGGTTGAATGCGGAAGGGTCGGGCGATAAAAGGCAGATCACTCTCAGCGGACCATTTGAGCAGGAAGTTTGGATGCACCTTTCCGCCGAGGATGAAACCTGCAATGCCGAGGTCTGCCAGTCACGCATGGGTGGTTTATGCCCTTATTTTCAGGCACGTCAGGCAGCTCAAAGCGCGCATGTAATCATTGTCAACCATGCCCTGCTGCTGGCGGATGTGATCACCAACAGCAAGGTGCTGCCTGAATACAAGTACCTGGTCGTGGATGAAGCTCACCATCTGGAATCCGCCACCACCGGTGCGCTCAGCTACCGTGTTTCCAGCGGTGATATCGGCCGTCTTTTCTACGAACTGGGCGGGCTCAGCAGCGGGACGCTTGGGCTTCTTTTTAAAGCGCTCACCAGCCGGGTCAATCCTTCCGAATTGGCTGGCATTAGCACAGCCATCAACCGCGCCACTGATTTGGTTTTCCAGGGAGAAAATTCTTTTAAGAAATTCTTCACCACCATTGAGGAGTTCCTGGAACAGGAACGTGAGGGGCGCGAGGTCAGCGATTATGGTCAGCAGACGCGCATCACCTCCAGCGTACAGCACTTGCCGGGTTGGACGCCGGTAGAGATCGCCTGGGACGATACCAATGGCATACTCGATTCGCTAATTAAATTGCTTACCCAGCTTCAGCGGGATATCCTGGATTCCGCCCAGGGGGAGGACGAGACCCTGGAAGAGATCATCAGTGATCTCAACAGCCTTTTGCGCCGCCTGAGCGAAGTGCAGATGCGGGTTACCTCTCTCGTCTCCACCGAAAATGCGGAGACCATCAACTGGGTGGAAATTGAACCGCGTGCACAACGGCTTTCTTTGAATGTCGCACCTCTGCACATTGGTTCCATGATGGAAAAGTATTTGTGGCATGAAAAGGAGTGCGTCATCCTCACCTCTGCTACTCTTACCGCAGATGGCGTCTTTGATTACCTTCGCGGGCGTCTGAACGCAGATGAAGCCGATGAACTGGTGCTGGGTTCACCTTTTGATTATGAGAATTCCGCACTTCTTTACATTCCCAACGATATGCCGGAACCGGTGGAGTATGCCCAGTACCAGAAATGGGTGGAACGCGCTCTGCTGCAACTGGCTCGGGCGACTGGCGGGCGTATGTTGGCTTTGTTCACTTCTTATAAGCAGTTAAAAATGACCGCGGCAGTCATCTCCCCTCGCCTGGCCGAAGCCGGCATCCGTTTATACGAGCAGGGGGAAGGCGCCTCTGCCACTGCTTTGCTGGAAAGCTTCCGTAATCGGGACCGTGCTGTATTGTTGGGAACCCGTTCTTTCTGGGAAGGAGTGGATATCCCCGGCGAAAAACTTTCGGTGCTGGTGATTGTCAAATTGCCTTTTGATGTGCCCAACGATCCCATCATTGCCGCCCGCGCAGAGACCTTTGAACACCCATTTGATGAATACAACCTTCCCGAAGCGATACTGCGTTTCCGCCAGGGATTTGGCCGCCTCATTCGCACCCAGTCTGACCGCGGTGTGGTGGCGCTTTTGGACCGCAGGGTGCTCACCAAGAAATACGGCCAGCAGTTCCTCCATTCTCTTCCGCAGTGCACCCAGCGTATCGGTCCGGTGGAAGAGCTCCCCGCCGAAGCCAAAAAATGGCTGGGATTGTAACCACTCAAACCTCTTTTCCTATTGGAATATTTTTTCAAAAAGCATAAAAAGTAAATTACCAGACAAATGGGATAAGTCGATATTTTACTTTTTTCTTATACTCTTCGTAACCTTCCAATTCATTGACCAGCATTTTTTCTTCACCAATGATCCTGCCCACTAAAGCAACCAGGGCGATCAAACCAATAATTGCCCCGTATAGAGAACCCAGCAGAAGAGGCGCTCCTATAAGCATTATTAGCATGCCAAGGTACAATGGGTGCCTCACAAAGCTATAGACTCCGGTTGAAATTACTTGTTGTTTTCGATCGGTCTGGATTCTGACCATTGTTGAAAGGAAGGTGTTTTCAACGGTTGCCCGGTAGATGAGAAATAAAGCTGGTAATAAAGCCGCTCCCCCAATAACCTTAAGCCACATCGGAAAAGTTGGTGACCACCCGAACCGTTCTGCATCCAGTGGCATAAGGATAAACCATGCCAGCGCCAATAAATAGGCTCCAGAGAGAAGTACTTTATCCCATTTCTTTTGATTGTCAGAGCCGGGTGCTTTGGATCTTTCCGCCAGGAGGGCAGGATCGTAAAGGTATAAATAAACGTAATTTGATAGGACCATTGCATCAAACCACAGGCTGAAGATCCATCCTTCCACCCAGAACCAATTCCCGGAAACAGGCAGAATTATTGCGGGAAAAAGTATGATGATAAATAGCGAATTGAAGATAAATCCGCCCAGTGACTTTGTTTTGATTTCCTTTGTCATTGAATATTTCCTTTTTAACAATCTGAAATGGTGTTAGATTCCAAGCTTATATACCTCGATATCAAATATGGGTATCGATCACTCTAAAAACGTTTAAGACAACCCCACCACTTTACCAGTTTTTACATCAATATCCACATCAAAAAATGCCGGGCGGGTGGGCAGTCCGGGCATGACCGTGATCTCACCTAATAGGGGATAGACAAAGCCAGCGCCCACGGAAGCCATAATGTCGCGCACCGGGATACGGAAACCTTTGGGTTCACCCTTGAGGGAGGGGTCGTGGCTTAAGCTGAGGTGGGTTTTGGACATGCAGATGGGTAGTTTACCGTAACCCTGCTTTTCATATTCAGCGATGCGCGTTTCTGCCTGCGGAGAATAATCCACGCCATCCGCGCCGTAAACTTCCATCGCGATGGTCTCGATCTTCTTCTTGAGGGACCAATCAGCTGGATAAAGGAATTTAAACTGGGAGGATTTTTCAACCGCTTTCATCACTGCCTTGGCCAATTCTATTGCCCCGGCGCCGCCCAGTTCAAAATGGCGGCTGATAACGGCATCGTCCGCGCCGCCTTCTTCAATGGCTGCTTTGCGCACTAATTCCAATTCAGCGTCGCAGTCGGTATAAAAGCGGTTGACCGCAACTACCACCGGTATGCCGAACTTTTTCACAATCCCAATATGATGCAGCAGGTTGGGCAGACCGGCACGCAGCAGGTCAAGGTTCTCTTCGATGTATGCCTTATCCAGGGGTTTACCTGCAGTCACGGTGGGTCCGCCGCCGTGCATCTTGAGCGCGCGCACGGTAGCCACCAGCACCACCACATTCGGCACCAATCCGGAGGTGCGGCATTTGATATCAAAGAATTTTTCCATACCCATATCGGAGCCGAAGCCGGATTCGGTCACCACGTAATCTGCCAGTTTCAAGCCGATGGTATCAGCCAGGATGGAACTGTTTCCGTGGGCAATATTGGCAAACGGTCCAGCATGCACAAAGACCGGAGTACCTTCCAGGGTTTGCATCAGGGTTGGTTTAATGGCGTCCCGCATCAATACAGTTAATGCCCCGGCAATGCCCAGGTCTTCTGCGCTGACCGGTTCGCCTTGTTTGCTTAATCCTATGACCATTTTTCCCAGGCGCGTACGCATATCGGCCATGTCCGTGGTGAGTGCCAGGATGGCCATGATCTCGCTGGCTACGGTGATATAAAATCCGGTGCGCCGTTCCATCCCTTTTTCTGTGGGGGATTGCCCGGTGGTGATCTCTCTCAAAAAGCGGTCATTGGTATCCAGCCCGCGCTTCCAGGTAATGGTGGTCGGGTCAATATCCAGGCGGACCAGTTTTCGTTTTTCTTCAGTGCTGAGCAGGTTGAGGTTTTTTTCCTGGATGCCCAGTTTCTCCAGGCGGGTCTGAGCGCTGCGGGTGAGTTTGCGCTCCCCTTTTTTATTTACTGGATAGAGCCGCTCAAAAAGATTCTCGTCGCTTTGCGTGCTCTCATGGAACATGCGCGCATCAATGGCGGCAGCCAGCAGGTTGTTGGCAGCGGTGATGGCATGGATATCCCCGGTCAGATGCAGATTGAGTTCCTCCATGGGAATAACCTGACTGTATCCGCCTCCAGCGGCGCCGCCCTTGATCCCGAAGGTGGGTCCCTGGCTGGGCTGGCGGATGCAGGTGATCACTCGTTTACCCAGATGGGCGCCCAGCGCCTGGCTCAATCCGACCGTCGTGGTGGTCTTTCCTTCTCCCAGGGGAGTGGGGGTGATCGCTGTAACGTCAATATATTTCCCATTGGGAACATCTTTAAATCGTTGTAGTGTTTCCAGGGTTACTTTGGCTTTGTGCTTGCCATAAAGTTCCAATTCATCCGGCAGCAAGCCCAACTCTTCTGCGATCAGGCTGATCGGTTTAAGTTCAGCCGCCTGGGCGATATCAATATCGCTGGGGACGGGTGACTTAAGGTTCAAAATGGTTGGCTTGAATTTCTTCTGGTTTAATTTGGTCATGGTTTTTCTTCTTTCTGCCGATTGAAATTGTGGCAATATAATTCCATAATAATAATCCCAAAAACCTGATGGGAAAGATGGATTAGATGATTTAAACTAAGTCTATAAACTTGAATGCCCTTCAATTGGTTCAATGGTCTCTTCATCTACAGATGGGGCAGCCTGGAATCGGTCCCTGGCTTTTATATGTAAGAAAAGAAAGCCCAGCGCAGCGATCAAGCTGATCCCGCCTGCCAGGTACCAGATCAGATTGGGATTGAAATTATCCATCACCAGCCCGGCAGCGAGGGTACCAAAGATATGCGGGATCGCCCAGCTCAATCCATTCACTGCCATATATCTTCCGCGCATATGTGCTGGGGCAAACCGTGCCGCCAGGCTTTGTGCCACCGGGACATGCAGCATTTCTCCAATGGTGATGATCGCCATAGCAAGCAGGAAGAGCGGAAAAACAGACACAAAACCGTACATGGTAAATCCAATGCCATAAAGCAGGGTGGCTGCCAGTAACACCAGCATCGGTTCAAACTTCTTTACTTTGCGTGTGATCCAGAATTGGAGCAACACAACCATCAATGTGTTCAGGCTCATGATCAAGCCAAAGCCCTGGGGTGGCACATGATGTATTTGATTGAGAAAAACTGATAGCGTGCTATACATTTGCGTATAGACAAAAATCATCGTAATTGACACCATAATGAAAGCCATGAAGAGTTTATCCCTGGCAACTTTTGCATACCCTCTAAAAGTCTTGAGTATGCCCTCGCTGGGGTGGTCAGCGCTGTGGGCAGGTTTGGTCTCCGGCAGGGCATAGAATACGATTGCAGCAGTGATCAAACTGGCGCAGGCATCAATGATAAATAATAGTAAATAGGAAACTCCCGCCAGCATTCCGCCGATGGCGGGACCGAACACGCCGGCGAGGTTGGCGGATACCCGCAGGATGCCAAAACCCTCCGAACGTTTCTTTTCTGGTAGCAAGTCAGCAACCATGGCTCCCTGCGCAGGTCCGCCGATATCAGAGAGGAACCCGGTGAAAGCCAGTACCCAGAAAAATGTTTTCAGGTCGTTGGCGAATCCCAGCAGCAGAGCCGTGCCTGCGCTGAAGATCAAGCCGAAGATGAGCATGAACCGCCGCCCAAATTTATCCGTCATGGCGCCACCCACCATGCTCCCGGCCAGTCCGCTGATCGACCATACCCCCAGCAGCAAGCCGACTTCGGTCAGACCCACTTTGAAACGGTTGGTGATATAGATCGAGAGGAATGGAAAAATAAGTGAGCCACCCAGGCGGTCAATGAACGTAGAACCCACCAGGGTCCAGAAAGTACGCGGGAAATCTTCATAGGTGGCGCGGAATTTTGTAAGCAATGCAATCCTCAGAATTTACCAGTGAAAACAAAGAGTATATCAAAGGATATTGAAATGCGAAGTAAATATTCAATCATTCTGCCAATTTAGGCGCTTAGGATATAATTTATTAAAAGTATGCAAAAATCATTCCTTTCCCCTTTTTCAAAGATATTATTGACGGCTTTCATTCTGACATTTATCGGATTGACTGGCCTGGCAGTAATGGTTTTTTTTACAGAACCGACCCTTGGACCTCGTTGGTTGGGTTATTTTTTTCTCACCATGCTGGCTAGCGGTCTGATTCTTCCTTTCGTTTATATTTTTCAAAGGCGGATAGCCAAACAACCGGTTTCGGATGGAGTATTGATCCGGGAAGCACTCTGGTTCAGTATTTATGTGGATTTGATCGCATGGTTGCAGTTAGGGCGGGTGCTAAATGCACTGATTGCAATTTTTCTGGCTGGCGGATTTATTGTTCTGGAAGTGCTATTGCGCATGAGCGAATCAGCACTTTTTAAACCGGATGATAATTTTAATGAATGAACTGCGCAAATTGCCCTCGGTCGATGAGTTATCCCATAAAACTGAGATCCAGGGGTTGATCGAACGAGCAGGACGTGGATTGGTCCTCGATGGGATCAGGGAGGTTTTAGCACAGAACAGAAAAGAAAATAAAAGTGGGAAAACCACACCGTCCGAAATGGAAATTATTCAATTAGTTGAAGCAAAAGTAGAGAAGTGGGTGAAACCAGGCATGGTGGCGGTTATTAATGCAACTGGTGTGATCCTGCATACCAATTTGGGCAGGGCGCCCCTTAGTCGGGCGGCAATCTCTGCCATGGCTGCCGCGTCTCAAAGTTATTGCAGTTTGGAATATGATCTGGAAAAAGGGGTAAGAAGCAAGCGCTCAGAACATTCCGAACAACTTTTGACCCATTTGACCGGGGCGGAAAGTGCCTTCGTGGTTAATAACAATGGCGCTGCTGTTCTGTTGGTGCTCACAGCATTGGCAAAACGCAAAAGGGTGATTATTTCCCGTACTCAATTGGTTGAAATAGGCGGAGGGTTTCGTGTACCGGAGGTGATGGAGCAATCCGGGGCAAAACTGGTCAGTATTGGCGCCACCAACCGGGTTCATTTGCGCGATTACCAGGATGCTTTGAAGCAGCCATCCGGGTTGGTGATGTGCGCGCATCATTCCAATTTCAGTATCGTGGGATTTACCAGTGAACCGGATTTAAAAGACATCGTGGAGCTAACCCACCAGGCTGGCATTCCCCTGGTTCACGACCTGGGATCGGGTGCTTTCCTGGATACGGCTCGCTTTGGGGTTGCGCATGAGCCCACTGTGCAGGAATCCCTGAAGGCTGGCGCGGATATCGTCTGTTTTTCAGGGGATAAACTTCTGGGAGGTCCCCAGGCTGGGATTATCATTGGCAAAAAAGAATTACTGGATAAGATTAAAAAACACCCGTTGGCGCGTGCGTTACGGGCAGATAAGGTATGTCTGGCAGGGCTCTCTGCAACCCTGCTGCATTATCTAAAAGGAGAAGCGGAAAAAGAAATTCCAGTCTGGCAAATGCTTTCCGCTCCATTAGTAGAACTAAAAAAACGGGTCAGATCCTGGGTTAAAGAACTTGGCACAGGGGAAATGATTGATGGTTTTTCCATGGTCGGTGGGGGAAGTCTTCCCGGGGAAAGCCAGCCAACATTTCTGCTAGCGCTAAAGGTCAACCAACCCAACGCATTTTTAAAAAGACTTCGCCAAATGACTGTGCCAGTGATCGCCCGGGTTGAAAATGATCGTGTGGTGTTCGACCCACGCACTGTAGCGGAACCTGAAGAAACAGTATTCCTGAACGAATTAAAGTCAGTTTTGGGTTAGGATAAATTGATGATGAAAGTTTTTAATACCTTTTGGCGAAAAGGATATTTCTACATTCTTCTGGCGGGAATATTAATCCTCGTTTTTTTGATCGATTCCCGGGTAGGAATGTATGACTGGAAGAAGGAGATTGCCTATTTTAATTTCATTAAAATCTCCCTTTCTCAATACCACTCCTTGCCTTTATTTTGGTGGAATCCACAGACTTTAAGCAGTTATCCGGCCATTTCGGTCAGTTCTTTTTTTCTTGCCAATCCAGAGACCTTTTCTCTTTCTCCTTTTATTTTTTTATTGTATTGGATGGATGCTCTCATCTTAATGAAAATTTTGGCATGTGTGTTTTGTGCCATAGGCATAATCGGGATTTTTAGATTACGTAAAAAATTAAAATGGCAGGATGGACAATTCCGCATCTTTCTTGCTTTATTCTTATTCTCCCCGATCATTATTCAACATCTTGCCATCGGTTATTTCCCATGGCTGAATTTATATCTCTTCCCCTGGTTGGTCTATTTATTGATTGATGAGGATTTGGTTAAACGCTTAATCGGTTGTTCTTCGATTTTGGCGCTCACCTTATTGCAGGGTGGGATTCATCCTTTTATCTGGTTTTTTGTTTTTATTGGGCTTTATTCGCTTATGCGTTTCATCCAGAAACCAGGCCCGGCCTTCATCCTTTTTATAATTGCATTGATCGGATTGACTATTTTGCTATCTTTTGTACGGGTTTCTACTTCGGTTCAGACGTTTTCCGATTTTCAACAGAAATTTTTCAATGGTTATAGCTGGAATGGATTTATTACATGGGGGCTAACCCCACCTGTTTTTACTCCTTCCAATATGGATGATATTGAACCATTTATCGAAAGTTATAACAACGGAGTCCCATACTGGGATGGAGCCATTTATTGGGGAGTTGTACTACCTCTGGTTCTTGTCCTTTTTTTTGTTTTGGTTGATCAAAGAAAATTTTATAAAAAAGAACAAAATGGTGAACAGCACATAATATTGTTTTCAGTGGCGATTGCATCCTTGCTGATCACGTTTTTATCGTTCGGGAACCTTTACCAGAACCTGATCACCATAATATCCGAATGGGTGAAGATCCCAGCCTTGCAAGCCATGGAGAAATACCCGTTCCGTTTCGCCATTCTGGGTTATTTTGGTTTTTCTTTTGTAATTTCGCACTATATCAATGAAGTCCTCGAAATGCTAAAAAAACCGATCACTTTCTTTTGTTTATTTCTTGGTCATCTGAAGAAGAAACCATTAAATTACAGAAACACACCATTCTTAAAAAGGATTTTTCTTTCGCTAAAGGTTGTCTCAGTTTTATACCTGATGACCTTATTGATTCGCAGTACGTTGTTCTCCTGGCTGGAACCGGCGATCGTTTCGGCGCACAAGGGTGCGGGTAATGCCTGGCTGGCTGGCCTGATGAGCCAGCGATTAATTATCCCGGCTTCTGCTTATATCCTAAAGGCACATAATTTCTATGTTGGCGTCCAATCCATCCTTCTGCTGGTGGCTTTAACCGGCTGGGGAATCTACCTTCTTTATCGTTTTAACAGAAAGGTTGCATCTTTTCTTACCTCTCCTTTTCAATTCTTACAAAACCGGATGACTATTTTGGTTGAGGTTATTCTGGTAATTCCCCTCTTGTTCTCTTCTGGAATGTGGATGCGTGTGGCTCTGGCAACTCCCTATGATCATAAATTGCCAGTAGATTTAATTTCACCTGAAATAACAGTGCAACCCTTTTCATCCTCTGTTGATCTAACCCCAACTTCTTCCCAGTTATCCATTGTGTTGGAAAAACCGGCCGAGGTTCGGGAATTAATAATAAACACGATCAAGTATTCTGATTTGCGTTTTCTTCAAGCAGATGACCCCGGTATCAAGTGGTTTGATAACAATGGCTCTCTGGGTTTATCGACAGGAAAAAATGCGCATATTTTGATCACGGTGAAACCTGAAAGCTACTTGCCTGCCTTTTGGATTACGGCCGCTTCCTGGTTATCCGCAATTGCGTTCACAACTTTCTATTATTTTAAGAAAAAATCTTCAGGAGAATCCAATTCCTGAGATAGAATAGTTTTATTTTCATTAAGGAAATGTTTATGCAGTCTGATATGGATAAAATAATGAAGGAGCAGAGCATTGATGCGCTGTGGGTCACTGGTCCGGCTGAACATAATCCCAACATGGTTTATTACACAGGTCTGCACCATGTCAGTGGGGCGGATCTGATCAAACCATGTGGAAAACCTCCCACCCTGTTTCATAATCCAATGGAACGCGAGGAAGCGGCCAAGACTGGACTGCAGACTTGCAATTTGGCTGATTTTTCTTATAAGGCTTACCTTGAAAAAAGCGATGGGGATGTTCTTAAGGCAAATACATTAATGAATGCAGCCATTCTTAAGGAAGCTGGAATCACTTCAGGCAGGATCGCTGTATCCGGAAGAAATGATGTGGGATCGAGTTTTTCACAATTTTCTGCCTTACAGGAATATTTACCTGAAATTCAGATCGTTGGCCAATTGGAGGATAATGTTTTTGATATGTCGCGATTGACAAAAAGTGCAGCTGAGATTGATCGGATAAGACAGGTGGGACTATTAACCGTTGAAATTGTCGGTATGACCGCCGATTATCTCAGCCATTTGCGTGAGATCAAAGGAATGTTGGTGGGTAAGGGGGGTGAGCCGGTTACCATTGGGGATATAAAGAAAATGATCCGCCTCTGGTTTGCCGAACGTAATCTGGAAGCCCCGGAAGAAACCATCTTCGCCATCGGGCGGGATGCAGGTATCCCACATAGCGCTGGGAATCCCAGCGATGTGATCCGCACTGGTGCCCCGATCGTTTTTGATATTTTCCCCTGTGAAGCCGGTGGTGGTTATTATTACGACTTCACTCGCACCTGGTGTTTTGGTTATGCACCGGATGATGTCTTGAAATTATATGAAGAAGTGCATCAGGTTTATGACACAATTGTCTCCGAACTAAGGATCAATCAACTCTTTTCTGATAGTCAGGACCGAACCTGTCAGCTTTTTGCAGAAATGGGGCATGTTACTTTCAAAGAAAAACCCCAATCGGAAGAAGGGTATGTTCACTCCATCGGGCATGGGATTGGATTGGACGTGCATGAAAAGCCATTTTCAGGAATAAGTGCTTCTGCACACGATATCTTAAAACCAGGGGTGGTATTTACAATTGAACCCGGGTTGTATTATCCAGCTCGAAATATGGGCGTTCGCCTGGAAGACACATATTATGCGACCGAAAAAGGAGAGTTTAAGGTCTTTGTCGATTACCCATTTGATCTTGTGATCCCATTAAGAAAATAAAAAGCCATGCCTGAAATAAAAACGGAAAAAACAGATAAAAAAATAGTACGCATCCTGGGAATTGAAACTTCCTGTGATGAAACAGCAGCGGCTGTGGTTGAGAATGGTCATAAGATCTTATCCAATATCGTCGCATCCCAGGTGGACCTGCATGCCCAGTATGGTGGTGTATTTCCGGAAGTAGCCTCCCGTGAGCATATTCGCGTCATTTATGCGGTGGTGGAACAGGCTTTAAAGCAGGCACATCTGGAATTGAAAGAACTGGATGCCATTGCAGTCACCCGCGGACCGGGTTTGGCTGGTTCATTGGTGGTGGGCTTGAATATGGCCAAAGCGTTGTCGTTGGCAACCAAAGTCCCGATGATCGGCATTAACCATCTCGAGGGGCATCTCTATTCCGCATGGCTAAAACCATTGGATGGGGAGAAGGTGGAGGAACCGCCTTTCCCTCTTGTGGCGTTGATCGTTTCTGGTGGTCACTCCACGCTTATGCTCATGCAGGATCATCTTAAATACAAGCGTCTGGGCGGCACACTGGATGATGCGGCTGGCGAGGCATTTGACAAAGTGGCCCGCCTGCTAAATTTATCTTATCCTGGAGGACCATCCATTCAAAAAGCTGCTGAGAAAGGAAATCCACTGCAATATAATTTCCCGCGTGCCCGTTTGGAAGGCAGTTGGGATTTTTCCTTTAGTGGATTAAAAACGGCTGTCATGCGGATGGTTAAAGAGATCAGCGCAGATAATTCAGCTCTACCGGTGGAAAATTTGGCTGCCAGTTTTCAGGCGGCTGTTGTGGATGCCCTTTCTACTAAAACATTCGAGGCTGCCAACGAATATCATGCACGGGATATTATTGTCGCGGGCGGTGTATCTGCCAATCGGGCTCTTCGGAATGCCTTCACCGGTCAAAAATATTTTACAGTACACATCCCGCCTCTCCCATTGTGTACGGATAATGCTGCCATGATCGCGGCTGCTGGTTACTGGCGCTTTTTAAGTAGCCAGCAGGACAGTTTGGATATCGATGTGCTTCCTTATTGGCCGCTTGCTTAAATGTACCTTGTACTAAATTTAATTTAGTTGGTTATTCCCAGTGGGATCGCCTGATATATGGAGGTAGGAAATGGATGTAAAAGTAATTTGGAAGGAGCGCATGAGTTTTATCGGATCAGCCGAAAGTGGCTTCAGCATTCCTTTGGGAACCTCCCCGGATGTAGGTGGGGATAATGATGGCTTTCGTCCGATGGAACTGCTTGCCGTCGGTCTGGCAGGATGCACAGCTATGGATGTGATTTCCATCATGCAAAAAAAGAAACAGGAAGTAACCAGCTTTGAAGTTCAGGTGCATGCGGATCGCGCAGAAGACCATCCGCACATGTTCACCCGGATTGTCATCGAGTATATCCTTAGCGGTCGGAAAATCGAACGGGTAGCCGCGGAACGGGCAGTCCAGCTTTCAGCAGAAAAATATTGTCCGGCTCAGGCCATGTTTAGTAAAGTAGTCCCGATAGAATTGAAGATAACGATCAAAGAATAAATTCATTTATGAAAAAGTTCCATCTTTCTTTTGAAGTCATTCTTCTGCTGTTGGTGATCTTCAGCCATCTCTTTGTTGCGTTGGCACCGGAAGGCAGGCTGCTGAACTGGTTTAAAACCGATGACGCATTTTATTACTTTAAAGTTGCACAAAATATAAGCGAGGGCCGCGGGGTCACCTTTGATGGTTTAAATGCCACCAACGGCTTTCATCCGTTGTGGATGGCTATTTGCGTTCCGATCTTTACCCTGGCTCGCATTAATCTCTTCCTGCCTTTGCGCGTGCTGGTGATGGTACTGGCTCTTTTAAATGCATTTGCAGGCATCCTCTTATATCGTTTGTTTTCAAAAAACCTTTCCAAAGAAACTGGCTGGCTGGTGGCTTTTTTCTGGATGTTTACCCCTGCGATTCATGGTCTTACGACAATGCTGGGCATGGAAACAGGTGTCAACGTGGTTTCAATTATTCTATTCATCTATCTGATCAGCTGCTTCCCTGCTGACCTGAAACCAAATCGAAAAAGTTGGCTGAAAATGTTTTGGCTGGGTCTGGCTGCCTTGCTGGTTCTTTTCAGCCGTTTGGATAATATCTTCCTGGTTTTACTTGCGGGGGTATGGCTCGTTTTTCGCAATTCGTCCCTGCGCTGGCAGGTGCTGTTGGATTTCTGCTTGATCTTGCTTGTTGCAGTGGTGAGCTATTATTTACGAATTCAATCCACTACCAATATTCTCAATTTCCTTCCTTTTGCCTACCTGTTGATTGGGTTGTCAGTAATTATTAAACCACTGGCTAACTATTTCTCTGGAGCCTATACCCCGGACTCAAAAGAAAGCGGAGTAAAGGCATTCGTCAGGAATATCCTTTTTTTGTCCGCTGCTTCAGCGATCATTTCAATCCTTATTATTTTCTTATTCGACGGTTTAAATTTGTTCCGCGGATACTCACGTGCAGTATTGATATTGGATTGGGGTTTATCGTTGGTGTTGTTGGGTGGCAGGAATTTGATTTTGCGATGGTTCAATCAACGTTTGAAATCCTCACCGTTTGAAGAGTCATCGTTGAAAAAGAACTGGAAAGTGTGGCTGCAGAATTCAGCTGCCTTTTTTGCGCCCCTGGGGTTTGGTCTGGGCGCCTATATGCTTTGGAATCTTTCCTATGCCGGTACAGCGCTACCCATCAGTGGGACGATAAAACGTTGGTGGGGGCTTTTGCCAAACACGGTTTATGGATTTCCCAATAAAACCCTGGCTGGTGTTTTCAGCGGATGGTTTTCGGCTTCCCCCAACAGTGGCCCCTGGTCCTTGGTAACCCAACCGCTTGAAATACTGGCTCAATGGCTTAACCAATTATTTTCCATGCAGGGGAATGGTACAACCATTGCTTTGATCATTTTATGGTTGGCGTTTCTGGGGCTGGTGATCTGGTTGGTGCGGCGCCAGTGGTCATGGGTTCAATCCACTGTTGACCGTTTTGCGCTGCTGCCGCTATTTGCCGGTTGCCTGTTCAGCGTAATTTCCTATAAAGCGACCGGTTATTTGCATGCCAAGTATTGGTACTGGATTGCCGAAATGGTCTTCATTGTGACCGCTGGCGGCATCCTCTTGGAATGTATTTTCTGTGAGATCAGGAAAAGAAAAGCAGCTTTTGACTTGACTAAAGCAATCGCCCTCTCTTCCTGCGTTATCATCTTCGCTCTTTTTGCTTTGAATAGTTGGCAGGTTTTCCGCTGGGATCTTCCCGGGGGAGATCAACATGATTACATTGGAGAAACCCTTAACATCCAGAACAATACCCAGCCCGGTTCGGTGATCGGTATGACTGGCGGAGGCGTGACCGCCTATTTCATCCAGGACCGAACAATTGTCAACCTGGATGGGCTGATTAATGGAAAAGAATATTTTGAGCAATTGAAAAAGGGGAATGCTGACCAGTATTTTGATTCCATCCATATGCGGTATGTTTATGGATCTCCCGATATGCTCCTGGATAGTGATCCCTACCGCTGGGTTTTGGAGGGTCATCTTATTGCAATTAAACAATTAGGTGAGTCAACCCTGTTTTCATACCAGGATCCCAAAGGTGGCGGACTGAACTAAATTTTCTAACATCAAAGTATCAATGAAGCTAAATAATTCGTTCTTTCAATTGGATTTTAATTTAAAGCAGGGCAGCTTTGATTTGCATCCCCTGGATAGATCCTTCCCGAAAGTGATTGGGGCATCGCTTGCGATCCATTATTCTCAAAATGATCGTAGAAAGGTTGAGGCCCTCTGCCTGTTTGATCGGTCAAATCCAAAAAAATCTGTGATTTTGAAAGAACATGGGAAACTGCAGGCAGCTTATTTCAACAGCCGCTCTCAGAATTCCCCAGTGGAATGCCAACTCACTTTTACCCTTGCCGAAAAGCATCCGCTCTTCCTCTGGAAAATTGAGATAAAGAATATTTCATCTGCGCCAATTTTCATCGACAAAATTGAATTGCTTAAAGTGGGTGCAAAAAATTCTCCGAATAGTCAACTTAAATTCCCCCGCCTGGATCGATCTGATCTTGCATTTTATTCCAACGGCTGGCAATCCTGGATGTATTCCGGAGTCTACTCAAAGCATCAATTCGCCCGCCGGACAAGGCTTGGTCCTTTTCAATTACCAGAAAACACCAATTCGACCACACCTGTTTCTCACAGAAAAGGTCATTTTTCCAGCGATTTCTTTGGTCTCATAGGGGATCGGGTTTCCCGGAAAGGATTCATCACCGGGTTTCTTTCCCAAAAACAGCATTATGGCGTCGTTGAGACCGTTCTTATGGGTCGACCGGAATTAAAGGTTTGGGCGTGCGGTGATCATACCCGTTTGGATCCCAGCTCATCCATGCAAACTGATTGGGCAGTGATTGCTCCCTTTTCGATGGATGAAATAAATCCGTTGGATGTTTATTTGGATGCGGTCGCGCATGAACACCATTTAAAGGATTTTGGCAAGTTATCAGTCGGCTGGTGTTCATGGTATCAGTTCTATTCCAAAGTTACTGCTGAGCAGATCAAAACAAATCTCACTGCACTGAAAAAAATTGATGACCAATTACCCCTGAAATTATTTCAAATCGATGATGGTTATCAGAGCCAGGTCGGTGATTGGCTTACCTTCCGGGACACGTTCCCGGATGGAATTGAAAACCTGGTCAAAGAGATTAAAAAAGCCGGGTATCAGCCCGGAATTTGGATCGCACCCTTCATTGTCCACCCGCGATCAGAGCTGAAAAAAAACCACCCGGAATGGTTATTGCGTAAAGCATCCGGAGGTCTGGTCAATGCTGGGTTTGCTTGGGATACCTTCAACTCATCTCTGGATTTAACTAATCCACAAGCGCTGGAATACGCTGCTAAAGTGGTGCATACTGCTGCCCATCAATGGAAGTTTCCTTATATCAAATTGGACTTTTTGTTTGCAGCTGCCCGTCCGGGCAAATATCAGGATGATTCTCTGACCCGTGCCCAGGTGCTGAGAAGGGGACTATTAAAACTGAAAGAATCTGCTGGTGATGAAACCCTGCTCCTGGGTTGTGGTTTACCCCTCGGTTCCGGGATTGGTATTGTATCTGCCATGCGCATTGGTCCGGATGTGCTGGAGAACTGGTATCCGAGCTATTTTAGTCTAAGTGCCATTTTCCACAATGAACCCTATATGCCTTCAGCACGCAACTCCATTCAGAATATTCTCACCCGTTCCTTTATGCATCGCAAATGGTGGATTAATGACCCTGACTGCCTGCTGGTACGGCCGACATCCAACCTCACCCTGGAGGAAGTGCAAACCCTTGCGACTGTGATTGGAATGACCGGCGGGAACATCCTGCTTTCAGATGACCTGCCGCAATTGCCTGCGGAAAGGATCAAACTGGCTGCCACCTTGCTGCCTCCCATCGATCAGCGCCCACAGGTACTGGATTGGTTTGATGTGGAAACGCCGACCCGCCTGCGCCTGGACCTGAAAAATTCCAGCGGAGAGTGGCACATACTGGCGCGTTTCAATTGGGCGGATCGCCTGCAGAAAATGGAAATTCAACCCGCCGATTTTAAACTGCCTTCCGGAAAATATTGGGTGCGTTCTTTTTGGAAAAAAGAGTCTGTTATAGCTGGTAAAGGTGAGCCATTATTCTGTGGGGATGTTGCTCCTCATGGATCCGTATTACTGGCGGTCAGACCGGCGACGCCGGGGTCAGCCCAGTACCTGGGCAGTGACCTGCATATTTCCCAGGGACTTGAAGTAAGAGAATGGAAGACTGGTAAAACGGGAATACTTCTGACAATTGTGTTAGGCCGCGAGGCTCAGGGCGAAATTGAAATAGCCTTGCCGCGCCCGCCGCAAAGGGCTAGAAACAATGATCAGGTGATCCACTGGGTGGAGAGCCTACCCGGATGTTACCGATTTGCGCTGACCATCAAAAACAATAATACAATAAAAATTAAATATTAAAAAGCGTTTCTTTTTCCCAGAAACGCTTTTTATAAAAATGGTATTTTCGGATTTTCTTTTGGAAAGTCCGAAATGATCAAATATTATTTTTTATTTACGGTTACCACCGGCGCTTTGGGTTCGGCAGGTTTTTCATTCATGCGGCGTCTGCGGATGGCGCGTAATATCAGGTAGATCGGCAGACCGATGATTAATCCCAACGGTACCAGGACTATCAGAACAAAGATCAACAGGTTCACAAGCAGAGCAAGCCCGCTTACCAGCGACTGCAGGGCTTTCTGTGCTTCCAGGCCGGGCTGCCAGCCGCCTACAGTGATCGGTTTAAGAGCTTCCTTGGCCTTCAAGTTGATACTGATCGCGGAAAGCCGGGCTGCATCCTTGTAGTAATTCAACTGTCCTTGCAGAACTTCGATCTGCTCGCGCACGCTGGTCAATTCATGGAAAACTGCCATCACATCTTCGGTCTTGATGGCTGATGCCATGATCTTCACCAGTTGCACTTCGGCAGCTTTAAGGTTATTCACCCGCGATTCAGTGTCGGTATATTCCTTGGTCACATCCTGTCCGGAAACGTTTTCGTTGAGGATATCTGTTTTAGCATCCGGGACCAGCGCCTTGATTTGCGTAAGGGCAATATCCAGCTGCTCAGAAGGAACGCGTATGGTGATATCCGCGGCGGGCAGTTCGGCGCCTGCCGATGAGGTGGTCTTATACATATTGGAACTGACCACGAATCCGCCCATGCCTTCTGCCATGGTTGCGATCGCCTTCATGGACGCTGTAGGATCAACCACTGCCAGGGAAAGGGACGCATTTTTAATCACGATCCGGTCAATCGTGTTTGCGGTTGAACCGAGTTCCTTGCTAACCGTTTCACCTGCCGCTCGGGGGGCTGAAGGTGCAACCATTTGTGCTCCGGTCGCAGAATCAGAACGCAGGGGCGATACTTTGGCAGAGCAGGCGGTCATTATGATCAAGGCACACACGGTAACCAGGGAAATAAAAATCTTCTTGTTCATTTTTTCTCCTCTTTACTCATTATAGATTACCCCATAGACGTTCATTCAAGAAAAATGGTTCCCTTACCAGCCCTCATTCAGGCGCATGGCATGCCGCCAGGGCAAGCTGGTTTTCTTGATGCGGTTTTGCACACTGACAATATCGTATTCCACGCGGCGCAGTTCCCAGGTGCTCTGCACGGTATCAAAGAGGGCAAAGGCCGCCCGCTTGTCATGGTCACGCGGTTGACCGACCGATCCGGGGTTAAGGATCGATCGCCCGCTGATGGTCATGCGCAGGTAATCGTGGACAAGGGGCGGAGTGCCTTCGCCTGGATTCTGCTCCCATAAGGCGGGCACATGGGTATGCCCGACAAAACAAAGCCGCGTATCAAAATAGGGGAACGTCTGTAAAGCGGTCGGGTAATCCATCAGGTATTCCCATACTGGATTGCGCGGGCTGCCATGCACCAGGGTCACGTCCCCTTCAATAATGGTTTCTTTAAGGTTGAGCAGGAAATCCTGGCTCTGGGAATTGATCACGTGTTTGGTCCAGGTGATCGCCAGGCTGGCTTCATGGTTGAAGGTCTGTTGATCCATTTCGCCCAGCACGGCAGCATCGTGGTTGCCGCGCACGCACAGCAGGTTGGGCAGCTTGCGCACCTGGGCGATGCATTCATTGGGATCCGGGCCGTAACCCACCAGGTCACCCAGGCACCAGGCGGCATCATACCTGCCAGCCGCCTCCAGCATGGCTTCCAGGGCGGAAAGATTGGAGTGGACATCGGAGAAGACCAGTATGCGCATAGGCCAGTTGTTTCCTTTCTATTCTGCCAGCCAGTTGATCAGGGTCTGGATGATTTTTTCCGCCACTTCGCTCTTTTTCATCAGCGGCAGATCTTCTGAGGAACCATCTGCAAACAAAAGGGTCACCTTATTGGAATCTGACCCAAATCCAGCCACAGGTGAGGTGATGTCATTGACCGCAATGATATCCAGGTGTTTACTTTCCAGCTTCTTTTGGGCATTCTTGAAAATATCCTGGCTCTCAGCGGCAAATCCAATGACGCGTAAGCCGGGATTGATCTTTGGTTTCTTATTGGCCACTTCCAGCAGGATATCCCTGGTAGCTTCCAGTTGGATCTCTTTGAGCCCTTTTTCTTTTTTAATCTTTTCCACTTGCATATGCAGCGGGCGGAAGTCTGCCACCGCGGCAGTCATGATCAGGGCCAGCGCGTCCGGGATGTTTTCCAATACGACTTTGCGCATTTCCTCAGCGGTTTGCACATTTACAACCTGTGCACCAAAGGGAACGGGCAGTGCGGTGGGTGTGGTAATGAGGGTGACCTTTGCCCCGCAGTCCAGGGCGGCCTGGGCAACCGCATATCCCTGCTTGCCTGAGGAACGGTTGCCGATCACGCGCACGGGGTCAATGGCTTCCTGCGTTCCGCCGGCGGTCACCACGATCTTGCGCCCGGTCAGCGAACCGCCTTTCGAAAGCATCCAGCGTAACTGGTTGACAATTTCCTGCGGTTCGGTCATCCGCCCCAACCCTTCCAGCCCGGATGCCAGGTGGCCTGCTTCCGGTCCGATGAAGGCGACCCCGCGGGATTGCAGCAGCTTGACGTTTTCCTGAGTGGCAGGGTGGCTGAACATGCCTGCGTCCATCGCCGGAGCGATCACCAATGGGCAGCGCGCAGCCAGGGCAGTGATGCTCACCAGGTTGTCGGCAATGCCATGGGCTAGCTTCGCGATGGTATTGGCGCTGGCTGGTGCAATTAGCATCAGGTCAGTCGTACGTCCCAGTTGGACGTGCACGATATGCCCTTCTCTGCCCCACAGGTCGCTGTCAACGTAGCATTTATTGCCGGTGAGGGATTGAAAGGTAAGCGCAGAGACGAACTTTTCCGCTGAAGGAGTAAGCAGGACGTTTACATCCACTCCCGCCTGGGATAGTTTGGATGCCAGCTCAGCTCCCTTATAGGCGGCAATGGAGCCGGTGATCCCCAGCAAAATGTGCTTGTTCTCTAAAGGATTGCTCATATTATATCTGGTTCAACTCCCATATGATCCGCAGCCCATCCAGGGTGAGCCAGGGAGCAGTGATATCGATGACCGTGGTCTGGCTGGCGATGACGCTGACCAGTCCGCCCGTGGCGATCACTTTGGCATCCCCGCCCAGCTCGGCTTTGAAGCGCTTGACCATGCCTTCGGTCATGGACACATATCCATTGATGATCCCGGACTGCATGGCATGGATGGTATTGTGCCCGATGGCAGCCGGTGGGGCTTGCAGTTCCACTGGAGGCAGCTTGGACGTGCGCCGCACTAGGGCATCCAGGGCAATTCCCACTCCGGCAGCGATGGCGCCGCCCAGGTAAATTCCGTCTTTGGAGAGCGCGTTGAAGGTGGTGGCTGTCCCATAATCAATAATGCAGGCCGGTCCGCCGTAGAGTTTCCAAACTGCAGCGGCATCCGCCAGGCGGTCGGCACCCACGGCCTTGGGGTCATCATAGCCGATCTTGATCCCGAGGTTAAGCGTACAGGAAACTACCAACGGCATGCGCTGCAGGTAGGTCTGGCAGGCTTCGATGATACGTTCAGTGAGGGGCGGCACCACCGAGGACAGGCAGATGCCGGTCAGTTCCTCCGGCTTGCAGCCGCCGTGCTCCAGCATGCTCAAGATCTGGATGCCATATTCATCCGGCATGCGGGCTTGATCCGTGGCCAGCCGCCAGTGCAAGCGCAGGGCTTCTCCCTGGTAGAGTCCCAAGGTCAGATTGGTATTGCCGAGGTCAATGACTAAAAGCATTTCAACCCTATTTTGAATTGTTTAATTATTTTATCGTATTTTGGAAAATAAGAATCGATATTTCAATGAAGAAAGAGGTAGCCTGCATCTCGTGGTTTTTCCTAATTCCTCCCCTTTTCAAGGAGAGGTTGGGTGGGGTTAGGTGGGGAATTGATCGCGAAACATTTTATTAAGCAGCATCATCGAAGCCCTTTACGAGTGCAAAGCGCTCCGGCGGACAAAAGCGGACAGATTCGGACACTTTTTTGAAAACAAATAGCGTAAAGGGCGACGACATAACCCGACATTTTAAAAAAAACGAAAGGGAAACGAATGCATTAGAGCAGCGATTATCTCCTCCCCTCCGTTCTGCGGTTTTCCCTGACGCTCTTCGACTTGACTCCGAAGCGCGTCAAGGATCTCCGACCAACGCCCATACATTGGTCTCCGAGATCCCGTGGTGCTGCTGGGATCTGCGCTCCCTGTTCGTACAGGGAGCTCCGAGACACTTTAGAAAAAACGAATAGGAAACGAATAAGGCATATAAAAAAATCGAACTTCTATTCGTTCAAGGTGAAACGAATATTATTGATGCCATTTACCTGTTGGGTTTTGTCGGGTTTAGCAAATTCACGACCGTTTAATAATAGTTTTACGGCAATTCACAACCTATTTCAATCCCTGTAGCACTCTTTCCTTTGTAAGAGGAAGAGTATGAAACCAAACCCCGGTGGCGTTATGCACAGCATTTACCAGCGCAGGAGCTACTCCATCAATGGCAATTTCCGAAACTGATTTTGCCCCGTAAGGTCCGCTGGGTTCGTCAGTCTGGATGAAGATCACGTCCATGGCGGGCATTTCTTTGGATTTCATCACCCGGTAACTACGCAGCCGGTCATTTAAAATATGTCCGCCGTTATCAAATAGCGTATCTTCACACAAGGCGAATCCCAATGCCTGGGCCATCCCGCCTTCCACCTGGCCGGCGGCGGTTATCGGGTTAATCACCCGCCCGCAATCCACCACCATCAGCAGGCGTTCCACCTTGATCTCGCCGGATTGGGTATCCACGCACACTTCGGCAAATTGAGCAGCGGTCGGCGGCGGGCTGACGTAGCTGAGATGAGATTCCGTGGCCATGATTTGGTGCTGGTCTTTCTGATGGAGGCTGCTCAGGGCGACATCCTGTAAAGACAGCGATTGTCCATTAATCGAAAATACCCTGCCTTCTTTCAGGATCAAGGTGGACGGGTCCGATTCCTCCATCATTTTAGCTGCGTGGTTTTGGATTTGCTTTTTAATCGCGATGGCGGTTTTTAGAACTGCCCCGCCGCTGATATAGGTAGTTGAGCTGGCATAGGCGCCTTTATCAAAGGGGGTCAGGTCGGTGTCCGCGGACCTGACCAGGAACTCTTCCACCCGGATGCCCAATTCTTCTGCTGCGATCTGTGCCAAAATGGTATCTGAACCGGTTCCAAGATCAGATGCTCCGACCCACAGGTTGAAAGAGCCATCATCATTCATTTTCAAAGTGGCGGAAGCCATGTCCATTCCGGCAATTCCGCTGCCATGCATGGCGATGGACATCCCGATTCCCCTGCGCAAATGCGAATCCGCTTGTGTGGAAAATGCTTTGCGCTTTTGGTAATAATCGGTTGCCTTCAACCCCACCTGCACACATTCTTCCAGGGCATTGGTGGCCATGGATTGTGCAAACCCGTTCCTGCCTTCCCCCATCCGGGCGGCCAGGTGCATGGGTTCATCCTTCTTGATCCAATTGGATCGCTTGAACTCAACCACGTCCAGGTTTAATTTGTCAGCGACCTGCTCCATCAGAACTTCCAGGGCGAATTGCTGCTGCATGGCGCCATACCCGCGGAAAGCCCCGGCCGGGGGTTTATTGGTATAGACCACGTCGCAAATAAACCTTGAATTTATCGGATTGTATAAAGTCAGCCCTTTGAAACCGCCCACCATGGCAACGGTTAAACCGTGTGTGCCATAAGCACCGGTGTCGTTGATCAACTTGATTTCAATGACGGTCACTTTTTTGTCTTTCACCCCGATTTTGTAGCGGATGACCTGGTTATGGCGTGAGCGTCCGCTGCTGAATTCCTGCTTGCGGGTGTATTCCATGCGCACCGGCCGGCCGGTGGCGAGGGTAAGGTGGGCACACAAATCCTCCAAAATCAATTCCTGCTTGCCGCCAAAACCGCCGCCGATGCGTGGTTTGATCACGCGAATATTTTTAACCGGCAAACCGATCAGGGGAGAAATGATCCGGCGCACGTGAAAAGGCACCTGGGTGCTGGTGCGCAAGATCATCCTATGATCTTCATCAAAATAGGAAATGCAGGTATGCGCTTCCATCTGGGCATGTTGTTGTTTGGGCGTGTGGAATTCACCCTCGAAAACCTCATCTGCATCATTGAAGGCTGAATCTGGTTGACCTTCTTCCACTTCAATATGATGGACGATGTTATGCACCGGATCGAAGATCCCTTCCGTATCCATTTCGTCATGGATGTGGGGTGCGCCGCTTTTCATTGCCTCTTCTGGATCCAAGACATGTGGAAGGATCTCGTATTTCACATCGATCAGCTCCAATGCCAGGGCTGCGATTTGCGGGGTGCTGGCAGCCACCACAGCTACGCGGTCACCCACATGCCGTACTTTGTCATCCAGGGAGACCTGGTCATGCGGCAGCGGCTGGGGATAGCTTTGCCCGCCAGATGCATATTTCACCCGTGGAATATCCTTATTGGTCAAAACGGCAAAAACACCTTTAAGTGCTTTTGCTTTTTCTGTATCAATGCGAACGATCCTGGCATGCGCATGCGGGCTGGTGAGCAAAGCCCCATATAGCATTCCAGGCATCTGCACATCGTCTGTAAAAACAGCCTTCCCACTGACCAATGCAATCCCATCCACTTTGATCTCATTTTTACCGACGATCTGTTTTTCAGGCATGCCCTCAGGAGTTAATATTATCGGCGCCAGGGGCTGAGAGGAATGATCCAGGCGATGGTATTCTTCAGGCAGGGTTAATTGGCCGATATTTTTTGGCAGGGTAAGTATGATCGGTTGCAGGGGAACCGATTTTTTACCCTGCATCATCCTGGCGGCCTGTTGGACTGCCGCAATGATGCGAACGTAACCAGTGCAGCGGCAAAGGACATTGTTAAATGCCTGGCGGATCTGTTCTTCGGTTGGATCCGGGTTTTGCTCGAGAAGGGCTTTGGCGGTCAGGATCTGAGCCGGGGTGCAAAAGCCGCATTGGACTGCGCCTGATTCCAAAAATGCCCGTTGGATGGGATGAAGCTGGTCTCTGCTTCGCAGACCTTCAAGAGTGGTGATCTTTTTATTGCCCACATAAGCCAGGTCAACCATGCAGGATTTCACCGGTTTTTCATCAATCAGTACCGTACACATCCCGCAGTCCCCCTCCTGGCAGCCGCATTTGACACTCTTTAGGTTGATGCCACGCAGAAAATCAAGCAATTTCCAGGATGGGTCGACCAGGTACTTTTGTTTATTGGCATTGATGGTCAGTTCGACCCATTTTTTTTGATTCATTAATCTCTTTATTCCAGATGATCGATTTAAACAGAACAAGCTATATCAAAATATTTCAATTGGCGGAAAGAACTTTACTTGTCGGATAACAGCAGAGTATTTCAATCCTGGAATAAATTATATGAAATAATGCTCCATAAAAAAATAACAATTTTTGTGATTGAAATCCGTTTTTTATTTCTGTATGATAGTATCAAACAGACGATGGTCAAACATTATCCCACCTTTTGGATTGGCAGGTATTCTCAATTTAAACCTGCTGTTAAAAGAATTTTCATTTCAGTGTTCCCCCAAAAAAACATTTAAAAAGGCAAAAGTATGGCAGGCGAAATAAACCTCGATAAATCCGAAAAGACTCTTGGAAAACTTCAATACCACGTGCATGTGGCTCCGGGCCAGGTTGGCAAATATATATTACTCCCTGGAGATCCCGACCGAGTGCTGCGAATTGCGAAATATCTGGATAATGCCAGGGAGATCGCATTTCATCGTGAGCACCGCACCTGGACGGGAACTTACAAGGGCATCACGGTAAGCGCCACTTCCACCGGCATGGGCTGCCCATCCACCGCTATTGCTGTCGAAGAATTGGCCAATGTGGGCGCTACTCATTTTATCCGCGTCGGCAGCACCGGTGCGCTCCAGGAGGGGATGAAGATCGGCGATATTGTGATCAATACAGGCTCGATGCGCCTGGATGGGACATCACGCTACTACGCCCATGATGGATTCCCCGCTGTTCCGGATTATTTCTTAACCAAAGCATTGTTTGACACTGCCATCTCTTTGAAAAAAGAGCGCAAATACGACGTCTTTTTTGGTCTGGGTGCGGCATCGGATGCCTTTTATGGAGAAACCCCGGAAATGCTTCAGATGCTTTCCGATCATCGGATGATCAGTGTTGAAATGGAGAGTTCCGCAATCTATACGATCGCCACCATGCGCGGTTTGAAAGCCGGGATGGTGTGTGCAATTTCCGGCAACCTGGTTACTAATGAGGTTATTTATGACAAAGTGAATCATGGACTTGTGCAGGGTTGGGAGGATGCCATCCAGATTGCCCTGGATGCGATTGTTTATTATGAAACGAACAAATTAGAAGATTTAACTGAAAAATATTCACCAAAATTTGATTACAAACGGAGGTACTATCCCAAATACTAAAAATGCAGCGAACCTAATAGTCTGATTGGGCAGGAGATGCCACCATCTCTACCCGCGATAAGAAAATAATAAGGAGAAGTGAAATGTTCAAGAAAAGTATCTATTTGTTCATCGGGTCCCTACTGATTCTATCGGTTGCCCTGTCTGCCTGTGCGACTGCTGCCCCGGCAACTGCAGCTCCAGCAGCTCCTGCGGCTCCGGCTGCCCCTGCGGCCACCGCAGCACCCAAATGTGCCTTCAAGATTGGCTATATCAGTGATGTGGGCAAAATCAATGACCAGAGCTTCAACCAGGCTGGTTGGACCGGAGTTCAGGATGGCGCCAAAGCCCTTGGTCTGAATTCCGAATGCTTTAGCTTCATCGAGACAGTCAACAGCGCAGATTATGAAGTGAATATCAAATCCTTTGTAAAAGAAGGCTATAACATCATCGTCACATCCGGATTTGCCATGGGCGCTCCCACCCGTAAGGTTGCCAAAGACAACCCGAATGTATATTTCATTGGTGTGGATCAGCAGCAGGTCAACGATAAATTTGAACCAGATCCTTATAAGAACGTTGCTGGTTTGAACTTCCACGAAGATATCGGTGGTTTCCTGGCTGGTGCGGCTGCCGGCTTGATGACGAAAACCAATGTGGTGGGCGGAGTTTTTGGATGCAGCTTTATCCCGGCAGTAGCCCGCTATGAGGTTGGTTATCATAACGGCGTCACTTTTGTTAATCCGAATGCCAAGATCATCGATGTCTATCACCCGGGCTCAATTGATGTTTGCTTTGGGGATGCCGCCTTTGGGTCAGAGACTGCCGCCTCCATGCTGAATGAAAAAGTGGATGTGCTATATGGTGCCGGTGGTTTAACTGCCAATGGCGCCCTGATCACGGCTTGCAACAAAGGTGCTTTGGTCATCGGTACGGATATGGATCATTTTGTAACCCTGCCGGAAGTGAAGGCGTGCGTACTGACCAGTGCCTTGAAAGGTATTGTCGCGGGAATTAAAGACATCGTCGTGACCATCAGCAAGGGAACCTTTAAAGGTGGAGATTCCTTTGGTCCTTCCATGCTTGCTCCTTACCACGGCCAGGACAGCAAGGTCCCTGCAGAAGTGAAAGCCAAATTGGCTGATATTGCCAGCAAACTGCAATCCGGCGAGATCAATCCCTGCACTCCCTTCAAGGATTCCAATCCAAATACGTTCTGCGTGCCGGTTAAATAATAGTAGATAAGTTGTGTTTTAGTTAATTAATAGAAGGGTGGAACCCGCTAATTTCAGGATTCCACCCTTTTATGTTATTATGCGTCATCATCATGGAAAGATTGTTGAAATATAATTATTATTGAAGTATGAACAAAAAAAACTTTCTGAAGTTTAAAGAAATTCTGGAAACCCTGGCAATACCCATCCTGGCCATTTTTACAGCTTTCCTGGTTGCCAGCGTGGTGATTTTCCTATCCGGTTCAAACCCTTTATCGGCTTATTCAGCCATGCTGGCCGGCGCTTTTGGGGATCTGGATGGAATCGTTGAAACACTGAATAAAACCGCTCCCCTGCTGATTGCCGGGCTGGGAGCGGCTTTGGCGTTTCGAGGCGGTTTATTTAATATCGGAATTGAAGGGCAGATCATGGTGGGATCGATCGGCGCCGTGTTGATCGGGTCAACCATAAAAGCCCCTGCATTTATCAGTATTCCACTGACTCTGCTGGGTGGTATTTTTGCAGGCGCAATCTGGGGTGCCATCCCCGGTTTTCTAAAAGCAAAATTTGAGGCGCATGAAGTGATCACCACGATCATGTTAAATTACATCGCCGCGCGGGTGATCACCTGGGCACTGGGGGCGCAAGGTCCATTACGAAAAATTACCAGTGTTGTTCCAGAGACCAATTCGGTGCAGGTGAATGCCCAATTACCGCTTTTGATTACAGACACCAGGCTGCATGCAGGTTTACTGATTGCCATTGGTCTGGTTTTCGTAATTTATATTCTTTTATTCAGAACTGCATTGGGATTTGAAATCCGTTCAGTCGGTATGAATTTAAATGCTTCCCGTTATGCCGGCATGAAAGTGGAACGCAATATTGTATTAACCATGGCTCTGAGTGGAGGCCTGGCAGGGCTGGCTGGAGCCATTCAAGTGATGGGATTGTCGCCCTATAACTTCTCAGCCGGGTTTAATACCGGATATGGTTTTGATAGCATTGCAGTGGCGGTTTTAGGGGCAACCACGCCGATTGGGGTTGCTTTTTCTTCGCTTCTATTCGGTTTTATGAGCGCAGGCGCCCGCTTGATGCAATTGCGTGCCAAAGTACCCATTGAAATTATCTCCATCCTTCAAGGGCTAATCCTCATGTTTGTCGCCGCCAATCAAATAATCCGTAAGATCTATCACATTCGGGTCAAGGGAAAACAAGATCTGGTCAACCTTGGTCAGGGTTGGGCGGGGGGAAAGGAATAGTTATGGATGCAACTTTTTTTATCGGTTTGATCACGCTGGCAGTCCTGAAATCCGCCCCGCTTGTTTTTGGCGCATTATGCGGTTTGCTTGGGGAAAGGTCTGGAGTCATTAATATTGGTATAGAAGGGATGATGCTTTTAGGGGCATTCTTTGCTTTTCTTACATCGGCATTATTCAACCAATGGACGGGTGGTGCGTTTGCTCCGGAAATTTCATTGATCGTTGGATTGGCTTGTGCCATCATCGGGTCCATGGCCGTAGCTGCATTACACGCTGTACTTTCGATCCATTATAAGATCGACCAGGTGATCAGCGGTACAGTGATCAATTTGCTGGCGGTTGGAATCACCAATTATGTTGCCAATGTTTATTTTGATAACACTCATCTTTCCGGAGTTGGCGTTTTCCAGGCGATCAAGATCCCTTTTCTATCTGAAATACCCATTTTGGGTCCAATTTTATTTTCCTACCAGCCGATGATCTATCTCATGTTCGGGCTGGTCATATTCCTTCAATATGCCGTTTTTCATACCCCCTGGGGTTTACGAATGCGATCGGTGGGTGAGCATCCCCGTGCTGCCGATACCAATGGGATCAATGTAAACCGAACCCGGTATATCAATGTGATCCTGGGAGGCGCACTGGCTGGAATGGGGGGGGCAATCATGGTGCTGGAAAATGTGGCCAGGTTCCAAAAGTTGATGACCGGCGGGCGAGGATTTATTGCCCTCGCTGCCCTGATCTTCGGCGGTTGGACACCAGTCGGCGCGTTAGGGGCAGCCCTGATGTTTGGTTTTTCTGAAGCGCTGGGAGTAAGATTGCAATTTGGAGATTTAAATCATCTTTATATTCTGGTTTCGATGATAGGGATCGCTCTCACAGGGATAGGACTATTTTGGATTATCCGTAAATATCTCTCCAGAAAAAAAAGCACCCAATCCAATCGCACGATAATCCTAATCACTCTGATCGGCCTGGTCATCCTTATTGGAGCAAATTTAATTGTTTTTCCGGATATCAGGATCCCAATAGAATTCCTGGGGATTTTGCCTTACGTAATTACGATCCTGGTGCTGGCTGGATTTGTCCGCAGAGCCAAGGGGCCGGCAGCGGCTGGAAAACCTTATGAAAAACAATAAAAACGACACTCTCCTGAGGGTAAAAAATATCACCAAGCGTTTCCCGGGCGTACTGGCTAACGATAAGATCAATTTCGATCTGCGACGCCAGGAGATCCACTGCCTGCTGGGTGAGAATGGGGCTGGCAAGACCACGCTAATGAATATTATCTATGGCCTTTATCAGCAAGATGAAGGTGAGATATTCCTGAATGATTCCCTGGTTGAAATTAAAAGCCCCAATGACGCCATGCGATTGGGAATTGGAATGGTTCATCAGCATTTTATGCTGGTTCCGGTCATGACCGTTGTTGAGAACATCATGCTGGGTCATGAAAAAACCAGGGGCGTGAAAATTGGGCAGCTCTCCAAATTGGACCGCGAAAAGGTCAGCCGGGAGATCCGGGAGATCGCCGCACAACATGACCTGAAGGTAAATCCAGATGCGATTGTTCAGGACCTTTCCGTCGGCGAAGCTCAGCGGGTTGAGATCCTTAAGATGCTGTATAAAGGTGCAGAGATCCTGATCATGGATGAACCTACTGCTGTGCTGACCCCGCAGGAAACTGTCGAGCTTTTTGCCATTATGCGGTCGCTGATCAAGGAAGGCAAGACCATCATTTTCATTACCCACAAATTAAAAGAAGTTCTGGCGGTGGCTGACCGGATCACCGTTCTGCGCAACGGGAAAGTGGTTGGGACGACCTCACCGGATAAAACAACGATGGAGGAATTAGCCAACATGATGGTTGGCCGCGAGGTCATCCTTTCAATAAAGAAAAAACCAGCCCGGCCTGCTGACCAGGTCCTCGAACTGAATGACGTGCATGTCCTGGATAACCGCAAGATCGAAGCAGTCAGGGGGATCAGTATCAAGATCCGGGCAGGTGAGATCTATGGGATAGCAGGCGTCCAGGGTAACGGACAAAAAGAATTGATCGAAGCATTGACCGGATTGAGGAAGGTTACCGCCGGCAAAGTGTTTTTACATGAAAAAGATGTGACTAATGCAAAAACAAGATCACTGATCAATGCAGGCGTGGGGCACATCCCAGAAGACCGGCAAAAATACGGGTTAATTCTGGCATTCACGGTTGAAGATAACCTGGTATTACAGACCTATTTTAAATTGCCTTTTTCAAATCACGGTTTTATTAATACCCAGGCGATTCATGAAAATGCAAGCCGTCTGGTAAAAGAATTTGATGTACGAACTCCTTCCATTTCGGTGCAGGCAGCCAATCTCTCCGGCGGGAATCAGCAAAAGGTCATTGTTGCCCGGGAATTGAGCCGGCCTTTGGACCTTTTGATCATCAATCAACCCACCCGCGGATTGGATGTGGGTTCCATTGAATTCATCCATAACCGGATCATCCAAACCCGGGATAAAGGTACTGCAGTCCTCCTGGTCTCTGCTGAATTGGACGAGATCCTTTCTCTTTCGGATAGAATTGGCGTGATGTATCGCGGTCAAATTGTGATTGAGATGGATGTAAAAAAGGCTGACCGTGAAACGCTGGGTTTTTATATGGCGGGCTTAACCAAATAACCAGAAAAGATTCTTACGGGAAAACTTCCATGACCAATACTGCATTTATTCCACCGGCTCCTGATCAATCGGTTTTACATTTGCCAAAAGTAAATCTGCATACTCATTTGGAAGGTTCAGTTCGTCCCTCCACTTTTGTTCACTTAGCCTCCCGGATGAATTTGAATTTGCCTTTTCCAATCGATCAGGTACCCTCAAATTTACAAGTGGACGGCTCGGAAAAAAGCCTGGTGGATTATCTTAATAAGATCTCCGTGAACTACCCGGTCTTGAAAGACTACGATTCCTTAAAACAGGTTGCCTTTGAAGCCGCAGAAGATGCCTATTTGGACGGGGTGGTTTATTTTGAATTACGCGCGGGGCCGCTGACCCATGTCACTGAAGAACTACCAGTTGAGAAATGTATTGAAGCATTGCTGGAAGGCTTGAAAGCCGCCGAACAAAAGCATGGAATTGTTGCCCGCTTGATTGTGGCTGCCTTGAGGAACCATGACCCTGCCCAGAATAAAGTATTGGCAGAGGCGGCAGTTAAGTATCAAGATCAGGGAGTGGTTGGCTATGATCTGGCAGGCGATGAAGCCGGCTTTCCGGCAGACCTGCATACCGACGCTTTTAATATTATTCGCGGGTCTGCGCTGGGTTTAACCGTTCACGCCGGTGAGGCCGGCGGTTTTGAAAATGTACTTAATGCGGTTCAGGATATCGGCGCCACCCGCATCGGGCATGGAGTTCACGTAATTGAATCACCGGCTGCCATGGTAGTGGTGCAGGACCGCCAGGTTTTATTGGAAATTTGCCCCACCAGCAATGTGCATACCGGGGCTGTTGCCAATTTGGAATCCCACCCGGTCAAAAAGATCTTTGATTTCGGCATCCGCATTTCCATCGGGGATGATGACCCGGTCACTTCCCAGACGCATGTCTCCAATGAATTAATGCTGCTTAAGAATAGCTTTCATTTTACCGATCAGGAATTAATCCAGATCCAGTTATTTTCAATCGCTCATTCCTTCCTGCGTGATCCCAAGTTGAAGGAAAATTTGACTCATAAAATAGCCTCTTTCAAATTTCCGGGGGTCAACAGATCAATGAACCCAATGCGCAGGTAAGGTCGGGATCAGTACAAAGATGAAACCATTATTAATTTTTGAATCCATCTCAACCGATTCTTTACAATTTCTGACTGAGCTGGTCTCCCGCCTGACTGAACCCAACTCGATCTTCTCCCAATTAAATTCCCTGCTGGAATTCATCGGGCTTTCGATCGATGCGTTGCGGATCTCAATCCTCTTTGATGAGGATTGGAACAAACATTCATTAAGCTGGTCTTCTGATCTGTATGAAACTTCGGATGCCTCCAAGGTCGTGAGTCTCCCCCTGACCAAATCCGGTTCACAATCCAGGATCATTTTTGAATACTCCCCTGACCAGGAAATTGATGAACGCCTGCTGGGCTTAATCACACTATTAATTGATTCAGCTCTGGATTCTCACCGGATCATTCAGAATGAGCAATCCCAGCGCCAATTCGTTGAATCCATCAATCAAATCTCCACGATCCTGACCTCAACCCTGGATCGGGAAGAATTGTTATCGCTCTTCCTTGATCAGCTGCGCACACTGGTGCCGTACGATAGCGCCAGCGTGATGCTGCTGCAGGGCGGACTGCTGTATATGCATGCTGCCCGCGGGCATGAGGATTTTTCAGGCCCGGTGGATCTTTCCAAGATCTCTTTTGTGCCCAGCGAGACGTATTTAATGGAGGAAGTGTTATCCGGTAAAAGACTGGCCATTTTAGCGGATACCAAAAAATGCCCGCAATGGAAATGGATGCCTTGCGGGAAGCATATCCGCTCCTGGATGGGTGTTCCGCTGGTAGTGAAGGACAATGCGATCGGTTTGTTCTCCCTGGATAAAATCACCCCGGATTTTTTCACCCCCAGACATGTCCAGCTGGTCTCCGCGCTATCCAAGCATGCGGCGCTGGCGCTGGATAATGCGTTGCTTTTTGATGAGGTCCAGGAGACGCAAAAGCAACTCAAGGGATTATCCGCAAAGATCATCAAAGCCCAGGAACAGGAAAGGCAGAAAATTGCCATGGAATTGCATGACCAGAGCGGTCAGGCATTAATTGCTTTGCGGGCTGAATTACGCGTGCTGCAATTCCAGCTTCCGCAAAAATCTGCAGAGGTTGCCACGCAGATTGAATACCTGGACCAAATTGTTCAGGATCTGAGCAAGGAATTGACCCAACTGGCCTATGACCTGCGGCCGCCCACCTTAACAGCCCTGGGGCTGACCTCCGCCCTGGACCAATACATCCAGGATTTTCAGAAGCGGATGAAGATCAAAGCATTTTTCTCGCATGACCTGAGCAAGACCCGTTTACCTGAAGATGTGGAATTGGTGTGTTACCGAATCGTTCAGGAAGCATTGACCAACCTGGTCAAGCATGCGCGCGCCACCCAGGTGGAAATCAAGTTGAGTTTCAAGGAACGCACCCTTCACCTGACCATCAAGGATGACGGGATCGGAATTAAAAACGAAAAAGCCCAGAACAAACACGGTTTTGGATTGATCGGCATTCGCGAAAGGTTGACTCCTATCAAAGGCACGCTGGAAATTAAAAGCCAAGCAGGCAAGGGCACCGAATTAATTGTAGCCATCCCCATCAAATAAAGTACCCCCTGCATCATGAAAACCAAAATACCAAAACCAATTTCCATCTTCCTGGTGGAAGACCACCATATCATGCGCAGAGGTTTGGCATCTCTTTTAAAAATTGAAGAGAAGGCCCGGATCATAGGCGAAACCGCGAGCGGAGAGGAAGCCCTGGCACTGCTTTTTTCCTCCCCATTTCCGGATCTGATCATCATGGATATTTCCCTTTCCGGAATGGATGGAATCCAGGCAACCCGGGAAATTATTGCAAAAAAACCACAGGCAAAAATATTAATTTTGTCCATGTATAACAACCCAACTTTTTTGCAGAAGGCGCTGGAAGCCGGGGTATCAGGATACATCTTAAAGGAATCGCTGGTGGATGAATTACACACTGCCATCCATGCCATTATGGCAGGTGGAAGATATGTAAGCGAAAAACTCTCGCAAATCAAAGATTCGGGAATGCCCCTATTGAATCTGACCCCCAGGGAAATGGAAATATTTGAAAAATTAGCCAACGGCGTTTCAGTTAAAGAAATAGCCCTTGAAAATGTGATCAGCATATATACGGTTTACGCTCATATTTCCAATATTAAACGCAAATTGGGAATTGAAAAGAATTTTGATATTATCCGATTTGCAATGGAAAATAAAATCATTTTACGGGATAAGACAAAGTAATCCGGGAAAAGCCTGCCAGGTTTTGCAGACTTTTAAGAATCAAGATTCATTGAAGAAATCGATAAACCGAATCTTGCAAGTTCTCAAAATTCCTCCCTTGGAATGAGGATCGAAAATCAACCCGCTGGGGAAGGGTTTGATCACTATTCATCACGAAGCACCTTTTATTATGATTTACACCTGCTCATCTTTGCGAGGAGTGTTCTTAGCGACGCGGCAATCTCATCTTTTTTAATGTCAGCAATTTTTACGCGTATAATCAAACCGCGAAAAGTCAACATGACCGCAGAAAAATCCCCCCGAATCAATCCAAAACGGTTCCACCTGCTCATTCTGGTCGGCGGGGTACTCCTTATTCTAATTGCAGCCGCTTTCATTATCTTTGGAATGCAATCCGGGTTCTTTATGGGGAATGCCGACCGCACCGCCACAGCCTCGGTGAAGATGCAGCAATTGGCCACCCAGATGGTCGCCACCATTCAATTTCGTGCGGCAATCCAAAAAACTGCCGAATACAGCATTCGTGCCACGCAGACCGCCCTGGCGCCCACCGCCACCCCCATACCAACACCGACAACAATACCCATTCCTTCCCCCTCTCCTAATCCGGGCTCAGGCCGCTTGATCTCAAAAGATAATATGATCGTTATTTACATACCGGCAGGGGATTTTATGATGGGTTCCAATGAGAGTGATCAGCATGCAGATGCTGTTGAAAAACCGGCCCACAAAGTGAATACAGACGCATACTGGATCGGCCGGACGCAGGTGACCAATGCCATGTTTCGAACCTGTGTGAAAGCCGGCGCCTGTACCTATGACCTGCAGCCGGGGACAGCTCCCAATTTTTACAACCCCCTGTATGATAATCATCCGGTGGTGTATATCACCTGGCAGCAGGCAGCGAGATACTGCGCCTGGGAGGGGGGACGAATGCCCACGGAAGCAGAATGGGAGAAAGCTGCCCGAGGCCCGCGGAACACGGTGTATGCATGGGGCGATCAACTTCCCAATATCAACCTGGTCAATTTGAATAATTACGTCGGTGTGACCACCGCGGTGGGCATTTTCCCGCGTGGGCAGAGCGCTTATGGACTGATGGATATGGGTGGAAATGTGCGTGAATGGGTATCCGATTGGTACGCCGCCGATTATTATCTGCATTCACCGGCTAATAACCCCACAGGACCAGAAACGGGCGAAAAGAAAGTGCTCAAAGGTGCGGCCTTCAGTGACCTAGCAGTCTTCGGTCGCGCAGCCAACCGCCTGACTCATGTGCCGGATTCTCCCGGTAATGTACGTGGATTCCGCTGCGTGATCCCTTGATCTGGTCTCGAGTGGGTGATCCGAATTACGATTATGCTATCAACCTGAGCGTATGCGAAGGATATCTATATTATTGGAATAGAATCTTCACCCCAAGGGTGTACTTTAAATAGGGACTTTTAAAAGTCGAGAGTGTATCTGTGCTCATGTTGGTTGAATGGAAAAGGGCAGCCCGCGAGAATGGGATGCCCATCTATGTTGCGATTAAATCCCCGGTGACGTCTAACAGAGCGGCCTGACCGGACGACCTTCAATATAACCGCGATACCCCTGTGGTTCAAGCTGGAAGCGCGGTCCATCCTCATCGGCCCATCGGAAACCATACATTTCTGGATTGTAATTCTTCATGGCTTCCCACAGACTTCCGATACATTTCTCGAATTCAGCGTCATTATAGGGTTCGCCTTGGAAGATCATCATTTTGCAGGGCGGCAGATCGATCAGATCGAATCCTTTCGGGACGGGACCGGCATAATCAAGCGGGATTTCAACCCCTTGGGCGTATATGGAGGTGCTCGGTTTACGCAAATTCTCGGGCAGCCACATGCCGATCGGCTCATAAAGAGCCTGCTGGATGCCGGTGAGGATATCCCACACCTCACAGCCCACCTCTTCGCAGTAAGCATAGTAATCGACGGCTTGGATGCCGCGCTTTAGGATCAGCTTCCGGGCAGGCCGGTCGACCACTTGGATAAAGATAGTGCTGGATTTTAGATTTTCTGACATGGTTTTTTCTCCTTTTTGCAAGGTAAGATAGGTTTCACGGATGTTGCCGGGCATGAACAGTTTGATGGTGGGCTTTTCCTTGATAAAGCGCTGCGGAGTGAATCCAAATTGCTTCGAGAAAGCGCGTGTGAAGCCCTCGTGCGAGTCAAAGACAAAATCAAATGCCACATCCACGATCTTGACATTCCCATTCCTCATCTGCATGGCGGCTCGAGACATTCGCACAGCGCGAATATATTCGAAAGGGGTTTTGCCGGTCAGGGCTTTAAAAATCTTAGCGGCGTGCCAAGGAGAATATCCCGCCTCGCTGGCCAGCTTGTGTAGCGTGATCGGCTCTTGAAGATGCTCATCGATGTAAGCTTGCATGCGTTGAACTGCATTCACGGGTTCCCAGTTATCCATGTTCTCGCCTCATGCTACAAGGATACCATCCACCCTTACGCCGAGCTTGACCAGGATTGTGATTCTTTGCATAGGGTGAATTCCTCCTTTCTTGGGGAATATTATGAGTACGAGGGGAGATGGCATCCTCCTATAGAGTAATCGCCAGCAAGCCATTATCGATCAGCTCTATTGAGGTTACGATCTGTTAAATTATTCCCCAATAACCTTCATTTATCCTTAGGTATAAAAACCAGAAAAGAAATTGCCTATTACCAATGATAGCGGTATAGATAGAAAATTATCAACAAGCGGATGGTTATTAATAAAAATAATCCAGTTTTTTAAAAGATAGAGTATTGGTAAACGGCAAGAGGTGTTCTCATTATTGATCTTTGAAAGTAAGTTTTGCAGTGTAGTCAAACGCTTCACCATCCATTACCCCTGTGGATCGCGCTGATATTTCTCCCGGCTGGTTGGTGGAAATGATCACATTCCAAATGCGTATAGTTCCAACCAAATGAGTGATTTCAATTGTTCCAAATGCTCGCAGGTCGACAGGGCGGCCATCGATTATCATCTCATAAGTACCATCTGACCAGATCTGATCCAGGTTCTTGCCGTTGCCGGTATCTTGATCATAAACGCCCAACCCGACATTTACTTTTGTGCCGACCGGCATTTCACAAGACTCAACTCCTGAGTTTTTATTGTATGGGCAGTGAATCGTGGTTACGTAAGTGATGTCTTCTTTGCCTCCTCGAGAGATCAAAAAATTACCGATCAATTCACCGGGTATGATCATGCCTTTAGCAGGTTCCAAGGATTTCTGAGTGCAGGATGCAAACCAAAAAGTGAATAGAATCAAGACGCTTAGATAGACACGCGTTTTCATCCATAAACTCCATTCTAAAATTTATTTGTCTGTAACCACACCCCAGGCCATTTCAGGATATTTGGCGACAAATTCCTTTGAAAAATAAAAGGCATAGTCAGTGCGTCCCTGGAGGTGAAAGCCAAAAAATGCGACTGCAAAATGAGCCATGCGGGCTATCGGTTCTGAGCTTAAGATCATCATATGGTCGAGTCCAACAAATGAGATGAAAGCCTTATTCGGTGTTCCCAGGTGGTCATAGATCAGTGTATTTTCCGAGTAAAGTCCGTCTTTGGTGCCATCGATCATCAAGACGGGTAATTTGACTGCTGCCAATCCCTTTTCGCCGAAGAACCACCATCCTTCCCCGGCCATTGGCATCACAGCGCGGATGCGCTTATCGGTCATTGGCTGCCATAATTCATCCCCGCTGGTGGCGATGGATGCTCCCACATGGGCGGCAAATTTATCCCAATCCTCAGCTAGATCGCAGCCAAATGCAGAATACATTGTTTCAATCAGGGGTTTGATTGTGGCATCCGGGTTCGGACATTGAGCTAAATAATATTGCGGGTCAATCCGTGCCCCGCTGAGTGCCAGCGTGTTATAACCATCGAATGAATATCCAATGACCCCGGCTTGGTCGGCATTGATCATGCCCTTAAAACCTGCTGGCGGATGAGAAGCCACCTGGTTTAATGCGAACAGGATATCCAAGGGTTGGTCAATTGTCTCTTCATTTATTTGACCGTAACTATCAATCCCATCAACGCTAGCCCAGGCGAAACCGTGGCTGACCAGGTAGGGGGCAAATGTTTTTGCCACTTTGGTCGAGGAAAGGATCAATGGGTAAGGTGCCGCACTCAGGTCCGGCTTGATATCCTGAATTGTATTTGATGAGGTTGAACTTGATGATTGCAGAACAGGATACCAGATGGTGATGCCAACTTTACGCCCCTCTCGATGGGCATCCGTATAGCGATATTCGCGCAATCCTATCTGGTACGGACCAGGTGCTGATAGCGGCAAGGAACCTGATTTTGGTGTCGGGATCAATCTTGTACCGATCGGTGTTGGAGAAGCGGCTGGGGGTTGAGTGATTTTTTCCGGTGATTGACCACACGCTGAAACTATCAACAGGATCAATAGGATGGTGATTGAAGTTAGACGAAATTTGCGGTTCACCTTGCACTCCTTTTTCTGAAAAAAACATTCCGGATAGATGAATAAAGTGCGATCTACCGCATTGACAAGGGGCTGGCATTATTGAAATAGCAGTTATAAGATTTGCCCCTATCGATAATCATATATTAAATAGACTGAAAAACCAAATTAATGAATGGTTGATCAATATATATAATTGTGTCCCTAAGTTACTCAAATGACAATTCTGTTGTTATCCTGGGCACATGCGATCACTCTGCACCCTTTAGTTAAGGATTTTTCAGATTTAGAGCAATCAGATCCTCACCTAAGGTATGCTTTGTAAACGTAAAAACGGAGATCGCGTCCTTAGAGGATGCTTGTATATTGGGTTTTAATAAGAATACTGAGGGAGGGAGAGGTAAACCCGACAGGATGCTAGGGCAATGACCCTGACGCGAAGATTGTGGTCCCTCTCCCTAATATCTTGCCAGTCTAGACATCGGACGGTATCTGGAGCTTATTCACAGAAATAAAGCTCGTATAGACAAGAATGATGGAGACGGCAAACCCTCAAGTATCTGTATTAAACCACAAAGAGGTCTACAATGCCTAACGTCTCAGTCGGAATCGATATCGCCAAACTAAGTTATCAAGTTCACTTGGTCGTCAACAATCATCGTTATTCTAAACCATTCAGGAACAGTCCGGCGGATTTCTACAAATTACTGGATTGGTTGGAGAAAGTACGTGCTGGACAAGTCCATGTGTGCATGGAAGCTTCTAATCGGTATTGGGAACATTTGGCCAAATTTCTTTATGATGCTGGTTTGATGGTAAGCGTTGTGAATCCTACCCGTATTCATAATTACGCCAAATGCAAGCTAACTCGCAATAAAACTGACCCCCTGGATGCTGCCTTGATCGCAGACTATTGCACCACCCAAAATCCACCTCTCTGGACACCTCCTGCACCCCAAGTACAGAAACTACAAGCCATGATCAGGCATTTGGGTTCCCTGAAACAAATGCGTACCCAGGAACATAACCGCTCTCTGCTGGAGAATCCCTCAGAATCTGTAAGTGATTTGGTTTTTCAGCATTTGAGTTTTATTGAGCAACAAATTGAACAACTCACTGATTGTATTCGCCAGCATATGGAAAGCCATGAAGACCTCAAAACTGGTTTGGCATTGTTGGAATCTATCCCGGGTATTGCTTTTCTGACAGCTGCCAAATTACTGGGAGAGAATATCCAGAATTTCAAATCCACACGTGAATTGGCAGCTTATGCTGGTTTGAATCCTTCATTCGGTATTTCAGGTACCTCAGTCAGGCATAAGCCCAGATTGTCAAAAATAGGGAGCATTCATCTTCGTACCGCTCTATACCTGCCTGCTGTTGTTGCTATGCACCACAACCCATCCATTATCGATTTACGCCAGCGGCTTGAAAAAAGAAATAAACATAAAATGGTGATTATTGGAGCTGCTATGAGAAAATTACTAGCCCTAAGCCTGGGTGTTCTAAAATCCGGCTTACCTTATGATCCGGTTTATTCATCCTGATTTTATTTTTGCTCTTGACATTTAAGACGGTATC
>CAZMZW010000005.1:0-166128 GCA_964571135.1 uncultured Anaerolineaceae bacterium | reverse complement strand
CGGTTTATTCATCCTGATTTTATTTTTGCTCTTGACATTTAAGACGGTATCTTCGCGATCCCCCTAAACATAGGGGGAGGAACGAGAAAAGGAATCTACGCTCAAGAATAGGGGTTCGAAAAGCAGATTAGGGTGTGGGAATTACCACTGGTTTGTTGACCTCGGTCTGGGAAACGATCACTTCCATGGTGATTTCCTGCCCGCTGGCAGCCATGATGAACTTTGAAATTTGTTTTTGGGTAAAGAAATCGGTTTTGCCGATCCAGGCTTCCACCTGGGCGGGACCCTTGAATTCAACCTGCGCAAGTGTAGCAGCATCGACACCAGATGCTTTTATCATGCCGGCTACATCCAGGTCAAAACTGACATGGTAGCTGGCGGGGATCCCATCCACGCTTTCTTCAGGCAGTAATTTGGCATTCGAGTAATATTTAAGTAATTGTTCGGGATTCTTGGTGAAATCATATATATTGCCAGCCTGAGCCGAAGCTCCCGCATTCGATTTAACCCAGGCATCCGTTTCACTGGCACGCTGATATATTTCGGTTGCCGATAGGGAAAGCACCTGCAAGGATTGACCCAACAACGATACGGTCAAATAAGATCTATCCGGGTTTTCGTAAACCCCGGTGGTGGTTATTTTCACAGATTCAGTGCCAACTGTCATATTCAAATCCATCTGCAAATGGCCAGTTTTCAGGTTCTTGCCATTTTGCGCCATTTTTTGGATTACCTGATCGGCAGTCAGGGGAGTGGGTGAACAAGATACCAGAAGGGCACTCAAGAGAAAAAGGGCGGCAACGAAAACAAAAAATGATTTCTTCATTAAATAAAACTCCTTTGCAGATATCTTAACACAAAACTTTAGATCAAATGAAGGATTCAGTTAAACTCCATCTCCTCGAGGGAATGATTCAATGCTTTTTTGCCATTTTTTAAGATTGAACCCTTGCGCATAAGATATACTATTCAAATCACTAAATCGGAACCATTGCAAACAAGGAGAATAGCATGAAGAAAGCATTAATTTATTTTTTATCTTTTGTTGTTGGTGGAATCATTGGGTTAGCCATTGTGGGCCACGTTCCGGATTCCCTTTCTTTTCTAAGCAATGGACCATTAAATTTCCCCATTTTTGGGGCAGTCGGGTTTGGCATCTGCGCGATCGTTTACAAGGAATATTTAAAACTCCTACTTGTGCCAGTGATTGCATTTGTGATAGGCCTCGCCACCCTGGTATTCCTCTTCAGCGGAGGATGAGACTATATAGCAATCGGGTTTGAGGCCTGCACCCCAGTTTCCTGTATGAAGAACAAACAGGCACAGAAATATTCTGTTTCATTTTAATAAAAAACCAGACATCATTCCCAAAAATCCATAAGGTGAATGGTGAAGCAATCTTTGCGTTTAGATTGAGGCAAATCCTATTCTGAGATCTTTTCAAGAAATCAGGTTTGGATGACTCTTGTCATCTCCACGGCATATTGATGAAAAGTTGTTTACATGACAGATCGATAAGAATAAATCTTGTTGTAAGCGGAAAAATCAAATTTTTGCCATTTTCCGGAAAGCGAGCCGGCACAGCCTGTTGAACTGCATGAGGATAACGTATAACCACCACAAAAAACGTCATCCAGTGTGTTGTTAGGATTGGAAGTATCAGGCCAGATCCATTCTCCGGGGTATTTATCAGAATTCTTCACCTTCGTTGAGGAAACTTTGGTGTAGCGATAATGTCCTGACTCTCCTACATTCTGGGCATCCAGAATCGATGGGATGACCTTATCATCCGAGTTACTTGAGTCGCAATCCTCCCAAGAAATAGTGCAGCCAATCCCCCATTTGCTGATTTTCTTAGACCCCACCGTTTCACAACCAACACCTGCCCCTGTCAAGGTAGTATACATGGCGTGTTTATTCTGGGAGACATAGATGGTTGGGTGATAGCAGTTGCCAAAACTTGCCTGACATCCGCTTTTACCCGCGGCAATAGTGGTTCGTTCCAGGCTTTGCCATGTATAAGGTCCTTTTGTTTCGCCATGTCGGTGTATTTTTACACTGGCGGGAGTCCAACTTTTATTAGACAATGAATAATCCAAATACACCTTGAAAGTTTCAGTATCACCACAATGGCCGGTTTTAATTGACAGTACATCTTTTTGAGAAATTTGCGGGAACAATGCAAAAAGGTTAAGCGCATCCCAAAGACCGGAAACAATCCCATAACAGCCATTAATATCCGCTCCTTTATCCTTTTCATAAAGGAAAACATAGGTGACAATGATTTGCTTGATATACCTTTCGTTTGCTTTCGGTCCTGCTACCCAAACAGGCGTCACCTGAAACAGGGGAAGCATCCCATTAATCAGACTTTGAGATTCATCCTCGTCGAAGATCAACCGTGGTGCATACCACTGGGCAAAAAGAAGTTCGTCGTGGTCGTGGATTCCATCGCTATCAAAGTCAGATGTATCCGCAGCCAGTCCCATCAAGGACGGCAGGATATTACTGGCAGAGAATTCACCAGTCTGAAAATCCTCAAGAGAGGAGAAAACCTGTTTTTCACTAGGAGAAAACTGGATGGCATCACCTGATTTTGCCACCGGATTACTACCAATCGCTATGAGCGGACTGAGCATTATTACAAAGGAAAATATTTTCATTAATGAATTTCGGAAAAACATTTATACCTCCTTTATTTCCCTCCACCACTGAAGCAAAGAAACCGATGGTTGAAGAGAAATTGTAAAAGTGGAATATATATTCAATTAAACACCTTTCCATGATTTGCGATGCGTAGTTCAATACATGGATACCAAAGAAAAGACTCCCGCCTAGCTACCTCTCAAGAAATGGAAGGTGATATCGGAGGTTTTTCTTCCCTCAATCCCGCAGGTCGATGCTCATTACTCAAAGGGTCTACGCTTTCCGTTTTTGTTCATTCCTTTTTTTGTGGCTTCTCTGCCGCACTTAATATCAACGCTTCAATCATAGGGAGAAGCGCATTCTTTATGATGCCATCCTGCCAAGCGGAAAGAAGATTTGGTTTTAGGGCGATAGGCGGTTTAAGATCCAATAATTCTTTGCCTGAGTTGTACAACTGGGCTGCAGATTCAACCAGCGCTGGGTTGGCTTCATATTTTTCCAACCCATAAATCAGAATCTGGTCGCGCCTCTGCGGCGAAATAATATTGATGGTACTAGCAGCAATGATGCTGAACTGCAGCAGAGCAGTATTCGGATAACGCAAAGTAAGGGTCGTCTTGCCAAATTGCCACTGGCGGCCTTTATCCACCAATTCTTTTTTAAGCCAGGCAAGATAATCCTGGTTAAGCACGCTCAGGTCCGCAGAAAAGATATTCACACAGCGGGTCATAATGGCATTGCGCAGCCAATCCACCATGAGAATTGGATCATCCGGCCGGATTGCATTCCACATTGCCTGCAGCACTGACTTCACCTGCTGGGGTTCCTGATCCCCCCAGACCACCAGAGCAGTGAGCATGGCATTATCCAAATCCTCGTAGCGGTAATTCCCAAAACCATCGATTCGCAAAGTTTCAGAAAACTGATCTTCTTTACGCGTATCCTTGCGGTAGGAAGAATAGAGAGCGTTGAGCTTTAAATATTCCTGGATGATTTGTTCTGAGGTCTTATGACTGGCAGTGAGAAAGCTCCAAAAACCGCGCACTCCTTCCGTTTGATCCTCAGTCCCGGCTCCTGCCCACATCGCCCCAGGGACGGATACTGCTCCCTGACGGGTCATGGATTTAAGATAAGCTGCCCTCTTCTCAGCGCTCCCCTGGGCAAGAAACTCACCAATCGGATCTCCGGCCATATCCGCCGGAGTGATTGTCTTTCCGATCGATTCCGGGTGGCTGCAAATCCATGCCCGACGCAAGCGGGGAATCAATGCCTGGGCATTAGGTGATTTTTCGGCCAGCGCCATGGCTTCAAGACCCATCCCGCGCTTGACCAGCACGACCAGAAACCAAGCTTCCGCGTTTGGATCATGCTTTGTTCTGGTCTGCAAGTCCGTATAAGCAGAATCGACCTGACCAATCCCGGTCAACGACCCTGCCCAAACCGCATAAAGGAAATTGAGCATATATTCAGGGGTCCTACCCATCAAGCGGTTTAAAAAATCAGGGGTTAGTACTTCCAGATCAGCCAGTTTCAACGATTGACCAAAATTAAAAATTGATCCAATCAATTCAAATCGAACCAACCAATGTTGATCCAACCAATTCCCTTTGGCCACATGAGAATAAAGTTCTTCCAAAAGCCCCGGGATGAGAGCTGCCTGACTTCCTTTAGCGTGCAGGATCAAAAGCTGGCCGTAATTTTTAAATTTCCCCGCCATATCCGACTGATTATTGGTTGCCATCAATTGAACCATGGAATCACGGAGAGCCGCGGCTAACTGGGCGAGAACCGCGCTGGAAAGATCAAGGGATTGACGATTATCGGTGAGGATCTTTTCCACCGCCTGAATGGTTTTCCCCTTACCAACGGCCGCTATCACGAGGTCCCATTCGCCAGGTGATAAGGGTTTTGCCTGATTCATACGGGTTAAGAAGTTTCCCTGAAGATCACCAGAAACATTTTTTAGCAGGTTTATTGCAGTAGAGCGGTCAAGCGGGAGCCAGACATCCACCAGCGCCGCCCAGACCGGACCTTTGCCGAAAGGCAGGAAGTGCTTTTTTAACTTTGTTTCACAATCCAGCAATTGGCTTTTAATCGCCTGTGGATCAGTTTGCTGGCGAGCTTCATGAACCAAAGCCAGCATTTCAGCGGTAAATCCCTTGGCACCTGCAGGGAGAGACTCTTCCAAAGAAGACTGCAGGGTTTTCACCTCCGGCTGGATATCTGGCGGGAGGATTTTTTGTATTGGCTGCAATAATTGCCAGTACTGCTCTAATCGGTCAGGCGCGAGACCGATCGAAAATTGACATAAGCGCAATAACAACAGGGCACGGGATTGAGGTTGGAGTTCTGCTCCAGCCAGAAGCTCGTCAACCGTCGCGAGAATGTTCTTACTTTTTACAGCAGCCATTTTAATTCCTCTATATTATTAACCGGATCATGTATAAATTGATGTTTGTAGATATAGTATACACAACCAGTCAAGGAGTCTGGTTCACGGGCGAGAAAGCTGCGAGAAGTTTCTAAAATTTTTAGAAACTTCATTCAAGTTTTCACAGTACCATCTTCCCGTACAAATGGTAGAAATTAAAGAAATTCAATGAAACTTCATGTTATAGTAGTTTCTTACCTCGGTGAATGGATATTGAAACAAACAATTTAATGTAATAATACATTGCATGGTTTAAATATTTAATTTACGACTTCGGGTGATATTATTCAAAGCCAAACTCAACATAAGATAGGGTAAACTAACAACTTACCTTCTTCCAACCTAATATCATTGATCTCTTAACCTCGAGGGTGTATAAAAATGAGTAAACGCACATTAAAGAGACAATTAAACCTTTTCCAGGTTATCATGCTGGGGACGGCCGGGACCCTGGGTTCTGGCATTTTTGTTCTAACCGGCCTGGCGGCCGAGGTGGCTGGTCCGGCCACATTTTTGGCAATATTAGTGGGCGGGTTCCTAAGTTTCAGCATCGCACTCAACTACAGCGAATTGGCGACCATATACCCGGAGACTGGGGGAGCAATGACCTATGTCCGAGAAGCCTGGGGGAAAGGACTGCTTTCGTTCCTGGTTGGATCGATGGACAGCATTTCCAGCACCTTCTACACTGCCCTTTCGGCCGTGGGTTTTGCTTATTCTTTAAGCGTCTTTTTCCCTTCCATTCCAATTATTCCAGCAGCCATTACGGTCATCATTCTATTTGTCATTTTGAATATTCTGGGAGTTTCCAATGTGGGTAACGTGCAGATCATTATGGGAGCTTCGCTGCTATTTGCCTTCGGGGTATATATCATTGCGGGCTTTGTCTCACCCAACGGTTTCCACCTGACAACCCTTTTCCCCAACGGCAGAATCTTTCCAACGGACGAATTAATCACTAATACCGGGGTATTGATGAGAACCATCGCGCTCATCTATGCTGCCTATGTGGGTTTTGAAGTGATCGCGGATGATGCGGAGGAAGTGAAAAATCCAAGCAAAAATATTCCCATCGCCATCCTGGTCAGCCTGTTTTTAGTCACAATTATTTATTCACTGACGGTTGTTGTCACCCTCGGGACCATTCCCTGGCAATCCGTAGCCGGTTCTGAAACCGCTCTCTCAGATGCAATAAAAGTTTTCATGCCAGGGTTGGGTGTGACGATCATAGCAATGGCTGGCATGGTTGGCGCCCTTACTTCTATCAACTCCTCCATGCTCAGCGCAACACGAGAAACCTTCACCCTGAGCCGGGATGGCGCCTGGCCGTTAGTGCTTTCGCGATTGAATCGAGTTCGGGTACCATTTATGGCCATTTTGATGATCGGGGCGGTATCCATTTCGATAACGCTCTTTGGAGCCGTTAATTTTCTAAGCTACATCACTTCGGCAGGATACCTATTTGTACTCTTCTTCTCCAACATGGCTATGATCGTGCTGCATAAAAAATTCCCAAAAATCCACCGCCCGTTCAAAGCGCCCTTTTTCCCACTAACTCCGATCCTGGCATCCTTAACCTGTTTAATTGTCATTTTCTATTCGGACCTGAATGCCATCTTGTTTACCGGCGCAGTTATCGGGTTATTTGCCGTCTACTATTTTACAAAGGTGGGTACAAAGTATTGGAAGGATGCCCACAAACGCGACCGATCTCCCGGTAGATGGCGCATCATCCTGCCGATCACCAACACACAGGGGGCAGACGGCTTGATGAAAGTCGGTTCCCTGCTGGCAGAAGCAGAAAAAGACCTGAACATGTGCGTCCTATCCATATTTCCTAGCACCATAAAATCGGACCAACAATCTTCAAACGATTTCCTTGAGAAAATTAAATCCCAACGCCATTCCGTTCTTGAAAAGTTCATTCATTACGCTGTGGATTGTAATGTACCCATGTACACAAAAATGATCACCGATGTAACCATGGCGGATGGGATCATCAACGAGATCAAAAATGATGACAATGTTAAACTTGTATTAATGAAATGGCCTCACCAAACCAAGAACGGAGACGCCTACCTAAAGGAATTAAAAAGGGTGATGGAGGAAGGCAGAGTGAATGTGGGTGTTTTGAATGATCGGGGGATCAAGAACTTTCAAAACATTTTGGTTCCAGTGGGGGGCGGATTGAACAGCCACCTGGCTATTCATTTAGCCAATGATATTGCCGTGCAGGAAGGTTCGCATGTCAATTACATGCGGGTGATCCCGCACAAGATCGATCAAGAAGCCAATGAGGATATGATCGCATATCTTCAAGAAATTGTGATGACCCAGCTTGGCGAAATTCCCGCCAACGCCACTCTGCAAATCTTATCCGCCCCATCCATTGAAGATGCGGTTCTCGATGAATGTAAAGCAAATGATTATGAAATTGTCATTATTGGTTCAGCTGATAATCTGAATAATGGTTCTTTATTTGGTCAAGTCTGCGAAACAATTGTCAAAAAATCACCCTATTCTGTTCTGGTTGTTAGACGCCATGAGAATGCAACAGCCTCCTGGCTGCGGCACCAGGCCAAACGCTTACAAAGAGAGTAAATTTCGATCGCAGGTTAAAAAGGAATAATATATTGTCCTCAATTTTTAGCCAGGAGTGAATTCCAATGAAGGCTGAAAGCATCCTTGAGGTCATCCGCCGGGCGAAGGATGAAAAATGGGCGCTGGGCGAATTCAACATGAGCAACCTGGAAGTGCTGCAGGCCATTGTGGCTGCCGGCAATGAACTGCACTCGCCGGTGATCGTGGGGATTTCCATGGGAACCCTGAAGCATGTTGGCTTGAATTACCTGCGCGGTTTGATCCCGGCTGCGAAGTCTGATGCACAGGTACCGCTTTTCTTTCACCTGGATCACGGCGCGGACTTTGAAACAGTCCAACAGGTGATCGAGATCGGATTTGATTCGGTGATGCTGGATACTTCCCGCCTGGCATTAGAGGAGAATGTGAAAGAGGTGCGCCGGACTGTGGAGTTTGCCCACACCCGCGGGGCAACAGTGGAAGCGCAGGTCGGCGAGGCAGGCGATGAGGAAAAGGGGATTGAAGGAGAAGAATTCACCCGCCCGGAGGATGTGCCTGCCTTTGTTGAGCGCACTGGAATTGACCTGCTGGCTTTTTCGTTCGGAAGTAAACCCGGCCGGCTGGAGGGCGAATCCACCCCGAATCTGGAAATTGTCCGATCCATAACCTCTATTTCCCCGGTGCCCTGTGTGTTACACGGTGCCTCGAGCATCCCGGATGATTTTATCCGCCAGGCAATCAGCCTGGGGGCAGCCAAGATCAACATTGATGCCTTTTTAAGAAAGGCGGTGACCAAAACACTGCATGAAGTCTATTCCCAAGTAGAACTTCCCCATGATCCACGGGTTGCGATGCGGGCTGTTCGTGAGGCTGTCAAAGATGCTGTGATGGAAAAAATGCGGTTGTTTGGCTCGACAGACAAGGTATGAAGAAACCCCCACCTTACCTACTTATAGTATGCTTCGCGATCCCCCTAACGAACCAGGGGGAGAAATTGGATGTAAGAAATCCTTAACCTACACTTCGTTCAGGGCAGGCGGGTCACTTTGTAATCCTCAGGATGACGGGAGGGTTATCGCATGCTGCTGGAAGAAATCCCACATGATCCGGGTAGCATCGATAGACTGCGTAGTGTAACCCACAATAAATTCCGGTAAAGGTGTTCCGCCCGGCCAGGCATGCCCGCCACCAGAGATGGTGTAAAAGACCAGGTCGGCTTTACAGTGAGTGAATTGGACACTGTTCACATCTCCGCTCGCGGTGAATTTCTGCGGGGTTGGGTCGCAGCCATTATGACTTGCATAAGTATCGACCCATTCCGGGATGACTGGGAATGGGACATTAAACATATCGGAGGGACCGCCCTGGTAAGGGACGATGGGGTCAGCCGTACCATGAAAGATTACCGCCGGCACCGGCCGGGAAAAATCACATTCCTCCCAAGGTAAAAGATACGCCCCGGAAACAGACCCGATCGCCGCGATGCGGTTGGACAGCAGGCAGGCTAATTTGAAGGACATCCCGCCACCATTGGAAAGCCCATTGGCATAGATTCGGGAAGAATCTATATTATATTGCCCAACTAATTTATCGATCAAATCAGAAATATAAATTACATCCAACATCGGGTCGGCATTACTGTTGGTTTTTCCGCGAGTGCGCCATTGGAGTGGAAATTGGGTACCGGATGGATAAACCACCAGAAAGCCATATTGATCGGCAAGTACATTCCAATGACTGATATCCATCTGGTGAGCAGGCCATTCGGCATAGCCATGAATACTAATAATCAGTGGTGACGGAACAGCAGGATTGTAGCTTTTGGGCACGTATAACAGGTAGCTGCGTTTTTGCCCGGATGAGACCAGAGTGCCACTGGTACGGTTTGCCAGAAGGTATGCTCCGCCAGCAAGAGTGGTAAGTATCAGTGGCAGCCCAATGACGATCAGGACTAGACGGACGATCCATTTTTTCAATTATTGCTCCGTTTCAATTTCCTATAAAAGGCAAGACCGTTAAAGGATTTATCAATTTATTTTAACTTGGTTCGGGTGAATGGATGGGTTTGTTAGAAATTGCTTTCTTGCCCCACAATTCGTTCAGGGCAGGCAAAGTGTTATGCGATCATTACATTCAGGACAAGAAAAGAGAATTTTCACCCAGGAATCCTTACCCCACTCTTCGTTCAGGGCTGGCAGGATGCTGCGCGATGGGTGCCCTACAAGATTTGGGAGAACATCCGGATTGCGAACCCCATCCCTTCACCCTATACCAGGGTTAATGGAAAACAGACTGCTTCAGAGTTTTTGGATGAAAAAATCGCTGGTTATATCGCCATCCAAATCAGAGCATCATAATTTTGAATTTTTACTACGCTTTTACGTGATTTTTTATGGAAGAGTATTCTCCAACAAATTTAGCCACTTCTTTTTTCAAAATAGTGATAGATAGATATCCATTGGTGCGGTGGACAATCTCACCCTTCTTCATGAACAGGATAGTGGGTGCACCCAACACACCATATTGTTTCGTTACCTTCAATAAATTTTCATCCACATTATATTTTGCGATCAACAATTTACTTGCATAATGAGATGCCAATTCCTCAAATACGGGTACATACATCTCACAGGGTCCGCAGCCCGGGGACCAGAATTCAACGACTACGGGTAAATGTGACTTCAAAACCACATCTTCAAAATCCGCATCCTTGATTTTGATTGGGGTATTCATAGATTTTTCCTCTTCACTACGAGTAAGAATAATCTCAATCTAGATGATATTTGAATAGAGAAGTATTAATATTAATTGGGAAAAAAAGATAGATTGCTTCTGTTTGGAATGCTTTGCGTTCCACTTCAGGAACTAGAGGGAATAATTAGCATTTAGCGATCATCACCCCACTCTTGGTTCAGGGCAGGCCCTACACTTCGTTCAGGACAGGCGGGTCACTTCGTGACCATCAGGATGACAAAAGAGGGGTAGAGTTTCTCTAATTACAGGCAGAGAACGACTGCGAGGGCACTGCTTAAATCAGAATATTATCAGGCTTTTGGGAAACTGCTGCTTTTTTGCAGAGCGGTATCCAGCTTTGCCTGCGCAGACGGCCGATTTAGCTTGCAGGCCAGCATCATTTCATCCACAAATTGCAATTTCAGGCGTTTCAAAGTGGTATTTTCATTTACGTCATACCCCTTTTTCGCATTTCTGCCATTCATATCCCGGATCAGCACAGCTTTGGAGTTGAGCGTGCCTTTGGCGATCTCATCGTTGATGTAGGTGTTCCTGACGCGAAAATCTTCACTAATCGGCCCAGGAGAAGCACTAATGGTGGATAATGCCTCTTTGAAATTACCGGGGGATGATACATGGCGGATATTATGAACACTGGCATCATTGATCGGCAGGAAGTAGGTCAAGTCAGTGGTTTTTATTTCAAGGCAGGAGGTTTCTTCACCTGCAATATTTCTTGAGCAAATATCCAGTACTTCTCCAATGCCATGGGTGGCATGCACCAGTAAATCACCTTTAGAAAGCTTGAGCTCTGTTTTTTTCATGGTCTCTGCCCTTTCATTTCAAAATGGAAATCCTCCAATCAGGCAATTACATCCATTGTTGGATTTCAGTTCTAAAGTATTAGATAAGCCAGGGAGAGATCGGTAGAATCTCGACTTAGAAATCAAATTGGCTTAATCTTTGACCGGAGAAAAATACCCCCATGAACCAGTGCAGAATTTATCGATGGATTTTATCATCCGGCCAACTGTTGAGGTTATTAATTATAACACGCCTGACCCAGATTTGAAGATGGGCGGCGGGTTTTAGGAGCTTTTCAAGCAGTCGTTAGAGAATTCAACGCTGGGAGAAAACCGCGAGGAACTGGATAAAAAAGCGGGAGAATAGGGTTCAGCCAGTTTTACATGGTCATCTAATATTAGACAATTTTGAAGATATTACCAGATAATCGAGTAATTCAGGCTGAATCTAAATTATTATCAAGACGAAATTAATTGCAGTAAATAATTATTTTTTATCTAATATAAGGGTCTTCCAACGGAAGCTGGCTGCCCCAGTCCTTAAGATAATCTTTCAATGGCATGGGAATAAAACACTGCAACCATAGAACTTGACCACTTTCTTCCTCCGCTATTGCTGCCAACCCTTTTTTGGGGTAGAGATAGGTCATTGTTCCCTGACCAAAATAACTGTAAGTCACTTTTTCGGGTTCACCCATATCGATATTAAATTTAGATATCGTTTGGGTTTCATCATCCGCGAGTTTTCCCACCATGTGAACAATATCCTGCTTGACCAGGATCGTGGTCGGGATTATCTCGATGGAAGAAGGATATTCAAGCACTTCGTTACCCTCTTCAATACGTTTATTGACCGGTTCACCCATAACCCCAATCACTTCGGCACGGTTAGTTTTTCCGGGAGTTATGCTAGCGAGACATTGGAAAGGTATTAGATTTTGCCCTGGTGTGGTTTGGGTAAATGGCGCAGGCAGACCAGCGGCTGAAACAACGCTATTACATGCAGAGAAAAGCAAACTGGTCATGATCAAAATCGATACAAAAAAAAATTTTTGAGTCATCATATCTTGTTCCTTATTAATCTTAATAATCCCAGGAATTTTCCTGACCGCCAAACATTTGGTCTTTGATAAAAGCATAACGATTAGGGGAAGTTGCACCAAGATTTGCCGGGTCGACCACATAGAAACCCACTGATTCGCACAAGTCTTCCTCCATATCAGTACCCGCATATTCAGTCATTAATTTATTTTCAGGTCCTTTCCCCCTAAATCGAAATTTCTGATCTGTTGTGTTCCAAACCCAGCCTGTGCGCCAGTCCTTGGGATTATCTGTAACTGCAGTAGTAAAACCATCAATTACAGGGTTTAACGAAATTATTCTATCGTTGTAACCCGCCATGCTTTTGTAATCCTTATATTGTAAATAGGCATGGGTCATTTCGTGTGCCATTGTGCTAGTAAAATCCAGATCACCACTTGGATCATTTTTAAAATCAAAGGGTCCTTTAGCAGCAAGATCAAAAATTTGAATTGTTTTTGTCTCCCCCCCTTCATAACAACCTGATGTATTTGGGTGCTCTACCCCTGTGCGATCAATATATACTTTATCTCTCACAATCCTGGTAAATTTGGCCTTGTCCCAAAAAGATTTAGGCAGTTTCTTAATCAAATTATCCAACAGCACCAATTGATGGTCGGTCCATTTGGATGTGCCATCAACCACATCAATGCCATAGGTCGATTTGAAATATTCCTTGGTGATCGGAGCGGAAATACGTTTGAAATCCTCGCCCGAAAAAGTGAGGGTCCACTTAGCACCGACGCCCTGCACGTTCCCGCTCCCGCTGCCAGTTCCCTTGGCGGACAGGGTACCCTGCCAGGTGCCATTCCAGGCAGTGGAAATGCTATTCCCTCCACAGGTGGCAATCATGGTCCACACTACTTTACCGGAGATCTTGCCGCCGTCCCCCCCTGCAAAGGTTCCGCTGATCGTCCCCTTATTGTGAAACGCGCAACCATTCTTATTTCCGGTACCGTCCAAAGTTCCAGTGACAGGACCACCCTTGGGAGGAAAAGTGATCTGGATGGTATTACAAATCCCCTGCGCACAAATCTGGCCACCAGCAGGGATGGTGGTTCCTTCGGCTTGAACTGGAACGACAATTGATAAAAGAAGAAAAATACAAATCAGCAAAGAAAAGAAAGGTTTAGGAAATCTTGGCATCGTTTGACCTCCAAAAGGCCGTTCAGTTTTTGATGGTTTAAATTATATAAGAAATTAAAAATTAAACAATATGGCAATTTAAAGACATGCTCATTTAACTACAATGAAGATGCTTCCTAATAATCTCGTTTAGAGAAGAAATAATAAGGTTACAATCGAGAAGAAAATTTGATAATCAATCCAATATTCGGATTTGATTCCAGAAAAAGGAGCGGAATTGAAAATTATTGAAATCCTCATTCAATTCATCAGCAAGCCGGCCATATTATTGGGATTAATTACGCTGGTGGGCTGCCTGGCGTTAAAAAAACCGATCGGGGCGGTCATCGTAAGCGCGGTAAAAACGATCCTGGGTTTCCTTCTCTTAAATGCCGGAGCCGGGATCCTCATCAGCACCATCCAACCGCTGAACCAATTGTTGGGGGCAGGCTTCAACCTCAAAGGCGTTTTGCCAGTGAGCGAATTGTTCCTGGCTTTGGCCCAAAAGGATTTTGGCCAATCCATCGCCCTGGTATTTGCGCTTTCCATTTTGTTCAATGTTTTCCTGGCGCGTTTTACCCCCTGGAAATACATCTTTTTATCCGGCCACCATATTTTGTACATGTCCACTCTGTGTGTGGCAATTTTAGGCAGCACCCTCATTGCCAATAATCAGTTGGCCTTGATCCTCGTTTCCGCGGTGATCACTGGTTTTTGCATGACCGCCTTCCCGGCGCTTTCAGCGCCTTTTATGCAAAAGATCACCGGCAAGCGGGAATTCGTGATGGGTCATTTTGGGACCAGTGGATACGTGGCTGCCGGTTTTCTGGGCCAGTTCCTCGGATCACCCAAGGACTCCACCGAAAAGATCCGCTTTCCGGAATGGATGAGCTTCCTGAGTGAGCCACTGGTAAGCATGGGCATTAGTGCCTGGGTTTTGTACCTCATCGCAAGCATCGCGGCTGTGGCAGCCATCGGTGAAACGAATGTTGGTTTGATTTTCGGAAATACCGATTCGTGGCTTCTCAATTCGCTGCTTTCAGCACTCACTTTTGCGGCTGGCATCGGGGTAATCCTAATGGGGGTGAATATGTTCCTGGCTGAGATCCTGCCTGCCTTCCGCTGGTATGGTGAAAAAGTTGTGCCAAATGCTGTACCTGCCCTGGACTGCCCTTCCGTGTTCCCTTTTGCCCCGAATGCCGTACTTGTAGGTATGCTGGGTTCGCTGGTTGGCCAGCTATCCGGGATGGGTTTACAGATAGCTCTGGGTGGGCGTATTGGAGCCATTATCCTGCCCAGCCTTCTGCTCTCATTCTTTCTGGGCGGGACCGCAGGCGTATATGGCAATGCAACCGGAGGCTGGAAAGGATCTGCGGCTGGAGGAATTATTAATGGGTTAATGTTTACGCTGTTGGCAGGGACCGCTTATACTGGGTTGAGCCACCTTGGCTATAGCAACAGCACTTTTGGGGATTCTGATTTTGGGATTGTCGGCAACATCCTTACTTTCATTAGTACGCGAATAAGATAATTCACCAATCCAGCCATTCTTCGCGCCCCTTTGTATGGGTGATCGCCTTCAAGCCGGACCCGTCTGCATAAATCACATAAATTTCCTGATTATATTCTTTGATCTCCGGTCCGATCCCATAAAAGGCAAACTGTTTTCCATCAGGTGAAAGACGGAGGGAGTGGGTGTAATCGTTTTCAACGTTCATTATTGAAATTCGGCGCAGCCCGCTTCCATCAGGTTTGATTTCCCAGATATCAATACCGGAAATGTCCGGGCCGGTTATCCGATTTGACATAAAAAAAATTTTCTCCCCATCGGCTGACCAGATCGGTTCCCAATCGGAATTACCCTTACTGTCTGGAGTCACCTGGCGTAAGCCACTTCCATCCACGCGGATCGCCCAAATTTGCTTTGCGTACTCATCATCAACCGCATCATAGGTAAAAGCGATCTCATCCCCTTTTGGTGACCAGGACTGCCAGCTGACCATATCGCCTTTAAATTTTGTCAATTGACGTTGATTACCGCCATCGGCATCCATAATAAAAAGATTCCAAAAACCATCCCTTTTGGAAGAAAAGGAAATCTGTTCACCATCAGGAGACCATTTAGGGGAAACATCAAAAGAAGCGTTATTGGTCAATTGGCGCACTGATTTGCCATCCGCGGTGATCACATAAATATCATCATTTCCTGCTTTGGCAAAAGATTTATAGGCGAACCTGCAACGGTCGGGCGACCAGGATGGTTCCATTGCGTGCCTTTCCTCCGGACCGGTTATCTGCATGCGATTGCTGCCATCAGGGTCAACCAAGTACAAACCATAATTCACACCTGACTGGTCCATGGAATCATAGGAGGAAACAATTTTCCCCAGGTTTTCGGGGCAACCAGCCGGGGGAACATTTTCAGCAGCTGAAAAAGATGGATTACAGGCCAGTAATCCAACAAGAAATAATCCGATCATGCCATATGTGAAAAATTGTCTGAAGGTAAGGGTTGGATTTGAATTCATCATTAGATCTCCTTTAATTGACCCTTTCCAGTGGTGATTTCAAAATAGGAAATAAATCAAATATTTTTTTTTACTGCGAAAATTGCCTTTCAATCAAAAAGTATAGCAAATCCATTATCTCAAATCAAGTATTCATTGGAAATTTGCATTATTCTTACTCAGACAAGTCTGTAATAAAATCCAAGTTACATCTACTCAGTCTTCAAGCAATTTTGGATTTAACCCTTTCATTATTCCCACAATGATCAGCATGGCCAGACCGCCAGCAAAACCATTGTTATACAAGCTCATATACCCATGCAAGCTGCCCACATGCATCACCATAGGCAGATGCAAAGCCCCTGCGAGAATGCCAGCCAGGATTCCAAACTTGCCCGCAAAAGGAGCCAGCGTGGTGCAAAAGAGCGCAGCCAGCAGCGGACCAGGCTCAGCCTGTGTCCATATTTTGATAAAACAAATCAAATATACACCCAGCATGACCGGCAGGATATTGCGTGGGTGTTTGCCTAGGGCGCCAAAACCAAAAACCGTGAAAACGCCCGCCAGAGTTGCACCGTTCACATCCCCACCCACAAAATGAATATAACCCAAAGCGATCAACCCAATGGTACCCATATTGATCAATGTAGTTCCCAGGTCAGTCATTTCTACAAAATCAGAAGGCAGATGACCGCTATTTTTAATTATTTCTTTATAGACAGACAGGCGGCCTCCCCATAAAAAGCCAAGCAGGATGGTGAAACACAGGAAAGCGAAAGCCAGCGCAGTCAGGAACCCGGTATATTCCACCGACCAATAAAACAGGGGCTTGATCTCCAGACCAAAACCTTCCATGAACATAAAGATCACCAATGCCACAAACCCCCCGGTGGTGCCGATGTTATACAAGTTGTAACCCATATGAAAACTGTAAATGTGTTTCATCAGGGCGGCCAACAGCATTCCAGAAAAAACACCCACAGCAAATCCCAGCACCAACCCCATCCAGCCGAAGTTAAAACCGAAGGCAATCTGGCTGAAAACCGGTCCCAAAGTTGTACCGAACAGCAACGGCGCAATGAGGTCTTTCATTGGCTGATGTAAAAAAAGACGGTTAAATAAGTAAACTCCCAGGAAAGTGGGCAGGATATTGAGGGGGTTTTTCCCAAATAAAGAAAATCCGGCAACGGTGAAAATGGCGGCTAGAACATAGCCATTAAAACGGGCATCGATCAGCCAGGCCAAACCCAATCCGATCAGCGTAACCAATCCGGCATTGACCAACGCCGCCCCTAAATTTGCCAGCGCCATGTAATCCGTCATCAATATGCTCGGTGATGTGATAATCTGGATTTCCCCATACAAAATCTCTGAAGGGGTATTGACCAAAAAGCCTACAATAATCATGCCCAAGCTGAATATGAGCACCAAGAGAGTGATCCGTTTTTTGTTCAGTTGAGTTGAAGCTTCCAATAGGTCTCCTTGTTCTTGCCTCTTTTTGATAATTCCATCCAATTGTTCTTGAAATATTATTGAATTTTAAATTAAAGAAATTTTACTCAATAGCTTTAATAATGCAATTATTTTATTGCGGCAGTGAGAGACCTGTCTGCTATATTCTTTTCCTACAATTATTGAATCAATAGCATTTCACAACAAGTTAAAGAACCTTGACCACCATCACAGGGTCCAATATTGGTGAGCGTATCTAAAATGCAACTGGTGAAAACTATCCTGCCTTACCTTAAATAATTTCTTCTTTCTCTCTACTCTTTCCTTATCAAATATTCTATTCCAATAATGTCTGGCTATGGTTTTTTGATAACCAGAAGTCCATATGTTTTGAGAGCCGGTATGATGATATTATTTGCGTCGAGAGGTACCAAGGCGGGATTTTCCAGAGAGGCATACGAGACTTCCATCCCTTCTATGGAAAAGGGAAGATGTATTGGAATATTCCGAAACTCTGCAAAACTCTTCGTGAGATCTGTTTGTGGGGTGAACAAATGGACGACATAATTGCCTTTACCATCATGGTAAGACACAGCGGACAATTTAACCTCACCGCTTTCAATTGATCCGACAGCAGTACGAATATCATCTGCCGGCACATCCCACTTATCCTCAACTATGAGTTTTATTGAACCTTTTTCAAGTGATCCAGTCTTTAATTTTTCCAGAAGCCCTTTGGGGCGGTTGACCATGATCAGGGAACCACCCTGTTTAACAAAATCGAGGATTTTTTTGGCCGCTTCATCACTTACTGTTTTTGTCGTAGGGAGAAAGAGGATGCTATAGGGTTTAAAATCCATTGCAGGTCGGATCACATCATAATCCACTCCCCGATGATAAAGAGCCGTGCCGAATTCGCGGACATCATTGAAATGCTGGATAAAGGGGTCATCCAAAAAATCCTGGTAGATCTGGTCATTGAAGTACAACAGAGCCACTTTGGCATTTGTGTCATTGAAATCAGCAAAATAGGACTTGTTAGCCCGCATGAAATCGAATGCAGTCTTGATTTTTACAAGTCGGGTTGTGTCTTCATGTGCTTTAAAAATCTCTATACTGTCATTTAGGAATTTAAACCCTTTGACATCCGTCCTTAGCAGCACTTCAGCTGCCTTGGCAGCATAATTTTCCATAATGCTCAGACGGTAAATATCTACAAACACATCCTCATTTTCAGCAAGGATGTCGCGCATCTCGGCATAATTGCCTGCCCAAATGTAATTGAGATACACCTTATCTTTTGCTTTGGCAAATTTTACCGAGGGCACAACCGATTGATACTGATAAGGCTTGTTTGTGGTAATATAGCCCAATTCAAACCCTTTAAAATCAGCGATCTCTTCCATCGGATTTAAATACGGGTCAGTCATGTTGCCGGAGATGGAAAAAGCGCGCCCCTTGCTTCGGGCATAGTCGCGCGCCTGTCGGGCGATTTCAGTGAAAGCATTTACGTTCAACTGGCTGATAAACCGCCTGAACTCGCTGATGAGCGGGATAGACCACCATTCCTTAATTCCGCCAACAAAATCTTTAACAGTGTAACCCTTGCTTTTCAGGAATGAGACATAATTAAAATTATCCGCATTTTGCCCTATGGCTTTCCAATCCGCTTTAGTCAAACTACTGCGGAGGTATTCACTGAATTGGGTAACCGTGTATTCATCAAATTTATCAAAGAATTTGTTTGGATCCGGGGTTGCATATAGGTTATCAAAATAAACACCATCAGCGCTAAAATCAACCGCATATTTAATCATCTCGACCCATTTCGCGAGAAACGCCGGGTGGTATGAGTGCATCACAATGGGCGGTTTGGTGGGGTCAGCATTACGGTCGCTCTCGGGAACCAACTTTTTAGCAACATTGCCATCCAGGTCACGCCCCATAGCCGGGTGAAGTTCTGCGGGAATCTGGCCTTCATTATAGGCATTAGATGGAATATTTGCCTTTTCATCTATGATCATATAACCCATCCAGTTCAGGTTTCCCGCTATGGCAGGCATATTGTAGAAATGGGCATAATCCACCTGCAGCTGCATCTGTAAATTAGTATGGCCATAAGCGCCAATTTGCCCATCAGGCTGATAGATCTCATGGCGCTGATTCACTGATCCGAACATATAAACCTTGGTATATGGTTGCTTATACCAATCCCCTGCGCGCGACTTGATATCCTTCTCCCAGTTTTGCAGCCCCACATCATGATGGCGCTGCCATTCCGCCTTACAAAGTTTCACGCAGTTTGCCATTGGCATAAGGGAGCAATCATCCGGCCAATTCCAGATTTCCATGCCAGCTTTATATTGTTCACACATTATTTTGGCAGCTTTATCCGGAACCATATCACAAGACGGCGGGAAACAACCCATGTCATTCCGCACTGTTCCCGATGATCCGCCACACCCTGGCGGCTGTGGAAAACCGGCTGGCGGGCATATCCCACAACCAGTGAGGATAAACGCCAAGCACAATAATACGGAAATTAATTTTGATGAATTTTGAAACATTTTGCAATCCTCCTGATTTCTTTTTAATGGGGGATGGTTCCAAGATTAAGCAGTGAAGCGCCATCGAACTAAGTTATCCGTTCCCTCCCTGCATCATTAATGAATTACTTTAATATATATTGTATATACATTTAATTTCAAAAACAAGCTCAGGTTATGCTAAATCCCTTGTTGCCTCCAGGACTCAAAAATAATTCTGCAAAAAATGGGTTTTGGTCTTTTCCCCAGTAGCTCCCTTTTTAACCAGCTCCCCTGATTAAATCATTTAGAATAACCCTTTTTTTCAGCACATTTGGGAAATTTTCTAGGCCTTGTAATTATCCAATACTTTGACCGCTGCTACCAATCCTGCCAGCGCATCCACCCCGGAAGAGCTGCCATAAGCCAATATTTTCTCCACAGTCTCTTTTACGCTCCCCAGACCAGTAAAGAGGTGGTCAAGCACAGACAGCATATTTTCATCCGCCCAGCCATGAGTGGAACATTCAATCAATGTGGCACTTAATGATGAGGTTTTTTTCTGTGCACTTTTTAAAATGAAATCATTTAAGTGGGTGACCTCAAAATGCGGACAAATAACCGCCTTCCAGCGGTTGAGAGCTGCCAGGAATCCCCAAATAAAATCATCACCGGAAGGAGTCAGTCCTGATCCATAACCGAGCCAGGGATCTAAAAGTTTTACTGCTTCCCCAGGCTTATTTTCGCGGACTGCCTGTCTTAAATCCATAAGTGTTTGAATGGATTGGTTGAGCCAATGATCCGGGGAATCCGATTTATGACTTCGGGCGGCCATCCATTTTAAAAGAGGCAAAAACGTGGATTCACGGCCAGACAGCGCCAATGCATCAGTGATTAAATTGATTTGGTTTTCTCTTTCAGGCACAGACAGAATTTCACTGGGTATTGATGGCGGCTGCCATATTTTGGCATTCTCAAGGTTAATTCGAAAACCGCGGTTTTTAAAAAAAAATTCCTCTGGAGAATAATCAACCATTGCACCCATCAATCCGGCTTTGACCTCTTCAGGCAAGACATTGAGAACAATGTGAACCGGACCGAACAACCCATCCGTACTAATAAACAGCACACGGTTGTTCCCAGTAAGCAAAAAGAATCCCCTGGAAGTCACTCCCAATACCCTGCCATTGCCCGGTACAGCCAGAAGTTCGACCGCGAAATTTCCAATGCTGACTGCATGAAAATCAGGGGTGTAATTCTTAAGATCCATTGTGTAATAATTCTATCTTTCTTTCCCGGGATGGCTTAATTAGTTGACGAGAGCTTTTAGAATATGGTAATATCAACTATATTAATTACCAAACGAGGAGAATACCAACATTAGTACATCATACGTAAGAATTAACCAAGAGATCAGAACGCCCACTGTCCGCTTAATCGACCATAATGGGGAAAACCGAGGAGTCGTACCAATCGAAACCGCCCTGCAAATCGCCCGGGAAGCCAATCTTGACCTGATCGAGATCGCCCCGGAAGCCGTCCCACCCGTCTGCAAGATCCTGGACCTGGGCAAATATATGTTTGAGAAAAACAAAAAAGAACGCCTGGCCAGAAAATCCCAGACCAAGATCGAGGTAAAAGAAATCCAGATGCGCCCCAAGACCAACGCGCATCACCGCGATATTAAAGTGAATGCGGCAAAAAAATGGCTGGAAAAAGGCATGAAAGTACGGGCGACAGTACGCTTCCGCGGCAGGGAAGCTTCCTACCCTGAGCTGGCGCTGGAAGATCTGCGGGAAGTGGCTGAAATGTTGAAGGATTACGCCTCCATCGAAGTTCCGCCGGCAGTGGAAGGCCGCAACATGAGCATGGTGCTGGTACCGATCAAGACGATCAAGAAACCGGCTGCTGAACCTAAAAAAGAAGAAGCCGCCGTGCCAATCAAGGCTGAGAAAAAACCAGCCAAGCTAAAAGTTGAGAAGAAGACAGCCGCTGCCCCTGCCCCTGAGGAAGCCAAAGCGGAATAATTAATCCCCTAATCCCAAGGTCTGCCTTAAAGTCTTATGGCAGACCTTTTATTTTTCTGGTATAATCTGCCCTTGCGTAAAGCCAAGCAAACAATGTAATGAAGGAGTATGGCTGTGCCAAGAAAGTTAAAGACTGGAAAACTAAAATTAAAAACCCATAAGGCAACATCCAAGCGTTTCCGCACCACCGGGACGGGGAAGATCGTGCGCACCAAGGGCGGAAAGAGCCATTTGCGCCGCAACCGTTCGAAACGCACCAAGGCTTTGTTCGCTGAAATGGTGACGGTAAAAGGCGAGAAGATCCAAAAGCGGGTGAGCCGTCTGGCGCCCTACATGGATAAGAATCGATAAACAGAATTAACTGCAGCCGTCGGATGCATTCAACAGGCCAAAGCCGGCATCCCGCGGTGCAAAGGAGAAATGAATGACTCGTGTAAAAGGTGGACCACACACACATCTGCGCCATAAAAAAATGCTCAAGGCGAGCAAAGGATTTTTTGGTTCCCGCCACCGCATTTTCAGGCGCGCCAATGAAACCATGCTCAAGGCGCTCTGGTACGCTTACCGTGACCGCCGCACCCGCAAGCGCGATATCCGCCGGCTATGGATCGCACGCATCAATGCTGGTTCCCGCCTGCAGGGCGTCAGCTACAGCCAATTGGTATATGGTCTGAAAAAGGCCTCAATTACCCTCAATCGTAAAATGCTGGCTGACCTGGCCGTACGTGACACTGAAGTTTTCAATACGATTGTGGCACAAGCCAAAGCCGCCATTTAGAACCCCTTTAAAATGTGATAAAAGGATGACCAAACCAGGTCATCCTTTTTTATATTTAATTGATGAATTCAATTACAATATTTAAACAAGATAAATTCTCATGGAACCGAATTCAGCAAGCATTATTTTATCCAACCGTCATTCCATCGAAATTCTGCAGGATGACCTGACCGAACAGAAAGTGGATGCGATTGTTAATGCCGCCAATTCTCAATTGATGCATGGCGGCGGAGTGGCGGCTGCCATCGTCCGAAGAGGCGGTCCAATCATCCAGACGGAAAGCGATGCCTGGGTGAAAATAAATGGTGCGGTGACGCATGCCAAACCGGCAACTACCCAGGCTGGCGATCTGCCTTGCAAAATGGTCATCCACGCCGTCGGACCTATGTGGGGAAGCGGTGACGAGGAAGCCAAATTATCCACGGCCATTACCAGCAGCATGGACCTGGCGGAACGATTAGGGCTGACATCCATTGCACTGCCACCCATTTCCACCGGAATCTTTGGGTTTCCCAAGGAAAAAGCCGCCCGGGTTTTCATGCAGACCATCCAGGAATTCTTTCATAAAAAACCGAATTCCCTTTTGGGTTTGGTGCGCTTGGTCATTATCGATCCACTCACTTTTAATATCTTTCTCGCTGAATTTCAAAAAACCTTTATCAAACAATGATCACTTCAATACAAAATCCGAGAATAAAACTTGCCCGCCAACTCCTCAGCGACCGCAAAGCCCGCGAAGAATCAAAGAGCTTTGCAGTGGAAGGTGTGCGCCTGGCTGAAGAGGCGCTCTTAAACCAATGGCAGCCACAATTTGCCCTGTGGAGCAATCAGCTGAATGAACGCGGCAAACAAGTTCTGAACCAATTGATCCCGCTGAAAATTCCGGTTGAAGAAATCCAAGCGCCGCTGATGGATAAGATCTCCGATACGGAAACACCCCAGGGGCTGTTGATGGTCCTTTCGCAAAAAGAACAAACCCTGCCAGAAAACCTGAATTTCATCCTGGCGCTGGATGGCGTGCGTGACCCGGGCAACCTGGGAACTATTTTAAGAACCGCATCCGCTTTTGGGGCACAGGCAATAATCCTGCTGCCGGGAAGCGCAGATCCTTTTTCTTCCAAAGTGCTGCGAGCCGCCATGGGTGCTCATTTCCGCCTGCCAATATTCAATAAGGCCGTTGAAGAGTTCGAATCCCTGTGTAAAACCAAAGCCAGACCGGCGATGAGAATCCTCCTGGCGGATATGGATGGCGTCCAGCCCTGCTGGGCTGTGGATCTGAAGCAGCCGCTGGCACTGGTAATCGGCGGCGAAGCCGCCGGCGCTTCCGCACAACTTTACACCATCGCCGACGGCAAGGTACTTATCCCCATGCCGGCCGGAAATGAATCATTGAATGCAGCAGTGGCTGCCAGCATCCTGCTTTACGAAATCATGCGCCAGAGGCAAAAATGAAAATCCGCTCCATCACCTGCTTTTACAACCCCATTGCCAAAGAAGCGACCCAAATCCTGCAAAGGTTTTCCAATCTTTTGCAGGAAGCCAGAGAGACTTTTCAAACCATCGATTGTGAAGTTCAAACCGCCCGCCTGGCCACCACACCTTTCATGGATTTTTTCCCCCGATATGAACCCAGGCTTGGAGTGGACCTGGCAAAGCAATACGATACGCAGATCAAGGAATTGGGATTTGATTATATTTCCCTCGGACCGGCACTCATTGACCAGCCTGCGGCTTTTCAGTTGATCCCCGCCATCCTAGCCGCAGCGGATAATACGTTTGTCAGCGCCTGCATTGCCGACCCCGAGCATGGGATCTCCCTTCCCGCGATCCAGGCTGCTGCCCGCACCATCCATCAGATCGCGAAGGGAAGCAAGGATGGATTTGCCAATCTGCGCTTTGCCGCCCTGGCGAATGTGGCTCCGTTCACTCCATTCTTCCCAGCTGCTTATGCGCAGGGCGAACTCCCTGCATTTGCTTTTGCCATGCAGGGTGCCGATGAGGTACTGGAGGCTTTTTCCAAAGCGGAAAGTTTGACCCAGGCGCGGGATAACCTGCTCGCGTCCCTGCAGCATGGCGCGGAAAAAATAGATGCCATCTCCAGAAGCCTGGCAAAGAAATATTCAGTGGAATTCAAGGGCTTTGATTTCTCACCCGCCCCCTTCCCCGGGGAAACTTGCTCCGCCGGTAAAGCCATGGAGTCGCTGGGGCTTCCGCGTCTGGGGTTTGCGGGATCACTAGCGTCCGCTGCCTTCCTGGCAGACTGCCTTCAGCAGGGTAATTGGAAAAAAACCGGCTTTAACGGCATCATGCTGCCAGTTTTAGAAGACAGCTATTTGGCTAAACGCTCGGCGGAAGGGGCATTGGGAGTATATGACCTGCTGCTCTATTCCGCGGTGTGCGGTACCGGACTGGATACCGTTCCATTACCGGGTGATATCACCCCGGAAGAAATTGAACCCCTGCTCCTGGATATTGCCGCCCTGGCGCTGCGCTTGAATAAGCCCCTGACTGCCCGCCTGATGCCCATTCCGGGTAAGAAAGTGGGCGATAAAACGGATTTCAAGTTTGATTATTTTACCAATGGGCGCGTTTTGGACTATCGCAGCGGCGCGCTGCATGGACTATTGGCGGGCAAGGAAATGTTCAAATTGTCGGCAAGAAAAGGCGGATGAGGATCCACATTGATTTCAGCAATGATTACACCTGCGAGACACAAGCTTGAGCGGGGGTAAAGAACGGCGACGAGTACGTCGCCTGAATCAGATTATTATCCCTCATAATTCTTCCAAGTATTAGGAAAGGATTTTCCAACAATAGGGCTTCCTACGCGCTAAGCCAATTGGATGTGCTAAGGTAAAAAAAGAAAACCAAGGAACATAGAATAATATTGTTTTTAAATGAGGTATAGTTTTTTCGGGTAATTGGGCATTTTCCTCAATTAATATAGTTTTGAAAAACCATGTTGGTCGGACGGAAGGATAAAAGTTTCAAGCTCTGAAGGTATTTTGTTTGTTTTAACCCACTCTTGGAAATATTTTAATGGCAAATCCTTATCATAGAATTTAAGAATCAACGACCTTCTTAGTTGTGTGAATGGGTCAGTGTCCTTATTTTTTGTACTATCAATAGAATAGATTGGAAACGGGACTAACATTTTGTTATTTTCCAGAGGAGTGGGAAGCCAAATTTTATCATTTTGGCCATATAAATAATGAAGGACCCTGTATTTATCGGCGGGATTTTCCGACTTGCTGTCGGGATTAAGCCAAACTTGCCCATAAATTACAAGTTGGTCTTTGCCGGTAAAATTGTAGAGCATTTTGCTTTCATCCTGTTTTGGAAAGAAATCTGAAGGGAAAACAACTCGGAAGCGAAAAATGTTTCTGCAGGGAAGAAGAGAAGGATCTTTATAATAAGTTTCATACATAGGTGGTTTATTAGCCGCTATCATTACCGACTTGCTTGCAAATATGTGAATTGTTCTAATATCGAATCTATTTGGCCAGATTTCCTTGCCGTTGAAAGGGCTATGGGTCTCAAGGTATTTTCTTTCGGCCTCCAGCACCTTTCCTGATGCAAAGTCTTCATAGGACACTATCGGCAATTTGTCATTTTCTACATTAAAGTCTGTTTCTATCAGGATTTTTGGAAGAGCAGTTGCGGTTACTTTTGGGTTTTTAATCGGTTCTTTTGTCTGTGTTGGGGTAGCTGTGGTTGGAGTTTTAGATGCAATTGGTAAGCAGGCTGCAAGAATCAGCAAGGTCAGCAGGAACAAGAAATTTCTTCTCATGGTTTTTACTCCTCCATTATTATCCCTCATTATTCTGATAAGAATTGGGAAATATGAAAACCTAAGTTTGGGTTTAAATAGAGATTCCCACGACCTGATTTAAATTTCAGTATAAATATACGATATTCTTTTATATTAATATATGTTTTGAAAAAAAAGTCTTCGACAGGTCTCGGAATGACGGAAAAGGGCTGGCGGGCTGCCGTCTTGAGATTGCGTCGTCGCAAGGAACGCTCCTCGCAAAGTGATTATTCGCGAGGCGGTCTTTGCCGACGCGATCTCAATAAAATGCTCCTCCCCCTCACCTTTATCCTCTCCCCTGTAGGGGATGCTGTGCGATCCCACAAGGGGAGAGGAGATTGAAGGGAATGCGGGATGGCTAACCTACGAGAAAATTGACAGAAGAAACCCCCACCCTCACGCCCTTTTCAAGGGCTCAGGGCAAGCCTAACCTCCCCCTGAAAAAAACCATGGGGAGGAATTAAAGGCTAGGGAACTTGAATTTCGATTTTAGCGTCAGCCCGTTTTTGCTTCAGCCATTCATTGACATGCTTGTGCTGCAAGAAAAGGAGAGCATCCGGGGAAAGCGGGTGCTGGGCATCGCGTTCAATGACCAGCACAAAATGGTAGCCGATATTGGTCTGGATCATCGCACTGAACTTGCCGGGCTGCAGTGCAAAAGCCGCATCTTCCACTGCCGGCTGGAACAAATATCCGCGGGGGAACCAGCCCAGGTCACCCTTGGTCAGAGGATCATATTCAGCGGCCAGCTTTGTAAAATCCGTCCCGGCCTGCAATTGGGCATTGATGGACTGGGCTTCGCCTGGATCGTTGACCCGAATCTGGCGCGCATGCACCTGGTCAGCTGTTGTGCCAATTTCAGCCGCAACCTGATCCCGCATCCATGCTGCGGCCATATTACGCTTGAGGGTGCGTTGAAATGCCTGGTCATCATACCCATATTTGGATTTCCATTGATCCAATTTATCGATTCCACCCAATTGAACCGCCAGATAGCTGATCCGCTTCTGAATTTCGGCATCCTCAATCACATGCCCCTTTGAGGCAGCAGCTTGGGAAAATAGGAGCTCATCAATAAAACCATCCAGTACCTGGGCCTTTTGCGCCTGGGCATCCGCCTGAATGCCCTCTTCTTTTTGGGCAGCCTGGAGCAATCCCAGTTCGCGCTGATAATCCACCAGGAGGATGCCCTCACTATTCACGTGAGCTGCCATGGGCTGTTCGGTGGGAGTCGGACTACTGGTGGCGGTCGGGTTGATCAGCGAATTGATCCCTGAACAGCCGCTGAGCAGGATTACCAACACAAATAATAGCGGGGTGACTTTTTTGAAAATAAACATTGGGTGGATTATACCTGAAGGAGAAATAAAAAAGCAGACCGCACTCACGGTCTGCTTTTATTCTTATTTTGGTATCGGTTTAATATTCGGGCGGCATCTGGGGCATTGCCGGTTTTTCCTTTTCAGGAAGATCGGTAATGAGCGCCTCGGTGGTCAGGATCATCGCAGCGATGGAAGTTGCATTTTCCAAAGCACCACGGGTGACCTTGGCGGGATCAATCACACCGCTCTTGACCATATCGACGTATTTTTCCTGTAGAACGTCGAAGCCGAATTTCTTGTTCTTTTCCTTGGTCTGTGCCTGGCGGACATTTTCCACCACGACAGAACCATCAAATCCGGCATTCTCGGAAATGCGGCGCATGGGGACTTCCAGCGATTTGCGGACAATATTGACACCGGTCTTGGCATCATCGCCCTCGACCTTGAGGGTATCAAGGGAAACCATGGCATTGATCAACGCCACACCACCGCCGGCGACAATCCCTTCTTCCACGGCTGCACGGGTAGCGGATAGGGCATCTTCCACGCGGTGTTTCTTTTCCTTCATTTCAGTCTCAGTGGCGGCACCAACACGAATGATGGCAACCCCGCCCTGCAGCTTGGCGAGACGTTCCTGAAGTTTCTCTTTGTCGTAATCACTGGTGGTGTTTTCAATCTCCACGCGGATCTGTTCCACACGCGCTTTGATGGCTTTGACATCACCCTTACCGCCCACGATGGTGGTGTTGTCTTTATCAGCCACCACTTTCTCGGCATGCCCGAGTTCCTTGGGGGTAACGGTTTCCAGCTTGCGGCCGGTCTCTTCCGAGATCATTTCAGCACCGGTCAAAATGGCAATATCCTGAAGCATGGCTTTGCGGCGGTCACCAAATCCGGGGGCTTTGACGGCCAGCACATTCAGGGTGCCGCGCAGACGGTTGAGCACCAGGGTAGCCAGGGCTTCGCCATCGATATCCTCGGCAATGATCACCAGTTCGCGCTTGCCAACCTGGACCAGTTTCTCGAGCAGGGGAAGCATATCCTGAGCAGCAGAGATCTTCTTGTCATAAATCAGGATGTGGGGATCAGTGACAACCGCTTCCATATGCTCTGAATCAGTGATGAAATAAGCGGAGATATAACCACGATCAAACTGCATACCTTCCACATATTCCTGTTCGAATTCAAGACCTTTGGATTCTTCCACAGTAATGACGCCATCTTTGCCAACTTTGTCCATCACGGAGGCAATCAGGTCACCGATCTGGCGATCCTGGGCGGAAATGGTGGCCACATTGGCGATCTCTTCCTTGGTGGAAATGGTGATTGCCTGTTTCTTGATGTCATCAGCCACCGCCTTGGATGCGGCTTCAATGCCACGCTTTAACAGCATGGGGTTGGCGCCGGCGGCCAAAGTTTTAAGGCCTTCTTTTACCATGGCATGCGCCAAAACGGTGGAGGTGGTGGTACCATCCCCGGCGATGTCATTGGTCTTGGTGGCTGCTTCTTTAAGAAGCTGGGCACCCATATTTTCAAAAGGATCTTCGAGTTCAATTTCCTTCGCAACGGTCACACCATCGTGCGTGATGGTGGGTGAACCGAACTTGCGGTCGATGGCCACATTGCGTCCTTTGGGACCCAAGGTGGTTGCAACGGATTCCGCAACGATATCAATACCTGCGCGCAGTTTACGCCGCGCCTCTTCTCCAAAAACCAACTGTTTAGCTGCCATATTTTTACTCCTTGACTCAATTTCTAGGGAATTAATCGAGAATCGCGAGGATGTCGCTCTCTTTGAGGATCAGGTATTTTTCTGAATCAACCTTAATCTCAGTGCCTGAATAGCGGGCAAACAGAACCACATCACCGGCTTTAACATCCATGGGAATACGTTTACCTTCTTCATCGCGGTCGCCAGGACCGGTGGAAAGAATTTTGCCCTTTTGGGGTTTTTCTTTTGCCGTTTCGGGTAAGATCAGGCCACTGGGCGTAATATCTTCCTGCTCAATGGGCTGAATTACAACACGGCTGCCTAACGGTTTTAGTTTTAGTGCCATACAATCCTCCAGCTTTAAAATGAAATTTGTTTTTTAGCACTCGTACTAGTAGAGTGCTAATCTGATTGAATAATACCCATTATTCAAAGATACGTCAAGAGAAAATTGGAAATTCTAATGAAAAATTAATAATTAACCCACTCGTTAAAAACCATAACTTTTACAGATGTTCTCGCTTTCAAGAATATTTTTCATCGCAATTTCATCCGTGGAGAACGCCTGCCTGGCTAACTCCAATATGCGCATGCCTTCCTGACAGTAATTACGACTGGATGTGTGAAGAGCTGCCAGATCTGAACCATAAGTAATGTAATAATCACCGGTGCTGGTAGTCAAGGGCAACCCCTGGATCGCAGGCATCGCATCGGTTGTGGGATCGCACTGGCGCACATCGCAGGCCTCCTGGGCGGTGCAGCCACTGAGAGCACATTTAAAGGCGAAAATGGCACCTTCATAATTCCGCGACTTATGATAAATCAACCCCAATTGTCCATATGCATCGGCATCATCCGGTTTATAGTTCAACCCTTTGCGGGCATTCAAACCGGCATAAAAAAATTGTCCTTCCTGGATATAGGTATTGGCAATGGAAAAATAGGGTCCGGAATCCTTAACCCCCAGAGTCACATTAATCTGAGCTGCCTTGGCAAAATATTCCAGAGCGAGGTCATACTGTAATATTTTTCGGTAATTGACACCGATCGACATATACAAAGAAGTCAGGTTGGGAGTAATTTGCAGCGCTTTCTTGTATTCATCAATGGCTTGAGGATAATTGGTGGTGCTTTCCATAAAATATCCATAGATACGATGAACATCCATTAAGGAGGGATCACTCGCAACTGCTTGTTTGATGTTTGAATTTGCCTGGGCAATCTTTTGCTGATCGGTCAATATTTCTGCATAAAACGCCAGCGCGAGAGTGTTTTTACTATCCAGCTGGAGAGCTCGCACAGCTGCCTGTTCGGCCTGGCTGAGGAGGCCTTGTTCCTGATCGCCTACCAGACCGGAGGTGGAATACCAATCCAGATAAAAAGACTTGACGGCATAGGCCAGACTGCTGTCCGGTGACACGGCAATGGCGCTTTCGATGGAACTTTTTGCTTCCTCATAGCGGGCTTGACGGTCGGCATCAATAGGAAGCATTTTAGTGGAGTAAACCTGGATGCGAGCCAATTCCGCCCACAAATCAGGATTTTTCGGATCCACCCTCAGAGCCTCTTGATAGGCCTGGATGGCTTTACCCAGATCGCCCGCAATAAACTGCGTTTCCCCTTCCGAGGCATAGGAAGCAAAGGTGCGGGTGGGTGTCAGGGTGGGCAGGAAAAAAGGCGGAATCGCATCGCTATTGATACTGCGCAGAATGAATAACAGGAGCAAAATCCCCAGGATCAAGGCAACGATCCTAAAGGGAGCATTCTGACTGCCATCTTTATGGAAGAGAGGTTTCTTGCCGGGAATGATCATTCGCTACTTATCTTTGCCTGGTCAGCCTGAGGGTGTGGGGGTTGCCGCCGGCCGTGGAGTGGGAGTTGCCGTTGGCTGAGAAGTAGGGGTCGGCAGCATGGTCGGGGTGGGCACAGTCGGGTTAAGGGGACAATTATCCAGGATATATTGGCCATTGGCCATAGCAATCTGATCCTCCGGCAACGCCTGCATCACCGCACGGGCAATTTGTCTGGCTTCATTGCAATAGCCGAGGTTTCTGAGGGTCAATCCGTACAAATAATAATACTCACCCACCCGTCCAGGCGCCAAAGGTAACCCCTGCACCGGCACACCTTCAGGGGTTGTTCCTCCATGGGTTGCCAGACCTAAATTGAAAAGAGCCTGATCGTACTGCTTGTTCCGCATATACATGCTTCCAAGATTCCCGTACATGAATGGGTCGGTGGGTGAATTACCGACGGCCTGTTGGGCATACTGAACCGCTTTGCCAAACTCACCAATGCTGGCATAAATTCGCGAGATATTTAATACCGGATTCGGGTCAGTGGGATTGAGCGCATTTGCGCGGGTAAATTCCTCCACAGCGCGGTCATATTTTTGCAGAGAACGATAATTACGCCCAAGCGCCATGTGCAGCTCGGCAATATTATTGTTCTGGGCAGTGGCGGATTCAAATTCCGCAATGGCTTCCTGGTAATTGGCGGTCACTTCCAGCACCACACCGCGCGCCCAATGGGTTTCCAGTGCATTGGGGGCCAGAGAAACTGCCTTACGGGAAGCCTCAATTGCGTTATTCAGGTTTCCAATGGCGCCCTGCCCATTAATGATCTGCTGCGCATATAAAATGGAAAGGTAGGCGTAGGCAAAATAATTTCCGCCATCCAATTCAACCGCCCGTTTCAAGGACCCCTCACCTTCCAGATAATTTCCACTGAACGCCAACCCAAAACCTTTAATCGCTTCCGCCTGGCTGCTGGTATTGCTAAGCAATAAGGCATTACTGGCATTGGTGACCGCCTCGGTGTAATTGCCGCTGAAAATATTCAGGCGGGCAATGGCAATATAGTTCGCCGGATTTTTAGGATCAGCCTGGATGGCTTTCTGGTACTCCACCAATGCCTGGGAATATTTTCCCTGCACTGCCAGGCTTTCCGCTTGAGCCAGAAATGTTTCGGGTGAAATTGTAGGAGTGGGAGAAGCCACAAACAAGTTTGGAGAGAGAGGTTCCACCACTTTATTCACGTAAATAAGAAAAGCCGCCATGACCACCAACAACAACACACGCCCGATGTTGGTATAACGGCGCGGCTGGCGCATATTCCATCTTCTACCTTTAATATACATGGGTGTTATCTTATCATTGTTACAAAATGAGCGTCAAGCGGGTGAAAACAGAATACTTGGTTGATTACCTTAAAAGTTCTGGGATCAGATAATAATATTTTTGTCTATTTAAGAGATTATTATTATGGGAAATTGGGGGAGATTATCTACTGTCTAATAACCTTGAGAATTACTTTTCAAAACATCACGAAATGGGTTTAAATATTTACCCAAGTTTTTATGCATTTTCCAGACAGACATGAAGTTGAACCACATAATCACGACTTGCATGTACTCTGTGACATCGTTAAGGTCACATTCTCATTTTCTTAATATTCTTTACAATAATAAAAACACCAAGGATCATGACACCTGCCGGGATAATTAGAAAAACAACTTGGCTGTTACGAGAGTTGCGAAAGTATTCTTCATCTTTTGCAACATCGGTATGCCAATTTTTCCAAAGGTCATGGGCAGTCTTCATTTTAAGATCCTTATTTGAAATAAAAAACAGCCGTACCTTGTACTCCAGGCGATCCCTAAAATCCATGTAGTAATCACCGGAAATTTTTCCCGGATAAATGACGTCCAGGCTGGCAAAAGCGTTTATCCATGTGAAGCAATAATCTGGGTTCACGGTCAGGGTGGACTTTAGCCAAGGGGTGAAAGACTGATTAAGACGTTGTTCATTCTTTTGTATTTTGGGACCCCAAAATGAGTAATACGAGGTCGCTGCCTGGGCTTGATAATTCGGGGTGTTCACAAGGAATGTAGCATTCGTGCCTTTCCACAAGCCATTAATCGAGTTCTTGTTTTCGAATTCCACCCTTATCTGAGAGTCCTGGTCGCAGATCACCATATAGGCCAGGTTGTTTGTATCAATCGTACCTTTGAACAAGGGGACATCCATGGGAATGCCTGGGGGAGGAAGGGGAGGCTCGGGAGAGAATATGATCAGAATTTCCCCCATTGGGGAAAAAAACCCAACTAAAGCGAAGAGGCAAATAAATCCGCCCAAGCCGATCCATCCCACACTTGCCCACTTGATCTTAGGATTACTATTGATCAGATTACACCTCTAAAAATAATCGTTCTATTACCACCTAAGTAAATTATAGTATATTCAGAATCCAAGATTTTTTATTATCAGCCATTCCTTTGGTCCATTAAATTTTTTATAAAATAGAAAAATTTGAAGAAGGAGTCAAATTAAATGAACGAACTTCAACATCACATCAAATGCGGAAAAGGCGACGTTGCCCGATTCGTATTGCTGCCGGGTGACCCTGCCCGGGTGGAAATGATCGCCGGCCATTTCGATGAAGCCAAAAAGATCGCCCAGAACCGGGAATTTGTGACCTTCACTGGCAAGACCAAAGGCGTGCCGGTTTCTGTAACCTCCACCGGGATCGGCGGTCCCTCCACGGCCATTGCAGTAGAAGAATTGGTCCGATGCGGTGCCGATACCTTCATCCGGGTTGGCACTGGGGGCGCCCTGCAGCCAGAAATTGCACCCGGGGATTTTGTGGTTGCCACCGGATCCATCCGGGATGAAGGCACCAGCCGGGCCTATATCCCGATCGAGTTTCCTGCAGTCGCTGATGTTGATGTTGTCAATGCCCTGACAGCCTCTGGTAAAACCTCAGGCCGAAAAATTCACCATGGCATCATCCATTCCAAAGATTCTTATTATGGACAAAAAGAACCCGACCGAATGCCGATCGGAGAGGAACTGCGCGCCCATTATCATGCCTGGAGCGCCGGCGGGGCGCTGCTTTCGGAAATGGAATCTGCCACTCTCTTTGTCCTGGCATCCATCCTGCGGGTCAGAGCCGGCTCAATCTGCCTGACCGCCTCCAACAAATGGATGGGGATTCGATTAAAGGAAGGCAAAGAAAGCAAGACCGCGATGGATGATATGATAGAATCCGCACTTGAAGCCGTGCGAATTTTAAATACACAGGACCAATCCAGGAGTAAAAGTTGACCCTTCCAACAAACCAGCCAAAGTTCATCGATATCCATTGCCATCTTTATCCGAATGAATATATCCAACTGCTCGAGAAACGCAATGTCATTCCACGGATCATCAATAAGAATGGTTTGCGGGAATTCCTGATCTTTCCAGAAGAGGATGGTCCGGACGGTGTTGGCGGAAGACCAATGGGATCGGAATACTATGACCTAGATCAAAAGATAGAGTTCATGAATCGAACGGATATCGGTACATCGGTGGTCTCCCTGGGAAACCCGTGGCTGGATCCGTTCCCCGATCCCAGCGGAGATGAAGCTGCCAAGATCATCAATCAGAAAATGAGCGAATACGAAACAACAACTAAAGGACGCATCACTGCCATGGGGGTTCTGCCTACCAGTAATGTAGAAAATGCCACGCGGACGATTCAAGAGATTGCCAACATTAAAGGACTTCATGGTATTGTGACCGGACCGAGAATCGCCGGCCTGCAATTTGATGACGCCAGGCTCGATCCTTTCTGGAGTGAATTGAACCAGTTGCGACTGCCCCTCTTCGTCCATCCGGAAAATGGGGTTGCCCTGGAATACCTGGAAGGTTACCGGCATACCCTCCCGGTTGGAATTGGGTTTCCCGTGGAAACAACCATCGCCCTCTCCCGCCTGATATTTGGAGGAATCCTGCAAAAATATCCATCCTTACGGATCCTGGTTGCCCACGGAGGCGGCGTTCTGCCCTACCTGGCCGGCCGCCTGGATGCCTCCTGGAATTCAGATGCAGAAGTTAAAAACAGATTAATCGAACCCCCCAGCCAGTTCATTCAAAAACTGTATTTGGATGCCCTGGTGTATGCCGCACCTGCCCTGCAGGCAGCCTACCGGCTGGTTGGAGCTGAGCATCTCATGTTTGGCACTGATCAACCCTTCTCTGTATCAGACCCAGAAAAGAACATCCAAATGCTGCAGGCAGAAATCCCGGAAAAAACAGAGCTTGAAGCCATCATGCAGAATAACGCAGCTGCTTTCTTTAACCTTTGAAACCATTACATCCTTGCCAAGCTCATCCCTTATAGATAAAATGAGGGTATGCGTTTTGATGTCTTTACGCTTTTCCCTGCGGTCTTTTCCCCCTATATTGATACCAGCATTTTACAGCGTGCGGTCAAGAATAATCTAGTCCAAATACACCTGCACGATATCCGCTTATGGGCGAAGGATAAACACCATACCACCGACGACATTCCCTATGGCGGCGGCGGGGGAATGGTAATGAAACCTGAGCCTGTGTTTGCAGCAGTAGAAAGCGTTCTTGGTTCTCCTCCCGCCTGCCCATTGGTCCTGCTTACCCCGCAGGGAAAAACATTCACTCAGCAGGATGCCGAACGCTTAAGCAGTCTGAGCCAGATCGGACTTTTATGCGGGCGCTATGAGGGTGTGGATGAGCGCATCCGTGAACATCTGGCTGCGGAGGAAATTTCGATCGGTGATTATGTCCTCAGCGGCGGAGAACTGCCCGCATTAATCCTGATTGACGCCATCTCGCGCCTGCTGCCAGGTGTACTCGGCGACCCGGATGGCGCCGCCGATGATTCCTTTTCCAGCCAATTACTTGAGTATCCCCACTACACCCGCCCCCCGGAATTCCACGGATGGCAGGTACCGGATACGCTAATATCAGGCAACCATGCCGAGATCAACAAATGGCGCCGACAGCAGGCACTGCTGCGCACTTTGCAGCGGCGGCCAGACCTGCTTTTAAAGGCAGATCTGAACAAAGCCGATAAAGGTTTTCTGGAGAAAATCCTGCAAACCAACAAAATTGAAATCCCGGATGAAGTCCGGAAAAAAATCAGCCAAAGAGGTGAATGATGAAATTCAGCATTGGAAAGACGTTTTTATTAGGATTGGGTTTTTTTGGGGTCAGCGTCATTTGGAGCGTATATAACGCCTTTGTCCCGGTTTTTCTGGAAGAAAAATTCCTTATGGCAGCCGGTTTTATCGGTTTTTTCATGACCCTGGATAATATTGCCGCATTGTTCATCCAGCCGGCTGTAGGGAACTGGTCAGACCGCCTGCGAACTTCCATTGGCCGGCGCATGCCTTTCATCCTGGTTGGCGCTCCAATCGCAGCCATCGCCTTCATCGTTCTGCCAGTCGCTTCAAGTATCTTTCTATTTTTCCTTGCAGCTGCTGCCCTATTACTCAGCATGGCCATCTGGCGTACACCTGTCGTGGCATTGATGCCAGATATAACCCCGTCCAAGTACCGCTCGCAAGCGAACGGCATCATCAACATGATGGGTGGATTAGGAGCCATCATCGCCTTTTTGGGTGGAGCCAAATTATATGAAATGAATCCCACCTACCCATTCCTTCTGGGAGCTGTTCTCGTCGCTGTCTCAGCAATCCTGGTTTTACTCTTTATCAAAGAACCCAAAGAATTTAAAACCACCTCGGAAGAAACCCCATCATTAAAGGAAAGCGTCAAACAAATCCTTAATGATAAGGATAAGAGCGCGCTGCGCATTCTTCTGGCAATATTCTTCTGGTTCATCTCCTATACCGGGATTGAAGCATTCTTCACCCTGTATGCCAAGAATCATCTTGGACTGACTGTCGCCGACGGTTCACGTCTGCTCGGCCAGCTTTCACTGTTGTTCGTTATTTTTGCCCTACCTGCTGGATATATCGGCGCAGCCCTCGGCCGGCGCAAAACCATCCTCATGGGCATTGGGGTAATGATCCTGTGTATCGTTGGCATCTTCCTCCTTCCGGTTGGCACCCTCACAACAGTGCTTACCACCCTGCCCGTGTTAGGTAAAGTCCCCGTAATTGGTCTGATCTTAATGGTCATTGGGATCGGCTGGGCGCTGATCAATATTAATTCCCTGCCAATGGTAGTGGACATGACCGATTCCAGCCGCATCGGCACATACACCGGCCTATATTATTTATTTTCCACCCTGTCTGCCATCGCTGGACCCATTCTTTATGGTTTGATCATCCAGCTCAGCAGCGGACAATACAACCTGCTCATGCTCGTCAGCCCGATCTCTTTAATCGTGGCAGCCATCCTTACTTTTGGGGTCAAACGCGGTGAAGCGCTGCCTTCTTAGCGCTTAGATTGTAGATATAAATTTAAAACGAATGGAGACCTTGATAAATGCCTGAAGAAAAGAAAACAAAACTCAGCCATGCAATCATCATCCAACTGATCAGCGATGCTCGAAAAGCACGCGAGTTTGCTTATGCGCCCTATTCGGGTTTCCAGGTGGGGGCAGCGCTAATGACAAAAGATGGAAAAGTATTTTCCGGTTGTAATGTAGAGATCTCCAACTTCAGCACCACCATTTGTGCAGAACGGACAGCATTGGTCAAAGCGGTTTCGGAGGGTTACCAGGAATTCGTGGCCATCGCCGTTATCGCCGACCGCCCCATGCCGACCTCACCCTGCGGGCAGTGCCGGCAGGCGTTAAACCAGTTCGGCCCGGATATGGAAGTCATCATGGCAACCACCCAGAACGATGAGATAGAAGTAATGAGCCTTTCCGATCTGCTGCCCCGATCCTTTCGGATGAATCTTCCCTGCCAGGAAAAAAAATAAAATAAGAAATCAATAATCAACAATAAATGCCTGGTCAATATCACTGACCAGGCATTTTTATTCTTTGAAGCCTGCTTTAATTTAGTCTGGAGACTGTCCAGCTTATTTAATGGGGGTGATATTCTTCAAGACCTGTAAAAACCTGGCATCCCGGATCGGCTTTTTTTCATCGTTAATCTTACACAAACCATACTGCTCGATTTCAAAGCTGGCACTGACGGATGCCATTGCCAGGGTCTCTTCAATAGGTGTGCGGCGGGATAAACCGCAGAGAAGCCCGCCAACATATGCATTACCAGCGCCAGTAACATCCACCACCCGGGCTTCCGCTGCCGGTACACGATAGCTTTTTCTCTGGCTTGTACCTGCCATCGAGCCTTCACTACCGAGGCGGAGGGCAACCAATTTGCAGCCCATCCTAATAAATTCATCGATAATTTTTTCAGGCTGGTCTATCTTTAATATCCTTTGCCCTTCTGAACCGCTCGGCGAGAAACAGTCAACATATTGAAATAAGCGTTTGAAAAAATCCAACCTCTTCTGGCAATCTTTAGGAGAGGGCTCATACACGAGGCTGGCATTTGGGTTAATGTCTTTTAACTCTTCCAGCAGAGCAAACAAATCCTGGTCACTTCCGTTCCAGAGCAAATGGTAACCAGCTGCATCCCGGTATTTTGGATCCAGTTGATCAAATCTTGGGATTGCCTGACCAATCTTCATTTTTGGGTCACGCAGAACCTCCACACGGATATCACCGGGCTGGAAAACCTGCCAGGCCCTGACTGTTTTTTCCTGGCCGAACTGGATGCCTTGAGTATCAATCCCCCTCGAATGAAGTTCTGCCAACCAGGGTCGAAAATCTTCCCCGGCGCAGGCGATGATCCCCAAATTTGGATTCCAAACGCTGCACCCGCCCAGAGCATGTAATCCGGCACCACCAACCACCCCCAAATGAATATCTTCAGTCCAGGTGAGAACATCATCGATAAAAATATTAGCAATACTAACCAGAAAGTCATCCATGTTTTTTATTTACCATTTTCAAAATAAACTCGCAAGGATCCATCAGTTCGAGTCCAAATGACTTATCGCATGATCGAAATAGCATTCATCACCTGGGAAAATCTTTTATCCCGAATGGGGATCATTTCATCAGTGAATCTACATAAACCATATTGTTCAATTGCAAAGCTAGCACTCACCGAAGCCATTGCCAATACCTCCTGCATGGATTTTCGCGCGGAAAGTCCGCATAGAAGCCCGCCAGCATAGGCATTACCGGCACCGGTCACATCCACAACTTTTCCCTCAGCCGCTGGTATTTTGAATATCCCACCGGATCTCGATCCCGCCATTGAGCCTGCGCTTCCAAGATGCAAGGCAACCCATTTACATTCCATTCCGATAAACTTTTCAATGATCGCTTCCGGCTGGTCTGTTTTTAAGATATTTTTACCTTCCAATGCACTTGGCGAAAAAACATCAATGCGGGCAAATAATTTCTGAAAAAAATCCAAATTCTTTTCGCAATCCTGAATGGCTGGTTCATATACGATACAGCTTTCAGGATTACGAATCTTGATCTCATCCAGTAAAGCAAACAAATCCTTCTCAGCACCCTGCCAGAGAATATGGTAACCAACAGCTTGACTGTATTTTCGGTCAAGCTGGTCAAATTTTGGGGCTGCTTGTTTAAAGAGAATGCGCGGGTCGCGCCTGACACCAATCCGGATCTCACCGGGCTGGAAGATCTCCCATTGACGGTTCGTTTTTTCCTGATCGAAGCAGATGCCCTGTGTATCGATCCCCAGCCCGTGCAAGTCACCCAGGAAAGGACGGAAATCCTCTCCCACGCTGGCAACGATCCCAAAATTTTTATTCCACACTCCACATCCTGCCAGCGCATGCGGACCAGCTCCGCCCATGACACCCAGCTGAATTTCCTCCTTCCAAGTGACAACATCATCAATAAAAATATTGGAGACGCTGACGAGAAAATCAATCACGTTTCTTAATGGCTTCTTTCGACAGAAGCTCGCTCTCACCCATATAGATGGCATTGTTGAAATTCTTGTAGTTTTCCAGGTTATCCCGGAAATAACTGGCGTTGACTGCTTCGGCCAAATAAGCGGCAAATAACTCTCCACCGGCAGCATAGACAAGCGGAGAGAAAAGATCTTCCACTTGATTGTTGACCGGCAGGACAAAATCAGCCGAGGATATTAATTCTTTGCAATCTGAAGGAGCGACGGCAATAATCCTTCGGCCGATGCGGCGCATCGGTTCCAGCAATTCCAGATACCGGGGGTACCCGCGGTGCTGATTAGTGATCAAAAAGGTCGGCGCATCCGGAAAAGCGCTTTCAAAATATTGCAAATGAGCCCATTCTTCCACGTTTTGGGGTACAGCGATCAACCCGCAAGCTTCGGTGATCTTCGCCGCAGAGAATAAGGCGGTGGGATAATTGGGTCCTTCACCCAGGAAAACAAAATACTTAACGTCCTTGAAAGTTTTGGAAAGGCTTTCGGCTTTTGTCTGACTTCGTTTAATCGTATCCGCCAATTGGTCAGCAGTTTTCTTCAGCCGATCTCTTAATCCGCCTGCTTCGCGTTGAGAAATAATCGCCTTCACTTCAGCCAGGTGGATACCGAGTAAATACATCACCAGCAAGGACATGCGATAAGAGCGCACACCCGGACAACGCGGCATCGACGGGAGCAGGCAATCAATTGTCTTTTCACAAGCCTTGGCCAAAGGCCCTTCCATGTGACCGGTGATTCCAACAGTTAGCGCATTTTGTTCTTTGGCAATAGAAATGGCTTCAATTGTCCTGGTCACCTTACCTGTGACCGAAGTTGCCATCACGAGTGGGTTTTTGGGAAACTGGCTTTTATAATCCAATAAGTCATAACGGGATGCCTCAAAAGAGGGCAATACACGAGTCTGGATATTACAGACCCTCTGAAAAAAGTGCCGTGCGCCCAAACCGGCAAAATATGAATCACCACAGCCGGTGAGGACGATCTCCTTGATCGAAAGAAGCTCTTTATGGGTAAATGCATTTCGAACGCGCCTATCCAACACCGGGACCTGCTCGGTGATCAGATCTGGAAGGCTTAGAATTTGTTTTAACATCTCAGACATTGGTACTATCCTTTCTTGTTTTTGTAACTCTAGCAGTCAATGATTTTCACGATCACATTACGGTCACGCGGGCCATCATATTCCCAGAAGAAAATTCCTTGCGATTTTCCTAATAGGAGTTCACCTTCTTTAATAATCAAAAGGAGGTCCGAACCAATGAAAGTTGCTTTAATATGAGCAGACGCATCCGCGGGCGTATCGAAAATATGGTGAAAATTAACCCGGGTGGGAATGATACGATCAACCTCGCTATCCAGATCAACCGCTGTATTCGGATCAAGATAAGAATTGATGGTTAAGGCGGCAGTGGAATGCGGATTGAATAAAAAACACATCCCGTTCTTGATCCTGGATTGGCTGACCAGTTCCTTCACTTTATCGGTGATCAGGATCAATTCCTGACTTTGTTTGGATTCAACATTCAATGTAAAACAATTTGTTTTTTCCACAATCGCTCCTATAATTTTTTGCACACTTTGATAATACAATCTCGCATTTTTGATGATTAATAATTCGTCGGGAATCACTTATTCGCATTTCCCAATAAACTGAATTATTGCCTTGTGGAATTATTATTTATTTGCCAACCATTCGACCAATTGAATCCAAAACGGCTGGTAATATTTCCAAGCAACAAATTCGGGCGGCGCCCAATGCGGTGAACAATCCGAGGCAAAAGCGCCAACCCGGCCCTTGCCATATTGGCGCACACTGAGAAATGGATCACCCTGGCAGGACATCAACAGCTCTCCTTCGCCCGGCAATAATTTGTTGTAGCCCAAAAAATGCGGCCATTCTGCCGGGATGCCAGCCAGGATCGGATGGTCCTTTTTGATGATCTTGGGGTAAACCCCTTCCGGGGTTTCCAATCGGTCATCCATTCCCATCAACTTTACCGGAAGAATTTCAGCAATCGGCGTAAACTGATAATTGGCTTTGGCCTGAAAACCAGAAAAGGACATATAACCGCCCACCATCAAGAAACCACCACCCTGGGATACATACTCAGCGATCAAGCGCAACCGATTGGGAGTGCGTAATCCTTTAACAAAAGTATCGTTATGCAGCAAAATCGTATCCGAGGGAATGTCGCTGAAAATGATCACGTCATACTTGCACAATCCCTCCAATGTGGAAGGGAAAGTTTGAGCGGCTTCATGATTGCGGATGTATGAAAATTCGCATCCACCATTTTCCAGCGCTTTTTGCAAGGGTTCCAGTCCCTCTTCATAAGAAGAGGTATCGTATGAGGCAAACCCTTTTACATGAACCCCGTGGGTAGCCCAGGATTCTCCGGCCAACAATACCTTTAATTTTGTTTTCATATAATCACCTTTTCTTTCACTGAAGTTTTTAGATCACATTCCTTGCGAGTGTAAAGATCCGTTTTGGATTCATCACCATCAACGTATTTAGATCTTCGCCATCCAACCCATGTCTCATCAGCCGCGGTAAAAAACTTCTTAATATATGGCCATATCCATGACCGCCGAATTTCTTTAATAGTATTTTTAGAAAAGTATCCTGACTCAGCAATATTTGATCTCTAAATCCCTTATCTACTAAATTAACGATCGCCAGGGCAATCTCTTCATCACAAGGGCACTGACCCTCGCCATGAAAAAATAAACCCATCCCAATCCCATCGAATTCGAGGGTTACCCCTCTCCTAAGAAGAGAGGATTGATATTCAAAATCTATATGGGAAGGATCCATGTGATCCAATATCAGCACGCAAGGATCGACTCCTGCATTCTCACAGATATCCACCACATCATTTCCCAACCTTTCCCACCCAGGCAAGTGAATGGTGATAGGCAGCCCGGTAGCCTGGTGAGCTTTGCATGCGGCAACCAGGGATTTTTTCTCTTCGTTGGTGAATCTTGTAGAAATACCGATTTCACCAATGATCCCCGGTTTTATTGGTGGAAAACCTTCGAGTATCACCCCCTGTTCAATCTCCTGGATGAGGAGATCAGCGATCTCCATCGCATCTTTTTCTTTCACCCATTCGGGATGCGACCATTCCAAGTAAAGCCCTGACCCCATAATGATCTGAATATTTGAATCACGGGAAACCTGGTATAAAAGGTCAGGCCGGCGACCACAATTCCAGGCGGTCACTTCAATGATCGTTCTTCCCCCATATTTTAAAAAATCCATTGCTTCATCAGCAGCGATGAGCGGATCATCCAGCAAACAATTATCCAAACTCGAATAGGGAAATTCCCGGATCAATGTAAGATCTTCCATACAAATTTTTTTATTTTTTAAATCACAGGCATGTTGATCTTTAGGCTCTTGGAATGCTCTGCGCATATCCTGGAATAAATGTTCATGAGAGAGGGTAAATCCCAGATCTTCCACCGGAATTTTCCCAGTAACTGAATTGACCATTACTTCAGAATCAAGATTTGGCATAAAATGGTGGTTCTCCTGAAATATCTATGGTCAGGAAATTATACAATGATTAGCGCTTTTCTCCACAAATTTTAATACTATCGCCTCATCTAAACGAAAAACCGCATATTAAAGTAATCAGAAAAATTAATTGCTTGACATTCAAACGGAATGAAGTTTTTCCCTCAGATTGATTATTACCTTCCGCTTGTATCCAACCTTTATTTCAGCTATAATCATGTTGGTGATTGTGTAAATCATCAAAAAAACCTAATAGGAGGAAGAATCGTATGATTAGAAAGATGTCGCTCGTTTTGACCGTAGTTATGCTTGCATCCTTGTTCCTGGTTGCATGCAAACCCGCTGCTCCGGCTGCTCCGGCTGCTCCAGCAGCAAAAGCCGTCAAGGTCTGCCAGGTTCTCGATACTGGTGGCGTTGATGACAAGTCCTTCAACCAGATGGGCTGGGCCGGTACCCAAAAAGCCATGAAAGATTTGGGCGTTGCGGGAAAATACCTCGAATCCAAACAGCAGTCGGACTATGAGTCCAATATCGAAGCCTGCCGTGCGGATGGCTCTGACCTGATCATCAGCATTGGTTTCATGCTTGGTGACGCCACCGTTGCCGCAGCAAAAGCCAACCCCACTCAAAAACTTGCCATCGTGGATAGCGGCAGTTCAAAAGACACCCCCAATTTACTGGGCAACTCAACTGCCATGAACGAATCCTGCTTCCTGGCTGGTTACCTCTCAGCTGGAATGACCAAGACCGGCAAGCTCGGCACCTATGTAGGCATTCTCTTCCCCGCCACCCAGATCTTCATGGATGGCTTCTACCTGGGTATGATGGAATACAACAAAGTGCACGGCACCAATGTAACATTAGTCGGTTTTGATCCTGCCAAACCAAAGGAATGCAAACAGGTCGGTAACTTTACTGATCAGGATGCTGGCAAGAGCATTGCTCAAAGCTACATGGACGAAGGCGTGGATATCATCCTCCCAGTGGCTGGTTCTGTTTCCATCGGCTCCGTCGCAGCAATGAAAGAACGCGGACAGGGCTGCATGATCGGCGTTGACCAGGACTGGACTGTTTCCAATCCAGCAATGGCAGATTACATCATTGCCAGTGTTGTGAAACGGATTGACGTTTTCGTTTTCAATGCCATCAAAGCAGTTGTGGATGGCACCTTCGCAGGCGGAACGGACTTCGTTGCCAACCTAAAGAATGGCGGCACAAGCCTTGCTTACGGCGGACCGAAATGCGCCAGCGGTATTCCTGCTACGCTAAAAGCTGAAATCGAAGCATTGATCCCCAAGATCATTTCCGGTGAGCTCAAAACCCTCCCCTAAGCTTTAAGCTTAGCATTTAGGTAATGAAGAAGAGAGCCAGGTTTTATACCTGGCTCTCTTTTATCACCGTGTTATAATAGCGCAACAATTTTCTAGAAACCAATTTTATGAGGTGTTCATGGCGCCAATACTTGAATTGCGCGGTATCACGAAAAGATTCCCTGGTACTCTGGCTAACGATCGTATTAATATCACTCTGAATAAAGGCGAGATCCTGGCCATATTGGGTGAGAATGGAGCCGGAAAGACTACCTTAATGAATATCCTCTACGGACTGTATAAACCAGACGAAGGGGATATTTTTATTAAAGGCAAAAAATTAGTAGTTAATTCCCCTATAGATGCAATCAAATCTGGCGTCGGTATGGTTCATCAGCATTTCATGTTGATCCCAGTCTTTACGGTCACCGAAAATGTGATGCTAGGAGATGAATATCTTAAACCAGGTGGTTTTTTAGATCGAAATAAAGCTGCCGCGAGGATAAAAGAAATATCGGATCTTTACAAATTGGATGTTGATCCAAACGCATACGTGCGTGATCTTCCGGTAGGCATCCAGCAGCGGGTGGAGATCATCAAACTGCTTTTTCGTCATGCAGATATATTGATCATGGATGAACCCTCGGCAGTACTCACTCCCCAGGAAGTAGATGAGCTTTTTAATATTCTTAAAAAACTTGTGCATGAAGGAAAATCGATCATCTTCATCACCCATAAATTACGGGAGGTGATGGAATGCGCAGACCGAATATATGTTATCCGCGCGGGAAAGGTGGTCGGCGAAACAACCCCCAAAAAGGCCAGTATGAAAAAGCTGGCGGCGATGATGGTCGGCCGCGAAGTGGAATTAACTCTCAAAAAATCCGTCTGCAAAATTTGTGATACGGTTTTAAAAGTTGAAAACCTTAAGGTTCTGAACACCCAGCAGCATATCGCTGTGAATGATGTTTCCTTTGAGGTCAAGGGCGGTGAGATCCTTGGAGTGGCGGGGGTTCAGGGTAATGGCCAGACCGAATTAGTGCGCGCCCTCACCGGTTTGCTCACGCCTGTGGAAGGTAAAGTTACAATTTTGGAACATGAAGTCACACACGCAAGTCCCAGAAAAATCACCGAATTAGGCAGCGCTCACATCCCTGAAGACCGCCAAAAAGACGGCCTGATCTTAGCCAGCCGGGTGGCAGATAATTTGATCCTCAACACTTATTATCACCCCCCATTTTCCAAAGGTATCATCCTACAGGAACAAGCAATCATTAAAAATGCGGATAAATTGATCAAAGATTTTGATATCCGCACTCCCAATTCAATAACCAAGGTTTCCTATCTCTCCGGCGGCAACCAGCAAAAAGTAATCGTCGCCCGTGAATTTTCCAGACCGATCCAATTACTGATCGCTTCCCAACCCACCCGCGGATTGGACGTCGGCTCGATCGAATATATCCATAACCGATTAATCCAGAAACGGGATGAAGGCTGTGCAGTACTGCTGGTTTCCACTGAATTGGATGAGATCATGCAGCTGGCTGACCGGATCGTGGTCATGTTCCGTGGAAAGATCATCGCCACGGTGGATGCCGATACCGTAAACAAAGAAACCCTTGGTTTATTAATGGCTGGGGTAGTCAGTACCGCAAAAACCAGGAAAATCAAACGAACGACCGCTCGTGAAATTATCACTTAGGATGGATGCATGAAAAAGACAATATCAATTAACAAGAATAAGAATTTTTTTGAGATATTCCTCGAGGAACTTTCTCACAGCACCATCTTAATCCTCATTCTGGCAGTCGTTTGCGGATTGATCCTTAGCGGTTTATTGATCCTCCTAACCACCGAAGATGTTTATAGGGGCTTTGGATTATCCTTTCTTGAAGGTCTTAAGGCATGTGCTAGTACCATAGGCCTCACTTTAAGCTCAATCTTCCTTGGCGCTTTTGGCAATCCCGCAGATATTTCAGCCGCATTCCAAAGCGGGAATGCCCAAGCCATCCGGGACGCACTCAACCCATTCTTTGAAAGTCTGGTCGTATCAACCCCTTATATTTTTTCAGGCTTAGCCATCGCGCTCAGTTTCCGCGTTGGTTTGTTAAATATTGGCGCTGAAGGGCAAATCTATATTGGGGCACTGGCCAGTGTCTGGGCTGGGTATTTTTTCAAAGGTCTTCCTGCTCTGATCCATGTACCACTGGCTCTGGGTATTGGTGCGCTGGCAGGCGCTTTTTGGGCATTCATTCCTGGCTGGCTTAAAGCCAAAACGGGCGCCCATGAAGTGATCAACTGTATCATGATGAACTACGTTGCATTCAACCTAGTTCAATTTCTGATAGCCGGCCCGATGAAAGATCCCACTTCCTATACACCCAAAACCCCCTGGATCGAGGAGAGCGCCCATTTGTTCAAGTTCTTTGGCAATCCTATTCGTTTTAATATTGGGTTTTTCATTGCCCTGCTAATGGCTTTCCTGGTCTGGTTTTTATTGTTCAAAACCACCTGGGGATATGAACTGCGCCACGTGGGTCTCAACCAATTTGCCTCCCGCTATGCGGGGATCAATATCACAAAAATCATCGTTATTGGCATGGCACTTTCCGGCGCTCTGGCTGGTCTGGCGGGTGCCAATGAAATATTGGGAGTTAACTTCAGGCAAGCGCCTAACTTTACCTCCGGATATGGCTTTGACGGCATTGCCCTGGCATTGCTGGGAAATAACCATCCTGTTGGAGTGGTTATCTCTGCCATCTTCTTTGGTTTTTTACGCAGTTCCTCCAAACTTATGCAATTACGTGCGGGTGTTCCTTCCTATTTAATACCTGTCTTGCAGGCTTTCATTATGTTCTTTATTGCTGCGCCAGCCATCGTCCGCACCATCTTTCGCTTGAAGGAAGCTAATAAAAATGTTCTCCCTTCTGATCTTAAAGTAGCAACCGAAAAAGGAAAATAATGCATGTCTAAAACAATTAACTTAAAAGACGATGCGCAATACTCGCTAAACCCCACACGGCGTAGGGTGATGGGAATTATTTTCTTATTAGTCGCCGCCGTAATCTGGCTATTTTTCGCACGCACTACGGATACAAATTTAATTACCAACTTTAAACTAACATTACCCACTTCTTCTATCGTAACACCTGATCTGGTTTTTCCAACTCTGCCCTCGTTGAATATAGCAGCTACTTTATGCGCCATCATCGGCGCTTATCAACTTATTCGCGGTTTTGGAAAATCCACCAATTCCATGCTCGGTTTAGTCGCTGGAATTCTCGTTTTCAGTTTCCTTTCCTGGGGATCGGGCGGCGGCTCAATCAACCTGACCGGATTATTAAACATCATGGTGACGCGCGCCATCCCTTTAACCATTGGAGCATTAGCCGGAATACTGAGCGAACGTGCAGGCGTATTCAATATCGCCATTGAAGGCATGATGCTATCGGCCGCTTTTACTGCATCCCTGGTTGCCAGTCTGACCAACCTTTGGTGGGGAATGCTCGCCGGTATCCTTACGGGCGGATTGTTATCCGTTGTGCATGCCATCCTTTCCATTAAATACAGGGTGAATCAAATCATATCCGGTACGATCATTAACATTTTTTCCACCGGCATCACTTCCTATTTATCGAATAAATTCATGCAAAAAGTGGAGCTGCAATATCTAAATTCTCCAGGTTTCTTCCGCCCATTTGAAATCCCGGTTTTATCAAAAATCCCGGTAATTGGACCAGTCTTTTTTAACCAGAATATCTTTGCTTACATCATGTATGTCCTGGTAATTGTGATGACTGTTGCCCTCTTTTATACCAAATGGGGTCTGCGGCTGCGCTCTGTTGGTGAACACCCCAAAGCTGCTGATACCCTGGGGATCAATGTTTTCAAAACCCGTTACATGGCGGTAATTCTGGGCGGGATGATGGCAGGTTTAGGTGGCGCCTATTTCACCATAGGTTCCACTGGTTTTTTCAATCAGAATATGACCTCAGGCCGAGGTTTTATCGCCCTGGCAGCCATGATCTTCGGTAAATGGACACCGGTAGGTTCCTTCGGCGCTGGTATGTTGTTTGGTTTCACCGAATCACTTTCCACAAAATTATCCATCCTGAGATTCCCAGTCCCATCTGAATTCTTATTAATGCTTCCATACATAGTCACAATGATCGCTTTGGCAGGTGTAGTCGGCCGCAGTCAGGGACCTGCCGCCGGTGGTATTCCGTACGAAAAGGAATCCATGTAAACTTAGAATCATTAGATAATTTAAATGTAAAAAAGGCGACTGGAGTCGCCTTTTTTATTTCTAATATTATCTATCATTTGAGAGGGTAATGTCCAAATTCCTCAACAGCATCAACCATTGCCAGAATGTTTTCTGGAGGGACTTCATTCATGATGGTGTGGACCGATGCAACCATGTATTCACCACCCTGCCCTAAGCTATTGATCACCCGCCGAACTTCCTGACGTACTTCTTCCGGAGTGCCGAAGGGAAGTATTTTCTGGGTATCAATGGCTCCACAGAAAATCATCCGTCCTTGATAACGAGCTTTCAGCCCGGCCAGGTCTGCCATTTTTCCAGCCGATGTCTGAACAGGATTAAGAATATCCACACCGATCTCAATAAAATCTTCGATCAGGTCAAAGACATCACCATCCGAGTGAAAGAATATTTTTGCTTTAGTGCGCTGCTTGATCAACTCAATAATTTCAGCATGCAGGGGCTTCAACATCTGGCGGTACATACGCGGAGAGATGAGCAGCCGTTCCTGCGTGCCTAGGTCATCGCCGATCTTGATAATATCAATGTATTCGCCACATTCATCCAGAAAATGGCCTAAAAGAGTTTTGCACAAGTCTGTATTTTTTTTCAACAACGCTTTGGCAAAATCCGGGTACATGGCCATATTGAGCAGGAATTTATCCATCCCCTGCATTTCAAAAGCGCGTTCAAATGGGAACATTAACCAGGGGGTAGCGATGATGGAGTACTGGTTTTCTTCAGCCAACTTCCTAGCTTGAGCTTTCACGAGCGCCACACGGTAAGGGTCATCCATATCCGGCCAGGCATATTTATCCAGCTCTGCGATAGTCGTTGCTTCCGGGAGAGGATGGTGACCCGGGAACCAAACCCCGGGTTCGATTTCAATCTGCCCGCCACCCCAGTCATCGATGCAGGGACTATGGGGTGGACGTTCTTGATTGCGTTCCATTACCGCTTGAGGAAAACGATCCAATACGGGACGAACATCGCTGTGCAAACACTGCAGAACAGGTTCTGCTGGCATGGCAGTTCCCAATTCCGGCCAATCATAAATATATCGATCTTCACCTTGAATCCCCAACATTTTTTTCAATCCCTGATAAGGCGTCATTTTAATACCGGTGGCATTGCTGACCCCGAGGATGATTGGCACCCGGTCCGGGATCTTATGGTTCAAAACAGCCTGTACACGCTGGCGGGATGTCATGGACATGGGGATTCTCCTTTGGGGAAAATAAATCTTCCGTTGAATTTTAACATAATCATTACCGTTTTATCGCTGGTAGGATGCCTGATTTATTTCATTGGGGAAAGGATGTATCCATATGCCTGCCATTGATGTACAGAAGAATTCCAAATCCTTCGGAAGCCTCCGTGTGGTTGGCCTGTTGCGCCTTATTGTTCAGCCAAATGAAATTATGGCATTTCTGGGGCTTAACGAAGCATGCAAGACTACCACCATCCACTCATTCTATTGGTGGATTCATTGCTGCCAAAAAGGAATCTAGTGTATTACCACAAGGAGAAATCAAAGAAATCTAACTTTCATTGACCAAAATTAACTTATCACCGATCGAATATTCAGAGAATTTGGATTGATTTAGTTCAACAACATATTGGGCTGGTTTTTTTGGAATATAGAATGGAAACCACTTCTTAGCCAGGACTTTATCGATAATCACCATTTGTTTATCTAACCACAAAACGGTAATATCATAATTCATAAACATCATATGAATAGCTGTGTTTATCCTGGTTTCGTTATTTTCTACAAGAACTATTCCATAATCAGGTTTTAGGTCTCTTGAAAACATTAAACCAATAAATTTACTCCAAAAAGTATCACAATACTTTACCTTGACAACAGAAAATGGTGATGAGGATTTACGAATTTTAACTATTTTTAATGTGGACATAGGTTTTTGATTATAAGACTAAAATACTACTGGGGATTTAAGCGGTCGGTTTTCCAGGGATTGGTAGCTCAAGAGTATTATTTTTTACGCGAAGATATTGCAATGCATAAATTAAAACAATAAGATTTGCAAAGAACCCACTGAACCCATAAAGCATTGCACCAAAGTCATTAATATTCATTTTAGTTAAGAAAAATACAAAGAGAGCGATTATCGTCATAGCCATTAATATCACTGGTGTCACTATTGCCCAAAATAACACAACTTTATTAGTTAGCATCTGTGACAAGGAACAATAGAGCAGGAGTGGAATCAATACCACAGCCATATGGTAATGAGAATGCCAGGTAATCGCCAATGTTGCAGAGAATACTCCCAGCATGATCATCACCCAGCGCGAAGTACCATAAACATTATTGTTCTTTACCAGAAAATAAACGGCAAGGATTGTCAGCACCATCCCCGATAGGGCAATAACCCACCCCAAAGACGAATTCAAGTTTGCTGCAACCATCCGCCAGTTGATCATTCTTTCGGGGGAGCTAGTGGCAATCCCGGCGCCAAACCGAGTCCAGAGATCGATCAACGATTTCATGCCCTCGAGACCTGATAAGATTAATGAGCTCCCGATAATTACCCCGGATGATACGAAAAAACCGATCAATACCTTCCAATCCCTTTGGATTATGAGTATCGGAATGATGATGATCAGCAATTGTGGTTTTAGTAATAACCCGCCCAACCATAACCCGGAAGGGAGCGCCTTCTTTTTCAGTGCATACCGAATAAATTCACCCATACAAACAACCAGGAAGATTTCGCCCTGCCCTTCGATTAAGCTCACAATCACAGGAAAGGAAAGAAGCATGAGTAAGACCATCTTTTTGGTAGAGGAAAGAGGGAAGTATACTGGGAGCGCCTTTCGAAGGAAGAAAATTAAATACCCGATTAGAACCGCCAGGTTAACGCTTGTCCATATCCAATAACTTTGTTTGGGATTGACTCTGGATAACAATTGAAAAGGAAGAACAAAAAAGGAAAAAATGGGTGCGGGAAAAGGTGAGATATTTGACATCCCCCCCTTTTCCAAAAAGCCTCGGTTTTCGAGTACCTGAGTTTGGGTGCTTCTTAGGTTTTCAAGATCATAAATTTCTGCATACCCTATATCGTCTGCTATTTTTCCTGCGCTCCAAAATGCCAGGTAATCCACACCATACCCGATAAGAAAATTTTCTTTTGAAAATGAAAATCCAAATTGAAACAAATATACAAAGAACACAGCCACAAGAATCAGATTTTGCACATTATCAAAATTTAGATTAGAAAATGGTACTCTCAACTTTCGTCGCATACTCATTACTCAATTCTTTCAAAGCAGGTGGGTTTGGATTATTCTTTTATAAATATCACACTACTTTTATCTTCGAACTGTTTTTTCCATGCAGAAGATTGTCGAAGAGCATCCGCAAGCATAGAATCAAATTCTACAAATACAATTCGGATATTCTCTTGGTTGAGTTTTTCTTCCCAACCAGGTTTGGTCAAATAAATTCTTCTATAATTGGAAATAAATTCTTCTCCATATAAATCAGCACGACCATCAATGTACACGAGGTATTCCGGATAAAGCCTCCAAATGAAATATCCACCCCAGTTATACGAGTTAAAGATATTGCCCTTGGGCTTGTTTTCCATAATCCAGTCCACCGCATCTTTAGGAAAGGTTTCTCCTTCAGATTTTTGTTGATTATTGGTTACCTGGATGAAACCCAGGACCAACACTACAGCTATCGTACTTATTACAATAGGAGCTATATATCGAAAAAGACGGCTCTGTTCATGCGCCTTAGGCCTAAATTTAAATAGATAAAATAATTGTTGTGCTAAAACAGGTATTACGACGATCGCAAAAAGTGGAATATTGCGCATGGATCGGAGAGCCCCATATCCAAACACCAAGGTCAGGAGAATTTTTGTAATTGAAATGGGACGATTCCCACTCATCCCCATACCAATTAGCACGAGGAGCATAACCGCAAATGGCTGCCAAATCACTTGATGGAAGTCAGGTGAAAACCACTCCTGAATATAGCTTTGCATGGCAGAATCAGTCAGAGTCTGGAAAGGATAAGTTAAGATCCGAAAGCCTGTTGGATTCAGGGGGCTCGCTAAAATACTTGTGATCAGTACACTGAAAAGGATCCAAATAGTTTTTTGGTTTAATGCGTCAATTTTCTCTTTTCGACGAACCCTTTGAATCGCGACCTCAAGTAAATAACCGAAGAGATAAATAATCTCAACCGCAATTCCGATGATATAACCCGCATGAAGATTAACCCAAACTATTGTGATCAATGGTATGGGAATTAGAATTTTATAATTTCCATTACGTCGATATCGGTCAAGCAAAAATAAAAAAATACTGGTAAAGAAAAGGGTGAGCATTTGTGGGCGGACACCCCATATTGGCGCTGAAGTTATCGCACCTAAAAAAAGTGTAAATCCTGCGATATAAGGTTTTGTTTCTTTGGAACAGCGTAGAAAAGTAAATAAAAATGTTGCGGATATGACTCCGGAGAAAATAAAAATTAGCAATCCATAACTGCCTAATTCAAATGATCTAAAAATGATTAACTCTGATAGCCACTCATGAGTAACCCATTGTTTTGCATTAGCGGTAAACGAGAATGGATCTGCATGTGGTATTTCCTGGGTTTGAGCAATTAGTTGACCTGTACGCAAATGCCACCAGAAATCAGGGTCCACAATGGGTCTTAACGATAAATAGAATATTCCACAAAATAAAACAATTAGAAATAGATTTCGGACGGTAAATTTCAAAAAAAACCCTCTTCTCGATGGTTTAGATAATAATCTGGGTTGCACCTTATGAGACTGCAGAGCTAACCTGAAATTACATCTCCAACGAATAATTCCAAATTCAAACAGATCTTATTTTTCAAATACGCTCGCAGGGATCTCAACACCATTGGCGATCAACTTACTCAGGAATCGTGGACGCAGACCAGTTGCCTTCAGACTACCCTGCGCAATTCCGTTTTTAATTCCGGTATGATTGAACACGAATAGGTCTTGCAAAACGATCGTATCCCCTTCCATACCCTGAACTTCTGCAACCTGCATGATTTTGCGCGTTCCATCATTTAAGCGTTCCAAATGAATGATCAGCTCAATTGCAGATGCCACCTGTTCACGGATGGCTTTCAATGGCAGGTCCATCCCGGCCATCAGAACCATCGTTTCGATCCTGCGAAGTGTATCGCGAGGAGTATTGGAGTGGACGGTTGTCATTGAGCCATCGTGACCGGTGTTCATTGCCTGCAACATATCCAATGCCTCTCCTGAACGGCACTCTCCCATCACAATGCGATCAGGACGCATGCGTAAGGCATTGACCACTAATTGGCGGATTGTGATCTCTCCCTTGCCTTCGATGTTCGGCGGACGTTTTTCCAGCCGGATGACATGAACCTGATTTAATTGGAGCTCAGCTGTATCCTCAATGGTGATCACACGTTCCCTCGCTGGGATAAAGGATGAGAGCACATTCAAGAAAGTGGTCTTACCCGTACCGGTACCTCCAGAAATTACAATGTTTATCCTGGCTTCCACGCAGCTTTTTAAGAAATTTGCCAGCGCAACTGTCAAAGTACCTTTGAGGATCAAATCCTGTACCGTAAAAGGTTTTGTTTCGAACTTCCGTATGGTGAGCAGCGGTCCATCCAGTGAAATCGGAGGGATGGTGGCATTTATACGATAACCACTTGGCAAGCGTGCATCGACCATTGGCGACATTTCATCCACTCTTCTGCCAATGGGAGAAACAATACGGTCAATCACGTGCAGAAGATGGGCATCATTTTCGAATTTCACTGTGGTTGGTTCAATCAAACCGAATCGTTCGACAAAGATTTCATCGTATCCATTGACCATGATCTCAGTAATTTCTGCATCTTCCAATAACGGTTCAATCGGACCATACCCTATGATATCCGCAATAACCCATTTCAATACCTGTTCGCTTGTGGAACGATTATAGAGAATTTCTTCTTCTTCCAATACCTGGTCGAAACAATCTTCAATAATCGATCTTATCTGATCCGAATCCATTGAAGCATCATAATTTTTATTTTTTAGCAAATTCTTTTGAACTGCATCCCGGATTTTATGGAAATCACTTTCGAGTTGGGGGGTTCTTTTCTGTTTTGTTTGAATGGGCGCGTTCGTTTCAATTTTCTTTGCGGGGCGGTTTAAGAACATCAGGTTCTCCTTCTAGCTTTTACACCGTTACGACGATCTTCTACTTTTCAATTTTAGGGACATTTAATTTGCGCTCAAAAGTGACAACCATGGATCTTGGCAGATTATTTGCATCCAAAACAGCATCCACAGTAGATAAGTTTTCGTTGGCGAAGAACGCCAGGCAGGTGCCATTCTTAATCTCTATTTCTGAGATCGAAAAGACAAAGTGAATATCTTTTAGAACCTCCTGGAAGGCCGCATATGAATTCTCAAATTTCCCCATAGCTGCCAAGTTATTAGCCTCATCATACTTTGCAGCGATATCGGGAATTTTTGCGAACTTCTGGGAAGCATTAATGGCTTTCAGTGCATATTTATCATAGGAAACGGCATTTTTATAATCATTCATTTTTCCAAACGTGTCACCCAAAAGCACTTGAACCTGGAATAATTTCATGAGGTTATTCGTATCATCCCACGCCAGGATTTCAGCCTGTTCAAGATTTTTACGGGCGTCCAAGTAAAGACTCAAAGAATTGTATCTCTTTCCAAGGGCATAGTATGCCTCATAAAGCAAAAGTTTGGCATTTCCATTCGCATAATTTGAATCCTCAGATAATATCAGGTTAAGATTGGTAATCGATTCCACCCAGTTCATTTCAATAAATTTCTGAAAAGCAGTTAGATAGTACTCCGCATTTTTCTGATCCAATTTAAGGGCAGTGTTCTTCGGTTTTATTTTTGCCGCATTTCTCAGGTAAGATACGGCGTTGGCTATTGAGGAAACAGTCTGGTTCTTATCCTCTAAAATTGCCCTGGCAGTCTGGGTAAACTTCAGTTCAAGCAGATTGTTGCTTATTTCCTGCAGGTTTTCCCTCTCGCTGGCAAATGTCTGGTTCTGCGGGATCATGACGACCGCCCTGCGGTAATATTGTTGTGCCTTTGCAATGTCATCGATCGAGGTATTTTCATTTTGGAGCATTTCAATGATTCTTTTCAGGTAACCATTAAACAATTGCTCATTGATCCGCGGATTATCTAATTTAGGATCAAGTGTCAGGGCATTTTCATAGGCATTGATCACTTGATCCCACTTTCCAACCTGGTAGGCTGCGTTACCATCTTCCATATATTTAGCGAGTTGAAGGGAAGTTTCAATCGAAGCAATTTGATGACTGACATCCCACATACCGGGTTTCTCATTTTCGATTTTCTTCAAAATGACCAATGCTTCATTATTTTTATTCCCGGCGATCAAATCAAGCGCTGTTTGGTACTCAGTCTCCAACTGTAACAGGGTATCCGTCTGCAATTTCAACTCCGGGAGATTCTCGTACTTTGGATTGATCGAACTCATTCTTGCAACGATCTCTGCTGCTGGACGAGGTTGTCCAGCAAGCAGAAGTTGCTCCGCTTGATTACTAAGTGAGGTGAGCAGCACCATCTCCGCCTCCAGCCGCCTGGCTGTGGCAACATTATTGAAGTAGAGGTAAGAAATGAAAAAGACAATCATCACAATAAGTGAACAGACAATCGCAAAAACACTCAACCTGAGGGTCACCTTTCTCTTTTCTTGTTGTTTCTCTTCAATATTTGTGACTGCCATGGTCATTAAGGAAATCTTCATTTGAAGATCATCTTTGAATTTAAGAAGTCCCGGATGCTCAGGGTACTTTTTTACCAGTTTATCTAATAAACCCTTACACTCGTCAAATTCTGCTTTCTGATAATGCTCGACTAATATTGTGTAATCGGAATCACGGGATAGGTCAATCGGTTTGGCGATTTGACCTGATATTTTATTTTTGAAATCGGGCTTTTTGTCCTTGTGTTTATTGAATTTTGGTTTTGATGAGGTCGTCATTTCCACTCTCTACAACTGGATATATTCATTTATTTAAAAAGCGTTTAATAAAGATGGAACAATGGGTCCAAGAATGACCGCAATCAGTGCAGGAAAGATACAGAGAGCTAAGGGGAGGATCATCTTGGCTGGTAATTTATTGGCGATTTCCCGCGCCCAATACTGCCTTAATACGCGCATCTGCACCGCCTGGGCATGCAGCACGTCAGCAAAACTCATGCCGATCATTTCTGCCTGTACGATAATAGCAATAAACCGGGAGAGCTCATCCACATCGAGCCGGTTGCTCATGTTTTTCAATGCCTCGGCCCGTGGTACTCCCATTTCCAACTCCTGGGTAACACGGACTAACTCATGTCCCAGATCAGTGTCCCAATAAAGACTAATTTTTTGAAGAGACTGATCGAAAGCTAAACCGGCATCAGCGCACACAGAGAGCATATCCAACACATTCGGCAGCTCGCGGCGGATTCCATCCTGTCTGGATCGAACACGCCCATTAAGCCAGACAATCGGTAAAAACAAACCAGCACCGATCACCATAATCCCTAACCCCACAGAAATAGCGCTGATGGTCTTGAAATTGAGATTGATCAATAATGCAAGAAAAATTCCGCCTACAAGCATCAGGAATCGAATCGCAAAAAAATTGCTGGCATGTATTTTGGCTGGGTTCCCTGCAACCTCCAGTTTATGCTCCAAGTCAGAAGCCATTTTTTTAGGTGTTAATCTTTCCAGGAAAAAGAGAAATTTGTTAAGCCAGCTAACAATCGTTCGACTGAATAATGAACCGCTGATCTCACGCGGTATGATTTGGCGCGTTACAGGATTTTTGAGTGACTTTTCTTCAGAGGCAACAAATTGAGCCATCCGGGTAGAAATATTTTTTCTTCCTTTTAATTGGGTGAAAATCCCAAAAATAGCCAGGCCTGAGCCCATGATTGCCGCGATCACTCCCAGGAGAATAAAAAGAAGACTGGGATTAGTCCATTCAATATTCATATATAATAATCCCTTTTTTAAACTTTGATCTTTACGATCCGACTGATCCAAATGTTCCCTATAATAATGCCAAACAAGGCTATTAGGAGAATAGCCTGGGTGATTATTGATTTATTGACTGAATCGAAAAAATCAGGCTTCATTAAAAAGATTATAAAACCCGTAATAAATGGCATCAAAGACAGGAAGTTGCCCACATATCTTGCATATGAGCTAAGGGAACGGATCTCCCCCAAAAGATGCATTCGATCGCGAATAGTGGATATGGTGGAATCGAGGACAGTGGAAAGATTACCTCCAACCTGGGAGTTGATGATGATGGCGGTCGCCACGATCTTCATGTCTTCGCTATCCATTCTATCCGCCAGATTGAAGAGAGTTCCTTCCAGAGAGATTCCGAAGCGGATCTCACGCAGTACCCGGCCAAATTCTTCGGATGCAGGAGCAGATATTTCTTTTACCGCCAGGTCAAGCGCTTGCATCAAACTATATCCTGACTTCACTGCCCCTGTGATCAATATCAGGACATCTAATAACTGGTTATTAAATTTTTTTTGCCTTTGGGCGATTGCCCGATCCACCAGCATTGGAGGAACAAGGATCGTGATCGCAGCCAGTAATATCCCACCTATGAAATTCCTAAAAATCATCCACCCCAGGATAAATGCCAACACAGTTGCGAAGATGCGAATCAGGATATATTCTGTATCAGTGATCGTCCAATAGGCACTGGAAAGTTTTAGTTTCAGATTATCTGAAGAAAAACCACTTAGAGAAACATTAATCCAATCCCTGAATTTTCCAATAATCTGCTTGAAGAAGGGGGTGGATGTCCGGGTAGGAGTGACCTGACCATCATCCATAGGGGGAGCCACAAAACGGGATATTCTTGCCTGCGTCCTGGATAAAGGACCCTTTCTATACATCCAAATGCCAATAAGGATCACTCCTAATGCGCATAAGAGAAAGACCGCAAGCAGAATACCGGTGATCAACTCTTGATTCAAAGAAATCCTCGCTTAGATTGCCTGCCCTTTTTTGGATGGTTTTTGGGGGAGTTCAGTCTTTTCATTTTTTTCTTTTTCAAAATATTCAGTCTTGGAGGTCTGAATTATTTTTACCAACTCCTCAGTGATATCAGAAAACGCCTTGCTGATTGGGTGATGAGGGCTTTTCAGCAGGATTGGAACCCCCTCATTCAAGCTGCTCAGCGCCAGGTTCTCATCAGCGGGAATCTTGCCGAAAACCTTCATCTTCAGAATTTTCTCGATCTCTTCCCTTCTCACATCTGCTTTTCTGCCGGCTTGATTAAGGATCAACAACACTTTTTCCTTTGGGTAGGAAAGAGTGGCTGAGACTTCCATGAATTGTCTCACATCCCGCATTGAGGCAAGGTCGGGATTAAGCACCAGCAGGATCTTGTCTGAGGAATCCAGGTAAGTTACGGTGTTATCATTTAAATTATTACCGCCATCGATAACGATGTTTGAAAAGACCTGCTGTAAATTTTGAATCAAACTAAACAGGCTCTCCGGTCTTATTCCCTGAGCCTCAAAAACCGAGTTCGGGCTTGGCAGCACGTGAATGCCGGAAATATGCTGTTTAGCGACCTGCCTGATCATTTTGGGATCCAGCGAGCTAGCATGAGCTAACAAATCCGTGATTGAATTGCCAGTCTGCATATTAAGATATAGTGCCACATGCCCGAACATATGTTTCCCGTCGACCAGTAACACTTCCTCTTTCAATGCTTTTTGCAGACAGATAGCCAGGTTCGTGGCAATGGTCGTGGTTCCCGCTCCTCCCTTGGGGCTGAAAACCGTAAACGTATTCCTGGGCTTATTATCAATTTCCTTTTCAGGGAGCCGGATTAGATAATCCTGATTGCGGACCGTGAGTTCCATCACCCGTTTGATGGTGACCACCAGGATGTCTGCTACATATGGATATTGGACGAAAGCCCGCGCACCTGAGAGAACCACTCGATCTGAATGAACCACCTCGGATTCAGGCAAGATGGCAATCACCGCAAATTCCGGGTATTCAGACTTGATTTTTTCCATCAGTTCAAGAGGTAGATTTTGGGATGCAAAATCCAATAAGATCACATCCGGTTGGGTCTTTACGATGACCGACGCAAGATTCGCGGTAGTCACCTCTCTGCTGATCAGTTGCAGAAATCCTACTTTTGCGAGCTTCGTACGGGTTGCTTCAATAATGAATGAATTCTTTGAAATTAAGAGGATCGTTCTTAGTTCGGTTTTTGTTACCATTTCAATTCTTTCCTCAGCGTTTAAGGCAGGATCCCAAGTCCGTAGTATTCAATGATGTATTGTTCAGTAACAGGCGTCAGGTTAAATTGAGTTGTCGAAGTGGGTGCTCTTAAAACGATATCAAATATTGCTCCGGTATCCTTCAGATGTTTCAAAATCAGGGCGTCCTGAGGATTCAGCGCCAGCAAGTAAGCCCGGATCCTGGTTTGAGGCTTGGGAGCTGTCTTGGCATTTGCTCCTCCCGCGGGAGCAGCATTTTTTTCCTGCGCAATCACTTCCAATACCATGGCGGTAATATTTACTTTTTGCATGCTATCCACAGTAAAGGTTCTTGTCTCAGGCTCTTGAGGGACACCAGCAGTAGTTGTAGTGGCTCCACCAGACGGCTTGATTTTTTCTGTAAAGGTCGCGAAGATATCCACGATATCACCGCGTTGGACTATACTTTCGCGGCTCATCAGGTCGTCTCCCGGGAACGCCATTAATACATGGTCGGCACTCAAGATGAAACCAAGGTCGTTATTATTATTGGTCGGGTCCGCCAGGTTATGTGAGAGAAGCATTTCTCCCTGGACAAGATCAGTCTTAATGATCTTGCCAACCGTCTCTTCAAGTTTGGTGATGGCATCGCGCGGAGCAATTTCTACCGGAACGCTAACCAGCTTCACATCAGTTCCCGCAATCAGGTCCCCCAGAAACAGATCGCGCGTGACGACTACCACAGTGGTCTTGATAGTCTCTTCTTTAACTGGCACCGGTGACCGATCTGCCTGAGACCGCTGGGTCAGCAGGACACTGGCAAAAATTCCAACAGCTACAAGGACCAATCCCACGCTGATTATGAATATTACTTTTGTTTTATTAGACACAGAAAACCTCCCAAATTCTTATCAATCATACCGTTATTTAGTTAATGATACTGTACAATTTCCAAGGTTAATAGAACAATATTGCGTGTAATCTGGTGAAACGTCCACATCGGTTAAGAAATACCCTTCAATAACTGAATCATTATTATCTAATCCTTGTGCTTGCTTAGAGCCAGGACAACCATCCGATTGGGTTGAAATACAGGATATATAAAAAGGGGCAAATGCAATGATGTGATAATTATCTTGATTATTTCGTACAATGTAGTCATAATTATCTGCTCCAGCAGGCCACGGGTCAACATGGACGCTTTCGTAACAAATAGAAGGCGGTTCTGGTGAAATCGGATACTTACACGGAATTGCATTATAGACCGGCACCATTACTACTTTACCCGGAAATTCCATGTCGATCATTGCCAATTCAATTCCTGAAGCGCTTCCGGATTTTCCCGTAAGCCACGTATGTGCGTTAAGCGTAAGGTCAGGGTAAGGACCCCGCTTAATCCAATCAGGAATACTACCACTGTCCAGGTATAAATAACCACGTTGCCCACCCAATTGAATTTCATTTTTAGTATCTCCATCCAAATCACATTGGATAGTGCCACCAACTTCTCCAATGCAAAGCTTGTCACTATTAAAAACAATATAGATCTGATCAGGAGGGATTGGGATTGTACTAGCATCAACAATATTAGTACCGCTTTTGAAGTACTCTTTACCATCTATGTAAACAGATGTCACTCTTCCTGCCAACAGCGGTTCAATTAATTTCCAACTTAATGTTTGCATCTGGCATTCAGGTTCTCCCCCATCCAAAGACGGGCAGCGCCATGCCACAGGTATAACTTCTTTTCCGCATACGCCATAACACCCGGCAGACGCTTCAGCGCTGGCCTCCAGGGTTGGGTCTCCAAAGATCTTTGCAAAGTAAGATGGATGTTCCACCGTTGCATTTACTGTAATCTGCATCCCTGTGACTGTCACCAATGCGGAAGAAGCTCCATTTGCAGACGCATAATCTGCGGCCACTGATTCAGCGTCATCTTTACCAAGGCATGCACGTTGCGCGCCAGCCAGGGCGCCTGCATCGGCCGCTGCCTGCGCAGTCCGCCGGTTGGACATAAGGGCTCCTCCATCTAAAATGAGGACAACCATGCCAATGATGACAAAAAACATCACAATAACCAGTGGAATGACCTGACCTTTTTCAAAATTGTTCTTAAACTGAAATTTATTCATTTCGGCCTCCGCTCTTAAGGTTCAGCAATTGGTGCCATCAGCATTTGGGAATTTACATGCATGGTTAAATCTCCCATTAAAGCAATCCCCGGGGTAACGGGTTTGAAAATAAAATCAATGTAAATATTAATTTTGGGATCATCAGTGCCGGAATCCGGATGTTTAATGCAGATCGTGCTGCTGGATAATTCTCCGGTGAAGAACTTATTTTTTATTTCATTACATATCTTTAAATTTGCTGTGGATATCGCATTCTTACAATCCAAGGCGGCACACAGAGCATTAGATGGATCCGAGTCACACAGAGCAGTAGATGAATCCAAACCACATGGAGCATTATATGAATCCGGGTACACACCCGTGCAGGAATTGGGGTTTGATCTGTAATCGCAATCGGGTTGAACAATTGCATAACGGGTGCCTTCTCTTACGGCGGAATTAAGGGTGGAATAATAAAAAACAGCTCGCCCGATATCAAATAACCCCATCACCAGCAAGAACAATAAAGGGAAAATTAACACAAATTCGATCAACGCCTGACCTGACGGCATCTTATTTAGTCTCATTGAGCCATCATCTCCACAGAAGAACTGAGCAGAAATTCATCATAATTTGTCGCGGTTATTGAAAAAACATTTCCTAAAAAACCCAGGATGAGCAGATCGTGCACCTTAGTATTCACAGTTACCTCCAGGCTGTATTCACCTTGAATACAACAATTCTTGGGCGTAATATCTACTGTGATATTAGAAATTCCCGAATTATTCGCTTCGGCTTGAGCGGCAATTAATGTATTAGGTGCGGTTCCCGTGACATCATCATAATCAGATTTATGAGTAGACAAGTAATAAGCACCCTCACGGGCAGCATTGGTAAGAACAATCTTGGTATAGAATAAACGCCCGAACTCTAACGCGCCAATGATCAGAACAAGCAGGATGGGTAACATTAAAGCCATTTCCATAAGAGACTGGCCTTGAAGGCGGCTATGTTTGTGTTGATTGATTTTCATTTTGTTTGGCATAGGGGTTCTTTTTCCTATATTGCCATGAATTGAGTAGAGGATTAAATTTGAACATCCTCTACGTGGAGGGCGGGAAGTCGAAGTATTTTGCTGTAATCCTTTCGGCATAATACAAACCGCGGAGGCACTGTGCATCCGAAGTTTGCACAACAATATCAGGCCATCTTATCGGACCTTTTGTGGTTTCAAAAGCTTTTGCGACGGCTGCGTACACACACCCAGGACCTGCGTTGTAATTCATCAGCGTCAATTTCCAAATTGTTGGGTAGTCTACGGCCAGGATGGGATTCCAACCGGTGGCATTATAGATCATCTGCTCAGTCTGATAGCAGTAGCCCAGCAGCACTTGAGCCAGGATATCCACGCTTCGATTCGCCGCAACTGGGTCAATACCATATTTACACGAAACGCAGGTGGACACCAGTGAGGTAAGGATCTGATAAGCGATGCTTTCTTTTATGGCGCAGTTTACACCTCCTGAGGCCGGGCAATACTTGGTGTAAAGACCAGGATTCCAGTCAAGCGCGTTACGCATTCCCATTTCGGTGATATGACCGAAACCAAAATGGGTTAAGTTGTACTGGGATGGCCAGAACTGGCTCTCGATGCGGATAAGCTGCTTGAGCAGCACCGGCGGCACGCCCGTATCTTTCCAGGCCTGCAGGATGGGTTCATTCAACATATTCTGAATAAAAATCACGGCTGGTTTGGCAGCAGCCATGCCGCAGGCATTGGCATAATCGTTGATCGCCAACCCTCCCGCAGGGCAGGTACTCACATCCACATTATTACTGGTAATCAATTGCCCAGCAAGGAAAAAGTAATTCTCTTCTGTGTGCAGTTGGTCCGCGGATTCCGGCACATAGACCCAGTGCAAATCGTTAGTCGGGATATTCAAACGATTGAGACAAGCAGACATAGATTGGAGGGAGACATTCCCCATTTGCGGAGCGGGTAAGTTACTCCATGCTGCCAAAAGGCAAGCTGCCGCAATAAAAATTGCTGCAATAATTATTTTTGGAATTCTGCATTGATTAATCCGCATTGGTAATCAAAATCTCCAAACCGGGATTGATTCACACATTGAAGTGTTGTCGTAAATTAAACCAAAACCAACCCCAAATTTCTCCTCTGATAACGAAATCATAATACTATTATATGACGATTGTTATACTGGTTCAATATATAATTTCGGTTGATTTCCCAAGTATATTTTTAACAATGAACTTAAGGTATTTCAAAAAGAGCCTCCAATTTAGAGGCTCTTTTTGAAATATGGTAATTTAATTTATGGTAATGCGGCTCCCACACTGTTTCCGATAGAGTTATATGCGTTAGCTATCGTTGGTCCAAGAAAGTTCATAGCTACAATTACAACAACAATAATGAGAGCTATGATCAAAGCATACTCGATCAAAGTCTGCCCTTTTTCTTGGCGTTGACTCATTCTACTAAAGAACTCTTTCATCAGGTATAACATCGTATTCTCCTCTTTTATTAGACTGCTTTAACATTATAACCATTCTTTGAAATAATACAAGCTGTAAATTTAGATTGTCTGCAAAAAATTGAAATGGTTGTCAAGTGAAAATCGGACAAAAGGCAGGTAAATATGGGAATTAGATTATTCAAGGCTGAGTAGATCATCAACAAGCATAAGAAGTGGAATTAATTCTCCGCCAGGGACACAGTGTTCAACAGCAAGCTGAAATATGAACTATTGAACCGCAAAAGCTTTTATGTTTTTCAGAAAGCAATAGTATTAATTGAAAAATGGAGAAAAGAGCACATAAGGGTCGGATCATAAAGTTCTATAGGTTATTGCCCACCAGCTCCATGGGTCATTCAAACCTGGCCCCTAATTTCGAATAATATTACTTGAATTTCCCAATGATAAGGATAGGAAGTTATACAACTACAGGGATCAAATTAGATTATTTGTGGTTTTTTTCAGCCTGTTGTGATATTCTTGTTATACGAATAATTAACCTTCAACACATTCACCTTACTGGCTTAGGTAGAAGGTTCATCAATTCTTATGAAAATACCACTTGTATTTTTCTATTTAGTTGCATTAACTTGAAGAGACCATCCCATCGATTAGAATGAGGTAAATGTCATGTCGTTGATCATTATCGTAATTATTGGCGGAATTATTGGCAACCTCATTAATTATTTTTCAGACGTTCTCCCTGTTTCGCGCCGTTTCTCCCGGCCTTTATGCAGCGTATGTCACCAGCCTTACTCAATAAAAGATTATTTGGTCTCCTTTAGATGCTCGAGATGTGGCAATAGGACGTCAACTAGGACCATCATTGTTCTTTTTAGTGCAATTGTTTTATGCATTCTGGTCAATTTTTTTCCATTTTCCATTCTTGGTTTTTGGGCAGCACTCCCGATTTTGATTTTCCTGGGAGTGATCATGGTGATCGATATCGAACATCGGGCAGTTTTGTTTGAAACCAGCATTTTTGGTTTTGTTTTATTCTGTATTTACGGAATGATCATGAATGGTTTATTGAGGACAATAATAGGCGCTCTCGCTGGATTCCTCATCATGCTCATATTTTATTATCTGGGGATAGCGTTAACAACAATAGCTGGAAAAATCAGGCATCAAAAAATAGATGAGGTCGCTTTTGGATTCGGCGATGTATGTTTTGGTTTGATACTGGGATTACTTACCGGCTGGCCATCAATTTTCAGAGCGATTACGATTTCAATTTATGCATTTGGGGCATTCTCATTAGTTTTATTCTTTGCACTTCTTTTATCTAGACGATATCGCGCGTTTGCCAGCGCCCTGCCTTTTACGCCGTTTCTGATCCTTGGCGCAATAATGATTTTCTATTTGTGAAAGTTTTGGATAAGTCCTTAGAATCAATTAGACGAGAGTGGGATTTGTTAATCTTGCTAAATACTCTTCCGGGCAAACCTACAACCAAGGGTTTATGAGTCCTACGCCTTTCCACTATGCTTCACTTCCCCCACATGCGGATTTTTTCATAAAGATGTCTTATACTTTCTATACATACTAGAGAAATTTATCCTGGAGGCTGAAATGCAGAAATGGGAATATTCATCGATGGTTTTCACAGACAATAATTTTATTTTTTATGAAACCGATCGTGAGCCAAAGACTCTATTTCAAATTGAGAAGGCATCAATTTTTGCCATTACCAATAAAGCGAGACCAGATTTTGATCAGACGGTAGTCAAAGCTATCAATAAAATTGCTGAAGAAGGCTGGGAATTATCTACTTTCAGTCCCGGGGGATTAACCTGGTTTTTCAAACGCCCAACAAAGGGCTGATAGATCTTCCGCATCATTTATTAATACACGCCTATCAAGTATAATTTTGTTGAATGCCCCTGTAGCTCAATTGGATAGAGTACTGGACTTCGAATCCATCGGTTGAGAGTTCGAATCTCTCCGGGGGCACCTTTATTAATCGGTTTGGAGTACCCACAAGGTGGGTATTGTATTCGAATCTCTCCGGGGGCACTTGATTTCGAATCGATCGGTTGGGAGTACCCACAAGGTGGGTATTGTATACCCACAAGGTTAGAATGAATGAATAACATGTCAGGTTGTCAAATCATCCAGAAATAAAAAGCGGCCAAAAATAGCCGCTTTTTTCAAACGATTGTCAAACGATATTGTCAGGGTGTTTTCACCAGTAGTTCATCAAATTCAAAGACCGATTTGGCACCTTCCTGCAGATATAAAGCTAAATTTAACCTGGTACCGGTCAGTTTTGAATCGTCATAGGAATTTACCATAGTATCATTGATATAGAAATCGAAATGAGTTCCTTTCGCAACGATTGAAATGGTGTTGTCCAGATCCTCTTTGATCAAACTTGTTGCTTTGGCCGGGATGAGCGTGAATAATTTACCGCCGACAATTCGCTGAAAACCATACTTGCCCTCGCGAGAAATGCGAAAAGCATAGCCATCCTTAGCCTGGCTGCTGCGAAAGACAACACCCCAACCGACATACTTATTATCGGTATCAAATTTTCCCTTAATTGTGACGGCGAAATCAGAAGCATCGCCAATCAAAATCACTGAACCAGTGCCGGTATTGTATCCTTTGACCGCCTTGCCCCCATAGTCGATGATGTATTTACCGCCTACAATTTTTGCATCGGCATTCATTAGATCACTGCTCTGATCACCCTCCACCCAACCTCTCGTATTGCTATCAAATGTTTCACATAATTTTATTTTCCATTCAGGCATTAAAGTTGAGGTGATTGAACAAGTAGTGATTGTCTGAAATCTAGAGGGCGTGACCGTAGGTGTCACAATCACGGTTGCGGTCGGGACGGCTGCCACAGGTTTTTCAATCACTGTTTCCGGGACCGCAAATACAATTTTATTTCCACTACCAAAGACCAGAGCTAACAAGAAAAAACCAGTTACCAATAAAATCAAAATACTTCGGGATTTTTTATTCATGACTGCCTCCTGTTTGATATTGTATAGAGAATAGGAAAAAAATGCAAATTTCTGAATAAATTCAAATCATCTGAGATAATTAGTATAGAATGTTGTTGATTGGATTCAATGTACTCTTTTGGGGTGAGATTATCCAGAATAGCATGAGGCTAACCTTGGTGATGGGTCCATTTCTATTTCACGGAAACCCTTTTCAGGATCGGCAGCTCACCCAATCATTAGTAAAAATAACCCCGAATAACCCTTTCGCGTGATTCCTACATATTGATTGTTAAATATATATAGTCACCTGAATTTAAACATGTTTTTTTCTTGATGCTAAATTATGCCTAGCGCATGCACCGTACTACAAAGAAAAGAATGATGATTATTGCCAGCACAGCCCAAATCCAAACCCAAGAGGCAGCCCTCGCTGTAGCTCTTGTTGCACGGATGACTCTTCTGCGTCTCATATTTTCTCCTTGGATTAAGCTCAATCATTGTTGACCTCATAATTCTATGAAATTTTTATCTAGTACGCAACTGGGTAAAGTGGCAGATATTGAATCTGTCGGTTGGGAGTACCCACAAGGTGGGTATTGTATTCGAATCTCTCCGGGGGCACTCTTGTTAGATATATATATGAGGGGAGTGAAGGTGGGAGTATTCGTAAGATTTTCAATCGCCTTCTGCAAAACAACTCAGACGAGGGCTTCCTCGAACTTGAAAGTTCACCAGATCCAATCAGTTACTGCTTTCTACATGATTCTCAATGATCCTGAGAACATCCATTTGCTTGAATATTATTTTCAGAGTTGTATAATTATTAAAGAATCTATTTATTCATCCTACTAACCAGACACCCCAAGGAATGGATTTTGCAGGTTTTGCCATCCTGACCGCGGTAAGAAAAGCCACTAAGTATATTTGATCCAATAACGGTAGCAGATTGATTTAGTGAAAAGGGAGATAAAAGTAAATATGAAAAAACCCTCAGGCAATAAAAAAGGCGATCGTAGACAGACAGTATCTCCTCAAGACGAGAAGAAACGTTTGATAAATGAATTGAAGGTATCTGAATTGAAGTTCCGCAGATTATTTGAAGCTGCCCAGGATGGTATTTTATTGCTGGACGCCAGCACAGGTGAGATTACAGACGTGAATCCATTCATCCTCAAGATTCTTGGTTTTTCGAAGTCAGAGGTCATTGGATTGAAGCTCTGGGAACTTGGCCCTTTGAAAGATGTCGTAACGAGCAAGGAAGCATTTATCGAACTGAAGACCAAAAAATACATCCGTTACGATAACCTGCCCCTGGAAACTAAAAAGGGGAAGCCGATGTATGTGGAATTCATCAGCAATGTGTATAAAGTAAAAGATAAAAATATCATCCAGTGCAACATTCGCGATATCACTGAGAGAGTGCTTGCTCAAAACAGTGTGGTTTTTATCAGTAATCATGATACCCTCACCAATTTATATAACCGTTCTTTTTTTGATGAAGAGATGCGCCGCCTGGAGCATAGCCGGCAATTCCCCATAAGTATATTCATGGTGGATGTGGATGGATTGAAAGCGATCAATGATAAACATGGCCATACGGCAGGTGATGAGGTACTCAGAAGGGCAGCCAAAGTATTAAGGGCTGCCTTCCGCGATGAAGATGTACAGGCCAGGATCGGCGGGGATGAATTTGCGATCATCCTGCCAAACACAGACTCAAAAGCCGCCAGTAATGCCCAAAAACGGGTTGAATCCTTTCTAAAACAGCATAATGAAGAACACCCTGATCTGCCGTTACGTATTTCGATTGGTGTGGCGACAGCAACAAGACAATTTTCATTGCTCCTGCTGCTGAAAAAAGCTGACGACCTGATGTACATGGAGAAGAGGCTAAAATCGCTTTAATCAGGTACCATTTCAAAGTGGTTTGTAATTCCCAAATCAATATGAACATACCTGTCAACCAGTCTGATTAGTATGCAACCCTAAAAATTTATCTTTAAACACTGCTCGTGCATCTTATTCTCTCTCATAGAATTTAACTGAATTTTCCGTGTTATCAATAACAAATAATTTGGGATCAATAAAAGCAGGTTTTTTCCTGAAATTCTTGTATAATATTTAATACTGTTTATGAGTCTTTCACCCGAAGGAGGATCAGATGAATAAACGATACCGAGTTTTATTTCCTGTAAGTGTTCTTTTACTGGTCTCACTTGCCTGCACCATCTCGTTAGGTGCGCCCCAGGCACCATCACTGAGCCAGGCAGACATGGTCAACACATCGGTGGCGCAGACCATTGCTGCAGGACAACCTGTTGTTGTGCAACAGCCAACTGCCACTACGGGCGCTGCGGTTCAGCTACCCACTCTGACGCCAAACCTTCCCCCCACCAATACCCCCAAACCTTGCAATCGGGTGGTTTTCATCTCCGAAACCGTCCCGGATGGAAAACAGTACATTCCCAACGTAAACTTTACCAAATCCTGGCGTTTCCGCAACGATGGGACGTGTACGTGGAATACCAATTATCAGCTGGTGTTCTTTAGCGGCGATCAAATGGGTGGTTCTTCAATAAAAAATTTCACCCAGAATGTGGCGCCTGGCGAACAGGTGGATATCAGCGTGGCCTTAAAAGCTCCCGCTTCCGCAGGAACCTATAAGGGTTACTGGAAGATACGATCTGATACTGGAGAATATTTCGTCAACAATATATGGGTGCAGATCGAAGTGAAACCGTTAATATTAGTGTTAGCTATTCCGGACCTAAAGATCACCGCTTTCAGTATCAATCCTGCCACACCCACTAGTGGTGTTCCCGCCACCATCACATTTACGGCCTATAATAGCGGTGCTGCTGCTGGTCCATTCGTGGTCAGGTGGTATGGCCTTTCCACTTTCAGCAATGCCAGCTGTTCCTGGGCTTTCCCTGGATTGGCGTCAGGCGCAAGCCAAACCGAGCACTGTACTTTCTCGTTCAGCAGCTGGTATCCGGTCAACAAAACGAGCATAATTTATATCGATCATGACAACCAGGTAGCCGAATCCAATGAAGGGAATAACTCCGCTTCAATCTCGCCCTTCGGAGTGAATTCATAATTCTGCATAGAAAAAGATTGTAAACCCTTAATTAATATAAAGAGCGCATGGAAATCATGCGCTTTTATTTTTTTAGTACAATTTTTTTCCTTTTTGCTTCATATAGGCACCTTCGAGGAATCGCTCGAAAGATTTTCTAAACGGAGAAAAACCCAGCATCACCTGTGCAGAGCTGATCAATTCAACATAATTTCCAGATACGCCTTTTATGGCGATGTAACGGTTGCTGGCAATTTCCGCCCAGTAGGTTTTAACAATGGATAAGATCGGGACAACCTGCCCCTTTTTCAGTGAACCCACCACTTTTCCCTGTGAACTGGGCTGATTGCGAATATTTAGCGTGCCAACAAGCACCCGGCAGCTATTCTTTTGTGGTTCTGGTTCAGTCTCAGGTACAGGTAAAGGAATGGTTGGCGGCTGAGTCAGTTTTCCAGAAGCCAGTTGATTTAATTCTTCCTGGCTTCTCAACCAATAATTGCCGTCCATTAACGGAAGCCCGGGTAGTTTCAACCTATCGGTGAATTGCCAGATCACCACATGCGGTTTGATCTTGGGAGAGAGGGTTCCGATCTTTGAGGCATACCGAGCCATCCAAAATAAAGTTCCAGCCGGCCAGTCAGGATTGCCCGCCTGATTTACCAAAAAGGCATTGCGCGAGTAAATGATGGGCTGCCGACCAATATGAGTTTTTATCTCCTCAATAAAAGCGATAAGCTGTCTGCCGACTTCAACCGGTTTCATTTTGTCGATATCCTCAATATCGATCACCGGCGGGAGATCCGGTGGATTTTTCAAATAGATCTCAGCATAATGCCGCGCCTGCTTGGATGCTCCTGCTGAGGGGTGAAAATAGTAATAATCCCCGCAAAGAATGCCAACCCGTTTAAGCTCAGTAATATTGCGGTCGTGCATGTCATCGATAACAGCTGGCTTATTAAAAGCTTTGAGGTAGATCTCCCCTGCTTTAACAACGGCAAACTTAACCCCTTTTGCTTTGAGTTTTTCAGCGCTTACGAGGGACTGCCAATGGCTGTAATCCACACCTAGAATCATTTTTTCCTCCTGAAGCATCAATGGCCTTTTTTAACCTGCCAGCCCAGCAAGTATCGATATCAGTTCAAATACTATCATGGTCTGATCATCATATCATCCAATATCTTGGTCAATCTTAATTCGATTTAATAATTTCTTGAAATAAATAAAAGACTGGCTAAAACGCCAGTCTTTTATATTGGATTCGTATTTATTTGGCAGCGGTTGGTAAATTAGGCTGGGATACACTGCCAGAATAATCACCTGCATAATATGGGAGAGTCTCCGGTAATTCCTTGACGTGCAGGGCTTCGGCTATCCGCCCGACCACATCACCAGGGATCTTATTGCGTTCCACATTGTAACCCTCCACCGCATCGTTCCAGTCAGTGCCACAGGCGTCAATTTTGTTGTACTGCTCGGAGGCGGTATTCATGGCAGCCAGCACCGGCGCATCACTCACTGCAGCCAATGGGGCTTCCTGGAAAGCGCGCACAAAGATGCCCAACCCGCTGGATACTCCATCGGGCAGCGCGCCGGCTTTAGCCAGGGCACCCAGGTCCAATTGATCCACAGGGATGGGGTTGCCATTGGCATCCTTATAATTCGCCAACAGGTCGGCGATTTTGGAACCCGCATCCTGCAGCGCGGCACGCCAAACTTTGGCTTTTTCAATATCTGCCTGCTGATAATTCTGCAGAAAGGTCGCCTGGGTATAAATGGTGCCCATGGCAGTATCTACGCACAAGCGGAAATTGGAAGCCATCTTTCGTGCACTTTGATATTTCTCGATGAGTGTATGGTATTCCGTCACCACATCCCCGGCCACTTTGCTGACTGTCCCACAGGCGGTCAGCAGAAGACCAAACACCATCACCAAACTGATTAGAACTGAATATTTTTTCATCTTATTCTCCTTATTTAATGATAAAACAATTAATAATAGCTATATCAACAACCTTATTGTACAGCACCTCCTTCAGTTGAATGGGTCTTCCACAGCTCGCGTAATTTTCCATCGACATTGCGGGTGATCGAAATAAGCGCCCCGTTGAAATCCTTCCAATTGGAGTAATTAGCGGCTTCTTTTAACGCATTTGAATATTCAATAGCCGTGTACCAGGTCAACCAGCGCGAGACCTCCAGGGTCACCATTTGTTCCTGCGCTTTGGCATCCGGGCGAATAAGCCACACCACTGAACGGTTGATGTCCACTGCGCCCATTTTTGCCCAGCGTGCCCAATCCCGCAGCCAGATCTTATCATCATTACTGGAACCTTTATCCAGGATACCAGATTGGCAGATCACGGCCACTTCGGCAATTCCGTCAGTGCGCAATTTTTCGAAGGTTTCATCGGCAATTTTGACTTTATCCTGGGCAAAATTACAGCCTTTGTCCACAACCCAGTATCGACCCAGGGCAGGGAAGACCGGCTGTCCCTCGCGAGGGCTGCCTTCTACATATATATAGGTAGTGGCTGTCGGAGCCGCCGCAACAGGAACACTGCAAGAGGTTTGCGCCATGAATATAAAAACGAAGGCAAGCAAGAAGACTATTTTTCGGTTCTTCATTTTTCTTCACCTGCGGCAGGTTTCTTAAGCAGACCGGATATATCAAAACCCTTGCGACTGCAGCCTGCCCGCCCGCCGCCAGCACAAGCACAGGCACAGGCGCAGGAAACACAGGCACAGCTTGACCCACGCCCGCCGAACAAACCGCCTCCGCCTCCAGAACGACTGGGCGGTAAGCTGATGGTACCTCCACCGCCTCCACCAAATATTCCACCACCGCCTGTTCGACCCCCTCCGAAAATGCCTCCACCACCTGGTCTTGGACCGCCGATATAACCGCCCCCGGTGTAACCGCGCATACCGTTTGAGAATATGATCACCAGGAACAGGACGATCAGGATAATGATGATGACCGCACAGATGCAGGTGGTCAACCCGAAGGGGACAACGCCAAGCAGGGGTTCGGATGTGCTAACCGTATTGTCTGCAGCAGCCGCCCCGCTGTTATCTGTGGTTTGGGCGGCAGCGCCGGTATCCGCCGAACTACCGCTGCCCTGCAATGGCCAGACCTGGGTGGATTGTCTGCCATAATTTGGAAAGGCAGTCTTATCAAAGAGCAGGTTAAGGGTAAGTTTTTCACCAGGCAGTAAAACAGTTTCCCAGACTGCCTGGCCACCATCTTTCGTATTGGGCTCAGGTGTCAGAGATTTAAGCTGGGTAGCTACTGTTGGAAGATGCCAGGTGACTTGGAGGTGTTTTACCGGCACCTCAGCAAACCAACCTGGGATGAACTGAAAACCAATCTCCCCTTTTTGGCCATCCAGATGAGCCAATCCCATCTGGTGGATACGGAAGGTCACTGTAACACACTCATTGGCATTGATGGGTTTATTCAGGATGACGTTCACCTGGGTGGTTGCGCCAGAATCGGCGGAACGAACATCCTTGGCATCACCGCTGAAATCCATGATCTGGTAATCCGAATCAGGAACACCCACAATAATGTTGTTCAGCGGACCTGCTGCATCCGAGATGACACACCAATTAATCGTATAGGTATTGATCAGGCTGCCATCTTCCTGGGGCAGGACATCGATACGATACTCACGGATCTCGTCCGTACCGGTCTGTGCCAGCACAACGGAAGGGAATAAAGACAAGAGCATTACCAAAATGAGAACAAGAATTTTTATTGGTTTGTTCATTTTAGCGCCTCCTGCAGGGGACAGCCCTCTTGTTCCGTGCGGCGCATTTTTTTACACTGCTTATTATTCCAGATCTGCTTCCAGGGAGTGGTCAGAAGGTTTCCCAGACCATCGGGGTCATCCAGCCAGCTCTGGCAGGCGCTTACGGCGCCATTGGGCATGACTGCCATATTGGTCAGACAGGCACCGCAGATCGGAGCAGACAGTCCGATCTCATCAAGCTGCCCCTGGGTCAACCAGCCCGGACTGGTAAAAGTCAGATCAAGTTCCTGTGATTTGGCAGTAGAAACGGCTATGCGCAAGACATCTGCCAACTCGTCCGAAGTCAGTGCCTCCCCGCCCTTGATCTGCTCAGGTGCGTTGCCAGCCGGGATCAATCCAGAACAGGTGACGTACTTTACTCCCAGGCTCTTAATGGCTTTGAGGGTCTCGCTATAATTGGTATTTAATTTCACAAGCGGCGTATTTACACTGACGCTCAACCCGGCTTTGAGGGCATTTTGAATGCCCTGCACTGTTTGCATCCATGCGCCCAGCTTGCCCACCAGGGTGTCATGGATATGATGGTTATCAGAATATAAAGTGACCTGTATTCCATCCAGATTGGCTTTTTCAAGCTCCTGGCAAAATTCCAGGGCGAGGTTGACCCCACTGGTATTCAGGCGGGTGACATGCCACTCGGCATGCCGGATCAGTTCCACCAGATCCTTACGCTGGGTGGGTTCACCACCGGTAAATGTGAGCTGAGGGATACCGGCTTCCCGGCATTTATCGATGATGGTTTTCCATTCAGAAGTGCTGAGTTCTTTTTCAATTACCATGCCTGCCTGGCGTGCAGCATAACATCCGCGGCAATGCAAAGGACACATCCATTCGCCCCCTTCGACCATGGGTGAGACCAACAGGTCCATGCGGTGCGGTGCTTTCAGATAAGGAGCGAGATCCTGCAAGGTCATCCCGGATTGGATATTCTCCGGGAGCGATCCGCCATGCGCCACTGCAATAAAAAGCGAAACGATCTCATCCAGGTCTTTCTTGAATATTTCCGCCTTCACTCCCGGATAAAACTGATGCATATCCTCCACAACCTTATCCAGAATTGATTGAAGCTGTTCATCAGGGATTGCCTGCCTGGGTTCAGCGTTCACAATCAGCCGGTACATAAATGCCCGCAACAAGTCAGCCCAGGACGGACCCACCAGGAGCATATGCCAGCCATTGATCAGTACCAGGCTCGGGCTGCGCACCAAGATACCAGGCTTGAGCGGGATAAGATGCACACGGGTCACACCGGGGTGATGAGGGTCCAGGGTGACCTGCACGGGATGAGCCGAGCGGTCCTCCTTAAAACGTTTAATGGGGGAAAGGATGTCTGTGGCTTTCAATGCCTTACTCCTGAAGTTCGAATATTATTCCAACCTTTAAAATTATAGCCCTTTTATATAATGGTCTTTTCATCACTAATATAAATAATAATACGATAAATGAACAAAATCGATTCAAATTAATTATGCAATAAAAAAGCAGGTATGCTTAAGGGATGGACAATTTATTGGACAAACTGAAAGGTGGTACGCTTATTTCAGATGGAAATGCAGATCAGGTAGCTGATGAAGTCCTCATAAATCCTCTTTCATTCAATTTCCTTATGGAAGGATTGAAAGTGCAGGATAATGTGGTCCGCGCCCGGACAGCTCACGCCCTTGAAAAAATTTCCCGGATCCATGCAGACTGGTTCAGCGCTCATTTGACTCTCTTGACCATGCTTGCCGAGGATGACCCGATACCGATGGTGCGCTGGCACTTAGTAATGTTGCTGACCAACCTCACAACAAACCAAAACCATGATCACACCATGGACATTTTATTGAACTGTCTTAAAGATAACAACGCCTTTGTGCTGAGCTGGGCAATTTCCGGCTTATGCATTCTCAGCCGTAGATACCCGCAAAGAACAACCGAAATACTTAGATCCCTAAGGCCACTTTGCAAAGTGCATGGCACCGCCATCCGTTCCCGGGCATCCAAAGCCGTGCAATTACTGGAGAATCCCTTCCTTCCAATTCCGAAAGGTTGGATCAAGACAAAATAAAAAAAACCTTCCTATGCAGGAAGGTTTTTCGTCAATGGTATTAGATTCGAATTACTGGATCATCCCACCGGGGACACCGCTGGGATAAAGGTCAGAGATAGCCTGATGTATTTTGCCTATGCGGTTTTCCGGACTGGGGTGGGTGCTTAAAAACTCAACCCCGTTACCACTGCCAGCCTGCTCCAATATTTGCATTACTTTCACCATCACATTGGGATCATAATTGGCCTGCCCCATCACTTTTACGCCCATGGTATCAGCCACAATTTCATCTTCACGGCTGAACTTCATATCCACCAACTGCCCAATGAGCATAGCTACTTCAGCGGTCCCCATGCTGCTGGGGTTATTGGGATCATAAGTGGCCATCACTACCGCACCGGTAAGTCCCTGGGTGAGCTGCTGAGTAGAAATTTGCTCCGCGCTGTGGCGGGCGACCACGTGGCTGATCTCATGCGCCAGAACGCTGGCAACTTCACCTTCAGATTGCAATTGGTCGATTAACGCGCGGGTGATATACACCGGCCCACCCGGCAGGGCAAAGGCATTGACCGTCTGCGCATCCGCCAGCACGTGAAATTCAAAAGGATATTCCGACTGAGAGGCAAAACTTTCCTTGACCAGCTTATCGCCGATGATCTGGACTGCATTCTGGTAGCGCTGGTCAGGTTCAAGACCGCCAAACTCAGCTTCCATTTCCGGGGCGGACTGCAACCCAAGGGCGATCTCCTGATCTTTGCTAATGGAGATATATTGCTCCTGGCCGGTCACCGGGTTGATCTGTTTTGAACTTAAAAAGGAAATTACGGCAAACGCTGCCACAGCCAGGGCGATCACAATACGAATGCAACCGCTGCCGCTTGCAGACTGCTGCGGACCCAGTCGTTGGCCGACATCCTGCCTGGAGGGAAAACTAAAACTGCGGATCATTGTTGATGGCTCCCTTCTGGAACGAATACTTCCACTTCCATTGCTTCATACAACCCACCTGCCAATGCTCCATAGCAAATGAATTCGGCCAGGAACAGCATACTTCGGAAAGGAACAAGCCATGGGAAAAAACGAGAAAAAGCATAAAAACCGATGACATAGACCGCCAGCCCAATGACTGCCCCACCTACCAAGCTGATCAATATGCCATATTTATGCACGATGATGGCAATCAGCATGGCAATGAGCAAGGCAACGATCATATGGATGGCTAATCCGGTCAGCAGGTATCCAAGATCAAAAACGGATGGGGTGATCAGAACCCGCGATCCGAAAATGAGGGAGGATACGAGACGGGTATAGAACCAGGGGCTCTTAACCAATACTCCGGCGAATAATAAACACAGGATGAAGGAGGCTGCCCCGCTGATGAGACCTGCCCAGAAAGCCGCGTTCCAATCCACCAACTGACGCATTCTTTTTCTAACAGATTTCATAAGATTACCTCTTTGGGAAATAAATTTTTGAATTCCTCATTAAAAACATTATACAATAACACGGTAAAGAATTCTAAGAGAATATCTGAAAAGTCATATGCTTTCCAGCCTGCGAATCATCAATCGGATCATTGCGATTTAGATAAATGCTTCACTTGTTTCTAGTATCGTTCGTAATCTCTTGTTATGTGACATTGGCGAACCAGCCATCCAAAGGAGCGTTCGACGACCCAGTGCTTCAACAAGATCTGGAATCCAGCCCGCATTGCGCCGGCGGGGGAAAAACCTTATACCTCTCCAGTTCACTTCTACTCCCAGCGGAACGTCTTCACCGAGATGATGATCCCCAGCAGAAGCATGACTGCCAGCACACCGACATCCAGCAGGTGATCTCCCCATGGCTCGCCAGACCATAGTCCGTTCAACAGGTTGACCACATAGGTCAGCGGCATGAAGGCTGAGACCTTCTGGATCGCCGCGGGCATCATTTCGCGCGGCCAGGCGGCTCCCGAGAATATCAACATCGGATAAAGCAGCACCATCGCCACAACCTGTGCAGTGCGAGCAGTGGGCATGGTGCCCGCCAGGATAAATCCAATCCCAAAGAAACTCAGGCTGCTGAGAATGAACCCGCCCATCATGCTCAAGGCGTTTCCTTCGAATCTCACGTGATAGACCAGTTTCCCGGCGACGAGAAGTAGGAGCATGCCCAGGCATGTCATGCTAAAGGCTACAATAACCTGGGCGGCCATAACCGCAAGCGGGCTTACCGGTGTGGTCCACAGCCGGCGCAGGATTCCGTTTTCGCGGTAAGTTGCCATGGTGATAGTCAATGACATAAGTCCGGTCATCCCGATGACCATCGCGCTAAAGTTCGGTATCAAAGCGTCGATTGACCCCGCTCCGCTGGGATTTGCAGAAGGTATATTGGAGTATATTATGCCAAAGATGAAAAGCATGATCAGTGGGAAGATCAGTGTAAAAAAGGCGCCTACCGGCTCTCGCAGGAAAAGCTTTCCTTCCATCCAGGTCATTTTCAAAAAACTTTTCATAATACACCTCACTCTCTCATCATGCGACCAGTCAGGCTCAGGAAAACATCTTCCAGGGTAGACTGTTCGCTGCGCAGATCATGAAACGGGACTCCCTGCCTGGTCAGCAGGTTGACCACCTCGCTCACCAGCGGGACTTTGCGATCATTTTTCCCATGAATAGTCACCTGATCTCCCTGGACCTCGAGGCGGCCAGTTCGCGACAGGACTTTTTCCAACTCAGGGGATACGCCCCCATCCAAGGTGAAGCTAACCCGTTCCTCTGCATCCAGGCCGTGAATCAGTGCCTCCGGGGTGTCCAGCTTCACGATCTGACCATGGTCGAGGATGGCTACCCGGTCGCACAGGCGCTCGGCCTCTTCCATGAAATGGGTGGTTAAGAGGACCGTCTTACCCTTGGCTTGTACGTCGCGTACCAGATCCCAAATGGCATGCCGTGCCTGGGGGTCAAGACCGGTGGTTAGCTCATCCAGAAAGACCAGCTGTGGATCCGGAAGGAGCGCAAGGGCGATGAACAGGCGCTGCTTTTGCCCACCTGACAGCTTAGAGAAGGGAGCATTGCGTTTCTCCTCCAGCCCTAGTTGCGAAAGCAGTTCATTCCAGTCAGCCGCTTTGGGGTAGAACGAGGTATACAGATCCAGCGCTTCCCAAACGCGCATCCGGTCCGGCAGGTTCGACTGCTGCAACTGCATCCCGGTTCGTTTCCTCAGGGTCTGCCCGTCGCGCTGCGGGTCCAGTCCTAAAACACGGATCTTCCCCTGGTCCGGTTTGCGCAAACCTTCCAGGCATTCAATAGTAGTGGTCTTGCCGGCACCGTTCGTGCCGACCATCCCAAAGATCTCACCTTCACGGACCTCAAATGAGATATCATCCACGGCCACAGTCGCGCCATAAACCTTGCGTAATCCTTCAACTTGCACAATTGTATTCATATCTTTCTTCACTTCTTTTTCAGGATCAATTCCAATGCCGCCACATGCGCCTGGAAGACCTTGCGTCCTGTAGTGGTGGCGGCAACGAAAGTACGCGGTTTGCGCTCAACGAAGGTTTTGTTGACAGCGATGTAACCGGCTTCTTCCAGTTTACGCAGGTGGGCGCCCAGGTTGCCATCGGTGACTTGCAGCAAGCCACGCAAGTAGGTGAAGTCCACCTCATTACCCATCTCCAGAGTGACCAGGGCAGCCATGATGCGCAGGCGCACCGGCTGGTGAATGGTTTCATTTAGTACGGCCATGACCTACCACCTCGTGCGAATATACAAGCCAAGGACGATCATCCCACCGCCACCCAGGATGGCCATGCAGAGATAGAAAAATCCAGGCAGCAGAAAATAGCTGATCAACGCCAGGGTGGTGATCGGCAGCGCCCACCAAACAGAGGCAAAGGAGGTCAGCATGCCCATGGCCAGCTGGCCGATCATGATGAACAGGATGATGAACATAGTCAATTGTCTCCCGTCCGTGGGGTGGGCAATTGCAATGGCGGCAATGCAGTAAAAGACCAGGAAGAGCCAGAAGATGCCGGCTCGCTTTGCGGTGGCGGCTGTTGATGGCCCGCGAACACGCGGGACCATCCGGATGCCGAGCAGGATGGAAAGAGCGGTACCAAGAAGGCTAATCCCTGTCCAGATATATCCTACGATTTCACCGGTCAAGAACTGGTTGGATAGAAATCCGACCAACCAGATGATGCCAGTGACGATCAAGAAAATGTAGGCGCCGCTGCTGGCAATCGAGTGGCGGGTCTTCTGCGTCATTCTTTGGATGGCCGCCAATGCTTCTTCGGCTTCGTTAGGAGAGATGTTCATTTGATAGTTCCTTATAGAGTACTCTATGTTACAGAGTATTCTATACAATAATTCCACCTTTGTCAAGAGCTGAATTTCGATAAAGTAATTTCCCCCACAAAAAAAATCAGATGAACCTTCTATCTGGCGGATGGCAATAATAATGCATTAAAATAAGATCATCTGATCCTTGCGAGGTTCAAATGCAGCCACTTTTTAATAGCCGGACAATTATCTACGGACAGTTCGTGAGACTTTTCGATCACACCCTCATTAAACCCACACTTACCGAAGCCGAGATCATCGCCGGCTGTGAAAAAGCACTGGAGTATGGGGTGGCATCCGTACATGTGCAGCCCACTTATATTCCCCTGGCAGCCAAAATCCTCAAGGGTTCAACTGTTCTGCCAGCCATTCCTCTGGGTTTCCCGCACGGTGGACATACCACCAAGACAAAATTGTGTGAAGCCCAGAATGCGCTGGAAAACGGTGCCCGCGAAATTGACATGGTATTGAACCTGATCAAGCTGCATTCGCATGAAGATGCCTATGTGCGTGATGAGATCCACGCAGTGGTGGAACTGGGTCATCAAGCCGGCATCCTGGTCAAGGTGATCACCAGTAACGGCTACCTGACCAAAGAAGAGATCGTGCGAGCATGTAAACTGGCCGCTGGAGCCGGCGCGGATTTTGTCAAGACCTCCACCGGGTTTGACCCCAGCGGTGCCACCCCTGAGGATATTAAACTCATGTGGGAGACGGTTGGTCCAAAAGTGCAAGTAAAAGCAGCCCAGGGCGTCCGTTCGCTGGAAAGTGCCTTTGCATTGATGGACGCAGGTGCTTCACGCCTGGGCGCCACCGCCACCTTTGAGATCCTGGAAGAGTTTAAGAAAAAGAAGTAAACCCTAGACCTTCTCCTCTTTCACCCAGCGAAGGGTGACCACACACAGTACAAATAAAACACCGTAACTGGCGAAAATGGAAAAGTAACCCAGCCCGGGTAAAACACCGTTAAGAGAATCCGCCACAGGTCCGCCTATGCCACTGCCGATCATACCTGCGCCAGCACCCGCCAGGTTCGAAATTCCCAGGTAACGACCCGCTTCTGCAGGAGGCACTACTTTTGTGCCTAACGCCCAATTGGTGGTCATAAACAAACCGGTCGCCAATCCAAGGATACAGCCCGCCACCAGGATCAAGGTCATATTGGGCAGCCAGATGGTCCCCAGCAGGAGAAACCCACCCACAGCAGCGAAGATGCCGCTTAATGCCACCAGGCGTTTATGCCCAAACTTATCGGATAGCCAGCCCGAAGGAATGGCAGATAATAAGGTAAAGATGCCCACGATCATAATCAGATTGCCAGTCATTGCGGCAGCTGCCTCATTGGTGATCTTGAAGGCATACATCAAGAAATAGGGGGCAAAACCCTGTATGGAAGTGATGGCCGCCAGGAACATCAGACGGTTGACCACCCACCAGGTAAAAGAAGAATTCTCCGTTATCGCCTTATCCACCCTGGTCCTATTTTTCGAGAAGTAATTTTGCACTGCGCTGATCGTCAACCGCATGACTTTTTGAGGTCCCAGGAGGGCAATGAGAGCACCTGACCATACCCCAACCACCACTGCCACTGCCATCCATATCACTCCACCAAAAGCGACCGCAATTGCCTGAGCTGTTTGACTGCTGGTAAATAGGCGCGCAATCAAACCGGCTGCTCCGCCTAAAAGCGCTGCAACAGCCAGACCAGCCAGTGCGCCAATCACAATACCCGCCAGTACGCCCAGAACACGCACCATCGGGGGACCCAGGGGTTCACGGGATTTCTCCTTTAGAGGTTCTTCTTTCACAAGTACCATGGTCAATAACATAATCACCAACAGGCTTGCCCCGGTCGCGAACACTGCCCATTGGAACTGCCCATTGCCCACCAGCTTGGCAATCGTAAAAGCCAGCAGGATGAGAGGCAGCAATTCGAAAATGGCTTTAACCGCGGAAGCCAGGCCTCTGTGTTTCTCTGGAACCTGGTCAGGGATAAAAGCCTGCAGTGGGCCATGCGAAATATTGGAGGAAAATTGGATCAATAAAACAGCCACCAGAAGAGAGGCGTAATTCCAGGAAAGTGCAATGAAAGCCAGAAAAATCAAATCCAGGATCACCCCTACAAAAATAAACGGTCGGCGGCGACCGAAGCGCGAAGTGGAGCGGTCGCTGAGCAACCCCATGGCAGGCTGAACAAGCATGGCAATGACCAGCCCAGCTGTGCGCATCATCCCCAGGGCGGTATTGCGGATGCTCTCTGAAACAAAAATAGCTACCATGTAAGGCATGAAGATATTCCCCACAGCGTTGTTGCGGATGTTCAATCCAAGCCAGAATAAATTAATGCTGATGAAATCGTACCAGCGCATTTTCTTTTCTTTTTCCATATTCTCCTCTTTTTGATACCAGATTTGTTATAAATTCTTATCAATAAATTTTGCCAGGCGGCGCAAGTATTCCTCGTGGAGTACATTGATCACTTGGGTATGCCCAATGTCAGGAACATCCCACACCTGAGCCGATGGACCTGCCGCCTTGACCAGTTCATCAAAATCCGGCACATATCGATCGGCTCCTCCATGCAATAGATACAGCGGACGGGGAGCAATCCTGCCCACCCAGCAGGCTGCATCGTAATCGAACAGGTTTGCCCCCAGCCGGAGGGAGGTTGCTGCCACGATCAACCAGGCAATGGCAGCCGCTGCAAAGCGGGGAACACCCAGCTCCACAATCCTTTCGCGCATGGCAGTGGTCAGATGCACTGGGGCGCTGTCGCTGATGACCGCCTTTACATCCAGACTGACCGCTCCGACCAGAATGGCCAATACGCCACCCATGGAAAACCCCAATAAGGTAATATCTTTAAATCCTTTTTGTTTGACAAACTCGATCGCGCCCAGTACATCCTGGCGTTCGAGATAACCAATGGTGACTATACTGCCCTGGCTGCGTCCATGTCCACGGAAATCAAACATCAACACATTGCAGCCATGCTGATGAAGCGTGGGTAGATACTGAATATCCGGATCCATGCTGCCGGCGTGCCCGTGTAGCTGGATCACAACCTTTTCCGATCCGCTGGCAGGGATCCACCACCCACCCAATATCAAGCCATCTGTGGATTTGAAGATCACTTCTTCAAAAGGTAATCCGACATCCGCGGGGCTGGATGGATTTTTCAAATAATAGCGGTGGGTAAAATAAAAAGACAGGAGAAATGAGCCCAAGAAAATGATAAGGAGGAAAATTAACAGGATATTAAGAAATAGATTCATAGACAAGTTCTCAATGTTCTAATTATTCTATATCAAGCCGACAGGAAATCCTAATACTAATTCCGCTGCCCATCCATATTTTCTGGTAGAAAATAAAATAATAATCTTTCCCTGGACCATATTAGTTATATAATTAATTATCAATTTTATAAAAGGAGTTGGCTATGACCGGTTATAAAACCAATATTGAAAAGAAAACCATAGAAAATACATACTTTCGCCAGGTGCTCTATACAGCAAAGAATATGCAGTTGGTTGTGATGGCACTCCAACCCAGTGAAGACATAGGCGTGGAAGTACATACAAAGGTGGATCAGTTCTTTCGCGTTGAGGAAGGGGAAGCGAATGTGGTCATGAACGGCGTTTCCCAGGATGTAAAAGCTGGGGATGTATTTATTGTTCCCCAGGGTACGGAACACAATGTGATCAACACATCCAAGACCGCCATGCTCAAACTTTATACCATTTACACCCCGCCCAACCATCCGGATGGAAAAATCCACAAGACTAAAAAGGATGCCATGGCTGACGAAAACGACCACGTTTAAACGAGTGGTTCGTAAAATGAAAACAGGTTTCCAAATGGAAACCTGTTTTTTGTATCCATAAATAATCTGCCTTATCTCTTATCCACAACCTGATCAATCAAGCCATATTTTTTAGCCTCTTCGGCACTCAGGAAATAATCCCGCTCAGTATCCTTGCGAATCACATCCATACTTTGCCCTGTATGCGTGCATAAGATCGTATTCAATATCTCGCGGGTATGCATGATCTCTTTGGCCTGGATCTGAATATCCGTTGCCTGTCCGCTGGCACCACCCAGGGGCTGATGGATCAATATCCGTGAATGGGGTAATGCCAGGCGTTTTCCCTTGGCTCCGGCGGCCAACAGGACAGCTGCCATGGAAGCGGCCTGACCCAGGCAAATGGTGGATATCGGGCATTTAATGAACTGCATCACATCATACATCGCCATCCCCGCGGTAACAATTCCACCGGGGCTGTTGATATAAAAATAAATATCCTTTTTTTGATCCTCGGCTTCCAGATAGAATAATTGGGCGATCAGGATGTCTGCGGATTCATCGGTGATCTCCCCGGTCAGGATAACGATACGCTGCGATAAGAGGCGTGAATAAACATCCACCTGCCTGGCACCCTGCGCTGTCTGTTCAAAAACAAACGGGACATGGACATTTCCCATTGAACTACTCCTTATCTTGGTTAAGATTATTATAGATATAAGTTTAGTATAAAGTTATTAGATTTTTATTAAAGACAAGAATCTTTCAAATCAATCATGCTTTCTGATAGAAATGCAGTTTCACGATTATGTGATAATCTTGCCTTTCTTTCAATGTTTTGGTATGAATGTTGCTATTAAACTAAGAATAAAACCCATGCGAAATAAAAAAGAATCCCAAATTCTGGGCAAAAATAATAAACCCCTTGATCCTCAGTTAAATGAAGGACTTCAAACAGAACAGAAACTGCGAAAAAGAGAGGACCGCTATCGAAATATTTTTGAAACCTCAACCATCGCGATAGCTGAATTGGATTTTTCGATGATGTTCAAAAATTTTGACAAAATGGGGTTAAAGAATATTGAAAAGGTAAAGGACCATCTTTCCAATCATCCCAAGTTCCTCAATGAAATTATCAAAGATATTAGAGTATTGGATGCCAACCAGGCTGTCCTGGATCTATTTGAAGTAAAAGACATTCACGAAATTAAAACTTTCCAGGATCTGATGGGAGAAATCCGTTCACAACGTGATTATCAGGGGCTATTGGATACCCTAACACACCAAAAACCTTTTTATGAAGGCGAAACTAAAATTATTACTAAAAAAGGGAATTCAAAAACCATCTATTTTCATATGCCTTTGCCGCACCGCGGAGAAAACCTTTCAAATGTTTTGCTCAATATGTTCGATATTTCTTCACGAATACAGACTGAGAAAGAATTAAAACGCAAATTACAGGAAATCACTGCCCTGCATGGGATTGCCACGGCCAGTTCAGAATCCATCAGCGTGGATGAACTGATCGAACGCACCACTCTATTGTTGGGAGAGACTTTATATCCTGATAATTTCGGCATATTAGTTGTTGATGAAAATCTTCGCACAATTTGCCCTCATCCTTCCTATCGGGGAATCAGCGCAGCTGCTTTGAAACTGGTTGAGCCAATCAATAAAGGCATCTCTGGACGGGCAGTCCGAACCGGATTACCCCAAAGAGTTTCTCAGGTAAAAAAGGATAAAGATTACATTCAAATTAAGACAGATACTCTTTCCGAACTGGCTGTGCCGATCAAAATCAATGGGAAAATCATTGGCGTGGTAAACACGGAAAGCATCATTGAAAACGCCTATTCGGATGCAGATGAAAACTTCTTACTCACTTTTTCCAATCAACTGGCAATCTCCATCGAGAGAATGAACCTTTTGGAAGCCCAACTGCGCCAGACCCGTGAAATCACTGCCCTGTATGAGACTGCAATTTCCATCAGCGGATTACTGGATACCGAAAAACTCATTAATCGGGTTTACCTGCAAGTGTCCGACCTATTTCCGTTAGATTCTTTTCTGTTAGCTTTTAATGAAGAGGAAACCAAAGAAATACATATTGCCACCGCCATGGAAGAGAACCGGGTATTGGTGGAACTGATAGACCAGCGTCTGCCCATTAAAAACAGCGGTTTGATCGGCTGGGTCATTCAAAACCAAAAGACGCTCCTGATCGGGGATCTAAAAACAGATCCACTTCCAGTCAAACCCATCCATGCCAATAAACCGGTACGCTCCTGGCTGGGTGTACCATTGGTCACCCGCGGAAAAACAATCGGGGCAATATCCATACAGTCTTTTAATCAATACACCTTTAACGATAACCATGCCCGCCTGTTGGAATCCATGGCAGCTCAAATCGCCACCTCACTGGAAAATGCTTTGCTGGTTGAGCAAACCCAAAACCGACTGCAGCGCCTTTCTGCGCTTCATGATATTGATCTGGTGATCAACTCCAGCCTCGATCTTCGTGTGACCATGAACATCCTCCTTGACCAGGTCATTGAAAAATTAAATGTGGACGCAGCATCAGTGATGCTCCTGAACACTAAAACGCAAATGCTTGAATTTGCAGCCGGGCGCGGTTTTAGAACTCGAAAAATTGAGGAATACCATTTGCGATTGGGGGAAGGAATTTCCGGTCAGGCAGCCATGGAAAGGCATCTGGTGCAATCACTCAATCTTTCTGAACTGGATGAGAATTCAGCGTATCCCACATTGCTAAGCGAAGAAGGATTCATCAGCTACTATAGTGTGCCCTTGATCGCCAAGGGGCAGGTAAAAGGTGTCCTGGATATTTTTAACCGCACTTTAATTTCCCCTGATCAGGAATGGGTAAACTTCCTTGAGACACTGGCCGGTCAGGCTGCCATCGCCATTGATAACACAACCCTCCTGGAAGACCTGCACCGTTCAAATATTGAACTCACCATGGCTTATGACACCACCTTAGAGGGTTGGTCACATGCCCTTGACCTGCGTGATAAGGAAACCGAAGGACATACCCAGCGAGTTGTGAATTTGACCTTAAAAATCGCAAAGGGTCTCGGGATGATAGATTCTGAGTTAATCCATTTACGCCGCGGCGCCTTATTACACGATATTGGAAAAATGGGCATCCCGGATGAAATCCTCTTTAAACCTGGTCCGCTTTCCAATGAAGAATGGGTCATCATGCGGCGCCATCCGTTGTTGGCCTATGAATTATTGCATCCCATTGTTCATTTGCGGTCTTCGGTTGATATTCCCTACTGCCATCATGAAAAATGGGATGGCAGTGGTTACCCGCGTGGACTTAAAGGGGAGCAAATACCCCTCGGAGCACGTATATTCACAGTTGTCGATGTATGGGATGCCCTTACCTCCGACCGACCTTACCGCAAAGCCTGGCCCGCCAAACGTGCTTTGGATTTCATCAAAGAACAAAAAGGGATTCAGTTCGATCCAAAAGTCGTTGAGCTATTCATGATCCTGATTAAAAACGAGTCAAGTGATTAATAGCTAATTATAAGAATAAGAATTATTTATTAATCAGTAGAAATGCGATTTTGAATTGGAATTGTGATCAGCGAATGACCGCAGTTCTATTACTATTGTCTGAATCTTTAATGAAACTTACCAGCGCAGCTTGTGCCAGCCTGGATTGACCATACTCTTCAAGGATCTGCAAAAAAACAACAGCTCTTTTTACATCACCCTCATTTAGGCTGGATAATCTTTGAATATTTCGATCCAAGAAACCCTGATGTTCCAGGACAGCCAGAGCTGCTTCCCGAGCATACCGATCATTTCTCTTCAAGATCTGTAATAATACATGTTCGCCAAGATCACCCAGTTTTCCAATTGCACGGACCGCATTACTGCGTACAGTCCAATCCGGATCTGTTGCCGCTTTTTCCAATAATGGAACTGCCTGGGAATAACATAAAAAACTCAATGTGCGGCATACTTCAGCGCGAATTCGCCACGAAGGGTCATGGATCAATTTTGCCAGATCAGGGAAAAGAAATGAACCGCTGTCCCGATCGATGGCATGGATGGCATCCACGCGGTCATCTTCATTTTCAGATTGAATGCCTTCCTTGAAATTGCCAATGGCATCTTTAATTTTCTTCTTTATCGTTGGCAGATCAAGGGATGCCTGGGGTTTTTCAGCCGCAGCCGATGACCCTGCATCTTCATTTTCTTCATCCATTTCAACCATGGGAACCTGATGGGCGGTTTTATCCCAGGCCAGTTTCTTTCCGCGAATCCGGCCCATGCTGAATTGATAAACAGCCCGCACGATGGCAAAAAAGTTTATGATGTTTCCCCAAACCACACGCGGGACAGAGGTGACTGCCGGCCAAAATCCATAGATCTTATTGACCGCATATGCCCGGTTAATCGAACGCCAGATCATAAAGAAAGTCGCCAGCACCACCAGATACCAAAGAAGCGTACCTCTAATGATCAGAGGCGGAATAAATTGTGAGTAGAAATATTGTAAAAATTGATACAAAATAAAATAGGCGAATACAAAATAGGCCAGGAAGTTGGCCGGGGTTGCCACAAGGGCTTTACGGTCCTGGAGCAGGTTCCAGCGGATGGAAGGGCTGCCTTTCCATCCCACATTTTGCCAGGCTTGCAGAACAATGCCAATATTCCAGCGAGTTTTTTGCCGGACTGCACGCCAGAAATCACGCGGGAAATAAGCGCGGGTAGCCACCCAGTCCGAAGAATTGTGTCTCCCTTTTTTCTTTTTTTCAGGTGAAGGAATATTGACAAGCACAAAGGCGGCTTTAAATCCTTCCAGGTTCATGCGCAGACCAAGCTCATAATCCTCTGTGAGTGTATCAGTTGAAAAAATCTGGTTTCTTTCCTGTAAATTCAACCATTCAAACGCACGGCGGGTGAAAGCCACTCCCACCCCTGCAGCCGGGACAAAACCACCGGTAATTTCGCGCACCAGCATTAATTTGGTGTGGTTCTCGGCAAATTCATCCGCATAAGCCCAGTGGGTAAAATCCCGCAACGGGACTTCCAGGGGAAACACCGGAAGCTGGACCATATCTTTACGAGGAATCAAGTAATTGATCACCAGCAAGGAATATGGATGAATGACATCTTCAGAGTCATGGGTCATGAGGATCTCATAATGCTGGTTCGTCTGCTTTTCATATTCCTTAAGTGCCCGGAAGGTGTAATTCAAATTGGAAGGCTTATTGGTCGGACCCGGATCAGGAGTGATGACCTTATGTACATGCGAATACTTGCTGGCGACCTTATCCACCTCTGCCTGAGTTTCAGGGTCGTTGGGATAAGTGCCAACGAAAATATCATAATTGCGGTATTGAATTTTTTCCACTGCATTGGTCAGCGTATGAGAGATGACATCTGCCTCATGCCAGCAAGCAATAAAGATGGCGATCTTTTGCTGCTCACGCGCCTGCAGACGTTCGAGAGTGAGTTTGGTCCATTTGCGGGAAAGAAAGAATCGGCGGATTGAACGACCGATAAAATAAAGGTCAAAACTAATATCAGTAACACCGCTGATGGCAAAGATGATCCCCACAAACACTGCAATTATCTGGACAGCAGGGTACAGATAAACGGCGATGCGGGTAATGGTAAAAAGGATTTGCTCCATAGTTTTTTCAAACTGATCTATTAAATTAAACAGTCTCCATTCACTAATACTCTAGCAAGTTGTGTGCCACACATGTGGTAAAGCTCTTGACAAACCAATAATATTCAATTATAAATACAACACTTACTCAATCGTTACATTATGAATGAAACCTATTCCAATCTCGATGAAAACACTGCTGTCCGCGTTGCGGAATTATTCCGCGCGTTCAGCGATGCCAGCCGCGTGAGAATATTGTTTGCCCTTTCCAAACGGGAGTATAACGGGACGGAACTGGCAGCTGCAATAGGGATTACCGAATCGGGTATTTCCCATCACCTGCGCGGATTGCGCCAGATGCAGCTTGTCCAGACACGGCGCCATGGAAAAGAAGTCTATTATCATATTGAAGATGAACATATCCTGGCGCTATTTCAACAGGGAGTGAATCACATAATCAATGGTTAAACTGCAAAGTAATCAAATCGCTTTGGTTAACCTGATCCATTGTTATTTCTTAGGTAATTCTGTGGTCAAGAGCGCTGGGAATAGTTCCGAAAATTTCTGCTCTAACAGAATCACTAAATTTCGGGATGGGTCTTTAATCATTGCAAGATCACCATTATCAGCAGCGCGTCTGTTAGTTTCAGATATCAGGCAATTGGTTCTAAAGTACCAACACGCCTTCTTGTCGCTGAATTTTCACTTCAACCCTTTGGTTCAAATGATCTCCAATCCTGGCGATTGATAGTCGCTTCAGGTTGTACACCGCACTAAACGCAAATGGTTTAATGCCATTTCGATCGACCCAAGTGCGAATCCAAACTTACCAGTTTTATTGGATCGTTTTTTCTTAAACTAAATTTGTGGATATAAATGAAACAGACTGACTTCAATATCAACGAACTACAGGGATTATCTGACGAGGAAGTTTTTGAACGGGTAGCCACGGATGGTTATAACGAACTGCCGTCCTCGGAAAAACGGACGTTCTTTCATATCTTATTCGAAGTGATCCGGGAGCCGATGTTCCTGTTGTTGATTGCCTGCGGAACACTCTATCTGGTGCTCGGTGATGTGCAGGAAGCCATAATGCTGCTTGGATTTGTATTTGTCGTGATCGGGATCACGGTATACCAGGAACAGAAAACCGAAAAGGCACTGGATGCTCTCCGTGATCTATCCAGCCCGCGGGCGCTGGTGATCCGCAATGGAAAACAGCTTCGGATCGCGGGGCGGGATGTTGTCAAAGATGACATAATCCTGATCTCGGAAGGCGACCGCGTCCCGGCAGATTCTGTTTTATTATCCTCGTCCAATCTCAGCGTGGATGAATCCCTGCTCACCGGTGAATCCGTCCCTGTGCGCAAAACTGCCTGGAATGGCGCCTCTGAAATGGGCCGGCCGGGCGGTGATGACCAACCCTTCATTTATTCAGGAACGATGGTGGTCAAAGGCCATGCCATCGGCCAGGTTCGTTTGACAGGACCCCGTACCGAGATGGGAAAAATTGGCAAAGCGCTGCAAACTCTGGAAACTGAAGACACCAACCTCCAAAAACAGACCGGAACAATCGTCAGACGGTTTGCCACCGTAGGGATCATTTTGTGCGTGATCGTGGTAGTTGTGTTTGGCCTGACTCGAAATAACTGGCTGGAAGGGCTGCTCGCAGGTATCACTCTGGCAATGGCAACGCTGCCGGAAGAATTCCCCGTTGTAATGACCATCTTTCTTGCGCTGGGCGCCTGGCGGATCTCCCTGCACAAAGTGCTTACCCGCCGAATGCACGCAGTGGAGATGCTTGGAGCGGCAACAGTGTTATGCACTGACAAAACTGGCACGCTTACCCTCAACCGTATGACCATCGAAAGTATTTGTGTCAAGCGCCAGATCTACGATATCAGCATGAAACAGATGGCTCTGCCGGATGAACTGCATGAGATCGTGGAATACAGCATTTTAGCCAGCCCAACTGATCCATTTGATCCGATGGAAAAAGCAATGAAGGAACTGGGAGGTCGCACCTTGCTCAACACTGAACACCTCCATAATAACTGGACCCTGCTTCACGAATACTCCTTATCTGAAAAGTTACTTGCCATGTCACATGTGTGGCAGTCGCCGGATGGGAATGATTTCGTCATCGCAGCCAAGGGAGCGCCGGAATCCATCGCGGATCTGTGCCATGTCACATTAGAAGAAATGGCGGAGATAAATGAAAATATTGAAAAAATGGCAAGCCAGGGACTGCGGGTCATTGGGGTCGCCAAAGCCACATTCAAGACCGGGCATCTTCCTTCCGAACAGCATGATTTTAATTTCGAGATGATCGGCCTGCTGGGAATTGCCGATCCGGTCCGTCCGGGTGTGCCGGAAGCGGTTCAAGAATGCTACAGCGCCGGTATCCGGGTGATCATGATCACCGGTGACTATCCAACCACCGCCCGTAGTATTGCAAAACAAATAGGTCTTAAACCTTTGGAAGATATCATCACCGGTCCAGAACTGGATCAGATGAACGACAAGGAACTGAAAAAGCGCATTCGCAAGACCTGTATTTTCGCCCGGGCTGTACCGGAACAAAAGCTGCGAATCGTTACCGCGTTGAAAGCCAATGGGGAGGTGGTCGCCATGACCGGGGATGGGGTTAACGATGCCCCTGCCCTTAAAGCCGCCCATATTGGGATCGCCATGGGAGGACGCGGGACAGACGTTGCCCGCGAGTCCGCCGCCCTTGTGCTTCTGGATGACAATTTTGCTTCCATTGTGTCCGCAGTGCGTATGGGCCGGAGAATTTTTGACAACCTTAAAAAAGCGATGACCTTTATTTTCTCCGTCCATCTCCCCATCGCCGGCATGTCACTCATCCCTGTGCTGTTCAAATGGCCACTGGCTCTGATGCCGATCCATATAGTATTCCTTGAACTGATCATTGATCCAGCCTGTACCCTGGTTTTTGAAATGGAGGAAGATGAAAAAGACATCATGCAGCGCAAACCGCGGGCAATCAGCGAGCCTCTTTTTGGAAGAAAGATGGTCTTCACTGGCTTTTACCAAGGTCTCAGCGTATTGGCCGTGGTCGCATTGATCTATGGGTTCAGCTTGAGTCGGGGAGTTCCCGCTGAACATGCCCGCTGGCTTTCTTTTATTGCTCTTGTGATCGGAAACCTGGGGCTGATCTTTACCAACCGCTCTTGGACCCGGCCCATCCTCACCACACTTCGAATTCCCAACAAAGCATTATGGTGGGTAACCGGAGGCGCACTGGCATTCTTAACCTTGATCAGCATCGTTCCTTTTTTAACCAATCTGTTTGGTTTTAACGCGTATTCGACATGGGATCTGATGGCTTGCCTGGCCGCCGGGGTTTTCTCTATCCTCGTTTCAGAGAGTATCAAACTTCCAGTATTTCGGCACTTGTTCGCGGATGCGGCGATCCGGAAAAAAGGAAAAAAATAGGTTGCAGGGCAACGATTTCCGGTTAGAATATGAATTAAAAACCAGGAATGCTTTTCCTGAATGATTACTTAAATTTCATCTTTTTTTGGAACTGAATGATCAAATGACATTTAAGATCACCAGCCCTGAATTTAGAGACGGCCAGCCACTCCCGCGCCGATTCACCTGTGATGGAATGGATATTTCTCCCCCTCTGAACTGGGAAGACGCCCCGGCGGGTACGATTTCTTTCACCCTTGTCGTTAATGATCCGGACGCCCCTACCGGTGATTGGGTTCACTGGCTATTATTTAATATTCCGGCAGAAACCCACCAATTGGCTGAGGGAATTCCCGCAGAAAAATTTCTACCGGATGGCGCGCTGCAGGGGCGCAACAGCTGGCATCAGGTACGATATGGGGGTCCCTGCCCGCCCTCCGGAATCCATCATTATTATTTCAAGCTTTACGCCCTGGACTGTAAATTGAAGATTGAAGGGGGAGTTGAACGGCAGGAGATCATTTATGGCATGCAAGGTCATATTTTGGCTCAAACCCAATTAATGGGAATTTATTCGCGAGACAAATAAAAAAGGAAAAAAGAATGATCAAAGAATTCAAGGAATTCATCATGAAAGGAAATGTGCTCGACCTGGCGATCGGTGTGATCATCGGCGGCGCATTTGGCAAGATCGTTTCCTCATTGGTAACGGATGTTTTAATGCCGCCTCTTGGGATGCTGCTCGGCAAAGTTGACTTCAGTAGTTTGTATATCAATTTGAGCGGAGGGAGTTACCCAAGCCTGGCAGAAGCCCAAAAAGCCGGGGCTGCCACCCTTAATTATGGCCTGTTCTTAAACAACATCATCAACTTTCTGATCATCGCACTGGTAATCTTCCTGATCGTCAAACAGGTGAACCGGATGCAAAAACCAGCCGCCCAACCCGCCACCGAACCGACCACCAAGGAATGCCCCTATTGCAAAACCAGCATCGCGATTAAGGCAATCCGCTGCCCAAATTGCACCTCGCAATTGTAATAAAATTGAACAATTCTTAGAACCCTCACAGACCGTGAGGGTTTTCTATTTAATTCGTACTTCCAAATCGTAATGCTGCTGCAATTTTGACATTAATACAAATTCTTGCTCTAAATAAAATTCCCGGGCCTTTACAGGCTGCCGGGATTTTTCTGAGAAACACACACGATCTACAGGGTCATTTTGTCCTAACCGATTTAAACACAATGGATAAGGTCAGGATTACCACCACAACCACTGCGGCCAGCCAGGCAGTGCTGGAAACGAGAGGCAAAGCAGCCTGTTTGACGGCAATTCCTGTAAAAGCCCAAACTAGCACCAGCGAATAGCCCATATCCCGGCGGGTAAAACTCATCAGGCCAGAAATGATCACAGCTACAGATAGCATGACCACGGTCCACACCTGCGCAGCGATCCCAAAGCCATTCCAGTTAAGCGAATAGAGCAACTGGGCAGCGTTGGCGATTGCAGCAACGGTGATCCAGCCAAGATAAATGCTGAAAGGCAGATTGACCAGCCAGCGTTCCACGGGTTTGACCATTTCCTTGCCGATCTCCAGGCCGATATAAATCCGGATGAGCATGCCCAACAACACCAGCATAATAATCATAGCCAGGCCAAACTGCAGATACTGGAAAGAAACTAGCCAGAGGGCATTCGCCAGACTACTGAAGAAAAACCATAATCCCATTTTCTGAAACCGTGGATTCTCCCGCTGGCTGGGTAATGCCTGATATATAGTAAAAGCGATCAAACCAAGATAAATGATGCCCCAGATGGAAAACACATAACCCGGGGGCACGATCAGCACCGGAAAGCGATCCGAGACCTGCGCGGTGGTTAATCCATTTAACGGCAATGTAACTGCCAGCGCATTAACTACCAAAGCGATCACCAATCCAATCACATTCAACCATTGTCTCTGCAAATTCTTATTCATCGGATTCTCCTTTTTTTAAGCTCTGGCTCCCAGCCAGAATTTTTTCCAATTTCCATGACTACCAATCAAAGCCACCAATGCATAACCACTGGCAATAAAATTACCAAGAACCATTACCATAATGACCAGCAATAAAGCCAGAAACAAATTCTTTTCACGATAGAGGACCCATCCAGAGAAAAGAATGAGCCCCACATACACATCAACGAGGGACACTATTCCCCAGGGCATTTTCACCAGGGCAGCCTCGTCCTGGGATAAAGTACCCTCACTAAATCCATAGATCAAGGCAATACCCATAGCAAGGATTCCAAGGAAGGCAATAATTTTCGCAAAATTCATCATATTCTCCTTTCTATTCTATCAATATATTTTTTTAGGTGGCAAAGGAAAGAATGCGCTGGTCTTCTCAAGGTATTCTTTATATTGCGGCTTGGTTTTTTTAAGCGACTTTTCCAGCAAGGTCACACCGGAAACTTTCAGTAATAGCAGGGTCATTATCAACGGGCTGAAGAACACCCACCACCCACCTGCACTTACTGCAATGAGAAAGAAGCCCCACCACTGAGCCGAATCGCCAAAATAGTTGGGATGGCGCGTATAACGCCACAAACCAACATCCAGTACCTTGCTTTTATTAGCAAAATCCGATTTGAAGCGTGCCAATTGAAGGTCACCAACAGTTTCGAAGAAGAAGCCAACCAACCAGACTATCAGTCCCAGATAATCCAGCACCTGCAAGGAGGAAGGTTGAGAAGCATATTGAGCCGCCAGCAAAGGAATTGAGATTACCCATAACAAAAGACCCTGCAGTAGAAAGACCCTAAAGAAACTGCGCCACCACCATCTCTCGCCTGCTTCTCTGCGCCAAACCTTGTAGCGGAAATCTTCGGGTTTAGCCCAATTGCGCCAGAGGATATAAAGGGAAAGGCGCATCCCCCAGATGGTTACCAGCGCATTGATCAGCCATTTACGGGTCTCAACACCATTGGGAGTGAGGAAAAAATATAACCACGTGACCAGCACAAAACCCACCCCCCAAAAGATGTCTATGATACTTGAGTTTTTTAAGACCAGGCTGACAAGCCATAAAATCAGCATAAAACCCAGCATAACAAGACCTATAAAAAGAATGATTGAAAAAAATGACATGGTGTATATAAAAGTATTTTTTTTAATTATATGTTGAACGAGTGGGGTTATTTGTTAGAAATTCATCATAATTTATATTTACATATCCTCTCATTCAATGATCGATGCTAAGGTTGTAATTTTCAATGATTCTCGGTATACTGATTAAATCTTTTATCCGAAATAATTAGAGGAATAATGAGAACAAGAATAAACATCAAAACAATCAGCACATTACTTGTCATGGGCCTGTTACTGGCTGCCTGCAGCTCTTCCGTTCAGACAGTTGTTGTGACAGCAACCGCCGCACCCACTACCATTATTGTGCCCACAGCTACGGCAAAACCAACCACCCAACCGCCCCCGGCTTTACCTAAAATGGTGGAATATAAGCATCCGTCCAACAGTTTTTCAATTTCTGCACCAGCCGATTGGGCTCTTACAGAAAAAAGTGGGTATGCTCTCTTCCTTTCCCCGGATCAGACCGGATTTGTTGAAATTTTGGCCGAGAATACAATCGAAACATTGAGTGCTGAAGCATTCACCAATGCCATCAACGCATTAGAATTCAATGTCTACTCCGGTTATAAGAATTACAAGGAAACTAAACGGGATTTACAAGCGGATAAAGGTTATGCTATCGTCACCAAGACGCTGGATGCAAACATGGTGCCCTTCCAGGTAGCCACCATCTATGAACAAAAAGAAAAAGCATTATATGTTGAGAGTTATTACTCAGCAGTCAGTGCAGTGAACGCCACCGGTCCTATTTTCACAGCCATGGATAACAGCTTTAAATCCAATCCTGCCTATGTTGCTGACCTCTCTCCATTTACTTCAGCTCCCTTTAGCTATACCGACCCGAACAATTTGTACAGTTTATTAATCCCCTCCATGTGGAAATTTGAAGATGCAAAGCAAAATGGATCGGTAATCACCTTTACTTCACCTGATTCCAATGGCATTATCATGCTGGTAAAAATTGACATGGGCAAGACAGTCACGCGCGCCATAGCAGATACCCAGGCGCTTGACATGCTAAAAGCCATGTTTAACGACACGCGAGTTGCCAAAACAGAGGTTCTTAATAATGGCAGCATTCAAATGTCATGGGCACCAAAGTCTGGCGGCTTGCAAGGACTCAGTATCTACAAATGGAGTGGTACTAAATGGTATTTCCTGACCTGGATGGCAAATGCTGGTTTTGAAGGTGTGTATGGACCGGTGTTTGACCAATCCATTGGTTCTTACAAAATCCCAGAATAACAAGAAATCGGTTTAATAATAAAATGGAGGTCCTCTGGTATGACCTCCATTTTTTAATTTTATGAATGAATTTGAAATTTACCGATTCAAAATTGATCAAAAAGGATTGAGAAGTAAAATGAATTAAATAACTCGGATAGTACAGATCGTCCTCCTTTCCGTTTTTCTATCGGTGGGCTGCTCCTCCCCAGCCTCTGAACCCGCACCCATCCCAACAAGCACCATTGCAGATATAACCTTTAAATTTTCGAAAGATACCACCTGCCAAAATAATAAATTTTTTAGTATGATCATATTAATAGAATGGGAAATCCAATTCTTTGCTCGTTTTATCGCTTTTGTTCTTTATCCAATCTTCATAATTCCTTCAGACTCCCTTTATCTCACGGTGTTAAACTTTAATCAAGAAAATTTAATTAGAGGTGAACATGAGTAAAGGTTTAAAGATCACATTGATCGTAGTGGGAGTTTTGGCTGGCGCCGCATTGCTGGTTGGCGGCGGAATTGCATTGGGACGGACTGCCCTTAATCGCTGGGGAGATGGCCGGCCTTTTGGAATGATGAACCGCGGCAGGTCTTTTCAGGACGATAGGCAGGATAACCGTTTCGGTCCAGGCATGATGGGCAGAAACGGAACCTATTCCAATAACGGCGCCCGTGGAGGTTTCGGCATGGGCATGATGGGGCGCTTAAATAATAATTACAGCGGAACCCCCCTGACGGTGGATGAATCCAAACAAGCAATCCAAAGTTATTTGACCGGGTTGAATAACGCTGACCTCACCCTCAAAGAGGTGATGGTCTTCAATAACAATGCGTATGGATTGATCGTTGAAAAGAGCACAGGTAAAGGCGCCCTGGAAGTTCTTGTTGATCCGCTCAGCAAAACCGTATCCCCAGAATTCGGTCCCAACATGATGTGGAACCAAAAATACAGTCCCATGGGAGCAGGCGGATGCGGGCGCGGTATGATGGGCGCCAACGGCACTTGCGGAGCAATACAACCCTCCACAGCCAATGCAGCGGAAATGACCGTTACATCCGCCCAGGCGACACAATATGCCCAGGAATACCTGGACAAGAACGTTGCCGGAACCAAAGCAGCCAGCGATCCGATGGCATTCTACGGGTATTACACTCTGGATTACACCAAAGATGGAAAACCGGCTGGGATGATGAGTGTGAATGGCACCTCCGGTCAGGTTTGGCTGCATACCTGGCACGGAACGTTTATTGAAGAGTGGCAGGCTCAATAAAAAGTTGATTTACAGAGCCGGTTCTTACCGGCTCTATTTTTATAAAACGATTTATACTTTATTTACTTATTCTTCTTAATGGTGATCAGGAATAAAATGATCATTTTATGATGGTCCACCATCCGATCCCTATGCATAAGGGACGAGGAAAATTATGTCCAAAGCCAAAATTTTAGTCATTGATGATGAGCCCGCCATCCTGAATCTGGTGACGGCTTATTTGCGTTCCGAAGGGTACGAATATTACACTGCAACCGATGGTCCCTCTGGATTAAAGGCAGCCCGCACTTTCCGCCCGGACCTGGTGGTGCTGGATATTATGCTTCCGGGTATGGATGGGATCGAACTGCTCTCCCAACTCCGCCGCGAATCCGATACATACGTGATCATGCTGACCGCGCGTGCAGAAGAAACCGATAAGATCATCGGCCTTTCCATTGGTGCGGATGACTATCTGACCAAACCATTCAGTCCGCGCGAGTTAATGGCGCGGATCAAAGCCGCCCTGCGCCGTATGCAAAATATCGGTGAACCTAAAGAAAAGCACCCGCTGGTTTTTAAATATGTACGCATTGATCCGGGCGCACGCAAGGTATGGGTGCAGGAAAAAGAGATCAACCTCACCACCATGGAATTTGACCTGCTGTATTTGCTGGCAGCCCAGCCCGGTATGGTCTTCAACCGGGAACAGCTGCTTGAAAAAATATGGGGCAGTGAATACTTTGGCGATCTGCGAGTCGTGGACGTGCATGTCAGCCATCTGCGCGCCAAACTGGGCGGCCGGTTCATCAGCACCGCACGCGGGGTGGGCTACCGCTTTGAAAGCGAGGAGAAATAATATGTTGAGCGCCATCCGCCGCCATTTATCCTGGAAAATTTTTCTCACTTATTTGCTGGTCATTGCGGTTGGGAGTGGAATCCTGGTCGCCACTTTAAACCTTTCCATCGGTTCTTCCGTTGACCGACATATGATGCGCATGGGGCCTTTTATCATAGAAATGATCGATGGTCCGCGCAATGCAGGAATAGGCGAAAACTTCCGAATGGCAATGAACGATGCCCTGGTATATGCAGGATTGGCCGCTTTTGCAGCAGGCGGAATAGCCAGTTTATTACTCAGCCGAAGACTAATGGCGCCGGTTAAATCGATGATGCAGGCCAGCCAACGCATTGCGGAAGGGGATTACAGTAAACGTGTGCCTACTTCTACCACCTCTTCCGCAACCAATCAGGATGAGTTGGACCAGCTGGCACACTGTTTTAACCGTATGGCGGAAAAACTGGAACAAATTGAAACCATGCGCCGGCAGTTGATCGCCGATGTTGCCCATGAACTGCGCACGCCGCTGACTGCCATCAAGGGGTCGATGGAAGCATTGATCGATGGGGTCTTACCGGCTGAACGCAGTACATACGAAAGTGTTTACCGCGAAGCCGATCGCCTTCAACGGTTGGTGGAGGACTTGCAGGAACTCAGCCGCGTTGAATCCGGAGGCATACAATTAACCCTCAAACCCGTCAATATCAGCCTTTTAATTAATAATGCCCTGAAGCGTATGCAGCCTGCCTTTGATGAAAAAAAGATCAAACTGGAAAGTGACATTCAGGACAAACTGCCCAGGGTGAAGGTGGATGAAGACCGCATCCTCCAGGTCATTATTAACCTGCTCAGCAATTCACTGCAGTTCACTCCCAAAAAAGGGGTGGTGAAGGTCATTGCAGCCAAAAATAAAAATGACCTGATCATTTCAATTAAAGATAACGGCATTGGGATAAAGCCGCATGACCTGGAACACATTTTTGAGCGTTTTTACCGTGCAGATAAATCCCGCTCACGGCAAGAAGGCGGCGGCAGCGGGATTGGCCTGACCATTGCACAATCCCTAATACACGCCCATGGCGGACGAATCTGGGTGGAAAGTGAAGGGGAAGGTAAAGGCAGCGTTTTTCACTTCTCACTGCCTCTCGATCACAAGAACAAGAATTAAAGAATCTTCGCGAGGCGCTGAATACCGGTCTGGATCTCGGCCGGGGTCAGGGCACAAAAAGGCAGGCGGATAAAACTTTGCCCACCCTGAACGAAGAAGCCGCGCCCATCGCTTAACCGCAAACCCGCTTTTTCGGCATTCTGTAATAATTCGGCATTCTCCAGCTCGCGTCGGACCGTGAAACTAACAAAGAAACCTCCCTGGGGATGATTCCAATCACCCTTTTCTTTCATATTTTCCTCAAGAGCCAATAAGAGACTATCCAGCCGTTGTGAGTAAAGTTTTTTGAGCGCTTCCAGCTGGGAATCCATCCAACCCTTTTGAATGAAGCGGTGGACCATGGCTTGGTTTAGAAAAGACGCATTGATGTAAGTATCTTCAGCAAATTTGATCACCCTGGGAGCCAATGCGGGCGGTAAAACTGCATACCCCACACGCAGCCCCGGACTAATTAATTTACTGAATGAGGACATCTGCAGGACATGCTCCCGGTCAAATTCAAACAACGAAGGCAAAGCTATACCTGAATAGCGTAATGCTCGATAAGGCGCATCTTCCACAACCAGGAATCCATAACGAATGGCCAATTCCAATAAATGCCGCCGTTTGCTGTCGCTCATTACACTCCCGGTGGGGTTCTGAAAATCCGGGATCGTATAGAACAGGACAGGCTTCAGCCCCTTTTTTAATTCACTTTCAAGCAGCTCGATGGAAATGCCATCTTCTTCCAGGTCAATCCCGATCACCTGTGCACCTGCCCGGCGCAGAAGAGTGAGCGTGCGGTCATAAGTAGGCTGTTCCACCAAAACGACATCGGCCGGTTTGACCAGCAAACGCACCACATGATCCAACAACTGGAGTGAACCCTGCCCAATTACAACACGAGTTGAATCGACCCCGGCCTGCGCGGCAATGGTCTCACGCAAAGGCGGATAACCGGCGGCATGCCCGTATTGAAGGACAAGCCCGCCTTCTTTCTTTAATACTTCATCGGCGCACTGTGCTAAGCGTGAGACTGGTAAACTTTCGGGGGGCGGTACGCCGCGAGTAAAAGAAATTACCTTATTTTCGGACATAATTCTCCGTTCATTTTCCCAAATTTACCGGGATGGGGACCTTCAAACCGCTGCCGGTAAGACTGACCACAGTAGTATCGCCTGATTTGGCATATGGGAAAACCGAAGGTAAAGCGGCAATGACCAGAGCACTGGTGGGTTCGACAAAAAAGCCCATGTGCGCCAGGCGCTGGCGGGCGGGTAGAATTTGCTCTTCCTGTACTGCAACACCGATCCAATTGTTGTGCTGATATTCAGAGAGCATTTTTTTCCAGCGCACCGGCTTTGCCACCACGACGCCTTCGGCGATCGTTTTAGCATCCAGGTCCATTTCTGCTAATTGTGAGGTTTGCTGTTGAAAAGCCATCACAATGGGTGCCATACTGGCTGCCTGTACAGCCACCATCCGCGGCATCTTTTCAATCAATCCAGATTTGTACAACCGCTGGAATCCCATCCAGATGCCCAGCAAGTGCCCGCCCTGCCCAACCGGCATGACCCAGAAATCAGGCGCTTTCCGCCCAAGCTGCTCCCAGACCTCCCACGCAGCCGTCTGTTGTCCCAGGAGGTAGGCCGGATTAAAAGCATGAGATGCATACACAGCTCCGGCTTTGACCGCTTCGCTAACCGCCCGGGAAGCATTCTCGCGCGGACCAGGGATGCGCTTAACCCTGGCGCCATACATTTCAATCTGAGCAAGTTTGGTTGGGGAAGCCGTCTCCGGCGCATACACCTCAGCACTTATACCTGCCCGAGCAGCATAGGCTGCCAGGGATGCCCCGGCATTACCGGAGGAATCTTCAACAACCTGACTGGCACCCAGCCGATGAAATGCATTGATCATCACTTCAGTTCCACGATCTTTAAATGAACCGGTTGGATTAAGGAACTCAGCTTTTAATAAAACAGAATGCCCATCATAGGTTGCCGGTAAGAGCGGTGTCCAGCCTGCACCCAGGCTGAGATCAGCGGCGGGATCCAATCCCAGCCATTCCTGGTACCGCCAGAGATTTGCCGACTGGGATTGGATTGCTGAAGGATCAAGCTTGCTTTGCGTGGCTGGTTCCCAGGGCGCGCCGCATTTATCGCAGCGCCAGGTATGCAGATCCAATTCAGACCTTTGGCCGCATTCTGAGCAAATAATTGGCATTACCGATTTTTGTATTTTTAGCATAGAATTAATACCTGATGAATTATAAATAGAAAAACCAGCCTTTGGAATGATCATCAGGACCAAAATAGTATTCCGGTCAACTCTATCAATCAGGGTACAACGAGAATAAAAATGGAAAAAAAATCACAAAGCACAAAACCTGGCAACCTCATTGTTTTACTGGCCGCATTCTTACTTTTTTCCGCATTTGTTCAACCAACTCCAACAATTGGTGTCTCAACTACTCCAAAAACCTTATCACCAACCTCAGCACCAACCAAGATTGAATTGGCACCCACTCCCCAGGGAAATCCGTTGGTTGAAAATGATCTGATACCCATCCAAACATTTGATGATCCATCCTCCCCTTTTTGCCAGTCCCCGGTTGATTTAATCAAAACAAATGGTCTCACTCATACCTGTTCAAATGGCAAATTTTCTTTTCTGACTTCACCGAAGGCAAAGGATCATTATAAATATATCCTGGTTACACAACCCATTCAGCCATCCGCCTTTTTTAGCATTGAGGCTGACCTGGTTTCGCAGCCAGTTACAGGCAAACCCGACCAGAACAATTATGGCCTGGTCCTCGGTATTGACAGCACGCATACCTATACGCTGCGTTTTAAAGGGCAGCAATACCGCTTCGAACAAAACCTGTTGACCCGAATTACAAAGGCGGCAGAAGATGAAATTCATATTGTGAAAAGCTGGAACTGGAATTATTCACCTTTCCTCAAATCAGTCGGAAAGAGCAACCATATCCAATTGACCTGCGGCGAAAGAAACTGTGACCTGAATATCAATCAAAGCCTGGCTGCCCGTTTCAACCTCAATGAGGAAATCAAACTCTCTTCGATCTCCCTGTTTGCCGAAATAGAATATTACAAACCTTTCGGCAGCGTGGATATAGATAACCTGCACGCCTATATCCCTCAGGATAAAACTGCCCTGCAGAACGGATTTGTCTTAAGTGATCCTTTGGTCAGTGATTTGGGAAATTTTCCAAAAACCGGTTTAAGCGGTGCATTTAATAAATATCTTGCAGATGGATTTCATTTCTCTTCCGTCGTTCCATTTGGCTATATTGGGGTCAAGACTGAACCTGCTTTGGGGGATGTCTCCATCAGCGCTTCAGTGGTACTAAAACCGGACAATATAAAGTCCTCCATGTACGCAGGGCTGATCTGCCGCTCCAGCATGGAAGGCATGTATTTCGCTGCCATCCGTGAAAGCGGTGTTTTTTCAGTTTTTCGCGATTCGCCCAACCTCCCCTTAACCCTGCTGGCACAAACCAAGTCGAAGGCTATCCTCACGGGTGGAGCAATCAACCAATTACGCCTGGATTGCGTGGGTTCAACGATTTCTTTTTATATCAATGGAAAACAGGTAGCCAATTTACAGGATGACACATACAAACTGGTATTCGGGCGCAGCGGTTTCTTCACCAAGGCAGGTAAAAATCCAGAAGAGGAAAACATTGCCTATTCGAATTTAGAGATCAAAGAAGTGCGCTGAAATAATTAATAGTGCTACTTCCGTAACCTGTCATTTCGACCAAAGTGATCGTACGCACCATTCAAAGTAAGAAAACCATACCATAAAGAAAAAAATTGCTTGAGAATAAATAATGGTATGGACCCACCCCCTGGTTAATTCCAATTATTTAATATCCCGCAATCCTTTCCAGAGATGATCCAGTGTTTGCAGGAAGGTGAAGGACCGTTCGTTCCAACCCTGTACGGTAATATGAAAGCCGTCCCTCTGGAGATCAATCCCATGATCGCCCAGCGGTTGGGCAGCCAGCCAGAAATTCCACATCGGCAGGTTATATTCATAGGCCAGCCTGGCTGTAGTCAGATTGATACTGTAATCCTTTTCCATATTATCCGCCTTGGTGGAAAGGATCGGCACTGCACCCTGTGAAATTACATATTCGATGATCTGACGCATGTAGCGTTCATAGATTTCTACCGTACGTCCTTTAAAATAAAATTCCAGGCTGATCATCACAAAGCTGGGCTTGGTGACGCGCAGTTCGCATTCCATCGGGTTCTCCTCCGGAAGGCAGTCATCCGGGTTGGACCAGATGGGTGAAAGCGGTGAAGCCGCGGTAAAACCAAATTTTGCCGATTCTCCATCGCGGTTCCAGTATCCTTTGAAATTATCAATGGTATCCAAATACGGCTTGACCCTGCCTTCCGGGTCAAACCTTCCTTTAATATCATATAATCCCAAAAATGAGTTCTTCAAATTCTGGCAGTCTCCAATTTTTGAAAAAGCACGCGGATTATTGCCCAGTGCTATCCCTTTCTTATAGATCTCCCTGGCCTTTGCTGTGACTTCCGGAATCACCGGCCAGAGGCGCCAGTCCTCGGGCATGAACTGCGGTGTTGTTGCTATTGTTGGTGAAGGCAGAGCTGCCTGCGTTGAGGCAACGACCGCCTGAGTCTGGGTGGCGTCTGCATACTGTTTGGCAGGAGGAACTGTCTCGACTGCCGTTTTAGATGTCAATCCGCTGCTGCAGGATATTAATAAGGTACCTACAAGGATCAAACTGAATAATACTGGTTTGAATTTAATTTGCACCATGTTCTTCCATTTTTATTAAAGATTTATTTCTTTCTGAGAGACCATTTCCAATCGGTCAATTTTACGCCAGAGTTGAGTTTAATTACAGAGTCTTTTTGATGATTTATCACAAAGCAATTTCCACCTGGTTAGATGATAATATGGTTGTTTGAATTCCCAAGAAAACTTTACGGGTTTGATGACAAATTCTATTTTTTAATATTTGAAACAAAGTCGAGAATCCCCCCCCTTGGCCATTTGAATATTTCTTTATTGTTGATTATCCATTTATCAGTACCACACATACTCGCATGACAGGCATTGCGGTATATGCATACAGAGCATCGCGCCACAATCGGGACAAGTCCATTTTTTATTTTCAATCTCTACAAATTTTCTTATGCCGTTTTCTTTGATGCTCTGCAAATTTTGTATTGGACTGGTTTTATATTTTGCTTTATAGCGTTTGTCTAACTGTTTCAGGCGTGCGCAAGGAAACAATTCACACTCAAAGCAATATTGAAATTTTCCTTTTGCATTTTCAGTGCAGTTTTTGATTTTACAAATGACGCAGGATCTCGCTTTGTAAGTATTTTCACCCCGACATCCAGGGCATGGGATTGACTTCCCCACCCTTACGTAGGCACGACAAAGGCGGCAATTGATCCCACATGGGGCAATTAAAATTTTACTGGTTGAGGTTGTTTTTGATATTGGCATATCAGAACACCAAAATCTCACCTGGCATTTTTATTTAGAGCTCCAGAATTCGCTTAACCATAATTATACGGATTTAAACCGCGATATTAAATCGCTGTATCTCCCAAAATAAATTGTTTAACAAAAACCCTTGCAATTCAAACTGGTTTTTGAAATTATTTCACTGGATACGCCACCAGAACCAAGGCTCCTGGCCCAAAATGAGCTGCCAGGGAAATGCTGAGTTCAGATAGGCTGGCTTCGGCGCAATCAAAACGCTGGAGCACCTTTTGGAGCAGATCCTGGCCTGATTGAGCATCCCGGGCATGCACCACACCGGCATTGATCTTCTTGCCGCTTAATTTCTTTTCCATGATACTTAAGACCAGTTCAATGGATTTGGCGCGGGACCGCGCTTTCTCGGTAACCTCAATGACGCCATCCTTCAGCTCCATGATCGCTTTTACCTGCAAAATGGAAGCCAGGGCTGCCTGCAAATATTTAACCCTGCCGCTGAGGCGGGCATATTTTAGTGTATCCAGAGTGGCAGTCAACTGCATATTGCGGCGGATGAAATCCATGCGCTTTAATATTTCCTCCAGAGATGATCCGGCGCGATCCATCTGGCGGGCTTCCTTGCACATCATACCCTGGGAAATAGAGCCGCTGGCGGAGTCAAACGGAATTATATTAATTTCACCCTGCAATTCTTTGGCTGCTTGATTGGCAGAAGTCATCGTCCCGGATAGTTTTTCGGTAACGTGAATTGAGAGCACCGTATCGCCTTTTTTAGCAATTTTGCGGTAGAACTCGACGAATTGGTACGGCGTGGGCTGAGATGTGGTGGGAATGGTACCTGAAGAATCCACGAGTTTATAAAAATCCTCATATTTCATGTCAATGCCCTGCAAATACGATTTTCCCTCATGAATGATATTGATCGGGATAAGATTGATTTGATATTCATTTTCCCAGCCAGGCGCCAGATCCCCGGCAGTATCCATCACAATTTTAAGCATAGTTTCACCTCATCGGAACATTTAAATACAGTTTAATTAACCCTTAGATTGATGTTTAGGTGTAATGGTTTCACTATGGATTATGGTTTTTTTAATGGCCAAAACTGTATAATCAAATGGGAATTCTGAATTTATGCAAAATCAAATGCTTACTGATCTGGTCGCACCGCTGGGCGGGTTCGCATGCCATGTTTCCATCGCGCGCGTGCGAGACATTGAACAACAAATTCATGGATTGAGAGAAAAGCATCTTTTAGCAAAGCATTTCAATCTTGAGGAAATCGCTGGTTTCATTTATCAACCACCCAAGGAGATCCCTGAAACCGGGTCCCTGATCCTGTTCGCCTATCCGCATTACCCAACACGATTCACATTTACCCGCAGGGGTAAAGAAAAGCCTTTCCTTGTACCACCCACATACCTGCACGGATTGGAAAGCGATCAACGACACATTAAACCCATTTCAGATTATCTGAAGCAAAACGGATTTCATCTGGAGCGAGCGCTCATCCCCAAAAAGCTGTCTGCGGTCTGCGCTGGACTGGGGGAATATGGAAAAAATAATATCGTTTATGTGAGAAACATGGGCAGCTTTGTACGACTGGGGGCATATTTTTCCGATTTGCCAGTGGAGGAGGATAATTGGCGCAACCCGGTTTCCATGCCGCGCTGTGAAGGATGCCATACCTGTTTCAATGCCTGCCCGACCCACGCCATAGACAGCGACCGCTTCCTGCTGCACGCCGAACGCTGCATCACCTTCTGGAATGAAAAACCAACTGATGTGGAATTTCCTAATTGGCTGAATCCGAACTGGCTTAACTGCCTGGTGGGATGCATGTTCTGCCAGTTCATCTGCCCGGAGAATCTTCCCTATATAAACTTGGTAAATGAAGAGCCAGTTTTTTCAGAAACGGAAACAGACTGGCTCATTTCGGGCAAAACTCAGGAAGACCTGCCCCTGCCTTTACGGGAAAAGCTGAAAGAATCGGGACTTGGTGATTATTATAATCCGAGAAATTTCCGAATTTTAATTGAAAGGGATTACAAATAATCACCGTTTTCATGATAGAAAGATTCAATATATTAACATTGGGAAAAAGTGCACAGCTTGAATAAGGGATAAACCAAGTTTATAGAGCTGATTCCTATTTACTCGAGAAAGTGGACTGCGATCCGTTTATGGTTTCCGATAAATTCGAGCAAGCTTTTCATCCTCTATGACAAGAAGATACATTCCCTCGGGACGTTTCCACATACAATAACGGGTGCGAGCTAATTGTGCGCGTGTCTCCTCTGATGCAACAACTGTATGACTCGGACCAGATTCGAGCATTTCATCGCCAGGATTTATTCCATTTGGTTCTCCTAGCAGTTGTACAATTTCGCTAAAGGGCATGCTAATGTAGAGTTGGTCACCAATACTTTTTGAACTTGCAAGATTAAAGTCAAGAGATTCATCACAATTTTTGCACTTGACCCTATATAGTGGGTTTTTATAACCACATTTTGGACAGATCTTTTCATTTGACTCTGGACTCTTGATAGCTGTTTTTTCTTTTTCTTCAAAATTACCCATAAGTGTATCTTTTGGAATATCAAATCTTCCTGCATACACATCCTGCATCCTATAATTTGCGCCGCAAACGCTACACGTAACGTTTCCCTCCAATAGGCCTCCAGCCTTGAACACAGCCAGCGCCGGACCTTTCTGTTTTTCCAGAGTGGTTCCGCATTGAGAGCAACGCCAGAGCATATTCATTGCTTGATCATTTTGCTGAGTAAGATGTTGGGGGGCAGGTTCATTTTTATCTGTTTTCTTACCAAACAATTTATCCAATATGCCCATTTCTAATTCTCCTTCCCACAGATTGGAAACAATTCAGTTTTCCATAAAGATACCAGTATCGATACTATATAGGGTAGTAATCGGGAACCTCTTCACCGCATTTGGGACAACAGTGATAGTTCACTTTCTTTTCCCGGGATGCCTTGAACGCGCAATCGAGACAGAAATATTTGCCACATGCGGAGCAATAAGTTGGCCTGCTCTTTATGCGCTCGGCGAAATCTTCGCCTCGGCCAACAAAAAGACCACCAGAGCTTTTTTTAAGAGTCTTTCCACAGGCAGCGCATTTAGATCCGATAAGTCGATTCAAGAAGTTCATGTGGTTCAGTCCTCCTGGCGGGTGACACAAAAATTTATCACATTGATTAATACTAAAATACAATTATTCAATTTTATCAACAATAAATGGGCGGATTACCATTATTTTTGCTTTCTCGCCAGGGTTAAAAGAAGGTCGCTTAACCAGTACAGCCAGATCAAGGAAACCATCAATAAAGCCATATTGACCTGGTCAACAGTGTGATCTAGTTTTGGATTTCGGAATCCTGCATAGGCATTATTAATTTATTCTCCGGCATAATACATTATTGGTTCATTGATAATGCAACATAGTTTACCGTCCTAAATTGCTCCAGTATTTCTTTATAATTTTCAATTGGATACAAGTAACCGGAAGGAGTAATTCTGAATATTTTCATATTGAATTCACAAAAAAAATACCAAAAGTCCTGAAAAAACGTGCGCGTATCAATGTTACATCCACCAAATTCAAAACTGACCATATCAATTGATTTTTTCTCCAACATTCTTCTTGCGCCAGTTAGCGCATCAAGTTCATGCCCTTCAATATCAATCTTTAACAAATGAATATGATCGATCGTGTTTTCTGAACAGTAGTTATCAATGGAGTTAATTAGAATTTTTTCTGATTTATTGAAGGCAATATCAAAATGATCCAGCCTTCTTTTTGTCAGGGAGGCAAGACCTGAGCCACCATTATTAAAATATAATACTGCTTCGCCCTTTTTTCTACTTAAACCAATATTATTTAGTTTAATTCGCTTATCATCTTTATAAGACTCCTCAAGAATTTGGAATGTCTCATGTCCAGGTTCAAAACAATGAATGGATAAATCACCTGAGGTAATATTATCAAGAACAAGTTGAAGAAATTGACCTTTATTTGAACCAACATCAAAAATACAATACGGGGGTTTAAGAGTTTGCCTGAGCAAATAAATTGTGGCATGTTCACCACTTGATAACACTTCATCACCTGCTCCAATCCCCATCAAATTCTGAGAAACACGCACATTTTTTTCCAATAAATCTTGAATGAAGCGGTTGCCGGAGGCTTTTATTAATGCTGTTTTTAGAAGTGACATGCGATTTCTTCTCCTTAATTCCAACTACTCATTATATGGATAATTGTGATCATAACAATTTGCCATCAAACCAAGAAACTAAATGATGAAATCCTGCATAAGCAACTGATTATTATTAAAGTTAATTCAGGTTGTAATCTATTTCATTTTAGGTAAACGTCCTTAAAAATTAACCGCTAGGATATTTCGATGCAAAGGGAGAAACACTTTTCCAGAATTTACTTCACCTTCTAGCCAAATAGGCGAGCAAGACGCTCAACCAGTACAACCCGATTAAGGGAACCATCAACAGAGCCATATTGACCGGATCGACCGTAGGAGTGATGACCGCGGCCAGGATGGCAATGATGACCAAGCCTTGCCGCCATTTCTTTGCCAGGGTTTTTGCGGAAACCAGGTTGAATTTGGCCAGCGCGAAAATGATCAGCGGGGTCTGAAATGCCACCCCCATCCAGAATATAAGGTCGGTGACGAAATTAATATAATTGGAGATGCGCGGCTTCGTTTCGACCGCGAGAAAGTCGATCAGGAATTTTACGGATGCCGGTAACATCACAAAATAAGCAAATGCCACCCCCGTCGCGAAAAGCAAGGTTCCAAAAAAAATTATAAGGTACAGCCACCGTTTTTCATTGGGTTTAAGCCCGGGCAGCACAAAAGCCAGCAGCTGGTAGAGGATCACCGGCATGGCAATGATCACCCCGCTTAGTAGAGCCACGCGCATAAAGACTGCGATGTTCTCTGTGACTTCGATTGATTGCAGTTTCTGAAGACCACCCACCGGAATGGCCAGTAGATTAATAAACCGATCGGCAATGAACAGGCTGCCCACCGTGCAGACCGCGAGTGCCAGCACTGCCATCAACAGATGGTGGCGCAGTTCATCCAGATGACCCCAGAAGGTCATCCGGCCGGATTTTTTTTTCATCGGTTTTTCTTCGCTTGAACTTTTTTACGCAACGATTTTCTAGCGGGTTGATCGGTCTTTTGCTGCTTGATTTTTCCGGTGGATTTCTTTTTTATTGCAGACTTGGTCTCAGTTGCATTTGGCCTATTTGTCTGCTTAAGATAATTCTGGTCCTCTGCAAAGGTCGGCGGAAGGGTACTGCGGCGCAACTCATCAATCTCGTCCTGGATACCGGCATCTTTGATGATCTTCGCCGGCAAATCGCGTATCTGCCGGGAAGTGCCCATAATCTCTACCCATAAAGGCGAGCGGGTGACCTTGCGGATATACTTGCCGGATTCGCGGGCTGCTTTAACCATGCCCCTGGGTCCCAACACCAGGATCATGATCACCAGGATAAACAGCAGTTCCAGCGGTCCAATACCAAATATCTGCATTCTTATTTCAACAGAAATTTACCTTGCGAGTTTATTTTTTCTTTGTTGCGGTCTTTTTGGGATCTGCATTAGTCTTTTCTTCACCGGTAAGTCCATCTTTAAAAGCCTTGATCCCCTTTCCCAATTCGCCGCCCAGTTTGGTGATCCGTTCCGGTCCAAACAATAATAGGACAATCACAAGAATGATCAGTATTTCTACAATGCCTATCTGTGGCATAAGCTTTCTCCTTTTATAGATCTAATTTTCATCAGGATTATATCTCAGACTCGGCATTCAATTTTTAAGGGTATATTAACATCTGAAGCGCGGTACTTATTCCATGCTGCTGGAAATATTGTGATAAGATATCAAAAATAAAATAACAGGATGCAAATTGTCGAAGACCGCCGTCGTTACCGATAGTACTGTCAGTCTGCCCAAGCATTTGCAGGAAGAATTGAATATCCACGAGGTGGCTTATTACATTCACCGCGGCACGGAAGTGCTGCGGGATCTCGTGAACATCCAGCGGGAGGAATTCCTGAAGTGGCTGCCGACCGCTGAAAAACTGCCCACCACCGCCAGCCCCGGACCAGGGGATTACCTTACTTTATATGAGAGACTTGCTCGCGAGGGTACTGAAGAGATTATCAGCATTCATATGACCTCCAAGGGCAGCGGCGCCTATCAGGCAGCCATGGCAGCCAAAGACATGTTGTTTGAAAAACTTCCCCAACTACGCATTGAAGTGATCGACACGCTGAATGTCTCCTTATGTCAGGGATGGATGGTAATTGAAGCCGCCCGTGCGGCACTGGCAGGAATGAACCTGGCCGAGATCACTAAAAAAGTAAAGAGCATGATCCCCATCACGCAAATGATCCAGACAGCCGATACCCTGCGCTATCTATATATGGGCGGACGCATTGGCCGGGCAACCCGATATGTGGGCTCGCTGTTGAATCTAAAACCATTGATCAGCATGCAGGATGGTGAGATCGTCGCACTGGGTGTCACCCGCGGATTAAATAAGGCATATCAGAAAATGGTCGATTCCATCGAAACCAGGGTTGGCGCAATGGGTAAAATAAAAATTGCCTATGTCCATGCCGGCGCCCTAAAAGAAGTCGAAGTGCTTAAGAGTATGGTAGAAAAACGCCTCAATGTGGTGGAAAGCCTGATTGCGGAACTTTCGCCCGCTTTAATGGTCCATACCGGACCGGGTACATCCGGCCTGTGTTATTACCCGGTTGAAAAATAGATCCTACCAAACCCCGTGTATAGCGGGGTTTTTTATTTGACTGCTTGTATTTTAGTATATTTGTTCTATAATAAGGGCATGGATGCCCTGGCGGATTTAAAACTGTTATCCTCCCAAATGAGTCTGGAACCTTCCGAAGACTCCAGTTCCCCTGCCATTGCTGAGGACTGCCGCAACGTGGTGGTCTACCGGGCACAGATGCCCAACGGCAAACGCATCCGTCTATTGAAAACCCTGCTTTCCTCGGTCTGTGAAAATGACTGTGCCTACTGCCCTTTTCGTTCCGGGCGGGATTTTAGGCGTGCCAGCCTTCAACCGGAAGAATTCTCTCGCCTGGTAAACAATCTATATCAGGCCGGGATTATTGAAGGGGTGTTTGTCAGTTCGGGCGTCACTGGGGGCGGCATCCGCACACAGGATAGACTGCTGGCATGTGCTGAGATACTTCGTTTTAAGCATCATTTTCAGGGCTATCTGCATCTGAAGATCATGCCGGGGGCAGAATTTGCCCAGGTGGAAAGGGGCATGCAATTGGCTGATCGGGTATCACTGAATTTGGAAGCCCCCAATCCAATGCGCCTGCTTAGGCTCACCAGCCGCAAAGATTTTTGGAAGGAACTCTGGCAGCCTCTGGAATGGATTGAAAAAATCCGCCAAAACCAGCCTTCACGGCAAGGCTGGAAAGGGCGCTGGCCTTCTTCAAGCACCCAGTTTGTGCTGGGCAGTGCGGGTGAATCAGACCAGGAATTATTGCTGGTGACCCAATCCCTTTACACACAGTTGAAACTTCAGCGTGCTTATTTTTCACCTTTCACCCCGCATAAAGATACTCCTTTGGAAAACCAGACGCCCACCTCATTCAAACGCGAGCAGCGACTTTATCAGGCTTCTTTTCTATTGCGCGATTACCATTTTTCCGCTGAAGAATTTTCATATGAGCCCGACGGCAACCTGGCACTGGAACGGGACCCGAAAACCGCCTGGGCTGAACAGCACTTCTTTCATCACCCGCTGGAAATCAATAAAGCTCAAATTGAAGATTTGTTACGAATACCAGGCATAGGTCCGCTCAGCGCAAAAAAGATCATTAAGGCCAGAAGGGAACAGACCATCAAAGAGATGAGTTATCTTTCCAAATTAAGCATCCAGGTCAAGAGCGCTGAAAAATTCATCCTCATCAATGGACGCCAACCAGCTTTCCAACCCCGGCTCTGGTAAAAAAATCCTCGATCACCGCATAATCCCCGCTTGTTTTATAATTGCACCATATTAATATGCTGAATCATCCATAGGACTTCATGAGCATTATTCTTGAACCCAGTACCATAATTTCCCCATTCAAAGTAATTGAAAACGGCATTCTCATCATCGATGAGGCTGGCCGAATCGAATATTGCGGCAGCCGCGAACAGGCACCCAAAGTAAAAGGCAAACGGCTTAACCTTAAGGGTAAAACTATTTCGCCAGGGTTCATCGATATCCATGTCCATGGCGGTTTTGGAGTATCCTTTGGAATTGGTGATCTCGCCGATGAACTGGAGAAATACTCCCAATGGGTCATCAGCGGCGGTGTGACCGGTTTCCTGCTTTCCATCTCCGCCCCGGATGCAGACAGCACCTGCCAGCTCATCCAGAAGTATGTAAAAATTCTTGAGGAAGGCACAAGCGGTGCCACCGCATTGGGATTGCATTTAGAAGGACCGTTCCTGAACCCGGAGAAAAAGGGCGCTTTCAATCCTCAATGGCTGCATACGCCTGACCCTGGGGAAGCCAAAAAATTTCTCAAACTTGGCAAGGGCTGGATCAAGCAGATCACCTTAGCACCGGAACTTTCCAATGCCGGGGAAGTGGCGGCGATGATGCATGAAGCAGGTGTAAAGGTGGCATTGGGTCATTCCAATACTGATTACGAAACCGCAAGCGAAGCTCTGAAGGGAAATTTCACCCATATCACTCATTCCTTCAATGCCCAGTCTGGATTCAATCAACGTACCCCTGGCGTATTTGGAGCGGTCATGTCTTCAGAACTTCCCACCGCCGAATTAATTGCAGATGGAGTTCATGTCCACCCGGGTGCAATGAAGGTCCTCTTGCGCTGCCTTGGGAAAGACCGCATTTGCCTGATAACCGATGCCATCCAAGGAGCCGGTTTGCCAAATGGAGAATATCACTTGATCGGTCAACATGTGACCGTCAGGGATGGCAAAGCCACCCTGGATGATGGCACAATCGCCGGCAGTACGGTGCAGATGAACCAGTGTGTGAGAAATGTCAACCAACTGGTTGGTGCCACCTTGCAGGACGCTGTCCAAATGGCCAGCATCAACCCCGCATGTGTGATCGAAGAAGCTAAAACCATTGGCAGCCTGGAACCCGGCAAATGGGCCAACCTGGTGGTAATGGATGAGAAGATCAACATCTACCTAACCATGGTAAAAGGCCGAGTTGTCTATAATAAACTATAAGGATAGGATTCAGAATGAAAACAGGATCCACACCAACCCTCAACATCGGACTAATCGGTTTTGGTTTCATTGGAAAATTACACGCCAATGCGTACAACAGTATTCCCTATGTTTTTGCTCATCCCGCGGTAACCGCCCACATCCAGGCTGTGCTGCGTACCCATCCTGCTTCTGACCATGAATTCATTCGAAACCTGAATATTGACCTGGTAACTTCGAAGATAGAAGAATTCTATGACCAACCAATGGATGCGGTGGATATTTGCTCACCTAATGTTTTTCACCGCGAACAGGCGTTGGAAGCGATCCGCCAAAAAAAACATGTGTATTGTGAAAAACCACTGGGTAGTACCCTTGCAGATGCAAAAGCTATCACTGAAACCGCCCGCAAAAGCGGACTCATTACTCATACCGCCTTTATGATGCGTTATGTTCCCGCCATCCGCCAGATGAAAGCTGTCATTGAAAACGGCGGTATCGGCCAGCCCTATCATTTCCGCGCGCATACCTTCCACAGCAGTTACCTGGATACGCTGCGGCCAATGTCCTGGCGTCTGAGCCAGGCTGCATCCGGGGGAGGCGCTCTGGCTGACCTGGGTGTTCACTTGATGGATCTGATCCGTTTTTTACTGGGTGAGGTTGCCTGGGTGCAGTGCCAGACGCGTACATTTATCCCTGAACGCCCAATCACTGCCGGAAACAGCCAAAAGGGAACAGTGGATGTGGATGACTGGGCTTTATGCAGCCTGGGGATGCAGAATGGATCATCCGGCTTGATCGAAGTCACTCGTGTTTCAGGCGGAACCAGCGACAGCAGTGCGATCGAGATCATCGGCAGCCAGGGCACGGTAAAAGTTGACTTTGAAAACCAAATGACCGTTGATTTTTTTGACGCCAGACGCAAGCAGTGGCTGATCGGCCCGCAGGATTTTGCTCCCGCCGCCGGGCTGCGCCCAATTGAAATACTCTGGCCGGCATCCAAGCAATCCCTGGGTTTCATGGTAAACGCCCACCTGGCTTCGGCTTATGATTTTCTGCAATGCATTCAGGAAAAAAAACCTTCCCTGTTGGATTTCGAGACAGCACTTGCAGCCCAGGAAATCCTGGAAGCAGCCTATTATTCTGCTTCAAAAAATAGTCAGCGCATCAATTTGCCTCTTATTTAATATTAGGATCTGGAAATGAAAATCGCAATTTTTGGCGCGGGTGGGATCGCCCAGCAGGTTTACTTGCCGCTGCTGACCTCCTGGCCTGGGATGGAAATAACAGGAATTTTCAGCCGGACTCAAAGGAATGTGGATAAGATCTGCCAGGATTGGCACATTTCCTTCGGCACCACCAATTTTGAACAATTATTGGAAACCAAACCAGAAGCAGCATTGGTCATCACCAATAATGCCACCCATGTCCCCTTTGTGTCTCAACTCCTGAATGCAGGTGTGGATGTGCTGGTGGAAAAACCGATGGCTTATTCCAGTGATGAAGCCCGTCAACTGGCGGATCTGGCTGACCTCAAAAAAAGAATTCTTATGGTGTCTTTCAACCGCCGCTATGCCATCCTTTATCAACAAGCCTGGCAGCTTTTCAAGGACCGCAAGATCCAAATGGCAATTTTTGAAAAACATCGCAATTCTGTTGCACATTTCAGTCTGTACAACAACTATGTGGACGATACCATCCACCAGATCGATCTAGTGCGTTATTTTTGTGGAGAGGTGGTTCCTGCTTTTACCCAGACCCAAATACAAGACGGGCTGCTAATTGGGGCAGTCAGCCAGGCAGTCACAAGTGCAGGCGGTCTGGTTTTGCTGAATACCAGTCTGAAAGCCGGTTCCTGGCAGGAGCGGGTGACGCTGCATGGAGATAATTACACAGTGGAAGTGGAAGCATTCCGCCAGCTTAAAATAAGAAAATCAGAAAGTGAAGAAATATTTGGCAATGAGCGGCCGGGCAAGTGGATCTCTGAATTAAAAGAGCGCGGCTTTTATGGAATGATCGAACATTTTTTAGATTGTGTAAAAACCCGCAAACAGCCGCTCACCAGCGGAAGGGATGCGTTGAAAACTCATGAACTGATCGACGCCCTGGTGATTGCGGGCGGTGAAATCCCGGCCAAAGAATCCGAAAGCTGGGACAGCGTTAACCGTTGGACAAATAGAAAGACTCCCTATTTCAATTCCTGACCGATCAAGAACAAACGCACTTCATCCAGAGAAGAAAAAACACCAGCAGCCATTGCGCAAATTTCGGGCGGCAAAGGCGCCTGGTCCGGCACTAATATGACCGGCATTCCAGCTGCATCTGCAGCTTTCACACCGACAGGCGTGTCCTCCAAGACCAGGCATTGCTTTGAATCGAAACCCATCTTTCGGGCAGCTTCGTGATAAATGGCAGGGTCTGGTTTTACCTGTTCCACTTCGCTCCCCGAGATAATTACATTAAAACGACGAAATAAATGAGTTATTTGTAATCGCTGGTTGACATAAGGTTGGACAGTGGAACTTGCCACTGCTTTGCGGATATGCCTGCTTTCCAATAAATCCAGTAATGGGATCAATCCATTTTTAATCGGAATGCCGTTTTGCTTAATGCTTTCTTCATAATAAATCTCTTTTTTATCCCGAATTTTTTGAAAAGGATAATCCTCTCCAAAATACTTTTTTTGAAGAAATTCAGACATCACCATGGAATAACCCACACACTCCCGGATCATCTCATCAGTGAAATCATAACCAAAATCTGCGGCTGCCTTCTGCCAGGCCTGATTCATGCGATGCTCGGTATCCAGCATCAACCCATCCATATCGAAAATAAAAGCCCAGCGCCCATCCAAATAATTCATTATTTATCCTTTTCACTCATTACAGAGGAGTTTTTCTGTGTACCACTGCAGAGAGTATTTTTCGTTTTTAAAAAAAGAGAAAGTCCACAAATTCAACAATAAAATGCAATTGAATAAGATTGAGAATCCTCATAAAAAATTCCGAAATTAAGACACTTCCAAATTCAGGGGGTTGTCGCTTAACTTTTCCTTCACAGCAGTCATATTATCTTGAATAATTGTATTGAATGCTGAATGCTTTAGAAAAAACTGGCGAATGAATCCTCTCCAATTTTTAATTTTATCATGTTCCCAAACTGAAAAAGGATAATCACTAAAGATTAACTCAATACTGCATAAAAACAGAATCAAATCTGAAAAAAAAGCTCATTCTCAGATGAAGCCACGAGAAAGCTTACAAAATATCATTTACCAGCTTACGATACATTATTTATGAAAAAGAAGTTAGATTTTCCCGGTTGATTATCTAACAAAAATATTCACATGTGTGATAATATACAACATTTGTGCTATTAGAATGCTATAATAATTTTCAGATTAAACATGGATGAATTATCGCGAAAACAATTACTAGCTGAAATTGCCTCATCGTATTATATAGAAAAGAAAACCCAGGCGAAAATAGGCAAAGATTTCGGATATTCAAGATCTGGTATTTCACGGTTATTACTGGAAGCCGAAAAGGAAAGGATTGTTGAAATTGCAATCAATTATCCGATTCAAAGAGATGCATACCTAGAGCAACGTTTGGTGAAAGAATTTGGCTTGGAAGCGGCTTATGTTATCAAACGGGGACATTATTCTCAAGATCAGACTTACCAAATGGTCGGGCGACAAGGAGCGATGTATTTAGGGCAACGCATAAAAAATGGCATGGTGATAGGTATTGGTTGGGGAACTGCCATTTTTGAGGTAATAAATTCCTTTCCTTTCTTGCCGTTGGAAAATGTTCGTGTTGTACAAGTTATGGGCGCAAATGGAAGTAAAGGTAATACTCAAATAGATGGCCCGGAAATAGCTTCATTGTTTGCAAGCAAATTAAATGCCAGTTATCAGGTTTTGCATTCCCCTCTTTTTCTTGATTCAGAAGATATATGTTCTTCCATTAAATCCCAGAAGCAAATCAGTGATACGTTCAACCTGGCTTACCAATCAGATTTCGTTCTGCTGGGAGTTGGAACAATTGATATTGATCCGAAGTATTCCAGCTTGTTTCGTTCTGGATTTATCAATGAAAAGGAAGTAGCGGATATTAAAGAAAAGGGGGGCATAGGCAATTTCTGCGGCATCATTCTTGATAAAAATGGTCACGTAATGAATATTGATATCAACCATCGGACCATGGCTGTGGACCTTGAAAAATTAAAAAATAGCAAGCGAAAAATCATTGGGGTTGTCGCAGGCAAAGAGAAAAGTGAAGCAGTTAGAGCTGTTTTAAACGGTGGATGGCTGGATGTGTTAATCACTGATCAGATGGCAGTAAATCCTATTTTTAATTAATTTCACTTGGAGGAAGGATGCCTGGAAAAAAACATGAGACATTAATAAGCGGGGTTTTGGATGAAACCAAAGCCAGAGACTTACTTTACAAGATGGTTCTGACAAGGGCTTTTGAGGAGAACGCGGAAGAGTTGTTCGGGCTTGGCAAAGTACACGGGACCATGCACCTTTCTATCGGTCAGGAAGCAATTGCCGCAGGTGCAGGACCGGCGTTACGCAAAGATGATTATTTACTAAATACTCATCGCGGCCATGGTCATTTCCTTATGTGGGGGGGTGATCTTAATCGAATGATGGCTGAGTTCATGGGCAAGGAAAACGGTTACTGCCGTGGCCGAGGTGGATCAATGCATATTGCGGATGTGGAAACCAACAACCTTGGTGCCCAGGGGATTGTAGCGGGAAACCTACCCATTTCTGTAGGAGTAGGGTTGAGTATCAAAATGCGCAAGACTGACCAGGTGGTCCTGACCCTTTTTGGAGACGGCGCGGCCAATGAGGGCGCTTTCCATGAATCCCTCAACATGGCTGCCATCTGGAATTTGCCTGTCATCTATTTATGCGAAAACAACCAATATGGCATGTCCATGCCTTTTAAAAAAGCATTCAAGATCAAGCAAATCAGCGAACGGGCAAGTGCATACGGAATGCCGGGTGTGACGATTGACGGTAATGAAATGATTGAAGTCTACAAAACAGTTCAAACAGCCGCGAAACGTGCGCGTGAAGGCAAAGGCCCGACTCTGATCGAAGCGATGACCTACCGCTACCGTGGTCATTCAAAAAGCGATCGTCAACTATACCGAACCCGTGAGGAAGTAAAAAGCTGGATGGATAAAGATCCTATTCAACGATTTAGACACCTGCTTGGTATAAAAGATGCTGAATTTGCCGAAATTCAAAGCAGAGTTAAGGAAGATATCCGCAAAGCAGTTGATTATGCGGAAGCAAGCCCTGAACCTGACTTAGCTACAATTCTGGAAGGTGTCTATGCGTGAAATAAGTTATATGGAAGCCTTGCGGGAAGCAATCCGACAGGCAATGGAAAAAGATGAGCGGGTATTTGTGATTGGTGAAGATATTGGTGTCTATGGTGGCGCTTTTGGCGTTACAGCCGGGTTGATTGATGAATTTGGTCCACAGCGGATCATTGATACTCCCATATCAGAAGCGGGTATTGCTGGCGCTTGCGTCGGCGCCGCGGTTACAGGTATGCGCCCGATCGGTGAGATCCAGTTCAGTGATTTTGTAGTGATCGCAATGGAACAACTGGTATTGCAGGGTGCGAAAATGCGTTATATGTTCGGCGGGAAGGCTCAATTGCCTTTTGTGATCCGGCTTGCAAGCGGTTCCGGTACAGGAGCGGCTGCACAGCATTCCGAAAGCCTGGAGAATTGGTTTGTGCATGTCCCTGGGTTGAAGGTGGTCATGCCTTCTTCACCCTACGACGCGAAAGGTTTATTGCTATCCTCCCTAGCTGAGAATAATCCAGTGATGTTCTTTGAACATAAACTTCTCTACAAGACCAAGGGTCCTGTACCCGAAGAGATGTATACCATTCCACTCGGACAGAGTCATAAAGTGCGTGAAGGAAGCCACCTGACCATCATTGCCACATCAATCATGGTTATGCGTGCCCAGCAAGCGGCTGATATTTTATCCAAGGAAGGGATTGAGGTCGAAATTATCGATCCGCGTACTTTGAAACCACTGGACATTGACCCAATTGTTAAATCGGTGATTAAGACTGGAAAAGTATTAATCGTCCATGAAGCTGTGAAAACCGGCGGGTTTGGGGGTGAGATCACTGCTGCAATAATTGAATCTGAGGCTTTTGCATATTTGGACGCACCCGTGCGCCGCCTGGCTGGATTGGATACGCCAATTCCTTACAACCGGACTCTTGAATATAACACTGTTCCCCAGGTGGAGAATATTGTCGAGGAAGCACGAAAACTGGTAAAGGGAATCTATTAGGAGAAATCTCTTGGCAAAAGAAATAATTATGCCCAAGTTTGGCTTTACCCAGGAAAATTCTGAGATCCTGGAATGGCTGAAAAAAGAAGGCGAGAAGGTTGAAAAAGGAGACCCCATAGCGGTGGTTAGCACCGACAAGATTTCAATGGAGGTCGAAGCGCCTGAAACCGGTATTCTTTCAGGGATTAAACACAAAATAGGAGAAATAGTCCCAGTAACGGAAATTATTGCCTATATTCTCCAACCCGGTGAAATACTTCCTAAATCAACAGGCAAGAAAACAGAAATGGCTACTGATACGACTGAAGAAGTCCGTCAGGTCAGTACAATAAAAAGAATTTCTCCACTTGCCGCTAAATTAATTGATGAAAATAAGATAAATTTGGCTGATTTATCTGGGACCGGTGCTGGAGGGCAGGTTTCCCGCAAAGATGTCGAGGATTACCTTGCCAGAAAAAACAATTCTGAAGGCAAGATTAAGGCGACTCCAGCTGCCCGCCGGATAGCTAAGGAAATGCAGGTTAATTTGCACAGTGTCATTGGCAGTGGACCAGAGAAAAGAATACAGGCCGTAGATTTGAACGCAGCCAAGACAACATCAGCCATCCTAAAAACTCCAGGAGGGTTGCCCGGTATCTTGAAGGAAATTCCTTTGATAGGCATGCGCCGCAAGATCGCGGATTCCATGGCACGCAGCATGCGTGAAGCCCCACACATGACACTTCAGATCGATGTTCAAATGGATATTGCTGAAGAATTACGGAAATTATCAAACGAAAAAATCGCAGATAAGAATTCCAGAATTTCTGCCACTGCGGTAATCGTAAAAGCGGTTGCCCTGGCTATAAAAAAATTCCCGATCGTCAATAGTCAGTTCACTTCTGAAAAAATTCTTGTTTTTTCCGACATCAATATAGGGATTGCCACTGCTCTTGAGGATGGGTTAATTGTTCCGGTGATCCATTTTGCTGACCAGTGGTCGGTATCTCAGATTTCGAACGCGTTAAACGATTTGGCTTCGCGAGCGCGCGGTAATGAGCTTAAACCTGAAGATTTGGCCAATGGAACATTTACCATTTCCAATTTAGGCATGTTTGGTATAGACCGGTTCACAGCTATTATCAATCCACCCCAATCCGCGATCCTGGCAGTAGGCGCGATCAAACGACAAATGATCCCGGATGAAACCGATGACCAGGTTATCAGAATCAGGAAGATGGTCACTTTTACACTAAGCGCGGATCACCGCGTAATGGACGGTGTTCAGGCTGCATATTTCCTTGCTGAACTACGGAATATTCTTGAAAAACCAGAGGAACTTGTTAAATGAGCAATGCGGTTTTGCAACATTTACAGCCTAGATATGATCAGCCAGGTTAGGTTTCACATATGTGCGTATTTTTGTAAAAGGTGAAAAAACATCATGATTCTGCTATACTGTTGTTTAATCAGGTTCTTTTCTTGTTGAGTGCGGGTATTACCGATTCAGAAATCGGCAGGAGATCATTAGAAGCATATCAATGTGAAACGGATTAATTAATCATGCAACTTGGCGCCACAATTATCATTATTTTTGTCCTTGCCTGGGCATTACAATTCGCGATGTCCTTTTTTCAAATGCGCCGTTTTTACAAACGCGTAAGCCAAATGCGTAAAGACGGCATTACTTCAGTCGGTATGTCGGGCTCCATGTACAAGAGGCGGATTTATGGTGTCCTCACTGTGGATAAAACCGATAAAATTTTGCATGCCGAGCAATTATCCGGTTGGACAGTATTCGCCTCGTTAAAACCAGTGAAAGAAGTTGAAGGATTCTATATTAAAGATATTATGGATGATTCAAGTGGGTTATCCATTTCAAAGAAATTGCGGAGTGCTTTTCAAAGTTCAGTCACTGAAATTGAAAAAGCCAGGAAAAAAGCAGCGGAAATAAAAACTGACGAATCTTCTCTTCAGAAAAAGGCAATCCAGAAATCATTCATCGAAAAATCGCCTTTAAAAAGAGGAAAGGAGGTGGAAAAGAAAGCGAAAAAAACAAGTGAAAACGTTCAGTAATAAAAGAAGTAAGTAAGTAAGTAAGTAAGTCAAATCAATCTTATTGGAGGTAAATAGCAATGGAAGCATTAGCAGCGTTTGCTCAGGGTTTCATTGGATTGTTCCAAAAAGGTGGCGAAGTATTTCTTAGCTTAGTTGGTGGAATAATCCCAACCCTGATCGTTTTAATGACTGCAGTCAATGCCCTGATCGCAATAATCGGTCCCGAGCGGATCGAAGGATTGGGTAAAACGGCTGCCAAACCAGGAATTCTCTACTATCCATTACGTTATATGATTTTGCCCTTCCTGGCTGTATTCTTTTTAACAAACCCAATGGCGTACACCATGGGGCGCTTCCTGCCCGAGCGGTATAAACCCGCTTTCTATGATGCAGCAGTTAGTTTTGTGCACCCGCCTTTGGGTATTTTCCCCCACGTCAACCCGGGTGAGCTCTTTGTCTGGGCTGGTATTGCCGCTGGTATTACCACTCTGGGATTGTCCCTTGGTGATCTGGCCATTCGTTACCTGCTGGTTGGCCTGGTAGTCATCCTGATCCGCGGTATCGTTACCGAGTGGATTACTGCTGTTATGGTTGGCCGTAAGGCCCCCGTGAAGACATCGAAGGCATAGGAGGATACCCATGAATGCAATTGCTAAATTTCTTGAGAAAATCGGTCGCGGTGCTGGTAAAGTTGTAGGTATCTTTTTTCAAGCAGGCCGCGAATCCATCGACCAGGTTATCAAAAATGTACTGCCCTTCATGGCCTTCATTTCCATGATCATCGGCATCATTCTGAAATCTGGTATTGGTGATGTACTTGCGAAGACGTTATCCCCCCTGGCTTCCAGTCCGGTTGGTCTGATTGTGATGTCACTCATCGTCGGTTTCCCAGTGCTTTCCCCGCTACTGGGACCCGGTGCTGTCATCGCTCAGGTCATTGGTACTCTTCTGGGTACCTTGATCGGTCAGGGAACCATTCCACCGCAAATGGCGCTTCCTGCTCTTTTCGCCATCAACCCTCAGGTGGGATGCGACTTCATCCCGGTTGGTTTGTCCCTGGGTGAAGCGGAACCCGAAACTATTGAAGTCGGTGTTCCTGCCATCCTATTCTCCCGCTTCATCACTGGCCCAATTGCTGTAGTTTTGGCCTGGTTAGCAAGCGCCGGTTTGTACTCGTAAGTAGTTAAGTAAAACTTGAAGGGAGACGGGTCAACACGCGGCTAAACGAGTCAATCGTCTCCCTTCGGTAACGAGCAATTATTATTATAATAGTTTCATTATAAAAGGAAAAGGAGATTAATTTTACATGGCAGATAAAAAGTATCACAAAATTAAGATCAAAGCCGGCCCGAAAGGTTGGGGTGGTCCATTGACCATCGAACCGACTGATAAACGGAATCTTGTTTATTCTGTAACCGGTGGTGGTATTCATCCTTTAGCCGCAAAAATTGCCAAGTTATGCGGAGGAACGCCTTTTGATGGTTTTAAATCCGGAGCGCCGTTTGATCAAATTGCCGTTTGCGTAATCGATTGCGGTGGTACAGCGCGTGTAGGTGTCTACCCAATGAAAAAGGTTCCCACTGTAGATATTTATCCAACCTCACCTTCTGGACCACTCTTCCGTTTTATTACTGAGGATATATTTGTTTCAGGAGTGCGTGAGGAAGATATCGAAGTCCTCGACTAGTCAGTTGGACTTTAGCACATTTTATGCTAATCTTCCGCCCTTCGGGGCGGAAGCGGTATTAATTGATCGTATTAGGCGGCAACAATGATCAAATTTCAGGGAAAAGTTATCTCCATTGGACCTCTGGTTCAAGAATTCATACAAGCAGGAATACTGGTGCTTTTTGGTGCAGATGCGCCAGAAGAATTAGTTGAATTTTCCATTATCCATGATGCTAAACAACTGACCGCACCTCTCGAGCCGGGAGATAAAGTTTTTATTAATAATGAAGTTTATAAAATATTAGCTGTCGGAGATGTGGCAAATACCAATCTTGCCAATTTGGGACATTTAATCCTCAAGTTTAACGGAGAGGAAAAAGCCCGGCTGCCAGGTGATGTCAATGTGGAATCAAAACCTTTGCCGGATATCACGGTTGGCACAATTTTTAGAATTGAAAATTAATAATGAAGAGAAGGATGAATTGAAATGTCATATTTAGAAATGTTACATGAATTATTCGAGGAACGGGGTTTTCCTATCCGTGTGGGTTTGGTCGGGGCGGGTCAAATGGGTACTGGTTTGATCAGCCAGATCGAAAAAATGCAGGGGATACGCGTGGTGGCTGTGGCAGATGTTATTTCCGGCCGTTCCAAAGCTTCTTATCAGGAGGCCGGTGTTAAAAAGGATCTGGTGATAGAGAATGATAATGATCCCATCAAAGCGGCCAAATCCATCGAATCTGGCAAGCGCATCGCCAGCAATAATGCTGACATGCTTGTTGAGATCCCAAATTTAGATGTGGTGGTCGAATCTACTGGTATTCCTGAAGTTGGCGCGAAATTCTGCCATGCCGCTTTATTAAATCGCAAACCTGTTGTTAATATGAACGTTGAAACAGATGTGGTTATTGGTTATTATCTTTCAAAGATGGCCGAATCGGCTGGCGTGGTTTATACGCTGGTGGCAGGTGATGAACCTGGCTCAGTTAAAGAGTTATATGATTTTGCAGTCACACTGGGATTTGAGGTAGTCTGTATCGGAAAAGGTAAAAATAATCCACTGGATCCCAATGCAAATCCCACCACTGTGGCTGAAAATGCCAAGAGACAAAACATGAATCCAAAGATGCTGGCTGCATTTGTGGACGGCACTAAGACCATGGCGGAAATGACTGCCATGGCAAATGGCACTGGTTACGAACCGGAATGCCGCGGTGCGCACGGACCCTACGCAGAAGTCAGTGATTTGCCGAAGCTATTTGTTCCCAAGAAGGATGGCGGTATCTTGCAAACACGCCATGCCGTGGATTATGCGGTGGGAAAGATTGCACCCGGTGTTTTCGTGGTGATCACCACTGATCAACCCAAGATTATTGCTGATTTGAACTATCTCCATCTGAGTGGGCATGGTAATTACTGGGCGCTTTACCGCCCCTATCATCTGGCAAATCTCGAAACTCCAATTTCAATTTTACGGGCTGTTTTTAATGATGAAGAAACCCTGGCAACACACAACGCACCTGTGGCCGAGACCGTCACCATGGCAAAACGTGACTTAAAAGCTGGCGAAAAGATCGATTACCTGGGTGGATACACTGTTTATGGGACTATTGAGAAAGCGACTGTTGCACGCAAAGAAGAGCTTGTTCCATTAGGTTTGGTTGTGGGCGCAACAATGACAAAAGATGTGAAGAAAGGGCAACCGCTCCATTCTTCTGAGGTAGATTTGAACCAGGGCCAGGCTATCTATCATTTGCGTTGGCTTCAGGATAAAATGCTGGGTTATGTGTAAGTGGGAGATGCTGCATCAATTGAACAATTGACGATGAAACCTGGTAACTATTTTCATGCTTAAATCATTTCAGGATCTGACAAATAAAATTGTCAATTTAGTAAATTCACCAAGCAGGATTCAAAAGACCACTCGCAATGCCGTTGCATCACGAGTGGTCTTAATATCTTTTTGTGAAGATGTGCACTTGGCAGATCAGCTTGGTTTTTTCGCCGGATCTTTGGGTGAGTATAGCATAAGACTGGCTGGTGGAAAATTTATTATCAATCCTACAAATTCCCCGATTGCCCGATTGACTGAGGAAAACATCCTTATTTCAGTCATCCATAGGGAAATGGGGGTGTCAGAAACATTGCCTGTACGCCATATTGAATGGCACCGCATGATTTATAAAAATACCTCTGCAAAGACAGTTATGATTTGCCAACCCAATGCAGTATGCATTTTAGCCAACCAGATGAAAAAACCTCCAAAAGGAATATTGAATGATACTGATGAAATATTGGATTCAGTTGTCTGCACTGAACCATCAGATACACAGTTTTCTGATTATCTAATCAAATATCAGACATTATTAATTAAAGGTATTGGGATTTTAAGTTGGGGGGCAACATTTGAAGAATTGTTTGATCGAATTGCATTAATTGCCAGACTCTCAGAAATACATTTACAAAAATAAACCTCGGATCGGTTGTTCAATATGGATAGGGGAAATTTTGTTTTATCAATCTATTTGTGTCCTCATTTATACCGCGTTCCCAAGCCAAAATGGGTGTGCAAAGTAATGATCGATCTTCGCGCTTCAACTTTCCACTTTTGTTGCACGTGCTACTTGAACTAAAGAAATAATGGCCTTGCTGACATCTAAATGATTCATTGTTAATCCATTCAATTAATCGCAGGAGAATATATCAATACACTCTTGCAGGGTTTACGTTCATTCACCAATCTCTTTGAAAAAAACTCCAATCAAAGATGTAATTGAAATAAGCTTGTGATAAATTCAATACACTCTACATTGGATATTAGTAACGTCAAAGCGATTGTTTCCTGAGAATGATTGTTCCTTAATTTTCATACATCCAGACAATAAATTTCGATCATACGATTGGAGTATTGTTTGTAAAATTAGTAATAAACTTCCTTGGGATACAGTGTATGATTGTTCAATCTTAAGATTCTTTCTCGTTCAATAACAAAATGAATTTTCAAGATCTGGCAAATAGCAAAATCGGGGTTGGCTTTGTACTAACCCTTGGCAGGATAATCCCACCTGAGACCGGGTACCGCCTGGCTGAATGGATTGCCGGCAAGATCGTCTCATTTAAAAAGATTCCAATGGTGAAGGCTGTACGCGCCAATCAGTGGATCGTTAGTGGAAAAAAGATGGATTCCGGTCAACTGGATGCAATCACCTTAAAAACATTCCAGCACACAGCAGATTGCCTCTACGACCTTTATCATTACCTGCCCTACCCTGAGCAGATTATGAAAATGGTCACCCTGAGCCCAAAAATCATTCGATCTTTGAATGAAAGATTAGCAGGGAAAAAAGGGACCATCATCCTGGCGCCACATATGAGCAATTTTGATCTGGCCGGCCGAGTCTTGGCGCTGCATAATTTCCCAGTGCTGGTGCTCTCTTATCCACAGCCCCCCGGCGGCTATCAATGGCAGAATAAAATGCGCAGGGATTACGGAATTGAAATAATCCCCATGTCTTTGGCAAGTCTGCGTACTGCCAGAGAAAGGTTAAATAATGGCGGATTGGTATTAACCGGGATGGACCGACCGATGGAAAATTCCAATCACTGGCCAAGATTTTTTGGATATTCCTCCCCTGTGCCGGTCACCTATGTATCCCTGGCGGCCAAGACCGAATCGGATTTTGTGGTTGCCTCCTGCCTGGGTACAGAACGGGGTGCATATTCAATTGATTGTTCCGATATTATTAATTTCATTCCAAATGAAGATAAAGATCTGGAATTTATAACCAATGCGGAAATGGTTTTAAAAGAGGCACAAAGATTCATTTCTTCCGCTCCTGAACAGTGGTCAATGTTTTATCCAGTCTGGCCCTGGACACTAAATAAAACACCTTGAATTATAATAAGGGGATATTTCAAACGTGGAGTTCTGATGGCGAAAAACCAGAAAAATGGTGGAATTGAAAAACATAAAAGGGTAAATGATATCCTGATGGGGCCATTGGAGAGGCCGGCACTTGCGTATCTGGTAAAGATCACACCCAGCTGGGTGTCGCCCGATATGTTGACTTTTTTTGGTTTTTTAGCTGGCATCCTCATTGGCGTCAGTTACCTGCTGACCAACCTGGATAAGAATTTTCTCTGGTTGGCCAACCTGGGTTTTGTATTGAACTGGCTGGGTGACAGCCTGGATGGTAATTTAGCCCGCTACCGTAAAATCGAACGACCCCGCTATGGCTTCTTTATTGATCATGCTGTCGATATCATTACCGAGGTCTTTATTTTTCTTGGCCTTGCGTTCTCCCCTTATGTGGATTTTAAGATTGCCATCCTGGCACTTATCGCTTATTTATGCATGACCAACCTGGTTTTCCTGATCACTTCCGTGGAAGGCGTATTCCAAATATCTTACGGCAGATTAGGCCCCACCGAGGCACGTATTATTGCGATGAGCGCCAATACCATCATATTTTTCGTGGGGAATCCGCAAATTCAATTACCCTTTGCGATCATCAGTCTGTATAATCTGATCATCATTGGCGTAATCATCCTCCTGACCACCTTTTTTACTTATACTACCATCTCACATGGGATTGCTTTATCCCGCAGCGATCGGGCTTTACAGAAAAAATGAAGTAAAAGATGCATCGTCTTCCAAATTCGGAAGGCACTGTCGTTATCAGTTTTTATTTATCGGGTAACCACCCAACGAACGAGCGTATTTAAATAGCATTGCAATATTTACCGGTGGTACATCGGATTGAAGATGATTTGAGGGGGCTAAAATATAACCCCCGCCTGGAGCAAGACTTTCCACACAACGCTTCACTTCATTGATCACATCCTCTTCCGTCCCAGGCAAGGCATGGGATATATCAATACCTCCTAAAATAGCCAATTCATTTTGGCATATTTTTTTTACTGCTGACTGATCTGTCGCAGGTAATGGCTCCAAGGGATGAATAACATCTATCCCCGAACTAACCAGATCTGGTATTAGTTTGGCGATAGCGCCGTCACTATGGAGCATGATCTTTATTTCAGGGTTGAAAGTTTTTACTCTCTTGACCATGCGGATTATAACGGGCTGGATAAATTTCCTGAACATTAAGGGGGACATTACCAGATTATCATTTCCAGCATAATCATCACCTGGAAGTTCGATCATATCAATATATTTTCCACAAGTTAAAAGATATTGATCCAAGAACCCACAAAGCGTGTCCCCAATGCGGTTTAACAAAGCAAATGCAAAATCTATGTTCTGCACAAGATCGATCAGAAAATTCTCTGTACCGCGTAAATCACAGGCCATTTGATATGGCCCATGCGAGGTGACCATGCGGGCAGTGATCCAGTAATTAGTGGATTCGTGCAGTTCTTGAGCTCTTGTATGAATTCCAGCAAACCAATGGGGGTCTTTGGGATCGGGCCATCTAACAATTTCATCAATCTGGTCGATGGTATGAGCTTCTGAGAGTAACCCTTTATCAGTATAGTAATATGGAACATTGCGCTTCCATTTCTGCCCAAAAGCATCCAGAAATGTATCAGGGGCGCTCGTCGGTTGGGTAGGGCTGGTTGGAGATACCGTGGGATAAACATAACGCAGGTCTGTTCCCAATTTTTCCAACAAGCGATCGTCCATATAAGAAATATTATGGCCTTGTCGAAAAGGCGCAACTGGTTCACCCAAGTCAAAGTATTTTAGAAGTTTGAAATAAACCTCGTCCACTATGCCATAAGGCCCCCCGCCAACAGCTGTTGGTATTCGATCTGGTTCCTGGAAATTTAGGGTCTTTTGAACCCGTTCACGAGGCAGCATTTGTGTTGTCATAAAATTCTCAATAATTATTTGACTATTTCACTTCAAATTATACCTATCTAAACATCTTGATAAGTAAATCAATTGACACGAACCTACGAGTTTCATATAATCTATCGATAGTAATAAAAATATTTTCCTTACAATGAAAAGTGAAATTGAAACAACGTTTTCTTTTTTTTGATATCCGTATATTTTAATAAAATTTGGGGTCTAACCTAAAACAATACAGGAGTAAATTGGTATGCGAAATATCACAATGTTAGGAGCAGGTTTAATAGGAACATTCTACACCAGTACTCTACACGGGATGAGAAACCGAGACAAAGTTGGAGTGATTTGTGCTGTCAATACGGAAGAAGCTCAAAAGTTCGCTGCTAAGTGGGGCATCCCGCGCTGGACAACTTCAATCGAGGATGCAGTCAATGATCCCAAGACGGATCTAGTTGTTGTAGGGCTGCCCAACTATTTACACAAAGAAGCAGTCCTTTTGGCAGCAAAAGCGGGTAAACCCGTGCTATGTACCAAACCACTTGGGCGTTCAGCCCAGGAGGGACTTGAAATGCTGGAAGCCGTAGAAAAGGCTGGCGTCTTCGCTGGTTACCTTGAAGATCTGGTCTATACCCCAAAAACCTTAAAAGCACTCGCATCCATTAAAGCCGGCGCTCTGGGTAAAGTGCTCTGGGCTCGTTCACGGGAAACCCATCCAGGACCGCACAGTGACTGGTTCTGGAATAAGAAACTTTCAGGTGGCGGTGCCATTGTGGATATGGGCTGTCATTGTATTGAGATCGCACGTGACTTTATTGGTAAAGAGATCCGTCCAGTAGAAGTCACCTGCTGGGCCGATACGCAGGTCCATCCAATCGATGCAGAAGATAGTGCTGTAGGTCTGGTTCGTTATGAGAATGGCGCTATCGGTCAATTTGAAGTAAGCTGGACCTTTAGGGGCGGGATGGATCTTAGAGATGAAATATCAGGTACTGAAGGTACAATCTGGTTAAACCATTGGTTGAGGACCGGATTTGAAATGTTCACCTCAGTGGGACAGGGTGGTTATGTTGCAGAAAAAGCCGAAGGTTCTACCGGATGGTTATTTCCAGTTGGCGATGAAGTACACGCACTGGGCTATTCCCATATGTTCGAAGATATGCTTAACTCGCTGGATGCAGGCAAGGCGCCCATGGAAACATTTTATGATGGGTACGTTGTCAATGCCATTGTGGATGCCTGCTATAAATCCGCCCTTTCAAAAAAATGGGAACCGGTCGAACTGGCCGTCTGGCGTGGGGCGAAGAAAAAAGAAACGCATGCGAAGGTTACCGATTATGACAGTCAGCATCAACTAATAAAAGAAGAAAAGATGCCGGATGGCAAGACCAAGATCATCCTAAAGGATAAGACTACTGGGGAGATTTCTCAGATTTTCAAAGATTAATTCGTTTATATCGCAAGAAAATAAAAAAAAGCGGGCTGAATAATACTCAGCCCGCAATGTGAATATTAAAAGTTACTGCCGCAATGCTTTTTGTCTGCCATAAAGCGAAATAATCGCCAATAAAAGACCTCCCAAAACAATCTGGCGGACACTTACATCAACCTGAGAAGAAGTGAGAATCGAATCCAAAACGGTTAAAACGAGTGCCCCGCTCATCGTTCCCCAATAAGAACCTTCACCGCCTGCCAGTACTGTGCCGCCCAGAACAACTGCCGCGATGCTCGGGAAAAGATATCCATCTCCAATAATGAAGTAGACCGATTGAATGTACCCGAGCACGATGAATCCGCCAAATGCAGTAAAAATACCGCAAAGAACGTACGCCAATATGGCTGTCCTCGTTACGCGCACACCCGAAAGATGCGCTGCTTCACGGTTGACACCTATTGCAAACAGATGCTTGCCAAATATTGTCTTATTCAATATGAACCAAAGTACGATACTGACAAAAATCCAGGCGATTACTGCCCCGGTAAATCCAAAATTAATATTGCCTATTGTGAAAGGCATTGAAACGAACTTATTGAAACCTGGTCCGGAGCCGCCTTGCACAACCCCCCGGTAAATCGCCAAAATCGTTCCCATGGTAACCCCCGACACGCTCAACGTCATCACCACCGGGTGAATCTTTAATATCGCCACACCAATTCCGTTGACAAGGCCAACCAAAGCACCAGCGGACAAAGCAGCAGCCAGCGCTAAGGGTAATCTTGCGTCGGATTTATCAGCCACTACTGCAGTTAGAATGGCAGCCAAAGTAACGGTAGTTCCTCCCGAGAGGTCTATTCCTTCTCCGCCAGCAAGAATCACAATGGTTTGGCCAGCCGCAATGAGACCCAAAAAAGCGGTGATATTGATGATCATCTTGCCTCGATTAATCATCCCAGCCAATCCAGTATCGGTCTTTAGGAAAAACGTGCTAAAAACAAATAATATAATAGCCAGAATTAAAGCAATTACTGCAGGAGAAAATATTTTTGGGAGTTGAAAGCCAATTGACTTCTTCATTTTCTTACCTGTTTAAAAATCAAACGTATAAAGCTTGGGGATGCAAGCGCAATTAAAATAATCAGTGCGTCAACCAAAGACTGCACCCAGGTATTCACATTCGCAAATCCAACTAAGTTGCGCACAAAACCCAAGGTCATCACACCAAAGATCGGACCAACCACGCCGCCAATTCCGCCGCTCATGGGAGTTCCGCCCAGCACAACTGCCACAACTGAATCTAGCGTCATCGTCGCACCAATACGCGGATCACTGGAACCAGTGATCAATACCAACGCCAGGGCAGCAAATGCAGCAAGTAAACCCGCAATCATATGAACGCTCATGCGATGGCGAATAACTGAAACACCGCTCGTAAAAGCCGCTTTTTCGTTACCTCCGATCGCATACATATGTGCGCCAAAGCGTGTATTTCTAAATACCAGCCATAAAAGCATGATAATCAATATGATCCACATACCCATCGGCAAACCCAACGGCAGCGTTTCTCTATAAAAAGTCGTTGCGATCTCTGGCATATTTCCGCCAGGACGCGGCAAAATCCACATGGCAACCCCAGAAAATACAAAACTAGTTGCATAAGTAGTGATGAAGGGCGGTATACGCACCAGAGAAACGAAAATTCCGTTCAGCGCGCCTGCCACCATACCTATCCCAATCGCCATGATAAATACCTGCAGGAACCTCACAATGTTATCATCCTTGGAATACTGAGTGACCAAAAATGCCGCCACAACCCCCATCAGGTTTCCAATCGAGAGGTCAATGCTGCCATTGATTAAAAGAATTGCTTGTGCAATGGCAAGCAAAATGAGCGGTATGAAACCGCGGATATTGTTATCCAGCAGGAACATGAACCTTTTTTCAAATTTATCGGGTCCCAGGTTGGCATACTGCAGCGCAAAATTTACCAGAATCACGATGATAAAAAGAACGATTGAGAAAACAAATGTTTTCCTATTAAAGAAACTCCTAAACTGTTGCATTTGCAGTCTCCTCGCCAGAAGTAACACTGGCAGTAATCAGACTGGAAAGGGTAAGTTTGGATCTAGGAATTTCTTTACGGATCTTTCCATCACGCATTACCAGCACACGGTCGCACAACCCAATCAGTTCCTCATCGTCGCTGCTATAAAATAATATGGTTGTGCCTTGTTTGCATAGATCCTTTAAAAGATCATAAAACTCAGCCTTTGTACCTACATCCACACCCTTGGTAGGGTCGTTAAGCAGCAATAATCTCGGAAGGCGCTGCAGCCATTTGCCTAACACCACTTTTTGGGCATTACCGCCGCTCAAACTACTGACCGGCATATTCAAGTCGGCCATAATGATTTTTAATGATTTGGAAGTTTTTGCTGCGTCCTTCTTTGCTTTACCGGTTTTCAAAGGTAAGCCATATTTCATCCAGCTCGGCAGCATGATGTTCTCAAGAATTGATAAGCGCATCAGCAAACCTTCCTTTGCCCGGTCACCCGGTACCAAGGCTATATCCTTTGCCATTGACTGGGAGGTGTGCTTGAATTTATAGTTTTTGCCATCCAATTCAATCGTTCCAGAAAATTGGATGGACCCGAAAATTGAATGCAGGATATCTGACTGACCCTGCCCTTGCAAACCAGCGATGCCCAACAACTCACCTTTCTTAACTTCAAAACCAATCCCTTGCAGAAGTTGTGTGTGAAGGTTGGACACTTTGAGCACTACTTCACTTTGCTTCTTGGAAATAAAGGTTTCTTTTTTTTCAAGATGTTCTTTGGCATTCTCAACCATCAAATTGATCAGGTCTTTTTCCTTGACCTTTTTCGTATCGAAATCACCAACTGTTTTACCGTTTCTTAATACGGTAATGCGGTCAGCAATCCTAAATACTTCAAGCATGCGATGAGAAATAAAAATAATTGCTTTTTCTTGCTTCTTCCATTCGCCGATCAGGTTAAATAGCTTATCCACTTGGCGGCTATCGAGGCTGGAAGTTGCCTCGTCGAGGATCATGATACGCGGGTTGGTGCTGACGGCTTTCAGAATCTCAACGATCTGCTGCTCATCAGGCGGGAGCTCACTTACCAACGTATCTGGCGTTAACGAGGAGCGCATTGTATCGGCAAACAAGTCCAGCAGTTCTTGGGTGCGTTTTCGCAGTTCGCGGTATTTGATGAAAATACCAACCATCGGCTCACGCGTCAACCAGATGTTTTGCGCGATGGTCAGTGAAGGCACCAGGCTTAATTCCTGGTAGACTGCTGCAATGCCGGATTTTAAGGCCTCAATGGGGGTTGAAAACAAAATCGGGGAACCGTTGAGGAGTAGCTGCCCCTCATCAGGGGCAACTACTCCAGTAATAATTTTGCACAGCGTGCTTTTCCCACTCCCATTCGCACCTATCAGGGCGACCACTTCTCCACTATTCGCGGTCAGACAACCGCTGGAGAGCGCGGTGACACCAGCAAAGTGTTTGACTATGTCCTTGGAAGTGAGTTTCTGCGCCAATGGTCAACCTCTTATTTGAAGTAGGCAGCAATTTCGGCAGGCGTCTGGAAAGCATCGAGGGTATAGCTATCTGCCTTACCTTCAAGCTTCTTCAACCATTCTGCCAGGTTATTTTTATCAATAACGGTCAGAGGTTTATAGAGCGTGTTACCAAACTGGCCGGTAAGTTTTGATTTGTCAATCGTCTTACCCATAACCAAATTGTAGGCAACATAAACGCCATCATAGGCGCAACCTGGGGGGTTGATGACAGCGATGCAGTCGAAATTAGGATGTTCATCAAGTGTCGCTTTCCAGGTGCGCAAACCACTACCGCGTGCTTCGCAAACAACCTGCGGCCATTTCTCATAAGGCAGACCGGAAGCTTTGACAGCCAACAAGGTACCTTCTGCCATACCATCCTGGGTCCAGATTCCATTCAGACCGGGGTTTGCAGCGATAAAGTTGGCAGCCACTTTTTGTGCAGTTGCGGGATCCCATTTACCAGTATCTTCACCGACCAGTTTAATGCCGGGATTTGCTTTGAGGACTTCATCCACACCCTGCATGCGGTATTCATTGGCCGGGTGACCAAGATATCCTTCGATGGTGACAATGTTACCCTTACCGCCCAATTTATTAACCAACCAGCGAGCGCTGATGGCAGCCCATTCTTTCTGGTTGATTACAACGTTAACATGATCATCGTCTGGAATTTCAGCATCGATGATAACAACTTTGATGCCCTGTTTGTTGGCATCGGCAATGACAGGTTTCAATGCAGCGATGTCAGCAGGGTTGATGAGGATAGCATCCACACCCTTTGCGATCAGTCGATTGATCTGGGCAATCTGGCCGGGAACATCGGTATCAGCATGCTCGACAACCGTATCAATTCCAAGCTCTTTGCATGCCAGCTCGAAGTTGGCAATCATTTGGGTTCGCCACTCACTGCCAATCCATGGATTGGAAATACCAAAGGTTAACTTCTTTGCAGGTGCTTTTGCAGCAGGTGCACAGCCGGCTATCAAAACGATAACCATCACCAAGGCTAAGACAATACTAGCAATCTTAATTTTCTTCATGCTTTCTGTTCTCCTATTTTGATTTTTTTGCCCAGGTTTTATTTTCAAGGGCATTGATCAGACCTAGAACGAAACGGATTTTATTATTTCTTATGCTTTTCTCCTTTTCTTTGCAAATTTTTTACCCGAGTTCAGTATTTACGTTGAAGGTAAATTATAACTCAGGGTACCTCTGAAATGCAATTTATCCATTCCTTTGAATTTCCGCGGCACCTACCAAGACCGCCCGCCAACCTAATAATGCCTTCAGGATAGTCATCCCTTCTGCATAAGGAGGTCCTACGATTTTTAAGAAACTATTCTGGGTTGCCTTCAGAAGTATTTCTCCTGCTTCTGAAATGCCGCCCGCGATACATACCCGGTCTGGCGCCAACACTGGAGCCATCGAAGCCAGGGCGATCCCAAGATATTTTCCCAGCTTTTGAATTGCTTTTTCGGCCGCATGGTCGCCCTGATGGGCAGCTTTAATGATTTCGGGAGTATGGAGGATTTCGCCCTTTTTTATTGATTCATAACCCATCGAGTTGATATCTCCAGACATGAATTCAACGGCATATTTTTCCAAAGCAGAAACAGAAACCATCGCCTCAGCACAACCCCGACAACCTGAACCACATTGCGTACCTCCCGGTTCAACGATGACATGCCCAATATCACCCAGGCATTCATTGGAGATCCGCAAAATTCTCCCATCTACCACCATTCCACCACCCAGACCCGTCCCCAATGTTAGCACAAGAAGTCTTTTGCTACCTTTTCCATTGCCATGGAAAGCCTCGGCTAGTGCAGCCGCATTGGAATCAATTTCAAGAGTGACCGGGAGATTTAACTTGCTTGAAAAATAATTGCTAAAATTTACCCCCTCAAGCCAGGCAATGTTAGGGTTAAAGGTCATGGTGGTATGAGTAGGATCAATGAATCCTGCAACACCTATGCCAATCCCTTTAACATTTTTTTCATTTGAAATGATTAAGTGAGCGGCATCCACAATGGAATTTAGGAATGATTCTAGCCCCAACCCCCCGGAGGTCGGTATAGTAACAACCGAACCAATTTTTCCAAAGGAATCAATCGGGGCTAGTTTTGTGTTTGTGCCACCAATATCAATTGCTAATATGAGTGTCATTTCTTTGTGTTGAAGTGATCTTGAATATTCTTCAAAGAAAGCAATCTCATCTATATCTGGGTTATTCCATTTTTACAAGTTAATTAAGATCGGCAATTCATTATTTCTTAATCGGGTTGAACCAAAGATCAATTGGCCGCTCCACATCGCTTGGTTTGAATGGCATATTGACCTTGCAACCAGACCCTGCAGATTGATATCCAGCTAAAAGAACCTGCTGAACAAAACGGCCATCTTCCCCTGAACTTTGCAGTTCTGCTTTTCCGCGTACACAGCGGGCAAAATGCGCCATTTCCTGTGGGAATCCGTAGTTCCATAGTTCTTCAAATACCGGATAAGACCAACCTTTCGTGGTGGGTGCTTTTTCAACGGCATATCCATATCCATTTTCAGAAAAAGTGGGGAGCGCATTGCCCATGTGCAGGTTACCATAAGAACAGCCCAGATTACCGAAAACCTCAATGCGGTCATCCATGCCACCAGTACGGGACCAGCTATCCTCAACCAAGGCAACTTTATTGCCTTCAAATTCCAAAATACAGAAGCTGTTATCATCGCCTTTGGTTTTTTTAGCATGCACATAGGTGCCCATCTGGGCAGTGACACTCTTAAGTTTGGGACGATTCAAGAACCACCAAACAAAAGCTATGCCATGACAACCCATATCCATGAAGACACCACCTCCAGATTGGTTTACATCCCAGAACCAATCAGCATGAGGTCCATAGTGTTTCTCACTTTGTTTGACAAGATAGACCTCTCCAAATGCACCCTGGTCTGCCATTTCTTTTGCCTTAACATACTTGGGGGTGAAGAAAAGCTCTTCGGCATACATAAAGAGTGCACCTTTCTTTTTACATACATCCACCATCAAATCAGCTTCTTCCAGCGTCATGCAGAGTGGCTTTTCACAAACCACATGTTTGCCTGCATTGGCAATATCCACAGTCATTTGGCTATGGAGTTTATTGGGAGCAGTAATTGTCACCATCTCAATATCCGGATTTTTAAGCATTTCTTTGTAATCTGTATAAACATTCGGAATATTGTATCTTTTTGCCAGTTTTGCCGCATTCCCTGGCGTGGGAGATGCAATTGCAATTACTTCAGCCTCTTCAGGCATAATTCGAAACGACTCTGCATGGATCTCTGCTTCAAATCGGGACCCGATAATACCCACCTTTACTTTACCTTTTGAATTCATCTTTGCCTCCTGATTTTTTGTTAGTGAATTACTTTAGTCAAATAATTATATAACGCAAATTTTAGGATAGTTATTCTTTTAACACAACTTTACCAATATATCGAAATTTTCCGGCTTCAATATTTTGGCGACGGGCAAGAGTGTATGCGATCAATTCAAAGGGTAGTGCTTCAACCAACGGCCTGGCGATTTCTGCCACTTCAGGGATCTTTATTGATGGAATATCTAGCGGAGGATTATTGCCGACCCATATCACCTTGCCCCCGTTTTGACCCACCTCTAAGGCTAAAGCAGAATTAAATTCGGATGTTTTCTTATCTCCCTCAACGATCATCAGGGTAATATTAGAATCGACTATTTCCAAAGGACCATGGCGGAATTCTCCAGCGTTCATACCCTCAGTAAATAACCGTGCGGCTTCTTTTTGATTCAAAGCTCCATTAAACGCAGCAGCCATAGATGGCCCCCGCCCAATGATGACCGTATTTTGGATTTTTCCATACAGGTTTTCAATCTCGCCTATCCTGGTTTGCCAGCTGGCTAAATATTCTTGCATAGCGTCGCCAGCGAATTGCATCTTTTCCGTTGCATCAGTGATTTTTTCCCCACAAAGTTGAACAGCGAAAAGAGTGGATAAGCACAAGGAATTTATATACGTCTTGGATGCAATCCCATACTCTTCGCCCGCACTTAGATTAACGACAACGTCTGATTTTTTTCCAAGGTCACTTTGAAGGTCGTTGGTCATACCCAATAAACAGGCCGGCCGATGATTTTTAATTTTCCCAATCAAGCTCTTAACCTCAGCACTTCTGCCAGATTGGGAATTTGCGATCAATAAGGTATCTGAGTCAACTTGATTGAAACCATAATGGAGCAATTCAGCAGTCTGCCAAATTGCAACAGGAATTGATTGGATACATAATTGCAGGAAAGCAGGATAAAGTGAATTATAGGATGAGCCATGGCCGGTCAGAATTATTTTCTTGAATTCCCCCGCTTTTAATCTTGTAAAAAGTGACCCGATCTCATTGATTGGATAGTCTTTTAGAGCTAAACGAAGAAAAATTGGTTGATCGAGGATATCTTGTAAATAAGAATTTTTTGCCATTTTTTATTAAAGGATGATCCTTGAATTTTGAACCTATTTTAACGCTTGCATTTTTCGATTTATGCTATACTTTTATTGTCCGTATGTTCGGATTTTCATTCTACAATAAAACCATACGAATGTCAACTTTTTCAATCTAATGGCAACGAAAATGCTTAATTAATACAACCAGTGGTTATACAGACCTTTTCTTAGTTAGTCTCCTATGATTAAATCAATATTCCGATATTACAATTTGAACAAATAGCTCTCATGGAAATGTCAAAAACTATTCAAACTGAATTGAGCAAAGCACGTTTTGATCCCCATAGTCCTATTCCCCTTTACCACCAAGCGTATATATTTATTCGCGATTTGATCATTAAAGAAGTTTTTGTGCAAGGGGAACTTATGCCGACAGAGATTGAGCTGGCACAATCCCTTAATATTGGGCGTCAGACCCTACGCCAGGCTATGTCTCAATTAGTTGAGGAAGGATTAATTGAACGATTTTCCGGCCGCGGTACATTTGTTTGTGAAAAAAAAATCAGGAATGATTTCTTTTTAGACCGCAGTTTTTCACAGGAGATGGCAGATCTCGGTAAAAAAACCAGTTCAAGGGTATTAAATATTTCCAATGAAGTGATTGATGAAAGAGCACCTCGCTGTTTTCAAAATAAGTTAGGAGCAACTTGTTTACATCTGAACCGTCTAAGGTATGGAGATGAGGTTCCGATTGGCTTGCAGCAGGCAATCATATTGACTGAGCGCTGTCCAGATTTGGATAAACATGATTTTACGGAAGAATCATTATTCCGGGTCATAACCGAAGTCTATGGTTTGGAGATATCCGAGATCTATCATGTGGTAAATGCGGTTATATCCACCGAAGCTATTGCAAAATTGCTGGAAATTAAAACGGGAGATCCTCTGCTGCTTGAGAAATCGATTACGTTTTTAGCCAATGGAGAACCGATTGAAGCTACGACAAGTTTTTTCAGAGCTGACCAATACGAATACAGCGTTCGTTTCAGGTATATGGGAAGCAAGCGAATCTCAATTTAATTGTTTTGCCAAAATGGGCATACATTATCTAGAATATAATTTAATTTCAAACATGCTCAATTGACCGTTATAACACAGGGAGATTTCTATGAGTACAAATGAGATCAAAGTTGGCCTTGCCGGAACGGGTTTTATTGGACCAGCCCATTTAGAGGCCTTGCGGCGTAATAATATTAAAGTAATTGGATTGGCGGAAGCCAACATGGAATTAACCCAACTAAAGGCTGCAGAACTTGGAATTGAGAAAGCTTATCCAACCTTTGACGCGATGCTTGCAGACCCGGAGATTTCTGTTGTTCATTTAGCTACTCCTAATTTATTACATTTTCCTCAAGCTAAAGCCGCTTTGCTTGCAGGAAAACATGTGATCTGCGAAAAACCCTTGGCGATGGACTCACAGGAATCCGCTGAATTGGTTAAATTGGCTTCCGAAAAAAAACTGGTCAATGCCATTAATTTTAATTTGCGGTTCTACCCCATTTGCCACCACGCCCACAGCCTGGTTCAATCAGGGGAAATGGGCAAGGTATTTAGTGTTCACGGCTCATATCTGCAAGATTGGCTTCTTCTGGAAACGGATTGGAATTGGCGTCTTGAACCAAAGCTGGGTGGTACTCTGCGTGCAGTGGCTGATATTGGTTCGCACTGGCTCGATCTAACCACATTTATTACCGGTCTAAAAATTAGTGCGGTAATGGCGGATTTTAAAACCTTCCTTCCCACGCGGAAAAAACCATCCAGGCCTGTTGAAACCTATACCGGGAAATTGCTCAAACCCGACGATTATGTTGACCAGCCAATCTCTACAGAGGATTACGCATCCATCTTGCTGCGTTATGAAAATGGCGCAAAAGGTGTACTTACCGTTTCACAGGTCAGCGCAGGCAGAAAGAATCGTTTATATTTTGAAATTGATGGCTCAAAATCATCCATCGCTTTTGAATCCGAAAGGCCAAATGAGCTGTGGATCGGGCATCGCGATAAACCAAACGAGCTATTATTGAAAGATCCTTCCTTATTATCGGCTGACGCGAGAAAGATTGTTTCTTATCCAGGTGGTCATAATGAAGGTTTCCCGGATACATTTAAGCAAATTTTCGCAAAGATTTACGCGTATATTCGAAAGGGGGACTTTAATGCAATCCCCGACTTTCCAACATTTGCCGATGGACATTATGAATTGGTCCTTTGCGAAGCCATTGCGCAGAGTGCCAAAGAAGAACGTTGGATCACAATCAAATAAATAAGAGGAGTTTAAAATGAAATTAGGTTTATTTACAGCTGCTTTCCCGGAAAAATCCCTTGAAGAAATTGCGCCTTGGGCGTCAGATAACGGTTTTGAGACCCTGGAGGTCGCATGTTGGCCATTGAGCAAAGCTGAGCGTCGCTATGCGGGCGTAACCCATATCGACGTGATGAATCTAATTCCTGAAAAAGTAATCCAAATCAATGCCTTATTAAAGAAATATAAATTGAATATTTCCGCGTTGGGGTATTATCCCAACCCACTTGATCCTGATCCCGAAATGCAAAATCTGGCTGTCAGCCATTTGAAAAAAGTGATCGAAGCTGCTGAAATTTTAGGTGTTGACATCGTTGGTACATTTATTGGTAAGGACCAGCATAAAAATATTGAACAAAATTTTGAAACCTATGCCAGGGTCTGGCCTGATATTGTTCATTTTGCCGGCAAGCATAATGTAAAAATCGCCATCGAAAATTGCCCTATGATTTTCAGCAATGATGAATGGCCAGGAGGAAAGAATTTAGCCAGCACACCGGCAATTTGGCGCAGAATGTGGGAAATCATACCCGATGATAATTTTGGTCTCAACTTGGATCCCTCGCATCTGGTATTGCAGATGATCGATTATCAAAGGGTGGTACGTGAATTTGGCCAACGGATTTTCCATGTGCATGCCAAAGATCTGATGATCGACTGGGATGGTGTCTACAGCCATGGAGTGCTTTCCCAGGGAATGGGTTGGCAAATCCCGCGTCTTCCAGGATTGGGAGATATGCGCTGGGATAAATTCATTGCCGCATTATATGCAGCAGGATATGACCGTGTGATCAGCATCGAACACGAAGATCGAAATTTCGAGGGAAATGAAGAGCTTGTAAAACGTGGTTTCTTAATTGCTCGTGATGCTCTTCGCCCGTATATCCATTGAATCATTTCATCAATTGAGAACGTTAAACATAGTGAACATTTCAACATTACTATATTAAGGAAGACAAATAAAATGAGTTTTACGATTGGCTGTGATCTGGGTGGCACAAATTTAAGGGCAGGATTTGTTGATACTCAAACAGGGAAGGTGACCCATTTATTATCCACTCCCACCCTGGCGCGCGAGGGTCATCAAGCGGTTATGGACCGGATGGTGGGTTTATTTGAAGATGTCATCAGACGCAGCGGATTATCCAAATCAGAAATTAATGGAATTGGCATTGGTGTCCCAGGTGTTCTGGATCCAGAAAAAGGATTGGTATTATTCCTACCAAATTTATTTGATGGGTGGAAGAACGTCCCGCTCAGCAAAAATATCAATACATCCATTGGGTTACCAGTTTATTTGATCAACGATGTGCGCTCAATCACTTTGGGTGAATGGAAATTTGGCGCTGGCAAAGGTGCATCCAGCATGATTTGCTTCGCTATTGGTACAGGCATTGGCGGCGGTGTGGTTATAAATAATAATTTAGTAATGGGAATAAATGGCACAGCCGGCGAGTTGGGTCATACGATGGTTGACCCTGACGGTCCCCAATGTGGGTGCGGCAATCATGGCTGCCTGGAAGCTTATGCTTCCGGACCTGCGATTGCTGCCATGGGGATCAAAGCTGTCATACAGGGTCGTACGACATTGATTGGAGAATTGGTAGCGTATGACCTAAATAAGATCACCCCTCAAGTTATTGCCAAGGCTGCAAATAAGGGCGATCTGATCGCCAAAGAAATCTATGCGCATGTAGGTAAACTTATCGGAATCGCCGCCGCTAATATTTCTTTAGCCACTGGCCCGGAACGAATCGTTATTGGGGGAGGTGTTGCTTCAGTGGGTGAGCTGCTTTTAGACCCCATTCGCCGAACCATCCAGGAGCGAATTTTTGTAATGCCCAAGGAAAAAATCAAGGTTGTATCGGCAAAATTGGGCGATAAGGCGGGTATTTTGGGATCAGCCATCTGGGCTCAAATAAAGGAAGATCAAGCAAAATAAAAAATGGATCGCCAATCCTCTATCACCGGTTTTGACACGACAATTTGAAACCAGGCAGGCAATCTTTATCTTTTATCGAGCTTACTCCATTCATCTATTAGCGCTTTGACATTCCGCCTTGATTGATCATTATCTTCCCGGACATTATCAACGGGTGAGAGAATAAATCCACCGCCCGGGCTCAATTCCCGCATGGCATTCTGAACCTCAGCCCGTGTTTGCTCTTCTGAACCCAATTCAACAGTTAGGTGGCCATTCACCCCGCCCCACAAACATACCTTTCCGCCCATTATTTTTTTTGTATCACTTAGATTGTAGGTATGTGGATCAACCCCGATCAAAACATCAATCCCTGCCTCAGCCAAAATTGGAAGCAGCGGGGATACTTTGTCGGTAGCTATATACCCAAATTTCGTATTGTATTGGTGAGCAAGCGCTGCTTCTTCTTTAATGATCGGCAATAAAAATTCTTTGAATGATTTGGGAGACCAGAAATTACAGGTTTCATACCAGGACCGTTTGATGTAGAGATCCACTCCAATTTCTAGAAGCGCTTTCATGCGTGTTTGATTCCATTCAGAAATTAAATCCAACATCTTATGTAAGAATTTGGGCTGGTCAAAAGCCGCAAATACCATATTCTCGAACCCATAAATCCAACCCAGCATATCTGCACCAATCCCCCAACCACCCAACCTGAGCAGGTTGTTATTGTTTGCAAATTCAATAACAGGTTGCGATTCACTGAGGGTGTTCTCTATTTCCTTAGTACTTGGCGGTTTTAGCAAATATCTGAGCGCATTCAAATCATTGGGTTCATTGATAATGTATTTCAAAGAGCGTGGATTGATGTAATCATCGAATATTGGCACATGATTGCCCCATCGCCAATCATCAGTTTGTCGTACTTCCGCCCTTAGTTTTCCAGCTGGAGTTTGATATTCCTTCACCATGATCGGATATATTTCATTATCCCTGCGTTCGATCCATTCTTTTACTTCCACTGCAGGATCAAAAACCACCGGCATACCATGCAGGTTATAGGTGTCATTATTCAATTTTGGGTTTCTGGGTGGGATCATCGCATAAACGTCCAAACCCAAATTGATCTGCTTTTGCAGAAAATCAAGGTAATTATCACTATTTTCCAATAAGCCTTTATAAAGCATAAAACTGCAGGGCGTTTGATTGACCTGCTCATTATTCAATGCAGCCAGCATTTTCTCACGGGATGATAATGAATTTGTTGCCATGGTTTTATTCCTTAGAATCTGTTTAAAAGACAACCAATTATACGCTGGAAGTTACTATTTGCCTTTTTTCTGCTTTATAATTGGCTCCTGTAATTATTATCCTCAACCTTTTATTCGTAAGGAGAATCTAATGATCGTCACTACCAAAAAATTATTTCAGGCTGCCTATGGTAAATATGCCATTGGCGCATATAATATCAACAACCTGGAACAAACCCTGGGTCTATTCCACGGCTGCCTCGACAGCCAGGCGCCTTTCATCATTCAGATCAGCAAAGGTGCGCGGGAATATTCCACAAAGACCATGATGGAAGGTATGATCCGCAGCGCAGACGAGGTCTTTCCCCAGGCAATTTTTGCTGTTCATCTCGACCATGGAGATGAAGCCACCTGCTTCGATTGCATCAACAGCGGTTTTTACAGCTCCGTGATGATCGATGCCAGCAGTGAAAGTTTTGATAACAACATCGCCACCACCAAACGGGTTGTGGATGCTGCCCACGCCAAAGGCATCGTCGTCGAAGCCGAATTGGGTCAGTTGGGCGGCGTGGAAGAACACATTCAGGTCAGTGAAGCGGGAGCAAAATTGACCAATCCTGAACAGGCCAGGGAATTCGTGGACCGCTCCGGCTGTGACTCACTGGCAATTGCCATTGGTACAAGCCACGGCGCCTTTAAATTCTCCGGTTCGCAAAGCCTGCATTTCGACGTTTTGACTGAAATTCAGAAGAAGCTGCCCGATTTCCCCCTGGTAATGCATGGCAGCAGCTCGGTTCCCCAGGAAGAAGTTGCCCGCATCAATGCCGCCGGAGGTAAACTGCAGGGTGCCAAGGGGGTGGATGCCATGCAATTCAAACACGCCGCGGAATTGGGTGTGACCAAGATCAATATCGATACCGATGGCCGCCTGGTGTGGACCCGCGTCCACCGCGAATATTTCCTGAAACATCCGGAGGGTTTTGATCTGCGCAAACCCGGACAGATCTTTATTGATGAATATGCCAAATTCATCGTTCAAAAGAACAACTATCTCGGCAGCGCCGGGCAGTTGGAAAACGTGAGAAAAATGGTAGTTACCTCGTAGAATCATTTAGCGATAACGATCAACCCAAAGAACCCTCACAACAATGAGGGTTCTTTTTGTAATAAATACAAAAAATACACTACAATTTATAATAGGAAAAGCAAAGTAACAGGTGAAAAATGAAAGTTGAAAAGAAAAATTTTTTAATTGACATGGATGGCGTTCTTATCCATGGCAAAAAGCTCATCCCGGGAGCTGATACCTTTATTAATAACTTAAAAGCCAAGAAGATCAAATTCCTGATCCTTACCAATAACTCAATTTATACCCCTATTGATCTGGCTCACCGCCTGCAAGTGACCGGAATTGATGTGGAAAAGAGCAATATTTTTACTTCGGCAATGGCAACCGCCAATTTTATGAAACTGCAGAAGGAAAAAGGAAATGCGTTCGTGATCGGCGAAAGCGGGCTCAACGTGGCCATCCATAATGCCGGCTATATTCTCACACCCGATAAACCGGACTTTGTGGTCCTGGGTGAAACCTTCGATTACAACTTCCACCAGGTAACCAAAGCAGTGCAATTAATCCGGGAAGGCTCCCGCTTCCTGGCTACCAACCCTGACCCGACCGGTCCGACCGAAAACGGGATTGTCCCGGCTTGCGGCGCAATGGCAGCTCTGATCGAAAGAGCCAGCGGAAAAAGCCCCTTCTTCCTGGGCAAACCCAATCCATTCATGATCCGCTCCTCCCTCAATTTCCTGGGGGTTCACTCTGAAAACACAGTCATGGTCGGCGACCGGATGGATACTGATATTCTCGCGGGTATTGAAAGCGGCATGGATACCATCCTGGTATTGAGCGGTGTGACCACTATGAAAATGTTGGATGATTTTCCCTACGCGCCAAACCAGATAGTAAAATCGGTGGCGGATATCGAAGTTTAATCCTGCTGCGCCTTAAACCTGTCATCGCGAGAATTGCACCAGCAATCCACGAATTGAGGGGTGACGTTCTTCTGGTTTTCTTATTTGTCACGATCAAAATGTGGAATCTCATCCGGCAGGTCCAGAACCAATTCAACAAGTCCGGAAAAATTTCCATCTATAAAATAAGGCGCCTGATAAACCAACTTCTTTTCTCCATTTTTGGTGATCGAGTAAACATTGAAGGAATGGGTCTCATATAGCTTGCGTACTTTGGACAGGGACGGTTCCTTATGGCAGGCGATGGCGTTACCACTCATCAACTGATAACCCCCATCCTTCTTAAACATCTCAGCTGATGCATCATTCATTTCAATAATTTCCCCCTTATCGTTTGTGACAGTCATTGCGCCAGGAAAGACTTTGTACCATGCGTGTTGTTCCATTTTTTTCCTCGTATCATCTAAAAATAAACTCTATTATATTCTTTTCAAATAATGTGTTTGGATGATTTCCAGCAAATAAGCATTACAAAATAAATCTTAAAAAGCATATAATTAATTTATGGAAAAAAACGAAAAACTCATCAAGAATTGCGATGCCCTCAGTTTTGAAAAAGGAAAAACTGAGGTTATCACCAACCAGGATATTCTGGTCAAAGGTGATTCGATCGCGGCTATTGGCAAAACCGGCAGCCTGCAGGATTCAAGGAATGCTGAAATTATTGATGCAACCGGATTACTAGCCGTACCGGGCTTTATCAATACCCATGCCCATGTCCCCATGGTTCTTTTTCGCAACCTAGCTGAGGATGTGCGTCCGGATGTCTGGTTTAACGAATACATCTGGCCGATGGAATCCAACCTGACCGAAGAAGATATTTATTGGGGAATGATGCTGGGCATTGCCGAAATGATCGAAAATGGGGTTACCTGTGTTGCCGACCATTATTTTAATGTAGATATTATTGCCGAAGCCGTTAAAAAAAGCGGGATTCGAGCCAACCTGGTGTGGGCGGTTTTTGGGCATGAGGGTGAAAAAAAATTAGATGAGACAGTTGAATTTATTCAACGCTGGCAGGGAGGCGCTGATGGAAGGATCACCACCTGGCTGGGTCCGCATGCTCCTTATACCACCAGCCCGGAATTCCTAAAACTTTCTGCACAAAAAGCCGCCAGGAATAATGTGGGCATCCACATCCATGTTTCAGAGACGCTTGATCAGGTGGAAATGAGTTTAAAGCAATATGGCGTAACACCTGTAAAAATGCTTAAAGAAGCAGGTGTCATGGATGTCCCAACCATTCTGGGTCACTGCATCTTCCCGCGCGATGATGATTTTGACATTCTACAAAAATCGCCCACTGGAATTGCGCAGGCTCCGCGGACCTATATGAAACATGGAATGGGTCTTGCACCCATTGAAGAATACATGAAGCGGGGAATACCCATTGGGCTGGCCACCGATGGAGCCGCCAGCAACAATACAATGGATATCATGGAACAGATGCGATTGATGGCGTTATTTATCAAATATCGAAATGCTGACCCCACCTGCATGCCTCTGGACCAGGTGGTGGACATCGCTTTTAGAGGCAGTGCCAAGATAATGAAGCTGGAGGGAAGGATTGGCGAATTGAAACCAGGCATGTTCGCGGATATCACCCTCATTCGACAGGATGGAATTAATATGACCCCACGGACAAATCCTTTGGCCGCCCTGGTTTACAGTGCGCGCGGATCAGATGTGGATACAGTGCTATGCAATGGAAAAGTCTTGCTTCAAAATAAGAAATTGCTGACCGTTGATAAAGTTGAGATTCAGAAAGAAGTGCAAAACCGATTGAGCCGATTAAGTCAACGCGTACCAGGTAAACGTATTGCTTATTACCCCACCTTAGACAAAACGAAAAATAATCAATTTCATATTTAATATTTTTAGTTTTTATTGCGTATATGGATACTGTCGCCATGTTCAAACTTGGTCATCATCCGGCACTTAACCATATGACTGTGCTGCAAGTGCATTTCTAGACGAATGAGGTGTTTCATTGACTCACCCATTTTTCCCTATGAGATTTTTTCGGTTTATTAATTATTCCGGCAAAAATTATTTCCTGAATAGTAGAAATCCAAAATTCTCACAAAATGCATACACTATAATTAACCAAATTTCTACCATGGGCAATAAATCACTTTGACCATCAAAATAAAATCCTTCCCCCAGAAAGTTTTTTCAAAGCCAAGGTTTTCATTACAGGGCAATGTATAATGAGAACGTATTTGGATTGTAATATGTGCTTCCTGCGTCAGGCTTTGGATGCCGTCCGCAACGCCCATGCAGAAGAAGAGCTGCAGGCAGCCATCATTAAAAAAGTACTACGCTTGTTGGCTGATACTCCCATCACCAGCAAACCACCGGAAATTTCCGAACTTGTCCAGCAAATTCTGCGTACCGAATTAAAGGACGCGGATCCATACGCAGCCTTGAAAAAAAGCAGCACAGAAGAAGCGCTGGCTCTCCTCCCATGGCTGAAAGAAATTATCCAAAAATCCCCGGATCCGCTGGAAACCTCCCTGCGCCTGAGTACCGCCGGAAACATCATCGACTTTGGCGCTGCCCGGGAATTTGACTTGCACGCAGCAATCCAGCAGGTTTTAACAACTGATTTTGGCATCTACGACCTGCAAGCCATCAAACAAGCGCTGGTGAATGCCAAAACCATTCTTTTCCTGGCGGATAACGCCGGCGAGACCGTTTTTGATAAATTACTGATTGAGCAGATCAATAAACCGGTTTTTTATGCGGTTAAAAGTTCACCGGTTCAAAATGATGCAACGCGCGCAGACGCCATCAGCTCTAGCGTGGACCAAGTGGCTACGATCATTGAAACTGGAAATGCCATCCCCGGCGCCAGCCTGGAAAGATCCACCCCTGAATTTATTCGATTGTTTCAGACTGCTGACCTGATCATTTCCAAGGGTCAAGGTAATTTTGAAATGCTCAGTGAAAATAGTGAACCGCTATTCTTCTTACTTAAAGCCAAGTGTGCTCTTGTTGCCCGTGACCTTCAGGTCCCCCTGGGCAGTTTTATCCTTAAAAAAGGCAATCCGTGAATTTCACCCTGGAATTTGAACCGCTGGGCATCCGCCTGCTGTGTGAAGAATCTCTCACACTTCTGGAGGCTGCGCGGCAGGCCGGCATTCACTTGCGCTCGGAATGCGGGGGAAAAGGCGCCTGCTCCAAATGTCAGGTTCAGATCCTCAAAGGGGCTGTACCTCCTCTTTCTGAATTAGAACGCAATACTTATACAACCGATCAGATAGACAACGGTTTTCGACTTGCCTGCCGAACTATTGTTAATAATGATGCAGTAATTTTCATACCTATTCAATCTCTGCTCAAGGATCAAATATTACAGACGGAGGGATCCAGCCGGGATTTCAAAGTAGATCCCGTGGTGAAAGTGAGCTCGATCACCCTTACTCCCCCCTCCTTTAATGACCTGCAGCCAGATTGGGAGAGAGTTGAAGCCGTACTTGCCCAGCAGGGCATTGGCAAACTTTCTGCCTCTCTTCCAGCTCTAACCACCATCAGCACCCAGTTACGAAAATCGAATTGGATGATCAACATTATTCATAACGGCAATGAAATTCTGAACGCCTGCCCGCCTGAACATTTCACCCCCATTGGTCTGGCAGTGGATGTGGGTTCGACCAAGATCGCCTGTTTCCTGGTGGATCTTTACAGCGGTAAAACCCTGGCTGCCAGGGGGATTGCCAATCCACAAATCGCTTTTGGCGAGGATATCATGTCCCGCCTGGCTGCTGTCCTCGAAAATCCCCGCAATGCAATCGCTTTGCAGCAGGGAGTCATGCAGTCCGTCCAGTCTGCAGTCAAAGAAATGTGTAAAAAACTCACCATACCCATTGAACATGTGGTGGATGCCTGCCTGGTTGGGAATACTGCCATGCATCATTTATTCCTGGGGCTGCCAACACAGGCGCTGGCCATGTCTCCATTCATTCCTTCCACAGGTACGGAATTGTACCCATCCGCCGAAGAGCTCGGATTACAGCTTATGCCCGGCGCCCGGGTGTATGCACCGCCGGTCATTGCCGGTTTTGTCGGCTCAGACCATCTGGCTTTTCTGCTCGCTGCTGGATTTGGCACCTACCAACGTACCCGGCTGGGAATCGACATTGGCACCAATACCGAGATCGCTCTCCAGCATGCGGGCAGGATAGTGAGCGTTTCCACTGCCTCAGGCCCAGCTTTTGAAGGTGCACATATCCGATTTGGAATGCGAGCCGCTCCCGGGGCGATCGAACATGTGTTGATCGATGAAAAAGGCACTGCCCATTGCCAGGTGATTGGCAGTCTGCCAGCATCTGGTATTTGCGGTTCAGGCATCCTGGATGTTGTGGCTGAATTGCGCCACACACATTTGATCAATCCGCGCGGGAGATTGGATAAATCCTCCCCAGTGATTCACTCCGATACTGAAGGCAAGCCTGTTTTTATTTTGGTAGAGGAAGCTCCCAACCAGCGGGAGATCTGCTTGGACCAGAAAGATATTGACCAGATCCTGCTGGCCAAAGGTGCCATCCGCGCCGGAATCGATATCCTCATGGATTATCTCCACGTGCAAATCCCCCAGATCGATGAAATAGTGATTGCGGGTGCATTTGGATCCTACATCAACCCCAAACAGGCAATCCGCATCGGTTTGCTGCCGGATGTTGCTTTGCAACGAATTCACGCTGTTGGAAATGCGGCCGGAGCTGGGGCACGCATGCTGCTGGCATCCAGACAGGAACGGATCAAGTGCCTGGCCTTGGCAAAAGAAATCGAATACCTTGAATTGACCATTTATCCGGATTTTGATCTTTTTTTTGCCAACGGAATTAAGTTTTAATGAAGAAGGTTGCGTATTTCAACAAAGCGTCATCTTTCCATTAGTTTTTTCTTTAGTAGAAAAATCACAACCCGCAAATGCATCTAATTACTATCAATATTGGTACAGAGTAGCTTAACCAAGTTGTAATAACTTTTCGATTTGAATTGTGTTATATTAACATAATAATATTATCAAAAACCTTTAACTTTTTTCATTAATACCGCAGGTGTGGCTGGGGGAAAACAACACAGGCAATCATCTCTTCTAATCAAGTTAATCGATTTTTCTTATTTTTTTGAAGACAGGCAAAAATGAACATACTTTTAATTTATCCGCAGTTTCCAGATACTTTCTGGAGTTTCAAGCACGCCTTGAAATTCATCCGCAAGAAGTCTTCTTCACCTCCCCTGGGTCTTCTCACTATCGCAGCCATGCTGCCTGCTGAATGGGAAAAACGGTTGGTGGATATCAATATCACCCCTCTCACTCAGAAGGATCTGAAATGGGCAGATTATGCCTTTATCAGCGCCATGACCGTGCAACGAGAGTCGGTTATTAAAATCATTGCCCAATGCAAAGAGGCAGGCGTTAAGGTAGTTGCAGGCGGACCGCTTTTTACTGTTGAGCCGGATCAGTTCAGAGGTGTGGATTATTTTGTGCTCAATGAAGCCGAAATAACCCTTCCAACTTTTCTGGCTGATCTTGGGCAAGGTCACCCACAGCACTCTTATTCAACCTCCACCTTTGCTGATATTCAAAAATCTCCTCTGCCTTTATGGCATCTGATCAAACTGAATAGCTATGCCACAATGAGCGTACAGTTTTCCAGGGGTTGTCCTTTTAATTGTGATTTCTGTAATATCACTTCCCTTTTAGGGCATACGCCGCGAACTAAAACTGCCCGGCAAATGATCACTGAACTGGATAGCCTGTATACCTATGGTTGGCGCGGTGGTATATTTTTCGTGGATGATAACCTGATCGGCAACAAAAAAACTCTTAAAACCGATCTTTTACCTGCCCTGATCGAGTGGCGCAAGGATAAAAAAGATATCTGGTTCAATACTGAGGTATCCATCAATCTTGCCGACGATGAGCAATTGATGAAATTGATGACAGATGCTGGATTCAATATGGTCTTTATCGGGATCGAGACTTCCAATGAGGGAAGCCTGGCCGAATGCGGGAAAAAGCAGAACCTGAATCGCAATCTCCTTGAGGACGTTAGAAAAATACAGCGGGCAGGTATGCAGGTTCAGGGCGGGTTCATTGTGGGATTTGATAATGATACGGCTTCCACCTTCACCAATTTGATCAGTTTTATTCAAAAGAGCGGCATAGTCACTGCAATGGTGGGTATCCTTCAGGCACCGCCCGGGACAGAACTGTATAAACGACTGCAGCGATCCGGTCGCCTGGTCAAGCAAATGTCGGGAGATAATGTGGATGGCTCCACTAATATCATTCCGCTGATGGATCTACGGTTATTGCAGGATAAATATAAGAATTTGTTGAAAACCATTTATTCATCCAAAGCCTATTATCAACGTGTGAAAACGTTTTTACAGGAATACAAACCACAAAAAATTGAAACCCATCTGAACTTCCAACAGATTCTGGCTTTCTTTCGATCCATCTTACGTTTAGGAATCCTCGGCAAAGAACGTTTTAATTATTGGAAGCTATTCTTTTGGACTTTGGCATATAAACCTAAAGCGTTTCCATTAGCGATCGAATTTGCGATCTATGGATATCACTTCCGAAAAATAAGCAATTCGCATGTATTGTGAAATTGAATACTTGGAATTGATAATTTATTTGAATTAATATCTTTTTGCCAAGGAAATTCAGACATAAAGATCATTCAATCCTTTTTCCAGAAATAACATTCGTAGTAATCTCTTCAGTTTATTATTTTGGACTTTTTTTTTAATAATTAATAAAATGTGAAATTACTAGATCAATGACCCGCCACGTAAAGAATAATTTTTCATAACGGATTTTAGAAAATAAAACCGCTTCTGAAAATACTTTTCTGGTTAAAAATACCGCTTTACGATTTCAGATTCGCTGATCTCTTTTCCCTTTTCCCAGTTAATCGAATATTGATCAGGGCTGATATTTTTAACCAGTTTTCCTTTAATTCCCTCATATACTTCCTGATCATATGGGGTTAGTGTTATTTTATAGCGATGGCTTAATTGATTGATCAAAGATAAAAGTTGAACACTCAAATCCAATTCATCCCGGTATTGGTGAAAACTGGATAACAACAGAAAAATGACAGCCAGTTCATTTCTTGCATTTAATCCCCATGATTTTTCTAATGCCTCAACCAGATGTTTTTTGGCATTTCCGTAAATGCCTTTAATCAGGTCAATTCGGGCATAATTGGCAAGTACATGGATCACCCCGATCGTATCCCCAACATTCGTAAATGTTATTAGAGCCTTGTCTAATGCGTTTTGAGCCAGATCAAACTTTCCGCTCTGAATATCCAGGATTGACATATTCACCTGGGTTCCGGCGATCGCCTGTTCCACGCGCAGATTCTTATAAATTTCCAGGCTTTGGTTGTAATAAGACCAGGCTTTCTCAATCTTTCCGCTGGCTATTGCGGCAGCTCCCAGAGAGTTGAGCGCCCGTGCCACACCATGCAGATCTCCAATTTTTTTTGCTATTTTTAGACTTCGAGTGCTGAATTCTTCAGCCTCTGAATAATCCCCCAATACGCTGACCAGTTTTGCCGCCGCACATAATGCAGACGCTTTCATCACCTGATTGGCATTGGTTTCCAGTTCAAAGGTTTGATTCAGCCAATGATAACCTTCCTGGTAATAACCCCGGATCTTCCAGAACGGCATTAGAATCTCACAAAACTCCATCGCCCGCTGTTCATTCTTTTCATTAATTGTAAAAGTCAGCGCTGCCCGTATGTTGTTGATCTCGAATTCAATTTCATCCAATATTTCATTTTGAGGATTATCCCGTATCTGTTGTTCTATATTCTTCAACAGGGAATAATAGAAATCACTATGCTTTCTTTGGGTCGCATCATACTCAACCTGGTTTTCCACCAATTTCTCGAATATATAACGCCTATGCATGGAATGAAAACCGAATCCTTTGGGCATCATCCGTTGAAGCAGACCCCGGGTTACCAAACTTCCCAAAAAGAAAACGGATGCGTCCGCAACTTTCTTAGCAGCGTCTTGCGTAATTGCCCCACGAAAAACCGATAAACGCGCCATCAGCAAACGTTCTTCGTTTGAAAATTGTTCCCAAAAAGCATTGAAAACAGAAATCAAACTTCGCTGGCGTTCCGGCAGTTCTGGTTGGTCCGTTTCCAAAAAAGAAATGTCGTTGGCAATATTGTCGCGTAAATCCGTAAGAGAAAATTTATTAATGCCAGTAGACGCCAGCTCAATACCCAGAGGTAGTCCGGCAACTAATGCACAAATTTGTTCAATAATTATGACGTTTTCTATCACGGATTCAAAATTGGGCTTGATCCGTTTGGCTCTTTCTATAAAAAGATTAGCTGCAGGCGAGATATCTTCTACCTTTATTGAAGACATCATCTTCTTATTTAAAAGCATCTCACTGGAAATCGTGTCCAAACCATCGATGAACATAGTCACTTCTTCGGGCTGGCCAGTCATTTCGCGCGAGGTCACAATAATTTTTGAATTTTGGGTTTGATGAATGACATCTGCAATAATCCCGCCTGCTTCGAGTACCTGTTCAAAATTATCCAGCACAAGCAGAATTTGGTGGCCATTTAGGAATTCAACCAGAGTTTTAATTGCTTTTGTTTTCTCCGGATAAATGATTTTTAATTGTTTAAATATTTCCGGAAGGACAAGGTCTGAAGAGATGACACCTTCCAGTGGAACAAACCACACTCCATCCGGGAAAAAATGGGTATTCTGACGGGCAGCCTCTACTGCAAGGCGGGTCTTGCCAATACCTCCCTGCCCAATCAAGGTGATGAGACGAACATGTGGATTGCGCAGATGACTGCGAAGTTGCTCAAGTTCAATGTTGCGACCAAAAAAAGTTGACAGTTGAACAGGAATGTTATTTGGCACAGGCAAATTCGCTTTTAATTTTCCAGACTTCATGGGAAATTTTGGAATAAATTCACCCTTGTTGATTTGATCAACCAGGTCAACAATATCCTGCTCCGGATCGATATCAAGGCCATCTTTCAATAATTTTTGATATTTTTCAAAAGCAGCTTTAGCCAATTCGCGTTTTCCATCAGCAGCAAGAAGCTTAATGAGCATCTGGTATCCAGAATCATTAAATGGATCGATATACAGTAATTGATTTGAAAGCGATATTCCTTCAGAAAACTCGCCATATTCATATAAATTATTGATCACAATTTGCGCTGAATTAATAAAATAGGTCTTCAATATCTCGCGTTTATAAGAAGCCCAGTCTTCAAATGCAATTGAATTACGGATAAAGAAGCCTTGCAGAAAATCGCCTTTATAGAGGGACAGTTTTTCTGCAACTTTTCTCGTATTGCTTAAGGACAATTCGGTTTTTGAAAAATCATTTTCAAAAATTTCATTAATGACTGAACACAATTCAAGGCTATCACTGGCAATTTTCTTTTCTGGATTGATTGAAACACGCCGGCGAGTGATCAACAGTAAATCATCCAGTACTTTTTTTATTGTGGCAATTGTCACTCGGAGATTGGTAAGAGCTTCCTCTTCAGGCATATCCTGCCAGAACATCGTTGCCAGTTCCTCCCGTTCGCAAGACTCTTTCTCAGAAAAAAGAATATAGAGAAGCAATGCTTCTGCTTTCCGTGATCGCAAAATAACAGTCTTGTCCTTGCGATCCTTTACAACCAATCCCCCTAATACATTAATGGTTAGATCTGCCATATTTATTTATTTTTCCTGATTAATCTAAAGCAATTATATAACATCACTGAAATCATTTCATTCATAATCATCAATAATATTAACGATAAGTTTACGCTTTTTTCATAAAATGAACCTTGAATGATGTGCCGGTCCCCGAAAAGCAAAGGCTTTAATCGGCTGGAGGCACATGCGAGGCTATCCTAATCAGATAGCCTCGATTTTTTCACCATAAAGAACTCTTAATTGTCACTATGAGTACACGATGCTTGTGCTCTGATGCCTTCTAATTATCTGACTTTTGCCTCCAAAACTATCAATCCACCATCGAGATTCATCCCGGGGTCAGAACTCATGTATCGCCTCAATAGGCAGTTCAGGATATATTTGCATGGAGCATTTAGGTTTATCAAGCAATGCTATAATAAGTGTTGCGCGATTGGATCGGCGAATAGGAGTTAGATATGGGCCTTTATTGTCAAGAGCATCATCCCCAAGCCCAATCTTCGATCGTTTTTATCCAGGGCGGTGGCATAGGTAGTTGGATGTGGGATCCACAAGTGGAATATTTCAGTGATTACCATTGCATCGTCCCTGATCTGCCAGCCCATGGCAAAAGCGTCGATATCCCTCTCAAATCCGTATCGGATATGGCGGAAATGATCGTTGAAATCATCCATAAGAAAGCCCATAATGGAAAAGCACATGTGGTTGGACTTTCACTTGGCGCGCAGGTTACCGTGGCATTATTGGGTAAAGCGCCGGAACTTGTTGATCACGCCGTTGTGAGCAGCGCTTTATTGCGTGACATGGGCATGAAATGGTTGTACAGCCCCAGATTTATTCGTTTTCTTTTTCGCTGGGGTTTTGAACCTTTTAAAAAAAGTAAACGTTATATTGAATTGAACATGAGGCTAAAGCCAACCGTACCCTGGAAATACCTCGACCAAGTCTTCGAGGATAACCGCAACTACACAGTGGATACCTTTATCGCCCTCATGGCTGCCAACCAGGGCTTCCTGTTACCGCAAGGTTTGGAAAAAGTGAAAGCGCCCGTGTTGGTTTGCTGCGGGCAAAAGGAATTTAAGGCGGTTAAACAATCAGCCGCAGATCTAGTGGCAGCTTTGCCTAGCGCACAGGCGATCATCGTTGATCCGCAGGGCAAATTGCCGATGGGACGCGAACATTCCTGGAATTTGAATTTGCCGGATCTATTTAATCAGACCATCCGCTCTTGGCTGGAAGATAATTCACTACCCGCTGAATTTGGAAAACTAAATATTTAGAAAAGCATTTTCATTTCTTTTATTTGCAATCGTGCAGTAACTCTTTCTTATATTTGTGAGGCGGTTTTTGCCGTGGCAATCTCATTCGTGCCATTAGATTGTTGTTGATTCAAGCAGCATCTGCACTTCTGTTCCCACACTTCAGTGGTTCTAAATAAAGGTCAAATGGATCACCGCTGTACTTAATGAAAGAACGATCTTTACATTATTGACTATGAACAGCGGTAAGTTACTGCAAAATGGCTGTTCCCGAAGCGATAAAAATTCATACTCGCGGAAAGCGTGTGAAACCTCCACTAGGATAAAAATGATCCAAAAAATAACCTCAGGCAATCTCAGAATCAGGGATAGTAAAAGCATCGTTCCACATAAGATATCCAATAAAAGTAGTAAGGAATTTTTATGTGAATTCCACGGATTGCTACTCCTGCTTAATACACGCATGCCAATAAAAAGCGCTGCTGCTTCCCCGACCAATAATATTCCCAGCAAGATGGTATACATCGTTAAAGCTAATTCTATTATAGAAATAAAAAGTCCTGGCGATTAAGCCAGGACTTTAAACCAAATCCGTTCTTCCTTATTTGGGCGCTTCGCCCATATTGCGCACCACACCCAGCATGGCTGTGCTTTGTTTGATGTGCGGATTGCCATAATACTCAATACTGCCAACACCGGTAACGGATACTTCCAGGTTTTCCTTGGCCCACACGGTGGCATTGCCCACCCCGGTCAGTGCTACCTTGGTATTGTTACTTTCCAGATGGGTGGCATCATACTGACCGGCACCGGTCAGGGTAACTTCCTGGTCTGCGCTCTTACCGGTGACCAGCACCCTGCCAGCTCCGGGCATTTCGGTATGCACCTTATTGGTGTCCAGCTCCAACACCTTGACGTTCGAGGCGCCGCTCATCTTCAGGTCAAATTCGTCCCCGCGGATCTTGCTGGCTTCCAGGTCACAGGCACCGGAGATCTCCAGCCCGAGCAGTTCTTTAACAGTGATCCTGAACACGATCTCTCGCGAGGAAAGAAATTCCAATCCCATGCTCAACCGTTCCATCCAGTCCCGGCCGATATCGATCACCAGCTTGCGGTCAACCACCTCAGTCGTAATCCGTTTGATCACCAGATCATCCGCTTCCACACTAACGGACTGTTCCCCGCTCTGTTGAATGAAAATCTTGCCCACACCTTTGACCAGGATATGGTCAAATTCACCGACTTCCCGTTTTTCCGTGACTACACCAGCCATCGTAATTTCTCCTTATCCAAATAGTTAAATTCAAATGATAAATTAAATACGAAAAATGGCTGGAATGGTTGTGCTCCTTCAGCCATGCAAATGATCCTTTAAAAGAGAAAGGCTATTTATCTAGCCCCGAAATGCGCCCAGGACTGCCGCTGTCACCAAACCAAAGGCACCCAACACCAATCCAGAAATCACGGACACCACAGTAACTACAATCATTCCCAGCACTACCGTTGCGATGGTCTGCGGCCATTCCAGCCCCAGCGCTTCGCGAGCAGCAATCAGCCAGGCGATGAATCCCAGGATTCCCGCTGTAAAACTGAAAATGCCTGTGACGCAGCCCAGCGCCGGTGTAATGAGCGCCAATAAACCCAACACCCCCACGATATGCCACACCCGCGCCAGTCCCAGCGGCCGTACAATTTCATTAAAGCTGGCTGTTGTATTGAATACCGTCTTGCCCACCCAGGCGATCACAAAACAAGCCATAGCAAAACCCCCCACCGCAAATAGCGCCGCAAACAAAGCGCCCAACAGCCAGACCCCAAACCGCCCGTGCGATGCTGCCGCGCTGGTGCCCAGGGAATTTAATGTCGCAGTAACAGCCACGATCAGCCAGGCGCTGCCGGTAAAACTGGCATCCTTCTTTACTTCCGCATACACACCGGGTTTAAAGGTAAACGCACCAATAATTTTCTCGATCATTGCCAGCTCCTTAGTATTAATCCTGTTTTATAAAATTCAAAAATCTCTTTTGGGGTATTATAGCATTTTCTTCTTCGATTATTTTCCAGCATGGCTATGTTATGATAAATCCTGAACATCAATGAAATATTGTTTCTTGATCAACATTCTTTAATATTATCGTGAGGTTAATCACATGCGAAAAGTACTGGCAATTTTATTCATCCTTGTTTTTGTCATCCCCCTTGTCACTGCCGCCCTGCTCATCCTGCCTGTCCGTACATGGGTCCTCGACCGCAGCTTCTATGCGCAAGCATTAAGTGGTGAACAGCTCTCGGGTTTGATCCAGAACAGCCCCGGCTTCCCAATCAAGTTGGAGATGCCCATCCAATTCAGCCAGGCAACCCTGGATTCCTTGTATGCTGTCATTAAAAAGACCATCACGCCCGAGTATCTGGATAGCCAGATCCAACCCATCATTGACAGTACCTTGAATCTCCTGGAAGGCAAAACCACAACGTTGGGACTTAAACTTGACCTGAAACCCATCAAAGGTGCCATCCTCGGCGATAAAAGGGATGAGGTCATTCAAGTCCTCTCGCAGAGCATCCCCGTCTGCCCCGCGGGTCAGAACTCGCCCTCCCAGAAAAACGTGGATATTTGCCGCCCTGCCAATATTTCCATCGAGACATTCAATAAGACCTTTATTTCCCCCGCCTTGACCCAGGTGGCTCAATACCTGCCGGACGAATATACCGTCCAGGCTCCCCCAAACTTGCCCATGGAGAAGCTCTTCTTTTGGACTGCATTCTTTCCCGGCCTGACCCTGCCCAATATGCTCTCCATCGCTACCGCGATCATTGCTTTACTGGCATTCTTCTTCTGGTTCCTCAGTGCTCTCATCGCCGATTCCTCCTGGAGCGTCCGTTTGAAATGGCTGGGCGGTGCATTGATCGTCCCTGCCCTCATCGTTCTCGGTGTGGCAGCCTTGATCCAATTTATCAATACCGCCAGCCTGGTCAATCTCGGTTTGAACAGCCTCGGCGGTCAGATCCAACTCAGCCCGGTAGTAAAGACCTCTGTAGCCGGTATTTTCCACGCGGTCGCCTCCGGCGTGGCTGTACCATTCTTCATATCCGGTGGGATTGCCCTTGGGACCGCCATAGTCCTCATCGTCCTGGGCTCAATTGCCAAACCTAAGAAGGTTGAACCTGAACCCACAATTCAACCCTAAATAATCGTTCTCTTCTCAAATAAATTTCACTTGGCGGCTTAACCAGCCGCCATTTATTATTATATTGTGGCTCATGCAGCATCCACACTGCTCAAGCCCATGTCTCGCGGGCGTTCAATTGTCACCCTCAGGCTCAAGACTGCGTCCCGCAGGCGCTATTACCTCATTAATTTATTTTTCTTTACAACCAAAATATTATGCAATTCTAAAAATCCTGTGCGAGACGCACAGGTGAGCGGGGCGTGGGTCTCAATTTCTCCAGCCTCTGACAAAAAACATTCCATATGTTTCCCCTTGACAAAACCCGAAAAATGCTTAAAATATAGAACGTTTATTCTATATCAGGAGGAACCCATGTCGTACGAGATCAAATTATTGGAACTGCCCGACCAGCCCACCCTCTCCATCCGAGCCACCCAGGCAGTAACCGACCTGCCCCAATTCTTTGGCAGGGTGTATGGCAGCATCATGCAATACCTGACTGAAATTGGCCAGGTCCCGGCCGGAATGCCCTTTGCCGCTTATTACAACATGGATATGCAGCACATGGACGTGGAAGCCGGTTTTCCGGTCGCCAAAGCCCTGCCCGCCCGCTCCGATATCCAACCCAGCCAGATCCCTGGAGGAAAATTCATCAGCACCATCCATGTTGGACCTTACGATTCCATCGAACCAGCCTATAATGCCCTGACAGATTGGGCAAAGCAGAATGGCGTTGAACCGACCGGCGTCGCATACGAGTACTACCTGAATGACCCAAGACAGAATCCACCCGTCCCGGCGGAAACTGAAATCCGTTTCCCCCTCAAATAGAAATCAAAAGGGCGGCTGGTTTGTAGTGCACCCCATTTATTGGACATAAATTAAGTAGACACGAAGGACTGAGTTCTAAAACGAACAGGACTCAGTCCTTTTAGTTTAACCTTAATCCTGCGATTGTTATAGTAATCCATATACTCAGATAACTCCATAGAGAAGAGTTCAGTAGATGAGAACTCTTGATTATGATAAAACTCTGATTTGAGGATGCTAAAGAAGTTCTCCATGACACTGTTATCGTAACAATTCCCCTTTCTGGACATGCTTTGCCGGATCCCTTTTTCCTTGAGCAATTTTTGATAGACCTTCATTTGATACTGCCAACCCTGGTCTGAATGCAGGATCAACTGGCTGTTGTCAGGAATTTTCCGGAAGGCATCTTTGAGCATTTCAGTGACTTGGTGGAAGTTTGGGTTCTTCGACAGAGAATAGCTAATGATCTCACCATTGAAGAGGTCCATAATCGGGGAAAGATAGAGTTTCTGCCCCGATAGCTTGAACTCTGTGATATCGGTTGTCCATTTCTGGTTAGGTTTTTCAGCTCTGAAATCACGCCGCAAGAGGTTGGGAACGACCTTTCCCACCTCACCCCGATAGGAACGGTACTTTTTCTTCCGCAGCTTACAGGTGAGCTGCTCCTGCCGCATGAGCTTCATCACCAACTTGTGGTTGGTCTGAAACCCTCGGTGTCGCAATTCAAGCGTAACCCGCCGATAACCGTAACGGCCTTTATGCTCGTTGCAGATACTTTGAATCACTTCTCGCTCTTTGAGATGCCTGGGGAGTTCACACAGGCGTTTCAAGTGATAGTAATAGCTGCTTCTGGGGATACGCGCTATGATCAGAAGCAGTGCTAAAGGATATTTATGCCTTAGTTCAGAGACTACAATTACCTGTTCCCTCTTTCGCGCTTTTCCCGCTCTGCAACCAAGGCGTTCAATTTTTTTAGGTACTCGTTCTCCGCTTCCAGGTATTGAATCCTATCCTGCAGTTCTTCTTCCCTGGTCTTCGGTGGCTTGGGCTTTGGCCTCCCTGGCTTTCTGCCCTTCTTCTTGCTTTCTAATCCCTCAATCCCTTTTTCCAAGTATCTCCGCTCCCATTGCCAGATTGTTGACGATCCACTTATTCCAAATTGTATCCCCGTCTCTTGACATGATAAGTGGTTCTCATGCATGTACTGCAGTACCTGGTATTTTTCCTCGGCTGTCCAGTTATAGGTATGGCTGTGTAATCCTTCCTGACCATGTCCTTGATAAAGCATCAAGCTTCGACTTACTACCCCAGCACTCATCTGGAATCGCCTTGCAACACTTGCAATGCACTCACCTGCTTCTACTGCCTGTGCCGCTGCTATCCGATCCGTTACATTGTATTTGGTCATAAAAACTGCACCCTTTCTGTTGGTTTTGGTGTCCAACTTTTGGGGTGCAGTTCA
>CAZMZW010000004.1:0-179643 GCA_964571135.1 uncultured Anaerolineaceae bacterium | reverse complement strand
GGAGAGGGACCACAATCTTCGCGTCAGGGTCATTGCCCTAGCATCCTGTCGGGTTCACCTCTCCCTCCCTCAGTATTCTTATTAAAACCCAATATACAAGTATCCTGTTAGGATGCGATCTCTCGACCCTATTCCCCGCTCATCTGTGCGTCCCGCACAGAACGCCCGCGAGACACGTGCTGGAGCAAGGCGAGGCGCAGGCTGGAGCGAATAGTAGATTAGCCCCTATTTCCACACTCCCGCGATCTGCCCACCGCATTTCGGGCAGGTTCCCTCAGACGTAGGTCAGCCTTTCTTGGCTGACAAATCGTAAAGTGAATGGCCTATATGAGATTGCCACGGCGAAAACCGCCTCGCAATGACGTAGCGAGTTAACCCGCGAGACGCATGCTGGAGCAAGGGCGACACGCAAGCTGTAGCGAAAAGTAGATCAGCCCCTATTTCCACACCCCTGCGATCTTTCCACCGCATTTCGGGCAGGTTCCCTCAGCGCTTAAATGATTACCCATGATGGTGTAACCTTTGCGTTCAATCAGCAGTTCATTGCAAGTTGGGCAGTGGGTATCCTCCAGTGAGCCCACCCGCCCCGGCAGGTTGCCAGCATAGACATACCTCAGCCCGGCTTCCTGCCCGATCTCAGCCGCCCGCTGCAAGATCTCCGCAGAAGTGGGTGCTGTATCCTGCCGTTTATACATCGGGTGAAAAGCGGTCACATGCCAAGGGATATCGGCTGAGACGGATACTAAAAAGCGCGCTGCTTCCCAGAGTTCTTCGGTGCTGTCGTTATATCCCGGGATCACCAGGGTCACTACTTCCACCCACAGCCCAATTTCTTTCGCTGATTTTATCGAATCCAGTACCGGCTGGAGTTTCCCTCCCATCTGGCGGTAATTGTGCGCCTGCATACTTTTCAAATCAACCTTGAACCCATCCAGGCAGGGTTTGAGCGCTTTGAGAACTTCCGGGGTGGCATATCCGTTGGAGACATACACCGTACGCATTCCTTCTTTTTTGGCAAGGGTGAAGATGTCCATGGCCCATTCGCTGGTAATGAGCGGCTCATTATAGGAAGACGCGATCACCTCGGATTGGGTGCGCCGGGCATACGCGATGATTTCTTCGGGCTTGATCTTTTGAACGAAGGCGCCGCTCTCTTCGCTGGCCGCATCGCGTAATGCCTGGGAACTGACCCAGTTCTGGCAGAAATCACAGTGAAAATTGCAGCCCAGCATCCCAAAGGTCAGCGCAGTTTCCCCGGGTAAAAAATGAGCAAAGGGTTTTTTCTCGATGGGATCCGCATTCAACCCGGCCACATAGCCCCACGGCACATATAGTTCTCCTTCCCGGTTGAAGCGCACCTTGCATATCCCCCGCCCGTCTGGTTTTATAGCACAGCGGTGCGCGCAGGCCAGGCAGGCCACCATTCCGTCTGCCTTTTTTTCCACCATCCGTGCCGGGGCAGTCATCTTGTCCAAGGTTTCGGCTAAGGCACGTTTGGTCATATTGAAATTATAGCCCAGCTCAACTTTGAGTCCCGCACAGAATGCCCGCGAGACGAGTTTTGGAGCAAGGGCAAGACGCAGGCGTAGGTCAGCCAATCTTGGCTGACAAATCGTAAAGCGAATAGCCTATATTTGATTGCCGTCCTCACGCCAATTAGGCTTCAGGGCAGGCGACCTACAATGAAAGTGGGTCTCGCAAATAATACCTTCGCGAGATGGTTTTTTATCGATTACGAAGTATCCTGTAAAGATGCGATCTCAAGAGCCAAATTAGATTGCCGCGTCGCACTGTAGTGCTCCTCCCCTGAAGGGGATGCTACGCAATCGCAAATACAGAATAAATCCCCCACCACCAGTTACACTATAATTAGTCCGCCATGGATGAAAAGACTTTTTCAGTGCTGGAATATCCCCGCATCCTCGAACGTCTGAGCACCTACGCGTCCTTCAGCGTCTCAGCCGCTCTGGCCCGCTCCCTGCGTCCCACCAACGACCTTGATCTGGCCCTCGAACGCCTGGCGTGCACGACTGAAGCCCGCCGGTTGCTCATCGAACATCCCCAGACCAGCATCGGTGATGCTCACGATATTTCCGCCCAACTTAATTTGGCTGAACGCGGCGGGGTGCTCTCTGCCGAAGAATTGATGGATATCAAGGGCACCCTCTCCTCCGCCCGCGACCTGGCACGGATATTTGAAAAAGTATCCGCCACCTTTTCGCACTTATCCGCGATCGCCGCTGCCCTGCCACCTCCTTCCGGGTTGATTGAAGCCATCAGCCGCGTCTTTTCGGATAATGGTGAGTTGCTGGATAGCGCCTCTGAAAAGCTCGCTTCCCTGCGCAGGGAATTAAAAGTAGCCTATGACCGTCTCATAAGCAAACTCGAGCGGATGATCAATGACCCGCATACCGCTGCCCTCTTGCAGGAGCCTATTTTTACTACGCGGAATGGGCGTTATGTCCTTCCCCTGCGTGCTGAAAATAAAAGCAAGCTCAAGGGGCTCACCCAGGATCAATCCTCTTCCGGCTCCACGCTTTTTATTGAACCAATCGCCATTGTTGAACTGAACAACCACTGGCATGAATTGCAGTTGTCCGAACAGGAAGAAGTCCGCCGAATCCTGGCTGAGCTTTCTGCCCAGGTCGGCGCCCACACTCCCCAACTGCAGGCCATGCTTCGCTCCTTATCAGCATTGGACCTGGCTTTTGCCTGCGCCAAATATGCCGAGGACCTGCATGCCTCCGAACCCCTCCTGACACCCTATCCCTCGGATGAAAAAGCGGACTGCATTCTCCATTTGATCAATGCCCGCCATCCCCTGTTGGACCCGGCCTCGGTTGTGCCTATTGATGCAGCCCTAGAAAAAGGAACTCATGCCTTGGTCATCACCGGTCCGAATACCGGCGGAAAGACAGTCACCCTTAAAACCGTGGGTCTGCTCGCGCTGATGGCTCAATCCGGGCTGCACATCCCCGCGCAGTCCGGGTCGCAGTTATCCCTTTTCCGGGATGTCTTTGCGGATATTGGCGACGAACAGTCCATCGAGCAGTCCCTCTCCACTTTTTCCAGCCACATTACCAATATCGTGCGCATCCTTAAACATCTTAATCGCGGAACCCTGGTGCTTTTGGATGAACTGGGTGCCGGAACTGACCCGCAGGAAGGCTCTGCATTGGCACGCGCCATTCTCAGTTATTTGTTGGCGCGCAAAGTGCCCTGCCTGATCGCCACCCATTATCCCGAACTTAAAGCCTTTGCTCATTCCACCTCCGGCGCGATGAATGCCAGCATGGAGTTTGATCTAAAATCCCTCAAACCCACTTACCACCTGATCATGGGATTGCCTGGCCGATCCAACGCATTGGCCATTGCCCAGCGCCTGGGCTTATCCGAGGAGATCATCCAGGATGCCCGCCAGCTGATCAATCCGGCTGACCTGCACGCCGAGGACTTGCTGGATGAGATTCACCGCCAACGGGACGCTGCCCGTCAAGACCGCTCCCTTGCTGAAGCTGGTTTGTTGGAAGCGGAGGATTTGCGCACCGAGCTGGAAGATCGGCTGGAAAAAATAGAACAGGAACGCCAGCTTATTTTGGAAAAAGCCCGCCAGGAGGCGGAAAAAGAGCTCGAACAGATCCGGCAGGAATTGGAAGAAACTCGTTTAAAGATGCGCGGGATGCGGAATGCTACCGAATCCATTAAACCCATCAAGGAAAAAATTGAACAACTGCAGGAAAAAACCAGTAAGCCAGTGGAACGTCTGCAGCCCGCTGGCTTTGTCACCCAGGAACCCCGCCCGCTGCGGTTGGGTGACCGGGTTCATTTGTTTTCTTTAAAGGTGGACGGTGAAGTCACCGGTCTCAATGGAGACGAAGTGGAAGTTTTAGTTGGTAAAATGCGCATTAAAGTATCGCCCGGTGAACTTCAGCGCTCCCGTTTTATTCCGGAACTGCCTGCAGAAAATATCCAGGAGAACCCTGCTACAAAATTGCCCAATGCGGGACTAATTCCTTCTCCAGGCGTAGAAGTGCATCTGCGCGGCATGCGCGCGGAAGCAGCAGTGGAAAAATTGGAACGGTACCTGGATACCGCTTATGCAGCCGGGCTGCCCTATGTGCGCGTGGTGCACGGTATAGGTACGGGTACTCTGCGTCAGGTGGTTCGCCAGATGTTGGGTTCCTCGCCCTTGGTGAAAGATTGGGAGATCGCCCTGGATAATGAAGGCGGCGAAGGTGTTACGATCGTGCATCTGGTAACTGAATAAAAAAGACCGATAATGGTTGGCTCTGACCACTATCGGCCTTTCTCGCACGGCGCCCCTCCATTAGAATCCGCGCTGCGCTGAAAAACTAGGTAATAAATACTCTACAAGTCTAAATAGGATACATCTATCCGAATTATTTTCCTAATCATTAAATACTATGAAAAGGGTTACATTTGTCAATTTCGGGTAATAACCAAAAAAAGACAGCCGTTTTGATAAGCGGCTGTCTTTAACTCATACGGAAATTCGGTTATTGAATTACCTCATAAGGGTAACTGCCAACTTTTACGTTATCAAGATAAAGGTCCATTCGGTATTCCTTGCTCACCGGCCAGGCCTGGGTTGGAGTAATCCAAAAACCGGCAAAGGTGTCTTCCCCAATTGAGAATAGTACTCCTGAATTGGAACTGGATAAATCCAACGTGCCCTCTGCAATAAATTGATCGCCAAAATAGAACTTTGCATTCACAATGCCTGTTTTGGGACGACCAGCAATATCAACAGAAACATAGATAACATCGGTTGGCTTAAATTGGGTTCTGGGATTGACTGCTTGATAGTTCTCATTTAGCTTTTCAGCAAAGGCAACACTCTTCACTGTGGGTTTTACATCCACCCCTCCACCGCAGGCCGTGAGCGCCAGAACGATGACCAGGGAAGCACTGAGCATGACTAATAGTTTTTTCTTCATTTTTATCTCCTTATTGAATAGTTCAATGTTACATGATATCCAATAGTTTGTCAGTGGTTCCATAAACTACTTAATACTTCTCATATATTCTTACTCATACCCAAAACCCACAAAAGACCCTTTGCTGAATTCCGAGAGCTTGCCGGTGGCCACCTCCAGTTTTACCAGGGATACCTTTTCCCAGTTGTCCTGACGCACTTCGATCAAAAGCACCTGACTGTCCAGCCACCCGACGGGCATCAGCCTGCTCACCAGGGGATACCCAAGGACTTCCGCCAAGGTGCTATCCGTTACATCCCGCACCAGACCGGGCACATCTCCTAATTGGGCAACCCGGATGCGGCTGTGAAAATTGGGGGTTTCCGCCATCTGGAAACCGCTGCCTTCCATCCAGGCCATGAAACGATTATCCGGTGAAAACTCAACATACCCGGCTCCGCGGTCGCTGCCCGCATCCAATATGATCCTGGTGAAGGAGTTAGTTTTAATATTGATGATCTTGATGAATCCCTGTCCTTCATTGACCATATCCACGCTGGCCGTCAGGGAACGGTCCAGCGATAGTCCCTGAAAATTTTGTTTGCCATCCAGGATCTCTTTCACCGCTCCATTGGAGTGCTCATAATAATACAGACCTCGAAAGGGGTCGAAGACAATATCTCCGCCGATCCCCCAGGGACCTTTGGTGAACCAGACTCCATAGATCTTTTCACCCTGGGCATCGACTGCGATTGGTATGATCACGTGTGAATTCTGGCTGTCAGATTGGGCAATAACCGAGGCTGTTTGCGGTATTCCCTTCAAGGTACTGACGAAGAGCTTGCTCTCCAGGATATTATCCTTGGGATTCAACAGGGAAAAAGCGATCACCGGTGAACCTGCTGCCCCGGCCAAACCAAGAACATATTGGGATTTTATCAGCACATCGATCTGGTCATTGATATTGACCATTAAGACCGCTTCAGGCTGATAGGTAAAGTACACCAGCGAGATTTGGATTGGCCCAGATGGAATGTTGCCGGCGATGTGCACATTTCGTGGATTGGGAAAACTGATCCCTGGTGTCTTTAATTCAGTGATGATTTGTCCCTGTAAATTTATATGGGTCAATCCTATGCCATCGTTGGTATTAACGAAGACCGCTTTCGGCAGTTTAATCATTACACCAGCCGGTTGTTGGGGAGTTATGGAAGGAGCCGGTTGGACAGATGCTTGAGCAGGCAGGGTGGCTGCTGGCCCGGCAACAATAGTGATTTGCGGTATGCAGGCCGTTACAACACTTGAACTCAGTAACAAAATGAATATTCTTAATATGCTCTTTTTCATTTTTCCCTTCTTTACTTAGAAGATTTTTTTCTTTCCCATGCCCACTGAATTGCCCAGATACATAAGGGGCGCATATAAGCCAGTGCCCGATAATCGCCGCGCTCATCCCAGGCTTCCGGGGTGGCAAACCAATAGCCCATTCTCGCATAGGTCATATTCACGATACCATGCGCTGTCCGCCAGCATTCTTTTTCAAACCCTTCCTGCAGCAGGCAGGCTGCCAGCCCATAACTGGTACCGCTCCAGACCTCCTGTGATTGCATATTAGTGTGGTCGATCTCCCCGTTGGGACGCATTCCATTTACCGCACCCATTTCACCATTATGATATTGCATGACATTATGATCGAAAATGGTTTTCAGCGCCGTTTGGATATGATGCGGGTCGATCACAGGATGCAGCCCACAGGCACGTGCGTACCACTGACCAGCCAGCATATCAGCCATGATGCTGTTATGATGACCACTATGGCTGCTGTCATAGTCATAGCATTGCCCGTTCCATAATTTGGATTCATAGGCTGCCTTGCCGCGTTTGAACCAGTCCATATACTGACTGTAGGACTTTTTGTCCTCAACCGTTTTTGCGATCTGCATGGCAGCAGCAAGGCAGGCCAGCCACAGTCCGCCGGTATAAGCGCTGGGTCCGCTCACCGCCCAGGTATCATAGGTTTGGTCAGGAAAGCTGCTGTTTTCGATCAATCCATCATCGTCACTATCAAAGCGTTTGGTCTTCTCAATCGCTTCTCTTACTGCTGGCCAGCAGTCTAAAAGAAAACGCCTATCCCTGGTGAGGACAAAATCACGATAGACCTGCAGCACAAACTTCGGATTGAGGTCCTTCCATTCATTGACATCATGCATAAAATAGCCATTCACTTTTTTCCAAAAATCCTCATCCGGCCAACCGATGTCGTGGGGCACCATGCCGCGGATTTTTCGCCTTCCCGGTTTACCGTTGAAAAGCATTTGAACCACATCCGGGTATTCCGTCAGGGTAGCCTGGGCAATATCCCTTTGCAGGCTTATTTCCAACAAGGGCCAGTTCATCGCCAGGGCGAATGAGGCATAGAAATGCACATCGTAGGTATTGAACATGGGATATTCGTGCCCTTCCAGATAGGCAAAATGCCCGAGTTCTTTATCAGGATCATTTACTTTTTGTCCGGCCGGGGTTGCCCAGATTGTGCCCCCATCCACGATGTAATACAGCTCATTGAAAAGAGCTGCCCTGTACCAATCTGGCAAACGCTTGTCATTTAAAATTGGTTTTTGCCATTGTTCAATTTTCTTTTCCCATGTACCGTAATACAGAAGCGCATCCCTTGCCAATTGCGGTGCAACGTTTCCTTTATTGCCATAAAAGAGGGTATAGCGGCGGTGATAGGCAGTCCCAAGCCCTGAATGGATAACGGGCATGTCCCATGCCAGTGAAAAAACAATATCAGCGCTACCACCGGCAGCGAGTTCCACCGTCCCAGCCAGTGCTGCAGCAATAGTCTTCCCAGTCTCCGAGAGTCTCTGATCTGCAGTATTCTGCAAGGCGCCATCCCCGCTGAAATCCTGCCACAGTTCCTTGCCATCCTGGGAAGAATCAAACCTGGTCTGATAGGTCATTTTTACATCAGGTTCCGCCAACCCGGCGATTGCAAAGGTCAGCGGATCCTCAAATACTTCCGAGTTTTTGGCAGGGTTTCCATCAGCGTAGATCCTTTTCTGGCGGTATTGATGCCGTAAACTAACGCCCACAATTTCAGATCTCTGTTGTTTTAATTTGAATGGAACATTTTGATGGCCGCCTGCCAGGTCATTTGCTCCGCCTGTTCCATTTTGAAAAGTAAACATCAGTCCAACCCGGGCGGCATTCCTGCCCGTGTTTTCCACATGCCAGTGAAAAACAACCATGGGAAGACTGCTTTCTTTATAGTTGCCGGCGATCACCGGTGAAATTTGCCTGCAGGCCAAGCTGATCCCTGGCAGCGGATTTATATAGGTTGTCCAGGCGCGCGGGAAAAGGGCGTGGTAAGTGGCGCAGGTTGGCGGCATATTCCACTGCCATGCTGCCAGTTGTTCTTTTTGAGGATGATCCGGGTAGAGAACCTGTACCTGGGCAGGTTTCCCAGGGTGTTGAACGTACAAACTGAACTGGTCCGCGTAGACTATATCGTAGCTATAGGTCCCGGGGCGTAATGCCCAGCGGCGGAAATCACCCCACCAACCGCGGGTAATGCTTCCACAGCCAATACCTCCCAGGGGTACGCCCATTGTCGGACCTGGCTCAGGCGGATTGAAAAGATTAATCGGGTCAAAACCTGCTTTTTTTTGTTTGCGCCCCCGCATCCACAATCTGACGATGAGCGGAAGCAACTGTAAAAAAATCCTGGGAGTAAATGAGCGGCTGGGCTTTCCCTGCCTTCCAACTTTGGCATCCATCCGTCTGTGCCAGGCCACATCTGGGATCTGGTCTTTTTTAAACCTCACTGAATATCCTTGGCTGAAAAAAGTTTCCTGCTTATTAGAAGGTCGTTTCCTTAACTTCTTTATCGGTTAATAAACGCTGAACCATGCGGTCATGTTTTTTAGTTGTGCCATATACTTCAAAAGTGCACAACATATCTGTTCCCCGTTTTTCCTGCTTGTAACTATTGATCGCCATGCCCTGCTCTTTAAACATGCTTTTCAACTCTTTAAACTTATCCCAACTTTTTTTACAGGTGATGGCATAGGTGCGCACTTCAGAAGGGACAGAAAGGCGGTCCTCAAATTTCGGGAAAACCCAAAGCACAACCGTAACTAAAAATGTGGCAGTCGCAACCAGTACATATTGACCACTGCCAATACCCATTCCCAATGCTGCAGTAAGCCAGATGGTGGCCGCTGTTGTCAGCCCAGTGATGCGTCCACCTTCGCGCAGGATCACGCCCGCGCCTAAAAACCCGATACCTACAACAATATTGGAGGCGATACGAGTTGGATCATAACTATTACCGGTCATTTTCATGGAGAAAATTGTAAATAATGCTGCACCAAGGCAGATTAAAATCATGGTTCGTAAGCCGGCGGCTTTATTATGGCGTTCACGCTCTGCACCAATGATCCCGCCAATGACGACTGCAATAACTAATTTAATAAGATCTTCACTGGAATAAATCATAAGTCCTCAAAGTTTTTAATCGAGCAAATTTTTCGTTGATTGGAATATTGTACCCAAAAAACGATGATATTAATAAAAAACCACCTGCAGGAAAAATTAAACCGGGCTGACACCTGCAGATGGACTTATTCCGGAAAACTCTTTTGATTAAAGATCTTTCAGGTAGGTCGCCAGAGCCAGCAATACAAATCCAAATAACACCAGGTACTTCGCATTTGCACCGACAACTGGTAAGCTGACAAATAAACCGATCGCGCCAATCACACCCACAATCACAGCAATCCACCATGTGGTTCTTTTAGGAGCTGATAGTCTCATTTTTCCTCCAAATTCACAATCCACTCATCAATAAATTGCCCGGCAGATTCATTATACAACTTCTGGAGCAAACTTAATTCATCATATAGATTAGTACTTTTGCCAGTGCACTCTCGATTCATCGTATTGAGTTCGAGCCTGTCGTTCCTCACCTGGATAGCCCACATAGATCAAGGCCAGTGGAATGATGGATTCCGGGATGCCCAGGATTTCCCGCTCTATAGCCATTACATCTTCTTTGGGATAAGAGCCAATCCATACCGCTCCCAGCCCCAATCCAACGGCAGCGATCAGGATATTTTCCACAGCGGCGCTGCAATCCTGCACCCAGAAATGGGTGGAAGAATTATGTCGTGCAATCTTCAGGTTTGCGAGCACGGCAATGGCAGCTGGCGCATTGTAATTGCCATATTTCAATTTGCTGCGGAACTTGTCCATGCGGTCTTTTTCGGTAATGGCAATGAATTCCCACGGTTGTCCATTATTTGCCGAGGGCGCTGCCATGGCTGCCTGCAATAAAATCTTAAGCGTTTCCTGGCTTACCTCTTTATTCTGATAGACGCGGATACTCCGGCGTTTAAAAATTATATCCAGATTTTTTTCCATGCCGCCCTCTCGTTCAATTATGCTGGTTTATATTCCTTCAATCTCACATAGATCACTGAATTGCCTTCATCGCCCTTCTCTTCACGGATATCAAACAATTTGGTATTGGCGCGCACCAAAGCGGAAAGCTGGCTGTGCCCATACGTGCGTGCATCAAATCCAGGATCAAGCTGGCGCAAGTGATGTCCCAGTGTCCCCAGGAATGCCCAGCCATCCTCCTGTACAGCGATATCAAACGCCTGTTTGAGCAGAGGGGTGGGATCTTGAACCGAGGGCTCCGGTTCTTTTTCATGAGCGGGAACTTGTTTTTGGCTGATGCGCCGTGGGACTGGTTTGGGCCGCGGCATCAGGTTTTCGGTATAGACAAACACATCGCAGGCACTGACAAAAGCACGCGGTGTTTTCTTTTGGCCAATGCCCATTACAAAAAAACCTTTTTCACGAATACGAGTGGCCAGCCGCGTATAATCGCTGTCGCTGGATACCAGGCAAAAACCGTCGACCACACCGCTGTAAAGGAGGTCCATGGCATCAATGATCATGGCACTGTCCGTGGCATTCTTGCCAATGGTGTAACGGAATTGCTGGATGGGCTGGATGGCATAAGATTGCAGGCTTTCCTTCCAACCGCCCATATTGGCGGTCGTCCAGTCACCATACGTGCGGCGGATGGTGAGCGTGCCATAACGGCTGGACTCCGCCAGGATTTTATCGATCAGACTTGGCTGGGCATTATCGCCATCGATCAGGACGGCCATGCGCCGGCTGCCAACTTGTTTATGCGATTCAAACATAGGTTTTTTCCTTTTATATACAACTTAAATCAAAGGGTGAATGCAAAAATATATTACTCGGCACCCAACCTACTGATAATTATACACATTGTAATGATTTCTTTTTAAGAATGATATTCGGAGCTGATATTCATTTATCCCCCGATCCATTCGATATCAAATTTTTATTCCACCCATTTGCTACAAGCGATTCATATGCCTGCAAAACTTCTTTTCCGACAGGCTGCTCAATCTGAAATCCTTTTTGTGGATAGACCAGGATGCGCTGGAAATCACCCACCATGATATTGATCATTTCTTCCATACTAATCTCATCATTAGGATAATTTTTCATTATTAACGGTGGTGAACTAACCCGGCTCTCTTTGCCCGGCCACAACCTCTGAAAAGTGGCCAGAGCTCGCCTTTCCATATAAGGTTTGTGTACCAGCAGAAAGGAAGATGGATTAATGGATTTGCTCTGCAGTAATCGGCGGCTGAAAATGATGTTTTCACCCGTATTGGTGGATTCCTCTTCAAGCAGAATGTCTTCAATAGGAACGCCCATTTGATGGGCAATTTGTGAAAATTTCCTGGCTTCCGTTTCATCCCATTGGTTACGCGTTTGATTACCAAAACTACCTGAGCAAACCATCAACGGTGCCCAGCCATCCAGGCACAATTTTGCCCCATGCTCTGCCACACGTAAATCATGGCTGCCCATGACCAACAAACAATCGGCCTTTTGCAAAGGCTGGTTAAGTTTCATGTAATCCCATAGAACCTGGGCGTCTTTCAGAATGCTTGATTTCATTATCCGGGATTTTTAAAGCCAGCCGCGCAACCAGTAGGTGAAAATACCAAAATATTCCTTGAGGGCATTCGTGGTGCCAGAGAGATTTCCGGCGGAAGGCAATAGGCCAAAGACCTGACCCAGCCAGTCCTGCTTATTTGATGAATTATCCACCTGAGTTATCGAATAATCTACAGGCAATGGTACTACTTCTATTCCTAATTTCTGGAATACCGCTGCGGCGCGGGGCATGTGTGAAGCCGATGTGATGAGCAGAATTTTCTTGATCCCTTTATCATCCAGAATTATTTTTGAGAATACTGCATTTTCACGGGTATTCTGGGATTTATTTTCCAGCCAAAGTGCTTCCTGTGGTACTTCCATGAATTGCAGAATTTCAGCCATTTCACCGGCAGGGGTGGATGAAGTGGAATTCATCCAGGTGATCTCACCGCCGCTTAAAAGAATATGCGCTGCTTTTCCTTTCTTATAAATTCGAGCTGCATATAACACCCGATCCCCTGCACCATTGATTTCCACACCTGACCGTGGGTAAACATTCGCTTCCGTGCCGCCGCCTAACACGACAATAACATCCGCAGAAGGAATTTCCTTTGGCGGGAAATACCTCCATTCCAATGAGCGGGTGAGATTTTCAGATACCAGGGAGATGCTGCTCAACCATAAAATCAATATGGATAAAACGATCAGGATATTCCTGGTCTTCTCTTTTTTTCGCAAGAGCAGAGCGAATAGTAGCAAGCTGAAAACAAGCCCAAGCGGGTAAAAGAACAAGGGGAGAAATTTGGATAGAATAACAAACATTTTGATCTGATTCTATCATGCTGCCCAATCTTGTTTTTTAAGGGCAAAGTGCTGGGGTTGAATACTAAAATTATTATCTTTGAAACCTTCGTGGAAAAAAAGCAATTGTCTGTCACGGAATATTATTTTCTCAGAATATTTTCCCTTATAATTGCTTAGCTTTTTCCAAAGAAAATATTTTATAGATCATGGAACAATTTCATTGAAAAACAAAATCATTCCTACGGATCTTACTCTTCACCAGTTCCTTAATGGTGTTATCTGGGATATGGATGGAGTGTTGATCGATTCCATGGAAATTCATTTCAAAATTTGGGAACAGGTTTTTTCAGAATACAACGTGGGGTTTGCGCGAAAAGATTTTAACCGCCATTTTGGAACCACAAATCAGGAAACCATCCAAACAGTGCTGGGCGATAAGTTATCTTTCGAAGAATCCCGCGACCTGGCAGAAAAAAAACAACTCCTCTTCGAGCAGCAAGCGATCACTGAAGCACAACTGATCCCCGGAGTGGGCAAGTGGCTTCAATTCTTCTTCGACCGCAACATTCCACAAGCGGTCGCTTCATCCAACGCTCAGCGTTTTATTGAGGCAGTGGCTGAAAACAAAAGAATCAGCCATTTTTTCAAAACGCTGGTATCTGCCGAGGGTCTCGCCAGCAAGCCGGATCCTGCCGTGTTCCTGGAATCCGCCCGCCTCATTAACGCAAATCCAGATTGTTGTCTCGTCTTCGAAGATGCAGCAGCCGGAGTAGAGGGAGCCAATAGAGCAGGGATGAAATGCATCGCCATCACCACCACCAATTCTGCAGATGCACTAAAAAAAGCGGATTTGATCATTCCCAGTTTTTCGGCTTTAACTCAGACTCAACTTCAAAATTTAGTGGCCTTTTAAGATAGTGCATATTCGTGGAATTCGTCTGGGTTTAATAACCTTGGAATAATGCGGGGTAATTTCTTTGCTGAAAATGGATAAAATTGTTTTATTTTTAAACTACAGAGGAAAGAATTAATATGGAATGGACATCCCGGGAACGTGTTATCGCTGCCATTAATCACATCGAATCTGACAGGGTGCCGATCGATGTAACACCTCTCTATGATTTTTATATAAATCTTAAAAACTATTTGGGGTTGGAAATTAAGGAAGAAGTAAAATATGGTCTCTCGATGGAAGTAATCCCCCATCCAGAGGTACTGAAAAAATTGGGCGTGGATATTTCCTCAGTGAAACTTGGTTCACCTACACAGCCGGTTTCCCTCACCCGAAGCGATGGGACAATCCAGGACGAATGGGGCGTGGTCTATCGCAAAATCAGCCAGACGACCGGCAGCTACTATGAAGTTGTCCATTCGCCTTTAGCTGACGCAACTTTGGAAGATTTGGAAAAGCATCCCTGGCCCACAGCCGATCTGCCCGGGCGGGGAGAATCATCAGAATCCGCTGCCAAACGCTTATTTGAGGATTCCGATCTGGCACTTTTGGGACGCGCGGCAGGATCGATCATTGAAACTCCCATCTATTTAATGGGTTTTCAAAAATGGATGCTCCGGGTTGGCTCTGACCCGCAATTCGCTGGAGCTCTACTGGATAAGATCACTGATGTTCAAATGAGTTTTGACCGTGTCCTATTGCAGGCCACAGCCAGGTATTTGAATATTTATAAAGTCAGCGGTGAAGATCTGGGAATGCAGACCGGTCCATTGTATTCTTATAAAATGTTTAAAGAGCTCTTTCTGCCGCGGCAGAAGCGGCGCTGGCAGGCAATTCGTCAATACCTGGATCAGGTAAATCCAAAGGTCAAGATCATGCTTCATTCCTGCGGTAGTATTCGCAAATTCATTCCTGACCTGATTGATGCAGGCATTCAGATCCTCGATCCTATTCAGCCTCATGCTGTTGGGATGGACTCCTCCAGACTCAAGCAGGATTTTGGCGACCGTCTGGTTTTCCATGGAGGGATTGATATTCAACAGGTGCTGCCCTTCGGTACACCTCTTGAAGTGGAAACTGAAGTCCTCAACCGAGTCCAAGCACTGGCATCAGGCGGCGGGTATATCCTTTCCCCCGCCCATAATGTGCAGGCAGACGTTCCACCAGCCAATCTGGTTGCCATGTGCCAGGCAGCTCAAATTGCTGGCCGCTATCCAATTACTAAATCATAAGCGGAATTATTTTAGAATAGTAGGAAATTTGGAGAGCACTAAAATTTCTTTCCGCGGTAAAAGGTCTTTTTTTCAACCTCAATTATTTCCTTCTTTAAATAAATGCCATGCCAATCGCTAAAGCATCTTCAGCTGCGAGTATTAATAGTTTGTCAGGTTTTCATTTCCTGCCAATAGGCGCTTGATATTTGACCTGTGGCTCCACCAGACCAGTATACACAATACCGCACCAAACAAAACATAAATCAGAGATTTATAGGTAAACCAGAATAACAATGGAAATAAAAGCGCCATGACCAGGTTTACCAGGCTCATCAGTTTGACAAATTTTACTGCCAGATACCACACCACAAACCAGATTAGAAAGAAAACAAATCCAAAGTAAGCCATCAGAATACCAAAGATTGTGGATACCCCTTTTCCACCCTTAAATTTTAACCAGACTGGGTATATATGTCCGATCACAGGCATGATCGAAACGAGTAAAGCCTGCCAATCGGTTTGGATATACCGGTGGGCAAGATAGGCAGGGATGAAGCTCTTGAAAAAATCCAGCACACCCACCAGTGCCCCAAATTTGAATCCCAGGGTGCGAGTGACGTTCGTGCCGCCAATATTTCCACTGCCCACTTTGCGAATATCCACCCCCTGGCTCTTGGAAATCAAGTACCCGCTGGGTATGGAACCTGCCAAATAAGCCAGGAGAGAAAAAAGAAAAAACAGCCAATAATTAGTCATGATTCTCCGTTTCCAATTTCGTATGCGCTTTTACTATAACACTTCAGAAACCGTGAGGTTCTTCATGCGCCCGATTGGTACTACTTATTAATTGGTTATTCATTACATAATATCAATGGTTATTTGATAAAATGAATGAATCATTGATCAGGAGTATTGATATGGATGAATATTTAAAGCCCGTTTATCAGGGAATTATCGATGGTAATCTGGAAGAAGTGAAAGCCAAAGTCCAGGAAGCCGTACTTGCAAACATCCCTGCCGGGATGATACTAAAGGAAGGTCTTGTACCGGCCATGGCGGAAGTTGGCCGTCTATTTGAAGAAGGTGAATTTTTCGTACCCGAAATGCTGGTAGCTGCCCGTGCCATGCAGGGTGGGCTGGAAATTCTCAAACCCAAATTGGTGGCTTCGGATGTTAAACCCATCGGTAAGGTTGTCATTGGCACCGTGAAAGGTGACCTGCACGATATCGGCAAGAACCTTGTCGCAATCATGCTGGAGGGCGCCGGGTTTGAAATTCATGATCTGGGCTCGGATGTGCTTCCTGAAAAGTTTGTCGAAGCTGTGAAAACTTACCATCCAGAAATCGTCTGCATGTCCGCCCTTCTTACCACAACAATGACCAATATGCCGGTGACCGTGGAAGCGATCAAACAGGCTGGTTTGCGCGACAAAGTAAAGATTTTGGTTGGCGGCGCTCCAGTTACAGATGCCTATGCTAAACAAATTGGGGCAGATGGTTACGCTCAAGATGCAAGTGCGGCTGCCCGCCTGGCGCAGACATTCATTTAAAAATTTGATCCCCGGATAATTATCACAGGGATCAAATAACCCCCGCAAATTCTCAGGTGTGGGTCTCAAAACTCACACCTGTTTTATTTTACCAATGATGCCATGGTTGCATCATATACTTCACCCTGGGTTGCCCAAACTATCAACCCCTGCTTTTGTAAATCCTGCATTTTATCAAAGAAATAACGCAGAACCTGTTCATTGGAAGTTACAAAGGTATCAACTGGAAAGTAGATGGTCAGTTTGGCAATGCGGCCATGATCACGGTTTTGATTGATTTCAGTAATTGTTTTCACAAGGGTATCCACATCTTCATTGGTCAAAGGACAGTTTCCTTTGGGGCATTTTTTTCCATCCCCTTCCGCCATGCTGTCCAGCCTTCCGATCTCACCCGAGAGTACCAAAATTGTCCCGTCCGGGTCATTCGTAAAATCCTTGGCGTCCTTCAAGAGGATGGGGGTAATGCGTTCATATAGATCGACTGGCGCACCATCATGATATGAGATGTTGCGGATGTATTCATCTGTCCACTCTGGACTCGGACGGTTTTCCATCGGCATGGAAAGGTAATGCATGCCGACAATTCCATCCATATATTGATAACCAGCCTGGGTGGCTGCCAGGACCCAGTCAACAGCGCTACCAGCTCCTGAAGTCCCACGATTATTCTGTGCTCCCACCAACCGATCCACTGCTTCTTTTCGATCAACTAATTCGCGGGCAAACTGGTCAATACTGAAATTTTCCTTAAATCCAAGATCGCTATGCGTCCCCACCCCCATCCCCCGATCCAATGCTTCCTGGAGCATATTGAGCCCCCATTTTTCGCAGGCTATCGAAAAAGGCAGCTCACTTTCAATTGTTAATTTGGCATAATACTCGCTGGCCAATGAAATTCCGGTGCGCAGCAGTTCAACATGCCTGAGGAAAACAGCCTGGTCGCGATCATCGGTAAAATTACTTTCCATGTGTGTCATGGTAGTGAGAAATAAAGGCGCCTCCCCACTGGAAACCGAACTCGACGAAACAACTGCTGGTTTTTCTGATAAAGAGGGTTTTAATCCAGGGCAGTCCCTGAGACAGTTTTGAGAATTCTCAGGACCTTCACATATCCCATCCCCGCATTTGCCTTTTCCGTATAGAGGAAGAGTTGGGATTTGTTCTTTTTTAGCTACCTCTTGAGCAATATTCACAGGCGCGCAACCTATCAGAAATGTGAAAGTCAACAAACAGCAAATAGTGAATTTAAATCCGTGTTTCACTTTTTTCTCCTCAATAATTATTCGTCATTTCTATTAATCAGTATATGCATTGGTGTAATTTCGAAGATCATTAAATACAAAATTGATGTAAAAATGTCTATGGATTTTTAACTGGAAATTTCAATATAAAAAGTCCCGGGAGTTATATTTACCCGGGACTTTGCTTTTCAGCGGGGAGGGAGGGATTCGAACCCTCGGTCGAGGATTTAAACCCCCGACAATCACTTAGCAGGCGATCCCAATCGGCCACTCTGGCACCTCCCCAGTGATGGACACTTATTATAGCTGGTAATGAACTGTGCAGGCGGAGGGAGAGGGATTCGAACCCACGATGAAGCTTTCGCCCCATACCTGTTTTCAAGACAGGCGCCTTAAGCCACTCGGCCATCCCTCCATGGGCTGGCGCGTGAAATTCTATCATATTTATCTGATTGCACTATTTCTAAAGTACAAACCTCTGGAAAAGCTCTCACCTTTGAGTAAATGGGACGGATCAAAGACAGGTCAATAATTCTGCAGGTCTCTGGCAATCCGGTTCGGCTGGCTGATTTCAAAGCGAAATGCAGCCTTGCCAAAATGAACCAGATCACCGGAATGCAAAATTGCTCCTTGGGATGATACAGGAGCGAAATTCACCCACGTTCCGTTTTTGGTACTGCGGTTGGCGATCTTCACTTGTCCTTCCGCTGTTGTGATGATTAATGCATGAATTTTTTCGACTGATGGTAATTTGAGCACAATCTGGCATTGAATTTTCTTGCGGCCAACCAACATCTCGGGTCGATCGAGCAGAATCATATCCATCCCCTGCGGTGCAGTTTTTTTGCCCGCCCAGGTCAATCTGGGAAATTCTTTGGTAATAATATTAGCAATCTCGCCAGGTTCTGGACTGATACTATTTTGAGGTTGTGATCCAGATTCATTTTGGAAAAGTACTTGCTGCGTCAGTGGATCAGCATGCTCCATTTCATTTTTTATCCACCGATTTTCAATTATTTCTCGGATTCGCCCCCGTTGTCTGTAAATCAAGTACACACTTCCAACCAGCAGTAATCCTACTGGGATCAGCCAGCCGCCCATCCCTAAAAAATCAAGTGCTTGACCTAATGGACTGGATGACCGCGGTGTGACGTTCACAGGAATGATCAATTCAATACTTTTCCCCGTAAAACCAAGAATATCCTCAACTTCCACTTGTAAAGTATGCGTGGCATTATTTCGATATTCTTTTAGGGACCAACCAAAATAATCCAGTGGCTGCTGGGTGTTTTGAATGACAATCTTTCCATCAACAATTAAGCGTGAGGATTTTAATTGACGCGGGTAGCCATCCGGAAAATCAGCTTTTATTTGTAGCGTCAACAAATCCGGCTGAAGGGTGAAGTTGCCTTGATCATCCTTTATCCATGTACGCGTAATCTGCAGAGGAGAGTTGATCAGGGAAGGAATGGGTGCTTTCAAATCGATATTGAAACTGACTTCTGGGGAATTGGCGGTTTGATCCCCCCGCTGGACCTGCACGGAGATTTTGTGTGTTCCACTTTGATTAATGGCTGAAGTGTAGCGCAGCCGATAGGTATTTCGTAATGAAATAAAGTACTCTTCCGGGTTAGGTGCTTGGATGGTCTCGTTATATAAAAAAAATTTACCACCGGTTTTTTGAGCCAGATCGGTCAGGGCACTGGCTGCAGGCGAATTGGCACTCGCGTCTGAAGCCAGCAGCCAGACAAATACAGGTACTTTAAACTGAATTGCCTGGCTTGCTAAAACCTGAATACGCGGTAACTCGTTATCCACCGGCAAGGCAGTAAGGTAGAAAATAGCTTGCTTGCCATTAGAGATGGGGTTGGGATTTGCAGCAATATCCAGAGCAAATTTCAGGCTGTCCAAGTTGGGTTTCAGGTTGAAAAGATTCGGTTGATAATTCTGCAGGGAAAGGACAAATTGACCGCGTTCTTTTTGACGCTCGGTTAGAATGCCCTCATTGCTGGCCAATGAATAAAGGTCCACTGCGGAAGAAGGCGGTAATGAATTGATCCAGTTAAATACGGTTGCATAAATTTCTTGAAAACGGGTCGCACCGGCAACTGAGCGGTTGGAAAGCGTTGAGCTCAGGTTCAAAGCGATAATGGTATCCAATCCGGGCTGGATCAGGATTGTCTCATTGACTATCCGCTCTTGACCATCTTCTGTCAGTTTGACATTTCGCAACGTCAGATCACTAACAAAGGTGCCCAATTGGTCATAGACATCCAGATAGGTGGTCACCTTGGGAAACAGGGCAAGCTCCGGATCGGATATACGCAGGTTCAAACCACTCTGTCCCCAGACTGGCATCGTTTGACTAAGTGAAAATATCACTAACCCAAATAAGAGAATTACGGCTGAAATCTTGCGCATTGAAATCATTTTATCTTGAAAATGGGGGGGAAATTCGGGATCTGTTTATCCTGGGTTTGAAGTTTATTTATCGTTCAAACTCAGATCCCGGATGGGTGCGAAACTGAAGCGATGAATGGATGAGGCACCAATTTCCTTTATTGCAAGTCGGTGTTGTTGCGTTCCATAGCCTTTATGCCGCGCCAACCCATAACCCGCATATTCTTTATCCATTTCAATCATCAGTTCATCCCGTGCAGTCTTGGCTAGTACTGAAGCGGCGGCAATGCTCAATGATAGGGCATCGCCTTTAACCAGACCAGCCTGTGGGAGATCAAGGGAAGGGAGAAGCACGTAATCCAACAGCAGAAAATGGGGCTGGGTGTGTAGCCTTTCCAGAGCCCGCAGCATAGCCAGACGCGTGGCAGCAATTATGCCGATCTGGTCAATTTCATAATTGGAAGAAAAGCCAACTCCATAAGAAAGGGCACTGACCTTGATCACCTTAGCCCATCTGGTTCGCTGCAGAGCGGTCATTTGTTTGGAATCGCGGACGCCATTCAATTTTTTTAGAATACTTTTTTGGGGAGGCAAAATGACCGCAGCGGCACAAACCGGCCCAGCCCAACAGCCGCGGCCGGCTTCATCCAAACCAGCTACATATTGAAATCCGCCTGCCCATAAATGATTTTCAAAATAGAGGGTTGGGTAAAGGAATAAATGACGTTTCTGTTTAGTGGTCATAAACTCCGCGCAGGGCATTCCAGCGGATGGCGATCAAGTCACTTGCCATGGTTAAGGAATCGCGCAGAACTTTTATTTTGCTCTTAGGGTTAAAATACCAGGGAATGGGTACTTCGATAATTTTATACCCCATGCGGCGGGCGATGACCAGCGCTTCCACGTCAAATGTCCATCCCTGCATGGTCATGCGCGGAAAAACCTTTTCAACCACATCCGCGCGGAAACATTTAAATCCGCATTGGGTATCCTGCAGCCCGGGAAGGGTGATCAGGCGCACCATCAGGTTAAAAACCCGTCCAACGATGTGGCGGATTTCCGGTTCGTTATAGCGTTTGGCACCCGGTGCTTCGCGAGAGGCAATTGTGACAGCTTCATCCTTCAACAGAGGCGGGAGGAATTTATTAACCTCTTCGATAGGCATGGAAAGGTCCACATCACAAATAAAACGGTAATCCCCTTTGGCTGCCAACATGCCCTGGGTCACCGCCACCCCTTTCCCGCGCTGTTCACAATGCAATGCGTGCACTTCCGGCATGCTTCGGCTGAATTCCTGGGCAATGGCTAGGGTGCGGTCATTGGAGCCATTTTCTACCACCAGCACTTCCGCTTGGTAGGTTTGCTTTTGCAGGAAAACATGAATAACATGCAGCGTTTCCGGCAAGCGCTGCTCTTCGTTATAGGCAGGGATGACAATGGATAATAAAGGATTGGTCATAAATGAAATTTCTTTACATGCAATTATAATATTTACTTGGTTTTTAGTTTTACCTTTTTTTATGTAGTTAAAACAATCAAGTCTGCTGAATGCAGACTTGTGCGATAATTACGAATAAAGTCGGGGTGGGCGGACTTGAACCGCCGGCCCCCGCGTCCCAAACGCGGTGCGCTACCAACTGCGCTACACCCCGGCAGGTAAGAGTATAATCGGAATGCGCTTCACCCGTCAAGCAGGCGCCATTTTCACAAGTTTTAATAAATATGGCGAATCCGCGTAAATCAATCACTCCAAATTATTTTTTCCCAATCATTTGTTTATTTTTACTATTTGGTTGTTCCAGCCCAACCCAGACTGCATTAATATCGTTGCCTGTTCAAACAGCCACAAGTACGCCCTTCGAACAGGAATCCACGGCAGAAGTAAAACCAACCCGGAATAATCCACTGGTTATCCAGTGCAGTCAGCCCGGGCAAATTCAGCAATTTGAGATCCAATCCGAAAAACTGAGGGACAAACTAATCTTCAGTGTTTATTTTCCCCCCTGTTATGGAAATGGAGTACAGCAAAACTATCCAGTCCTTTACCTGCTGCATGGCCAAACCTTTGATAACACCCAGTGGCAGAGGTTGGGATTGCTGAAGGCGGCCAACCAGACCATTCAAAGCGGACAGACAATCCCATTCCTGGTTGTGATGCCACTTGAAAAATTTTATTACCGCTCCCCGGAAGGCAATGCTTTCCCCCTGGCGCTCACCGATGAATTGATCCCCTGGATGGAAACCAACCTGCATGTCGGTAAACAAAAGGAGTGGCGCGCAATTGGGGGTATTTCACGCGGAGCTTCCTGGGCGATGCGCTTGGGATTGCAGCAGTACAAGTTGTTTGGCGCAGTTGGCGGACACAGCCTGCCAACTTTCGATGGTGACCTTGAACAATTACCGGATTGGCTGGATGCAATTCCCATCGGAAAGGCACCCCGGATTTATATTGATATTGGACGCAGTGACCCCGAGGTGGATACTGCCATCAAATTCGAAAACGTTCTTAACCAGCATGGAATACTCAATGAATGGCATTTGAACGAAGGCCGCCATGATGAGGACTATTGGCGCTTACATATTCAGGAATATTTGGATTGGTACACTCTTTCCTGGCGAATCCTCCCCGGTAAATGAAGAAATTTCTCTTTTCAATCTTATCGTTAGGATTGATTCTCATTTTCTATTTGCTTGTTTCATGTACGGTACCATCCGTAAAGCCAACTCCAACTCAAAATACCTCCCCAACCCAAATTATCACTCCTTCTCCTGCTCCCGCTCTTACTCCAACCCCATGTAATCAAACTAGGGGAAAATTTGAGTTCCATGAAATTCAAACAACCCATATGACCCACCCGCTTCAGTTTCGGGTGTATTTACCTGCCTGTTACGGAATGGAAAAGAAACGGTTGCACCCGGTGCTGTATATTTTGCACGGCCAAAGTTTCAATGATGATCAGTGGGACCGCCTGGGCATGGATGAGGCTTTAGACTCCATGATCGCATCAGGTGAAGTGAAGCCCATGATCATTGTGATGCCCAAAGAATCCAACTACATGAACAACCAGTGGGATTCAAAATATGGACCTGCCCTGGCAGAAGAACTCGTGCCCTGGGTGGACGCCCACTACCAAACCTGTGCTGACCGTACCTGCCGTGCCATCGGCGGTCTCTCTCGTGGGGCGGGTTGGGCAATGCGCACCGGGTTGATCTACTGGCAAACCTTCGGTGCTATTGGCGCGCATTCTTTTGCCCCTTTTCGTGGTGATTTTAACGCCGTACCATTTTGGATCAAAGCCATCCCCCCGGATAAGCTGCCGCATATCTGGATCGATGTAGGTGACCGCGATTTCATTGCAGATGCAGCCCGTGTTTGGAAAGACCGCCTGGATGATTACCATGTGCTAAATGAATGCCATGTTCTGCCTGGTTCGCATACCGAGAAATACTGGTCTCGAAATGCAGGTGTTTATTTAAAATGGTATGCCGACCAGTTGATTAAATGACTTTGTGATATAGAAAAAGGGTCAAACCGACAACATACAATTATCTTAGATATAATACTTCCCATGAGTTTAACCCCTGAAGAAGTCGATCATATTGCCCTCCTCGCCCGGTTGGAGCTAAGCGACGCAGAAAAGGAACTTTACCGCGAGCAGCTTTCTTCCATCCTGGATCATGTTGCGCGCCTGCAAAAATTAGATACAAGCCATATTCCCCCCACTTCCAGTGTGCTTCCGCCTCGCAGCCGGTTGCGCGAAGATGAAATTAAAACCGGATTATCCAAAGACCAGGCACTGCAAAATGCACCGGATGAAACCAGGGGGCAGTTCCGTGTCCCACCGGTGTTGGATAAATAGTTATGGTTCCATTAAATGAACTTGGTGTCAGCCAGACCCTTGAGTTATTGCATTCTGGCAAAATATCCAGCCTCGAACTGACTAAATTTTGCCTATCCCAAATTGAAAAATACGAGGGTGACCTGCATGCCTTCATCACTCTCACGCCCGAAAAAGCGCTTGCCTCATCCAAAAATGCCGATGAACAGTTCTCCAGACTGCGAAAAGATAAACAACCTCTGCCTCCTCTTCTCGGATTGCCCATCGCAGTTAAAGATGTGCTCTGTTTGCAGGATGTGCGCTGCACCTGTGGTTCAAAGTTCCTTGAAAACTTCATTGCGCCATTCAGCGGTACGGCAGTTCAAAAATTACTGGATGCGGGTGTTGTTCCCCTGGGGAAAACCAACACGGATGAATTCGCCATGGGTTCCTCCACTGAGAACTCAGCTTTCGGACCAACCCATAATCCCTGGGATCTTACCCGTGTGCCGGGTGGTTCCAGCGGAGGAAGCGCGGCAGTCGTGGCTGCCCGCCTGGCTCCTGCAGCTTTGGGCACCGATACCGGCGGTAGTGTCCGCCAGCCAGCTTCCTATTGCGGAGTGACCGGTATTAAACCTACTTACGGGCGTGTTTCCCGATACGGACTAATCGCGTATGGTTCTTCGTTGGATTCCCTCGGCTGCCTGGCTCACACAGCACAAGACGCGGAAATCCTATTCCATTGGATGGCGGGGTATGATGAAAAAGATGCCACCACCATTGATCTGCCTGTGCCAGACAGGGTTTGCGGGATGAAGGGTGGAGATCTTAAAGGCTTGAAAATTGGAATTCCATCCCAATATTTCATAAAAGGAATCCAGCCATCGGTTGAAAAAGCAGTCCGTCTTGCCATCACAGAAATGGAGCAGCTTGGAGCCGTGATCAGTGAGGTTTCCCTGCCGCATACCGAGTATGCCCTGCCCGTCTATTATCTGATCGCTCCAGCCGAAGCATCTGCCAACCTGGCGCGTTATGATGGCGTCCGTTTTGGTCTGCGCGCTGCCGGTGAAAACCTGATGGAGTTGTTCGTCAAATCCCGCGGCCTGGGATTTGGAGACGAAGTGAAAAGGCGGATTATGCTGGGCACTTATGCGCTTTCCACTGGGTATTACGAAGCCTATTATGGTCAGGCCCAAAAAGTGCGAACGTTGATCAAGAATGATTTTGAAGAGGTTTTCAAATCAGTGGACGCGATCGCCGCCCCGGTGGCACCCACCACAGCCTTTAAACTGGGCGAACATCGCAATGACCCGCTGGCCATGTACCTGGAGGATGTTTTCACCCTGCCCGCCAATCTGGCAGGAGTGCCAGCAATCGCCTTCCCGGTCGGTTTTGATGAAAGCCGGCTGCCCATCGGTATGCAATTAATGGCTGCCCCTTTTCGTGAAGACGTTCTCTTCCGCATGGCGCATGTTTACCAGCAAAGCACCGACTGGCATTTGCGTAAACCACCGATCCTCAATTCGTAATGGGAGGGTATTCAAATGCTTAACAAAATTATCGGATGCATCCTGCTCGTTGGTCTGCTTCTGCTTGCTTCCTGTTCAAATCCTTTAACGAATGACCAGGGCGATTTAGTCACCGCCCAATCCACGCTGGAATCCTTTTTCGCGTTGCTGGCACATGGCGCTTATGAACAAGCGGCCTCGTTATACGGAGGCGATTACGAGGGCTTGCGAAGTATGAACGCTGCCATCCCGGTTGATAATTATGCTTCCCTGTGGGAGTTTGGTTGTGCCTCAAAAGGTTATCAATGCCTTGAGATCAAGGACGTGCTTAAAGCCAGCGTCGATCAGCAGGGTATTTTTCACTTCAGTATTGAATTTAAATTAAGCAATGGTGATCTCCTGGTGGTCGGTCCCTGCTGTGGTGCTGATGCCACGCAGATGCCTCCCCGCTCCCAATTTGATTTTTCAGTTCGGCGAGTCAGGGGGGTTTTCCTGGTTCAGGAACCGCCGATCTTTGTGCCATAAAATATTGTTCTTAGAGGAATTATGCAAATTAAGAAACCTGCAAATGAGCAAGTCCTGGTGTCATGGGAATGGGCTGACTTTGAATCCGGATATATTGAGTTAATTAAACAAAATCTCACCTCTTCCAATATTGAAGAGTGGTTGGGCGACTGGTCATTGCTTTGTGAACTTGGTGAAGAATTGACCAGTCGATTGTATGTGGCCACCTCTGTAAATACAGCTGATAAAGTAGCCGAAAAACGTTTTGAGCATTTCATGGAAAAAACATATCCGGGCATCAGTGAGGCCGATCAGAAGCTCAAAGAAAAACTTTTAGCCAGCGGTCTTCAGCCAGCCGGATTTGAAGAACCTCTGCACAAGATGCGCGGGGAAGCGGAAATCTTCCGAATGGAAAATATCCCCCTGCAAGTTGAAGAGCAGAAGATCTCCACCGAACATGACAAGGTCATGGGCGCGCAAACTGTCACCTGGAAGGGTGAAGAGAAGACGGTGCGCTTCATGGAAACCGTTCTGCTCGATCCAGACCGCGCAGTCCGCCAGCAGGGATGGGAATTATTATCCTCACGGCAGCTGGCTGACCGTGAAGTGATCAACCAGCAGTGGAAACAATTTATGGACCTGCGTCTAAAAATGGCAAAAAATGCAGGCAAAGCGGATTACCGTTCCTTCCGCTGGCAGCAGCTTTCCCGTTTTGCATATTCCCCTGAGGATTGTAAAAACTTCCATCTCGCAATAGAGAAAGCGGTGGTCCCGGTGGTGATCCGCCTGTCTGAGCGGCGTAAGCAGCGGCTGGGTATCAAAACACTACGGTATTATGATATTTCTGTTGACCCATTTAATTTGCCATCACTCAAGCCATTTGCAGATGCCCGCGAGTTAATTGATAAAGTATCCTCAATCTATCATAAAGTTCTGCCTTTATTCGGAGATTATTTTGACTCTCTGGATAAAGCTGGCTTGCTGGATATTCCCAACCGCAAGGATAAAGCGTCCGGTGCCTATTGCACCAGCTATTCCTATATCCACAGCCCGTTCATTTTTGCCAATGCTGTTGGTATTCCCGATGATGTCCGGACCCTGTTGCACGAGGGCGGCCATAGTTTTCATGATTTTGAAACCTTTGCTTTACCTTATTTCCAACAACGGCACTCACCCATGGAGTTTGCCGAAGTGGCTTCCATGGGGATGGAATTACTGGCATCACCGTATCTGGCAAAGGATAAGGGTGGCTTTTATTCCGAACGAGATGCTGCCCGGGCACTTATCGATCATTTGGAGACAAATATATTGTTCTGGCCTTATATGGCCATCGTGGATGGATTTCAACATTGGGTATATGAGAACTCTGAAGAGTCAATCGATCCAGCCAATTGTGATGCGTGTTGGGCTTCACTGGAAAAACGCTTCCGACCACACCTGGATTGGAGCGGTTACGAAGATGTAATGATGACCGGCTGGCAGCGTAAAGATCATATTCATACCGCCCCGTTTTATTACGTGGAATACGGCTTGGCTCTATTGGGTGCGGCTCAGATCTGGCGCAATTCGCTCAGTAATCAGGCAGTTGCTGTGCAAAACTACCGCAAAGCGCTGCAATTGGGAGGCACTGTCCCTTTACCTGAGCTTTTTAAAACTGCCGGCGCAAAACTGGCTTTTGATGCTGGAACGCTGGGTGATGCAGTTGGATTAATGGAAAAGAAGATCGATGAATTAGAGGCAAAGATTTAATTTCTGGAACACAATAACCAAGAACCCTTCAACCTTTTTCTGTGTGAAGGTTTTTTTAGCCTCGTAAGTAAAGGCTGATATGTTGGTACACCAGGAATACTTGGTGGTTTAGGTTTGAGCTGAAAAAAGTGCCTCTTCCAGAAAGGTTGCTGGATTTGGCAATCCTGTAAAATGCCCGGCAGAGATAATTTTATGCTGAAATAATTTCAAGTTTTGCCAATGAAGCGGCCAGGCGTTTTATCCCCACTGATTCGAATGCAACCCCCAAAACCTCATCATCATCCTGTATACGGCAGTCAATCACCATTCCCTCCCCCCAGGTGGCATGCAGCACACGCATTCCTGGTTTAAAGCGCGGTGTAATCGAATTTGATTCGCTTTTCTTTTTTTGGCTACTGCTTTGTGGAAGCGATTCCCAGCGTTCGAGGACACCATAGCGCTGGGAACGGCTGCGCTGGATGTGCACACCCTGGCGTTTGAGGAGCGTTTCAGGAATATCGTTCAGAAAACGGGAAGGCTGGGTCAATGTAAAGGAGCCAAAACTGCTGCGCTGGTCTGCTCGAACCAGGTAAAGTTGATCCTTGGCGCGGGTTATGCCGACATAGAATAGCCGCCTTTCCTCCGCCATCTGTTCCGGATCATCAATGGAGCGATTATGCGGCAGCCAGCCATCATCCAAACCAATAATAAAAACCACCGGGAACTCCAATCCCTTGGCTGCATGCAAAGTGAGCAGAGTGGGGGCATTCAGGGTTTCTGGCAGGGTGTCCTGGTCCGAAACCAGGGCAACATTTTCAAGGAAGGCATTCATCCCGAGTTCAGAAAATTCATATGCCAGCCGGCGCAGTTCCAGGACATTTTCCCAGCGGCTTTGACCGACTTCACTGCCTTCTTCAAGGTAATCCTTATATCCGCTATCCTGCAGGATACGGTCAAAAACTTCCGGCAGAGGTGAGCTTTCATTCAATTTTCGCCATTTTGCCAATTGCCTGCCAAAATCTGCCAGAACCACACCACCCCGGTTGGAGAAATCCGCCCAAAACTGCGAATCTTCACCTTTCTCGCCCAGATCAATAAGCAATTGACCGGCCGAAACAACTCTCTGGCGGCATACCAATTGCATCGTCACCAGGGTTTTTTCCCCGATCCCCCGAGGAGGGATATTGATTACCCGTCCCAGGCTAATTTCATCATCCGGATTATGCACCAGCCGCAGAAAAGCAATGATATCTTTTACTTCACGCCGTCCATAGAACCGTTGGGCGCCCACAAGACGGTATGGAATGCTGGCACGCAGGAATGCTTCTTCCAGCAGTCGGGACTGGGCGTTGGTACGGTACATGATGGCAAAATCGCCTCCGGTATGCTCTTTGGTGTCAAGCTGCTGGCGGATTGAATCCACAGTAAAAGCAGCTTCATCATAATCATCAACCGCTTCATACAGAGTAATGGGTTGTCCTTCACCGCGGTCAGTAAAAAGGGCTTTGGGCGTGCGGGTTTTGTTCTGGTCGATCACCGAACGGGCTGCATTGAGTACGTTTTGAGTAGAACGATAATTCTGCTCAAGCAGGATTTTACGCGCCTTGGGATAATCCGCTTCAAAACGCAGAATATTGCGGTAGTCCGCACCTCGCCAGCGATAAATGGATTGGTCCTCGTCACCCACCACAAACAGACTGTGATGTACTGATGAAAAGAGGCGGACAATTTCATATTGAGCCAGGTTGGTATCCTGAAATTCATCCACCAGTACATGGGCAAACCTCTGGGCATACTTAACCCGCACTTCGGGCTGGTCTTCCAATAACCGAACCGCCCACAACAACAGGTCGTCAAAATCTACCGCATTATTATTTTCCAGCAGCTGCTGATATCGTTCATAAACCCGCCTGGCAACTTCTTCCATATAAGAGCGGGTGACAAATTCCTTGGGGAGTACCAGATTGTTTTTAGCGCGCGAGATCATTTCACGGATGGCAAAAGGGTTATACAGCTTGTCATCCAGATCCAGCTCCTTGAAAACGCGCTTGACCAGTGCTTCCTGATCGTCGGAATCCATGATGACATAATTCTCATTAAAGGGTAGGTATTGAGCTTCGCGGCGCAGAAGGCGGGCACAAATGGCATGAAAAGTACCCAGCCAAAGACCTTCCAAATCTTCAGTAAGGATTTTTTTTACCCGGCTTTCCATTTCGCGGGCAGCTTTATTGGTAAATGTAACCGCCAGGAGTTGATAGGGTTTAACCCCCATCGCATAAATGAGGTAAGCAATCCGCTGGGTCAGTACACGCGTCTTGCCAGAGCCCGGTCCAGCCAGCACCAGGATCTGACCCGGTTCGGCAGTTACCGCTTCTTTTTGCTGGGGATTGAGATTGTGCAAAATATCCAAGGAAACCTCAAGGTTAGATTGTACCGTAATCAAGTCTGAAGGAGCAGTTGTTAAGATTAAAAAGAAATGCCCGGAAAGGGCATTTCAAAAATTACTTTTATCAAATCAATTATTTATTTGCGTATAACTCAACGATCTTCAAAACCACAAGGACGGCTTTCTCCATCGATGCGGTTGGAATATATTCATATGGACCGTGGAAATTATGCCCCCCGGCGAACAGGTTGGGGGTGGGTAATCCCATTAAAGATAGGCGTGCGCCATCTGTTCCTCCTCGGATGGGATTAATAACGGGTTCAATGCCCAAAGCGAGCATGGCTTCTTTGGCCGTCTCCACAATATGAAATACCTTTTCGAGTATCTCGCGCATATTGAAATAGCGGTCCTCGATCACTGCATCCAGTGAACCAGGACCATACTTGCCTTTAATGAAATCAATGCAATTCTGCATCAACACTTTTTTGGCCTCATATTTTTGGCGGTCATGATCGCGGATCAGGTATTCCACTTTGGTTTCAGAAACATCACCGCTGATACTGTGCAGATGAAAAAAACCTTCGCGTCCGGAAGTGTATTCCGGGCGTTGTGCAACTGGCAGTAAGGAATTTAATTCCATCGCAAGCAACTGCGAATTGACCAGGATATTCTTGGCATCTCCAGGATGGACACTCTTGCCATGAAATTGAAGGATTACCCGGGCAGCATTGAAGTTCTCATACTCCAATTCTCCCAACCCGCCCCCATCCAGGGTATAGGCAAAATCGGCGCCAAACGCTTTTATATCCAGGTTGTCTATGCCCATACCGGTTTCTTCATCCGGGGTGAAAGCGATCTTGAGAGTGCCATGTTTCACTTCCGGGTGACTGACCAGATATTCCAGCATGGTCATTATTTCAGCCACACCGGCTTTATCATCTGCCCCTAGAAGAGACGAGCCATCTGTGGTGATGAGCGTCTGGCCAATATAACGGGGGAGTTCAGTGAATTCAGATGGGGAGAGTTTCTTCTTTGAGGTCTTATTGAGGAGTATCTCGCTGCCATCATACTTTTCTACAATTTGGGGGTTTACTTTATTCCCATTGAAATCCGGGCTGGTATCCAAATGGGCCAGAAAGCCGATCACCGGGATTTTTTTATCCGTGTTTGCCGGCAGGGTGGCAATGACAAAACACTTTTCATTCACTGAAGCGTCTTTTATTCCCATGTTTATAAGTTCATCCACGAGCAAGTGTGAAAGATTAAACTGTGTGTCAGTGGTTGGCACCCGGTCAGTTATCGAATAATCCGAACAGGTATCAATTTTGATGTACCTGAGGAATTTTTCAACGACATTTTTTTGAATATTCATGATGAATTGCCTTTCAATAGGTCTTAGTTTATCTTTCTTCCAGACTTTCAGCAAGAAGAAAGCTGTTTTTCATTCATCGGATTGAAATCGTTGCCAAGCCGGTGAACCTGCGCTACAATCTTTGGCATGACTTGGGATTTGATCGGCCATGCATGGGCAGAGAAAATGCTGCAACAACACATTGCCAGCGGGCAGGTGAGACATGCCTATCTCTTCACCGGGCCCGGCGGAGTGGGCAGGCGCACTCTGGCGCTGCATTTTTGCATGGCGATCAACTGTCTGCAGCCAATCTCCCCTGGCACGCCGTGCGGAACCTGCCGAAATTGCGTTCAAATTCAACGAATGCAGCACCCTGACCTGTGCATTGTACAGGCCGAAACCATCGGTGGAGTATTGAAAATTGAACAGGTCCGCGAACTGCAGCATCAGTTTTCCCTTGCCCCTTACGAAGCCAGTAAACGGGTTGCCCTCCTGCTGCGTCTGGAAGAATCCAATGACAATGCCCAAAACGCCCTGCTGAAAACTTTGGAAGAACCAAATGAAAAAACGATCTTGTTACTCACCGCTGACTCTGCAGAAAACTTGTTGCCCACCATTTCTTCACGCTGTGAAGTGCTGCGTCTGTACCCGGTACCGGTGGACGAATTAGCCTCTGCCTTGGTAAAACGTGAAAATATCGACTCTGAAAAAGCCCGCCTGATCGCTCATATTGCAGGCGGCCGGCCAGGTTTTGCATTTCAATTAATGCACGAACCCGAATTGCTGGAAAGGCGCCAGGGTTGGCTCGCGGATTTGCTTATGTTGTTAAAAACAAACCGGCGGCAGCGGCTCGCCTATTGTGAGAACAATTTCTACGCAGGCGATGACCGTAGTGAGATCAGGGAGGTTTTACGTGAGGCGCTCACCTATTGGCTGTCCTTCTGGCGGGACGTTCTGCTCACGGTAAGCGGAGCAGATGTACCTTTAACTAATTTGGATTTTACTGAACAGGTTCGGCAGATATCCGCTTGGCAAAATCTCAATTCGGCTCGTTTTTTTACGCAACGGATAGAAAGCAGCCTGCCGAGATTAAGCAATGCCAATCTGCGACTTTTAGCTGAATCGCTTTTATTAGAGTGGCCGCAGGTTTCTTAATTCCCCAACCTGTCTAACCGATCGCTGACCGCAGCGCCTTGGAAAGTTCTATGAATTTTGGACTGTAACGTACATTTTCCTGCCTTGGCCTGGGCAGGTCAACCTTCACATCCAGAAGGATGCGACCCGGGCGGGGGGTCAGCATGATCACCCGGTCAGCCAGGAGCAGGGCTTCAGAAATGGAATGGGTGACCATCACCACAGTCTTGCGCTCAGACTGCCAGATACGCAGCAATTCCACCCCCATCCGTTCTCGGGTAAGCGCATCCAGAGAACCAAATGGCTCATCCAGCAGCAATAAATCCGGATCCTGGATGAGGGCACGCGCAATTGCCACCCGCTGTGCCATGCCCCCCGAAAGCGAAGCCGGCCAGGTTTGAGCAAAATCCTGTAATCCCACCAGCTCAATCATGGCATGTGCTTTTTCAGTTATTTCCTGTGCATTCACCCCACGCAGCTCCAGCGGAAGGGTGATATTTTCTATTACCGTTCTCCAGGGCATCAGGTTTGCCTGCTGGAAAACAAGCCCGATCACGGGATTATTTTTTGCATTCCCAAACCGTACCGTTCCAGTGGATGGGCGAAGCAAATTGGAAAGAACGCGTAATAAAGTGGTCTTGCCGCTGCCGGAAGGTCCCAGCACGCATACAAAATCCTGGGGAGCGACAGAGAAAGAGACCTCTTTCAGAGCTTCGGTGATGCCATTTTTATCCCGGAAAGTGACTCCCAGCTGATGGATAGTGATCGCGGCAGGCGAATTGATCTTGGCAGGCATGTCTACTTTGGCAGGAACTCATTACTGAACATGGGTGTGAGTTCAAGCGGTTTTTTTAGCAATTTCATATTGACCAATAGATTGTTCATGTTCACCCACGCTTCCATGTTTGAATAACCCAGTTTATCCGCTTTCCATAATTCAATGGATGCTGCCAAAATCTCCTGCTGAAGGTTTTGGTCTAAGGCAGCCAGGTTTTCGACATATTTCTTACAGATACCAAATGCCTCATCCGGATGAGCAATCGTGTATTGTATTCCGGCCAAAGTCCCTTCGACCATGGCACGCACCAAGTCAGGTTTTTCATCGATTGTTTTTTGGTTGGTGATCAGCCCATTACCGACCAGTGCAAGATAATCCGAGACCTTAAGCACATTCACCTGATATCCCTCAGCGCGCAGTTTTAAGGGTTCATTGGTAACGTAAATCACAACGGCATCTTCCAACTTGTCGATCAAAGCTTCGGTCTGGGTAAAACCGATTGAATCCAAGGTGACGTCGGTGTCATTAATTTTGCCTGCATTGAGCAGAGCTTTAAACCCGATGTAGCTGGCGCCGGCCAACACGGGAATGCCGATCTTCTTACCTTTCAGATCCGCAGGGGTGCGGATATTTTGATCTGCCATCGAAACAACCCCCACCGGATATTGTTGATACCAATCAAGCACATACACAACAGGCAATCCCTGGGCGCGTCCCAGAGGAACCTGTTCACCGGAAACAATGGCAAACTGGATTTGATCCGCACCTACCAAGGCAACACTATCCGTTTCCATGTTGTAATCCAGTTTCACTTCCAACCCTAAATTCCGGTAGAACCCTTTTTCAATCGCTACGTATAACGGTGCAAACTGAACATTGGGTATGTAACCCACTGGTAAACGCACCGGATTGATCCCGCTAGTAGGGGCTGGCAGGGATTTAGATCCACAAGCGGATAAAGCGATTGTTAGAAAAATAAATTCAATTATTGTCTTTTTCATGATTCTGTCCCTAAATTTCATTATTGAGAATGATTAATCTTCCAGATTCTCTTAGTTCTCTTTTTGCCATTTCAGTAGATGTTTTTCTAAAAAAACAACGGAACTATACAGGGTAATGGCCATGGCTACAAGGGTAAAGACAGCCACAAATACCAGGGCGGTATCGTACTGCCCACGCCCAACGTTAATTAAAAACCCCAGTCCGCGGTCGGCTCCGACCAGCTCCCCCACCACTGCACCTATCACAGAGAGCGTGGCGCCGATGCGCAGACCGCCTAAAAGTACCGGCAAGGCAGCTGGAATTTCCAAATATCGCAGCATTTGGATGGGTGTAGCGCGCATCGAATGCATCAGATCGCGCAGGTTATCCGGCACGGCGCGCAAGCCCACCACGGTATTCACCAGAACAGGAAATAAAACGATCAGCGCACAGATAAGTACCTTAGAGAAAAGTCCCGGACCAAACCAGATCACCAGCAATGGAGCAATCGCCACCATGGGAATGGCCTGGCTGGCAACCAGAAAAGGAGAAAGAACCCTTTCCAACAGTCGTGACTTGGCAAGCCAATAACCGAGCAGGGAAGCCAGCAAGCTTCCGGCAAATAGTCCCACCAATACCTCCACTAAAGTCGCTGAAAGATTGCGCAGCAAGGTGCCATCGGAAAGGGAGGTGATCAACCTTTCACCTACCAATAGCGGGGGAGGCAGAATAAAAGCCGGCAGCTTGAAAAGCATCACCGCAATTTGCCAGAGGGCGAGCGCTGCAGCCACGGAAATGAGAATACTCCAGCCGCTGGCATATTTGACTGTTATTGGTTGTTTGTTTTGTTCTTTCATTTCAAGATTAAATTAAAGCCCCGAAACCGGGTTGGCTTCGGGGCAGCATCAGAAAAGAAAAACCTTCTTCAACTCCGGACTGTAACCGTCGACCCCGGAATTGCACCGGATCTGCGCATTGCAGCGCTCGTGGGTTATTACCACCGATCGGGAATTGAGACCCGTAAGTCTCGCACCCTGCCCCGAAGGATTTAGAGTATTTTACCTTATTTTTTTAAATCCAACAGAACCTTGGATAGCATAATCGTTGATTGATGATGCAAAGGTATAATGGTTTTTTAACTAATGCCTGAAAAACTCCATCTTGAAATCCTTAATGCCTCCTGGCGTGATCTTTTCGGCGTACAGGAAATTGAGCGCGCCTGCTTCCAGGAGGATGCCTGGCCATTAATTGAGTTAATGGCAGCATTGACCTTCCCAAATATTGTGCGCTTTAAAGCAGTAAATAAGGATAAAATGGCTGGCTTTGTCGCCGGGGATATCCGCCGTAATGAACAGACTGGCTGGATCATGACCGTGGGAGTGCTGCCGGATTACCGCCGCCAGGGAGTCGCCGAAGAATTAATGGCTAAATGCGAGCAGGCGATGCAGATGCCGCGTATAAAACTGAGCGTGCGTCGCTCCAATGATGCCGCGATCCACCTTTACCAGAAGCTGGGGTATGCCCAGGTGGATGTGTGGAGCAAATATTATCACGACGGCGAAGATGGAATCGTGATGGAAAAGAAAATCTCATAAGGAGTTTTTGTTGAGTACAAAAATCGGGCCAGCAAAAAATAAGCTTGAAAAAATTCTTCTGGCTTTGCTATTAGGGGCGATTGCGCCGATTTTTTTCTTTATTGCTGGCTGGTGGGGTGCTTATTTGCTGGCTCCGGAAAGCCAGATACCATTTTTTATGTTGGCAGGATTGGGAATGGGGTTTGTTATTGATCTATTGTTCCTGGGTAAATGGGTCAATGCGGCATATCAGATCCATCCCATCCTTCTCATTGCCGTTTACCTGTTCTATTCGGTGGGCATCTTTGGGTTTTTTATGGGCGTGCCGGTTTTCAATAGTATCATGGGACCATTAGCCGGGTTTTACGTTGGCCGAAGATTAAAACAGGAAAAGGCCAATCCTGAAGAAACGGACAGGATGATCCATCGAACAGGGTTATTTGCCTCATTTGTACTGGCGGTGGCATGCACGGTGTCATTCATTCTGGCGGCTAGCGAGATCACCCTGGCTGCCAATATTAACGGCATGCTTCATGATATGCTCGGGTTGAATATCGCCTTGGATAATCAGCCGATTTTAACGTTGTCCGCTTTAGCCGGGATTGGGATTGTGGCATCGGAATATGTTCTGACCCAGGCAGCCGCGAAAAAAACTGTAACCCTCTAATCCGATCTATCCAATTCCGTTAATGTTATACCTAAGGGACAACTCCAAGCTTTTTGGGGACAAAAATATTAATCGGCCAATGCAAAATCAACAGCCGCCTCTGCATGAATTCTGGTTGTATCAAAAAGTGGGACCGAAACATCCTCTTGTTTAATTAAAAGCGGGATCTCGGTACACCCAAGAATTACTGCCTGCACACCTTTTTTTGATAAGTTTTCAATTATTGCTTTAAACATGTTTTTGGAGTTTTGCTGAACGATACCCAGACAAAGTTCTCTATAGATCACATCGTGAACATACAGCCTTTCAGCTTCATCTGGAATAAGAACCTCCATATCGTATTTTTCAATCAAACGTCCTTTATAGAATTGTTCTTCCATTGTGAACTTGGTTCCCAATAAGCCGACTTTTTTATACCCCGCTGCTTTTATTTTTTCTGCAGTAGCATCTGCAATGTGCAGTATGGGAATCTTAATGCTTTGCTGCATTTCTTCCGCCATCCTGTGCATAGTGTTGGTGCAAATTACTACAAAATCAGCCCCACCAAGCTCTATTCTCTTGGCTGCATCTATCATTATTTTTGTGGCTTCTCCCCATTTCCCCAGTCGTTGAAGTTTTTCAACTTCTTCAAAATCAACAGAATATAGTAGACTCTTGGCGGAATGGAGGCCGCCTAGTTTTTCCCTTATTCTTTCATTAATTATTCGATAATATTCTAAGGAAGATTCCCAGCTCATTCCACCGATAAGTCCAATAATTTTCATAATTAATTCTTCACTTGGTCAATAAATTCTCTTCTGGACTTCAAAAAATATCCAGTTGGATAACTTTTCCAATATGAGATATTAATGCCTGATGGTCGATTCTTCCGTAATTTATTGTATGACCTCTGAGCGTTTAGAAAAAGAATAATGAGAATAAAAGCAGTAAACGCCATGAGGGGAATGGTGATATAGCCAAATTCCATCACGAGCACCTTCGTACAGGAGACTCCCAAACCAAAGGGCTCACAAGGAAATAAAGAAATACCCCCATAGTAAACATAGTTATGGTACAGAGAAATGACTGCCCCAATACCTGCCATCACAGATGGATAAAAAGTAAATTTGATGTCTTTTTTAATGCAGGCCAGACCGAGCAGGATCACCAGCGGATACATGAATATCCTTTGAAACCAACAGAGTTTACAGGGTTCATATCCCGCAATTTCAGAATAAAAAAGGCTTCCCGCAGTTGCCACAACCGCGATGAGCAATGCAAAGAACAGCCCGTTCTTCGAAAAAAATCTGATTACAGGGTTGCCAATTTTATTGCGGAATAACAATAACTGGATGATTCCCAATAATATGAATATCTGTGAGCCGATGGTGAGGATGGCCAGAATTTTATTTACGGTTGTTATTATCATAGGATTTCCTTGAAATTTCTGCGGAGAGGGTGGGATTCGAACCCACGGTGGCCACGAGGACCACTAAAGTTTGTCACTTTAACAACCTTACCCTTGCTGTCATAGGTATTCCATTCACCTTCTTGTTTGCCTTTTTTAAAATAACCGGAGCGCATTTTGGTACCGTCTTTTCTAAACCACTCCCAGTAACCTTCCTCCACGCCATCAACCATAGTGCCTTTTGCCCATATCGTGCCGTCATTATGATATTTTATGTATTGCTTGTTTGATGTTTTTTTACTCGTAGTCATAAAATTAGTTTATCTGGTTTATAAAATTTTTCTTTTGCGGCTAAATCTTACTACTTTATCTCCGTTAAAACTTTCACCCGCTCCAGAGCTTTTGGATATATGACTTTAAATGTTTCCTCCTGCCCTGGCGGAACATCGATATCAACCGTCAAAGTAGTGACACTGTCATTTTCCGCTAGCGAATAACTTTCCATTCCGCCAGCCCATTCCTTTTTCCGCTTCCGCTCTCCGCTGTCCTTCGTATCCACCATCTGCCTGAATAACACAAACTCGTTGAGAGCAAGCTTCTCCACCAAACTCGTCACACCGTAACCAGATACGGAGGAAATAAATTGCACCTCATTTCCTTCTTTCATTTCTCCAACCATATACATCCCTTCATCAATAATGCTTGCCCATTCACGGAAAGTTTTGTCCTCCCAAAGGGTGTTCCAAACCTTTTCTCCAGGGGCTTTAATTTCGACAGAAAAATGGAGTTTCTTCATAGTTTTATTTTATCAAATCTTCCATTGGAACGCCTAAAGCTTTGGCGATTTTGGCCATACTGGTAGAAAAATTGTGGTGTGCGCACCGGTCGGTGGTGAAAATAGAACTTTCTTATTGGCGGTACATTTCACAAAGCGAAACACGAAATTCGGCGGCGAAAAAATATCATGGCGAGTCACTTCGCTCCGAAGCAACATCTTACAATTTCGTTGAATGTAAAACGTAGCGGAGAGGGTGGGATTCGAACCCACGGTGGCCACGAGGACCACAACGGTTTTCGAGACCGTCCCATTCGACCACTCTGGCACCTCTCCCAAAACGCATGCCAATTATAGCAGGGCTGTTTTAAATTTCCGCCACTTCCCCTTTAGTGGGAAATTCGAAGGAGGTGATCCCATTCTGGGTCATCAACTGCTCAAAAGCAATGGCAGCATCCGCTTCGCCATGCACCAGGAAGATCTTTTTCACCCCGCCCTTATGGGAAGCCAGGGCATATTGCAATAATCCATCCTGCCCGGCATGGGCGGATAGCCCGCTGATGACCGCCACCTCTGCCCGCAGGGGATGCATTTCATTGAAAATTCGTAATACGGGTTGTTTCTCCTGGATTCTCCGCCCCAGTGTATTGGGCGCCATCCATCCAACGACGGCCACCGTATTTTTCGGATCCTCGACGTTATTTTTCAGGTGATGCAAAATGCGCCCGGCTTCACACATGCCCGAAGCCGAAATAATGATCAGCGGTCCCTTCTGGTTATTGATGGCTTTGGACTCATCCGTGGAGCGGGTGTAGGTCAAGCCTGGGAAGGTCAGGGCTGGATGTTTTCCGGTGCGGACGAACTGCTGGGTTTCATCGTCAAAATACTCGGGGAACTTCATGAACACATCGGTAATATTCACTGCCAGCGGACTGTCCACAAAAACGGGTAAGCGGGGCAATTCACCATCGCTGAGCATGCGGTTGAGCATATAGACGATCTCCTGGGTGCGCCCGACGGCAAACGCGGGTACGATCAGCTTACCGCCGCGCTGGATGGTGCGCAGAACGACATCCCGGAACATCTGGTATGCCGCTTCTGGGTCACTGTGTGGGGTATCCCCATAGGTACACTCCATCATCACGTAATCCACATTAGTGGGCAGGACCGGGTCAGGCAGCAAGGGCAGCTTAAAACGGCCGATATCGCCGGAGAACCACAGGTGTTTAACCGCGCCATTTTCATTTATTTCCAGCACAATAGCGGCGCTGCCGAGGATATGCCCGGCATTCACCAGACGGGCGGTCACACCCGGGATGGGTTCGAAGGGGGTATCGTAATGTACAGGTCGGAACTGCCCTTCCACTTTTTGAGCATCTGCGATCGTGTAAAGAGGTTCAATGGGCTTCTCACCGGGTTTGAGCTTTTTCAAGTTGATATAGGAAGAATCTTCTTCATAAATCTTGCCTGAATCCTGAAGCATGAAATTGGCCAGTTCGGCAGAGGGCGGGGTTGTGTAGATCGGACCGGAGTAACCCTGCTTGATCAAATTGGGCAGATTGCCGCTATGGTCAATGTGGGCATGGCTGAGGATGACCGCATCCAGCCTGCGCGGGTCAAAGGGGAAATTGGCATTGATCTTATAAAAGTCCTCGCGCCTGCCCTGATAAATGCCGCAATCCAGCAAAATAAATTTGCCATTAATTTCCAACAAGTGCTGGCTGCCAGTGACCGTCTGGTCTGCGCCATCAAAATGGATTTTCATTTTTTCTCCTTGATCACATCCAATAGTTCCGTACTAAAATGAGCAAAACGCCATGGAATGCTGTTCATAATATTTTGCAGGGATGATAAAGATTGCGGATTCTGGCTGGCAATCTCTTCCAGCACATCACGCGGCAAAACAACATCCGAAAGAACCTGCAGGCGTTCGGCGGTTTGTTTGCGCCAGGTTTTTAGTTTGTCAAGTCGGTTGAGGTACCAATCGTCTGGCCGCTGCCGATGGGGCAGTTCAATGGGCTGCGCCTGTAATCCACGCCGGACAGCAGTCAGCAGTCCCTCGGCATGCCGTTCATATAATCGCAATGGGAGTTCTTCGATCTTTTTCAGGTCCTGGTCATTCTTCGGGCAAATCTGGGCAATGGCCAGCAAAGCCTGATTACCAACAACCTTGAAATGGGGCTGGTTGATCAATTGGGCGCGCCGGTCGCGGTAGGCACAACATTCATTCAGTACTGCCAGCTGGCGGCTGCTGAGGTCCTGGTAGCCGCTCACCTGGGTGTACAGCGGTTTGTGGTCACCATTGGCGCTGGAGCTGCACAGGCGTTGAAAATCTTCCTCTGCCAATTCCATTAAACCGCGCTTGTTCAGCTGGCTGATCATTTTCTCGCGCAGCGGGATCAAAAAGTGAGTATCCAGGCTCGCATAAGCTTGCATGGATGGGGAAAGCGGCCGCTGCGCCCAGTCCGCTTTTTGGTTATGTTTATCCAAATGCAGGCCAAACTCCGCTTCCACCAGGTCACCCAGACTGAACTTTTCCATACCGAGGATGCGAGCCGTTTGCATGGTATCAAAAAGTTGATCGAAAGTGAAACCAAAATCGCGCCTCAGGCAAATGACATCATATTCACAGGCGTGAAAGACCTTTTCAATTTTCTGGCTGGAAAAAAGGCTGCCCAATGGCTGAAGATCCAGCCCCGCCAACGGGTCGAGCAGAAAATCATGTTCAGGCGTTGAAAATTGGATCAAGCAGACCTGCTCCCGGTAAGCATGCAGGCTGTTGGACTCCGTATCCACCGCCACTACAGGCGCTTTGAGAAGTTTAGCCAGCATGGCAGTGAATCCCTGGGTGGTATCCACCCAGACCGGATGGGGATTATTTTGATCGGTCACACAGATGATTATAAGCGAACCATTTTTAATTTTTATGGCAACCAAACGGAACTTACAACGTGTAAGATCCCTTTCCATCGCGAAAAATTATCAGGTTAAATAAAAACAACCGCTCATCAAAGAGCGGTTGTTGATTAAAAGCTGCGGACGATCAGCCTCTATAGATCCAGGGGCGTGTAAGATTCCGGCAATTTCTGACCGCGAGTTGAAGTTAACGGCATGGGCCTGCGCACAAATCCACCCGCTGGAGCAGTTCCTGGTAGTGGCGGCGTAATTTTAAAGCCAAAGGGTTGGCTGGGGCGCGCCTGCGGCTGGGTCTGCACAGGTTTTTCCGGTTTCTCATTGATGAGCAGGCGGTTAAGGGATGACACCAGCGAACCGATGATCAGGATGCGTAATATCCACACGAGCACAGCCACAAAGATGGGCACCACAGTAACGATCGTCTGCGGGTCCACCACCATAATGCTCTGAACCGGGTGATTATAGACCGCCATGGAAACGCCCCACCAGGTGAGGCCGGCGTTCATGGTGGCAGCGATCAGCCAGGCAGCCAGCAGATACCAGTTCTCGCGTTTTTCCTTGCCTTCTTCCTGCGGACTGAACAGGCGGGCAATGCCGGCGAAATCCATCGCACAGAAAGCCATGGCCAGGATGGTTGCCCAGCGCAGGCTTCCAAAACCAATATCACCCAGCAGATCGCGCATGGCATAATCCGTGGTGCCGTAGTTGAAAAGTTCAAAGGCCAGCAGCGCCAGGAAAATGAGCAGGGTGAAAACCATGCCAGAGCGCAGTTGCAGGGATTCCGCAATTTTCTGCGGGGAACGGGCTAAATGGCGGGTTTGAGAAAGGTTCATGGCATTTACTCCTTTTGAAAAACACAGCGATTAGTAATTTTGTTCTATTATAGAACAATAATTCTATGTTTGTCAAGGGGGTAAATGAAGGTCTTTATTTAGCTTCTGCTTTATTTGCCTGCCAGGTGATGAAATATTTAACCGCCTCCGCAGCAAGGGAAGGCACCAGGAAGAGCGGCACGATCAATTCCCATTCAGCCAGGCCCAGCGGCAGGGTATTGAAAATCACATTGAAAAACGGCACATACACCACCACCAGAATCAGGCTGACCGAAGCCAGCACAGCCAGGTTCATCCACTTGTTGGTAAAAACGCCGATCTTGAGCAACGGGTAGCGTTCGGAGCGGGCAGTGAAGGCGCGCAGCAGCTCGGACATGGACAGGGTGACAAAAGCCATCGTCTCCGCAAAGCGCGGGTCAGAGTGGCCCAGGCCGATGGCATATGCGATCAGGGTTGTAGCCGTGATGGCAATGGTTTGAATGACCACACCCATTTGCATAAACCGGTTGATGATCGGTTCACGGGTGGGACGCGGCTTCTGGTCCATGATGTCCGGGTCACCTTTTTCAGTGCCCAGCGCCAGCGCGGGAGCGCCATCGGTTGCCAGGTTGAGCCACAGCAGTTGAATGGGGGTGAGCGGTGAAAGGATCGCACGGGTGCCGGCAAAGGCAAACAGCCAGCGCCCAAGGACGGTGGGGATAAAAATAATGAGGATCTCAGCCATGTTACAGGAGATGAGGTAATAGACAAACTTACGGATATTGCTGTAGATGATGCGCCCCTGCTCCACCGCCGAAACGATGCTGGCATAGTTATCATCGGTCAGGACCATATCCGCGGTCTCTTTGGCCACGTCGGTACCGGTGATGCCCATCGCCACCCCGATGTCGGCAGCTTTGATGGCAGGGGCATCATTGACCCCATCGCCGGTCATGGCCACCACTTCACCATTGGCACGCAGAGCTTCCACAATGCGCATTTTATGAGCCGGCGAGACCCGGGCGAACACGTCCATTTGTTCAATATCATCCTTGAGAGCCTGGTCAGACATCCCATCCAATTCGGCGCCGGTGACCACCTTGTGACCAGGACGCAGCAGACCGATGCTTTCGGCAATGGCACGGGCAGTGTTGGGATAATCGCCGGTGATCATCACGGTACGGATGCCGGCTTTGAGCGCTTTGAGTAAAGCGGGTTTAACTTCTTCGCGGGCAGGGTCGATCATACCCACCAACCCGGCAAAGATCAGGTCCTTCTCCAGATCGGCGGGGTCCATTTCCTCAGGGCGGGAAGTGACCACTTTATAAGCCATGCCCAGCACACGCAGGGCATCACGGGTCATGGCATCATTGGCTGCCAGGACAGACTGGCGGGCAGGATCATCCAATGGTCGCACATTGTTATCCATCAGCTGGCTGCGGTTACACAGATTCAAGACCACATCCGGGGCGCCCTTGACCGCAATCACGTACAGGTCCTTACCCGCGTGTTCTTCGGTGAAAGGATCAATATCCTCTATGGAAGGATGGGCGATGGCATGCAGGGTGACCATGCGCTTGCGGTCGGAATCAAAGGGGATCTCATCCTCACGCGGGAAGGCTTGATGCAATTCGCGCAATCTGGCGCCAGCTTTTTTGGCAGCCACCAGCAGAGAGCCCTCGGTGGGATCGCCGACAATGCGGATGGAAGGTTCGCCTTTTTCTTCGGCGACTTCTTCAATATGGGCATCATTATTGAGCGTGCCAATCCATAAAGCCGTTTTTACCGCAGGGTAGTTTTGGATATCCACCTTTTGCTTATCCAGCAGAAAATCGCCGCTGGCCTGGTAGCCGCTGCCGGTAATCTCAAAGAACTTTCCATCCACCCAGACGCGGGTGACGGTCATGGCGTTCTGGGTAAGGGTGCCGGTTTTATCCGAGCAGATGACCGTGGCTGAGCCAAGGGTTTCCACAGAGGAAAGGCGGCGGATAAGGGCATGGTGGTGGATCATCTCGCGCATGCCCAGCGCCAGGGAAATGGTGACCACAGCCGGCAGACCTTCCGGTACAGCGGCGATGGCTAGACTGACGGCAATCATAAACATTTCGAGCGGGTTACCACCCTGCAGCCAGCCAGCCACAAAGACCAGCGCACTGACGATCAGGCAGACCCAACCGAGGGTTTTGCCCAACTGGTCAAGGCGGCGCTGAAGGGGAGTCTCTTCTTCCTCAACGGATTGGAGCATGCGGGCAATCAATCCGATCTGGGTATGCATGCCAGTGGAAATGACCACGCCCTGACCGCGCCCGTAAGAAACCACAGTACCCATAAAGGCGGTGTTCTTGCGGTCACCCAGGGAGGCGCCTTCATCCATCACCAGGGAGACATTCTTGGAGACCGGCACGGATTCACCGGTGAGGGCAGCTTCCTCAATGCGCAAATTGACCGCTTCCAGCAGGCGCACATCCGCCGGGACAAAGTTGCCGGTCTCAAGAAAGACAATATCGCCCGGCACCAGTTCGAAGGCAGGAACGGAAACGCGGTGCCCATCGCGCAGCACCTGGGCTTCCGGGGCAGCCATCTTTTTTAGCGCCGCCAGGGCATTTTCGGCGCGGCTTTCCTGAACCACGCCCATGATGGTATTGAGCACCACAATGGTGATGATGGCAGCCGCATCAATCCCTTCCCCCAGGAAAGCGGAAATGACCGCAGCAGCAATAAGCAGGATGACCACAAAATTGTTGAGCTGGTCAAAGACCATGCGCAGAAATGAGGTGCGCTTGCCTTCCTTAAGCTGGTTAGGCCCATAGCGCTCAAAGCGCAGTTTGGCTTCCTCAGAGGAGAGGCCGGACTCCTGGGGGGAATGCAGTTTTTCCAGCACATCCTCGGAATTGAGGGTGTGCCAGGATAGGTCCAGGTCGAGACCAGGTTTGTTTTCAGCGGGGGTGGGTTCATTCGCCATGTCAATGCTCCAAGATAAGAATTGGATTTAGAAATGTAGGTCAGCCATCGTGCAGTCTGTAGACGTAGGTCACCCTTTCTAGGGTGACAATTCTTCTAGAGATTGCTTCGTCACGCAAAACGTTCCTCGCTAATGCAGAATTCGCGAGACGGTTTTTGGCGACGCGATCTCGTTCTTTGAGTGTATCGCGCAGTCTGCGACTAACGCCGTATATTTTACCCTATCGCGTCGGGGGTAATGTGCACCCCGGGATTAATGGTGGCACCCTTGGGAATGACCACTATGCCATCGCGCACCACCCAGCACTCATGGTCCAGATCAGTACCGAGAGGGAAGGGCTTGATAACAACATCCTTGCCGATGCGGGCATTTTTATCAATGATGGCACCTTCGATATCGCAGTTGCTGCCAACGCCCAGGCCGATCTCCCCTTTTTCCTCCTCTTCGCCGCGGCGGAAAAAGCCGTAATAGTCGGCGCCCATCATGATGGTGTTGGTCATCTTCACCCCGGCGCGGATCTGGCTGCGCAGGCCGATAACCGAGTGGGTGATGCAGGCATCCTTGATCCAGGAACCCTCGGCGAGCATGACATGCTCAAGGGTGCTGTTGAGGATCTCAGCAGCAGGTAAAAAGCGGGGGTGGGTGTAAATGGGCCAGCCCTCATCGATCATGGAGAAGGCCGGTTTGGGATCGGTAAGCGCCAGGTTGGTCTCGTAGAAGGCACGGATGGTGCCGATATCCGCCCAGTAACCATCGAAATAAAAGCCATACACCTTGTAGTCGTCGATCGAGGCGGGGAGCACGTGTTTGCCAAAATCATCAAACGTGCTGCCCTGTAGGATCTTAATGAGGGCCTCGGTCTTGAACAGATAAATACCCATCGAGCCAAGGTAAGGGCGGGCTTTATCTTTAAGACTGACCATCTCTTTAAGGGTGACCGGATCATCCGGCTTTTCAGCAAAGCGCACGATGCGCTTTTGTTTATCGCATTTGAGAATTCCAAATCGGGAGACATCCTGTGGGGCGACAGGCTGAACCGCCACGGTGATATCCGCGTCGTTCTTCCAGTGAAAGGCAGCCATTTCGGCGTAGTTCATGCGGTAGAGATGGTCGCCAGCCAGGATGAGCACAAAAGGCACGCGGGCGGAGCGGATCTCCACCAGCTGTTTGCGGACGGCATCGGCGGTACCCTGGTACCAGTCGCGGCTTTCAATGGTCTGCTCCGCCGCCCAGATGTTGACCCAGCCGGGATGGAAGACATCGAACTTGTAGGTCTGGGAGATATGGCGGTGGAGGGAGACGGAGTTGAACTGGGTAAGGATGGCGATCTTATAGATGCCGGAGTTGAGGCAGTTGCTGACCGGAACATCGATGAGGCGGTATTTGGCAGCCATTGGCACGGCGGGCTTGGCGCGCTCCTTGGTGAGCGGGTAGAGGCGGGTGCCCTGCCCTCCGCCGAGGATGACCGCCAGGGTATTATCCAGGGAATCCATACAACCTCCTTGCAGGATGGCTTTTGATAATAGTATACAGGAAAATCACGGCAGAAGACATTCGCCTGCGAGACGCGGGTGGTCCGTCCCCTCCCCTGCGGAGATGCTTCGCGATACGCACAACGACACGATGGTAAGGAGCTTCTACCCTCCACATGTGCGCCCAGAGGGCGCTATGTTTCGGGTATCCCTAAGGGATACTCCGCGATCTCCGTTCTCCACACAAGTGGAGAACTACGAGGGGATCTACGACCAACGCCCGTGCGTTGGTCTTCGAGAATTAAAGCGGATTCTTTACGGGTTTTTGCCTTCGTCGTAGCAATAGCGGACCGAGACGGTCGATGAGACCGCCGAAGAGGGGTTCCAGCCACGCAGAGACACCCAGGAACCAGGGCACAAAGACGGCGCGTCGGGGATGGTCCAGCAGGCTGACCACCGCACCGGCAACCAGCTCCGCAGAAACTGCAAAACGCTCGGCAGGCACAGAGCCCCCTTCAGGGAGGGTGCGGGCGGTCTGGAAGAATTCGGTTTTGACCGGGCCGGGGCGCACCACGCTGACCTGCACACCGCTGCCGCGCAGTTCACGATGCAGGGATGTGGTGAAGGCATCCAGGAAAGCCTTGGATGCGGCATAGATGGCGACACCCTGGTTGGGCATGCTGCCGGCGATGGAGCCGATATTGATGATGTGCCCGCTGCGGCGTTCGAGCATACCCGGCAGGAGCAGGCGGGTGAGCTGGATGACCGCGCTGATATTGACCTGGAGCATTTCATGGGCTGTCGCGAAAGCCATGTCGGCATAGTAGCCGTACCAGCCGAACCCGGCATTGTTGACCAGCACGTCCACTTGGATGCCTTTTTGAAAAAGATCGCGGACCAGCTGCTCCACTCCCAGCGGAGTGGAAAGGTCAGCCGGCATAACGAGCGCCTGGCCGCCCGAAGCGGAGATCCCGCTAGCAAGCTGCTCAAGCTTCTCCTGCCGGCGGGCGACCAGGACAACAGTCAACCCCTCGGCGGCCAAGGAAGCCGCCGCAGCTGCACCGATGCCGCTGGAGGCACCGGTGATCAACGCCGTTTTCCCTAAATAACGGCTGGGTGTGTTTTTTTTAAATTTCTTCAATGGATCAGTGATCGCTTTCTGTGGTTATTGCAAAATTTATATCGCCCGGGCTTGTTTATTTTCGCGCCACCATTGGATGGTATCCGCAATGGTCTTAAACAGCGGGCGGGCCTGCCAGCCCAGCTCGCATTTGGCCTTGGCGCTGCTGATGACCGAGTTGCCGCAGACCGTTTCCAATGAATAGGCGGTGAACTTGGGAGTCTGGCGGGTGAGGCGGTAATAGAGCGGGCTGACCCTGGCAGCCAGGCGGGCAAGGCGGAGGGGAATGTTGATGGTGGCAGTGGTAAAACCCATGGCCTTCTGCACCAACTGTTTCATGCGGTTCAGCTTGATCTGCTCGCCGGAGAGGATATACACCTCACCGCGGCGGCCTTTCTGAACGGCAAGGATCATGCCGCGGGCAACATCGCGCACATCCACAAAATCATACGCGCCCTCCATGAGGATATGCGTCTTTTTCTGCATCCAGTCGCGGAGGAGGTCGCCCATTTCCGAGCGGCGGTAATCGTGGGGACCGATGACACCCGTGGGGCAGACGATGACCGCATCCAGCCCGTTACGGACGGCATCCAGGACAGCCACGGAGGCTTCCGCTTTGGTGCGGTCGTATTCGCCGGCCTCGTTGTGGGTATCAAAGGGCACCTGCTCATCGATCACCCCTTCGCAGCTGCGGCTGAGGGCATGGATGGAGCTGGTGTAAAGGACGCGTTTCACCTTGCACTGCCGGGCAGCTTCAAGGATGTTCTTCGTTCCCTGAATATTGACACTGCGCATTAGGTCATCCCGTCCGGGCATAATGGAGATGATGCCTGCCAGGTGATAGACAACCTCCACCCCCTGAAAGGCGTTCAACAGGGAAGCCGGGTCAAGGACGTTGCCCGGTACCTTCTCGATATTCAGCCCATCCAGGGCGCGGGCGTCCTCGCCGGGAAGAATTAATGCGCGCACCTGGCTGCCATCAGCCAGCAGTTGGCGCACGAGCACATTGCCGATATGTCCGGCAGCACCTGTAACCAGGATCATTTGGATTGACTCCTTTTGCTTTTTGGGTTCCAGCCCGCGGGCAGCATGGTGATTGTTTTTAATGTGAATGAAAATTCAGGCATTTTTTACTTTTTCAGTCCCTCCAGCATGACCTGCAGACCGTGCTGACCGACCTTGTCCCAATCGGCGGCAGAGGGGTCGAGCAAACCCTGCAGGATCACCCCGGTAACCAGAGCCATGATCGTCCAGGCAGTGGCCTCGGGATCGGTGGGTTTGAGCGAACCTTCTTCCACGCCGCGCTGCACCAATTGGGCAAACTGCTGTTGGTAGCGGCGGTAGGGGGCAATGGTGGCCTGCCAGACCTGCTTATCGCGGCTGGCCTGCGCCCAAAACTCCAGGAACAAGGGCAGGCGTCCGCTGGCGGATTGAAAGACAAACCCCAGCATGCTGCCCATCCGGGTAAGAGAATCAGGCACACTTTCCTTCTTATCGGTCAGGGTGAATAATTGCCCGTCAAGTTGTTTCAACCAGTTCTCGAGCAGGGACATAAAAACGGCGTGCTTGGATGGGAAGTGATGGTAGAACGCGCCCTTGCTCACCTGCGCTTCGGTACAAATTTCCGCCACACCGGTGGCATCAAAACCGGAACGAGAGAAGCATCTCTCGGCAGAGGTGAGTAATTGTTCGCGGGTTGCCTGGCTGCGTTCCTGCATGATCGCTCCTTATAAATAATACCGACTGGTCGGTTTTTATTATAGCCTACCAGGCGATACTGTCAAGAGAAATAAAAAGCCCGCCGTTGACAGGCGGGCTTTGAAAAACAATATTTAAATCTGGTGATCAAGGGCATCGATCAAATTGAATATCCTTATACACATCGCTGCCGTAAAGGATTGAAGCGTCTTTGCCCACCACTTTAAACTGGTAATGAAATTCAGCGCGATCATACCCTTTGGGGTTCTTCGTATTGGTCGAGGTATAGGTGAAAGTATATTCATCATCCCCGAGGGGTTTCATGGCATAACCGCTGTCCCAACCGCCCGAACCTGCTCCTTCGCGATCCCACATGCGGTTAAAAACGAGTACCTGAAAGACATTTTTAGGATCATTTACATGGACCGTAAGGGTTAATTTGGTAGGTCCGCAGGCGCTGGTGAACCAATAGAACTTGGTGACTGATTTTTGAATTGTATCAATCTGATTGGATTCAAAAGTAGTGGTGGTGGTGTTGTCTGTGGTAGTGTCGGTTGTAGTAGTATCGGATGTGGTGGTGTCAGCAGATTGCTGCGGTTGCTGCGGCTGCTGCTGGACCTCTCCCTGGATGGTGATCATGCTTTCGGCAAATGCGCTCAATTCACCCTTGGAGGATTGGGTGCGGACACGAATAACATGTGATCCACTAACGGTGGGCTGCCAGGTATATTTCAGTGAAACGAGGGGCTGTTTGGAATCCGGGGTGACCAGGTTGCTGAGCACCTGCCCATCCACACTGAGTTCAACGGAAGCAACCCCATCCTGGGCGGAAGCATGATAATTAATATCGACTGCTCCCATGGCGAGGTTGGAACCGCTGATCGGAGAATCAATGACCGCTTTCAAAGGATAAGTTTGCGATCCTGAACCGGCAGACTGGGTTCCGGTTCCTCCCACGCTAATGGTGACCGGTCCGCAGCCGGCAATAAGAGATGTTAGAAATAAGAACGTAACGACCAGTGACAATTTCTTCATCGGTGACCTCCAAAAAAAATAGAATAAGACTTATTGTATAAACATTATAGCCATTCTTAATAAAAATTCAATGATTTTGAACTTCCATCTTTCATAAATATCCAAATCGTCGATTATGTTCTTTGGTTACCAACAACCTCTTGTGTAATAAATTTAATGGGTTGTATTAAAAATGAATATTGAACACGTTCAGCGGCAATTCCAGCAATCAGCTCTTTCTGGTAAACTTTGTCAATAATTAATTTCTGGAGGAAAAATGCCCGATTTCAAGACGAAACCCATTCCAATGGAAAAACCTCCCATCAAGCACAGCGAACGCCCGTGGGGAGAACAGTGGCTGTATTCGCATAATGTGGAATGCACCACATCGATTGCCCGGATCAACCCAGGGCAGCGGCTAAGCCTGCAGATCCATTCAGGCCGTTCTGAGCTATGGGTCATCCTGGACGATGGAGCGGTGGTGCAGTTAGGAGAAGAAACCATTTACCCAAAAAAGGGAGACCAGATCTGGATCCCGGCCGGCCTCAAGCACCGCTTTGGAAGCAACGGCCCGGAAGTGCGCTTCATGGAAGTGGGCTTTGGTAACTGGCAGCAGGAGGACATTGTCCGCCTCGCGGATGATTACGCCCGCCCGAAGGAAGGCGAATAAAACTTTCCTGAAAAGGTAACTTCTCAAATTAAAACCCCCGCCGCTAAATTACCGGTGGGGATTTTTTATTATTCAGCAGGACCGCATCCTCAGGCAGCGGTTTGTGGAGAAGAGCCGATCAGATCACTCCCTGTTTCTTCAGGTCGGCAATGCATTTCTGCATACCGATCTGCCAGGAAGGCATTTTAAAGCCGAAGGTGGGTTCCAGCAAAACACTGGTCATCACCGAATAATGGGCGCGTTTGGCGGGTTTGCGGGCATCCACGTAATTGGTCTCTTCAACCAGATTGGTATCCATGCCCGCCTGCTGCAGGATATAGCGCATCATGCCGGTGCGGGAGACAGCCGGTTCACTGGCCACATGGTAGGTGCCCCATGCCTGGGTGGCCAGGATCTTGCCGATGGCCCAGCCTACATCCAGGGTGGCGCAGGCTGAGGACCACATGTCGCTGCCCACCACGGTCTTTTCACCAGCTTTGGTTTTTTTAAAGAGGTTGAGCAGAGGGTTGATCTCCGGCCGGCCGCCCAAGCCAAACAACCAGGGCAGCCGCAGGATGAAATACTTCTGCATTTTCTGCTTGATGATCTGTTCGGAGGCATACTTGGTCTGCCCGTAGATATTGAGGGGATGTTTCATGGAAAATTCATGGTACGGGCCTTCATCATCATGCCCGGAAAACACGCTGTCGGTGCTGCCGTAGCACATCACGCCGCCGGTTTCCAGCAGGGCGCGCACCAGGTTATAAGTGGAGGTGAAATTGCTGCGCCAGCCTTCCGCTGGGTCCTTTTCGACCACGTCCGGGTTGCGGCTGGCAGCCAGGTGGACAACGACCTCAGGTTTATTCTTCAGGATAAACTCGCGAACTTTGCCAAAATCCACCAGGTCCAGCTCGGCATGGGTCGGGAAAGGGAGGACCTCGTATTTCTGTTCCTGCAAGACTTTGACTACATCACTGCCCAGCATACCGTGGGCGCCAGTTACTGCAACTTTCATGGTCTTTACTCCTGTATTGAGATTTCTGGATGAGATTTATTATAAAACGTAAAGAACAAGTTCGGGCAATCTATTCCTGTTCTTGATTTACTTTCTGGATGATCCCCCCGCCCAAGACCACGTCTTCCTGATAAAAGACGATGGACTGGCCGGGGGCGGCGGAATACTGGGGCTGATCGAACCTGACCTCAACGCTGGTATTGGATAAAGGAAATACTTCGCATAGCGTTTCCACCTGCCGGGAACGCAAGCGCGCCTTTGCCCAGGTGGGCTTTTGAATGCCTTCAACGGCGATCCAATTCAGGAAACCGGCGGTAAGACGGTCAACAGTCAGGGATTCTTTCGGTCCAACGATGACATCATTATGGAGAGCATCGATGCGCAGCACATAAAGTGGCTGCGGGCTGCCGCCAATATTCAATCCCTTGCGCTGGCCAACTGTAAAATTAAAAATGCCCGAATGGCTGCCCAGCTGTCTTCCCTGCTGGTCCAGGATGCGTCCGGGTTTTGGATCGCCGCTGGAAAAAATCTGCTGGTATTCGCCGCTGTCGATAAAGTCCTGGCTCTCCGGTTTTTCAGCCGCATCGGCAAACCCAGCTTCTTTGGCCAGTTCCTTCACCCGGATTTTGGTGATCTCCCCCAGGGGAAAAAGGGTCTGCGCCAGTTGGGGCTGTTCCAGGCGGTAGAGGAAATAAGACTGGTCTTTTTTCAGGTCGGCTGCTTTTTTAAGAAGAAAGCGTTGGCTGAGCTCGTCTTTCTCGATCCGCGAATAATGCCCGGTGGCGAAATAGTCAAACTGGATACCGCTGGCGTGGGCGCGGTCCAACAGGGCGCCGAATTTAATAAAATGGTTGCACAGCACACAGGGGTTGGGGGTGCGCCCGGCCAGGTATTCGCCGGAGAAGTTTTTTAGCACCGCAGATTCGTATTCCCGGGTCAGGTCCAGGGTATGGTGCGGGATGCCCAGCCGCTGGCAGGCGTTTTCCGCTTCCGCGATATCATGGATTTCTCCCGGTCCGTAGCAGCCGCTCTGCATGGCACCCAGGTCAGTTGACTCACCCTGCCAGATGCGCATGGTAATACCCACCACCTCGTGCCCGCTTTGCTTGAGAAGATAAGCTGCCATGGTGGAGTCCACTCCGCCGCTCATCCCCACGGCAATTTTTAATTTCAGGTTATTCATTGCGATATTTTGACCCGGGGGTAATTAAACCACTTAATCATCGCTGGATAAAAAAGGATTGCTCTCCTTCGGGATGAGATCGCTTCGGTAAAAACCACCTCGCGAATCCCGCATTTGCGATCGCGCAAGCATCCCCCCCGGGGGAGGAGCACGGTAGTGCGACAAAGCAATCTCAAATTAAAGATGAGATTGCCGCCCCCCATAAAGACCACGGGGCTCGCAAAGACGGAATAATGCGGGTTGCGCGGTCGAAACGGTTGGCGGTTGGTTCTCAATCACAAGATGATCATCGGCGGTATACAAGCGGGAAATTTGGGAGGTTTGTGAAAAGGTGAAGGGAATTGTCACGCAATCTTGCGTGACCTACGTGATGCAATGCTGCGCAATCGGCTTCGCTCAGGATGACAACAATAAAACGCCTGCGAGACGCAAGCGGGAGCAAAAATAATTCAGATAACGCAATAGCTTGATTCGTTTCCTCTAAAACGAATAGTCATCCTAAATACTATTCGTTTTGAAAAAAGTGTCCGGTATTGTCCGCTTTTGTCCGGTCGTAGCAATATTTTCTCAATCCAGATTGCGGATATGCGGGGAGAGCAAACTCAGCACAGCCAATAGTATGGAAACCAAGCCGCCAATCACAAATACCTGGGAAGCACCGATTAGGTCGGTCATCCAGCCGACAATGCCAAATCCAATGGGCAGCAGGGCAAACGAGCCCAGCATGTCAATGCTGGAGACACGCCCGAGCTTATCATTGGGTATTTTATCCTGGAGCAAATTCACCCAGATCATTCCAAAGATAGCCAAGGCCACCCCATTAATGAACATGAAAGCTAGCAAGGCCGGCAGGTTTTGAAATAAACCAACCCCCAGGATGACCAGGCCGGTTACAAAGTAGCTGCCATATGCCAGCCAGCCGCGGTGGCGAATACGGGCAAAGCGCCCCATATAGACCGTACCCAGAAATGCGCCAACGGAAGCGGCAGAATACAACCAGCCCAGCACTTGGACATCCTGCCGCAAGACATTCTTAACCAAGAAGGGCATACCGATGTTAATTGGACCACTGAGGAAAATATTGCCAAGCGCAAACACTGCTATGGAGATCCACAGCCAGGGGATGGAGAACACGGTCTTGAACCCGTCGCGGAAATCATGCCACACATGGCTGCGGGTTTCTTTCCTGGTATGTGTCTCCTGAATCCCCGATACCAGCGGGATAAGACAGGCTGCTGAAACTAGAAAGGAAATCCCATCCAGCAGAAAGGCAAAGGATGTTCCCCCCAGGCTGATGAGCGTTGCTCCAAAGGCAGGCCCGATCATTCCAGCCAGCTGGCCGCTCAAGTTGGTAAGCGAATTGGCGCTGGGCAGGGATTTCTCCGGGACAATCACCGGTACCAGAGCCGTATAGGCCGGTTGAAAAAACGCCTCCACAAAACCAAAGAGTATGCTGGCGATATAGATATGCCAGATCTCCAGTGTGTTGGCATAAGCCAGCCAGGCCACCACCACAACCACCACCCCGCGCAGGACATCCGAAGCCAGCATCAGGCGGGTCCGCGAGAAGCGGTCCACCGCAATCCCGCCAATGAGCAGGAAGATGAGCATGGGAGCAAAAGAAACGATCAGCACCGTGCCCATGATAGTTGCCGAACCAGTCTTTTCCAGTACCCACCAGGACAAGGCGATGCGATAGAGGCTATCCCCCAAACGGGAAATGGATTGGCCGCTCCAAAGCAAGGCAAACAACTTGATTTTAAGTGAGCTGAGTAACTGCATTGGCTTTTTCCTAAAAAAATTCCCCGCGGCGATAGAATTTTTACCCGCAATGCTATTCAAAAAAAAAGCTCCTCGACCAGGACTCGAACCTGGAACCTAGCGGAAGGTGGTTCTACTCTTGTAGGTAGATGATTTTCATACTTCTGAATAAGGCTCGTGACCAAGCGTATTCAGGCTCAAATCCAGTCCGGATACAATTTTACTTTATTTGATACTTAGTTAAAAATCGAACTGTTATTGGTTCTAATTATTATTGCAGTTTAAATCTATTAAACCGGTTTTAATTGAAAAGCATAGGGTCTTTTTTCATTAAAAGCAAGTACGGTAATACCAGGAGTTTTTACATTTTCACTTTTAGAAGTTAATTCTGAGATAATTAAAGTACATGTATATTGATGGATTTTATTATTCTCAAACCTTGCTGCACCAACAATATTTGTTTGTTTTCTACGACTTTCAAAAAGGGGTATATCGGGAATAGGTATATAACTATTTACTGGATGGACCCATATCTCAATACATAAATCGATAATAGGATTCAGTGATTTTGAATTCAAAATGTAGGGAGAAATATATTTAGAAGATGTGTAAACATCTAAGTACGAAAAAGCTGTAAAAACTATCTGGCATAAAGAAAAAACTAATTTGCTTTTATCTTCTGATAAATTTATGACTTCTGCATCTAATTTGAAAATCCTATTGTTTTGTGTATTTATATGAATTACCTTTTTACTTGGATGAAATGAAATATATGGATTTATATAATTTGATTGAGAAGTCTCGAGGATAAAAGTTTGTTTTCCAAGGATAACATTAGGTAAGTCAACTTCATTAGTTACTTTGTATCCGCTTTTCCTCGGAAAATTTACATAAACAGATCCATCTGGCCTGAAATTAATATAGAGTAATTTATATAATACGTTATCAACATTAACTAAAATGGGGGTTATTAAGTTGTTTTTACTCATAGACTTATTGATTTCAAACTAAATTTAATGGGTCTTTTATTACAAATAAATTTATGATTGTAATAAGCGCAATTATCTTAACCAAGCGGATGCATTATCGACTTCTAGTAATATACAAATTCATCACTGAATCTATGCCAAGAGAGATAGAGAAAAATTCCACCTATCTCTAGACTCAACTAATTGCTAATTTTCGAGAAGGTAAGGCTCTAAAATCTTGATGTGTTTGTCATTCAAGCTGGGGAAAGACCATCCACCTAGATCGTTCCAACATCTCGTATCTCCAATGGACTTACCTTTCCGATTAACCAGCGCTAAAATCTCATCTTTTACTTTGTCGTGTGGAAACAGATAAAATTGACCTTTACCGTCTGGAAAGCAAATATAAATATCCTTACCAATATATTTTTTTAAAATAGTAAATCTACTTTTTAATTGGACCTTGAGGATTGTTTCACCGTCAACATGTTTAGCAAGAAAATCTGCCCCTTCCCAATCATCTGATAAGCGGATGGTGGTATATCCATAATCTGCTAAAATTCCAGAAACCTTCTGGAAGTTGTAACTTTCTTTCTGTCTTGCATTCAAATCCTTATAACCAGTTTTTTTATGGAAAACTTCGGGTTTCTGAAGCTTCTCGGGCTTCGTGGTCGCTTGTTTTTCACTCATTTGAGTTTCCTCCTTTGTACACTAGTAATGGTTTTTATAAGAGTGGTTATCGAAACCTAGCGGATTATTACTCGATTCCAGTATGGATATAACTTAGTACATCACTAAGGCCAATAAGACAAATATGCAATATCTTCTCCTCCAGGATAGTTCTCATGTATTTCAATAATTTTTAAAAAGGTGATCCCTATAAGGTCAGGTTTTCCAATATCAACATAACTTCTCAATAACAAAATTTGATTATCGCTAATTCCAATAACAGGCATTATATGACAGCTCTTTTTTCCAGAAAATTCGGTTATATTTAGCGAGATTAATACTGGCTGGTCTTTTTCAATCAACCCCTTTATCTTATCTACCTTCTTTTGACCTTCCTTTTTACTAAATGATTCAATTTCAATATTTATAAAAGGATAAATTCTTTTAATCTCGTCGGCAACTGATTTAAAATTTGCCGCACCAGGATCATTAAACCGTTTGTTAAGGTCAAAATCATCTTGAAATGATTCGTAATTCACGTTTTTGATTCCGGCCATTTTTAATAAAAACTCATAACCTGTTGGAATGCACCCAGTTTTCGGTTCTTTTTGTGTAGTAGCTGAATTTTCCCACTCAAGTATTTTATGCAATTCTTGCCTCATGCCCTGACTATTTGAAAAAATTAATTCATGTTTATTACAATTATCAAAAAATCTTTTGTTTTACATAACTCTAGTTATAGAAAACAATAAATCAAATTCCTAAATCACCCTGAGTAACATCACGTTTATCTAACTTCTCAGCTTTATTAAATGCTGACGCGTTAGTTGGTGTTTGAGGAATTTTTAATGTAACTCCATTGAGCAACTCTTCAATGCTCACAATTTGGATCTTTGGATAATCTCTATCCCATATTTCAGAATGATAAGTACCAGATGTCAAGGCTTCAGTTGTCATCTCTCTAGAAGGTGGTTCCAATGTAATAAAAACACCTATTTGTGCTTTTTCCCGATCAAGTACACCCTTCAAATCCCGAATGTGACCGGAATTAACTTTTCCACTTTTTACTTGAACTAGCGCCTTTTTAACTCCACCCTTTCGATCATCAAGAAAATTAATTATCCCATCTATACCCCTGTCAAATCCTTTATGGATTTCTCTTTGTCCAACTAAAGATTGAGTTGGTCTATTCATCGGTCTAGCTTCAACTAAAGAAATCGCCCATGCTTCAAATTGAAATCTATCATCTAAGGACAATTGATAGGCACCCGGTAAATCTTCAGGCTCACCAACTAATCGATAATCTTTTTTTGGTTCTAATCCGAAAGAATCCTTCAACCTGGATTTATGCATAGAAATTGCTAGGTGGGTAATGTCTATACCAATCCAATGCCGATGAAGTTTTTGAGCTGCTGTAATGCAAGTGCCACATCCACTAAACGGGTCAAGAACTAGATCACCAGGTTTTGAGGTTGCTAAAATTATTCTTTCAAGTAGTGCAAGGGGTTTTTGGGTCGGATAACCTAATTTTTCCGATGAGTTTCCTTGGAGTATTGGAATAACCCACCAACTTTCAGGTATTTTACCCAATGGATTTAATCGGTCTTTTCCCTTTGAACCCATAACACTTTTTGTACCAGGATTACGATTGGATCGAGCAAGAGTTTCCTCGTTATAAGGTACTCTGATTGAATCACGATAAAAAACTGCTCTATCTGATTTAGAATACCAAAAAAGTGTTTCGTGAGTTCGAGGAAATTGATTTACTGATGCCGAAGGGCGAGTATAACACCAGATTATTTCATTTCTAAAAGACTTTGCGCCAAAAATCATATCTAAAAGAATTTTTAGGTAGTGACTGGCTGTTGGATCACAATGTAACCATAATGAGCCAGTTGGTTTAAGGACTCGGTGTAATTCTATAAGGCGAATAGCCATCATAACCAGGTATGCCATCATTTGGTTTGCGCCAATGAACTGGTAAAGAGACTGGATCATCTGACCGAAGTTTCCGGGACTTTTGGTTACAAGTTCATTGTAGGTATCTTGGGCTGTTTGTCCCCAATGCCAGGAATCATCAAAAGCCGTAATTTGAGCATCGGAAGATATACCGCTTTCGTCTTTGAAGAGAACGTTATAGGTTCGATTTGAGTTAAATGGTGGGTCAAGATATATTAAATCAATAGTCTCGTTTTGAATAAACTCACGAATTACTTTTAGATTATCCCCATAATATAACGTGTTTTCCATCATGCCTCTTTTGGTTATCCTCTTATTTCTTACGTTTCTTTAAATATTCAATGGTGTCGTTCTCCAATTGTCTCTTATTCTCTACTATATCAATGGAATCGTTAATTAATGCTTTAACGTCTAAATTGGCAATTGCTTTGATCTGGGCTAAAGCCAAATGTTGGATTCTTTCATCCCACATATTTCTAAAATTGGATAAAAGTTCTTGTTCCAAAGGGCTAAGAGAATCTTCCTGAATATTTTCAATGATTCCTTTTGGGAAAAAATAACCAATTGGTTTATTAAGTGCAGATGAAAGATAAGGCAATACCCAAACACTAAATTCAACTTTGCCATTTTCAATATCTGAAACAGCAGCTCTCCTACGATAAATTTTTTTTGCTAATTCTTCCTGGCTTAATCCAGCTTCTTCCCGGGCTTTACGGATCAGTTCACCCATAACCTTCGTATATTTATTTGGGGGTGTTTCAGTTTCAAATTTCATTAAATAGACTCCGATTAATACTTGACAGAATGTACGGTTCATCATATAATTATGAGTGATGAAACGTACATCCGATTTATTCGATTTATTTAATGATACAGGCTATGAAAAGAAAAAGCAAGCTTATAAAAACGCTGTCAGTGCAGTCTAAGCCGTCTGTCCGAAGCCGATTTTCACCCTGCGAACGAAGGGTCATTGTCAGGGGTGATGAGCGAAGCGGCGCCAGCCAGGAACCCTTGACGATGAATGTGAGCAGGGTAGGCTTCGAAGGACTGACGGCGTGACGGTGAAGTAAAGAGGTGATTATATGGATGAACAGATCATAACAACAAAAAGAGGCCGGTTTGGAAAGTTACAGGTTACTTTACCTTTAACGGTAAAGCATTCAATTATGGCAAGTATTGATCAATCTGGTCTATGCAAGGCTGAATATCTTCGGATCGCCTTGATGATCGGTTCATCGCAATTAGCAAATGGGATCAGTAAACATAGTGGAATAGACCAGTCAAGGACGACGTGAGGAGTCCCTTGACTGGTTTGAAGTTAGGAAAATGAATAACAAAGGTCGTTATTATCCCGGGAAACTGGACAACCCCCGTACTGTAACACGGGGGTGCAAAATACAAAGGATTAATAAATGAAAGGTTTTATAACAATTGATACTCTTTACCTGCATGTGAAATATCCAAAAAGAGATATTTTTGAAATGTTTTATCAAAGGGTATCAACCATAGATACAAGGATATTAAAAAATGGAATACCTGTAAATGATTTTGTAGTCAAGACTGGTGCTTGTGGCTATAAGATCGGCGTTTGGCAACATGATGCCCGGGTATACCTTACCGATCAGGTTGACGAAAAGTGCGGTGAAGGTCAAGGGATGGGAATATGGGTTCAATTAGGACCAAAATTTCTTCTGCAAAATGTGAACAATCTTCATGAAGCTGTTATTGAATTTTTACGAAATATTGGAATCAAAAAAGAATATCCAATAAGTATCACCAGAATAGATATTGCAATTGATTTGCTCGGAGTATCTATGAAAGATCAAGATGTGGAATTCTGGAAAATGGGTTGGGTTGGCAGGTCAAAGGTTTCCAAAGTTTTCTACAATTCCCGGACTGGCATATTGGAATCAATTTATATCGGTTCCAGAAAATCATCTATTCTTTTAAGAATTTATGACAAAGTAGCACAATCAATAGTTGAGGGTGATTATCCATATTGGTTGGATGTTTGGAAGAACTATGAAGGGTCAGTTACAAGAATCGAATGGGAAGTAAAACCCAAGGAAGGAAATTTTTCTAAGGATTTAACAGATTTTGAAAAATTTATTGGATTCTCAATTAGGGAATTATTGGTTTATTTATTAGATTGGGGGCGTTTATGTTATCCCGATTCTTCGGATGGCAATCGAAATAGATGGGTAGATTCTTCATTGTGGGAGCAAATTAGAAAGATCGTTGCTGATTGGTCGAATGGTACTAATTGGCCAACTTCAAGGCATGGAAAAGAATTCCATGGGATCAATGACGCTTATATGAGATTTCTTAGCGGTACGATTTCCGGGGGAATGGCTAAATTGAATCCAAGCGATCCATCCATGACTGGACTATTTGAAGGCTTGGAAGAATTTGGTCAAGGCTTTGAAACAATCAACCGTAAAGCAAAGATAAAAGCTGAGATCATCAAAAGACTCTAAAAGAAAGGAGGTAAACATGGAAAACAACATTCAATCAGAAGCGTTTGGAAGAAAAGTAGGGGAATGGGTATGGTGCTTGCATTGCGAAAGAACATACAAAGTAGGCGAATTTAAATCTGATTTTAATTTACTGGAATTCTGTCCCTATATTGATTGCAATGGAGACACTATGTTCGATTCAATACCCTGGGGGAAGATAAGAGAACTTCACCCGGAATATCCTGACATTCCTAAAAAAAATAAAAGATATCCAATGTACAAGTAAATAATAGGGCGAGAGTGGAAAACATTTTTTGATGTGATCCCTCTCGCCTAAAGGCAGACAAAATGGAAGAAGATTATCCGACACTATTACTAAAAGGCAGGCTGAACGGTTCTCAAAGAAATCGGGTTAAAGGGCTGTTGAATATGCTTTATACGCCTAGAGAATTGTCCGAAGAGATCGGAATAAGTAAGAATCAAATTTATCGGGTTTATCTTCCCTTGAATTGTCCACATGAAAAAGATGATCTGGGCAGAATATCGATTCACGGATTATCTTTTCGGGTTTGGTATGAAGACCTATATAAAAAGGTCGGATTAGAAAAAAATCAAGCCTGGTGTGTTTCCTGTAAAAAGATCGTTGATGTCTCGGATTCAAAGAGATTTACAAAGGGGCGGTTAGTTTATGATCTCTTTACCTGTCCGATCTGTGGAAAATGTGTAGCGAAGATCATTGATGCAAAAAGAAAGAAAAATGATCTGTAAAAAGAATTGGAAGTTGACTAAGAAATACTTGTTTTATCGTATGCATACCGATCAAATTTCAATTGGTTCATATAAAGCCGAAGAATCTCATATTCGTTATATTTTGGATTGGGCTGATAGCTCCTCATTTGAGAAAGTTCCTTCCATTGTTCCTACATTTCCCGAATTCATTCAAAAAGCTCATCTGGACGTAAAGAAAGATCATCTTTCTCCTGTTCATATTAAAAAGATATTAGCCACTGCAAGGCGTTTCTTTTCTTGGTTATATGAGAATGATTATGAATATCGAACTCTTAAACCGTCATGGGTTGCAAAGATCAGGAATAAGCGCCTTAGCGAGATTCCTCAAAATAAAGAGTATGTAACTATCGAAGAGGTCATAAAAATCGCTCATGCGCCAGTTGAGAGCCTTTTAGAGCAAAGGATTCGGGCATCTACAGTATTTTTATTCTTATCGGGTATGAGAATCGGTGCGTTTGTATCTCTACCTATCAAGGCAGTCGATATCAAAAATCGATACGTTTACCAGTACACTAGTCTAGGGGTTCGAACCAAGAACGGAAAGAATGCAAAAACTATTCTTTATAAGATTCCTGAATTAATCAAAGTTGTTGAGGATTGGGATAATTTAGTCAGAAATATTCTTCCTGATTGCGGTTATTGGTTCGCTCCTTTTTCTCCTGATACTGGAGAGATCGATACATCCCGCAAAGAAGTTGGGTTAACAAGGTCGAATTTGTTCAGAAAGAATCTAAAAGCGTGGCTTGAAAAAGTGGGGTTAACTTATCATTCCCCTCATAAATTCCGGCATGGACACGTTCATTATGGGCAAGCGCATTCGAAGACCCAGGAAGACTATAAAGCTATTAGTCAGAATGTTATGCATTCAAGTACAGGAATAACGGATCAGTTTTATTCAAATATGGATGATGATATGAAAAAGAGTCGGATTGATTTAATGCTTCAATAATTACCAGCTTTGTTTTAGAATCTTTAATTCTTCATTACTTACTTTTTGCAATCTAAAATCATTAATACTAATAGTATTTTCAAGCTTAAAATATCCTGAATTATTTTCTCCAGATGAAAAAACAGTAACTATTACGTAATATCTGCCTTTTGGTATTTGAACCTCTTTATTTCTCCAGCCTTTAAAATAGGTATCGTTATTCCAAATAAAGCAATCTTCATCGTCGTCATATCGAGCTACTATATCAATAAGTTCTTTTGTTCCCGGATAACAACTCCTAAACTTTGTGGCGTTATATTTTGCAGGATCAAATATTTGAACAATTTTATTTATGTTTGAGTTTATTTGGGGAGTTAAGGGTTCATCCGAATAAGTCCATCTCGCGTCAATTGGATTTGTAAATAATGGGGAACGATCTTCGATGTGAAGAATTTGAATTGTGGCTTTGCAATGAATAATTGCTTCACGTTTTAACCACCACGAAAAAGCGGGTTTGACTTTTCTATTTAGTAGTTTTACTCGTAAAAGTTTTATTCTTTTCGCGGGCTTACCTTGAAGATTATTTTCAATAGAAAAATCCTCTATTTCCAAAGATAATTTTGGTTTCCGTTGATTCTCAATCAGAATACTAATGATAAATGAAAGTACTGCTCCAAAAAAAGCACTTATTGCGGTAGTTAGCCACATAATAATCTCCTCCTGTCCTGCCATTAAAATACTATAGCATTAATTTACGTTTGGAATTAGAAAAATAAAAGACACCCTGAACGATTTTGGGTGTCCTTTTACGGCTAAAGCTCCTCGACCAGGACTCGAACCTGGAATCTAGCGAGATGATTGTTGAAGTCTATCCCGCATAGATATTTTGTAAATTTAATCAATATCTGATTTTTATTTACTAGTTGTAGTTCTTGATTTAATTCTTGATTTAGTTTTTCCTTTTTTTACTAGTTCTTTGATTTTGCCAATATCATCAAAATATTTATTTCCCGAATTGTTTTCTTCCATTTTCTCAATTAATTTTTCTATTGATTCGCTCAATTGGTCACTTTCTTCATAATCTTCTTTATATATAAAAGGCAAAACAGTTGAAATAAGGTTATCAACCGCTCTTCCAGCATTCATATCATCTTTTGAAGTAAGTAAAGAACCTATAGTCCAACAATAACTCATGGCTGCATTTATGAAGTCTTCTTCTTTCGTGGAACTTAATGCTTGCTGAAAAAAAACCATTCCTTGTACATTTAAAACTTTTTTATTAGTCTCTTTCTTTATTTTTTTTCTTTCGTCATCAAATTTCTTTTGAATATCTTCTTGTAATTCATTTTTCATTTGACTCATAAGGGAGTCTCGTTCATTTTTTAATGATCGGTTTTGGAGAAAAGTTGAAACTATGGGAAGGATAATTCCTCCTAACCCAAAAATAGCTATGGCAAGTGTCATTAATTGAGAAAAAGCATTTGTATAAAAATCATTGAGCATTTTTAGAATTTCTGATGGATCCATCTTCCCTCCTATTAGTAATTAAATAAACATTATTAATCAGAAAGAAAAATCAAAAATACACTCTGAACGATTTTGAGTGTCTTTCTACGGCTAAGGCTCCTCGACCAGGACTCGAACCTGGAACCTAGCGGTTAACAGCCGCCCGCTCTGCCGAATTGAGCTATCGAGGAAGGCATAAGTATTATACGGCTTCCCTTAAGTGCCTGTCAAGGCAAAGGAGTGTGGTCAGCTCTATTGATAGACCTGCGGGTTGGCGCAATGGGGTAGCTTTTCTCCGCGCAGACCAGCGAGTAAATTCTCGGCAGCCAATACGGCCATTTGTTCGCGAGTTTGTTTGCCTGCGCTGGCAATGTGAGGAGCGATCACCAGGTTTTCAAGTTTTAACAGGGGGCTATCCATAGGCAGGGGTTCCGGGTCGCAAACATCAATGCCTGCCGCAGCCAGTCTGCCGGAGGAGAGCGCATCGTACAGAGCCGCCTGGTCCACGATTGGCCCTCGGGCTGTGTTGATGAAAATGGCGCCGGGTTTCATTTTGGTAAACAAATCGGCATTGAACCTCCGGCGGGTCTGGTCAGTGAGGGGCACATGCAGGGAGACAAAATCCGATTCACGCAGCAGGGTATCCAGGTCAACCGATTGTGCGTGAAGACCTGCAGGAATCGTTCCTGGGCCTGCCTGGTGGTCAAAGTAAAAGACACGCATGCCAAAACCGCTCGCACGGCGTGCCACCGCCTGACCAATCCGGCCGAAGCCAATGATCCCCAGTGTGGCTCCATGCACTTCGGCACCCAATAAGGTAGATGGACCCCAGGTCTTCCAATGACCGGCGCGCACAAAGCGATCCGCCTCCACCACCCGGCGGGCAGCCGCCATGAGCAGGGCAAAGGCAAAATCCGCAGTGGTATCGGTGAGCACATCGGGGGTATGGCCCACGGGAATCCCGCGGCGGTTGGCCTCTGCCAGATCAATGTTATCCACACCGACGGCATACGTACTGATGACCTTTAAACCAGTGCCAGCGGCATCCATGACCGCGCCATCGATACGATCGGAAAGCATGGAAAGCAATCCAGCAATTCCCTTTACGTGCAGTAAAAGTTCTTCCCGGGGTATTGGCAAATCTTTTTCCCAAATGCCTGCATTACAGTTCGCAAGGATCAACTCCAACACTGTGGGCGAGATCCGGCGGGTAATGTAAACACTGGGTTTTTCCATATTGACAATTCCTTCGATTTTTTCCCAATTATAGTTGGGATTGACTACCGCCGAGGGTGAAAATAAATGTTGACAAAAATGAAGTTTTTGTGCTATCCTTCAGCAGTTAATCTTAATAAGTGAAAGGATAGTACAAAATGCCTCACGTAATAACTGAAGAATGCATTTCTTGTGGCGCCTGCGAGCCAGTTTGCCCCACCAGCGCCATTTCCATGGGTGATGAGATCTACGTCATTGATGCCAGCAAATGCACCGATGATGGTGAATGTGTCAAAGTCTGCCCGGTGGATGCGATCATCAAGCAAGATTAAGTGATGTGATTGAAAAAAGCGGGTTTCATTCGAATGAAACCCGCTTTTTAATTTAATTATTTTTTGCCTGGAAATCTTTTTTTTCCCGCCTGGTAATCCTTCCCGCTTTTTAACCCTTAATAATTGGGTGGTTTAACTAAAACTTCTCTATAATACTATTGGTTATAAAAATCACCATGAGGAAGATGTGGGCATAAAGAAATTTATCACAGTGGCGGGCAATATTGGGGCGGGCAAATCCACCCTGGTTAAACTGCTCAGTGAGCGGCTGGACTGGCAGCCTTTTTATGAACCGGTTGCCAACAATCCCTATCTGGCGGATTTTTACAAGGATATGAATTCCTGGAGTTTTCATTCACAGGTCTTTTTCCTTACCCACCGCCTGTGTGTGTATGAGGAGCTCTCCTCCTGGCCAACATCGGTTATCCTCGACAGAAGCCTGTATGAGGATGCAGAAATATTTGCGGGGAACCTGTTTGTACAGGGGTATATGAATGAGCGTGACTATAAGACCTATCAGCAGTTATATGCCATTCTGCTCAACTTTCTGCCCACTCCAGATGTGGTCATCTATTTGCGCTGCTCCGTACCCACCTTACTGGAACGAATTCAAAAGCGCGGCCGGGATTTTGAACGCAGCATGGACAGTTCCTATCTGGAAACACTTAATCAAGCGTATGAAAAATGGATCGCCGGCTTCACCCTTTGCCCAATATTAACCGTACCTGCAGATGACCTCAACCTGGTCGCAAATCCACGACACATGGATCTGATCGTAAGTAAAGTCAGGGAAAAAATCGCCGGAAAAGAAGAAGTGAGCTTCCTGCCGGAAGAATACAAACCTGCATAATATCCGTCATTAAAATAATAGAACTTAATTAAATCCACTTCCGCCAGAAGGATCTGGAAATAAAATAATTAATCCAATCCCTTGATTTATTAAGTATTCTGAAGGAATATTATTTAGCCTGTTCGCGCGGTTCCACCACGAATTTAATGGCAGTCCGAACTTTTTCCTCAATCTCGATATTCACAAACTCAGGACTGATGAAAATTTCCATTCCATCTTGAATGAGGAAGTTTTTCGCCAGCACCAGGGCTTTTACGGCCTGATTAACTGCCCCCGCACCAATTGCCTGCACTTCCGCATGTCTTTGTTCGCGCATCACTCCTGCGATTGCCCCGGCAACGGCTGCAGTGCGTGAGATTGCTTTTACTTTTATTATGTCCATTGTTTCCCTCCCTTAAGGTCAATGGTTAATGAAACACCGGGCTTTTTATTTCAAATCCACTACTCATTTTACATAATTCTGGGTTGAAATTCAAGTAATTTTTGTATGGTGTCCAGGAGAACCTTGATAGTTCGTGCATGAGATCAGCCGAGAGACTAATACCGTATTAATTAATCTTTCCATAGCTGATAAAAGCGATCAATCCCTTTAACGGGCTGTACTCAGTCGGTTTCCAATTGGTGATAGCAAGCTTGAATTTAGCATTGCGCAAAGGAGTGGCATCAGCAGGAACATGGCTCCCCATAACCTCTCCATCGATAAGATACTTGATGTTCATGGTGACCGAATCAATTTCTACTCTGAAAGTATGCCAGGAGCCGGGTAAAATGGATTGCTTCGGCGTTTCAAAGGTATGACCTTCCTTATTGGGATAGACAAAATCGCCGCAAAATGCCAGAGATTGACTTCGGTACCGTTCAATCGTGCAGCCCACCCGCCAGGTACCCAATACCGAACTCGAGGTGGCTAGCGAAAAACCCAAAGAACCGACTGCACTATCTTTTTCAACAACCATTGCAGCCTCCATAAAGATGGGTGAATCAAATTTTATGCTGCCAAATTTGCGAGAGGTCAAGGTCGCGTCCCCGGATGACTTGTCATCAGAATTTATGATGCTAAGAGTCCCGCCTTTTTGAATCACTTGCTTTTTCGCTGAGCTGCCAGTCAAACTCCATTTGGTTTTATCGTAAGATCCATCTTTGGATAAATTTTCAAAATCATCAATAATATTTCTCAAGGCACTCGGACTGGGCAAAGGGGGATTGGGAATTATTGATGGAGGTTGTGTGGGCGTGGAAATCGCATTGCCCGCCGGGGTTGGGGAAAGCGGGATGCCAGCCAGGGCATCGCGCAATGCAAAGTAAGCCGGTTTTGGATTGAAATCCCTGTCAAACAGCAAAGGATCTCCGTTAGGCTCCTTGCCGCAATTCGGGGTCTCAAGGATACAAACAATATACGATAAAGCATCAGTGATACCCCAAAGGTTAAAGCCATCACAAACTCCGGAGGCCAGGCAGGCATCCATCACGGTGCGGTACACGCCTGCTTGAAAGACATAACGCTCAGCCTGCCCATCCAAATAGTTACTGAGGTTCACATCCATTTCAGTAATATAGATGCGAACACCGAGTTTGGCAAACTTGCTTATGGCATCTACGAACTCTGCTTGGCTGGGTTGAGCCTGGCTGATTACTGGACCAAAGAGGTGAGCCTGCATCCCCACAGCATCCAGCGGGACACCTTTGGCCTTCAGCTCCTTGACAGTTGCCAGCATCAAATCATAAATTGCCTTCGAGTCCTTATTAAATGGGGGAAGATTAGAACCGGCATTAAAGACAAGGGTGGCAGCTGGGTCGGCTGCCTTTGCCCAGCGGAAAGCCATTTCCACATAATCCTTTCCAATCTTCTCATACCAGAAATCGTGAAAGGAAGCAGTATAGAATTTCTTGATCTTCCAATATTCGCGATCGCTTTGCTCATTTGCCACACTCCAAATCTGCACGCGCCCCTTGTAATGCCCGACCACGGTTTCGATATGCTGCTTGAGCAGGTTGATATATTCATCACGAGTGTAGGTGCCTTTACGAAGCCAATCTGGAATGGCGGTGGGGTCACCCCAGATCAGGTGGGAACCCAGAACACGCCACCCATGCCGGACAGCAAAATCGACCATCCGATCAATATTAGTAAAATCGTACTGGCCAGGAGCCAGCCAGAAGGGGATAGCCGTCCAAGAGAACTGACTGATCGTGACCAAATTAAAATCATGCAGCATGGTCTGGCAATACCTGCGGTCGATCATGCGTGAAAGCTCAAACTCTGTACCGAAGAGCAGACCCTTCTTTTGCGCCAGACTAAACAATCCCGGAGTGGAATCTACCGGGTTGACCCATTTGCCGTCCGGTTCGGTGCTGAAGGATAATCCAGTCACGGAAAGGGAAGATTGGGCAGCCAAGAGATTAAATCCGAAATAGAAATTCTTTTGAGGGAAAAGACCATTGGGCAGCTTGATACCTGACAGGGTTGTCAGGTCGATATGCTGCAGAACATGGTTGTCCTTATCCAATACTGAAAAGCCCCGGCCTTCCACCTGGTCGAATAGGATTTGCAGCGGCTGGGAGGAGCTGAGGTTGAGTTCAATCGAAGTGATGGAATTTTCAGCCATTCCATCGTGAATTGTAAGGACCACATTGCCATTTTTAGTGTCGATGGACATGGCAGTGATCCCTTTCCACCAGATGTTAGGATCGACAGAACCCTCCAGACTGCCAAGCACCTTGATGGTACCTGCTTTATTTCCGGACAACACGAATTTATCAAACTTAATTCTTACAGGTTTTTCCAATGACCAGCCCGCACTTTCCAGATTTATAAACGATTCACCGGGCGCACTGGAAAGAGTCAGCGTATCATTTGCAAGGTTATATTCGCCGGGAGCGCATGAGGGGAGAAACATCTCCTGCCAGGGAAGTTGTTCTTTATGCAATGTGGGAAGCTCACCTGGCAGGTCTTTGATGAAATCCTTGCGGATAAATCCAATTATTTCTTTCTCTGTGGTGGGTGTAGATACTTGAACAAAATCACCATAGATACCGAGCGGGCGGATAAAAGTTCCAGACGGAAGCTCGGATAATTTTCGAAAAAAAAGATTACCTGGACCTTCATAGAGTGGGGCGGACTGATTCAGTACGGCTGAAAGATGGGTACCTGGTGATGAGGATAATGGGGATGAGGCAGGAGGGAGACAAGCCACTCCCAAGAGGGTGAAGATTATGAGAAGCAAGAGATGACGGCGCATTTCTTCCTCCACAAATCCAGAAACCGATTAATAATTCTGATCAACTACCCAAAGAATGGATTGAGCGGTTTTGATAACCGTTCAACCCATTAATATTATACATAGGATATGCAATGAGATAATGGGCGTTGTGCAGGATAACCTATACACTCCGGGGAAGAAGAATGTGACCAGTTATAAGTATTACTAAAGAAAAGGCAACCTTTTCAGAAGGTCAGCCGCCTGGTTGTTTTACAGAATAAGCCAATTGATAAAGGTCATCCCGGATGAAGAGTTTTCCAAAGTCGTTTTCAAATATCTGGCGATAACCTTTAATTGCAGCCGTCTGTGCGTCACGATAGAACTTCTGACTATTGGCGAACTGGACTGCATCAATCCCCACTGCGTTTGGATTCAAGTAATCCAGAAAGCGCTGTTTCAGCAGGAGTAAAACGTCAAAATTATTTTCATTAATGTACCCATAATCCAAGATATCGTAAGTGGTCCTGGATATCCACTCATTGGTGGGGGGCAGATACATGCGGTAATCGTAATAAATGTTCAAGGATCGGTCCTGAACTGGTTTCAGGGTCGCAACCGCCTGGTCATAGAAAAGAATGGATGGGTTATTTTCTGCGCGGTGCAGCCTTGAAAGATAATCCGGAATTTCACTGTTAAGGAATAACCCGAATTGGATGACAACAACCGCAAGCATCACCAGTTGAAACCATTTTGCGGCCGATTGTTTTCGGTCAAACTCCAGTTTCTTTGGAAGGAGAATCACCACGCATGAAAGGACCGGGAGAACAGCGGGCATCCAATATTGATACTTGAAGTGAGAGAAAAAAAAGACCGTCACACTAAGGGGAACAAACCAGGCCAGGATCAGCCCATAAAGCAGCCGATTTGAGCTTCTAAAAATTCCCCACACAACAATACCCAGACAAACAAGCAGAAAGATCATTTCACCATAGTATCGCTGAACCAGCGGCCAGGAGGCAGACAAACCCTTGGCATACCTGACTCCCCAACCCTCGGAGATCGCTGCACTTTGGGTCGACATTGTCATAATAAATTCCGAACGCTCCCAATAAGAAAGCAAATATGGGCTAAAAATAAAGGTGGTCAAACCCATCAGCAAAAAAAAGAAAAAAGCAACTTTAATTGATTTCCAAAAAGTGATCTTTTTCTGGATGAGTCCGAGAACCAGGGTTAAGCCAACCGCCAGAAAGAAATACAAGCCGATCAATTTGGTCGCGATCGCAAGACCGCATGCAACAGCAGCCATGAAAAAATTCCTGCCAAATCGAAGCTGATCACGATAAAGGAAAAATAGGGTTGCAGCCACAAATAAAGTCACCAGCCCATCGGGATGCCACCAGAAATTATTTTCAAACACTGCAGGAATGGAAGCCAGGAAGGCAAATAAAACAAGCGATCGATAAGAACGGAAGCTGTCCTGCAGATAAACTAGAATCAGTAATGCAATAAGCATAGGAAGTACGCTGATCATTTGCCGCAGAATCAACATCACCAGCGAAATATTACCCATTTGATTGAACCACTGCAAAGGGAGAATTATGAAAGCCGATAATGCAAAGTGCGGGAAGCCATAAAAATAATAATTATAAAAAATGAAGTTTTTGATGGTTTGGGTGAGAGTACCCGCAGGAGTGACCATATTAAACAGATAAGGAAGAGGAGCCGCCTCATCCGGTTCGAAGATCTGGACCATGGCAATATTTTTTGAAGCGACTCCATTGGGGAAAGCACAGACAACAAAGATCACAGCTGCCATGAGAAGCAGAAGCTTAAATATGTTCTTTTGAGTTTTATCCAAATTGAATCTAAGCATATAAATTCTTTTCCACTAGAACGGGTGTTTGAGAAAAATTTTTAGCATTCCTCATGTTTTGTTTCTATGATACCGCCATCCAACCATATTAATATACCCATTAATAAATATATTAATGGGTATAGTCTTAATAGTAGAGGCGGTGGAAAAGTGGACAAAATGCCAATAATAATCACAGACTGCCATATGTGTGGACAAAATAATACCAAGCCCTACAGGTTGGGTTGATCAGTACTTTTTATTATTCAAGCCAATGTGGACATTAACCTAATAGAATGTTTCATTTTATGCATTTTTGAACTGAAATAAATATTGTTGCAATTCATCCACACAATAATGTGCTTTTTCAATCATTTAAAACCAATTACTAACCAATTTTTGAGTTTATCCACCGAGCATACCGTGTTTTCAACACAAAAAAGGGGATAAATTGTGGATAACTAATCAGCGCCGTTTTGTTTTGCCCACGCATCAATCGTTTCTTCCACTGCTTCAAGATAAGTATCCAACTCTTTAAGTCGTTCAGAAAACTGCTCTTTTCCCAGATTGAGAGTTAGAGTGAATTGATGCCAGGGCGTGATTTCAGGAGTACGTTTAGGCAAATGAGTCAAGGCCAGGGTCCATGTCCGTAAAAGTATCCATAAAGCTGAACTTCTATTATCCTGAACTAATGAAAGAATGGCTTTTTCATAATAAGGTATGCGGAGGGAATTGATCCCAACCGGGAAGTGTTTTATTTCATTGGCTGCCAGAATGATCTTGCGCCAGTCTTCCAGCCATGCTGACCAATTCAGTTCAGTTTCTTCAGCCGGACAAAACAGATCCACCAGCCCGGAAGACAGCCCCGGGCGTTCCAATGCTTCTGTTCGGGCTGGAAGTTCCTGAATGAACCGTCGTTCGGTCAGGGGCACTCCGACCAGGCAGGCCAATGAATTACCTGCAAATTCCAATGCCTTTATATATTTCCACATATTATCCACATTCGGCTGCGCATGGGACTGGTCAAGTTCCAACCAACTTTGGCGAGCCCGCTGGATTAAGGGACGGACGCGCTGGATCACATACGACGGCTCTAAAAAGTGGGCGAATACTCCCGACTGGGTGAATTCAAGCCAATGCTGGGTATCATGGAGCATGAGCGGGGTATAGCACAAGAAAGAACCCAGCCAGGGATTCAGGCGCAGCGTTTTATTTTGCCCAAATTGACCCTGGGTGTAGTGGGCAATATCCAGATGGTAGTCTTCCCCCAATGCCTGTAATTCACGCGGTACAGGCGCTTTAATGGAATGCACACAGATCAGGTCAACATCGGTGGTTCCACCGATCAGGGGTTGTTCTCCAAGTACAGAGCCGGTCAGATACACACAGACCAGATCATCGTCTCGTAACAATAGATCGGATGTGGCACTGCGGGCAGCATTGATCAGTAATTCACGCGTAAGACGCATGGTACTTTACTCCATCCGGATTGAGCGGGTATATGGTACAACCGGGATTGTTTCGCTCATCCATATAAATCATTTCTTATCCGTCATAGGCAATTCGGGCTGGAAGGGTGGAAGGTGCATGGTTTGGCGGATGCGGTTATCCACCCACTGCAGGTCGTCCGGGTTATGAACGAAATCCAATACATTGGTATCAATCACCAACACATTCCTGTCCCGGTCTGAATTGAAAAAGAAAGAATCATAAGCCTGATTGAGGCTCTCGATATACTCGCGGTCCATGGTGCGTTCATATGGGCGGTCCCGCATGGTGATACGCTGCATGAGCATATCCGTGCTGGCACGCAGATACATCACAAGGTCTGGCTGGGGGATTTTTTCCGCCAGAGCGGTATGCACTCGATAATACATCTCCAGCTCATCACCTGCCAAGTTGATGCGCGCAAAGAGAGAGTCTTTGTCAAAGGTGTAATCGCTAATGAGGGGTTGTTCAACAACCAGCAACTCGGGCACATTTTTATTTTGCTGCTGGTAGCGGCTGAGAAGGAAAAAAATCTGCGTTTGAAAGGCATAGCGGGCACGGTCGGTGTAAAAATTGGATAGAAAGGGATTTTCCTCAAATACTTCCAATAATACATTGGCATTATAGGATGGCTGTAAGAGACGAGCCAGAGTGGTCTTTCCAACTCCAATGACACCTTCAATCGCTAAGAACATAATCCTCCTTGAAAACGCAGGCTGGTGTTTAAGTGATTATTATAGCCCGGATGAGGTCACCTTCTTGATCAATTTGCTTCATTAATGGAATAATGGGGAAAAATAGATGTTGCTTATCACCAAATTAAAAATATTGAATTGAGGTTAATAAACTGAAGTCAGTACTGAAATGAAATACAAATTGCTGGGCTATGATCAGTACAAGCAGAATAATAAAAACCTTTTGAAGCACATTGCTGAAATTATTTTTCTGGTGAATCCAAAGGGGAAAACCATCAAACAGGGTCAGCGCCGATGAAAACAGCGGCAACATAAAAGGGGAAATGTAATGAGAGGGTTTGGGTGCCACAAAAAAGATCAGGTACATTCCAAGCGGGATCAACCAGGCAAGAAGCAGCCGATTCTGCAGGATGTTTTTCCCCCAGAAACACCCGATCAATACCGAACATAATAAAAATGCAATAAACCAAGGCTGCCCGTAAAGACTTTCCACAGTCCACTGCCAAAAGATCAGCCCTTTTTGATAATAATAAGGATCACCCTGAAGGTAGCCCGTGTCAATATCGCCAGATTTTGAAAATTGAATTTTTAACCATTCCTCGCGGGGAACCTTATAGAATAAAAAGGGACTTGAAATGATAAAGGTCAGGCTCATGATAAATAAGAACACAAGCCCGGCAAATAAAATCTTTTTTAGCTCCTTTTTTCGTTTAAACCAGACGAGCCATAGATAAACCGGTATCGTTAGAAAGAAAAAGACCCCATACAATTTTGTTGAAATAGCCATCCCACAGGCTATCGCGGAAAGATAAAACCAGTTTTTCAACCTGAAATCATCCATCAATAAAAAAGCAAAAGTAAGAGCGATACTGAGCAAGCAGAGCGAATCGGGATGCCACCAACGAATATTGCTGCGAAAAATTTCCGGGATGGACAGCAGAAAAACGAAAAGAATAACTGAGTGCCAGAAGCCCTTAAACCTTGTTTGAAAATAGACCAACCCTCCGGCTGCCAGGGTGATTGGAATGACATTGATCAATTGCCGCAGTAAAAAAATATTTAGTTGAGCGCTTGAGTAGAAGGTCTCTCCAAGAATTAGACGGGCAGGCAGCAGGACAAGTACAGAAAAAAATGAATAGGGAAAACCATAGAATGGATAAAACTGATTGACCAAATCCCCCCAGAAGTGAGTGATATTTGAAACGTTAGCCATCATTTTCATCAATACTGGATAAACGACGTACTCATCCTGGGAAAAAAGAGACCAACCCGATGCGCTCTCGCCTTTGTGATAATTTGGATAAAGGAATAAGCAAAAATACAAGATGCCAATCAGGCATAATGCCAATAAGGCTTTTTTTTGTTCACGAGATAAATTGAATATGGATTTAATTTTCATGATACCTTATCGTATCTCTATTGTTAAGAATAACTTGCCCCTAAGGATGGAAACAGAGAAACATACCTTCGGCAGAAAGCAACCTAATAAGTATCTCCAACACTATCTTAGAGCCTAATGGCACTCGCCACGGTCTTCAAATCATCCTTTACCAAAAAGCCATAGATTTAGAACACAGATTGTATAATTTACGACCATCCAAAAAAAACGCGATTTGCTTGCACCATACAAACGTTGACCATAGAACGCTGGAATTTCAAGTATTTTCAGACGACGTTGCTTGCAAGAATAAATTAGACGAATAAAAAATTCTCCGTAACCCTTAAAGATTTTATCCAAATCCATCATCAGCAGATCCTTTCTCCAGATGGCAAAAAAACCACTTAAATTATCTTGGATTTGGGTATGCAGCAAACTGCGGACAAATAAGTTAAAGAAAAAGCTAAAAAAATAGCGACCTCGGTCTTGCATCCCTCCTCCGGTAACAAAACGCGAGCCAATCACGAAATCATAATATTCCATAAATTTAACCATCTGTGGGATCATTTCCGGATCATGATTGAAATCCGTATCCATTACCACAATCATGTCACCAGAGGACTGGCGAATTCCAAAAAGGATCGCGGTTGCCAATCCCCGTTCCTGGCCGCGCACAAAACAACATACCGAAACCCTGCCATCTTTTTCACGAGTACGAGCTGCATCGGCTGTGCCATCCGGGCTGCTATCATCGACAATGATGATTTCTGTCTCCCAATCCCGGGCAGCATTATTGGCATCCAGCACATCAATCAGCTTTACAATATTTTCTTTTTCACAATATGTCGGCAAAATAATCGAGATTTTCATTTAGGTTCGCAGTTCATGCTTTAATGCGGTTACCACCCGATCAATTTTTTCTTCATTCATTGTCACTGCTGATGGGAGATTAATTCCTTGACGAGAGAGGTTTTCGGCTATGGGAAAAGATATATTCGCTTGATAAGGCGGCATCGTATGAATAGGGTAGAAAAAAGGTCGGCTATCGATATTTTGTGATTTTAAATAAGAAATGACCTCATCCCTATTCACAGGGGCATCCTTTTTGATTAATATGGAATACATCCAGTAGACTGAAGTCGCCCAATCTGCCTCAGGTGGTATTTGTAGGAAATCTACATGCTGCAATCGCTGGTTATATTGATCAGCAACCCAGCGTTTTTTTGTGATGAACTCTTCAATGTGATCCATTTGTGCAACACCCAGCGCAGCTTGCATATTTGTCATCCGAAAGTTATATCCAATCTCAGAATGCCAGTAACGCTTCTCAGGTGACATCGCGTGATCACGAAGGAAACGCAGCCGCTTAGCCAATGCTTTGTCATTGGTTGTAACCATCCCTCCTTCACCGCAAGTGATGATCTTGTTGGCATAGAAACTAAAAACGCCCATAAGACCCATACTACCTGCTCTTTTACCCTTATACAATGCACCATGCGCTTCAGCAGCATCTTCAATCACAGACAATTTGTATTGGCTGGCAAGATCCAAAATGGGTTGCATATCCGCAGGATGACCATAAAGGTGTACGGGAATAATGGCTTTGGTGTGTGGAGTTATAAGTTTGGAAAGAATCACTGGATCAATATTCCAGGTGCCAGGGTCGCTATCCGCAAAAACTGGCCTGGCTCCGGTATAGTGGACAGCATTGGCTGTGGCTATAAATGTTAATGTTGGAACAATGACTTCATCCCCTGGCCCAATCCCAAGTGTGGCCAATGCCAGGTGGAGAGCATTTGTGCCGTTGTCGGTTGCTATTGCATATTCTGAACCGCAAAATTTTGCAAAGAGCTGCTCGAATTCGATAATGTATTTTCCAAGAGAAGAAACCCAACCTGATCGGATGCAGTCAGAAACATATTCTAGTTCCTTTCCGTTGAGAAGAGGCTCCGATACGGGAATAAATTCATTGAACGACATATCAATCCTTAAATAATATAGCTGATTATACTTTTAAATATCTTTAAAAAAACAGCCGGTGCCCAAACTTATTTTTCCGGGTCATAGAAATGATGTTTTATCGGATGTACTTGCGAAATCATCTTTCATTCGTAAATCTACCACTTGACTTAATATCAGAAATCTCTACACTATTAATTATTATTCCGAAAAGGAGGAATGTTAGAATGCCAGCATTAAACAAAGTACAGTTGATTGGACGGTTGGGCAAAGAACCCGAACAGCGCAATATCAGCAAAGATAAAGCGGTCACCCTGTTTTCGGTGGCTGTGGATAATATTTGGAAAAGTAAGGGTGAAACCAAAAAAAGCACTGACTGGTTCAACGTGGAAGCATGGGGCAAACTTGGCGAAATCTGCAAAAAATATCTGCAGAAAGGACAGCTGGTCTACGTGGAAGGCGCTTTACGAACGGATAAATATGAACATGAAGGCGAAACCAAATACTTCACCAAAGTGATCGCCAGCCGGATGCAGATGCTGGAATGGAAAGGCAAGGAGGATGAGACGGTTATGGAAGAGGAGGAAAGTATCCCAGAAGAGGAAAGCGGTAAATAAAGTTAAATCCCTGCACCAATTCGTTTACCGATCATAATAAAAATACAAGCCATCGCAATGATGGCTTGTATTTTTAATGGGTTGTTTCAAAGTTTGAACCTCAATCCCGTGATTAAATACCTTAAAAACACAAAATTATTTGACCGGCATTTGTTCCAATTGTTTGACCAGGTCTTCAATCACATTAAAACCGCCCTGCCAGAAATCTGCCTTGTGAATATTAATTCCAGCATTGGCCAAAACCTTTTGAGGTTCCATGGAACCACCCGCGGAGAGGATCTGTCTATAACGGGGTTTAAAGGATTCGCCCTCCTGTTTGTACTGCCGGTAAAGGGAAAGGACCAACAGCTGCCCAAAGGAATAGGCATACACATAAAAAGGCGTATGGTAAAAATGCGGGATGGAAACCCACTCCCAGCGGAATTCATCACCCAACTCCAATGAATTGCCAAACTGAGTTTTGAGGTTATGGAAGTAAGCTTCAGAGAGTTTATCCACATTGGCACCCTCGGCAATCAGTCCATGGGCTTCCTGTTCAAACAAGGAGAAGAATGCCTGGCGCATGATGGTGGCATAGGAATCGCTAACCTGTTTAAAGAGCAGGTCACGGCGGACGCTCTCATCACTTTCTTCTTTGAGGAATTTATCCACCAGCATCATCTCGCCAAAAGTGGAGGCGGTCTCTGCCAGGGGCAGACAAGGGTGATTGGTGAAGGCGGTATGATGAGAAGTGAGCATATCATGAATTGAATGACCCAGTTCATGTGCCAGAGTGGCAACATCCTCGGGCTGCCGGTTGAAGTTCACCAGCACCCAGGGAGTTAGTCCGGGGATCACATCTGCACAGAATGCCCCGCTCCGTTTCCCTTTGCGCACCTGAGAATCCAGATGGTTGCTTTCGAAGACGCGCAGAGCCATTTCGGCAAATTGAGGATCATATTCACGAAAAGCAGACAACACCATTTCGGACGCCACTGCAAAGTCATATTTCTTGGTGGATTTTGAAACCGGTGCGTAGATATCATAGCGGCGCAGCCTGGGCATACCCAGCCATCTGGCCTTCACCTTGAAAAAGCGTTGAAAAACCCCAGTATTGTTTTGGCAGACTTGCAGCATTGTGGTTACCACATCATCCGGAATATCATTGAATAAATTCCGGGCAGCAATGGGGGTCTTAAATTTTCTCAGGGTCACCTGCTCGCTGCGCCAATCACGTGCCAGGGTTTGATACATTTGACCAAGAATGGGCGCCTGGTCTTGATAGATGCGGTAAACCTCCTGATAGACGGATGCGCGCACCTGCGAGTCCGGTTGATAGATATATGACATTATTTCCCCGCGGGTCAGTTCTTTTTCTTCCCCGTCCACCTTGAGATGAAAAGCATAACGATTGGTAATGGAATCGTAGAGGGTGATCAGGGCACGCATCCCGGTGACGTCCTTGATATTGATGATCTTCTCTTCGGGTTCACTCAGGGTGAAGCGTTTCAGTTCACGCATTTTCTCCAACCAATAGCGGTAATCCCCTGAAGAATTCATCAACCGCTGGGCAGCACTGTCCCAAAGCTCCTTCCACCATAGACTAAAGAAAAGCACCCGGTTCTCGATACTGGCGTCCATCTGCTGCATCCGACCCACCAAAGTCTGGGCATTTTGGTTCTGAGTATCTTCCGAGAACCACAATTCTGCATAAGCACTCAAACGGCTACGCAGGATTAGAATCTCTTCAAGCATACCGATTATTTCAAGAAAACGTTTAGGCGTGATGGCATCGCTCAATTTGTGCCGAATTTTTTCAAATTTTGCAACTTTGGATTCAAGCTCCTGAATGGCTTGCTCAAACTCGGGCGAGTCACTGGAAGGAAAGAGGTCCATTAAACTCCAGCGCGTTTGTTTGAACAACCTTTCTTTTTTTCCCATAATGGTTTACTCCTTTCTTTTTATATAACAATCATTTCTGATCGAGGACAGCTAATATTTTAGGGTGAAGCTGTGAATTAGCCGCCACCACACAATAAGGTTCTTGAAGATAATCCTGGCTTCCATTCAAATCGGTCACAACCCCCCCCGCTTCCTGCACAAGCAATGCACCTGCCGCAATATCCCAGGCATGGCTTTCGATCTGCCAGTAACCATCAGCGCGGCCGGCGGCTACATAACACAGGTCAAGGGCAGCCGAACCAAAACGGCGCACCGACTGGGCCTGGTAGAAAAAGCGTGAAAAATGATCCAGGTTGTTGCGCCAGGTTTCGGTGTGGTATGGAAAACCGGTTTCCAGAATGCCATCCACCAGTTCAGTGATTTGACTTACATGGATCGGCAGTCCGTTCAGCCAGGCACCCTTACCCCTTTCTGCGCTAAAACATTCCGGGCGGGTGGGATCAAACACCACGGCCAACTTGATGTGTTGATTTTCAGCATAAGCAATGGAAACACAATAAATGGGGATACCGTGGGCATAATTGGCAGTCCCATCAAGAGGGTCAATATACCAGCAGTGATCGGCATGTCCCTTGTGGTGGCCGGTCTCTTCGGTGAAGATGGTATGACCGGGGAAATGGTTTTTAATCTCTCCCACTAGAAAATCTTCAGAGAGCTGGTCAATTTTTGTCACCAGGTCGATGCGGCCTTTATGACGGATTTTCAGGTCGGTACCGACCCCGGATTGCAGGATTTCACCAGCTTTTTTAGCAAGGTCAATGACATATTGAAGATCAAGTTGCATTTATTGATCCTTCCAAATAATCATCGTTGGCCGCGATATTCTGCAGCCAATTCATCGAAGTATTGATTCAGGAAGCTCTGACGCTCCACGGCTAAATGACGGCCGGCATTCGTATAGAGCATAGAACTGATTTTGCGCAATTTATAAAGATATTCGTGATAAGCACTATGAAGTTCACCGGGTTCTTCTTCTCCAGTTTCCATGAACTTTTTTGAGGGTTCAGTAAAAAAAGGCGTTCCAGCTTTAAGTGCATACCCCAGAGTACGGGCTGCCCCGATGGCGCCGATCACATCCAGTTTGTCGGCATCAAAAAGGACCTTGGCTTCAATCGTTGCTGGCTCTTCACCATTATGGCGGAAACGGTGGGCGCGGATGCAATGCTGTACGGCTTGAATGCGCAGCTCATCCCAACCCTCATCTTGTAAAACACGGGCGGCGAAATCAGCTGAGAGAAGATGATGGTTGGGTCTTTCTGAACCGTCGGGAGCGCTGCCCTGGGAATCGTGCAATAAAGCCGCAGACCGTACAATTTCAAGGTTGGCGCCTTCTTCTTCACCGATCTTTTCACATAGATGATAGACGCGCTCGATATGGTCAAAACCATGGACGGCATCATCCTGTGGGTACCACTGACGGGACATTTCTAAACTGAGCATTTTCTTATTGGACGCTTTCTTTGAAGTCGTGGTCTTGAATGGGATAAACATGTCCGCGTTTGATAACGGTCTTTACTAAATTTACCCCAAACCGGTATCCCAACTGTTGATAATCGGGAACATTCAGAATCAACAGATCAGCCTGTTTGCCGGCATGAATCGATCCAAGCCGGGAGGAGCATTGAATGGCTTCGGCTGCGTTGATTGTGGCAGCGGCAATGGCTTGTGCGGGGGTCAGGCGCAGGTAGCGGCAAGCAAGGGCAAGCACAAATTGCATGTCTCCGCACCAGGCAGTGCCTGGATTGAGATCAGAGGCAATGGCAAAAATCGAATCCGCATTCAGAAATGCACGAGCCGGGGAATAAGACTGTTCCGCCAATCCAAAAGGAGTGCAGGGCAAAGAAACAGCAACGGTTGCACTCTTTCCCAGTTTTGAAACATCTTCCAATGATGTTTTTACCAGATGGTCTGCTGAAACTGCTCCCAGTTCAACCGCCAGGGCTGTCCCCCCCAGGTTCTCAAATTCATCAATATGGACTTTGAGCGGAAAACCCAGCGCTTTGGCTGCTGTCAGAATTTGGCGGGTTTGCTGCAATGTGAATGCGCCTTGTTCACAAAAAACATCCACAAAAGGCGGTTTCCGATTAGGAGCATTTTCTGGCCACCAGGTCAATAGAGTGGGCAGCATGGAATTAGAGATCAGATCAGTATAGTCCTGCGGGCTGGCTGAAAATTCCGGAGGAATGGCATGCGCGGCTAAAAAAGTTGGTTGAATTTCCAAAGGGCCTTCCTGGTCCAGTTCAAGCAGCACCTGCAACTGCTGTAATTCACTTTTTAGTTCCAAGCCATACCCGCTTTTTGCTTCAGCAGTAGTTGTCCCGTGCCGAAACAACTCCTGCGACCGCTGGCGGGTTTGTTCTTTGAGATCCTGCAGGGATGCCTTACGGGTGGCAGAGACCGTGGATAGAATTCCTCCGCCGGCAGCCAGGATTTCCAGATAAGTTTTTCCCTGCAAGCGCATTTCGAACTCGGCTGCACGATCACCGGCCCACACCATGTGGGTGTGCGCATCAATTAAACCGGGCATCACCACACAGTTGGCAGCATCCAGGCGGGGTTCTTGCGGATAAGCGGCAAGTAACTCAGGCGTGCTTCCCACCGCAATGATTTTTTCTGACTGGATCAATACCGCGCCATTTTTAATCAAGCCCAAATCACCCAGGCGCAATCCGCGCTGGGGGGCGGCAGTCAAAGTAAGTAATTGAGAAGCAGAATGGATTAGCATAAATGGGTTTTGACCTGCAATTATACATAACAATCCATCAGCAAGCAGGTCGCGGGACTATAGTAAAATCTACCCATTCTCTAAAAATTAAAGAGCATTCATTGATACACTCCAAACTTGAAAAAATTCTTAGCGGGATATCCGCCTTAGTTGTCTGGATTACTTTTTCCATAATGGGCAGCGGCCCGTCCTATTCTGATGAGCTTTTATATATCAATGCGGGTCTGAATAATATTCAAAACCCCAGTTACGCCAACCGCTATTTCCATGTTTATTTGCAGAAATTATTCATGAGCCTGTCGCCCACGCCGCTCACGGGGGTCAAGATATTTTGGGGTTTCCTGATCGCATTAACTGCCCTGCTGGTGTATTGGAATGCGCGCAGCTTTTTCAAACACAGCAATCCTCTGCATGGGATGCTGGCAGTAATGGTCTTTTTTTCCTATCGATTCATCAGCGAATATTGCGGAGTGACCTCAGTGGATATTACTGCCATGGCAATGACCACTGTTTTGCTTACTGTTTACCTGTATACCATTCGCGGAGGCCGCAAGCACAACTGGGCGATAGTTGCTCTCGGTGCGATTGTGTTTCTTTCATTTAAAACCAAAGAAACAACCCTGTTTGCGAACATACTTTTACTTGGATTGCTTTTTAATGAGGATGGAAAGATCTCGTTTAAAAACATCCTTCCTCTGGTTAAACCTTTTCTTATCGGAGTCTTTGCGGCAGTCGGGCTGTTCATTCTTCTTGACACCGTATTTCTGCATAACCCCTTCTTTGCGATCAACCCGCAGACCTTCGCAGCAGTATTTGAAAACTATGCCTATACGGGAGGATTCCGCCAGGAGCCGGCCAGTTATTTCACCAAATTTCTTCTGGCAGAACTGATGCTACCTTTTCTTCTTTACCTGATCAGCGGGGTAATGCAATACGAGGAGAAAGAATCACCTTCACTTAGAATTGTCTGGCTTTTTCCCCTGGTTTTAGCAGTATTTATGACGCTGAATATGCTTAAGATCCCTTGGGGATTGATCCCACGCTTTTATTTTCCAGCGCTGCCAGTAATCGCCATTTTGGCGCCGCAGTTTCTGCATTTTGAATGGCCAAAAATTGGACGAGAGAAAATTAGTATGGCCAGCATGCTTCTGGCAGGTCTTGTTCTTGTAGTTCTTCTACGCCAATCCTTTGTCGGTTGGACCTTGAGCTTCAACTGGGATTTTGGTCGTTTTTTGGACAGTATTTTTCAGCCAATACTGCTCTGCCTGTTGCTGGGTTTTATTATTTTTGTGAGGAAAATGAACTGGTTCAATATAATCATTCCAGTGGTTTGCATTTTTGCCCTGCTGCTCACACCCCTTTCTTATAACCAGAAGTATATCTTTCGTGAACCGTATCAAGCGAAAATGTTCAATGAGTATTATTCTCCTTTTATCACCTATAAAGACCAGATAGAATATTCAGATGGGATGAGAATGTATTTTTCTGTCAGGATACCCGATGAAGCAAAAGCAAATGGAAAAAGAGCCCTGAGCTCCAACCGGGACGAACTTCTGGCAATTTTTAATTTATTTTTCAATGGCAAGGCCACCCGGCCAAATTTCATTCTGGGATCGTTTCCCGATAAAACCGGTGAAGAGATAACAGCAACGAAATTTGATTATGTGCTTTTAAGCAATACTGATTGGCAGATTGTATCAGCGAATTTAAGTTGGGAAAAAGAGATCCAGCAGATGTACACCTTTTATCCTGATCCCGCCGGACAGGTAGTTTTATTGGTAAAGAAGTAAATTGATATTCTATAGGTGAGAAGAATTCAGCAAAGCATTAAAAAACCGCTTACTCAAGCGGTTTTTTTGTAAATAGTTCTCAAACCTATGCAATTTGGGAGAAGGAAGTCTTCTTTAATTTGGTGACCAGCTCATCGCGAGTACTGCACCAGAGGTCATGCAATACACAGTCAGATGAAAAAGAGCAAGTGCCGGGGTTGGTGGTACATTCATTCATAGTAATGGGACCATCGATTGCTTCAACCACATCCAGAATGGATATATCGGATGAGGCGCGCGAGAGGAAAACCCCGCCGCGTGCACCCCGCGCTGTATGAATCAATCCGGCAATTGAAAGCTGCGAGATGATCTTGGCTAAAAAAGAAGGTGGTATGCGCTGCTCTTTGGCAATGGCGCCTGTGGAAGCTTTCTCTCCGGGAGCCAGATGGGCAAGGTATTTGACCGCCCGCAGTGCATAATCAGCCTGACGTGTAATTTGCATAATTAATCCTCTTGGATAAATAACCTAAAAATTGTCCATATTCTAAGTCTATACAAGAAAACGTAATCTTGCAAGTAATAAAAATCATTAAATAAAGAACTGGGTGACTACCACCAGTTTTCTACTACCGAATGATTATTTTGCTCCTGAGGATAACTTGCCGTTCATTAATGTCAACATGGTTTTCAAATCTAAAAGAGGCGTGATCTTGGCATCCTGGGTGGCTTGAGAAAAACCTTCGAAAATGACTGAAATGACGTTTTGATTAATTACATAACCAAGCTCAAAATAGGAGTCTCCAGTAATAGTGAGCGTGCATCCCAAGCTGCCGTCTGCGATCTTATCCAAACCGGGAACCACCTTGATCATTGAAGTAAATTCCGGTTTAGCACAGGAGGTTTCATCCCCCTGCAGCATGCTCACCAGCATTTTACAGCAAGTGACAATATCCTGTTTTTTAGTTTCGGTAAGAACCTGTTGTTTTTCTGTCACTGAGAGGGGGTAATATTGAAAACTAACAATACCGTACGCTGCATCCATGCCATCCTTACTGAACATTGTGGTATTGATGATCTTACCTGTGGCTTCACTGGTGAAGAACGCTTTTAAAAGACTATTGGCAAGGGGAGTGAAACTTTGAATATCAGCATCAGCGCTTTGAACAAATTCGGCTGGCAGGTCCTGCTGGGTGAGTTTTACTGCTGCCAGGTCTTTCTCAGTATAAGTTTTCGGTGAGCAGGCTGCCAAGAGGAACATAAAAATAAATAGAAAATAAGTTAGTTTTCGCATGGATGGATCCTTTAGTATTTTTTTTATAGGTTCCAATTGTATTTCATTTATTAATTTGAGGTTAATAAAACAATAAATAAGTGTATTTCTTCACTGAAATTGCAAAATAAAATAAAATACCCTCATCTTGATCAAGATGAGGGTATTTGGAAACCTTATAGAATCAGTCGTTATTGATCTGTACGATCAGTTTTTTCTTTTCTTCAATCTGGGATTTGAAGTCTTCGATTTCGATGCATGCAGTTTCAAGCTCGGGGATAGTTAGTTTTTTAGCCGCGTGCAACCCAAAAACAAGGTCTCCGATTTGCACTTTTTTCGCAGAAATGGAACTTTCCAGTTTACCAATTTCCTGGTTGATTTCAAGCGTTCTAAGTGCATCGCTGGCTTTCTCCGCGCCTTTTTTGAGTCCCTTGGAAATATCATCGAGTATGGGCATAGTATTCCTCCGTAAAATTGATCTCAGAATTTATTATAAGGCAAATGATGAAGTGTTATTTGTTTCTCACCCAGTATAGGGTCACGTTCCAACCACTGGCCAAATTAAAGGTTCTTACAATATTGTTGGATATCAGATCGAAAATACTTAAAATGCCGTTTGAGAAAAAGGCGATCTGGGTGCCATCTGGCGACCAGGCGGTTGACCAACTGAGCGGCAGGCGGCGGCTGATCACATTTCCCTTAACGTCAAATAAATAATACTCGTCAGTGGCGGTCACTTGTTTATAGACATGCACCAGCAGTTGACTGCCATCTGGAGACCAGGTGCGCGGGTAAGCCCAGTATTTTCCGGTTAAATAAACATCACGCATTTCTTTGTCTGGTGACCTGGGCCCGATCAGATCAACCCTGTTCTTGCCGTCCAATTCGCTTATGTTAAGAATATTCTTGGAGATTGAGGTCATCTTGGGAAGATAAGCCATATGGATTTTATCCGGTGAAAACACGATAAAAGGTGTGGGGGCTACCCAGGCAGTCTTGGTCAATTTGGTGGAAAGATTGGTGTACATCAGGTTTGTATATCTGGGGATGTTGTTTTTATCCACGGTGGCTTTCAGCCAATAAACCCTATCAGGATCAAAGGCAGAAAAGAGGATTAAAGGATTCGTGCCAGGTTTTGCAATTTGCAGGAATTCGGTACCATTAAGATCGGTGGAATAAATCCCTTTTTTGGGCGTCTCGGAATCCTGGGCAATGAAAATTGCACGTGTGGAATCCGGGCTGAAGCAAGCTTGTTTAAACTCAGAATTGCCATTGAAGGTGACGGAAACCTGGCTTATGGTGTTACCGTCGAGATCCGTGACGAGAAGTTCGCCGGGTTTGAAAACCAACAGGTGCCGCCCATCTGGTGACGCAGCCTCCACTTTGCCGCCATCCGCCACAATTTGGGTGATACTGCCATCATCCAGGTCGATCTTGTAAGCACCATTGGAGCGGGGCATTTTTGTATTTGGGTCAATATCCAAATAGCTTGCGATGATCGAGCTACTTGAGGTTTGGGCGGTGGTATTGGCTGGCAATGTAGAGAATGCATTACTGAACAAGAAAAGTGAAAGGATGAAAACCGAAAAAGCAACTTTTGATCGATTATTTTTCATGCCACAGTACCCCTTTTTATAAAGGTTTAATAAATATTATTGCACATCCAACCAAAAAACTCAATATAATTATTGGAAAAGGCAGAATCATGGCAGAGTATAAATTCTATTACCCCATCCAGGTGCGCTACGGAGACCTGGACCCGCAGTGGCATGTCAATAATGCTAAATTCCTCACTTATATCGAACAGGCACGCTTCGCTTACCTGGTGGAGCTGAAGCTCTGGGATGGTAAATCTTTTATTGATCTGGGGTTGATTGTTGCAGATGTACATGTATCCTATAAAGCGCCCATCATGCTCGGCCAAAAAATACGCGTGGGAGTACGCGTTTCGAAAATAGGTAACAAAAGCCTGACCTATGAATGCCAGATCGAAGATGAAACCACACATGCCGTGTTGGCGACGGCGGAGGTTGTGGGGGTTTCTTATAATTATCACACTCACGCCACTCAGCCTGTACCTGAAGAATGGCGGCAGAAGATCGGCCGCTTTGAAGGGTTAACCCTGGAATAAAAACTCCCCGAAATGGCAAAATACTCGCCGGGGCATAATATTAACATTCCATAAAATCTTTTTCTGAGAGCTTTTACGAGAGGATTGTTTGGTAGAATTCCTCTACGTAATATTTCCCATGATCTCTAAAGGAGGCAATTTTGTCTGGTTTGGAACAATTTACCGACCTGGCCAAGCGCGTTTTACACCTGGCGCATGAAGAAGCCGAACGCATGCAGCAGCGCATGATCGGTTCTGAGCACGTATTACTGGGCCTGGTGGAAGAAGAGAACGGTGTGGCAGGGCGTGCATTGCGTGACCTGGGGGTGGACACTGACCGTGCGCGCGAAATGACCCTGCGCTTAAGCGGGGTTGGCACATACCGCGAAGACAAAATTGACCTGGCTCCCGATGCCGAGAAAATATTGGATCTGGCCATCGAACAGGCGCGCCAAATGAAAAGCGAGTTTGTCAGCACGGAACATATGCTGCTGGCCATTCTCAAGCTGGATATGGGCCTGGCGCGCGAAGTGCTGGTTAAACTGGGAGTGACGCCGGAACAGGTGCGCCGACAGGTGATGCGAGTGATCAATGAAGCCCAGGACCGCATGGCCAATGTAGGTGAACGCGCCTCCAAAAAAAGCAGCGCGAAAAGCCAGTCCAAAACACCTTTGGTGGATCAGCTGGCCGTTGATCTAACAAGCATGGCCGAAGAAGGAAAGCTGGATCCAGTCATTGGGCGTGAAAAAGAAATAGAACGCGTTATACAAATTCTTGCGCGGCGAAATAAGAACAACCCCGCCCTCATTGGTGAACCCGGGGTGGGCAAGACCGCCATTGTGGAAGGTCTGGCACAGCGTATCGTTGACGGCGATGTGCCGGGTTTATTATTGGAAAAACGCGTTCTGCGCCTGGATGTTGGTTCACTTGTCGCCGGCACCATGTACCGGGGTCAATTTGAAGAACGCCTGAAACGGGTGATAGACGAATTAAAAGCCACAGGTTCAATCCTGTTTATTGATGAAGTCCATATGCTGGTGGGAGCCGGTGCGGCGGGATCCTCAGTCGATGCTGCCAATATCCTCAAACCTGCTCTCTCGCGCGGTGAGCTGCAAGTGATCGGCGCCACCACGCTGGATGAATACCGGAAAAGTATCGAAAGCGACGCAGCCCTGGAACGACGTTTCCAACCCATTCTGGTGAATGAACCGAGCAAGGAAGAGACGATCAAGATCCTCCATGGTATTCGTAAAAACTATGAGGAACATCATCGCCTGGTCATTTCGGATGACGCATTGGAAGCTGCAGTGAACCTGGCTGCCCGCTATATTACCGACCGTTTTTTACCGGATAAAGCCATTGACCTGATTGATGAGGCCGCCTCGCGGGTGCGCATGTATAAAAGCGACTCGGCCAAAACCACCAAACTAATGATGAAGGATCTGCGCAGCCTGCGTAAGAAATACAATGAGGCTGTGGAGCAAGGCCACCTGGATGAAAGCCAGACGCTTCTCTCCCAGGTGAGCGAACTGGAGAAAAAACTGGCTGAATTCAACAAGGGCTGGGACCGCGCAGCTGCGCCTACCGTCACCCCGGATGATATTGCCGAACTGGTATCCATGTGGACGGGAGTGCCGGTGATGCAAATGGCCCAGGAGGAATCCATCCGCCTTTTGAAAATGGAAGATGAACTGCACAGCCACATTGTCGGGCAGGAAGAAGCGATTGAACAGATCTCCAAGGCAGTCCGCCGCGGGCGGGTTGGGTTGAAAGATCCAAAACGGCCGATCGGCTCCTTTATGTTCCTGGGACCGACCGGAGTTGGCAAAACAGAACTCACCAAAGCATTGGCACGCTTTTTATTTGGAAGCGAAGATGCGCTCATCCAATTGGATATGTCTGAATTCATGGAACGCCACAGCGTCAGCCGATTGACAGGCGCCCCTCCTGGTTATGTGGGCTACGAAGATGCCGGGCAGCTTACCGAGGCCATCCGCCGCCATCCTTACTCCATTGTTGTATTCGATGAAGTGGAAAAAGCCCATCCTGAGGCACACAACATTCTGCTTCAAATCATGGAAGAAGGCCAGCTTTCGGATGCCAAGGGGCGCAAGGTGGACTTCCGCAATACGATCATTGTGATGACCTCAAATATTGGAGCGGATCTGATCCGCCGCGAAGGCGGGCTGGGCTTTCAATTAGCCCGGGACCAGAATACAGATGATAAATCAGCCTATGAGGAAATGCGCAAAAAGCTGTTGGAAGCGCTCAAGAAAAATTTCCGGCCGGAATTCATCAACCGCCTGGACAGCGTGGTCGTTTTCCATGCCTTAAGCAGGGAGAATATTCGCAATATCGCCACGCTGGAATTAAAGAAAGTGGCTGAGCGTTTGAAGGAACGCCAGATCACCTTGATGGCGACCGATGCTGCCCTTGGAAAATTGGCGGAAAAAGGATTTGATCCGGAAATGGGCGCCAGACCTCTGCGGCGTGTGATTCAACTGGAGATTGAAGACCAGCTCTCAGACGCCTTGCTTGCAGAAAATTTCAAAGACGGCGAAACCATCTGGGTGGATGTGGATACAGAAGGCAAGTTTATGCTGACCAGACGGGATGAGCCTGAACCTCAGGTGGAAGCGCTGCCCGAAGTAAATATCTAAAATCAAGCTGTTCGAAAAATCTGACCGGAAGGAGAAAAACCTTCCGGTTTTTTTCAAGTAAAATCATTCTGATTCCACTGTTCAATTTCAGGAGGATATGAGCAAACTTCACACCCAATTCGTCTGCCAGGAGTGCGGGCGTATTTCCATTAAACTACTGGGCAAATGTCCGCAGTGCGGTGCATGGGATTCCATGATCGAAGAAGTGGTCTCCCTGCTGGAAGAGGGCAAGGCAAAAGCCTTGCGCGGGATCAACGTGCTCTCCACGCCGGTTAAGCTGAGCGAGATCACGACGGATGTCACTGAACGATTCCCGTTGGATATGCAGGAATTTGCCCGCGTATTAGGCGGCGGGGTAGTGCCGGGTTCCATTGTTTTAGTCGGAGGAGACCCGGGTATAGGCAAGTCCACCCTGCTGCTGCAAGTGGCGCTGGAAATGGCTGGCAAGGGGCGGGTGCTGTATGTTTCGGGCGAGGAATCTGAACGCCAGATCAAGATGCGGGCATTGCGTTTGCTCCCTTCAAAACCAGAATCTCAGCCGGTTGAATTTCCAGAGGGTTTATTCCTGGTCACGGAGACCAACCTTGAGGTTATCTTCCAGCACGTGCAAACCGTTGATCCCAACATCCTGATCGTGGATTCCATCCAGACCACCTACCAGACCGGCCTGGTTTCCAGCGCAGGTTCAGTCAGCCAGGTGCGCGAATGTGCCGGGCGGCTGCGCGAGCTGGCCAAGCAAACCGGCATGGCTGTTTTTCTCATTGGGCACGTGACCAAGGAAGGTATCATCGCCGGACCACGCGTTTTGGAACATATTGTGGATACCGTCCTGCAACTCGAAGGCGACCGCTTCCAATCCTACCGCCTGCTGCGTTCGGTCAAAAATCGTTTTGGTCCCACTTCAGAAGTGGGTGTGTTTGAGATGGTGGAGCAGGGAATGAAAGAAGTTCTCAATCCATCAGAAGTATTTCTGGCAGAAAGGCTGGCGGAAGCACCGGGTTCAGCCATTACGGTTACCATGGAAGGCACGCGCCCGCTCTTAGTAGAATTGCAGGCGCTTACCAGCCCCACTCATTTCGGCAATGCGCGCCGTACTGCCAATGGGCTGGATTTCAACCGATTGCTTTTAGTGATTGCGGTGCTTACCAGACGGTTGGGATTCTCTTTATCGGAACAGGATGTATTCGCCAATGTGGTTGGCGGATTGATCGTTGATGAACCTGCGGCTGACCTGACCCTGGCAGCCTGCATTGCTTCTTCTTATAAAGATGAACCAGTTAAAGCAGAACTGGTCCTCATTGGAGAAGTGGGTCTATCCGGTGAATTACGCTGGGTCAGCCAGATGCCCACCCGCTTGCGGGAGGCGGCCAAGCTGGGGTTTAAAGGAGCGGTTATCCCACGCCGCCGCAACCAGAATGAAAAATTACCGGATGGGATCAAGTTGTATGAAGCCCGGTCACTTCGTGAAGCGCTAGGTTATGCATTATTAACCCCTAAAACAGAAAGCAAATAGGATAAAAAAATGGAAAAATCAACTTTTCTACAATCCTTCAATCTGGAGTTTATTAACAGCATTCGTTCCAACCATGCTTTGGAACACGCCACTTTTCATGTGCTCGAAGGAAAGGGAGTGAAATCCACATTGTTTGGGCTTTCCGATGCCGGTGGATTCTGGGTGGCGGGCGATGTGGCTGCTGGTTTATTGCTGGATAGCGCTTATGAAGCCTTAACCCGCCTTCAAGGCGGAGAAGCGCATTTAGCCCTGCATGAGAATTGCGGTACCAACCTGGTGGTCACCGGAGCCATCGCGGGCGGAATGGCCTGGCTGGGTATGCTGGGAACCAGGAAAGGTTTTTTCCAAAAACTGGAACGCCTGCCGATGATGATCCTGCTAACGTCCATCGGATTAGCGATCGCCCAACCGCTGGGTCCAATGATCCAGGAAAAAGTTACCACCCTGCCTAACGGGAAGAAGCGTGAGGTACTCAGCGTGCAGCGCTGGGGATTCGGATCCTGGACGATCCAGCGCATCATCACTCGCGAGTTGGAGAGTTGATCTGTGCCGATCGATGAGAAGGTTGCAGAAAAACTGCGCAGCGCAAATGTAGTTGTATTGCATGGGGATGAAGAAGTTGCCATTCAGCAGGCAGTGCAAATGCTGTCGGCTTCGGTTCAATCCGACGGAATGGCAGATCTCAATCTCTCGCGTTTGGATGGGCGCAGTATCACCAAAAACGAACTACATAACAACCTGTATTTGCTGCCTTTTGGTGCCGAAAGACGGTTGGTGATATTGGCTCATGCGCTTGCGCAGATAAAGATCAAGGAAGAGAAGGATGAATTCGATAAATTATTGACCTCTTTGCCAGGCACAACCCAGCTGGTAATGATCATTCCGGATTCAGAAAATTTTGTGCATGGGGAAAAAGTTTGGGCAGTGCTTTCGAGGCATAAATGGCTGTCAGACTGGCTGGTTAAAAATGAAGAAAAGGCTTTGATCCAGCATTTCCGCCTTCCCCCGCCACGTGAAATGACTGGCTGGATCCTGCAGGAAGTGCTGCGTCTGGGTGGCAAAATTGAAAACCGTGCAGCCGCCGACCTGGCCATCGCCTTGGGCAATGACACCCGCCTGGTAAGCATGGAGATCGAAAAACTGCTCACTTACACAAACAGGGAAAGGGCGGTTACTTCCGAAGACGTACACGAGTTGTGCAGCCCTGTGGATCGGGAAGATATTTTTGCCATGGTGGATGCTATCGCCAGCGGGGATGCCAAAACCGCCCTGCGCCTGCTGAATATTTCCCTGCAGAAGCAGCCGGAACCAATGGTCTTTGCCATGATCGTGGGGCAATTCCGCCAATTGATTATCGCTGCGGAGATGGTATCGGAGGGAAAAACAGCGGTAGAAGTTGCCCGTGAGGTTCGAAAACCAGATTTTGTAGGCAGTAAACTGATCAATCAAGTCCGTCGGTTTAAACTGACAGAATTGGAAGACATCTATCAGCGTTTGGTTTTACTGGATATGCAGATCAAGGATTACCGCATGCCATCCGACCTGGCACTGGAATTGTTTGTCGCCGAAATGGCGAGAAAATAATCATTCGAGAAGGACTCAACCCTTGTCAATCTATAAAAAAGACCAGTATGGGCCAGAAACTAATATTTCAACAATTTGTCCTTCAGTTCACCCCACTTGAGCGCATCGGAAATAGCCTGTTCAATGGAAAGCTCTGCCTTCCAACCCAGAAGGTCTCTGGCGTTATCAGCATTGGTGAAAGACCCGGCCGAATCACCCGGGCGGCGGGGGCCTTCCACTTTATTGATCGGTTGACCGATGACTTTTTCAAAAGCGGTCACCAGTTCGCGAACGGTCACGCCGAGACCGGTACCCAGGTTGATCACCAGGTAATTCTCAGGCGGATTGCCTGCCCGCTCAAACACTCCCTTGAAATCCTCAACAGCTTTTAAGTGGGCCCGCGCCAGGTCCCAGACATGGATATAGTCACGGATACCGGTTCCGTCGCGGGTCGGATAGTCCGTGCCGGTGATGGTGAACTGCGGTAAACGACCTAATTGCACTTCCACCAGTTTGGCGATTGCGTGCGAGGGTTCCTTGAGATGGAGCCCCGAGCGCATTTTGGGATCAGCACCGATCGGGTTGAAATAGCGCAGGGCGATACCATGCATGCCATAAGAAGTGCAGAAGTCCTTGAGCACCATTTCCATCATCAGCTTAGTGCGCGCATAGGGACTGGTGGGATTGAGAGGGGATGTCTCGGTGACCATGAAACCCGGGACAGTATCGTAAAGGGATGCAGAGGAGGAAAAAACCACCCGGGGGAAACCCAGTTCCTGAAGGGTATGAAAGAAGATCAGAGATTTAGCCACATTCTCGTGATAATACCGGTAAGGGTCAGCCACGGATTCAGGTATAACGATCAGGGCGGCGCAGTGAATGGTGGCTTGAATATCAGCATGTTCATTGAATAATTTATCCACAGCCTGGTGGTCGGCGATATCCGCCTGGTAAAAAATACGGTTGCGGGTGAATTCCACCCGCCCGGTGACCAGTGAATCCAGGATGACCGGGGTATGCCCGGCATCCTCAAGAGCAGAACAGATGGTGCTGCCAATATAACCGGCGCCGCCAGTGACGAGTATTTTCATGAGTTCTCCTTGAACAAAAGGTAAAGAGTATTATATCTGGCTGAATCAGTTCTGGTGTGTGATGAGTTTAACCACCATTGATAGGATGAAGAAAAGAACCAAACCCCAAACAAGCAGGATTAGAAGGGTGAAAACCAACCCGATGGTCTTGTTCTTGATTGGATTTTCCGCGCTTTTACGAGCATCCACCATCACTTTGGGAGGAATCATTTTTAATGCCAATCGGATACCCAGCGGCACCAGCACCAGATCGTCCAGATAACCCAGAATGGGGATGAAATCAGGGATCAGATCGATTGGGCTGAACAAGTAAGCCACAACGAGAGCTGAGAAAGCGCGCGCGTACCAGGGTGTGCGCGGATCGCGGTAGGCAAAGTAAAGCGCAGTTGTTTCACGCTTGAGATGTTTAGCTTTTTGCTTAAGTTGTTCAATGAGACTGGGCATTATTTTAATATCTTAAATTCATCAATATACCACCAATGGGGACAGGAACACTTTGTGGAAGGGCATAAGTCTCATTAGTATTTGTTCAGGGTTTAATTTCTGATATATCACTTTAATACATTGCCTGTACGTTATTTATATATTTATAAAGAGAAAAACAGACCCCACGAGGGTGGAAAACCCATCCCCGCGTATCCCGAATAGATGGTTGTAAATTGGGGCAATGGAATCTATGGAAAATGCAGGATGAGGTAAATATCTTCAATTAAATTATAATATGAAATAATATTGGCAACCCATAGATTATTAATGCGTATATGAATACAAACAAAAGGAGGCTTGTATGAAATCACGATGGATTACCATTTTTTGGAGCCTGGTAATGATCGCGGCGGGGGTGATATTCTTTCTGCAGGAACAAGGAATCATCGATTTTAATTTGTTGTCCACTAAGATTTGGGCGCTCATTTTTGCCATATTGAGTGCCTTTTTCTTTCTGACCTATTTTCTGCAAGGTGTGCGAAATTGGGGCTGGCTTTTTCCGTCTACCATCCTGGGCGGTATCGCCTTGATTATGGGTTTGGAAGGGACTCAGTTTGGCGATATTCTTACCGGCGCCCCGGTCTTGATCGGCATTGCCATCCCTTTTGTTGTTGTTTTCTTTCTGGATAAAAAGAACAATTGGTGGGCGCTCATTCCTGCCTGGGTGATGACTGCCATCGCATTGGTGGTCTTATTTGAAGACCAAGTGGATGGAAACCTCATCGGAACCTTTGTACTTTATAGCATTGCCATTCCATTCCTGGTGGTGTATTTGATTGATCGCACCCGCCGATGGGCGCTTATCCCATTTGCGTCTTTAAGCGTGATCGGTTTGATCCCATTATTGGAGAATGTCATGGACAGCGAAGCACTGGGGTTTGTGGTCATGTTTCTTTTCGCCGTCCCTTTCTTCGTCGTTTATTTCTGGTCAAAGGCAAATTGGTGGGCGCTCATCCCGGCTGGGGTCTTCACCAGCATAGGTTTGGTCGTACTGCTTAGTAGTTATTCTGTACCGATTTTCCATACAAGTGGATTCAATTCTGTGGGGACAGCGCTTTTATTGTCTGGTTTTGGAATCACCTTCGGAGCCCTTTGGCTGCGGCGAGCGGTTCAGCCGACAGATTGGACAAAATATCCAGCTCTGGGTTTGTTTGCTGCGGCTGTTATGTCCCTTTTAATAGGCGAAAAAACGCAGTCGATCTGGCCGATTATTTTAATCATCACCGGTGTGGTTATCCTGTTTGCCCCATTCTATAGAAAGGCAATTCAGAACAAAGACAATACAAAAAAATAACTAGCAGAAAATATTATACATAGCGGATAGTAGCAAATAAGTTGATAAATAGGAGATCCAGTCCGCAGGTTATTTTTGAATCATGATTAGAATCAATAACCACATATCGATTGAGGAAAGTGAACTAATCTTCTCCTTCATCCGTTCCTCCGGTCCAGGCGGGCAGAACGTTAATAAAGTGGCCACGGCGGTACAGCTGCGTTTTGATGTACTGCATTCCCCATCGCTCACAGAGGAAATCAAATCGCGATTAATCCGGCTGGCAGGCAAGCGCATGACTTTGGATGGGATTTTGCTCATTGAAGCCAAACGCTACCGTACCCAGGAAAGCAACAAAGCAGACGCTCTCGAGCGCCTGACCAGTTTAATATTAAAGGCGGGTATAAAACCGAAAAAGCGAATTCATACACTGCCCAACCGATCCTCCAGAGAAAAACGGTTGAAAGAAAAAAAGAAAAAAGGGGAAATTAAAAAATATCGCCGGAAATCGGTTTTTGACTAATCGCCAGGTCATTGATTGACATCTTTCTTCGCATGATCGATAATAAATATTAATGAACTCTCTGGAATCAGATAAAAACATAGAGATTAAGAGCTGGAGGAATCCAGTTCTGAGCGATGAAGACGCGATGCAAATCTGCAGGATTGCCGAGGAAAGCTTTCCTCCTGAAGAAAGGGATCCCTGCCAGGTATTAATCAGATCAATTCAAAAAGGCAGAAGCATCCTGTACACTGCGAGTGAAAAAAACAAAATTATTGGTTTTACAACACTGACACCGCTGAGGGAAACCGGGATGTATTTAATGGAATATCTTGCGGTGGATAGAAACAGCCGTGATATGGGCATCGGCGGAAAAATATTGCAATTCATTAAGAAAGATCTCAGTGGGACCAAGAATGCAGGGTTGATTTTGGAGGTTGAGCGCCCGGATGAGGTGACCGGTGATGAAAAAGCAATCCGTCAACGCCGAATTGGTTTTTATTTGCGCAATGGAGCCAAGATGGTGCGGGATGGAGACGTTTATCGGATGCCGAACCTTTGCGGCAAAGGCAGCCTGCCCATGCATCTCATGTGGCTGCCAATAGAAGAAGGACGGAAATTGCCTGCCGCTCTCAACCTGCTTCAACTGTTCACATTGATCTTTACGGAAACATATCCGGGAAAAGAAAATGAGGTTCTTTTAAATACCATCATAAGTGAAATCTCTGATAAAGATGCACAAATTGGACTTAAAGAAAGCCTGGAAGGTAATTATTTATCATAATCATCGGTCTGGTTGAGCTTTATCCCATATTTCTCTGACATAACGTTGACATCTTTTTCCCAACCGCTGCAGTAATATTACTTTGGAAAACAAAATAGGCATCATCCCAAAGATGAAAAATGTTTTTCGGAAATGGAGAGATGAAATGAAAAAAATAATTATTGGCCTTTCGATTTTTACAGTTCTATCTGTGGTTTTAGCCGCTTGCAGCAGTGCTGCTCCAGCAGCCAGTCCCGCAGTTGCGGATTCAAAACCAGCAAGCGTTGCGCCGGCCAGCGGCAGCGTCAATATTGAAATGAGCGGCTTTGCCTTTAATCCTAAAGAGTTGACCGTGAAAGTGGGGACCACGGTCACCTGGACGAACAAGGATAGTGCCGGGCATGATGTGAAAGCAGCTGATGGCAGCTGGGGATCGGACACTCTTACGAATGGACAGTCATTCAGCAAAGTGTTTGACAAAGAAGGCACCTACGCTTATGTGTGCACCTTCCATCCAAAAATGACTGGGACGATCATCGTAACCAGGTAGAACCTTAACCTAAAAGGTGGAAGCAATCCGCTTCCACCTTTTTTATATTTTTTATCTGCTAATTAATATAAAGCTTTGTATTCCGGTAATTCCCGCAGCGAATTTAAGTCACTGTCCTGCCTGGACCACCCGACCAGATCCGGTCTTTTCTCAAATGCTTCCTTTAACCTTGGGATGGCTTTGCCTGGCATGCCATTCAGCGCATAAAAGCAGGCCAGGTTGTAAGCCGCTGTCGGCGCCCAGGTGGGAAAATCATTCAGTTTTTCAGTCAGCGCTTCCTGCATTTGTACGGCTTTGTCAAGCTGACCATGCTTTATATAGAAATCCGCAATATGCGATTGTGGGTGCCACACCGAATTACCCAGGATACGGTCGCTCATCGGACGCCCTTCCAGCCAGGTGAACTTTTTGGGGTCGCTGAGGTCTTCTGCAGAAAAAGCATCATATATTTTGTGGAGTTCTGTATGAATTATTTGATATTCACTTAATGCATCCTCCAAGGACTGATCCATATGTTCATATAATATCCCATCATTGACTTGGTCCAAATAATCGCCCGCGATGGGAATCTTCTCGCCTTTGGCCAGTTTGTTCAAATGGTTGATAAAATGGCGTTCCCAGAAGTTAAGATGGGTAACCATATCCTTGGCAGACCACTGCTTTAAATCACCCTTTGCTGTTTTTTCTTGGAGAGAAAGCGAGGCTATCAGATCCATTAGATCCGCATAGGTATTTTCAACCAGTTCGAGGATTTTTTGTTTTTCGGATATCGCATCCATCTTTATTCTCCTGAATTATTTCACAACTTAATTTTAGCAAACTATTGCCGATTCACAAGCCACACTCCCAATAAAATAAAACTGCCCCCGAACAGGGCGGGTAAAGTGATAGTTTCTCCAAGGATCATGGCGGCTGCCACCAGCGAGACCAGCGGTTCGATGTACAGAAAAACACCAGCCTGGGAAGCGGTGATAGCCTGCAGTCCGTCGAACCAGAATATATAGGCAAGGGCAGTGCAGCCGATGCCCAGGAACCCGACTGCCAGCCAGCCCGATGAGCTGATCAGTGGAATAAAGGTCCAACCCTGAATGAATAAAAAATGGATCGAGCTGAACATCCACCCAAAGAGCATGACATAGAACAATACAAACAGAGCCAGGAATTTCTTCAAGGTGCTGCGGGAGAGCACGGAAAAGACCGCCCAGTTGGGTGCACTGATCAAAACGAGCAGGTCGCCGGGCGTGCCAATGGTACCGGTGAACATACTGGAAATATTACCTTTGGAAACCACCAAGAGAACCCCAAGAGTTGCCAGAAAAATACCCGCGATCGCCATTAAACCCAGTTTTTCGCGCAAGAAAATCCAGGCTAATAATGCAATAAAAATGGGCGCGGTGGAGACGATCCATGAAGTGGTGGATGCCTGGGATGTGACCAGGCCGGTGGATTGCAGCCACTGGTGGAAAGAGATCCCGATAAAACCCAGGAGGGCGAAATATAGACCGTCCTTGAAGGTGGGCAGCCGGAGCATTCCGCGGAAGAGCATAAAGACAAATAGGATGACCAGCCCGATGGTAAAGCGCAGCCAAACCACCACCGCAGGCGGGACATACGCAACTGCAACCTTGGTGGCAATAAATGAAATACCCCAGGCAACTGCGGCAAAAATAAGTTCAAGGTATGCTGTTAGATGTTTTTGGGTAGTTTGCAATGATCGCTTTCCATACTCTGAGAATTCCCCCAAGTATAACGGAAACCATTCGCAATACGGAGTATGGATGATCCTATATCACTTTTAAGCACCGGATGAGAACTTGGCGCTGCTGACGGCCTGCGCGATGCTCAAATACATAGACGCCCTGCCAGGTGCCTAATGAAAGTATGCCATCATCAATAGGGATGGACAGGTCCATGCTGGTCAATGCCGAACGGATATGGGAAGATGAATCGTCCTCGCCCTCCAAGGTATGCGCCATCCAGGGCTGGGATTCGGGCACCAGACGTTCGAAGAAACTGGCCACATCCATTTTTGCACTAGGATCGTAACTCTCGCTGATCAGCAGCGAAGCGCTGGTATGCTGTAAAAAAAGGAAACACATTCCTTCCTGGATTTTCCAATCGCGGATTTTTCGAGCAACAGTGTCAGTGAAAGGGTAAAGCCCTTTCCGCCGGTTGGGACCGAACACTTGTCTTTGAACCATTCCATGATTATTTCTTTCCTCAATATTCAAATAAATTATAACCACCCAGGATTCAATTATTAATAAAAAAAAGCAGAGGACTTTCATCCTCTGCTTGATTTGGTTTTGAGACGATAATTTAGAAAACTTTATTAATTAGGAAAGGTGCGATGAGGAGAGAGGTCATGCCAATAAGTTTCATAAATATTAATAAGGATGGCCCGGCAACATCTTTGAGCGGGTCACCAAAAGTATCCCCCACCACGGCTGCCGCATGAGCATCCGAGCCCTGGAGTGACGGATCTTCTTCAATGGTCTTCTTGGCATTATCAAAAGCGGTTCCAGTGTTATTAAAGAATGCGCCCAATAAAGCTGAAGAAGAAACCGCACCGATCAGCAGCGCCCCCAGCGAGGCAGCGCCAAAAACAAACCCGACGAAGAGGGGCAGCGCGAAAGAGATGACACCCGGAAGGATCATTTCCCGCAGAGCATTCTTGGTGGCAATATCCACGCAATAGGAATAATCAGGTTTGGCTTTACCCTGGAGGATCAAAGGGTTTTTCTTGAATTGATCGCGGACCGCATCCACCATCAGTTCAGCCGTTTTTGCGGTGGAAGCGATCACAATGGAGGACATGAGGTAAGGCAGAGAGATGCCCACAAAGATGAAACCGATGGCATAGGGAGTGATCAGATCCAGAACGCTGTTTTTGGTGATGGCGAAGAACGTGGCGAACAACACAAAAGCGGTCACCGTTCCAGAGGCCATGGCATAAGATTTGGTTGTCGCTTTGAGGGTATTACCCACGGCGTCCAGATGAGAAAGAGCGTCAGATACTTTCTTGCTGGCGTTGCCCATTTTAGCGATGCCGGCAGCGTTATCCACGATCGGACCAAAGGCATCGGATGCCATGATCAAACCGATCAGCAGGTCAGTGCCTATGTTAACTGCCACAATGGCAAATAACATCCCGCTGGACATCTTAAAGGCGATGGTGATGGAAACGATGATGGCCAGTAATCCAAATAATGGGCTTCGTAAGCCATATGCTACCCCGGTTAATAATGTAAGCGCTGCGCCGCGCTGGGAGGCTTTGGCAATATGATTGACCGGCGCCATGTTGGTGCCCGCATAATAACGGGTGGTGAAAGCCGCAATTAATGTTGTGGCTACTCCCAGCATGGCGGCAATACCAATGGTCACATCCCCCATGATCAGTTTGGAGACGAGCAACGCCCCTCCGACGCTCAGGACAGAGCTGACGGCCATGCTGTAATTAAAGACATGGGTGGCAGGCATATCCTTGGTCCATTGCCGGGTGAACAGAATACCAATGGCGGATGCTATCACCCCCACGCTTTCCAAGAGGATCGGAACGAAAATTACATTAGGTCCATAGGTTGCCACCAGAGCCACGGCCACCACGGTGCCGGTGATAATATCGTCACTGAAGGTTTGGAACAGGTCGGCACCCCGTCCGGCACAGTCGCCCACGTTGTCCCCCACCAGGTCTGCGATCACCGCCGCATTACGAGGATCATCTTCCGGGATCCTTTCCTCCACCTTGCCCACCAGGTCAGCGCCCACATCCGCAGATTTGGTGAAGATCCCACCACCGATCTGGGCAAACAGGGCTGCCAAGCTGCCGCCTACACCAAAGCCAACCAGAACAGCAGGTTCTTTAAAGATAAGGTATAGGACAGTCAATACCAACAGACTGAAACCGGTGACCACGAGACCCATCACGCCGCCGCCCCATACCGCCATGCGGAATGATTTAGCAAAAGATTCTTCCGCGATATCAGCGGTTTGAATATTGGTACGCACGCTGACCGACATGCCAACGAAGGCCGCGCTCAGTGAGGTGACCACGCCGACAATAAATGCCACAGCGATGCGCCAGTCACCCGTAAACAACCAAAGAATGACAGCCATGACGGGCATGATCAGCAGCACAGTGGAAATCTGCCGGCGCAAATAAGTATTGGCGCTCTTACGAATATCCGCCGCAACTTCCGCCATGGAAGCCGATTTCACCTTGCGGTTGACAATTTTGTATACAAAAAGACCGGCCAGATAAATGGCGAAAACGCCGGTGATAATTGGAATAGCCAGGAGATGCAGTTGAAAACCAATCACGGCCACGCCCAATATGGCAAGCAAAATGAAACCAACAGCGATAAGTATGCGATTTGACATGGGCGCGATTATACCTTACTTAAAATTTACGAATGTGAAAGATAACTGTCACAAAAAGTATGGCATTTTGTTAAACTCAAGGTTTTTTATCCCTGCTTTTATTGTGCCGGGACATGAATTGAAAACGAATGGCGGGAATTAAAGCCGCAACAAGGAGGATCCCTGCCAGCCAGGACCAGCCAGAAGAAGTCCGCATGGTTGCAAAAGGCAGGGAGCCCAGCCAGACAGACATCTGGTCAGAATAAAAGGCGGGCAGCCAGGCAATTTTGGCAATCAACTGACCGGCAGGCAGAAAAAGCAACCCAACTAAAAGAGCAACCCCTCCCAAAACCATTACCGCAGGTTGAACAGGCAGAATTAGTAAATTTGCTGGTATTGAAACGACCGATAGATAATTGAAGTGATAGAGGATGACCGGGAAAACCGCAAATTGGGCAGCGAGGGTGACCAAAAAATAGTCAGTAACCCAATCCATCCATCCATTGGAGCTTTCGATACGGGAAAATCGTTGGACAAATTTCATAAAGAAGTCTTTAAGCGGGTCAGTAAACACCATGATCCCCAGGGTAGCCAGGAATGAAAGCTGAAAACTTACGTCCAGGAGCAATGCAGGAGAGAAGAAGACCATTATGGCTGCGGTGAAAGCTAAAACATTCATACCAATCAAGCGGCGTCCCAGGAGATAAGCCGGCAGTGCGATCACCCCCATAATGGCTGCCCGAACCACAGGCGGCTGCGCCCCCACCAGAACCGTATAAAAGACAATCGCGATCACCGATGCCAGTGCATCCCAGCCAAAAGGAAAAATACGCTTGAAGAGCCGTGAAATTAACGCTGCAATGATGGCAATGTTAAACCCGGAGATAACGAGGATATGCGAGGTCCCGCTGGCCTGGTAAGCCTGGTAAAGATAATCCGGGATGTCGCTCTGGATACCTAAAAGGATTCCGGCAAAGACGGACGCTTCCGGCATCGGAAAAAGCTGGCGGAGGATTTGATGTGCCCGCTCTCTGAGCGAATAGATGCCCATCAAGATGGGATTGCCTGTGCCCTTTTGTATCATGATCACTTTTGGATAGGTGATCAGGCTGAAGATCCCCTGGCGGGCAAGATATTCTTTGTAGGAAAACTCTTGATCCTCAAACGGGGTGATCAATTTACCATCCACCTGGAGTAGATCCCCGTACTCATATTCAGCATCTTTTGAAACCCACAACAACACCAAGCCGCGGATGGGTTTAATTTCCTGATCATTCGACAGGGTCAATTGCTGCACCTCAAAACGCACCTGGGTGATTCGATCACCTTTATTGGGCGGCGCCGCTACTTTACCAATCAATGTGGCTTTACCGCTGTTGTTGTACCAGCCCACGTTATCTTTGGTAATAGGAATCTGCGCAGTTTGGAAACGCAAAAAACCAACCGAAAAGGAAACAATTAAAACGCCCCATGCCAAAGGGGATATTTGGTTACGGTTTAGAAAGATAGCCCAACGTAACCTAGCACGTTTTTCCAGAACATAGAGAAGAAAGCCGATCGCAATGAGTATGACAAAAAGATAATTGGGAAGTGAGAACAAAGCGGCTGCAAGCAGACCGGTCAGGAAGGAAAGCGACAGCCAGAGAAGCGGGAGAGCATTCACATTGACTATCCTAATGCATTATTTACCTTTCCTTCTGGAGCGAGGAAGAAGCAAGTAATTCCTTCAAACGCGGATGATCCCGATAATACCCCCAATACTTTTCCGGCATCAGGGCGGCAATGCGGCACATGATCTCATCGGTGTACTGCTGGTACATCAACTCACGATCCTCCGGACCAACGGGCAACAGGGTGAAGGATGGACCAAAGCGGATGGTAAAACGCGGACGCTGCAGGGTGAAGATCCGACTGAAGGCATGCTCCGTTCCGGTGATGGCGACTGGGACGATGGGAACACCCATCTTGAGCGCCAGCAGCACGGTACCGGGCTTGGCTTGAATCAATTGAAAAGTGTGGCTGCGGGTACCTTCCGGTGAGATACCCAGCACGCACCCTTCTTTCAATACTTTGGAAGCTGCCTGCATGGCGGAAAAATCGGCGATGTCGCGGTTGATCCAAATGCCTTCGGCTGTTTCGCAGAACCAGCGGATGAACCAGTGTTTTTGATATTTGGTGGTCACCAGGGCGGTCAGATCCGCGCGCACCGGATTGATGAAAAGCAAGGGGATATCCATATAGTGCATGTGATTTGTGGCAATGATCAATGCCCCGCTGATGGGCAGGTTTTCCAGTCCCAGGAATTCAGTCCGGGTTAAGGCTTTGACCAGGAACGTGACTATGGACCTTAAAGTTGTTTTTTTCATTAATAGTAAAATCCTTGCCGCATGGGATGCATTTCTCTCAATTCTAGGGAGGAGATGTCACTTCAGGCGGAGTTGATTGTGTTTCCTGATAAAGTCGGCGGTTCATCAAAGATAATGCTGCTCCCAGGAGTACCAGAATCCCGACAATGCCGAATGCCCCAACCCCTGAAGAGATTTGCAGGAGAGCAGCTTGTGTTCTTGAACTGGTGATTACCGGCAGCAGGACAACAAGGATTGCCAGAGAATTCCATAGTCCATGAATCCCGGTTGCTGCCAAAAAGGCGAATAGGGTGCGGCCGTACTTTTTCTGATTCCACGCGCTGGCCAGACCCCAGCCAACAAACCCGCTGGCAGTCATGTGGAGAAGGCTGGTGCCGATGCGCAGTAACACCATTTGACCCCAATCCCAATCCCCGCCATTTTGCGCGATCATGGTGGCACTCTCGAACAGGGCAAAGCCAGCTCCGCAAATCAACCCGCCGCTAAAGCCCTCTGCAGGAGTGAGCAAGCGTTTGCGCAATACCCATAGCCCCAGCGGTTTAAACAATTCTTCCATCAGGGGCATGATCAGACCAACGGTCAGGAAAATTGCAGTGATCACCAGCGGACTGGCCAATAAATCCTTTACAAAGGACTCAAAGAACTGCGGATCGAGCCCGGATTGGTTGAATTGAATGATCAATTGATTGAATTTTTCCATCCAAAACGGGTCACTGCTTAATGCTGTAAAAACGGCCAGAAGGACAATAAAGGCAACGATTAACTCTACCAAGAGGATGATAAGAGGGGTTACCCCCAAGCTGACGCTGATTAGGCCCCAACTTCTCTGAGGACTGCCCGAGGGAAGCTGCCGCCTGCCAAATTCCACCAGCCACCAGATAGGGATCAGAAGCGCCAGGATATTGATCCAGGGGAGCAGCCAGGCTGCCAGTGTAGTCTGGGTTATCGATTGCCCGACCAGCAACCAGACCGGCAGACTAATTAATCCCAGGCTGGCTATTCGGAAAGATGTGGGTTTATTTACAGGTTTATACTGCTTTCCACTCAGGGAACGGACCGCCAGGACAACAGAAGGAATGTTTAAGATGCCGATGGCGGTGATCAATCCGGCCAGCATGAACATGGCCGTGGCATCCATGGCTGAATTCGCTTTTGAGATTACGCCGCTGACCCCCAGGTAAACCAGCAGAATGGCCAGGGAAAAAGTCATCAGGCAGCTTATTGCCCCCATAATAAGCTGCCCGATGGTAAGCCAATCTATTTTTGTTGAAGGCGCCTGCATTATTTGGCAGTGATGGTCACGCTCAGGATCTTATCCGCGCTATCCAGACTCTGGTTAGTTTCATGTAATGCCAGGGCTTTGAGAACATCCAATCCCTGGGTAACCAAGCCAAAGATGGTGTACCGGCCATTTAGTGCAGTCAGTGGTGTTTTTAGGATAAAGAACTGGCTGCCATTGGTACCGGGTCCGAAATTGTACATACCCACAACACCTTCCTTGTCAAAAGCCAGCGATGTATCAATCTCATCTTTGAAGGCATACCCGGGACCGCCCAGGCCTGTGTTGGTTTTATCACCAGTCATGGCAAACTGGTCGCGCACCACAAAGAATGCGTTATTGGTAAACCAGCCGCTCTGGGCAAGGGATACAAAATTATTTACAGCAATGGGCGCAGATTTTTCGAGAAGGTCAATGACAATATCGCCTTTGTTGGTGGTGATCGTTGCGGAGTAATCTTTATTGGGTTCAATTATCGTCGCCGGGCATTGTTGAACAGCCGTGTTTTTGTTTTTGATCAAGTTAACAACCAGCGATAGCAATTCCACGCTGCGCTGTTCCATGTAGGGCGATCCATTGATGATCAAAGTGGGCGTGCCAAAACCGGTCTGGTAAGCCTGGGATAATTCTGCGCCAAGCTTGTCGCCGGCGACCTGGTCCGCATTTACTTTTTTGGCGATGGCAGGATCATTCCAGTCTATGGCAAATTTGGCAGCATCCAGGCCAAGCGAGGTAGATTTACCATTCAACCAGGTGGTGAAATCCGAGGCGGATTTTGCACTCCATTCGGCTTGATTGATAAACAGGAATTCAGTCATCGCAAAGAACTTGTCCTGGCCTTGTTTGCCGGCGGCTTCGGCGGCTCTGGCAGCCTGAAGGGCATTAGGATGTAATGAAACCAATGGCCAGTGACGGAAAACCATACGAACATCATTGGGGAAGGCTTTAACTACTGCATTGAAAATTGGATCTGCCTGCGCACAATAGGGACACTGCAGGTCAGTGTATAAAATAAAAGTAACGGGCGCATTTGCCGGACCCGATACCCAATCTGTGGCAGAAACATCCGGGATCTTGACCTTGGAAGCGGGCAGGATCTCATTAAGAATATTAAAGGGTTTGCAGGGGGTCTGGCTGTCTGTGAAGGGTGCCGGAGTGGGGGTGGGGGCGCCGGGGGCGGTGGTTGCCGCTGGCACAACTGCCGCAGCGGTGGGAGCTGTTGAAGCGGTGGTTGCGGGTTTCGAAGTTCCGCAAGAACTCAATAAGAGGGCAAAGACGATCAAAACAGGAAAGAGAATTTTACGCATTTGAATTTACCTTTCGATTATTAAATTGGACAATTATGGTGCAAATAATCCATAATAGCATTTCGTAAAGCAGATTGTACCACTTCAGGGGTCTGGCTGGCATCCACCACAAGCCACCGCTGGGGTTCCTCTTTTGCCATTTTTAAGTAACCCTGGCGGACGCGTTGATGCAACTCCAATTGGTAGGCGTCCATCCGGTTCCATTCCCCACCGCCTTTTTGCCGGCGGCGCAGCCCTATCTCAGGGTCAACATCCAGAAGCAAGGTCAGGTCAGGTTTAAGCCCACCGGTCGCAAATTGGAGTACCTGGCGAACCAGGTCCAGGTCATTGCGATGACCGTACCCCTGATAAGCCATGGTGGAATCCGCATAGCGGTCCAATATAACAACCTCGTTGTTCGCCAGATGCGGTTTAACGATCTCTTCAATTAATTGGGCGCGGGCAGCACAGAATAAAAGTGTCTCGGTGCGCGGGTACATGGAAGTGTTTTTTAAGTTCATCAGGATTTCGCGTACTTGGTCGCCAATCGCAGTCCCACCCGGTTCGCGGGCAGCAAATACGGTGTAGCCTTGCTGATGAATAAAATCCACCAGGGGAGGGATCTGCATGGTCTTACCGCTGCCGTCAGGACCTTCAAGTGTGATTAACATGATTTATTCATTCACGGAAAATGCGGACATGGCGGCTGGGTTCTTTCCCATAAGAATGGGAAATGAGGTCAGATTGGCGGACCAATTCATGCTGCATGCGCCGGATGGCTGGCATGGCAGGCGGCAGATCGACCCAGCGCTGACCGTTGCGAACCGCCTCAATAGCCGCTTGGGTCTGGTTATTAATGGTCTCCGAATTCAGACTGCGGATGGCCTGCTCGCCAAAACTATGCAGGTTAAAAATCTCCACCAGCACCTGCTCGATCTGTAATATCGAATTGGAGCGCAGGACATATATCGGAATGCTGTGTTCCTCGGCATCCATTATGGCTTTCTGGCGGCGGCGATAATATGACTTTAGTGTGATCATTACGTTGGCCCCATCCAGTGTATGCAGGATGGTAGCTGGCACACCCAAATGCTTGGCGGCCTGCATCATGCGGTTACGGGCGACACCATATGGGTAAATTGAAATATTAGAAAGTGGTACCTGTGTATCGGGTTCCGGAAAGGAGGAGAAACGGTTGGGAATTTCATTCCCGGCAGCCTCATGATCGTTTTCAGTTTCAAGGCGGCTGCGCTTATCCAGCCCGTTGCCAAAAGAGCGGTTTAAACCCTTACCCACACTGGCGATTTTTGTCACAGAGGTCTGGGCTGGTTTTTGAATTTTAATCTCACCTTTTTCGTCCCTTGAGCGGATCTCCGGCTCCAGGGCAATACCGCGCACCATGGCATCCACAGCCGCTGCGACATCCGAATGAACCACCAGCAGATCCCGTTCCTGCAGTTCGATCAGTACATCAAAAGTGGGCGGAGATCTGCGCTCCAGGACAGTCTTCTGAGTTCCGCGGCGGCGGGCTTCTTCATCAGATAGGGTCACTGACTCAATCCCGCCAATCAGGTCAGAGAGGGTTGGGTTGAGCAACAGGTTTTCCAGGGTACGTCCGTGAGCTGTTGCAACCAGCTGCACACCCCGTTCAGCGATGGTACGAGCCGCCTCAGCTTCCAATTCCCGACCGATCTCATCGATCACAATCACTTCAGGATTGTGGTTTTCAACTGCCTCGATCATCACCTCATGCTGAAGGGAAGGAGTGGCCACTTGCATGCGCCGGGCACGACCAACGGCCGGGTGAGGTACATCCCCATCCCCGCCAATTTCATTGGAAGTATCCACGATCACCACGCGCATTTTTTCAGCCAGGATGCGGGCCGCCTCACGGAGCATGGTTGTTTTACCAATACCAGGTTTGCCAAGCAGTAAAAGGCTTTTACCGGATTCCACCAGGTCCTGGACGATATCAATGGTGCCATAAACAGCCCGCCCCACCCGGCAGGTCAGACCCACCACTACCCCATGTTTATTGCGCATAGCCGATATTCGATGGAGAGTACGCTCAATCCCTGCGCGGTTGTCCGCATCGAATTCACCAATTCGAGAAAGGACGTCGTCTATTTCGGCTCGGGAAACTTCGTTTCCGCTTAATTCAATTTCACGGTCAACAAATCGAGCAACAGGCAAACGTCCAAGGTCTAGAATAATCTCCAGCAAATTATCGCTGTTATTGGCTTTTTTAACTGCATTGGCCAGATTTTGCGGCAATACTGCCAGCAGAACTGGGAGATCATCGGTTATTTTCTTTTGTACCATAACTCTTTAATTATCCTACAAACCAGGCAACTGATGTGAAGAATTGATTAATTCTTTTCACGAGGTAAAGAAGGAATGACCGGTGTAGTTGGTTCGTGACCATGTTCTTTGATGGATAACATTTCTTCAACTGTTGCGTAGGCTTTTTGGCGCAAGGTGAAATGCTTGACCAGAATGAGCTGCTTGAGAATGGTCTCGGCAAACAGTTTTGACTGCAGTCCTTCCAGCCAGCTCTGAAATGAAGGGACGACCAGGAAAACCCTGGATGACGAGTGTGCATATTTTATCAGTGACGACAGTGCCTTTTCTGGATAAGGCAATGAAGGCAATATAAGCGGATAAATGAAGAGGGTATCTGCAAATCGATGGAAAGAAGCCAGCCCGCATAATTCCCCGCCGGTGAATAAAAGGGCGTCAGGATAGTTATGCGGTTTAATCGGCCAGATCATTCGAATTGGCGGAGCCAGGCAAGCGCTCAAAAAAGATTGGATCGCCAGCAAGTCACGAGCAGAAGATGGCTGCCATTGAACATCCTGGTCAGTTTTTATTTGTTTAGATGTGTTAATTTGCCAATATTTTTGACTGAATAATGGACGATAGGCGCACTGACACAGGGCATAATGCAGCTGATCGTTTTCTTTAACCGCGGCTAAAAGGAAATGGGCGCCCATTAATCCTGCTCGCTTTCCCAACCCCTCAATAAGTCCGCAAACATCCATGACGATTTCATTTTCTTTTGGGAAAACAAATATCAGGCGGGCAGTTTCACCTTCCAGATTAATTTGTCCGATCGAATTAAAAGCAGAGCCCTTGTTTTCATAGGTACCAGTGAATGAGGTGTTTTGCGGATAAATTAATTCCAGGGTGGCGTTCAATATTGCGGGCTGGATGCCACGCGCCAATTTATACTCAGCGTCCACCAGATGGATTTGTTGCCGGTTGCGGAGAAGGTTGGGCAGATCCTGCCATGAAAAAGGACGGATTTCTATCGTGCCAGCTCCATAAAAAAGCGATGGAAACGATCATCTAAAGTAAGTTCTGGATGAAAGGATGTGGCAAGCAGCCTGCCCTGTTGGGCTGCCACGATGCGTCCATCGGGCAACCGCGCTAATACCTTGGCACATCCTCCGACACTTTCAATCAACGGGGCGCGGATAAAAATGGCGTGAAAAGGAGGATTGCTTTTATCCAAACTTTTTAAGCAGTCAATTTGCAGGTCGATCTCAAAGCTGTCCACCTGGCGGCCAAAGGCATTCCGGCTCACCGTAATATCCATCAATTGTAATAATGGCTGGGTCCGGCGGGCATCTTTGGAAAGAATGATACTGCCCGCGCAAGTACCCCAGATGGCATGCTTCTGACTAAACTCGCGCATTGGCTGGATCAGGCCGTAATCTTCTGCCAGCTTACCAACCGTGGTGGATTCACCACCCGGGATGATCAACCCGTCCAGCCCGGTTAATTCGCGGGGTAAGCGGACTTCGCAGGTCTCAGCACCCAGGTTTTGCAATACAGAGGCATGCTCCAAGAAATCACCCTGTAATGCCAGGAGTCCAATCTTCACAGAGCTCACCACCCGCGCTTGGCAATTAATTCGTTATCAGGGATGTCAGTCACCTGGCGTCCCACCATGGGTTCACCCAGGTCACGGCTGACCTCAGCCAGGATTTTCGGATCATTGAAATGAGTGACCGATTTGACAATGGCTGCGGCACGTTTGGCTGGATCACCGGATTTGAAAATACCAGACCCGACAAAAACACCATCCATGCCCAGCTGCATCATCAAGGCAGCATCTGCAGGTGTGGCAATCCCGCCTGCTGCAAAATTCACCACCTGCAGGCGCCCCAGCTTGCGGGTCTCGAGCAGGACTTCATAAGGTGCGCCAATCTCCTTGGCAAACGCCATAATTTCTTCTTCCGGCAAATTCACCAGGCGGCGGATCTCACCTAAAACACAACGGGCATGACGGACGGCTTCAACCACGTCACCCGTCCCAGCTTCACCTTTCGTGCGGATCATGGCTGCACCTTCACCGATCCGACGCAGGGCTTCGCCCAGGTTACGCGCGCCGCAAACAAACGGGATCTTGAAAGTGTGCTTGTTGATATGATGCTCTTCATCTGCAGGTGTCAGGACTTCGGATTCATCCACGTAATCCACGCCAATAGCTTCCAGGATCTGCGCTTCCACAAAATGACCGATGCGGGCTTTGGCCATCACCGGGATGGAAACAGCCTCCATGATCCTCTGGATCATGCCCGGGTCGCTCATGCGGGCTACACCGCCCTGGGCGCGGATATCGGCAGGCACTCGTTCCAATGCCATGACCGCCACAGCACCAGCATCTTCAGCAATGCGTGCATGCTCAGGAGTGACCACGTCCATGATCACTCCGCCTTTCAACATCTGCGCTAACCCCTTTTTAACCGCAAAGGTGCCTGTTTGAGCTGTCATATAACCATCCTCCGCAAATTACTTGCTTTGCAGCTATTCTACCACGCCCATTTTTGGAAAAATCTTTTTAGGATACTGTTGTAATTGTTTCACGTGAAACAATTATTTGAGACTCTCGGATGTTTCACATGAAACATTTCTCGGGAATAAAATTTGATTCTGGTCAGACTGACTTTGATGGATATAATTAAGTGATGATGCATTGCTGAAGATGCATTATTTTTTGTGCCGAGGAGACCGATGAAAGAGATCATCCAGGTTGAAAATATCGTGCATCGTTACGGGGCAAAACTGGCGTTGAATGGAATCAGTTTTAATGTACATGAAGGCGAAGTTTTTGGGCTGCTGGGTCCGAACGGTGTGGGTAAAACCACCACCATCCGCCTTTTGAACGGGTTATTAAATCCAAGCAGTGGAAAAATGACCGTACTGGGATTTGACCCTCAAAAGCAGGGAGTGGAAATACGCAGCCGGGTGGGGGTTCTCACAGAAACCCCAGCATTATATGAACGGTTAACCGCAATGGAAAATTTACAGTTCTTTGGTTCCTTGGCAGGTATGACTCCCAGCTCCTGTAAGGACCGCATTGGGGAATTACTGAAATTCTTTAACCTGACCGAACGAACTAATGACCGGGTGGGGAGTTATTCCAAAGGCATGAAACAGCGCCTGGCTTTGGCGCGCGCACTTCTCATCAAGCCCGATCTCCTTTTTTTGGATGAACCCACCACCGGATTGGATCCTGAGGTTGCCAAACAAGTGCATGATCTGATCATGGATGTGCGCTTAAAGGACGGCCACACGGTGGTTTTATGCACCCATCATTTATATGAAGCAGAAAGATTATGCGACCGAATGGCTGTTATGGGCAAAGGTAAGTTGATTGCCATGGGGACTTTGGACCAATTGCGGGCGGAAGCAGCTCCCGAACACAAGACCCTGTTTTCTTTTCTTTCACCGATCAGCGCCGATGCCCTTTCTGCTTTGAAAAAACATACCGGTGTGGAAAAGATAGAAGAAAAAGGACAATGTGGTCTTCTCATTCAAATTAAGAACAATACGATCACCCCCGAGCTGATTTACCTCCTGGTGAAAAAGGGGAGTTCGATTGTTGCTGTGGAACCCCAGCAGGCATCCTTGGAGGAAATTTATTTTCGATTACAGCAGCGCGCTGAGGAGAATATTCAATGAAATTTACCAATATGCTTGCCATTGCCCGCAAAGACTGGATCGAAGTGCGCCAGAATAAATATGCCTGGTTGCCCATGTTGATCCTGCCAGTACTCTTTAATGTGCTTATGCCTCTGGTCATTATCTTATTGATGACCAATCTTAAAATGGATCCGAAAGTATTTACAGCAGATGCGGACCTGGAAATGTTCTTTCGCGCCATGCCGGAATCCATCTCCCAGTTCTTGCACCCGGAACAACCCATTCAATTTGCCATCACCACCGTATTGGGATATATGCTGGCGCCTTTATTTCTTATGCTGCCCTTGATGTTTTCCACGACCATCGCTGCCGAGTCTTTTGCGGGAGAGCGTGAGCGGAATACAATGGAAGCCCTGTTTTATACGCCCGCAACGGATGCGGAACTTTTTTTTGGCAAGGTGATGGCTGCCGCGGTTCCTTCCATTGGAATTACCTGGATCGGATTTGCTATCTATACCCTTATTCTTAACCTTGCTCCATATGCTGTTTTCCAACGATTCTGGTTTCCGCTGCCCACCTGGTGGCCGCTGATATTCTGGATGTCACCAGCGCTGGTCATGCTGGGGATTGCTTTTACGGTTTTGATTTCTGAAAAGATACCCACATTTTTGGGCGCGTATCAGACCAGCTCCATGACGGTCATTCTCGTGATGGTACTCCTCATCGGTCAACTCACTGGCGTGTTATATTTAAGTGTAGGCATTGGCATGCTATTGGGCGCATTGTTATGGGTGATCGCTGGAATTTTGAGCTTCTTCGCCATCCGTACCTTCAACCGCGCCAAGATGCTTACTGGTTAATGATTATCTTTTTTTAAAGAGCAATGTATAAGGCCAAAATGAATTCGGTCGCAATAGAGAATAAATTTTTCCCCCACCTACAATTTTTACTGAGTATATTAATTTCCTTCTCTTTCCTGCTTATTCTTGGAGGCTGCTCAGCGAATATTGGTCAGGGCTCTCAGCCCATCGTTGCGCTTTCTTCCCTTGCAGAATTTCCTCAAGCGAAATCCGTCGTGGTTTATTATGAAGATGATCCCACCCAGGAATGGAATTACGGCATCACCTATGCAATCATGATGCGTAATTTGCTGGGGCATTTCAGCACAGTCGTCACCCTTGCTGATGTTAAAGACTATGCAAGCGGAGATCTAGCCCATTATGATTCGGCAATTTACATTGGAAGTCTTTACGATTATCCGCTGAGTGATTCTTTCTCTTTAGATGTGCTTGACTCTTTAAAACCCTTTATGTGGATCAATTACAACATTTGGAAGTTGTTCGAAAAAACCGATTGGATTGCAGAAACGAAACTTGGCTTCAAATATCTTAATGTCGATAAGATCACCCCGTTTAATAAGATCATCTACAAGGGCCAGGATCTACCCCGCCTGGATTCCGACGTGGAATTTAACATAGTCAGTATCGATGTAGGCAGTAAATGCTCAATTGGAGCAACTATTGAATTGCAGCAAAAGGAGCAGCCTGTTAAAGCTCCCTATTCCATAAGATGCGGTAATTTCTATTACATGGCCCAGAACCCATTTGCCAACTTTTTTGCCAGCTACCTTGTGGTGGCAGATACCCTGCACGATTTTCTGGGCACCAGGGTACAACCCTCGATGCGTGCCCTGGTCCGGTTTGAAGACCTAACGCCGGGGAATTTGAATTATGACGTATTGCGCCAGGAAGTGGATACATTGAATAAAATGGGTATTCCTTTTGCCTTTGGGATTATCCCGATAAATTATGATCCGCTGGGTGTAACCGGAAAAGCCGGCAAGCTGATCCCCCTGCACAAGGATTTTTTATTTCAGGACTTGATCCGTTACATGATCAGCAAGGGGGGAACACCCGTAATGCATGGGTACACCCATCAGCACGATACCAACTCAGCCATGGATTTTGAGTTTTGGAATGGAAAGGAAGATAAACCATTTTCTGAAGATGGTTTTGATTGGGCTTTGGACAGGATCGATAAAGGAATTGAAGAATTTAAAACGGCGCTGAGTTTCTCGCCGGTCATTTGGGAAACCCCGCATTATTCGGCTTCGCCAAATACCTATTTCGCAATAGCCGAACGCTTCCATGTGGTGTATGAACGGCTTCCAACCTTTAATTCATTGGAAATACCCAAAGCTGGTTTAAGCATCGATTACAGCAAAATTAAATACATCTCAATCACTGCCCCTTATCAATTATTTGATACTTCTTATGGTTTTAGGTTAATTCCAGAGAATTTAGGTTATTTGGAAAAAGGCGGCATACCTGAATTGGGTTTCCCGCCAACACCGCAGGGAAAGGCCGATTTGGCTCAGATGTATACCGTGGTACGTGATGGGTTGGTATCTTTCATGTTCCATCATTGGCAGCCGGAAGGTGATCTTTATGACACGATCCAACGCATACAGAAAATGGGATACACCTTTATCAGCGTCAATGATTTGCTCAAGGAAGTTCCGCCTGCCTATCAGTAAGTGATTAGAAGCATAAAATGTTTTCGTTCCAGGAAGCCAGATCACAAATATATAAGAACAAATGTTCTAATTAATCAGCCTGGATAAAGCCGACCGCCACGCTCTTTTCATTGTTCATTATCAATTTTAAATGGTGGTTTTGGCGATAATCACTCACCTTCAATACGCGCAAATTTTCAATCTTTTCTTCCGGCATTTTAATAAATTCAGTCACATGGTTGGGTAAATGATAAAAGAATGTGGCTTGAAAAGAACTTTGTTCTTCATCCAGCATGACCGCTAAAGGATATATTTGGGTTTCCAACAAATCCTGGAAAAAATGGGTTCCCAGGGAAGGCTCAGGGGCGGGCCCAACATTCTTACCAGCCAGTTCAACCAGAGCCCTGGTGTTATAGATTTCACTATACCCCACCGGCACACCGAGGTCGGCATTGCTGCTGCCCCAGCGGCCAGGCCCAACAAAAATAAAATTCTTTCCTTGCAGAACTTTATTCAATTTACCAAGTGCGCGAGCTAATTCAAAACGCTCATTGGTCTTCGTTTTGAAGAAGGAATCTGGTGGGATAAAAACCACATATTCCAGATTATCCACCACACCCTGCGGTACCATAAAATGTGTGGAAAAAATGATATCCTTTTCCGGTAAAAATGCGGGTATTTCAGTCTCGGCAGTCTCCACCAGCTGGCTTTGCGGGCGGCACTGCAGGATGGTGAATTTAACATGGGGGTTGTTGACTGGATCGCGATCCAGGCGCAGAGTGAATTCCAGATCCACCGGAGTTTGATAATTTTTTTCAAGAAGCTTGAGGATTATTTTTAGACGGTCCGCAAAAGAAGTGCGCCGGATAAGTTCATCGAAAGTCAGCACCACTTTGTTTTTATCGCTTTCCATGAGACGCGATTGCAGAGGAACAAAATAGCCATCCTCGCATAACTGCGCAAGGTAGCGCAGGGGTGGATAATCGCCTTCGATCACTTTTTTGACTGGCAGTGTCTTGAACTTATCTTCCTTTAAATCGATTAGATCCACATATTGCTGGGAGCAGCGCTGTATGGTTTCCGGATTGGTGGTGGGCCGCAGCAGCGGATTACTCAACGCGATGATGCGCGGAAAATCATTACTTACGCGGTCAACGGCGCGGGTACCCAGCCCGCATACCAGGCGCACAAACCCCTCTTCTCGCTTGATCTGCGGCGCCCAGCGATAAAGGTTGCGGCTGAATGCCACTCCAGCCGCATCCGGAAAGTAGTAATGCTTATAGTTTTCACCTTCCACAAGCATGATCAAAATTGCCATGCGTTCATCATAGTCCTGCAGCCCTTTAGCGCGCCTGTACATCAATGCGTCTGGATTAAGGGTTGTACCGTATACATGAGCTATCGCCCGGGTCATATGTTCCAGGTTTTCCTCTAGGTCATCCTGGTTGGGAAGGAAAATGCTTTCATATTTTCCAGCGAAAGATGTGCCAAAACTGTCTTCCAATAAGCTGGAAGAGCGTACGATCAGCGGTTTCCGCCCGATATCTAAAAGAAGACTTCTTAATTTTTCGGTGATATCGCTGGGAAATTCCCCCGCTTCAAATTCCTTGATTATTTTTGGATAATCCGCCTGCATTTCCTCTTCATTTTTATATTTCTGGTTATTCCATTTTTCCAGATTGTTCATGGTCATGAATGAGTATTGCTCATTGGAACCAATGAAGTAATACTCAGGTTTGTTCAGGCAGTTGATGGCTTCTTCACCCAGTTCTTCGGTAAGGATGCGGTGCGCCAGCAACATGCCGGCTGCTTTACCGCCAATTCTTCCAGCTCCGATTTTTCGTTTGCGGATTTCTGCCAGGTCAGTGAGGGTGAACCAGCGTTTGGCGATATTTATATATCGCAACTGGTCACTGATCATCGCGCGGATCAACACCACCTTGCATTCTTCCAGATTGTGTTCATACTTGACACGCTCGGCTGGGGGGAGCCGCATAATCGTCCAGGCATGTTCAAAGACCACTTCCTGAGGCGCCAATTCCGGGTTGAAATTGAGGGAAGGGTCACCCACGGACACGCCCTGCTCTCCAAGAATTTCGGTGACGATTTTTTGAAAAAGGTCAAATGATAAATGCTGGCTGAAAAGCAGATCGGTGAATTGGTCGCGGATTCGGGTAAGACGCCGTTCCCAGATTTCAGCGGCTTCCTCTCCCACCGGGTTTGTAATTCCTTCACGAACCTGGGATTGGAGCGCTTTCTCGCGCACTTCGACTTCCAGGTCTTTTTTCTGGATAATACCGCGTTTGAATAATTCGGTGCGCATCCGGCTGCGAATATGGTCACTCAAAATAGGATACTGACCGATGGCTAGTGAAATACTCATTAAGCGGTCAGTGGAATTGGAAAAATTATGCATAATTTTGCCCGGTATATAAATTTAATTACTCAGACAAAATATAAGAATCGAAATCAGCCTGAGTATTGCACCCATTATATTCAGATATTAATATCGGGTAGAGCTTGTGACGATTAAAGTGATGAATTACCCCAGATGCATAGGCATAATGACATGTTTATAGGACTGATCGCTTACTGGTGAGATCAATCCCGGGGTGTTATTGGCGTTGGTTTCCAGCACGGTACTGGGTGAGCCTATCGCTTCCAGCACTTCACTTAGATAATGTACATTAAAGGCGATCAGCAGTTCGGGTCCATCAATGGCAGCATCCACCACTACTTCACCCCTGCCTGTCTCCTCTGATATGGAAGAGAGGTTGACCACGCCAGGTTGGTTTTCACCTGGTTGGATTTTAACCCGGATGACATTGTTGCCTTCACGGGCAATGATCTCGGCCTGTTTGCATGCTTTTAGAAACTCAGCTGTGGAAATCACTGCTTTGGTTTTAAAACTGCGCGGGATGATGGCGTGATAATCCGGGAAGTTGCCTTCAATCAATTGGGAGACCAGTTCGGCATCCTTCAAATGAAAAATTACCTGTCCCCGTCCGGGTGGAACCAGCATCGTGATGCGCTCCTCGCCATCCATGGCGATACGGGCCAATTCACTCAGTGAACGGGCTGGAATGATCACTTTCACCGGAGTTGCGACCGGAGCCGAAAGAGAAGCTGTTTTTACGGCAATACGGAAGCCATCTGTGGCTGCCAGGGTGATCTCGCTGTCACCGATATTCATCATTACTCCCTGCAGGACCGGACGGGCTTCATCGGTGGACGCAGCAAAGCTCACCTGGCGGATCATTTCCTTGAAATCTGCCACATTTAACTCAACACCGGCTGACATATCCGGAACGGGCATGGGAGGAAATTCCTGCGCATCAATCCCTTTGATATCAAAGTTGGATGATCCGCAGTGAATATTTAAGGTCTGTGTGCGGGTATCAAGGGTTAATTCCACCTTGTCACCAGGCAGGGTTGTGATCAGGTCGGAAAGGGTGCGGGAAGGCACAGTGATCGAGCCGTTTTCTTCCACCTGTGCCCCGATCCAACAGGTGATCCCCAATTCCAAATTGGTAGCCGAAAGGCGCAAACGTCCCTCATCAGTTGCCAGCAAGACATTATTCAGTACTGGCAGGGAACTGCGCGGTGCGACAGCGCGCGAGACAATGCCCAATCCATGAGCCAATTGTTGTTGTGATACGGTTAGTTTCATGGGGTCAAGCCCTCCCTGGGACTATGATTGAATGAGTATAGTTCAACTTAAAAATGTTTACCATTTGATTCTTATTATACATATTTTTAAAAAAAAACTGCCAGATTTTATGCTGGCAGTCAATGAATTATTGCTGAATTCTTATACCCAACCGCGCATCTGCATGGCTTTGACCACCTGGTTGATGGCTACCATGTAGGCGGCATCCCGCATAAACACATTTTCCCTTTTACTCACTTCAACAACATTGTTGAAAGCCACTGTCATTTTGGTATCCAGCTTCTCCAATACTTCTTTGGAGGTCCAGTAGAAATTCATGTCGTTTTGCACCCCTTCAAAATAAGAAACAGTCACACCGCCGGCATTGCACAGGAAATCAGGAATGACGAAAACACCGCGGCTTTTAAAAACCTCATCCGCCTCGGGGGTGGTGGGACCATTGGCACCTTCTGCCACAATGCGCACTTTTTTGCTGACCATTTGGACGGTTTCTGCATTGATCTGCCCTTCGATGGCAGCTGGAATAAGGACGTCTGCATCCTTTTTTAACCAGGCATCTCCATCTTCAATAATATAACCGGAAGCCTGAGCCTTCTCATTATTTATTGAACCATATTGATCGGTGATGGACATTAGGAATTTTGGATCGATTCCGTTGGGATGGCTGATGGTAAAGGATGCCCGTTTTTGATTATCCCGGTAACACACACAGATCACTTTACCCTTCAGCTGTTCGCGAAAGCCAATGGAAGCATATTGCGCCACATTACCAAAACCTTGAATTGCGGCTGTGGAATTCTCTGGTTTCATCCCAAGGTGTTTCATTGCTTCACGGATGGTATAAACCACGCCAAAACCAGTGGCTTCAGTACGTCCGAGTGAACCGCCGCCACCCACTGGTTTACCAGTGATGGTGCCGGGCGTATACTGCCCGGTTAATTTGGAATACTCATCCATCATCCAGCTCATCATTTGGGGAGTGGTGCCCACATCCGGCGCAGGAACATCCTGACGTGGGCCGATATTTCGCCAGATTTGCTGGATGTAACCACGGCATAAGCGTTCTTTTTCATTTATAGTCAGGGTGGCAGGATCAACGATCACACCCCCCTTGCCGCCCCCCAGAGGAATATCCGCAACTGCGCATTTCCAGGTCATCCAGGTAGCCAGGGCACGCACGGTATCAATGGTTTCCGAAGGATGGAAGCGAATCCCGCCTTTATTCGGACCGCGTGCATCATTATGCTGTACACGGAAACCCTGAAAGACCCTCATACTGCCATCATCCATTTTCACCGGAATGCGGAAATGAAATTCTCGCATTGGCCAGCGCAGGAAATCACGCACGTGCGGCTCTAATTTGAGCTGCTCAGCCACATGATCAAATTGTTCCTGTGCCATTTCAAAAGCATTAATTGCATTGACCATTAAAAGAATCTCCCGGTTTTTTCCTAAAATATTAACAGCAAATAATTGGCAACATGCCAGGTTCTTTCAAGCATTATTCAACTATTAGTTTACAGGGTACTCGGACAGTGTCAATATGAGGTACTTCGCTAATTGGGATGATGTCTGGCTAGAATTAATTTCAGTTTGACGGCTCGGTTAAGCCAATTAATAATTCATTTTTTGTATTAAATAGATTATAAAAAAATGGATATTTATAATAGGCTGGGATTTCTAGTCAATTAGGATAAGGATTGAAAAATGATGCTCAAGGCTATTCAATTCACTAAAGAGAGATCATTTAAAATCCTGCAATGATTTCCCGCTCTTTCGTTTTTCCAGTTCTTTAATAATTTCCTGCTTAATCACCGTAGGATCCGCTTTACCTTTGTTGACAGCCATCACCTGCCCAAAAAACCAGTTCGCGAGGGTTTCTTTTCCGTTGAGGTATTGATTGACTTCCTTGGGGTTGTCAGCCAAAACCCGTTTGATCTGTACCTGAATTAAACTGGAATCCGTAACAATATTCAGCCCTTTTTGAGTGACTATTTCTTTGGCAGATTGCCCGCTCTGGAGCATCATATTTATGATTTCCCGGGCAGTCGCTTGATTGATCTCTTTGGCTTCGAGAAGCCCAAGTAATTCCACCAGTCCGGCCGGTGTGATCTTGATCTCCTGAAAGCCTTGGTTATGTTCCTTTATCCTTCCAAATAAGTCTCCGGTCATCCAATTGGTCAGAACTTTGGGTGAAAGACCGGGAGAAATTTTGAGGCAGGCTTCAAAAAAAACGGCCGTAGATCTTTCTTCCACCAGTCTTTCAATATCCTGATCGGGCAGGCCGTATTGTTGTTTATATCGTTGGGTTTTGGTGAAAGGAAGTTCTGGAAGTTGTTCAGCTAATGTCTTTATCCAGTGGTTTTCGATTAATAATGGCGGAAGGTCTGGTTCGGGAAAATAACGGTAATCCTCCGCTTCTTCCTTGCTGCGATGTAAATAAGTCTTGTTTTCAGCTTCGTTCCATCCAAGGGTTTGCTGTTTGACCTTTTTCCCTGCACGAAGGGTGATGTTTTGATGTTCGATCTGATAAAGAATCGCTTGTTCCATGGCGCGAAAACTGTTCAGATTCTTGATCTCCACCCTGGTACCCAATGTCTTGTTATCTGACGGACGCAAGGAGAGGTTGGCTTCAAAACGCATGGCGCCTTTTTCCATATCCCCGGAAGTGATCACAATATGGCGCAAGAGTCTGCGCAAGCCGTAACTGTAGGCACGCACATCCTCCACTGAATGCATATCAGGTTCAGAGACGATCTCCAACAGCGGTATACCGCTGCGGTTCAGGTCCACCAACGAATAGGAGCGGTTATCCTCTTTGACATGGGTCAGTTTGCCGGTGTCCTCTTCCAGGTGAGCGCGGCGGATTCGAATTTTTTTTATCCCTTCTTTTGTTTGGATGGGAAGTATTCCGTTGACCGCCAAAGGCTGTTCATATTGCGAGATCTGGTAACCCTTGGGCAGATCAGGATAAAAATAGTTCTTGCGGGCGAAAATACTGGTTTCTGAAACTGAACAGCCCAGTGCCAGTGCGGCAAGCACCCCGAATTCAACCGCTTTTTTATTGATCACTGGAAGCGCACCGGGCATGCCCATACAAACCGGGCAGACAGCCGAATTGGGTTCTACGCGAGCCGTGTCCACAACCGGGCAGCCGCAAAACATTTTTGTCAGGGTAGCCAGTTCTACATGAACTTCCAGGCCAATATCAATCAGGTATTTTTGAGATTCCACAGATCCACTCTATTTTTTTTTATTATAAACTGCAAGCTTATGCAACCACTTGCAAGGTTTTCAAAACAGGCTGAATTATTGACTCAAAACCAAAAAGAAAACCACGAAAATCATTGATTCTCGATTGAACTCCAAGAAGTTATAATCCTTTTACAAACTGCTGAATCCTCTCCAACGCTTCTTCAATTTTATCCATGGAAGTGGCGTAAGAGCAGCGCACAAAACCTTCGCCACCCTTGCCAAAGGATGATCCGGGAACAACTGCCACACGCTTTTCATTGAGCAGCCGCTCGGCAAAGGTTTCATCATCCAACCCTGTACCGCTGATCTTGGGGAATGCGTAAAATGCACCGTGAGGTTCAAAGGTTGGCAGACCAATCCTGTTTAAGCCATCTACAATCAACCGTCGTCGTCGATCGTACTCCAGGCGCATTTGTTCCACAAACGGTTCACCTTTAATGAGAGCCGCGAGGGCGGCTGCCTGGGAAGGGGTGGGGGCGGACATTACTGTATATTGATGGATGCGCACCAGTCCGTTAATGATTTCGGCTGGTCCGGCTGCAAAACCGATGCGCCAACCAGTCATGGCATAATCTTTTGAAAAACCGCCAATCAGGACCGTACGTTTTTGCATATTGTCCAGAGCCGGAAAACATACATGTTTTACGCCATAGACCAGCCGGTCGTAGATCTCATCTGAGATGACGATCAAATCATGTTCTTCCGCCAACGCGGCTAATTGGATCAAATTCCCCCGAGAGGAAACTGCCCCGGTGGGGTTGGTGGGGAAATTAATTAGAATGGCTTTTGTGTTGGGGGTGATGGCGTTATGAATGGCTTGAATATCCAGATCGAAGTTGTTTTCCATTTGGCAGGGAATCTCAATCGGTACTCCGCCAGCCAGATACACCTCTGCCTGATAGGAGACAAAACAGGGCGTGGGGATAATCACTTCCTGCCCAGGTTCAAGCAGGGCGGTGGCAGCTAGGTATAGCGCTTCTGAACCGCCCACGGTGATGACGATCTCTTTGATAGGATCATAACTGACCCCGTATAAATTCTTGAGATGTTCCGAAAGTGCACGCCGCAAATCCATGCGGCCGTGGTTGGATGTGTAATGGGTTTCACCGGCACGCAGCGAATGGACCCCGGCTTCCAGGATTGGTTCTGGGGTGGTGAAATCCGGTTCACCAATCCCAAGTGAAATGACATCCTGCATGGTCGCAACGATATCAAAGAATTTGCGGATGCCGGATGGTTTCAAGTTCACCACTTTTTGGGCAAGGTAGGTGGACGGAGCCAAATCTTTTTTATTGGACAGGATTGTTTTTTGATTTATGTTTTTCATTCAAAATTCTCAGATCAAATTTCTATTTTACGATGCATGAATTATCCCCCACGTTTAGGCTTTCAGCCTTACCTTCAAGAATCGCATTGCGCCCCAGTAAAGAATTCTCAAGAATGAAATTCTTGACCTGTACCCCTTCCTCAAGTATTGAATTACTGATAATGGCATGCTCGATCAGGCAATCTTTGGCAATGGAAACATGCGGGCCAACCACACTATCTTTTATTTTAGACTGCGGGTGAATAAAGACCGGCGGGATAATGCTCACCCCGGCATGTTTGGCGGCTTCCAGGCTGTTATCGTGCCCATGACTCAATAAATATTGATTGGTCTCGAATAAGGCATCCGGTTTTCCGGCATCCAGCCATACTTCCACTTCCTGAATTCGGAAATTGGCGCCGGATGCCAGCATCACATTAATGGCATCCGCTAAAAAGTATTCATTGTTCAACGAGGTTTTTTGCTCCACCTGGGTTTCAATAGCCTTCATTAAATCTTTGCCTTCGCGGAAGTAATAGAAGCCAACCAAAGCCAGATTATTGGTTAACTCTTTTGGTTTTTCCACCAGATGTTCGATACGCCCATTTTTATCCGAAATTGCTACCCCAAACCGGCGTGGATCCGGAACGCGTTTTACCCAGGCAATACCATCGGCTTTCTCATTTACAAGTGTGGATAGATCCGCCTCAATTAATGTATCGGAAAAACACATCAGCATGGGTCCAACCAGGAGTTCCTTTGCAAGATAAAGCGCATCCGACTGACCGCGCATTATTTCTTGAATAATGTACAGCACTTTTTTCTCGGGATAATGCATTTGGGTATATGCCTGGATCTGCTCCAGTTGGTTGGAGCCAACGATGAAGACGAATTCCGCATTTTTATAATCCGGAAGGGAATTGAATTGCTCCAGAATGTAATCCAGCACGGTCCTGCCTGCCAGCCCGATAAGAGGTTTGGGTTTACTCCAGGTGTGCGGGCGCATGCGGGTACCCAGCCCGGCCATGGGGATGGCAACTTTAATTGAGGTGCTCAAGAGGTCCTCCTGTATTTTCAAATTGATTGTACAACAGGTAAGCCTCCTGCTGAAGGGATGGATTTATTTTTAAAAGCTTACCCAATTTCACTCATCAGATCATAGGATTCGAATATTTTCGGAATCAAGGTTTTACAAGATGGGTCAGCCCTAAAAACCTTCTTTCTAAATTCATCAAGGTCAATTCTTCTTATGAGTGGGTTTTTCAGGGTGGGTGGTGAGAAAAAAGGACGGACGGGTTTTGAAAACGGAAGAAACATATTATCCCAGTGGGTGGGGATGGCAAGCCTGGGATGAATGCTGTTGAGCATCTCATCATACCAACCCTGCCTGGCTACTGCCCTTAAAAAAAGCACATCTGCAGGTTGGGCGTGCTCAGCTGAAATACTGCTCCAAACCAGAAATCTAAGTTTTTCAAATTCGATCAGGAAACTGAAGCACTCATCCATGCGGTAATCCCGCAGATGCAGAGGGAGTTTGAGGTTGGTCCTTAGCTTGCCCGGGCTATACACCGGTATGAATGGGTGACTGGCAGGAATGACCCTCACATGAGCATAAGGCAGTTCGATTTCATCAAAAGCATGCAGCGTATGCAATTGCGCTGATGGTGTTTGAAGAATTTGCAACAAGCCGCAGACATTCGCAGATCCAAATATCCGCGCTCGCGTTTGCCTGGCAATCACTGGAACATCCAAAAGGTGATCGTAATGGGCGTGGGTGATCAGGAGTTGATCCGCGGTTTTAATTATTTCTTTAATCCGCTGAGGTTCGGGTGAAACTCTGCCAAAAAAGACGTTGCGAAGCGGCGGGCGCGAGAGAAAGGGATCAATGAGTAATGAATGGTTTCCAAGAGTAAATTCCATCCCTGCAACGCCCAGCCAGCGGAAAATCACGGATGGATGTTGGGATAACTTCACCATACTTCAAGTTTAAACGAAAAAGCCCAAAAATGGGCTTTTGTGCCGAAGGAGGGAATTGAACCCTCATTCCCGAAGGAACACGATTTTGAATCGTGCGCGTATGCCAATTCCGCCACTCCGGCTAGTAAATTAGAGTATACCAAATTTTCACTTATTTTGCAGGGAAAATCTCTGGCAGGCTCGCGCTAAAAGGTTTATTAGCTATAATAGGGTTGAAAAATAAACAGGTTTTTAACACCAAATAAAGGAAAACTCATGCGTTTAGGAATTATCGGTCTGCCTCAATCTGGAAAAACAACCATTTTCAATGCCCTCACCCGCGGGAAGCAGCCTATCACTGCTTCTGCCGGACGCATGGAAGTACACACTGCCGTGGTGGATGTTCCCGACGGACGCGTGGATAAGCTTTCAGCTATTTTTAAACCGCACAAGACGATCTATGCCAAAGTAACCTATGCAGATGTCGCCGGTTTGGAAGGCGGTACAAAAACTGAGATCGCCGGGACGCTGCTCAACCAGCTTTCGCAGATGGAAGGTTTCATCCACGTGGTGCGCTGTTTTGTTGATGAAAATGTGCCCCATTCCCAGGGAAGTGTTAACCCTGCCAGGGATTTGCGCAGCATGGATGAAGAATTTATTCTTAATGACCAGATCAAGATCGAAAGAAAACTCACCAGCCTTAAAGAGGAAAAGCAAAAAGGAGCAGGGCGGGATAAAGCCATTGTTGAGCGCGAAATTACCCTGTTTGAAAAACTGTTGGAAGTATTGCAGCAGGAAAAACCGCTGCGGGATTATTCTCTGAGCGAAGATGAGGAAAAGATCGCTTCCGGTTTTGGCTTTTTATCCCAGAAACCTGTCCTGGTAGTCCTAAATTTAGGGGAAGGTCAAACCGTTCCGGAGATCACTTACGAACATCAAAAAAGCCGCGTGCTGCCTTTGCAGGGAAAGCTGGAAATGGATATCGCCCAACTCCCGCCGCAAGAAGCTGAGGTTTTTCTCAAGGAATATGGTATTCAGGAACCCAGCTTGAGCCGGATGATAAAGCTATCCTATAATCTGCTCGGACTGCAGTCTTTTTTCACGGTGGGTGAAGATGAAGTGCGCGCCTGGAAAGTACGCCTGGGCGCACTGGCTCCTGAGGCAGCCGGGGTGGTGCACACGGATCTGCAAAAAGGTTTCATCCGTGCTGAAGTGATTGCTTACGACGACATGATTTCATTGGGCAATATGGCTGAAGTACGTGCGCATGGCAAGCTGCGCCTGGAAGGCAAGGCTTACGAGGTGAAAGATGGGGACATCTTGAATATCCGGTTCAATATTTAAATCGCCCCGGCTATCCTCTAAAAATTGGGATATTCATTATTTTCTAAATAACTTATCCAGCTCTTTTAATTCCATCCTTGAGGTCAGATCCAGACTGAGGGGAGTGACCGAGATGAGCTTATCCACAATGGTAGTGTAAACATCGGAATCCTTCGGCAGGGATGCTGGAACAAGACGATGAGCAGAGAACTCAGCCGGATCCTCCCAACCCCCATTGCGTTTCACAAAGTGGTCGTAATAACGTGTCCGAGCCAGACGGGTGATGCGCCAGGGTGTTTGCGAAGTGGCGTCTACTGGTACAGTCAGATTAAGCACATCCACATCCACCGGCAATTTCTTTTCCAACAGCAGGGCGGCAAAAAAGCGCGTGAAATAAGCGGCGGTCGAAAAATCAACATCGGCATGGTATGAATCCCATTCGTCATGCAGTATTTGCACGGAAGTAGAAATGGATGGAATGCCGTAAGTGGCGCCTTCAAAGGCCGCCCCAACTGTTCCGGACGAGGTGATATCAATTGATACATTTTCACCAAAATTGATCCCGGAAACCACCAGGTCCGGCTTTTGGGGCAAAATTTCAAGCAGGGCATGCAGAGTGGTTTGTGAGGGTGAACCATCCACCGCAAACACCTCCCAGGTCTCGCCATTCACTTCCATTTCCTGGCGGTGAATTTGGCCGGTTGCCTGGCGGAAAAATCCGCGCCCAAAATGGGAAAAATGTGCATTGGGAGCGGCGACAGTCACATGGCCAAGGTCTGCAAGTGAAGCGGCGGCTGCACGTAAACCCGGTGATTCGATGCCATCGTCGTTGGTTAAGAGGATTTGCTTTTTATTGATCACAGGAAGCTCCCTATAAAAGAAAAGGAGCGGAAGCTTCTCCGCTCCTCCCATTGTGCCCCCGGCGCGATTTGAACGCGCAACCTTTTGCTCCGCAAGCAAACGCTCTGTCCAATTGCGCTACGGAGGCATGTGCAGATAATATACTCTACTGGAGTTGAACCGTCAAGAAGTTATCAGATTGAAGAAAGGTTCTATTATAAGCGCAAGAATGGCTTAACTTTTCTGGCCTTCTTTCGTTGGTTTACATACCATTGAACGGGGTTGTCGCAATCGACAGAAAAACAAAAAAATGCATAAGTACCCGAAAACCAGAATTCCTCGAAATCCCTCTTCAAGCCTTACAGAGGAGGATTAACGTTGAATACGCGCTGATCCACCCTGTGCAAACGCTTTAACTTGTTCCATGGTTACCATAGTCGTATCACCCGGGGTTGTAGTGATGAGAGCGCCATGCGCCCAACCTAACCGTAATGCTACGTCTGGTTCTTCATTGGCCAACAAGCCATAGAAAAAGCCAGCAGCGAAACCATCCCCGCCCCCCACGCGGTCATAAATATCAAGCTCACAAGTTGGTGAAATATACACCTGATGATCCATCCAGGCGACAGCACCCCAACTATGTCGGTTTGTTGAGTGAACTTCTCTTAAGGTTGTCACAATCACTTTTACCTGCGGAAATTTTTTATTGACCCTGTCTATCATTCCGATAAACGTAGATGGATCAAGCTTGGATTTCGCTTCAATTTTTGGACCAGGGATACCGAGTCCCAATTGAAGATCTTCTTCATTGCCAACGAGAACATCAACATGATCCATAATGCGTCCAATGACAGATTGAGCCCGCTCTTGCCCTCCCCATATATTCCATAGTTTTCCGCGATAATTCAGATCAAAGGATATCACTGCACCAGCTGACTTGGCTGCACGCATGCCTTCGATGATCACTTCTCCAGTCGTTTCTGAAAGTGAGGCAAAGATACCGCCACTATGGAACCAACGGACTCCACCAGCCAGGATTTCCTTCCAATTAAAATCGCCAGGTTTAAGTTGAGCTGCAGCTTCGTTGGCTCGATTGTAAAATACTATCGGTGCGCGAACACCTTGACCGCGATCGCTATAAATGGTTGCCATATTGGGACCATTCACCCCATTATGTTTGAAATATTTGTAGAACGGTTTGATACCCATCGCCCTCACCCGTTCAGCGATAAGGTCACCGATCGGATAATCAACCATTGCAGAAACGATCCCGGTTTTTAGATGAAAGCAATCCGATAAATTGGCAGCGACGTTATATTCACCCCCGCTGGGATGAACATTCCACTCCGTTGCTTTGCGGAACGGTATGATCCCGGGATCCACGCGATGATTTAGAGCACCTAATGCAATGAAGTCGAGCACACCTTCCGGTTGTATATTCAGACCGCTCTTCATTTTCATACTCCTTTAGACCGAAAATAAATACACGCGCAAGATTTATTCGAAATCCCTCAATATCGCCTTATCGCTAAGCCTGGTATGGATTTGAAGTTACATTTCCACCGTGACCTGTCCAGTCTGTATGGAAGAACTGACCGCGAGGTTTGTCCACGCGCTCATAGGTATGCGCGCCAAAATAATCGCGCTGTGCCTGGAGCAAGTTTGCAGGAAGCCAATCACGGCGATATCCATCAAAAAAAGTCAATGCGCTGGACATGGCTGGAATTGGAATTCCCATTTGAGTTGCTGTAGCTACGACGCGCCGCCATGCGGGTTGGGCTGATTCAATTTGACCTTTAAAATAAGGATCCAGCAACAGGTTGTTTAGATTGGGATTTTTATGAAAAGCTTCTTTGATTTTTCCAAGGAAAATTGAGCGAATAATACATCCGCCGCGCCACATCAACGCAACACCACCGTAGTTAAGGTTCCACCGGTACTCTTGTGCAGCAGCATGCATCAACATATACCCCTGAGTATAGGAGATTATCTTGGAGGCATAGACGGCATCCTGCAGATCATTAATAAACTCTTTTCTATTACCATCAAAAGCGGTTTTGGGACCAGAGAGAAAATGTGAGGCAGCCAAACGCTCCTCCTTCAATGCAGATAGCGATCGTCCTAGAACGGCTTCAACAATCATTGTGAGCGGAATGCCCATTTCCAAGGCTGAAATACCAGTCCACTTGCCTGTGCCTTTTTGTCCGGCGGTATCCAGGATTTTATCCAATAATGGTGTTCCATCGCTGTCTTTAAAAGCCAAAATATCAGCCGTGATCTGAATCAGGTAGGAATCAAGCTTGCCCGTATTCCATTGCGCGAAAACTTCATGCATTTCGTCAGTCGTTAAACCAACCGCCTCTTTCATTAAGTGGTAGGCTTCACATATTAATTGCATATCGCCATATTCAATACCGTTATGAACCATTTTTACAAAATGCCCGGCACCATTTTCACCTACCCAGTCGCAACAAGGAACTGCTGGTTCGCCCGGCTTGTCACCAGCCACCTTGGCGGCAATGCTTTGGAAGATGGATTTCACATACTGCCAGGCATCCGGAGAACCACCAGGCATGATCGATGGACCATGCCGCGCACCTTCCTCGCCGCCGGAGACACCTGTACCGATGAAAAGCAGTCCTTTGGATTCCACATAGCCAGTCCGCCGAATAGTATCCTCATAATTGGAATTTCCGCCATCAATGATGATATCTCCGCGCTCCAAAAGGGGTATAAGCAGTTCGATATATTCATCAACAGGTTGCCCCGCCTTTACCATTAACATGATCTTCCGCGGTTTCTTAAGCAAACCAACAAATTCTCCTAATGACTGTGCGCCAATAACCTTGGTGCCTTTTGCGCCTGCAAGTAGAAATTCATCTACTTTAGCTACTGTGCGATTAAATATAACTACGGAAAAACCATGTTCATCCATGTTTAGAACCAGGTTTTGACCCATCACAGCCAAACCAATCAAACCGATTTCTGCTTTCTGATTCACTTTTTGCTCCCAGTTTTTATAATTTGCAGTTTAACTCACCATTTTAAACCAAAACAAGACGTACCCTAATCCCAATATCACTCATTACTAGATTTGGGTATCATGAACCCCTGTTCATGCCTGCTTGCAGCCACAGGATGCCCGGATGATCAGTTCAGTATCTAAACAGTACGATTGGTTGGATTTCTCGCCGCTTTCCAACTCTTCAAACAAGATTTCAAACGCTTTTGTGGCAATTCCTTCGATCGGCTGTCGTGTGGTTGAAACAGTGGGATAAACGACTTCCATCCAAGGCAAATCATCATATCCAAATACGGCCACGTCATCCGGGATCTTCATTCCTAATTTCTTGATGGCTTTATAAGCACCCAGGGTTATCGATTGGCTTGCTGTCATGATGGCGTCAATTTTCTGGGTTTGAATAAGATCAATGGCTGCTTCGTAAGCGGATAGACCTACAAAATCTGTTTCTCGCACCAAATTGGGATGAAGCATTTGGTTGTCGATTAATGCCTTTTGATAACCTTCAATACGGTCGTGGGTGTTGGAACCAAAGACCTGCATAGCAATCATACCGATTCTCTGATATCCATGTCCAATCAGATGAGAGGCGATACCATAGGCTGTTTCTTTATTATTGGTGAAAACGCTGCTGGTTTTAGGCAGCTGCCGTTCAACTGAAACGACTGGTATGGATGAAATCGCATTTTGGATTAAATTATAATCATCAGAAATCGTTGGACAGATGATGATCCCATCCACGCGTTTTGAGAGCATATTTCGGATAGCTGCATCTTGTATCATGGCATTCTCTTCCGAAGAAACAATAAACGTGTCATAGCCTTTCTGTTGGGCGAGTTTTTGAATGGTTCGTACCAGGGAGGGTATGATCGGGCTGGTTATATTGGTGACAATAAGACCGATTGATTTGGTCTGTTGGATTTTCAGGCTGCGGGCTACCAGGTTCGGCTGGTAATTCAAAGTTATAACGGCATCTTCCACTTTCCTACGTAGATCCGGACTGATGTATTTATCTTTATTATTGACAACAATTGAGACCGTTGAAATGGACACGCCAGCTAACCTTGCTACATCATGGACTGTTGTTCGATTATTTTTCATCTTATTATCCGAATTTTAAAAAAAATTAATACACTATTAAGCTACCTGATAATTAATTGCCACCATTCCAGATGGAATTGACAAGTTCCATTGCGGATCTAGCTCTTTGGACAAAATCCACACTCATTTGAAGGCAAAGATTCTTCGCAGAAAGGTTTTGTTTAATGAATATTAGGTCCTGCTCATTAAAATTACCCCATAGAACCAAGCGTTTTTTATCGGATACCTTTTTAAGGTAAGGAAGCATGTCTGACAGGGTTACACCATAAGGTTCATACTTGATTTTAATAGCACCCAGTTTTGGAATATCCATCACAGGTCACCCATCTTGTTTTCAGAAAAACGTTTAGATAAAGCTTTCTTTAATATTACTCAAATCTATTACCAAAGTCAAGAATTTCTTGGGGTGCCTATTATAGAATAATTATCCAAATAATCAATTCAAACGTCATAATTCCGCTAATTTTTACCTGTTTTTCAATAAAATAATCAACGGAAGGTTTCTTATATAAACCGCGTATTGACAGATTGTAAAACTTCTTGTAGAATAGAAAAACTATTCGCTAAACGTTTCGCCATAAGAGCAAATTAAATAGGTGAATATTGTGAACTACACTCGCTTTGCCGATTCCCCTAAAAAGATTTCCAAATTGTGTTTAGGAACGATGATGTTCGCTGATAAATGTGATTACCCACAATCCGAAATGATTGTGAGGACTGCATTAGAGTTAGGAATCAATTTTATTGATACCGCATCCATGTATTCCAATGGAGCGTGTGAAGAATATCTGGGCAAAGCATTACAAGGCCATCGGGACGAATTTTTTATTGCAACTAAGGTGTTAAAGGGGCTCGATCAAAAAAGTATTACCGAAAGCATCGATGAAAGCCTTAGACGTCTGCAAATGGACTACGTTGACCTTTATATGATTCATTGGCCGGTTCCTGGAATGGTAGTAAAAGAGATGATGGCCGGTTTGAACGAGGTAGTAAAAGTTGGCAAAGCCAAGTATGTAGGCTGCTGCAATTTCCCTGCGTGGCTGCTGGCTTCTGCTAATGCGGTTGCGGCTGAAAATGGCTGGCCCAAGTTGGTTTGCAACCAGGTAGCCTATAACTTATTCGAAAGAGGTATAGAAGTTGAAATCCTGCCCCAAGCTATGGCTGAGGGGATTGCAATAATGGCTTATCGGCCCCTGGCTGTAGGTTTGCTATCGGGCAAATTCCGCCAGGGAAAACCATTTGCCGAAAGTTCACGGGGGACAACGGATTCGCGGGTGATCACCTGGTTCACTCAGCACAGTGATAGCATCGAACAGTTTGTGGGATTTGCAGAAATAAAAGGGGTGCAACCTGCAGAATTGGCGGTTGCATGGGTGGGTTATTCACCTGCGGTCACTGCTCCGATCATAGGAGTCAGTTCAGTCGATCAGTTGAAAGATTCTGCCAAGGCAGCCGATATCAAATTAACCCCTAAAGAATATAAGACCATCACCAGCATGTTCAACACCGAAGTAAAAGAAGAAGGTTTACAGTTATTCCCAGGATTAAAATATAATTTTCCGCGCTTGAGAAGAAATTTATTTCTAACAAAAAAAGAATAAGTTCACCCAATTTAAAAAGGATATTACTTGGGCACTAAAAAAATTCGAACTGCAGTTGTGGGTTGTGGAAAAGTGGGACATACTCATGCCCGTTCGTTGCAGAGTCTTCCTGATTCTGAATTTGTGGCAGTTTGTGATGTATCAATTGACCGTACTGAAGCATACCGAAAAGAATACAACGTTAAAGCATACTCAGATTTTCGAAAGATGGTTTTGGATGAGGGGATTGAGATGATTTCCGTTTGTACACCTCATCCACTTCATGTTCAGTTTATTACCCAGGCAGCTGATTTGGGAGTGCATGTACTCACAGAAAAGCCGCTGGCTTCTGATTTACAAGATTGTGATAAAGCGATTGAGGCTTGCCGCGCAAAAAAAGTCAAACTGGGAATGATCAGTCAACGTCGTTTATACCCTCCAATATTGCGAATGCAGAAAGCGATTCAAGAAGGCAGGATCGGGAAACCTATTATCGGTTTTATGATTGTGATGGGATGGCGCAGCAAAGAGTATTACGAAATGGATAATTGGCGGGGAAAATGGAAAACCGAAGGTGGCGGTGTAATGGTCAATCAAACCATTCATCAATTGGATCTTTTGCAATGGTTGATGGGACCAATTGATGAATTGTACGGCTATTGGGATAATTTTAATCATCCAACTGTAGAAGTGGAAGATACAGCTGTGGCAGTGATACGCTTTAAGAATGGGGCGATAGGTCAATTTTTTGTTTCCAATTCTCAAAAACCCGGATTCTATGGAAAAATTCATGTGCATGGTTCGAATGGCGCCTCAATTGGAGCCCAGGTGGAAGGAGGGTCGCCTTTCATCGCTGGAGTTACTTCAAAGGTTGATCCGCCCCTCAATGATATCTGGACAATACCCGGTGAAGAACAACTGCTTTCACAATGGAATGAGGAAGACCGTCTGTTTGCCAACCAGCACGATATCATGACCCATTTTCATCATCTTCAAATAGAAGATTTTATTAAATCAATTCTTGAAGATCGCGAACCGATGGTCATGGGTGAAGAAGCTCGAAAATCTGTGGAGATATTCACGGCTGTATATAGGTCGCAAAGGGATCGAATTCCCATAAAATTTCCACTAAAGGCAGAGAAAGATCGTTCTGATTATGATGGACGATTATCCTATTCACCCTTTTGCTCTCGCGGTATCGAAAAATAATATGAATAATAAAATGAAAGCATTGGTTCTGACTGAATATAAAAAGTTGGAATACTTGGATTACCCAATACCTGTAATTAGTGCTGATGAGGTATTGATCAAGGTTAAAGCTTGTGGCATTTGCGGTAGTGATGTGCATGGCTATGATGGCAGCACCGGAAGGCGCATCCCACCAATCATCATGGGGCACGAAGCATCCGGTGAGATTGTGGAAACAGGAGCCGATGTAACAGGTTGGAAAGTTGGCGATCGAGTTACTTTTGATTCCACAATTTACTGTGGAAAATGCGAATACTGCAAACAAGGTTTGGTTAATTTGTGTGACAATCGCAAGGTATTGGGTGTATCAGTCAAAGAATACTGCCAGAATGGTGCCTTCGCTGAATTTGTCGCAGTCCCCCAGCATATCCTTTACCACCTGCCAGATCAGGTAAGTTATCAACAGGCAGCCCTGGTGGAACCACTATCAATTGCTTTTCACGCAGTTAATTTAACCCCAATTAGGCTAAATGACACCGCCGTGGTCGTTGGCTCGGGAATGATTGGCCTGCTGATCATCCAGACACTTAAAATCTCTGGTGTTGGCAAGGTAATCGCATTGGATGTGAAACCCCACCGGCTTGAACTTGCCAAAAAATGCGGAGCAGATGATTGCCTTAGATCTGATGATTTATCGGTGGCCAAAGAGATCAGCAATCTAACCCACCTAAAAGGCGCAAATATTGCTTTTGATGTCGTAGGAACTGAACAATCAATGGCAACTGCGCTCGCTTCATTATGCAAGGGCGGCAACCTAACATTAATAGGTAATATAACTCCTGAGGTTTTATTGCCGCTGCAAAGTGTTGTCACACGGCAAATTACCATTCGTGGATCGTGTGCCTCTAATGGCGAATACGCAGCTTGTCTGGATTTTATTGCCCAAGGTTTAATTAATGTTGATCTGATCATGGAAAAGGCTGCGCCTTTGAAAGAAGGAGCCCATTGGTTTGACAGGTTGTATGGTAATAAGGAAGATTTATTGAAAGTATTGCTTGAGCCTTGAAAAAACAGAGAATTCTTAATCAAGAATGGAAAGGTTAGTTCAATGCAAAAAAAACCAATTGTTGAAGTAAAAAAAATTACCAAGTTTTTTCCGGGTGTGCGCGCTCTGAATGAAGTTGATTTGAAGTTAATGCCAGGCGAAGTACAAGGTCTGGTTGGTGAAAACGGTGCCGGGAAATCAACCCTGATCAAGATCATTTCAGGGGTTTACCAACCCAACAGTGGAGAAATATTATTTAATGGTAAACAGGAATTAATCAAAGACCCATCTTACGCATTGTATCTGGGTATTGTCCCGGTTCATCAGGAATTAAATCTTGAGCAGAATCTTTCGGTAGCTGAAAATATCTATGTCGGGCGGCAGCCAAAAACAAAATTTGGTTTGATTGATTATCGCGAAATGAACCGCTTGGCAAAAAAATGGTTAAATGAATTAGGAATAGATATCGATCCGGATTTTCCTCTAGGAATGTTATCCGTTGCTGAAAAACAAATGGTGTCCATTGCACGTGCTATTTCATTGGATGCCAAGTTATTGATATTTGATGAGCCTACTTCCTCACTGACTGATATTGAGACCAACGCGTTATTTGAGATTATTCGTAAGCTGAGGGATAAAAATATTGCTATCCTATATATTTCTCATCGGATCGAAGAGGTATTTCATATCTGTGATTGTATTACGGTTATGCGGGATGGGTCTGTTGTAGGTAATAAAAGGATCTCTGAGGTTACTATTAAATCAATTATTCAAATGATGATAGGGCGGGATCTCAAAGAAATGTATCGAAAAAGCAAAGTGAAAATTGGCGATTTGGTTTTAGAAGTTAATAATCTTAATGTAAAGGGTATTTTGAAAAATATCTCTTTCAAGCTATTCCGCGGAGAAATTTTGGGAATAGCCGGTCTTGTAGGGTCAGGAAGGACAGAACTTGTACGCGCAGTTTTTGGTGACCTTAAAAGAACATCTGGCCAGATTTTTATTGATGGAAAAGATGTTGGAATGCATTCACCTTTAGAAAGCATAGGACGTGGTGTTGGTTTAGTACCTGAAGACAGGAAAGAACAGGGGCTGGTATTGGATTTGACTGTGGCAAATAATATTTGTATGTCTGCAATATCCAAAATAACGAATTTAATTTTCTTGAATCAAAAAAAAGAAAAGGCATTTGCCAACCAATATATAGATCAACTGAGCATCCAAACCCCATCTGCTCAACAGTTGGCTAAATATTTAAGCGGTGGAAATCAACAGCGTGTCGTTATAGCAAAATGGCTGATGACTAAGCCAAAGATATTAATTGTGGATGAACCAACCCGCGGTATTGATGTGGGAGCAAAATCCGAAATTTATAAAATATTAAATGATCTAGCTCAACAAGGTGTTTCAGTATTAATGGTTTCTTCTGAATTACCTGAAATCTTGGCGATGTGTGACCGGATTTTAGTGATGCATGAAGGCACGGTTGTAACTGAATTAATCGGTAAAAAAACTACCGAAGAAGAAGTTATGCATTATGCAGTTGGGCAAACTGCCATCTAAATACATATTGAATAATGATTGAGAAGGTTGAGGTGAATCAATGCAGGGTAAATTAATTGCAGAAAGCAAGAACAGTAGAAATAAGATGACTAATAATAAAGAAAAACCTGAATTTCAAGCAACCGGATTTTTTGCCCAAATATTGGTTTTTATTAAAAGTAATCCGGCATTAATTATGCTTGCAGTATTAATTTTTTTCGGCAGTTTATTTTCCCCAGTTTTCTTAACCTATCAAAATTTTGTTAATACCTTATGGATCATTTCAGTACTAGGTATTTTATCTTTAGGCCAGAATTTATTACTGATTACCGGTCATTTCGATATGTCTGTTGCCTGGACCGTTGGTTTGGCTGGCATTACAAGTGTTTTGGCTCAGCGGGCTGGAGCTGATTTAGTGACATCAATATTAGTCGGTTTGGCTGCTGGAGCTGTTGTAGGTTTGGTTAATGGTTTGATAATCATATTAACGAAGGCGAATGCTTTTCTCATCACACTTGGAACAAGCTACCTGATTTATTCAATCAGCCTTACGATAACCCAAGCCAGGACATTTTATGCCGAGTTACCCGCTTTCAATCTTTTAGGAACCGGAAAGCTATTTGGAGTACTTCATTATTCAACAATTATTTTCCTATCCCTTGCAATAATTTTTGAAATAATATTAAGAAAAACACCTTTCGGCCGAACTCTTTATGTAATTGGTTTAAATCGCAGGGCAGGCGAATTATCTGGGATTAAACCTAATCGAATAATACTTTTTTGCTATATAACCGCAGGAGTTCTGGCTGCTCTGGCAGGTTTAATCATCACATCACGAAATATCAGCACAGTCTCAAACTCAGGCGCCGGAATGGAGTTTCTTTCATTAATTGCCTGTGTTCTTGGTGGGACAAGTCTGCATGGCGGAAAGGGTGGAACACTCCGCACTGTGATTGGCGTTCTGGTGATTGGTGTTTTGAATAACCTCTTGATCCTGCTGAATATTCCCTTTGAAGCCCAAGAAATTGCAAAAGGCTTTGTTTTCATTGCAGTTGTATGGGCAGATAGTATTTTTCAAAAAAGGTAGATGGTGAAAATTATGCTTAAAAAAATTAGTGATTTCCTATCGAAGAATAATATCTTAATCCTCCTCACGATATTAATCACATTTTTTAGTATTACAAAAGGAAGCTATTTCCTTTCAACACAGAATTTATTGAATGTTGCCCGACAAATATCCATGGATATTTTGCCGGCCTTGGGAATGACATTGGTATTAATTTCTAGCGGCGGAGTTGATCTATCAGCCGGCTCAATCATTGCAATGGCAGCTTCGTTAACCATGGGATATCAACCCCACGGAGTGCTGGTTTCGGTTATGGTGGCATTACTATTCGGCACTGCAATTGGAATTCTGAATGGTCTCTTGGTCACAAAGGGAAAAGTTGTTCCATTTATTGCTACTCTCGGAACGATGGTCTTTGTACATGGAATAATGCTGACATATACATTACAGCAACCGATTTCAGGTAAAGATATTGGCTTTACTTTTTGGGGAGGAGGTTCAATCGGACCCATCCCAACGCCATTTATTATTACATTGGCAATTGCAGGCGTTCTCTATATTATTCTGAAATATACCCAGTTTGGTCGAAATATATATGCAGTAGGGGGAAATGAGGAATCGGCTTTTCTTGCAGGGATCAGTGTTCACAAAACCCGTTTTTTAACCTTTGTGATCAGCGGTTTTTTAACTGCATTGGCTGGCGTACTTTTAGCGTCTCGATTAAATTCATCTTCACCCATAATTGGCTCAGAAACAAATATTATGGCGATTTCCGCAGCTGTTCTCGGTGGGGTAAGCATGGGTGGCGGCAAGGGCAATGTGTGGAATACAGTTCTAGGCGTAATTGCCATGGGGTTACTGTTGAACGGCATGAATTTGCTCGGAGTTCAGACATATCTTCAGATTGGAGTCAAGGCTCTTATTCTAATTACTGTGGTTGTGATAGATGCCATCTCAATAATCAATTTACGGAAAAAATTAGAGGCTCAGGCTTATGGTAATAAAGCATAAGGTGCAATCTAAATTAAGGAGGTGATTTCTTAGAAAAAATAGTAAGTTGTGTAGTGGATTGGATTAAAAAAAATCGAAGGAGATAAAAATGAAGAAGTACTTGCGTATGTTCGTCTTAATCGTTTGTGTGACAGCTTTAGTAGCATGCTCCACACCTGCTGCGGCTCCTGCTGCTGCTGCGCCCGCTGCTGCGGCTCCTGCTGCTGCTGCGGCTCCTGCCACGAAGCAAATTCAGGTATGCGCTGTTTTTAATGGTATGGATCACCCGTCATCTACTGCCATGCTGCAGGGTTTTGATGATGAAGGACCAGTCTTTAATGTTAAGGTCACTTCTTTTGATCCTGCCACCGATCCCCAAAAACAGGCTACCATGATCGAAGACTGCATTTCCCGTAAACCGGATGTTATCGCAGTTAACGTCGTGGATCCGGTCGCTGTTGTTTCCTCCCTTAAGAAAGTCGTTGATGCAGGAATCCCGGTGCTAACTTTCAATGCGACAACTTCTCCTGAAGGTAAAAAATACATCCAGACCTTCGTCGGTTCTGAATCTTATGCCCAGGGATATGCAGTTGGCCAGATGATGGTTAAAAAATTGGGCAATAAGGATGCCCAGGTTATTTTCATTGGCGGAAATCCGGGACAGTTTGATTATATTAATCGGGTTCAGGGAGCCAAGGATGCCTGGAAGGATGGCGGAGTAACATATACAGTTCTCGCAGATCAACCAGCGGCCTGGAATAAAGACAAAGCCATGGCGCTGATGCAGGATCTTCTAACCCGTTACCCATCCGGAAAAATTGATGCGGTTTATGCCGTGGATGACCCAATGGCCATGGGAGCTTTAATTGCCATTAAAGCAGCTGACAGACTAAAAGAAATTGCTGTTTTTGGTACTAATGGAAACAAAGATGCCTGCGATGCATTAAAGAAAGGTGAGTTAGCGGGAACAGCTCTTCAGATGAGCTATTTGGTAGGTGTGTATACTGTTCGCGCTGCTTATGACCTTGTAAAAGGGCGGCTGGTTATGAATCCGATGCTTGCTCCAACTGCACCGTTAACCCCGGAAAACATTGATAAATGGTATTCAAGCTGCTGGTAAAATAGAAATTCGATGAAGCTATTGCATGAGGAGGACAACCTCCTCATGCAAATTTATATATTTTGATTTATTATTTTATTATTTTTATGGAAGGTGAGATATGTCTAGAATTGTAAGAATAGTCACATCCTCATTCGCCACCCTTGAGAATACTAAACCTCCTTTTAATATTCATCCACCTCAGCCTGAAGAAAATTTTAACCTGGCTAAAGAAATTCTCGAAGCTGCTGGAGCTTACAGGCCCGACTTGGTACTTTTACCCGAGTCTTTTATGTGGGCAGGTCGATCGTTTGAAAATATAAAAGAGACTGCTGAGACAATTCCCGGCCCCACATTTAATATGCTTTCCGAATTGGCCAAACTATTTAAAATGCACGTTGTGGCAGGCCATGTGGTTAAAGAAAAGGGAAAGTTATTTAATAAAGGATTGGTGATTGGCCGTAAAGGAGAATTGGTCGGCTCTTATAACAAAAACCATCCGGTTGAAGACGAGATACGCAGTGGAATCACGCCTGGGAATGAAATTCCGGTTTTTGACCTGGATTTTGGCAGGATTGGAGTAAGCGTTTGTTTTGATCTGAACTGGGAGGATATTTGGGCTGAATTCGCCGCCAAAAAGATCGATCTGGCATGCTGGATATCGGCTTATGAAGGTGGTTTTCCTCTGCGTTCTTTTGCCTGGAAATATAAATACCCGATTGTTTCATCCGTATGGCCATATCATGCCAGGGTTTATGAAATAACTGGTGAAAAGTTGGCTTCCACTTCGCGCTGGAGCCGGATATTATTTCATGAACTGAATTTGGATCGGGGTTTGTTTCATACTGATAAACAAATGCAAAAAATTATTGCCATCCAAAAGAAATATGGTGATAAAGTAGTCTTAAAGACTTATACTGAAGAACACCTAATCCTTTTGGAAAACCTGGTTCCTGATAAAACAATTCAGGACATTATTAAAGAATTCGATCTTGTCACCTATAAAGACTATATAGAGCAGTGTACAAAATTCCAAATAAAGAATAAATAGTATTATCTCACCCTTATATTTTTTCTATTTATCCTGACTATTACTGGATATAAAGATTACTTCTTACTTTTCATTTATTAAAAATTAAAGGGAGAGAAGAATGATAATTCGTATTCCCCGCAATAAAATATTTTATGCTTTTTCCAGTTTACTTTCACCTGTGGCGAGGGTTAAGCAAGGGGAAGAATTCATCATTGAAACCAATGATTGTTTTGAAGGCCAAATAAGAAAAGAAACTGATTTGGCAAATGAACTGGATTGGGAACATATTAATCCGGCAACCGGACCAGTCTTTATTGAAAATGTGCACCCGGGGGATATCTTGCGCGTGGATATACTGGAAATAAATATTGCAGAACAATCGGTTGTTACCGCTACTCCTTTTCAAGGGGTTATAGGGGATTTGGTTACCAAGGCGGAAACCAGCGTTTTAACTAAACAGGGGGATAGCCTGCTTTTTCATGACCATCTGCAGATCCCCATTCAACCAATGATTGGAGTGATTGGAGTAGCTCCTGAAAAAGATAGTATTCCAAATGGGGTACCTGACAAGCACGGCGGCAATATGGACTGTAACCAAATTTGCACAGGGAGTAGTATTTACCTGACCGCTCAAGTTCCAGGTGCCTTATTGGGTTGTGGTGATTTGCATGCGGTAATGGGAGATGGGGAAATCATATCGACTGGCGCAGAAACTAGTGGAGAGGTAAAAATAAAAGCTCAAGTTGTTGAATTGAAAGGGTTGCCAACCCCATTTTTGGAGAATATGGAATTTGTATCTTGTATTGCTTCGGCAAAAACGGTGGATGAGGCAATAGATCAAGCAACTCATGCAATGGCAAAATTTCTTACTAATTTCGTTGGTTTGCCCATTAATGAAACAGGGATGCTGATGAGTTTGGTAGGACAATTAAGAATTTGTCAGGTGGTGGATCCCCAACGTACTGTACGGTTTGAGTTTCCTAAATGGGTACTGGCTGAATACGGATTTAAAATGCTTATATAAAAAATGGAAGGACGGAGCAGAAATTGAATATTTGAGAAATTGGCCTGAGAAAAATTTCATTGAGTATATGTTGCAAGATACAAATGCAATTGAATTTCACCCGTTTTTCAAATTTCAAATTAATCTTGATCAAGACCCTACAGATTTAGAAACATAGGATTATTTTTTTTGAAGAACTTTGTAAGGAGATTACATTGAAACCAGAGTCTAAAACTTCAGCGAATGAGATGATCACTATCCGTATCAATGGTAAATGGCACGGGTTCGAGGTTGGACGCGATCTCGAACATTCGACCACTCTCTCAGAATTCCTGCGCGAACACCTTGGCTATACGGGCTTGAAGATTAGCTGCGACGAAGGCGCTTGTGGTGCATGTACCATTATCATGGATGGCAATGCGGTTCTTTCCTGCATGCTGCTCGCGGTGGAAGCGGACGGCCGTGACCTGATCACAATCGAGGGTTTGCCGGATGACGATCCCGTGATCGAGGCGTTCGCTGAGCAGTGTGAGCCTGGGTACGGCACTGCACTCCAGTGTGGGTACTGCACGCCGGGATTTGTCATGTCCGCCCGAGCTCTCCTCAACAAAAATCCCACTCCGACTTTGGACGAGGTGAAGGAAGCACTCTCTGGGAATCTCTGCCGCTGCGGTTGCTACGCAGGAATTGCTATGGCAGTGCGGCACGCTTCCGAAAAGATCGCTGCGAGAGGAGACCGGTTATGAGTACACCTTACAAACCACGCGTCCCGCGCCAATTCATCGGCGGTTACCAACCACGCATTGACGCTATTGAAAAAGCCCACGGCCGCGCTTCCTATGCTGATGATATTACCTCTGAAAACACCTACCCAGGCCTGCTCCACGCGCGGGTGCTGCGTAGTCCATATCCCCGAGCCAGGATTGTTCGGCTCGATGCCAGCAAAGCTGCGGCGTTGCCAGGCGTCAAGGCTGTCCTGACTTACAAGGACCCGGAAGTGGCGCGCCTGAAGCCAACAAACGCAGGCTGGACAGATGCGGTGGACACGGTTAGCTACGACGGCATGATGTGGCACAAATTTCGCGATCGCCGCGTGCTGGGGAATTACGCAGCCTGGGCTGGCGACGAGGTGGGGGTCGCGATCGCCGCGGAGAGCGAGCAGATTGCCGATAAGGCGCTGAAAATTGTCGAGGTTGAGTGGGAAGTATTGCCGTTTGTCCTGGATCCGCTCACCGCAATGCAGCCCGATGCGCCGGTTATCCACCCGGAGATTGCTGCGCACAACGTATTACCCCCTGATCCGATTGGCGGCCCCGATGTTTTCCTGATCAAAGGTGATGTTGAACAAGGCTTCGCTGCGGCGGATGTCATCCTCGAAATGGATACCAGCCACCACAACCCGACGCAGGGCTCGCTGGATCCCTGGTGCTGCCTGGCGCAGTGGCAAGGTGATCGTCTGACCATTGTGTCCAATTCCTACGCAGTAGATCAGACCCGGATGCACGTCAGCCAGATGCTGGAGCTGCCCATCCACAAGGTGCGGGTCATCAGCAAATATGTAGGCGGGCAATTCGGCCGCGGGGACACAGGCGATCAACCTTTCTTTATTTTTACCGCGCTGCTGGCGAAGGAGGCCGGCCGGCCGGTGAAATTCAAACACTCGCGGCGGGATAGCTTCCATGACACCCGGCAGCCGGCGCTCTACCACTGCAAGGTGGGCGCCAGGACCGACGGCACGATTACTGCACTTCATTTCAAGTCCATCGGCGACATTGGCGCACACGCTGATCACTCGATCTTCGCACTGAAGTATGCCCCGAAAGAGGTTTCCGAAGCAGCACTGGCACCGATTCAGCACATCAAGATGGAATCCTATGCTGTTTACACCAACCATATCCCTGGCTGCATGATGCGTGGAGTGGGCAATTCCCAGTTCAACTTCATCTTTGGCCTGATGATCGATACCTTGGCGGAACGACTGGACATGGATCCCATTGCGTTGGCGATCAAGAACTTCGGGCATGAATGGGGTACCTGCCCCGATCCAAGCTTGAAGGCAGTACTCGAGATAGGTGCACAACGAATAAACTGGTACGAGAAGCGGCACAAACCAGGTACTGGACCGTTTTATAATGGCGTCAACCGGCGTGGAGTGGGCTTTTCACTACATCCCGGTTGGCACGCAGAATGGCAGGAAGAGCGCCGGGGGCAGGTACAGGCTAAAATTACTCTCCTCCCGGATGGCACTGTTACACTGGATGCACCAACGGTGGAGACCGGCACTGGTTCAAACACCTGCAATTTGCTCGGGTGTGCTGAGGCGTTGAGCTTCTTGGGTGTCCGACCGGAAGACATCACTTGGGTCTCTACTGTGGACACTGATACGGGAATGCGCGACTGCGTCCAAACTGATAGTGCGGTCTCCTACCTCCAATCTGAAGTCCTTGTAGTGGCAGCCCAGGAGTTAAAGGGGAAGCTACTCGATCTGGCAGCACCCATTTTAGGTATCGCAGGCGATCAATTGAAAATCACCGAGGGTCGGATCATAGGACCTGGGAAAAACATAAGTATCAAAGAATTGCTAATGAAAGGCGATTTGGTGCCATTATCGGTGACAGTGAGCCGTTCCCCTGCCAAACAAAAGACTGGTGTGCCGTATATTGCCAGCTTTGCTGAAGTGGAGGTCGACACTACCACAGGACGTACGCAAGTTCTCAAATTAATCATTGTCAACGATTGCGGAACGGTCATGTACGCCTCCGGCGCAGAGGCGCAGCAGATCGGTGGCCAGGTCATGGGTATCGGTGAAGCACTGACTGAAGAGATCATTTATGACCCGATACGCGGTGTACCGCTGAACTTCAACTTTGTCGACTACAAGATTCCAACCATCCTTGATATGCCGGAGATCGAGCCGGTCCTTCTGGAAATATGGCGGGGAGCAGGTGAATATGGTGCATGCGGTATCGGTGAAGGGACGCTGACCTGCACTCCACGTGCCATCGCTAACGCCGTGTACAACGCAATCGGTGCCCGAATCGATGATATCCCTATTACACCAGAAAAAGTATTACGGGCTTTGGGCCGGATTTGAGGAGAGACCATGACATTACAACCTTTCAAGTACATTTCAGCAGATACATTACATACTGCAGAGGCCTTGCTGAAAGAACATGGGAAACGAGCGGCGGTAATTGCGGGCGGTACTGATTTGCTGGGTACGCTCAAGGATGCTGTTCACGCGGACCAGCCAGAGCTGCTGATTGGACTCAAGCCTGTGACCGATGCATGCTACGTGACTGTCGAGCCGGCGGTTATACGGATTGGCGCGCTCACCACGCTTGATCAGATCGCCAAACATCCCATGATCCAGCAAACATATCCTCTCCTATCCCAAGCTGCGGCCAGCGTAGCTTCGCCGCAGATACGCAACGTCGCAACCATTGCTGGCAACCTCTGCCAGGAACCCCGCTGCTGGTACTACCGCAATCCCAATAATACCTTCAACTGCCTGCGTAAGGGCGGAAAGAAGTGCGATGCGCTGTTCGCCGAGAACCGCTACCACTCCATTTTTGGCGGCATGTGTGTCAGTGCCGCACCGTGTATGGCCGGCTGTCCCATGCACAACGACATCCCTGCGTACATGGACAAACTCCGTGCCGGTGAGTTGGAAGAAGCCGTGATGGTTTTGTTGCGCACCAATCCGCTTGCAGCCATCATGGGTCGTGTCTGCACGCACTTTTGCGAAGAGGAATGCAACCGCTTCAGCTACGATGAGTCCGTGTCTATCCGTGATGTCGAACGTTACCTGGGCGACTATGCGCTTGAACATGTTGGAGACTTCTATCGGGCACCCGAAGTCGAATCGGGAAAGAGCGTGGCGGTGGTAGGCGCAGGTCCGGCCGGGCTGACTGCGGCCTATTTCCTTAGGAAACAGGGGCATACGGTGACGGTCTATGATCAGATGTCGGAGGCCGGCGGGATGCTGACCTATAGCATCCCGGCTTATCGTCTACCAAAGACCGTTGTGCAGGCACAGATTAGTGCACTGGAGAGCATGGGCATCTGCTTCGAGCTTGGCGTAAAGGTCGGCAGTAATGGCCACACATTACAGGACCTCCAAGCACAGCACCAGAGCATATTCTTGGCGACCGGCCTGTGGAATGAAAAGAAGCTGAGATTGGAACGGAGTGAGTTGCTGGACTCCGGTCTGGAATTCTTGATTAAAGTCCAGACTGGTGGTGCAAAACCCGTAGGCGAAAGAGTGATTGTGATCGGTGGTGGCAGTGTGGCAGTCGATGTGGCTATCACTGCACGGCGGCTTGGCGCGCGCCAGGTTGTGATTGTATGCCTGGAAAGTCTTAAGACCATGCCTGCCATCCCAGAAGATATCGAACAGGCGCATGAGGAAGGGATTACCATCATGACGTCGTGGGGGCCTCAGCGTATTTTGGAGCGGGATGGGAAACTCGTGGGAATGGAGTTGGTTCGCTGCGCCTCTGTCTTCGACAAGGACGGGCTCTTCGCACCAACTTTCGATTCGGATGAAAAAACGGTCGTCGAGACGGACCAGGTCCTTGTTGCCATTGGCCAGTCCGCGGAACTTTCCTATGTTGGGAAATCGCTTCGCACAGAGCATGGCATGATCGCGGCCGATAAAAGGACTGCGGAGACAAGCATGGATGGTGTATTCGCGGGTGGCGACGTCACCGGTGGACCCGCAACGGTGGCACAGGCTATGGCCGCAGGACATAGAGCGGCGGTTGCCATCGATACGTATTTGATCGGCACGCAGATCGCGGCTGTGCCGACCCATAAAAGCCAGAATCGGTTAATTATCAACGAAGCCGCACTTGCAACCAGCTTCCGCGTATCAACACCACGGCTACCCGCACTGCAGCGTACCCTGCTGAGCGAAGATTCTGTGACTTTAGTGGAGAGTGCAATGCTGAACGAAACGACCCGCTGTGCCAACTGCGGCTGTGTGGCGGTCAATGCCTCGGATCTCGCTACAGCCCTGATCGCGCTGGACGCGCAAGTTAAGACCACACAGCGGATGCTGGCGGCCGAAGACCTGTTCACGGCAGCTGAGAGCAAGACTACAGTCTTAGAGGCGGACGAGTTGATTGAGGAGATTCAAATTCCAGCTTTGAAGCACAAGAGCCGGCAGCATTACCTCAAGTTCCGTATCCGTAATGCTATCGATTTTCCCATCGTCAGCATCGCCTTCTGCGCGACTATGAATAACGGCCTATTCCACAATGTAAGGGTAGTACTGGGAGCTGTCGCACCCATACCACTGCGTGTTCGTGCAGTCGAGGAACTTTTGGAAGGCCGGGTGGCAAGCGAAACATTGGCGCAAGAGGCCGCTGCGCTGGCAGTCAGCAATGCACAACCGCTTGCAAGAAATAAGGCGAAAGTTGAAATTGTTAAAGCGCTTATCAGCAGAGCCATTCTGACTTATTTAAATCTCCGAGATACTGAGTCACAGAAAGCTTAGTGTCCTTCTGGATTTCTTAAGACATTGTTTGATGGCCATGCAGGGCAAGGCTGCAAATCAAGCAACTCATGCAATGGCAAATATTCTTTCCAATTTGGTCGGTATGCCCATAAATGAAGCAGGGAGGCTGATGAGTCTTATAAGACTAATATGAATTTATCAGATGGTAGATCCTCAACGAACAATGCGTTTTGAGCTACCTAAATGGGTACTACCTGAATATGGATTTATAATGCCATTCCAAAATAGAATGACGAAACAGAAAATGAAAAAATGGAGTATTGTTTAACAACTTTTCAAAGTGTTTATAGCAGAACCAGGATTGCGATCGAATTTCATCCGATTATTAAATTCAAAAACCCCATTTTCAATACTCCAATATACAAAAAACGGTACTCTATTAGTGAAAAACCCCGCCCATGGGGTTGTCCGACATGGATTGAAACTGAAAGATCTTGATCCACTGACAAGCAAGGGGTTTGCGTAAATTGGTTAAGATCATTCAAATATCTTTTATTTTCCCCCTAATTTTCTATTTTATGTTCAAATGGATAAGAAAGACCGATTTCCCTGCGGATTGAATCCATCAATTCCATATTCGCTTGGGTTTGCGCATGCGGCATCGTAGTGCTTTCCAGTTTTCCATTCCGGATGCAGTTCATGACCTCTTCCGCCTCATATTCAAACCCAGAACCTCGAAATGGTTTGGTAATCGTTATTTCCTTTTCATGTGTCGCCAAGGTAACCAGGTTGGTTCGCCAGTAGTGGGGATGGATTCGAATGTATCCTTCTGTCCCATAGATAAATAGGTCATTCAGGTTATCCGTTAGAAAATTGCAGGAGAACTGGGAACCAGCGCCGTCTGCATATTGAAGAAAAACGCAGGTGAAATCATCAACATATGTACTACCGATATGGCTTTTTGCAGTAAAAGATAGGGGATCCTTTCCAAAGATCCATTGTGAGAGTGCAATTGGATAAACTCCTAAATCCAATAATGCACCCCCTGCAAGGTCAGGATTGAAAAGACGATCCTGGGCATCCATTGGTTTTCTGAATCCCATGGTTGAGGTAATCAGTTTTAAATCACCAATCACGTGCTGGTCCAACCATTCCCGAACTTGTTGATAAACAGGGAGAAATCGGGACCATATTCCTTCCATCAGGAAAAGGGAATTTTTCCTGGCAAGTTCAAATAATTTCTTAGATTCATCTGCATTTACAGTCAAGGGTTTTTCACAAAGCACAGGTTTGCCAGAATTCAGACACAGCATGGTATTTTCAAAATGAAAGCGATGCGGAGTTGCAATATAGACAGCATCTACCCTGGGATCATTGACCAATTCTTCATAACTGGTATAAACTTTTTGGGCGTGATGCTGAACGGCAAATGATTGAGCGCGTTCCAAGCTGGTGCTGCCCACAGCATAAAGATTGGCATCCTTGATTACCTTCAAGCCTTCAGCAAATTGATGAGCAATTCTTCCGGGTCCGATTATTCCCCAGTGAAATGATTTATCCATAATGGTCCACTCCATCTAGATCATAAAAATTATTACTTTATTAAATGTTTTTTCCAAAATATAATTATTAGATTTAGAAACGTTTTTCAAATTCCAGAATTGTAAAATGTATTATTCCTATCATTATACTTTTATTGACATTACCCCGATATTCTTGTTGTAGATGTATTTTTGTTCTAACAAGTTTTCCTTTTTAAATGCAGCAAATGAATATTTCTTAATTACCGCAAACCAAGCCATCGAGTGAACGCTTTTATTTAGAAACCCACAGTAATACTACATTAAAAACCTAAACGTTGGTTAAAGAATAATTAAAATAAGAAAGCGAAATGAGCGAGCCCAATATCTAATCCCTTTTCATATGAGCCTGTTATATATAATAGTATGTGTAGCGTTCTTTCTAGCTGCTCCATTGCTTGGTTCATCGCTACAAGGTACACTAAGTTGGTGATAAAAATAATAGGAATGGAAACATAAGAAAGATTAATGACATGATGGTTCATGGAAACAAGAGTTTACCGGCATAGATGAAAAAACACTATATAAATATCACAAAACCTGCAATTCCTTAATATCTGAGGTTGTATGAATAGGTTTAGTAAGCGGTTGAACTTTAAGCTTTATGTCAAATAAGGCTATTATTGATAAAATATAGACACATTAAGGAGGTTCAAATGATCATAAAAGGAATAGTAAATCCGCAAATCCTGTCACTCATCGCGCGGGTACGGCATACCAATATTTTGGTTATTGCAGATCGTAACTTCCCCTACTGGCCGATGATTGAAACGGTGGATATTTCCCTGGTGGATAATGTTCCCACGGTGTTGCAGGTATTCGAAGCCCTGAAAGAAAATTTCAAAGTAGGACAGATTTATATGGCGGAAGAATTTAAGGTTAAGAATTCATCTGAGGTGCAGCAATCATTTGCAGATTCCAGGGGTGAAATTGCTATTACGTTTGAACCCCACAGTAATTTCAAATTACGGGTTCCTCAGGCGGTTGGTTTGATCCGTACGGGTGATTTGATCAGAAATGCAAATATGATATTAGTATCCGCCTAGAGAATGTGTCTTCAATTTATATACGCGATGAGGATGTGCCTGTCCAGTTGGGTTGGTCATAAAATCGGATAAGTAATTCCACCCAGGGGGAATACCAGCACATTGGCTTTCTCCCTGTGATGCAATTGTGCCCTTTGGATCGCTTCCTCCGGCGAATTAACAAAATGGACAAATGGCAGGCGGCTCTGGATTTCGACCGGTATTGAGGGGGCATACATGATCATTTCACAATGGCGCATGGCCTGTAAGGCAAAATAAAGAAAGAAGCGGTCTTCTTCACTCAGACCCTTGAGTTTTATCCTGGGTATCAGCGCCAGAAGAAGCGGCATCAGGACTTTTAGGCCAGTCCTGCCAACCGGGAGTTTGCGTTCTGCCAGGCCGAACACGCCAACACCTTCCTTCGCGCGAACCAATGTGATGAGAGTACCGCCGCGTTTGACTGCCCTTATGGTATTAGCCAGGGCTTTTACTCCCTGGCGCAAATCGGTTTCCATGGGATAGGAATTGGTAATCACAACATCCGCCGGGGATGAGATTTTTACGCCATAAATTCTGGCACTTACTTTGGCTCCTTCACGGTGGGCGGCAATTGCATCTCCGCAGACAACCCGGACAACTTCCAGGCGGCTGTTCAAAACCGCATTGATGATAAAGACCGGTTTTTTAAGCATCTGCCCGGATTCTTCCAAGTCCAGGCGCATGGGATTCTTTTCAATTGGCTGCCCAACCATATTGAAAGTATCCGGAGTGGCATTGAGGGAATGGTTTTGGGCAATTGTCTCACGCCCGGCTACGCCGGGGAACAAGTTCTTATAACCACCGCCGAAACTGGCAATAATGTGCGGCTCAATACATCCAATGGAAATGATCACATCTGCGTTGGCTACATTTTTATCAACGAATACCGGTACACCCCTGGAGGTTTTACCCAGGAAGACCAATTTTTCAGGATTTCCACAATCCGGGTTTTCCCAGTGCAAACCATGCAAGGAATCTTGCCCGGCTCGCTGATTAATTTCGCCTTCATCCATCGGACGATGTACACCCAGTGCGGGAATAAGCGTGATCTGGCCAATAGTTACCCCGCCGCGTTTCAATTCATTGAGTACGGCAGGCAGTAATTTTGCTACTGGAGTCGGTCGGCTGAGGTCATCCATCACCAGGGCAACGCGGGAATTCTTACTCACCAATTGAGATAGTCTCTGGCATCCGATCGGCTCTTCCAGGCTGCGGCGAAGTTCTTTATCCAGATTGGCTACTCCAGCTAAAGCAGCTGGCTCCAAAACTCCTTCCACTTTCCAGGTAGGTGGGAGAACGAGAGTGACCTTTTCCTTTCCCCAGGGAAGACGAAGGGTATTATTATTCATTTTATCCTGCCTATGTAACAATCACTGATTTAGAATAGGAAAGACAAACCCAATCAGTTTAAACCAACCAGAATTCTGAAAGAGTAACCTGTCTAAGACACAGGTGGTTCTATTTTGGTTGATTTTTCCAGAAGCAAAACGGTATTATAAGAATTTTCTTCAAGCGATAACAGCAGGCTGATCAATTCACCAGCGCCATACATCATAATTGCTTTGAGGACGCCAACCAGGATGATCAAAAAAGCTGCCAATAAACCACCGAAGAAACCGGTATTGGCATCCAGGCCAACCAAATTCCAGATCTGACCACCTGCCATTGACATCACTAGGGTAATGAGAGCCAGCACGAGGGCGATAGCTGCGGTCACTATTCCCAGAATCCGAAAAACGGTGGCGATCACATGTAAAACCTGAAATCGTTTTTTCATAATTATTCCTCCAAACAATGGTTATGTATTTATATCATTATATGCATAATGTCAATCATGGGAAATCAACGAAAATATGAGATCCCCTGCTTATTTATTATTTAATGGTTTGCAAAGTAACCGATTAAAACGCCAAACGCCTGGGTGAGGGGGGCACCCAAGCGTTTGACTGCATATTTATACATCTATTTAAGAAAAAACGCAAGATTTAATTGTAAAGATATTATTAACAAATCAGATAAAGATTCCAAATTTATGATAGTGATTTACGAATTAGGGGTCTAAGCCTGGAGAACGGCTTTTCTTTCGCCGGCATTTTGCAAGGTTTCCTGGGCAGCGATCCGATTTGCCTGGCTTTCGCCTCCAAACATATTGGCCAATTCGGTGATCCGCGCCGCCTCTTCCAGATTTATCACATGGGTCAGAGTTCGCCCGGCGCTTACCTCTTTATAAACGCGATAGTGTTGATTGCCGTAAGCAGCCAGCTGCGGTAAATGGGTGACACAAAAAACCTGATGCTGCCTGCCCAAATTCCATAACTTCTCCCCAACGACCGCGCCCACCCGCCCGCCAATACCCTGGTCAATTTCATCAAAGATCAAGGTTGGGATGGTATCCGCCCGGGCAAGCACGTTCTTGAGGGCGAGCATCAGACGCGAGGTTTCACCACCGGAAGCGATCTTGACCAAAGGTTTGAGTCCTTCGCCGGGATTGGGGGCAATCAGGAATTCCACCTGGTCAATTCCATTTTCATCATATTTCACAATCTGATCCCCGTTAATGGAAAGGCCGTGATCATCAGGCTTAAATTGCAAATCCACCGCAAAACGAGCCCCGGACATTTTCAGATCGTTCAACTCGGATTCCACCGATTGGCCAAGCTTTTGAGATGCTTGTTTTCGTAATTCAGATAGAGCGAGTGCCTGTCCGGCCAGATTAGCTTTCAGTTCGGTTTCCTGGGTTTCCAGTTCTGCAATGCGCTCTACAGCGTGAGTGATTTTTTCCAACTGCAGGCGGGCTTTTTGTGCAAAAACCAGGATGGCGTCTTCGTTTTCACCATATTTGCGCTTCAGGTTGGTAATTAAGGATAAACGCTCTTCCACCTGTTCAAGGCGTTTGGGATTGTATTCAATATTTTCCAGGTAAGCGTTTAATTCCCGGCTGATATCACCAGCCAGGGTGGAAATTGAATTGGTTTGCTCGGAGAGATCCAGCAGACCCTGGTCAATATTGGCGAGGGCGGTCATCGATTGGGTGACTTCACCCAGTAATTCTGAAATGGATTGAGAATCCGGGCTGCCTTCATCCAGCAGGAGCAACACATTTTTTGCCAATGAAGACAGCTTTTCTGCATTGGCCAGTCGGCTGAGTTCCTGGCGTAAATTTGCTTCTTCCCCCGGTTGGAGTTGAGCGGAATCTATTTCCTGAAGCTGGTAATTGATCAGATCGGTCAGCCGCGCAGCATCTTTTTCTGCCTGACGTAACTCATTCAGTTCTTTCTGAATTTTCTTTTGTTGCTGATAGACCTGGCGGTAAGCTGCCAGGGAATCCACAATATCGGTGAACCGGTCGAGCAAGCCCAGATGCTGATGAATATTGAGCAGTGAAAGATGCTCGGATTGGCCGTGAATATCAATCAGGAATTCCCCCAGCTCTTTGAGAATATTCTGGCTGACACTGTGGCCATTTACCCGCGCCACGCTGCGCCCTTCGCGGCGGATCTCACGGCTGAAAGTGATCTGGCTGGGGTCGTCCATCAACTCTTCACGCTCAAGGATTTCGTTGATCGCCGGCTTGTTAGTTTCCGGAATGGAAAAAACTGCCTCCAGGTTGGCGCGCTCCGCATCGCTGCGGATCATGGTCACATCTGTTTTACCCCCAATCAGGCAGGTAATGCCATCCAGCAGGATGGATTTACCTGCACCAGTCTCACCGGTGAAAGTGGTCAGGCCGGGCTTGAAAAGGAGTTCCAGCTTCTGGATAATGGCGAAGTTTTCAATGCGCAATTCCAATAGCATGGCTTAGACCTTATCCAATACGGATACCTGTCAATCGGTAATAGATACTACTGGTCACCAAAAAAGTGTAAGCGGCCTGCCAGACGAGAGGCAGAAGTCCCATCAGGGATAAAGCTGCCCCGGCCTGAAAAAGACTCAAAAGACGCAAGAGACTGATGAGCAGCAGCGGCAGACTGCCCAGAAGCGCTGCCCCAGTGATCAGCTGGTTCAATAAAACAGACCGCCTTTTCTGGGTCGCCCAACGGCTGACCTCCACGATCACCAATCCAACGAATGGGGCAAGGAAAATGGTAAAGAAACCGAGGTACCTTGAGAGAAAACTGCCGATCAACGCGATGACTGCGGCAAGAATGGGTGCAATGACCAGATCGCTGCTTTGAGCGGTTTCGAAGGATTTTTGCTGGGAACGGATGCATTCCTTGCAGCGATACCCTGTTGGGGTGAGTACGGCACATTGAGTGCAAATGGGGCGTTCGCATTTATTACAGCGCAAGAGGGTTTCGCGAGTAGGGTGGATATAACAATACATTTTGGAATCGTCAGTCATCATAGTTATTTCTTTAAGGAAAGATGTGAATATTATAACAACAGGGTAAAGCTATTTGGCGTTTGTGGAGGGATTTTGCTCGATATACCGGTTTAAGTTCCGATAAAAATAACCCGGATCATGGAATCGAATGAAAGTCACGTTGCGCTGGCTGGCTTCCACTTTCACAAAATCATCTTTTTCCAGGGCCACTGCTTCCTGCCCGTCAGCACTGAGGACTGCCTGGTGGATGGTATTGGCAGTGATGGTCACACTGCTGCCCTCCGATAAAATGATCGCGCGGTCGAGAGAAAGATGAGGAGCAACAGGAACGATCAACATATTTCGCAGTTCAGGCGGCATAATTGCACCGCCGGCGGCCAGGGCGTAAGCAGTTGATCCGGTGGGAGTGGAGACGATCAGGCCATCCGCTACATAACTGGCCATGGGGTAACCGTTGACGCTGGCATGCAGGCGGATGGGTTTGACCTGCCGGCCACGGCAAACCACAACCTCATTAACCACTTCCCAGCTTTGCTTAAGTGTATCCGCATGCCAAAGTTGAGCTGACAATAACATGCGTTCTTCACGGCGATAATTACCATGTAATAACCGGGATACATATTTCTGCCAGCCGTTTTTTTTCAATTCCATTAGAAAGCCAAAAGACCCCATATTGATACCCAGAATGGGCACGCCAGCTCTGGCGCAAAGATGGCTGGCATTTAACATGCTGCCGTCCCCGCCCAGGACAATTAATGCATCCACCTGACCCGATTCAATTCTTTGGTGTAGTTTTTCTGCCATGATCGAACAGGCAAAGACAGATTTAACCCCGTTGTCTTTCAAAAAAACGGTTACCTGTCGTGCTTCCTGGTCGGCTCCAGGTTTGTATGCCACTGCGATTCGTTCAGGGATTAAAGAATGATCCATACGGTTAATTATAGCCATGGTTAAGGGTTCAAAGACGATTTGTTTTTACAATCGTTGGTCGCAAACTTTGCGATAGCCGCAATGGGCGCAGCGCCGGGGCTCGTCATGCGAACGGGATGCCTGGCTGCGATTTTTCTGTTTGCGGATCTTTTCGATGACTTCAAGCACTGAATCCTCCAGGGATCTGGTGTAATCTATGGCAAAGGTTCGGTTGCGGTATTTCAGAATACCATGGGGTGGACGCTTGCCGGTGGCTTTTTCCATCAGCAGGCAATAGGCTCCCAACTGGAGAATGTGGCTGTCATTTGGGATAGCCGGTGCCCAGGTGCTTTTCACTTCCACAGGCAGGAGCCGACCTTTTTGATTGACCACATAATCAGGTTTTCCGGTAAGCCCTGAACTGGAGTCATAAAAAGGTTTTTCGGGTTTACCCCATAAACCGGGATCGGCATAGATCAACCGGCCAGGCGGCAAACCCATCTGCTTCCATTTTCTTCTGGATAGCCAAAACAGGCAGATCCCCAGGAGAAAGACTGCAACAGCGATCAGAATGGCCAAGGGTTCCGGCATTTTGGAGAGTTGCGGATTTACCTGAAGGATTGTGTGGTCAGGGTGATAGCCAAACCCACAACAGCCAGGATAACCAGGATCCAGGCAAAGATCTGCAACAGAATTGCTGAGCGGGCGATATTGCCCTGCTGTTCATGAAACTGGCTGCCAGCTGACATTTCAGTACGATTGACTGGTTCCACCCCTTCGCGTTGATACCACCAGGCGCGCTGACAAAAGATAAATGCACAAATCTCGGAAGCGCGGATCGTACGCATTTAGATTTGAGCAGGTGGCAATTTTTGTTCGAAATCCTTGAGCGCTTGCTGCAGCAGGTGTTCACGCAAACTGATGGTCAGGTCAGCCCGGGTACGTTCGATGATTCCGCGCAATTGGTCGGTGGAATGACGCAGACCGTAAGTGATGGCATCCGGATAATCCATCGTAACAAGCAAGGCGAAGATTTCATCCATGTGCGCCAGCAAGCGTTCGGCTTCATCGGAATACCCTTTTCGCAGGATATCCAGGCAGCGCCTGCGAAGTTCCCCGGTCGTTTCAGCCATTCCGCGGAGATAGGTGGAGTATTCCACCCCCATCTCTTCTGGAAGGGGAAAAGGAAGGTCACGGATGAGGCAATTGGTCAACCGGGCTTCCACGTATTCCTTGATGGCATCCTGTGAGTAACCGCTGAAATATAAGTCCGGGAAGGGGTCAAGGTTTTCCTTGATTTTTTCCACCAGCTGCTGGCACTGCCTCAGTTCTTCATCCGCCACGTCAGTTTCACTGCGGTGAATGGCGCGGATGGATTGGGCTGAATGGCGGGTCAGCAGACGGGAATGCTTGAGGGCTTCTTCCCGCGCCTGGTGGCGCGCTTCAAAGTTCGAATGACACAGCTCAGATAACTGCGAATAGATGTCCATAGGTTTTTTATAGAGAAAATAATTTACAGCATCAGACTAGAAGGGAATGTCTTCTCCACCAACGATATCCTGCGGTTCTTCAGTGACATTTCCGCCGGCCGTGGGTTCCTGTCCTTCACTCTTGGGGGTGAGGAATCGAACGGTCTGGGCGGTGACTTCATAACTTGACCCTGAAGTACCATCAGATCGAGCGAAAACATGCGGACCACCGGTTACGGGATCAGCACGCAGATTGCCTTCCACGACCGTCAGGTTACCTTTCTTTAGGAAGTTATTGCAATTCTCCGCCTGTTTGCCCCACACCGATATCTTGAACCAGATCGTCTGCTTTTGCTGCTGGCCATTGCTATCGGTATAGCGCCGGTCTGTTGCCATGGAAAAGGTGGTTAAAGCCTGGCCAGTGCTGGTATAACGCATCTCGGGATCGCGTCCCAGCCGTCCCACAATGATGATCGTATGAAAACTCATGGTTTTATCCTTTTGAATTATTGGGTGAAAATCTTGTATTTATTTTACATTAATTCAGGAACAGTATGACTAGCGTAAACGAAAAAATACGCACTATTGTTGGTTTCCTTGGGTTCCAGCAGCCATGGATAACAGGTACTATAAAATGTTATAATCTCGACTGATGAAAAAGATGAACAAAAACCCGATTTTCGCTTTTGGGGTGTTTTTGGCAGGGTTTATTCTTTTAATGGCACTTCTGCCAACCGGACCCAGGACCGGTTATTCCCAGGCCTTTTATTACACCCCCACTCCCGGAAGTGATGGACGTATCCTCTATACCGTTAAGCAGAATGACAACTGCATCAGCATCGCATTGAAAAACGGCATTTCTGAAGCTCAACTCCGCCAATTAAATAATTTGCAGGCCAATGCCTGCCAGTCGCTTCAGATCGGGCAGCAATTGCTTATTGGCGTCAAGCAGGAAAATACGCCTACCCCCACTTCAAATGTTCCGGTCACACCTTTGCCAACACCCATTCAAGGGAATGGATCGATCTGTATTTATCTCTTTAATGATACCAACGGCAATGCCCTGGCTGAAGCCACTGAGCTTGCTCTGGCAGGCGGGCAGATCAGTATCACGGATCAGCTAAGCAAGGTCAACCTGACGGGTTCGACACTGGATACCGGTGACCCGGTCTGCTTTGAAAATGTTCCCGAGGGAGATTACAACATCAGCGTGGCTATTCCTGAGGGTTACAACCCAACCACTGCCATGAGCTACAAATTAACACTGGGTGCTGGAGATTCTGCCACAGTCGATTTTGGTGCGCAACCGGGCTCAAGGTTGGTCACCACCGCCTCGGAAGGCAATCAACCTTCCCCTTTATTGGCAGTTTTGGGTCTCTTTTTCATTGCCGCCGGAGTGGGTTTATGGTTCTACCTGAGACGGATGTCCATGGGATAGAAAATCCAACCGCTTATTTATTTTTATAACCCCGCAAAATCCCAGTCCAATTATTTTCTGATTTTTTCAGGTTTGAATTGAAAGGCTGCCTAATTTATGCAAACCTTTCTTCCTTCCACACATCAGCGTCGTTATGATAACCGGCTTCTTCCCAGAAACCGGGTTTATCTTCTTGCATAAACTCCAATCCACGAAGCCATTTGGCGCCTTTCCAAAGATAGACATCTTTCAGGTCTTTGCGTACCGGGATGGCGCCGACCACCCCGCGCAAGGGATATCCATGGTCAGGCGTGATCGGTTGGTTGTTGAAATGAGTAGCCAGTAAAAAATTCTCACCCAGCACAACTTCCAAAGGCAGGTTGGCGGTAAAGCCATTTTCGGCATGCTGTAAAACAAATTTTGCACCAGGGTTGATCTTTATCAAACCCTTGTCGGACAGTGTTTTTACCAGCACGCCCTCCCAGATTGTGTCAAACTTACTCCACCGGGTTACACAATGGAGATCCATGGTTATTCGGGTACGAGCAAGATGGTTAAATTCTGCCCAGGTTAAGCGCAGGGGTGTATCCACTTCACCCCAGACTTTGAAATCCCAGGTGTCCGGGTCAAACGCAGGCACGGGACCATAATGAAGAACCGGAAATTTCTCCGTGCACACCTGTCCCGGCGGCAGACGCCCTTCCCGGTGATATTTGTTTTCCAATTCAGTACGATTATTCAACATGAGTGTTTTCCAAAAAGAAATTATACCTTTTCGCTTCCTATCAATGAATAATCATAAGATTGACCTGCCATTTGAACATCAGGTACAATCACTCACATTCATCCAATGAAAAACGAAATAAACCCCAAACCAACTAAAGGGAAAAAACCTGTTTCTCGCCAAAAAAAGGTGGCTGCTGCATCAACTTCTGTAGAAACCAGGATAGAATCCGCAATTTTACAGGAACGCGAGCGAATTGGCATGGATCTGCATGATGGCATCATCCAGTCTTTATACGGCATTGGCTTGAATCTGCAGAACACCCGCATGCATTTGGGAGAGGATGACCAGATGACCAATGAACGATTGAACCAGGCTACCCAGGCGTTGGATGGCGCCATTCGCAACATCCGGACCTATATCCTTAATTTACGACCGAGGCAGCTGCAGAATGAAAATTTATTGGTGGGTATGCGCGGGCTGATCCGTGAATTTCAAGCGAACACCATGATCGCAGTGGACCTGCAAGGGGACGAAGTGGAAGTGGTAAATCTGCCAGCTGAAAATGCCATGGCGCTTTTCCATATTATTCAAGAAGCGCTGGCTAACATTGCCAGACATGCAAATGCAACCAGGGTAAATGTGCGCGTCTGGCATGTGGATAACCGGGTGATGCTGCGCGTAAATGATGATGGAGTGGGATTTGACTCAGCCCGGGTGGAACAGCGCATCGGGCATGGACTGGCGAATATGCAGACCCGAGCCCAGAATGTAAATGGCGGATTAGAGATCATTTCCATCCGCAAACAAGGCACCACAATTTTAGCCTGGGTTCCATCTGAATAATCCAACCCACTGAGGGTATTATTATTGCCATGGCCGGGTTTAAGAACTGCCCATCCAAAAACCAATGAAAAACTCATCGAATCAGATTTCATCAAAAGCCGCTGTTCGGGGTGAACCATCTTATGTCTGGCGGGCTGGCCAGGAACGGCGCTTTAAAATGATCTACCAGGCAGCCGGCATGTCAGCAAGCGGCCGCGTTCTGGAAGATGGCTGCGGAGTGGGTGAGTATTTAACGCATCTGGCAATTCAGGCACAGCTGGCAGTTGGATTGGATTATGAATTTGAACGCACACAGGAAGCCCATGGTAAAGTTGCAGATGTGGTTTGCGGTGCCGGTGAAAAACTGCCCTTCCCGGAAGATTATTTTGATCTGGTACTGAGCCATGAGGTATTGGAGCACGTGCAGGATGATCAACTGGCCGTAAATGAAATAATCCGGGTGCTAAAACCGGGCGGACGGCTGATCCTGTTTGTGCCCAACCGCGGTTATCCATTTGAAACCCACGGCATTTATTGGAAGGGGGAATACAAATTCGGCAATAAACTTTTCGTCAATTATTTGCCGCGCAAATTACGGAACAAATTGGCTCCGCATGTGCGCGTTTATACCAGGACGGATCTTTCCAAACTTTTTTCGGGCCAGCGGGTAAATGTGATCGAGCAGACCATTATTTTTGGCGCCTATGATAACCTGATCATCCGATTGGGCTGGCCAGGAAAAGTGCTGCGGACTGTACTGCAAACTCTTGAACATACCCCGCTAAAGATGTTTGGCTTGTCTCATTTTTGGGTGGTGGAAAAGAAATAATTCCCTATCTGGAAATTCTCTCGCCCCGACAAAATAAGCAGTTGCCAACCATCACCCCCTGACTAACGACAAATTAAATTACTTTGATGGGTATGACGCCATACCACTATATACGCAGATGAATACGATTATAAATATTATTAAAATAACTAACCCCCAAACCCTCGCTGGCATTTCATCATAGGTGTCTTTACCAATATAAGTGAATTCTCTGAAATCTTCAATAAATTCTGCAATTTTTTTCGACATACCGCGCTCACCAAAAACTATAACGAATATGGATTGCAGAAGCATAACAAAAGAGCCTAATAAAAAGAATATTCCAATACCTCCTCCCCAACCCACCTTACTGCGATAAGAAAAAATCAAAATTCCTCCCAGAATTGCAAAAACCAAACCTAAGATTCTCGCAATAATAACTTTTCCGTTTTCTGAAATATTTATTCGGAGAAAATTCTCCCAAAACACAACGCCGGCAAAAAGTTCATAAATCCCCACGCACATAATCCAAAATGAAAATAGTATCAGTACAATTTCCAAAAACGACATTTTAGTCTGTCTCCATCATATAATTTTGCGAAAAAATGATAATAATAAAGACATTTAAATTGTACAACAGAAAGTGCTCAGGATTATTATATAAAATTTCGCGTGCAATTAGTGTGCAACCGGCATGGGAATTATGGAAACCATGGGAGCTAAAAATATACTGTGGGCATATCTGCCGCTGAATAACTGTTACTGTCTCGACTAATAGACCGTTCAGGGAAAATTCAATATCATCCCTGGTATTTTTCAATGCGAGGGTGGAATCAAAATTAAGCAGATATTTCTATAAATTATTGATCCGCGCCTGTTCGCGGTATTTACAAAACTCGCACTTCTCACCAGCTTCAGGCGGTTCTGCTAATTCCAGCACATCGAGCACTTCCCCAATTTGATTCAAAAAAGCAGTCTCATCAAGCGGGCATTCCTGCCAGGCAGTCTGTCCACGGTAGGTTAGCCGCCCTTGCTCATCCTTATCCATATGGCGGGGTTCAAAACACAATAGACCCAGGCGGGTGATTGGTTTTATGGAAAGCCGGGTGGGCGCTGGATGTTCCAGGGCATAGGCATAGGCCTGAAGTTGGCGTGTATAGAACGGAATGTGCTCATCGTTAATTTCCGTGGTTTTAAAATCGACGACGGCATAATTTCCGTCATCGAATTTAAGGACCGTGTCAAAAATCCCCTTGATGTAACATTCTGCTTCATGGCCAGCCACGTGAATAATTTCGGATTCCACCCATTTCCCGGTGGTGTAAACCCTGCCATCCGGCAGATCTGGATGCATCACTTTGGTGGTTTTATCCAAATAGAAATCCTTCATTAACAGGTCGATGCGGGTAAAGATCTTGGGAAAGGGTATGGCTGGGCGGCGGTATCCCCTGGCAATTTTCAGATAAAAGCAGCGTTTGCATTCATCCCATAAAAAAGTCAGATCAGAGGGGCTCAGTTTGAAAAGAGAGCTCATGCTATATTGTTTTCCTTGCGGGTGGTCAACCCCCGGGCGATCTTTTCAATAAACCCTAAAAGAATGCTGATGCCCAGGATCACATAGAAAATGGTAAAGATCTTCCCTATGGGAGTGATTGGATGCGGATCGCCAAAACCAATGGTGGTAAGGGTTGTGACACAGAAATAGATCGAGTCAAGCAAAGTCCAATTTTCAGCCCTCATATAGAAAATTGTGCCGCTAAGCAGCAAGATCACGACCAGGAAAAAGAGGGCGCGAAATTCAGGATCTTTGAGGCCTTTCCAAATACTGCGGATAAAACCAAATAAAGTGCCAATGAAAATCATGAGCTATTCCTCCTTTGAACCAGATTTACTTACTTATAGAATAGCATAGATAAAAGGGAATGACTAGAATTAATCAGCTTTCAAGCGCACGGTCTTTCCCCTTCGCTCTACGACTTGATGTCGTAGTGCTTCGGGGATCTCCGCCCTTTCCCTTTGAGGGGATGCTCCGCGATGCTCAAGCAAAGGGCTTCGAGAATAGCACAAATTGGAAGGGGAAAACAGGAAATTTATTCGATAGCCAGACGGAAATCGTAAATCCCATCGAGAACGGGATAAGTTCGTTTACACGAGGTGCAGGTAAGCGTTGGGGGAGTGTCCTGGATGGGTGAAAAACCGCAGGCCGGGCAGCGAAAAACAAGGTTCTCCGGCACGGATGTTTCCGGTTTGTCCTTGCGGGCACGCAGGAATACACTGGGCGTCAGTTGAAAAAGGGAACCGGTTGGCTGTAAGACCGAATCCAGCCAAACCATCAGCTTGAGCGGCAGTATTTTTTTAAGCAATCCCAGGCGTAAATGAGAAACAGTTCTCTGGCTTTCGATGTGGAAGCCAAACGCAGTCAGCCATGCCTGGACGGTTTTGGGGTGAAAATCGAAATTAAGTTTGACAAACTCAACCGCTTCCAGGGAGAAAGGTGACCACTTTTGTTGGTCTAGCAGATAGCGGAAAATGGACTTTAGATTGCGTTTATTGGCATATTCCAGGATGAAAACCGCCTGTCCGCACAGGGCTTCCTCCACCTGCTTTAGCGCCAGGGGCGCATCTGCCATGTGGTGCAGGGTGCGGATCATCGTCGCCGCATCAAAACTGGATGGGGCAAACGGCAGGCGATAAATATCCGCGGCGATATAGCGGTAACGCTGTGAAATTCCCAACCGGTCAACGGCCTGCTTAAGCTGGGTGGTGGAAAAATCCACCAGGACAACTTGTTGATAGTTTTTATATCGGGGGGTGTTGCGTCCTGCGCCGGCTCCCAGCTCGAGCATGCGCCTGCCTCCCCCGGCAGGAAGCAAATGACTTAACGCAACGGCTTCGCTCTGGTCTTCATAAGCGCGTTCCCCCTGACCCCAGAATGATTCCTGGTAATCGGAGCCTTCATAGTCAATTACTGGCGGGGTTTTATTGGTCATTGGTTATCAGTACGCCCGGGGAGGTTTGCCGGCGGCGCCCAGAGGGACTCACTTACCGCTGCTTCCTTTCGGATCTGACGGGGTTCGCGAGGCTCTGCCGCGCCGGTCCTTCCCGGACGTGAATTAAGGATAACCGTTGATGAAAGAGATGTCAATTATTTTGTAACCAGGGGTAGGTCACCCATTCGTGGGTGACAGCTCCTTTCGAGTGGTGAATTTGCTAAACCCGACAATTCCCGACAAGAAAATGGCATCAATATTATTCGTTTCAGCTAAAACAAATAGAAGTTGAATTTGTAATATGCTTTATTCGTTTCCCATTCGTTTTTTTAAAAGTGTCGGGAAATGTCAGAGCCCCCCCACTCGTGTGGGGGGCGTAGATCCCTTGAGCCGACGGCTTCGTGTCGGCGTGCGAGAGGGAGAGTAGCCCTCGAAGCTCTCCGCAGGAGCATGTAGGTCAGGCATTTTTGCCTGACATTTTTTACCCAAGAATGAGAAGAGGAATGTCACTCACGGATGGGGGTTGGGATTGCCACCCTAACGCCCCTGCAGAGCTTAGGGCAGGCGGCGCAAAGACGGAAGAGGATGAGATTTCCACACCCCGTAAAGACCACGGGGTTCGCAATGACGGATTGAATAGGGGATTGTCACCCACAAATGGGAGGAATGAGATTGCCACCCTCACGCCCCTGCAGGGCTCAGGGCAGGCGCCAATCTTTGATTGGCTCGCAAAGACGGGATGAGGCGGGCGAGAGCGGGGAAGGGTAATGTCACCCAAGAATGTGTGAACTACATGAGATTGCCACCCCCACGCCCCTGCAGTGCTCAGGGCAAGCTACGCAAAGACGGGCAGGCGAGGTTCAATGAGCACCCCCACCTTACCTCCCCCTAATGGGGAGGAAAAGAAACACGCAAAGACAGAAAAAAGGAGCGGGGGGTGGCCTACATGGGCGGCTCTGGTGCCTAATCCAATCGTTATTTATTTAAACCTGAGGCCTTTAATTTCCCTTGCCGGCTCTTTTCCCAACCGAAAACGGATGACCGGCCGATGGTTGTTCACAAGCGCCTGCGCATCACCCAATGCCTGGGCGGATTCTAATGCGCCAAAGGAAAGAGTGCCTTCTGCTTTTCCCATTTCGTCCGGGATCAAGGTATCCTCAGGCGGGGATGCAATAAATTGGATAAACAGGCCATTTCCGGCATCCCCTTTATGGTATTGCCCGGTGGAATGCAGGAAACGCGGACCATATCCGACGGTTGTAGCTGCTTTGTATTGAGTCTGGATGCGGGTTCTCAGTTGAGCCAAAGCCACATCCATTTCCGGTGTTGGCATCAGATAAGCTTGTATGGCAACATAATTTTTTCCGGGCTGCAACCCTGATAAGAAATTATTCAATATCAGCGTTTCTGGTTTTTCAGATCTCGAGTCCGGCAGGCTCCCATTTTTTTTATAGGCAGCCACCATTTCACGTGCCAAACCTTTGGCGGATTCCACGTTCGGCTGGTCAAAAGGATTGATCCCCAGGCAGTAACCAGCCACGGCAGCTGCCAGTTCCCAGGTGAAGAATTGTCCACCCAGGTCATAAAGATCATCGATCTTAATATTGATGATGGGATACCCCGCTTGTTCCAGAGCCTTTAATTTTGCGGTTTGGAACAATTCGGGTTCCAGTTCAAGATGCACGAAAACACGATCGCTTGAATAATTCTCAGGTTCCTGAAGCTCTTCGCCAACAACAGGTAGAATGCCTTTACCTTCCTTGCCAGTACTTTCAGCGATCAGCTGCTCAACCCAATCGCCAAAGCTGGCGATGGAAGGGGAAAGAATAAAAGTGAGCTTATCCCTTCCCTGCTTCGCCAGTTCACCGATCGCAACTCCTAATTTGGCAGCCGGATTGTTTTCGGTGAGGATCGCGGCACCCGAAAGCTGCGCGGCATGCAAAGCATTGGTCAACAACCTTTCCAGGTCGATGCCCAGAAGCGCGGCTGGAACCAGCCCAAAATGCGAGAGAGCGGAGTAACGGCCGCCAATAGTGGGGTCATTTAAAAAGATGTGGCGAAAATGAACTTGTATGGCGATCTCTTCCAATTGGCTGCCCGGGTCAGTGATGGCGATGAAATGCTCGCCGGCATCATCTTCTCCTAATTCATTCACAAGGTGATTAAAGAAATAGCGCATAAAGGAAAATGTCTCGATCGTGCCGCCGGATTTTGTGGAGACAATATAGAGAGTTTTATTCGCATCCAGTTCTCTGGCGAATTTCAATACGGCACCCGGATCGGTGCTGTCCAGCACGGAAAGATCCAGGTAACCCGGTTTGACCCCAAAGACCTTGCGGAACACTTCCGGCGCCAGGCTGGAACCACCCATCCCCAGCACCAGAGCATGGGTGTAACCAGCTTTTTGGACTTCCATAACAAAGTCCTGGATTTCTTGTATGCGTGGCTTCATCCGCTCAGCGATATCCAGCCAGCCCAGCCGGTTGCCGATCTCGGTTGGCTCAGGTTTCCAAACGGTGTGGTCGCGAGCCCAGATGCGGGGCAGGATGTTGTTTTTTGTCAGAAGATGAAGAGCTTCATCAATAATTGGCTGAACATTGTGTAGATTGGTCATTTTATTCCTTCCAAGTTTGGTTCCATTATAGCGAAGTTGCTTATTTTTATATGGGGGACAAAACAAGAAATCCCACTATAATAACTGCGATTTGCAAACACTAATTAATAACTCATGTCCACTTTAACTGCAACCAACCTGGCCAAATCATTTGGCGCCAACGATATTTTCAGTGAACTTTCATTGAGTATCCCTCAGCGCGCACGCATCGGATTGGTGGGCGCTAACGGGGTCGGCAAGACAACCCTGCTGCGCATATTGCTGGGGGAAGAAGCGCCCAGCGCAGGGCAGGTGCATCGGGCTCAGGGTTTAAAAGAGGGCTATCTTCCCCAGGAAGCCATCCAGACCACCGAACGAACGCTCTGGCAGGAATGCCTGCTGCCGTTTGAACATTTGATCAAAATGCAATCTGATCTGGCTCACCTTGCAGATGAAATGAGCCGGGAAACGAATGATCCCTCTCTTTTGGAAAAATATGGAAATTTGCAGGCGAAATTTGAACATCAAGAGGGATACACATTTGAAACCCGCATGCGCCAGATCCTGAGCGGTTTGGGATTTACAAGTTCAGATTATGGCCGGCCATTGATCCAATTTTCTGGCGGTGAGCGTACGCGGGCAGTTCTGGCTCGCTTGCTGCTTTCAGAACCCGATCTATTGTTATTGGATGAACCCACCAATCACCTGGATATTCAAGCCATTGAATGGCTGGAAGATTATTTAAAAGATTTTCCTGGAAGTGTGATGCTGGTTTCGCATGACCGTTATTTTCTGGATCATGTGGTTAACCAGATCTGGGAAATGACGCCTGCTATTGAAGAGTATCGTGGAAACTACACGGCTTACGTGAAACAACGGGAAGAACGTTATCAACGGCGGATGGAGGAATACAAGGCCCAGCAGGAATTTGTGGCCAAAGAAGAGGATTACATCCGCCGCAATATCGCCGGCCAAAACACGCGCCAGGCAAGAGGACGGCTGAAGCGGTTGGAGCGGTTACTGGAAGAGGCGCGGTTAACGCCGCCAATGAAGAACCGCCAGTTCAAATTTAAAATGGCCTCCTCAGGACGGTCGGGCGAACTGGTCCTGCGCACCCATGACCTTGAGGTGGGTTACCACGATAATCATGAGGTGTTGTTTACCGTACCGAACCTGATCCTCAGGCGGGGTGAATGTGCAGCCATCATCGGCCCGAACGGAGCAGGAAAAACCACATTCCTTAAAACCATCCTTGACCAGATCCCACCCCTGGCAGGTGAAACCGAACTTGGGGCCAGCCTGCAAATTGGTTATTTTTCACAGGCGCATGAGGGGCTGCATCCCGAATTGACATTAATGGAAGAGATCCAAACCCTGGCTCCGCGGTTGCTGCCAGCGGAAACAAGGGATTATCTGGCGCGCTTCTTGTTCACTGGTGATGATGTTTTCCAGCAGGTAAGCACCTTGTCAGGTGGCGAACAAAGCCGGTTGGCATTAGCCTGCCTTGTGTTGGAAGGTGCGAATTTGCTGCTGCTGGATGAGCCCACCAATCACCTGGATTTGCCCTCTCAGGAAATGCTGCAAAGAAATCTGAATGAGTATGCCGGCACAATCCTATTGGTTTCGCATGACCGTTACCTGGTGGATGCGGTCGCCACTCAAATTTGGGAAGTCGATCCGCAAAATAAAAAATTGATCGTCTTCCCCGGTACCTACAGCGAATACCGGCTTGCACAAAATAAGGAGAAAGAAACCACAATTCAAGCCAAACATCCCGCGATCAAGAAAAGAAATCTCACCCGTCCAAAGGTGATGAATAAAAAAAGGACCATAGAATTGGAAAAAGAAATCTCCACTCTTGAAGCCGAGTTAAAAATGATCTCTGAGCAGCTGGGTGATCAATCCCAATCGCGCGAACAAGTAGCTGAGCTGGGACAACAGTTTGTGGATAATCAGCAGAAACTGGATGAGAAACTGCAAGAGTGGGATAAAATATTATCAAATCAACTTACTGGAGAAAAATAGCGTTGAAGAAATTAAAGGTAGCCGTATTAGCCAACCTTAAGAAAAACGCCCCGCGCTGGGAAGGTATGCTGGAAGACCAGTGGGATGACCTGGATTCTGAAAAAACAGTTGTAGCGATTGTGGATGCCATCCGCGCCGGAGGATATAACGCCGAGTTCCTGGAAGGGGACGAGACGCTGATGATCACTCTTCCCAAGTATCGTCCGGATATCTGTTTTAATATCTGCGAAGGACATTTTGGGGATTCGCGCGAAGCCCAGGTTCCGGCAATTTTGGAAATGCTGCGTATCCCTTATACCGGGTCACGCCTTCTATCCCTGGCAATGGCGCTGGACAAGCCCATGACCAAACGAATTTTGTGGTGGCATGAACTGCCCACCCCGGCATTCCAGGAATTCGATGCTGCTGATGAAATACTAAATGATGACCTTACTTTCCCATTGTTTGTCAAGCCCAGCCGCGAAGGCACCAGCATGGGGGTCAGCGCAAAATCTGTCGTCAAGACCGAAGAGGAATTACGCGAGCAGGTCAGTTTCATTATTGAAAAGTATAAACAGCCAGCCCTGGTGGAACAATATATTGAGGGACGCGAGGTAACGGTGGGTATGCTGGGCAACCTGATCGGTCCAGTGGCTCGCCGTCTGCCGCACCCGTATAATGCCCCGCGGGTTCAATCCGGACTTCATTTCCTGCCGCCGATGGAAGTGGATCTGAAACCATACCTGGCAACCGATGCGGTTTACAGCAACCGTCTGAAGGTTGCCCTGGCAGCGGAAATTGATTACCTCTGCCCGGCTCCGCTGGATGAGGATATGGTGGATGAGCTGAACTGGCTGGCAGCTGCTGTCTTCCGCGTCATGGATGCGCTGGATGTCTCGCGTGTGGATTTTCGGTTGGATGCAAATGATAATTGGAAACCGTACATCCTGGAGATCAACCCGCTGCCTGGTTTAGCACCGGAAATTTCCGATCTGGTCATTGAAGGCAAAGCTGAGGGCATCTCCCATCCGGAATTGGTGCATATGATCCTGGATGCAGCCCTGGCTCGATACGGCATCAAATTACCCGGTCTGGTCTAAAAACTCCAATTTCATCCTCATATTTTATAAGGCGGACACAAAAACCGCCTTTTTTAATTATGATTATCATTTACATGGCAAAATTCAATTATTTTTCGGGTGAATGAGCCGAAATAACCTGCCGGGGTTGTCAATATTTGATGGTTTTTGTTGAGAATCCATGTTGTTATACTATAATGTAACAATAGATTATGAATATCCTGGATGTAATCCGTATTAAAAGAGATTCTTCAGAACCAATAACCAATCAAATTTGTGAACAGATCAGTTGGTTAATCTCCACGGGAGAATTGAAACCGGGTGAGCATTTGCCGCCCATCCGTCCTGCTGCCGATGTAATGGGGATTCACCTGCATACCGTGCGCGGTTCTTACCACCTGCTGGAACAGAAAGGGTTGGTCTCTACCACGCCGGGCAAGGGAACAGTGGTGCTGGATTATGCCCCCTTTGCGCTTAAGGCATTTGAATCAAACCGCGGCTCGCATTTGATCGGAATACTATTCCCGGATCTGACTCCTTTTTATGCGGAATTTCTGAATGGGGCAGAGCAGGCTGCTCGCGATGAACATTTTTTAATTTCGATAATGAGGATTGGAGATAACCCAAACCTGGCCGAAAAATATTTGGAACTTTTAATCGCAAAAAATATAGATGGGGTAATTGTTGCCTCTCAGAGTTTTTCTCCTCAGTTCCAAAAAAAATTGGATGATGGAGAAACTGTATTACCATTCCCGATCGTTTATGCGGACGTTCCCAATCTTTCCCATTCGGCAGTGAAACTGGATTCGGCTGGTGCGGCTTTCCAGGCGGCAATCCATTTACTTGAACACGGCCATGGTTCCATTGGGTTGATCAATTCGCCGCAGGAATCGCCGCATGGGAAAGAAATATACGAAGGTTTTCAAGAGGGGCTGCGCGCCAGGGGTGGGGGTGCAAGCCAACTATTTATCCGGACTGTAAATGAATTCAGCATTGAGGCTGGCTATCAAGCCGGGCTGATGCTGGTCAATTCAGGGCTGAAACCCACGGCGGTTTTTGCGGTCAGTGATGCTCTGGCTGTTGGCGCGATTCGCGCAATTAAAGAACGCGGGTATAAAGTTCCGGAGGACATCGCGGTGGTTGGTTACCACGATTTGGAAATTGCTTCCCTGGTGGAACCGCCCCTTACAACCGTATCTGTGCCCATCCATGACCTGGGGATGAAATCCATGAATATGCTTTTACAACTCATCAGCTCCGGGCAAAAAAAATGTGAAAATATTATTCTTCCAACCAAACTGGTGATTCGGCGAAGCTGCGGTTGTTCACAAGTAAATTAATTATTGAGCCATTCTTGAAAAGAATGACTCCAATGTGATCTTTAGATCAGAATCATTTGGGCAACTATTATTTTGGATAGACCGGGTTGCCGTCCTTATCGGTTACGAAAATCGCATTCATTGGGCAGCCTTGGGCTGCTTCAATGATCAATTTCTCCTCTTCTGAATCGGCAGTCATTAATATTGAGGAAACCCCTTCGTTATCGAGAGTAAAAGTTTTTTCGGCTACATCCACACATTGCTGGGTGCCGATACAAAGGTTCCGGTCTACCGAAATAATCAGGTTTTTCACCTGAACTGGTCCGGATGGATGCTGGGGATCTTTGAAATTCTGGTCACTCATTTTGTTTTCTCCTTTTCAATGAACTGCAGTTGGCTGAGGTTCAAACCCATCATAATTGCGCAATTGAGGGACGCGCAGGGCAACCAACACCACCACCAGTATACAACCCAATCCGCCGGAGATGATGGCAGCCGGAATACCAAATGCCTGCGCTACCAGGCCGGCCTCAATCTCCCCTAATTGCGGACCACCCTGGAAGAAAATGAAAGTCATGCTTACGGTCCGTCCGCGCACGTGGTCGGGGGTGTGGATCTGGCGGATGGTATTGCGTAAAATCGTGCTGATGTCGTCACCCGCACCCATGACGATCAATGAGATAAAAGCGGCCGGGAAACTGCGGGTGAGACCAAAAACAGCCGTGAACAATCCAAAGAGGAACACGGCCCATAATAAAAGCAAACCCTGTCGTTTGAGGTTTGTACGCTGGGAAATGAAAAAGCCCATGATGACCGCACCGATGGATTGAGCCGCGGAGAGCCAGCCGTAACCCACCTCGTCCAAGTGAAGGATATCCCGGGCTACAAAAGGCATCAGGGTGTTGGCGGAAGAAAAGAAAGAAGCGAAGAAATCCAGGATCATGCTGGAGAAGATGATGGGTTGGTGAATAACGAAGCGAACACCGTCCAGGATGGCAGCGAAACTCTCGCGGATTCCGCGATTAACTTTGTGAAGCTTTTGTTGAACCGGACCAATAATGAGTAGAGCAACCAACACCGCAAAAAAGGAAATGGCATTGATGAAATAAACGTACTGCATGCCCAGGTAGGCGATTACCAATCCACTTAAAGCCGGACCAATTATGGAACCGGTATTGAAACCGACCGATTGTATACTCAAAGCGCTGGTGAGATCCTTCTTTGACACCAGGTTGGGAGGCATGGACTGGCGGGCGGGAATATCAAAAGCTAGGGCAGTTGCCTGAATACCGGTGAGAAGGTAAATATGCCAGAGCTGGATCACTCCGCTGATCGTGAGAATGCCCAGGCAGGTGGCCACGATGGTCATGGTGGATTGGGTGATGAAGATGATCTTGCGCCGATCATGGGTATCTGCCATCAATCCGCCGATGGGCGCGAAAAGTAAGATTGGGATAAAACGGGCGATACCAATCCCGCTCACGGCGATTGGGTTGTTATTCAGCAAACGCAGATGCCAGAGCAGGGCGGTCACTTGCATCTGTGAGCCAATGTTGGAAATCACCAACCCGACCCAAAAGGTGGTGAAGCGGCGGTTGCGCAGGGCGGGCGGCAAATGAAATAGATTCATCCTGAAATGAAAAAACCTTTCTGGCTGGTGATTGGCGGGAATTTATCCCTGTCCGGAAAGAACCTGATCCAGCGGAATGCCATTGATAAAAACTGATACTCTATCAATGGTCTTGAACTGCAGGGCGGCCTCTTCCAGCTGGGCTTTGATCCGCGGATCATCGCAAACACCACCTGACGAGAGAGTTCCTTTGAGTTTAACGATGGCTTCCCGATTGATGATGTTTAAACTATCGATACTGAGGTGGGATTGATAGAGGGAATTGTATAGTCCGGATAAACCATATTCTCTTTGCCCCTCCATCTTGAACAGTTCGTTCAAGGAAGCTCTTAAAACACCCAGGGTGGGATCAATATAGATTAATACCGGGATAACGCTGTCATTGCACCCGATCTTTTTTCCAGATGCGCCGTTATCATTCAAGGCGATCAGGAAGATCTTAACGCTGGTTGCCCCCTGGGATGTGGTTGGAGTGGGCGAGGGTGTCAAAGAAGGTAGTGGAGTGGGCGGAATGCTTGTGTTCGTTGGCAGAGGCCGGGCGGTCGGCAGGAGTGGAGTCTGGGTCGGATCTTTTAATGTGATCGTGACGCAGGCGGAAAGTGCCCAGGTCAAAAAACAAATGATGATTAATAAACAAGCCTGTTTTTTCAAAAAGTTTTTCTCAAATTCCCCTTATTCTACTCCACCCCTTTAAGTACTCTCAGCGCGCGGATTGTCACCCACTTATTGGGCTGCTTTTTCGGTCCTAAGTCCACCCAGGTCTTGTCTTGATAACTAAATTCCTGCAGCCAGCGGCCTAGATCATCTTGTTTATTGCGGATGAGATCCAAGGTATCAACCAGGCGTTTATCGCGACCGTAACCCAGTAAAACCAGGGATTCTGCTATTTGGAGCAGGTCAGTGATGTAAAAAACCGGGAAGCCGAACTTCCACCAGTTCCCGCTGGGCTTTGGATAATAAGGAAATGGCCACAACGCCTGAACAGGATTGACGCTGAATAGGAAATCAACTCCCTGCTGGATTGCACTTTCGATGAGGGGGGTGTGTTTCTCTCGGGGTAGTCTGGCAAAGGCGAGCATGACCTTGGCAGCTCCCCAGCCGCAGGATTTTTTATCATTTGCGCCGCAGGCAAACAGTGGTCCGCACTTGCCGGCATAATAGCGGATCCTGGCATTTTTATCTGTCATTGGAGCAATACCTTCACCGGTCACGCTGCGCGCCATCCATTCAAAAGCTTTATCCAGCCTTTCATCATGACAGCCGAGTTCCTGCAAAGCCCAACACATATTTCCCTGAAGGCAGTCGGCCATACCGGAAGGCGCTCTGGATGCTGAAATCTGACCAATGGGAGTGAACGCATTCTCAAAGTAATAGTAAACAGCTTTGGTAATCCTTTCATCCATTTCCATATTGGCGCCCAATTGGGCTAACAAGATGATCGACCAGACTGTTGAAATATATTTTCGCGAATAACCTGGACCGGGTTTATCCCAAAATCCATCCGGCTGCATGTTATCCAGAATAGTGGCGATCGGACCAGCCGAGTGAGCTTTCTTTTTTGCTTCCTGCAAATCAGGGGAATTTGAGGATGTGTCCAACAGGTCGCGCAGTGCCAGATAGCGTGGACCAGGATCCTTTGTTTCCAACAGCCAGGGAAAAGGGTCACCTTTAAGTTGATCGCGCCAGTTCATTTGAACCTCTTATTATTTATGTATTGAAAATTATGTTCCCCAATCGCGCAAGTACAGGAAATCATAACCTACCGTGCGGTTGCTCAGCTTGGCTACCGGGGGCATGATCCGTTTGAAATGATAGCGGCGGATGCGCGTTACCACGGCATCCACAAATTGCTGGGTGAAACCGGATTCCACACATTCTGCCGGCGTGAAGCGTTCGTCTATCAAATGGTAAAGCAGTTTGTCCACATCCGCATAAGTGAAGCCCAGTTCGCCTTCATCCGTCTGACCAACCCAAAGGTCAGCCGTAGGAGCTTTTTCAACGATCACCCCGGGTACATCCATGGCTGTGGCTAATTGGCGCAATTGGGTTTTATACAGGTCGCCCAGCGGATTTAGTGCGCAGGCGGAATCGCCAAAAAGGGTGGAATAGCCCAGCAGGATCTCGGTTTTATTACTGGTGCCCACCACCAGGCCGTTAAAAATAGCGGACTGATCGTAAAGGACGATCATGCGCATACGAGCCAACACATTGCCCATCCGCAAGTGATCCATGTCCGGAAATTGATGAATGATCCCATCTGCCATTTCGGTAATGGGAATGGTGATGGATTGCAGCCCAAGCTGGTCGATCACCAGTTGAGCATGTTCAAGCGAATCGGCTGACGAGGTTTTATAGGGCATGCGGACTGCCAGTACATTCTCTGACCCCAATGCTTCAGCTGCCAAAAAACAGGATAGAGCGGAATCCACTCCGCCGGAAAGGCCGATCACAGCACGTTTGAAACCAACGCGGCTGATCTCAGTGCGGATAAATCCGGTGAGGATGCGGCGAGCCAGCCCGGTATTAATTGTCAAATCGCCCATATCACCTGCCTGAATTATTTTTTTCCTGACTTAATATTCGGTTGAGTTCACGCTGAACCATACCGGTACGTTCATCTCTCAAGAGGGGCAGACGGGCGCGGGTGCGGTGCAGTTGATTGAGATCCAGTGTTGAGACGCATAAACCCTCTTCGTGGTAAGGTGCCTGGCTGACCAGTTCACCATCCGGATTGAAAATGGTCGAGCCGCCCCAAAAGTGCAGACCGTCCTCATACCCGGCGCGGTTGGCATGTACCACAAAGGAGGTATATAACCCGGCATACGCCTGGTTAATGGATTCCACCCAGCGGGAGGTGCCCAGCTTTGAGTCAGCGCTCAGGCCGCGACCGGGAGATGCGGAGGTGAAAAGGAAAATATCCGCCCCATCCAGCCAGAGCAAATACGGTGGAGAAGAGTGCCAGAAATCCTCACAGATAAGCATACCCATTCGCCCAAAGCGGGTGTCGAAGGCCTGAATGGAATCACCCCAGGCAAAAAAACGACCTTCGTCGAACATGCCGTAGGTTGGCAGGTACACCTTGCGGTGCACATGGACGATCTTGCCTTTGGAAAGGTAGGCAGAGGAAATGAAAAAGCGGTTGCGTTCGTCCTCTTCCGGAAAACCCACGACCAGATCCAATTGGTGGCTGGATTTTAACAATTCAGCCAGGATGGGATCCTCCGCAGAAGCTTTGCACGCGACTGACGGGACGAGGTCCTGCAATACATAACCTGTGAGGGAAAGTTCGGGGAAGACCAGCAATTCAACGCCCTTCAGAAGAGCTTTTTCAATATAATCCTGGTGTTTGACCAGGTTTCTTTCGGGGCTGCCCAGGACGGTGTTGATCTGTGCCAGGCCGAGGGTTATTTTCATAAGTAACCTTTTAGGTAACAAAATAATAATACCATATAGGCTTTGAGGCTAATTGCGAGGAGCACCTTGGGGCGACAACGCAATCTTGTTTCCCCACTTTAGGGCAGCCTCAAAGGCAATATTGCCGGCGGTGAGATTTTTACCAAAAATGTATGAAACGGATGAATCTTTTTTATCCATTTCACTGCATATAGAAATATTCTCACCGGGTTTGATCTCACTCAGGTAGTTGATCTGAAGCCATTTCAACTGATGGGTCTGAAATTGCTGTATGGGAAAACTATCGGTGATCCATTCAATGTAACGGGCATTGTTGACATGCCCCATCAAATCCACATCGCTGTATCGCGCCTGGACAGAGAAGGATTCCTGGATACTCTCTGGCAGATCGAGGCGTTCAGGGAATTGCTCGATGGCACTTAAACCCTGGTTATCGGGAAGTTCGCCTTTCAAAACGCGCCAGGGCAGAATGCGCCGCTCTTTTATATTGATCAGGACAAAGGCACAGGTAGCCGCTGCGAATGGGCTGCCTTCTGCGCTAAGAAAGAAGAAATCGCGCATAAAGAAAAGCTTGTTATGGATGCCCTTGGGCTAGGACTGGATGTTGATCTTTTCCCCGACTTTCGGAAAAGAATTGAATTGGATTTTTACGCGGGAGAGCACCCAGCTCATATTAGCGGCGAACATATCCTTGTAGTCATAACCCAGATGAGTGGCGTGCAGGGAACCAACCTCCTGCATGGCGGTAAAAAAAGCAGACGGTTTCCATTGTTGCTGAAAGTCGGTTTCAGAAAAATTTATGGAAATGATCTCATTCCAGATGGTTTGAATTTCCATGATTCCCTCAAATTAATATTAACTGCCGCATTGGAGCCGTCGCAGCCAACCAGCGATGTAAAAGGTTCTAGAACTCGATGATGAATTTGCCATCCTGATAAACCAACTGGTCGTCGATATGGATCTGCCCGCCCTTCTTAAGGTCGCAGATCATATCCCAGTGGATCTGGGAATCGTTGACGCCCAGGGTTTCTGCATAGCTTTTTCCGAGCGCCATGTGAAAACTACCGCCAATCTTTTCATCAAAAAGGATCTGGCCGGTGGCTTTGGTGATTCCTTCGTTGGTACCGATGGCAAATTCACCAAGAAAGCGAGCGCCCTCATCAATATCCAGCATTTTGTTCAGATATTTTTCATTTTTCTCAGCCGTAGCTTTAATACATCTGCCATCTTTGAATTCCAGGCGCACTCCCACCACCTGCGTACCCAGGTGTGATGTGGGGTAAGAAAAATAAACATGCCCGTTGGCTGAATTTTCGATGGGAGAGGTGAAAACCTCGCCATCTGGCACATTAACCTCACAGGCGCAGCTTTTAAATGGGCGGTCATCAATGCGCAGGGTCAGGTCAGTTCCGGGAGCGATGACGTGCACCTTCTTTTTGCCCTTGAGCCAGGCTACCTGTTTTTCCTGCTGGGCAGCCACCTTTTTCCAATAACCCACCGGGTCTTTCATATCCGGCATGCAGGCGTTGAAAACGAAATCTTCAAAATCCGGAAGGCTCATATCAGCATCCTGGGCATAGGCGTTGGTGGGATAAAGCGCCAGCACCCATTTCATCTCACCTTTGGCTTCGCGTTCCAGCATGCGATTAGTCACCTTGCCGCTTTCTGCATAGAATTTGGAAACCTTTTCCGGGTCAAGCTGGGAAATTTCCCTGGTATTAGTCTCGCCTTCAATGCGGATGCGGGCGTCAATGGTTTCCATTAAGTGCATAAAAGGTTCGAGGATATATTTAAATTGTTCCGGCTGGGCATAACGAATTACTGAATAAAAATATTCCTCGGTGTAAGTGGTGATGAAAGGATAAGCGCCGATCTGCAAACACTGCTTGAAACATTCCTTCAGAAGAGGTTCTGAACCACTTTCCCCGTGGATCAGCACGCGCTGTTTGGGTTTGACGCCGATGGAATAATTGACTAAAAGACTGGCTAATTTTTCAACCCGGGGATCGAGCATGAGGTTTCTCCAAGATTAATTTACAAACGCTTGTATTTTATACTATATTAGTAGGAGAGGACTGGTAGCGTTTTTCCTTTCTCAGAATAATAAAGAGGTGAACCATGGGAAGCAAAATCACATTTTACGGTCACGCAACCATCGGAATTGAAACTGGGGATTTTCATTTAATTGTTGACCCCTACTTTAAGGGAAATGGGGCAGTCAAAACAAAAGCGGAAGAAGTGCAGGTGGATTATTTACTGGTTACCCACGGACATGACGACCATCTGGGGGATGCCATCGAGATCTCCGGACGGACAGGCGCCAAAGTGATCTGCAATACTGAAATCGGGGATTGGCTGGATAAGCAGGGTGTGGAAACCGATATGTTACAGGTGGGGGGAAGTTTGCAGTTCCCTTTCGGTCATTTAAGGATGACCTTTGCCCTGCACGGTTCTTCCCTGCCGGATGGCACTTATGGCGGTTTGGCGGCGGGATTTGTATTGACCACCCTGCAGAACGAAAAGATTTATCTGGCAGGTGATACCGGGTTGTTCGGGGATATGGCGCTCATTGGTGAAGAAGGGATTGATCTGGCAATGCTGCCCATCGGCGGATTATATACAATGGATCCGGCGGATGCGCTGAGAGCTGTCAAACTACTCAAACCCAAACTGGTCATTCCCATCCATTACAACAGCGTAAAAAGATTACTTCAGGATGCTGACCAATGGAAACAAAAGGTGGAAGCGGAGACAAGTGCGAAGGTAGCGATCTTAAAACCGGGTGAAAGTTTTGAGATGACCCAATGGGCAATTATCTAGTTCGAAAATTGAACATTATTTGAAATTGAAAGGGGCGGCTTGTGTAGTGCACCCCATTTATTGGACATAAATTAAGTAAACACGAAGGACTGAGTTC
>CAZMZW010000003.1:160415-344628 GCA_964571135.1 uncultured Anaerolineaceae bacterium | reverse complement strand
ACTCAGTCCTTCGTGTTTACTTAATTTATGTCCAATAAATGGGGTGCACTACAATTGGTCAGCTCTTTTTTGAATTAATTATTTACTTGATTCTTTTTCAACAGTCACTATTTCACGCCCTTTGTAAAAACCACAGCTTGGGCAGACTGTATGCGGTAAGCGCATTTCTCCACAATTACTGCATGCAACCAGATTTTTGGCTTTTAATGCATCCTGCGATCGGCGGCGGTCTCGCCTACCTTTAGAAAGTTTTCTCTTTGGAAGAGGGGTCATCGATCAATACCTCCGTATCTATTTCCTTATTATTTAACGGGTTTGAATTATAAAGCTTTGAAAGCTTTACTGTCAAGCAAAAAACAAATGAAAATAGCAAAATGAAAAAGAATGATGTAAAATATTTCTATGGAAATACAGATTGCAGCATCAAAAATAGATAAATTCAACTCACCAAATAGCGGGGATACCATTGAAGTTGTGGAAAGACCTAATGGTGGAGTATCAGTGGTTTTAGCAAGCGGTCTTTTTGAAGAAAAAAGCACAAAAATGGTTTCCTATTCTGTTGTAAAAAAAGTAATTTCATTAATCGCAGATGGCGTGCGGGATGGAGCTGCCGCAAGAGCAGCTTCGGATGCGCTTTTTACTCAATATAACGGAAAATCCATCTCATCTTTGAATATTCTTTCCGCTGATCTGCAAACAGATACCCTTGTACTTTCATGCAATAGTCGTGCGCCCGTTTTTCTTTGCCGGGATGATTCTATTGAAAAAATGACAATCGAAAGCACTTTAATCGGTACAGGATTAGATGTAAAACCTTCAGTATATGAAATACCCATCGAACCAGGGATTACTGTCGTTGCCCCCTCCTCTGGATTACTAAAAGCTGGAATTGAATATGGACAGGTCTTTGATTTTTACACATCGCTTTCAGTGATTCTTGAAGATCAACAACCCACATCCAATGAAATTGCAGATACTTTGTTAAAACAAGCAATCAGCGTAGATCAAGGTCAACCAAACGAAGATATGAGTGTAATCGTCTTACGGATTTTATCAGGGGTTCAAAATCATATTAGAAGGATAAATGTCAATATTCCAATTTTGGATTTAGACTGATTCCTTCAATTTTATTCCTCGCACTTTTTCTCTATCCATCCTTACCCAAGGAGAGTATAATTTCAATTACCTCGCCAGCAAAATGCTGGCATTCATTTGTATTGGAGGAACTTATTTAATGAATCGGCGTTTCCTAAATTTACTCATAATTATTGCTCTGGTTATTGTGGTTGTTGTAATAGATTTTCCATTTTTTACACAACAAAAGAAAGATATTTTCAAGCGTGACCTGACGCCAGTATTAGGGCTTGACCTGCGTGGTGGAATGCAGGTGATCATGCAGGCACCTGCTGGGTACAATATTGATAAAGAGGTTTTACAAGAAACCACAAAAATCCTCGAGGACCGTGCCAATGGTCTAGGTGTTAGTGAAGTGGTTTTTCAGGTTGCCGGTGAAAACTATATCTTGGGCGAATTTCCCGGATTATCTAATACCGACGAAGTTGTGAGAGTGATTAAACAAACAGGTCTATTGGAATGGGTGGATGTAGGAACAGATAGTATCCAACCTGGAACGGCAATTAAAACTGATTTCCTGCCAGGTAGTTCATCTTCAGTTTCAAATTCGACACAATCACTCACCCCCACTCCTGGAATTGACTCTGGCACATCAGGTATTTTAGCAACTCCACAACCCCAAGAAAAAACGTACCATACCATTTTAGTAGGTTCAGCTATTAAATCTGTTGCTGTCGAACCTCCCACCAACCCCAAAGATGGTTATGCAATTCATTTCGCTTTAAGCGCAGAAGGTTCAACCATTTTTAGTGAATTTACCAAAAATAACATTGGTAAGATGGTCGCGATTGTATTGGATAAGAAAGTAATTTCCTCACCTACTATTCGTTCACAAATTCCCTCTGGCGAAGGGGTTATTAGCGGCTCGTACCCAAATATCTTCACTCTCGAGCAAGCCAATAATTTAAAAGTTACTTTGCATTATGGCAGCCTGCCTGTCGCTCTGGAAATTGCAGAAAGCCGAACAATCGGCCCTACTCTTGGTCAAGCATCGCTTGATAAAAGCTTACTGGCTGCAGTGATCGGATTTATTATCGTCAGCCTATTTATGATTATCTATTATCGTTTACCTGGTATAGTTGCGGTAATCGCCATTGCAATTTTTGGCTTAATTACATTTGCAATCTATGTTTTAATTCCAGTAACATTGACTCTACCAGGTATTGCTGGTTTCTTACTAAGTGTAGGCAGTGCTCTTGATGCAAATATTTTGCAATTCGAAAGATTCAAGGAAGAAATGCGAAAAGGACGTAACCTAACCCAATCGGTTGATTTGGGATGGAAACGAGCATGGCCTTCTATCCGGGATTCAAACCTGGCTACCATCATTACAAGTGCGATTCTATTCTGGTTTGGCTCATCATTTGGTGCCACTATTGTGAAGGGTTTTGCTCTCACGCTAGCGTTAGGTGTTGCTATTAGTTTATTTACTGCCCTATTTGTAACCCGCACATTACTCGGTTTGGCCATCAGTAAATTAGAAAATGTAGATAAGTCAAAGTGGTTTGGTTTATAAATATAACAGGTTATTAAAATGCTCAACATTCTTGGAAAACGCTATCTTTTCTTCGCTTTATCATTTTTATTAATTGTCCCCGGATTAGTTATTATTGCCATCAACGGATTACCACTCTCCATTGATTTTCGAGGTGGTTCAATAGTGGAAATTGAGATGATAAAAGATAAAGCTCCGACTTCGGATAAAATCATCCTTCTCTATAACACTATGGGGATTACTGATTCACAAGTAAAAATCAGTCAAACACAAACAGGGATTATTTTCTTCATCCAATCTTCGATTTTGGATCAGGATAAATATTCACTGGTGATTTCGAATTTAAAAAAGGAATTTGATCCGAATTTGGTGGAACGTCGTTTTGACACGGTCAGCCCTGCCATCAGCCAATCTGTTGCCAGCCGGGCAGCACTAGCTGTTGGAATTGCAGCACTGGCGGTAATCTTTTACATCACCTTTGCTTTCCGGGGTATTCCGCATGCCTTTCGATATGGTGTTTGTGCCATTGTTGCCATGTTGCATGACATTTTGATCGTAATTAGCTTAGGTGCGATTGGAAGTAAGTTCTTCGGATGGCAAATGGATTCATTGTATTTGACTGCACTGCTAACAGTTATTGGATTCTCCACCCAGGATAAGATTGTGGTTTTTGACCGCATCCGCGAAAATTCACCAATTTTGAGAAACATTCCCTTTGAGAAATTAGTGAATCACTCGATTATTCAATCTTTGCAGCGCTCAATCAATACTCAATTAATGACTGTGGAATTCCTTCTTCTTTCGCTCGCTCTTTTTGGCGGGGTAACCCTGCGGGAGATGGCTTTAGTACTGCTTGTTGGTTTACTGAGTGGTACTTATTCATCAATTTTTATTGCCGCCCCCATTCTGGTTGTCTGGGAAAACAAAGAATGGAAAACCTGGTTCAGGAAAAACAAGACCGCACAAGCATAATTCCCAAAGGTTCTGATTCTAATCATCAGAACCTTTTTTGTTTAAGATCTAAAAGAGGAACACGATGATAAGAAATGAGGTGATCTTAATTACTGGCGCAAATGGCGAAATTGGTCACGGACTTATTCAAGAGTTCGGCAAGTGTGGAAACGAACATATTGTCGCTATCGACCTGAAGCCTTTGGATGAATGTATTATCCCATTCTGTGACCGTTTTATCCAAGGAGACATCCTGGATAAAACTCTTCTTGGAAGATTGACTTCTGAATATGAGATTACTACCATTTATCATCTCGCTTCCATTCTTTCTACCAAAGCAGAATACAGTCCTGAAATCGCTCATCAGATCAATGTAGAAGGCACGTTGAATCTTTTGCAATTAGGGATGAGCTTATCCCAATGGCAGGGTAAATCAGTGAAATTTATTTACCCTAGCTCTATCGCAGTCTATGGAATTCCGGATTTAAATCAAAAAGAAATAAACAATAAAATCAAGGAAGATGCTTTCTGCAATCCCATTACAATGTATGGGATAAATAAGCTGTATTGCGAACACCTGGGCCGTTACTTTTCTCTCCATTATCACCAGCTTTCAAAAGATCGTCAAAAAAACAGTATTGATTTTCGATGTATTCGTTTTCCAGGGTTAATCAGCGCGGATACCATCCCAACCGGAGGGACAAGCGATTATGGCCCTGAGATGCTGCATAATGCCGCTCAAAACAAACCGTATGAGTGCTTTGTTCGTTCAGACACTCGAATTCCATTCATGGCAATGCCGGATGCTGTAAAAGCATTAATGCTGATTGAAAATGCAAAAAGAGAATCACTCTCACAGTTGGTTTACAACGTTACTAGCTTCAGCCCATCGGCATTAGAGATTTTTGAAATTGTAAAGGTTGGCTATCCTAAAGCTGAAATTGAATTTATTGTCAATCAAAGCCGCCAGAAGATCGTAGATAGCTGGCCGGTGGATGTGGATGATACCCCTGCTCGTAATGATTGGGGCTGGGTTCCTGAATATGACTTGACCAGATCATTTCAAGATTATTTGCTGCCAGCGATAAAAGTGAGATATTCTGGTACTATAAAATGTTAATGTATTGCTATGCGCAATTAGTAAACAAAAAGAAAAAAAAGATCATTTACATTTGTCCCCGTTGATCCAGTTTTAAGCAAACAACCTAATTTTTTAAAGAAATGATAAGTATCGTTATTTGCTAGTGATTCCTCAGGATTTAACCCGATTGACCTGGCTCGCCTTATTGAATCGCCCGTTATTATCGCACCCGCTGCATCGGTTGGTCCATCTTCACCATCCGTAGCTAAAGCCAGCATGCAGACGTTTTTCAATCCCTCTATTTCCATTGCACAAGCCAAAGCCACTTCCAAATTTCTCCCACCCAAACCGCTCCCTTTCACATCAACAGTGGTTTCCCCTCCCGCAATTAGGCAAATCGGTTTTGTATTATTGTGGTTTTTTTTACGAAAATCTCTCATTAACCTGCCCAATTCTTTTCCAACCTCAAACGCTTTTCCCTGCAATTTGTTAGAAATAACTTTACAAGTGAAACCTTCCACTTCTGCCATTAATTTACCTGCCATTGAAGCCAGTTGATTATTTCCAATAATTTTATTAGACACTTTTTCCAGGGCAGGATCACCAATTTTTACCGTTTCAGGTATCTTCCCGTCAATTCCTCTTTTTATGTAGCTCATTATAGTTTTACTTACGATATCTTTTAAGGAATATTTTTCAATTATTCTAAAAGCATCTTCATATGTGGTGGAATCTGAAGTTGTTGGTCCTGATGCAATCATTGAAAGGTGATCCCCGATAACATCGGAAAGAACCAAGGTTATTACCTGCGCTGGAAATAGCAATTTGGCAAGTCCTCCACCCTTAATGCCATCGAGATGTTTTCTTATTGTATTTATTTCATCAATAGTTGCACCACAGTTCAGCAAAAAAATGGTTAGTTCCTGAAGATCTCTTAATGAAATATCAGGCACAGGTCTTGTGATAAGTGCAGATCCCCCCCCGGATATCAGACAAATTACCAGGTCATCTTTAGTAATTCTTAAAGCAAAATCAACTAATTCATTCGCTGAATTGAGGCTATTCATAGCTGGGATGGGATGATCTCCTATAATCGTTTTGATAGAAGGGCCAAGCAGATCTGAAAATTCTTGATTAACTCGTTTTGTTATGACTATACCGGAGTCAATATACTGTTGGAGTATTTGTTTTATTCCCAATGCCATGGATTGGGACGCCTTCCCAATTCCGATTATAAAAACCTTACGATATTGGGATAAGTCATAGTTCTTTTTTCTTACTTCAATTTTCCCATTCAACAATGAAATGGTACTTTTGACAATATTAATTGGATCAACTGCTTTAAGAGAAGCAAGCAGAATTCGGTTAATTACTTCTGGATCTTTAATAAAACCTAACTCTTTTACTTCATAGATGATTTTCATAATTGATCTAATAATCTTAAAGTATTTGTATTTTTCGTTATCTATATGAATGATTCGCAAAATAATAGTAAAATTATATCTTGTGTCTTCCAGGCAACTTATCCTGGAGATTTGAAAATTTTAACAGGTTTTGCTTAACTATCAAAACCTATCAATTATTGGAGGAATTATCGTGAACGATGATATTTTGAATGCTCTACTGAAACCCAAATCTGTCGCTGTGATTGGTGCTTCTGCTCATCCAGGAAAAATTGGACATACAGTTTTAGATAACATCATCAAAAGTGGATATGAAGGAAAAGTTTTTCCGATCAATCCTGGTGAAACCGAAATTCTTGGTTTGAAGTGTTTTCCGTCAGTATTAGATATAGGACAACCAATCGATTCCGCAATTATCACTATTCCTGCCCAGTTTGTGCTCAAAGTAGTTGAAGAATGTGGAAAAGCAAAGGTCAAAGGTTTAAGCATTATCACTTCTGGATTTGGTGAGGTTGGAAATCACGAATTAGAGAATAGCCTGGTCACACTTGCCCATCAATACGGGATGCGTATCATCGGACCTAACATCGTTGGAATACTTTCCAACTCCGATAAATATAATGGTTCATTTGCGCCCTTTCTACCATTATCAGGTAAATCCTCGTTAGTTTCTCAAAGTGGTGCTTTATTAATTGGTATTGATGCATCCACTTATTCACGAGGTGTTGGTTTTGATAAACTGATTTCCGTGGGCAATGTGTCTGATATTGATTTTGCCGACTTGATTGGCTGGCTTAATCTTGATGCCAATACAAGTTGCATTTCCCTGTATATTGAAGGGTTTAAAGATGGCCGGGCTGTTATTGAAGCCAGCCGAAAAGCGACTAAACCAATTGTTGCTCTTAAGGCTGGTGTTTCTTCGCATGGTGCTGCTGCTGCCGCTTCACACACTGGTTCACTGGCTGGTGCAACGAAAATTTATAAAGCTGCCCTGCTACAGGCGGGCATTATTCAGGCTGAAGATCTGAATGACCTGTTTGACCGAACATTGGTCTTATCTCTACAACCGTCAATGAAAGGTGATAATCTGTTAATTCTTACCAATGGTGGCGGCGTAGGGGTACTCGCAACAGATGCGGCTGAGAAATATGGAATACCTCTAAAATTTGCTCCCGAAGACGTTCAAATTGAGTTAAAGAAACATATGCCTGATTTTGGATCAGCCAAGAACCCGGTTGATATGACGGGTATGGCAGGAAATGAATGGTATTACGAAACTGCCAAATATGCATACGCACATCAATGGGTGGATGGTCTGGTGGTTCTTTACTGCGAAACTGCTATGACCAATCCGGTGGAAATTGCACAAAGCATAAAACGTGCAGTGGATGAATCTGGAATTTCCGGAAAACCCATCTCAGTATCGTTTGTAGGTGGCGAGCGATCTGAAAAAGCGATGCATTGGTTAGTGGAAAATGGAATTCCGGCTTACTCCGCTCCTGATATGGCAATAAATGCTATGTCAGCTTTACATGAATATGCCCAAATTAAATCAAATATCAATGACAATTCGAGGCCAGAGTTCACTGGCAATCGTCAAGTGGCATTGGATATTATTAATGGAGCCCGAGCAGAAAAGCGTGACTCGTTAACTGAAGTGGAAGCCAAAAATGTATTTTCAGCATATGGACTGCCAATTACCAAAACAAAAATATCGACCAGTGAAGATCAAGCTGTATCATTCGCCAACGATTTTGGTTATCCGGTTGTTATGAAAATCGTCTCCCCTGATATTTTACATAAATCAGATGCGGGTGGAGTGAAGGTTAATCTGAAAAATGAAAATGACGTCCGCGAAGCATACCGAACCATATTGAGTAACTGCAAGAAATATAAACCAGACGCGAATATTCTGGGTATTGTTATTCAGGAGTATGCTCAACAAGGAACAGAAGTAATCCTGGGTTCTGTGAACGACCCAACCTTTGGACCGACAGTTATGTTCGGTTTGGGAGGTATTTTTGTTGAGGTCTTGAAGGATGTTACCTTCAGAGTATCCCCAATTTCATCCTACCAGGCAAAGAGAATGATCGAAGAAATTCGTGGTGCTCCTGTTTTATCCGGGGTACGTGGTGAGAAACCCAGGGATAAAGCAGCTTTGGCAGATACAATTTGTCGTTATTCACAAATGATCGAGGATCTTGCCGATGAAGTTAGCGAATCAGATGCCAACCCAATTCTGTTATACGAAGAAGGTCAAGGTATCAAGGTAGTCGATGCCAGGATTATCTTAAAAAAGAAATAACGAAAAAGGAGCTGCCTCAAGCAGCTCCTTTTTTTTGATTCATCAAATTATCGTATGCGCCAAACCAAATATTCAAAGAGCTTGACTTCACATTTAAATTAATTTTACTGCACTTGGCTGCAATTATTGGAATTACCGACGCAATCACCATCCAATTCTCTTCTAAAAGCGCATCCTGTAGCATATCCGCTGTTTTTTGAGCCCATTCCCAATCCAATCTGAAACGATCTGCCTTTAACCAGTAATCTCGTTTCTCCCAGGCTGTTATTGCTTCCTCGTTCGTTTCTATTATTTTTCGCAAAGAAAGAATAATTAATGCAATCATGTCTTTGGTACTTCTATCCACAGAATTTTGTTTCCCCATTTCACGAATCATGATTGCAATTGTTTTTAGCAGTTTATTCCTTAGGGTTGAACCGCTCTCGGTTTTAATTAGACGAGTCATTAACGCTCCCAAATTTTGGAAAATTATTTGTAAGATTATAACGAGAAAACTGAAAATTCTCAGGGTGATTGACACACTTATACCTCTAACATATAATTCAATCCGCTCGAGGGGAAGTGCTGGAATTGGCAGACAGGCATGACTTAGGAATATGCCTTAACCCCTTAATCCCATATGTAGCCTGGCTCAGCTCTATTCTCCCCTTTTCACCCACATCTTAGGGTCAAAAGGAGCTTTAGAATGGATACAAACCAAATAACAGGCATAATCTTTCTTAAAACAAATGTAGATGATGTATCAAAATCATTTGTTTCAGAAAGACAAGCGCAAAACCTTTCCCCACACACTATAAGTTTCTACCAGAGGGAAACGGGTTATTTTGTAAGATGGCTCAAAAAAAGGGGTATTGATACTATAGAAGAAATCACCCCACAAGAGATTAGAGGCTATTTATCAGAGTTAGGTACTCATAGAAACAAAGGAGGCGTTCATTGTTCATATAGGGCTATCAAAGCAATGCTCTATTTCTATGAGTTTGAGTTCGAACCAATTAACTGGAAAAATCCAATTAGAAAAGTGAAAATTGCAAAACCCAATATACCCCCTTTAGAAGGAATATCGGTTGAAGATGTTCGAAAACTAATTAATGCGTGTGATGGTAAGCATATTCTTAGGGACAAAGCGATTTTTGAGTGCCTCATAAGTAGTGGCTGCCGGGCTTCAGAATTTCTGAATCTGAATATCGAGGATGTTGATGCAATTTCTGGTGCTGTAAAAATCATACATGGAAAAGGGGATAAAAGCAGATTTACTTTTTTTGGTAGAGAAGCGAGGAAAGCATTGAGGAAATATTTGGCAACCCATCCAGCCTCAATACAAGCACTTTGGCTTAACAATCAGAATGAGAGAATGACTAAATCAGCATTGGAGTGTATGGTGTTGAAATATTCTCGTAAATTAGGTTTGAAACATGCTGGCCTTCATGATTTTCGCAGGTGCTTCACGCTTGCTTGTTATCGAAAAGGTGTTTCGGTTTTCGATATAAGTATTTTATTAGGGCATAGTTCTGTTGATTTAACTAGAAGATATTTAAATATAACAATTGATGATTTGAAGTTAGCGCATGCCAAAGGCAATCCCTTAGATTAAGATTGATAAGTTCTTTCATTAGGTCATTATAAGGAAATCTTACGCTGCTGCCGGCAGCAGCGTAAGATTACACTTTAAATCCACCTGAATCAAGAACAGAAATCAACATTGGGCTGATTTTTACCCTCACCTATCCGATGAAAATTGAATCAAACCTGTATAATTACCATAGATAATTCACCAGGGAGATATTATGTCATTCAACTCAAAGCTCATTGAACTCTTAAAAACGAATCCCAACCTTATTGATGATGAAGGAGAATTGCTGATTGCAAGAGTTGAAGACCTGGCTTGGAAGATTGACCGTGATTTAATAAAACTTCTTCTATCAGATAAGGAAATCGAAGTCAAGTTTTTTGATGAAATTGAAGGCTATTGGGTTTTCAACACGAACACCTTTCTTGAATATATTTCACAAAAGAATTTCCTCGATAACTCATATACCCGCTTTCGAAACCGAATTGGGTTAACGATTAATGATAAATATTTAAATGAACGAGGTGAAGTGGCATTAGTATGGGCATACAAAGACACGGTTTTAGAGGGTGGGCAGACAAAAGAGGAGGAAAATCGGAAAGAGATATTTTTCAACGAAGTTCTTGCGCAGGATGAAATTAATCGCTTATTTGACCCCAAAGTATTAACAAACTTCACTCGATATACAGTGAAAGGAAAAGAACCAGTAAAAGATATTAAGCGTGATGAAAGTGGGGTGATTCGGGATAATATAATTATTAAAGGCAATAATTTAATTGCCTTACATACTCTTAAGACTCAATTTCGGGGTCAAGTTAAATTAATTTATATTGACCCACCTTATAACACAGGGAATGATTCATTTGGCTATAACGATAGCTTTAATCATTCAACATGGTTGACCTTTATGAAGAATAGGTTGGAGGTATCAAAGGATTTATTATCCGATGATGGCAGTATATGGGTCAATATTGATGATAACGAAATTGCATATTTAACGATACTTCTAGACGAAATATTTGGAAGAGAACATCACATTTCAACAGTAACAGTGAAAAGAAGTGCTGCTACAGGTCATAAAGCCATAAATCCTGCACCAATAATGGTTTCAGATTTTATCATTGGCTATTCAAAAAATCACAAATGGAAATATAAGATTCAATATACAAAACGTGATTATGACACAGCATACTCTCAATTTATATCAAATTATGGTCATGATTTTCATAATTGGAAATTTGTCTCTGTTGCTGAAGGTATGCGACAGATGAAATGCAATGATATTTATCAGTTAATTAATAAATGCCCTGAAAGAATAATAAGGTTTGCTGAACCTAGCTATGAAGGAGTTGGTTCTGAAACACGTGAATTGATTGATAAATCACGGAATAATCCAGGTGTAATCTTCAGACAAGAACGTGAGGACTATCTTGATATCTATTTGCTTAATGGTGCGAGGATATTATTCTATAAAGACAAGTTGAAGACTATTGACAATGAGTTGGTTACTGCAGATGCGCTTACTAATATATGGCTCGATATTCCATTTCAAGGGATTGCTCGTGAGGGAGGCGTAGTTTTAAATAAAGGGAAAAAACCCGAATCACTCTTGAGAAGAATACTAGAAATCGCAACAGATGATGGAGACATAATTCTAGATTTTCATTTAGGTAGTGGTACAACTGCAGCAGTTGCCCATAAAATGAAACGACAATACATAGGAATTGAACAACTTACATATGGAGAGAATGATAGTGTTATTCGATTGCAGAATGTTATTAATGGGGACAAATCTGGTATTTCAAAATCAGTAAAGTGGAAAGGTGGTGGAAATTTCATCTATTGCGAATTGATGAAATACAACGAGGTATTCATGGAAAGAATTTTGGGCGTAAAAAATAGCAGGGAATTACTGAAAATCTGGCAGGAAATGGCGGTAGGTTCATTTTTAAATTGGTACATCAACCCCACAACCCCTGATGAAGCTATTAATGATTTTATTGCGAAAGGCAAAGAAGAAAAAGGATTAGAAAAGCAGAAGAAATTGCTTTCAGAATTACTCGATAAGAACCAATTGTATGTAAATCTCTCCGAAATTGATGACCCGCAGTTTAAGGTTAGCAAAGAAGATAAAGCCTTGAATAAAGCATTCTTTGGAGAAATATAGATGCCCGAGCAATTCCTTTATCAGGCATTAGATGCTTTCTCAAATTTTGGGGGATTACAAAAGGTAATCCCTGATTATGTAAAAATCAATTTAAACCACAATTTTGAATTACGTAACTATCAAATCGAAGCGTTTGCCCGTTTTTTTCATTGTTATAAAAACGATTTTCCAAATAAAATATTTCCCCTTCATTTCTTATTCAATATGGCAACTGGTAGTGGCAAAACCCTGATTATGGCAGGACTCATTCTTTATCTTTATGAACAGGGTTATCGGAACTTTCTTTTCTTCGTTAATTCCACGAACATTATTGAGAAGACCAAAGACAATTTTTTGAACTCATCATCCATTAAATTTCTATTCGAGAAAGAAATCACAATAGGAAACCGACGTATACGGATTACTCCAGTAAATAATTTTGAAGGGGTGAACCAAGACGAAATAAATATCTGCTTTACAACAATTCAAAAATTACATTCGGACTTGACAACTGAAAAAGAAAACTCAATTACTTACGAGGATTTCCGCAAGCATAAACTAGTCTTAATTTCTGATGAATCCCACCATATGAATGTAAATACTAAGTCCGATATAGAGTTATTCGAGAGTTGGGAGAATACTGTACAAAATATTTTTGAAAAGAACAGAGAAAATATATTGCTCGAATTTACTGCAACACATGATTTTGCCACACCCGCAATGGTGGATAAATATCTTAACAAAGTCATTTATCGTTATGACTTACCAGAATTCCGCAATGACCGCTTTTCAAAAGATGTTACTCTGGTCTATTCTGATTTTGGTTTAGAAGAGCGCATTATCCAGGCATTGATTCTTAACCAGTATAAACAGGAAGTTGCAGCAAAATACCGGATTAATTTAAAGCCCGTCATTTTATTCAAAGCACAAAGAACAATTGCACAGTCTCAGGAAAACAAGACTAATTTCCACAAAATAATTGAAGGTCTTAACGGCAAGCAAATCGCTAAAGTACGGAAATCAAATATTCTGATAATTCAACGTGCATTTAGATTCTTCAAAGAAAATAAAATTAGCGATAAACAGCTTGCAGAACGACTAAAGAGAGAATTTAGTGAAGAATTCTGCTTATCGGTGAATGATGATGCAGAAAAGGAAAAATATCAAATTCGAGTGAATACCTTAGAAGATAGAGATAATCATATTCGTGCAATATTTGCGGTTCAAAAACTGAACGAGGGGTGGGATGTTTTAAACCTTTTCGATATTGTGCGTTGTTATGAGCCCCGTGACACAGGAAGAGCGAGAATTGGTAAAACCACAATGGCAGAGGCGCAATTAATTGGTCGTGGTGCACGGTACTTTCCTTTTGTAATTCCCGAAATACAAGACCGTTTTCGTAGGAAGTTTGATAAAGACCTTGAGAATGAGTTGAGGGTGATTGAAGAATTACATTATCACAGCATTAATACCTCACAATATATTTCTGAAATCCGGGCAGCACTGGTTGAGCAGGGAGTTATGGATGAAAACGAAGTTACAAAGGAAATGAAACTCAAAGAGTCATTTAAAAGTATAAACTTTTACAAATATGGATTGATATATTCGAATAAACCGATTAAGAAAGATTACCATAATATTAAATCGTTTGCTGATTTGGGTGTAACTAAGAAAAATTTTGTTCATAACATTGCCACCGGTCGTGGCGGAGCCAGCACGGTATTAAATGGAAAACAGCAAGCGCCAATTGTTGCAGAAGAAACAAGAATAGATTTACCTGTCAAGCAGATTGAGCGAAACATTATCCAGTCTGCAATTGCACGAAACCCACTCTATACTTTTCAATCAATAAAGCAATATTTTCCTAACCTTGAATCAATAAACGAGTTCATCAATTCAGAAAACTATTTAGCTGGTCTGAAAATTACCTTTCAAGGGAATGTATACCTTCTTGACGAAAATAAAGAAGAAAAATTAGCTTCTATGTTGAATTTGTTGGATGAGATAGAAACGGAAATTCGGTTACTTACTACCAATAAGTACGAAGGGTCAAAGGAATTTCATCATTCACTCATTCATGAAATCTTCAAGGATAAGACCCTTAAATTCTCAAAAGATAATGAACGTGGTAAAGATGATGACCAATTTAATAATTTTGTTTTATCAAAAGAATGGTATGCATTTGATTCACTTTATGGGACAAGTGAAGAGAAAGCTTTTGTCCGTATGCTGGATAGACAAATAGATAGATATAAAACACAATACGAACAAATTTATCTAATTCGTAATGAAGGACATTTTGCCATATACAATTTTTCTGACGGGCAGACTTTTCAACCCGATTTCGTTTTATTCCTCCAGGAGAAAACCGGTCAATTCATAACATATCAACTTTTTATTGAACCAAAAGGTGCTTTCCTCAGCGAGTATGACCACTGGAAAGAAGATTTCTTGAAGGAAATCAAAAAAGAGTTCGGAGATAAATTATTGAGGATTGGCGAAAAATCAAAGTATCGTTTAATTGGCGTCCCCTTCTATAATAACGAGGACGAAAATACCTTTAGAGAAACCCTTGACTCAGCATTGAAGATATAACGGGCTAAAGGTTCTGAAATTTTCAATCTAATTCCCTACATGTCTTAAGAATAAAAACAATGCCCCGCTTTATGTGGGGCATTGTTTTTAAATCCTAATGACGGCTCGAAATATTGATTGAATAATTCGATAAGGTATTTCCCCTAAGAAGAACTACTCGTTAGAAGTATTTTCGAAATAATTTTCTGCATATAGTGTATGTAATCTTTAATAAAGTAACTATATTATAGTAATTAGTATGCCTGTTGGTCATTAGTAAGCAAGTAGTACAAATGCTGATTGGCATAACCATAGTGGTAAAACCTTATTCGGGAACGTGATAAACCGTCATTCGGGAACGTGATAAAACCACTATGCCCCCTACTACTTTTCGTTAATTACAAATTCTTTAAGAACTTCGATATTGCAGACAAATTCTCGTGTCATCCCGGGGTGATTATTTGGGTTTGGGTTAATGTCTTCAATTAGTTTGCGGTCAATCAATATCGGGATTTTCCTTGCAATAGTCCTCACGCTTATGCCAGTTTCTCTTGCAAGAGTCTTGTAACTAGCGTAACAAATATGTCTTGACAATTGACATTTGCTCCAAATAACCCCATAAACATAAGCTGTATAAATATCGAATGCTTTGACTAGGGCTGGGGCACAACTTACATACTGTATTCCAAAATTTTGTTTTTCCTTTTTAGCAAATTTTCCTTCTTTTTCAAATATATTTCTATTCATTTAAATTCCTTGTTATCTTTTAAATTTTATTTTTGGCAATTTCTACAGGTCAAATCCTTTTCAGAAATCTTGCCAGAGTTGATGGTTATGCCGAAATGCCTTTGACATTTTTTGCACTCGAGCACAATATACCGGACGCCAACTTTCTTCTTTTCAGCGATATGTAAACTATCCAATACTTCTATGGTTTTTTCTAAATCCTTTTTCAATTTACCCTCTGAAGAAGTTTGATGAAATTAACCCTTGCCTCGCCTTCTGGGCATTTTTTACAAAAGGGAATAAGCAAATCATTACCCGGGTAATCATCGTGATTCTCTATATAGAATGAAAAACATCGTTGACATTTGATACTGATTGTCATCGGTTTGGGTTTAAAATCTTTCATAATCTGCTTAATTGCATCATCTGCATTGAACGGTTCCATTTAACAATCTCCTTTTATATTAATATTTAACCAATTAAAACAATCATTTTATATTTTTACCCGCTATTGACCTCCTTTATCTTTATTATTCATTCGACCGCCTGGTTGTATTGAAAAAATCAGTGGGCGGGTGACTGGAGTAGGGTGTATTGCTTATTTGCTGCTTTCATTTCTATGATGTGTAAATGCTCCATTAACAGTGAATTGATACTCAAGCTTTCCATTACTCGAAAAAGCTCTAAATAACCTACCAATAAGGACACAACTTAACAGTCTGAATAGGTTTGAGGTTTAAAACCATCAAACGTTTATAATATTTTGTTTTTTTTTACGAAATTTTGAGGATTATTGGGAAAAAACCATTATTGTTACTGCCCCTGCATCAACAACTTGATGGAGTTTCCGATGGAAACGATGTTTACGGTCACATTTGTATATATAATTATAGCACATTTATTCTATTCTGTCAAGGCCAGTAAACTATACGCTTAAGCGTTTTCATCCCTACTATGCGGATATCGTTCATTAGTATCGTTTGAATATTGCTTTTTCTTATATTGATATCGTTATAAGGATGATTGATATCGGCTTAAGAGCGCATAGCACCTGATAGAGATACTGATTATTTTTGGTCGGCTTTCGAAGAAAAGATTAATTTCAACCAATTCCCTAATCCTTTAATACAAAGGTCAAGATTATTAATGGGTGTTCATAACCTGTAATCTTGCCAATCCAAGAAACCCACATTACCGCACAACACATACCCGTTTTCCGTACATTCGCACGAACAAGAGCGACACCACTTGGCTGCCAAGACGTGTCGTAAGATTGAGACCACACCACGCACCGTCCCGAGTGACGTTGTGTCGTGTGGCGTACAAGAGCCAGCTATATCTTGGGTATATGCGATACTAGGGACGAGATGTGTGAAAAACATGCAAATTATTGTTATTTTTAGGATTCCTATTGTTTTAAATACAGGGTTGACAAATAACTTATAATAATAATTAGCCCTGCCTATTGTATTTATAAAGCTGGCATGCTTGCAAAGTATAAAAGGCGGGGCGATTTGTTTTAAGGATTAATTGCTGTTAGTATGAGGTAATAATTTGAAATGGGGGAAATTTCCCACTCAACCTTGCCCCGTCCCTTGTCTTCGCCCTCCCACCGGCTACCCTGTTACTCCCCCAAATGCCCTAGGCAAACCCTTCTCTACCCCACACACCCAGTATTGAATCCTCTTACTTGAAAATTGCATCAACATGACCAGGTTCTTTGTGGGCTCTACCAAAATCTTCCTCAAGTATCTCGATATAATCAATAAGTATGAAAAACAATGTAACCTTTGAATTCTTTTTTAAAAAAGTTGACTATTTCATTTCACAAGGTAAAGGATTTTCTTTATACAGCAGTACCCAAAACAATTGGTTACAATTCATTGATAAATGTAAGACGAACCATATTCATCATTCAATCTTTTATTGTTCTAGCTTTGAAGAAGACTCAATCAAAACGGTAGATAGCGAATCTATTGCGATTATCATTCAAGATTTGCCTATTAAAGAATACCAATCGAAGGTAGCAGTACTGGCTGATAAATTATTTTTTCAATTATGGTATGAAAAATGCCCAATTTGCTTTTTCTCTGTACTTGATGAATCTAATTACAAAATAAAAAATATTTCTTCGGCTGACATTCATTCGAATTATCAAACTGTGATTGATTTTCTAATGCTAGAGCAAATTAATAATTTGCTTTCATTTAACTCTATTCAATTTTCATCGCCTGAATTTTTAACCCTCTCTGCTGAAAAAACAATATTTACGCCGATAGAACAAAAGATATTAGATGAATTTGTGAAAGAAAATATTGCATTTGTTCCTCAGGCTCGTATCGGAAGGTTCTTTGTTGATTTTCTTGTTTCAATAGGAAAAGAGAAAATCATTATCGAGTGTGATGGTCGTGAATTCCATAACCCGGTTCGTGATAAAGAGAGAGATAAGGTTCTTAGTCTTGAAAAATACCCCATCTTACGATTTTCCGGCGCAAAAATTGCTCATAACGTGACTCAGTGTGTCGAAATAATCAAGAATGCATCAAAAAATAATATTAGGTCAAATTTTCAAATTGATGATGATATTGATGAAGACCAAAGAGAAGGGATTGATTTCATTACTGGGCCAGTAAGAATTTTAGCTCCGGCTGGTTCCGGAAAAACTAAAACCCTCACAAACCGAATAGCAAATTTGATAAATAATGGAATCCCTCAAGAAAAGATTCTTGCCCTTGCTTTCAATAAAAAAGCACAAGAAGAAATGCAGAATCGTCTACTCGCAAAACAGATTACAGATGTAAATGTTCGTACATTCCATTCATTAGGCATGGAAATCATTCGTACACAACTCGGCTGGTCTTTCGAGGGTAATAATGAAAAAAAGATAACCAGAGAACTCTTAAGAAGTGCTGTTGACGAAAACTTACAACTCCCACATCGAAGAAACAAAGACCCGCTTAGTGAGTTCCTTGAGGCATTACGTATTGCCAAGATGGAATTACCTCCCTTAGCTCAAATGGAGGTCGAGATAGACGATAAGGTAATCCCATTCGAAATGATATTCAATTCTTATCTTAAAAAACAAACAAGCCATAATTTCTTTAATTTTGACGATATGATTTATTTAGCCGTTAGATTATTAATTGATTATGATGAAATTCGTCAAGATTTACAGACGAAATATGAATATGTGCTTGTTGATGAGTATCAAGATTTAAACAAAACACAACTCCTTTTTCTTCAGATATTGTCGTTGCCACAAAATAACGTTTTTGTAGTTGGTGATGACGACCAGATGATTTATGGTTGGCGTGGAGCAGAAGTTAGAAATATTGTTGATTTTCATAAACGTTTTTCGATTATTCAAGATTGTGTTCTTTCAACAAATTACCGTTCGAGTAAAAGCATAGTTCGTCATTCCCGTTGGTTGATTGACAATAATCAAGATAGGGTACCGAAAGACATTCATGCATGTTTAGAAGCTGATGAAGGTCTTTTTGAAATTCACCCTGACAAAAGTTTATGGGAGCAAGCCCAATTTGCTGCTGAATGGATAAGCAACCTCAAGGTTGAACAAAAATTGAAGTGGAAGAATTTCGCAGTGCTGTTTCGATACAATGCATTTGAAGTTCTTATTGCGATGGCTCTGGATAAAATTAATATTCCCCATACCCCAGTAAATAATTTACGACTTTTCAAATCAAGAGTAGGCAAAGATATTATTGCATACTTGTCAGTGATTCTTTACCCAGATGATGCTAAGAAAGAAGAGTATTTCCGGATATTGTCTCGCCCCAATAAATATTTAAAAAACGAGATTATCCAGGATATTCAAAATAGAATGGCATTCCAAGATTTACCTAATCGAGATGGACTGAGAGATTGGGAGGTAGAAAAGCTTAGAGATTTCCTGAGTCGTATTGAGATTCTCAGAAATCAAGCCAATTTGGGAGTAAAACCTAACGAATTAATATTAGCTTTAGCAAATGAATTCGGACTGAAAGATTTTTATTTAGACCAAAGTCAAAACGCTGAGGACTTAGATACTGCTAGTGATGATATGTTACTAGATGTTATTCAATCAATTTCATCCAACTATGAAAATATTAATACGTTCTACCAGATGATTGATAAAGCTTCGAAGGATGAGACTGAAACCGAAAATGATGATGCGCAGCATCGTGATGAAATCGTATTAAGTACAGTCCATAAATCTAAAGGAAAAGAGTTTGAAAATGCTGTTTTTCTTAATCTAAGTCAGGAGAAACGTAAAAAAACAGCGTTTGACATTGAAGAGGAACGACGTGTGGCATATGTTGGCATTACCAGAGCCAAGAAAAGACTACTTGTAACGTTTATTACAACCCAACCATCACAATTTGTCAAAGAGATGGCACTTAATCCTGAATTTAGCCAAAAATCCAACACTTCATTAAGAAGTTATGAGGCAAAAACGAAATTTGAAATATTAAAACTTGAAAATGAGCTAAAAATTATTAATCATAAAAAAAATGCATTAATATCCAAATTCCCTGAATTGCAAGGGGGTGAAATGAAACTTCCTACATCATTTAATTTTATAAATCGTTTGTTGCTTTGGATATATCAAAAGCGTTTGTCATCCGCATTTAAGAAATTCGGCTTATTAGAAGAAGAATCCTCAGAATTAATCACTCAGCATATTAATCCTAAGAAAGAAGAAATCATCCGAATTCAAACCGAAATTAATTTCAGAGGAATTCTAGGACAAATTAATTAATCTTGTTCAATGTTTGAAATATTACATATTGATTATTTCTCCAATAGCTTCTTCTTTTAATGCAAAAGTGAAACATAATATTTATCAGAATCTTGCTTTGAAGAACTCACTAAACTTGAAATTGAGAAATGTAATAAATTTGTAATTATGAATGCTTTTTACAATTCTATTTCAATTTTCTTAAACAGGAACACGGGACAATTCGCTTTACTCTGGCTGACTTTTGAAACAAAGACAAATATATGCCAATTCCCCAACCCCCTATTTCAAAAGTAAAGTTCTAGGTGACACGAACTTACTTTTTATAGTCCAACCCATATATTAAGATTTTTGGTAGGTCTGCCAATCCAATATAATAATAAATTCTTTAAATATGTTTATTCTTTATACATAAATAGCTTTCGGAATGCAATTTCGAAATTCCCTCTCATTTCGTGATTTTTCGTGTTTTTCAAATCTTTCACATAATTATCAAAATGTTTCTTTATTAAATCAAAAAGCAATTTTCCATCTATTGGAAATGCCATTCGTTCGGCTTTATCCGTTTGGCTTGGGCGTAAAATCTGATACATATACGGTTTATCCTTACTCAATATAGCAATTCTCTTTTTAGGTAAACCAATATGTGCTAGACCACATCTAAAATCTTCATAGAATATCTTCGCAATTGCTTCTCCATTTTCTACTGAAAGTAAATTAGAAAATACAGAAATAAATCCTATAACAAATAAACATTCGGTTTTCCCTTTATTGATGATTCCGGTTCTGTAAATTGCATAACTTTCAAAATATGGAAGGAGAATTAACATTACTGCAAAATCTGCATCAGGTTCACCAAGTAGTTTTTCAGCTTGTTTAAGCATCCAACCATTTATTCTTGCTTCATACACTTCAATGAATTTCTCTATCGTCGGATTCTCTAAAAAACTAGTGTCGTGTTTAGGACTTATCTTCCACATTTATTATTTCCTTATTTTTCCTTGATATAGCGTTCGTATAATTGGGAAAAAACCAATTACCCAACTCGTTGGAGCCCTTCTCTTTCCCTTCTTTGGAAACTCCTCTTTTTCTACACCCCGAAATAATTATTTATCCCATTCCAAGAATTGATAATCCTTATGTTTTACAAAATCATCATTGTTATCAAGTTTTACCGGCCAATAAAAATAACCACTTATTGACCCCCTCGTGTCAAAGACAGTTACTTGTGGAAACATTTTATTCATCAATATTGTAAGAGTTCTTTTATATTCATTGGACATTTTGATGCCAAAATATATTGCCTTCAAAGCATTGGATGAATATGGAAAGGTTTCTTTTTTTTCATCTATTGTTATTCTTAATTCTTGCTCATATACCCAAATACTACGCTTATAAAACAATATTTTGGAAGTATCTTCTATTTGTCCTGAAAAAATATCGTCTATCGAAAAAGGAAGTGACACTTCATCATATTTAACATCTTCCGCACCTAAAAATGGTTCTAAGTTTCCATCAAATTCAAGACAAAATCCATGATGCCCCTCAGCATAATGTGACCACATTAATAGATTTTTTGCTGTTTTCGAAAAACAAGCAACTTTTTTCCTAGGAAAAAATCGTTCTAATAATTTCGAAATGGCAATAGATTTTACGAGTTTTTTGAATTCCTCAGATTTTTTTGATAATAATGTTAAATCAGAATATTCTGTACTTGATATTTCGTGTGGATAGCGTTTGTTTAGTATTTTTTCAGTAATGAATTCCCATTCTTTATCAGTCGGTTCTTGAATCTTGCTGGGAAAACTTCCATCAAAAGGGTCATTCAAAATTTTCGGATTAGAAAACCAAATCTGATGTTTTAAGATGTTGTCTAAGGAAAACAAATTATAGGGTTGATATTTATAGATTCGGTCACAACCCATCGGTAGTATTTGTTTCATCAAATCACCTTCTTAAAAAATGCTTTTCTCATTCCCACAGTAATTATATGTATATAAATGTGCTAATAATAACAACTTCCCGCACGCTCCATAAGCAGAGTATATAAATTTCACCAAAGAAACAATACTCTCAGTTTACACCACTTGTTGCGCCCCTTTCCCCTCCGCCCCCTTGGAATCCTCACCAACCCCCCATCCACCGATGCCACTCGTAGACAAAAAACCTGTCTACTTCGGCGCATCGGCGGGAGATTAGCACGCCATACCTCTCACAAAGCTAATCGGTATAGCGTAAAAGTTCGTACGTGCGTACAAGCCCGGGGAACAATCTAGTTTTTTTTTACGAGGACGTAGAGTGTGAGTGGTTGTTGTTAAATCATATCTTTCTCTTGGTATTTTATCTAAATTGAATACTCTTTCTCAATTGCTGGATTTATTAGGGAGCAATAGAGTAATTTATTCATTTTTTGACCTTTGTTTACGAATCATTTCTGCAGCTACCTTTGGGTTTTCCTTAGTCTTTGCCCATCCTAGAGCATATTCAAAAAGGGCTTCCGTAGATTTCCGAAATGAATCAACTGCTAAAAGATAGTCATCTTCTGTGACAAATGCATCGGAATCAGTTATTTTGAAATTAAGAGCTCCTTTTTTATCTCCGGCACACATCGAATTAATAATGTGTTTTTCTGAAAGATGAATATATCCAGATGTGCCGTTGTAAACATCTTTAATCCAAGAATATTTCTTTGAAAGTATTTCTAACAAGTATGAATCTGTCATAAAATTATTTGAAATATCCTTCTGCTTTTTAACAGGTGTACCTTCAAGAATGTCCATTGCAAATTTATGTGGGTCATGTACGAGAGTTCCTGCTGATAAACGTAAGAGGTTATCAAGTTGAAGTCTAATCAATGGTGCGGCTGCAATAAAATTGCGTGACCGCAACAATTCAATAAAACCTTTCAACAAGCATATTGAACGATTGAGAGTAGCAGTAACAAGAATATCTAATGGATAAAATGTGCCTCCATCAGCTTGCTATACTTCAGAGCCTAATTTAAAATGCTTTTCTCGATATGTACTTAATTGGACAAGTGCATCTAGCACTTTATTAGACAATGCATTAATGCTTGGGTCTTTTTCCGTTTGAGATGTCTTATTATGACTTTCTTTCATAATTGCATCATTTTCTGCATTGCTTGCGAAAGCTGTAGCTACTAACTATCAATTTATGACAGTTTCGGCTTAATTTTTATTCTTTTTATAGAGTGACATGACATCACCAACAATAAGATATGTGTAAATAACATATCTGTCAGCTTCATCTCGACTCTTTATTGTCGAATGCGTGCCTTCTTGTGATGCTTGAAGTGTACTGTCAAGTCTGTCGCCTAAAAAAGAGAGATTTGACCCAACAATTTCTTCAAATCGTTCAGAATCACTATTATCTTGAACAAAAGCAACAATTCTATTGATAAAGGATTCTTTTCCTAACTTCACTTTTTTTTCTTTACCATTAATTACATAGGTTCGTTCTTCTTCACTTGGAGGAAATATCGCATCTGCTAAATCTTTCAATATTCGGCGGCAACTATGGACAGCATTAGACCAATCTTCTTGATTTTCAGACTGTAGATTTTCATAAACTGCAGTAAATTTTTGTACAGCATCCGGTATAAGTTCACCAATTTGCTTATCCACTTTTCTTCTTATACGAGTAAATATGTCATCCGCAATTCCGGAATATTTAAGCTCGTAGTGTCTTAGGAATACATATTGATATATCAGATTTCGGCGACTTGCTAATCTTTTAGCTTGTGTATGTGAGGAGGTTCTAATTGATTCACGCTCATTCCTATTACTAGTCCCCATTCCAGCAAGAACGTATTGGTTGGGATTTGCAGATGCAACTGAAATATCAGGGTCACTGGCGGCGCTAATTGATGTTTCTACAATCCGCAAGGAATTCTCCAATTCACCTATACTTTCAAGATAAATATATTCTTTGATTTCTTTTGTTTGTAAATCTTTTTGCTGAAATAGTCTTCCCGCAATAATCCCTAGTCGCCATACATCTGCATCTGTAACGACACCATCAGGCGTAATTGGATAACCATTTGATTCGTAAATCATTATTTTTTGAAAATCAAAATCATTTAGAAGCCTTGCCAACCTACTTGTTTTCAAGGCAATATTCTGTAATGGCATTTCATTAAGCTCGATATTACGAAGAATATCAGATGATAACTCTAACGCTTCTGATAATGCTTTTAGATTTGGTGGAATATTTGTAGGGTTAGAGATGAAGGTCATTCAGAATTCTCCTAAAATTATTAATCAATCGACCTCTATTTGACGTGAAAAGGTTTTTGATAGGCTTATTCTTGAATAATACCCTGACAATAAACCTCATTATATTCAGAGTATCCTTGAAGTCAAATGACTATTTTTCTGTGCCTAGGAAACACAACGCCCTCTAAGATTAATAATTATGGGTTTACATTTTAATAATTGAATTACTTTACTTAGAAATTGATTCAATGGGTACGTGGTCTTTGTGTCTTATAACCTAATCTACCTCAAGTATCTCGATATAATCAATAATGACATTGACTTTTTTGGAGAAGAGAATGGGAAAAATAAAAGACGGACTGGGTACTTTAATCGGTAATGCGGGTGAACATCTGGTTATGGCAGAGTTACTAAAACGGGGAATCATTGCTGCTTTAGCACCACGCAATTCTCTTGCCTTTGATATTCTTGCGACAAACCATAAAAAAACAGTGAATATAAGGGTAAAAACTAAATCCGGTGAAATCAATACTTGGCAATGGTCAATTAAAAAGGATGGAGAGGTATTCAAATATTTGAATAATGAAAATGATTTTTCGGTTCTCGTTAATCTAACAGACGATATTAAGGATACTGTTTTTTATATCATACCAACATATATATTAAATAAATGGATAATTGACGCCTTTAATGAATGGCTAAATACTCCTGGTAAGAATGGGCATATACGTTCAAAGGATATGATAAAAAGAACTCTGATTGATAGCAAAATATCTTCAAAATTATTGGAATATAGAAATAATTGGGAAATTTTGTGGAATTAATAAACCTGTTTATGCGGTTATCGTAATCTTATTGCTGAAAAGATTGACATAAATCAGAAAAAATATATCTACAAACAAAAATGGATTACAAATTCACTTTGCAAAGTTTATTATTTCTGACCTCCAGTTGAAAAAAAGGACATATTGCAACCAATTAACGCTGATTATTTCTTGCCGGCTTTTAACAAAAAGACTAAAATCAGCCAATTTTCCCAACGCACGAATTCAAAGTTTAATAATAGTATTTAGCTAAAATCAAATATTTTAATAATTGGGAATGATTTGATTGCATTTCATATAAAAAATATACAAACAAGAAGTAAACTTTCATGTTGTTCCTATTTTATTTGAAGAATATCAAGAAAAATTAATTCATATTTACATGCATGACTTTCCTCAAAATTCTTAAAAATCAGATAAAATAGAATGCTCGTGGTGAATTGAGGTGAAAAACAGCGCAATAATTGGAATATTGACCTTCATTTTCCAACGTAGCTAGGTTAGAACCGCTCGAGGGGAAGTGCTGGAATTGGCAGACAGGCATGACTTAGGATCATGTGCCGTAAGGCGTGAGGGTTCAAGTCCCTCCTTCCCCACAGCAATATTTTTTTATAAGGGATGTCCATTGAAATTCACAAAAGAAATTCTTGATGATCAACAGGCCAGAATCACTGTTGAATTTGAAGCCAGTATTATGGATGAATTTAATCAAAAAGCAGTCCGCAAGATTTCATCCAAGACAAAAATTGCAGGATTCCGTCCTGGAAAAGCACCGGTTGAGGTGGTTAAAAGGCTCTATGGGGATGAAGCAATTGAAGAAGAAGCGATCGAGCTATTGGTTAACGATATTTATCCAAAATTATTAAAAGAGGCTGAAGTCACCCCTTCTGCTCCCGGCCGCTTGGAAAAAACCGAGAGCAAGAGTCCTCCAAAATTTGTGTTCCTAATTCCATTGGAGCCTGTTGTAACACTGGGGGAATACCAGACAATCCGCATGGATTATTCACCCGCACCTGTAAAAGATGAGGAGATTAATCAGGTGATTCATCGCTTGCAGCTTAATAACTCCACAGCGGAATCAGTCGATCGGGAAGCCCGCAAAGGTGATCTTGTCGAACTCAAGTTAAATGCTCTCCTTATCAATCCAAAGGATGGTGAAAACGCTGAGGTAATTAAAGATTCGCCATACCAAGTAATTATTGGCGAAGAAGACCAAAAGGAAGAGCAATTTCCATTTGAAGGTTTTGAATCATTCATCATTGGATTGAAAAAAGATGAGGAAAAGAAGTTCAATTACACTTATCCAAAGATTTCCACTTACGAAAAACTTCAAGAAAAAGATGTCGAGTTTTCGGTAATGATTCAGAATATCCGTGAATTAAAAAAACCCGAATTAAATGATAAATTTGCCAAAAACCTTGGCAACTATGACACATTTACCTCTTTACGAGATTCTATCAAGAAAGAATTAGGGGAAGCCAAAATACATGATTATGATCATAAATTTTATGATGATTTAGTTGATAAGATCATTTCAATCTCAAAGGTTAAATATCCGCCTCAGGTTCTTGAAGATGAAGTTCAACGTGTTATAAATAATTTTGAACAGAATCTTGCTTCCCAAAACCTGGATTTACCTACGTATTTAAAGATAAACCAACTGGAGAAAGAAAAGTTTATTGAAAATGAAATCAAGCCAGCAGCAAAACATCAATTAGAGCAATATCTAGTTCTCGAAGAGATTAGAAAACAGGAAAAGGTGGAATTGGAAAAAGAAGAATTGCAGAAAGCTTATTCTGAATCCCTGTTGGAACTTCAATCCAATTCGGATATAAAGAAACTACGCAAACAAATCACCAGCAAGGAATTGGCCAACCGGGTTTTACTGCAGGCAGCCAGCCGTTTAATCAATAAAAGGGTTGAATTGCGGCTTAAAGATATCGTGACCGGGAAAACCATTCAAGAATCGAAGAAAACAGAGAAAAGTAGCAAAAAAATCTTGCAAAATAAGAAAAAGAAACAGGAATAGAATAATCATGGAAAGGAATGATATGAAAATTAATCAATTCAGTTCTGTAATTCCAATGGTCATTGAATCATCTGGGCGCGGAGAGAGAGCTTATGATATTTTTTCTCTCCTGCTGAAGGAAAGAATTGTATTTGTCGGCACACCGATCGATGATCAAATTGCTAATGTAATTGTTGCCCAATTGTTATGGCTTAATCGTGAAGATTCCGAAAGGGAAATTCATATGTATATTAATTCTCCCGGCGGTCAGATCTATGCCGGTCTAGCTATCTACGATACCATGAGAATGCTGACAAATAAGATAAGCACCGTTGCAGTTGGGGTTACTGCTTCTTTCGGTACTGTCCTGCTCGCCGCAGGAACAAAAGGTCAACGCTATGCATTGCCTCACGCAACTATCCATATGCATCAGCCGCTGGGTGGCGCGCAGGGACAAGCTACAGATATCGAAATACAGGCAAAAGAGATCCTCAGACTGAAAACAAGATTAAATGAGATTCTCTCAGATTCCACAGGCCAGTCCCTTGATATTATTGAAAGAGATACAGATCGCGATTTCTATCTAACTGCTCAACAAGCAGTTGATTATGGGATTGTTGATAAAATTCTTTTGCCTCCCGATAAGAAATAATATTAATAATTCTCAATTCTGAATAACAACAATCTTTTTTGATTTAAATACTTTTTTAAATGTTGAATAATATATTTCCTTTTCCAGAAGCTGTCATTTTAGACATGGATGGAGTTTTATGGCGTTCAGATATTCCCTTGTGTGATCTACCATTGTTGTTTAAGAATTTTAAAAATGCGAATATTCGCGTGGCAATGGCTTCAAACAATGCATCATTGACCACCGACCAATTCTTAAACAAATTTCAGACTTTGGGTGTAACGCTTGAGCCCTGGCAAATTATCTCTTCATCAATGGCCATTGGGTTTCTACTAAAACAGAATTTTCCAAATGGTGGTCCAATATTTATTCTTGGATCACCCGCATTAATTGCATCTTTGAAAGAAGATGGTTTCTTCCATTCTGAAAATGAGCCAGTTGCAGTTGTGGCTGGAATGGATCGAGAATTGACCTATGAGAAACTGCGCAGGACCGCAAATTGGGTCCGGCAGGGACTTCCTTTTTTTGGCACAAACCCTGATTTAACCTATCCGACACCCGATGGTTTTGCTCCAGGAGCAGGTGCTTGTATTGCGGCTGTCGAGGCCGCTTCTGGTAAAAAAGCCATCATGGCAGGAAAACCAAACCCGTATCTATTCGAGGTAGCAATGCAGAGGTTAAGATCATCACCAGAAAAGACGCTGGTGATCGGTGATCGCCTGGAGACTGATATCCTGGGAGGTTTTCGAGCTGGCTGCAAAACCATTCTGGTACTTAGCGGAGTTTCTCAAAAAGAAGAATTGGTATCCTGGGAACCGCAACCTGATCTGGTTATTAATAATATTATGGATCTATTCGTTCTTTGAAATTCGAAATTAATGGAATCCATTTTTCAAATTGATCTAAATTATCTAAGAGAATTTCTTAAAGTAAATGGGGAACCGGAATTCCATGCAAATCAAATTTGGCAAGGAATTTACAATAATCTCTATTCCGATTGGGATGAATTTACAACGCTTTCTAAAGATCTTCGGAATAATTTAAAGGAAAACTTTTTATTAAGTTCATTAATTCCCATCCAAACCAACAAATCCTCAGATAATAAAACCCAAAAGTATCTTTTTCATTTATTCGATCGCAGGCCAATTGAAAGCGTGCTCATGTATAGTGGAAAAAGGATCACCTTATGTCTTTCCACACAATCGGGCTGCAGCATGGGTTGTACTTTTTGTGCCACTGGAAAAATGGGGCTTTTAAGGAACTTAACTTCAGGCGAGATCATTGAACAAGTAGTTTTTTTTGAACGCGTATTGAAGAAGAGTGCACAAACTTTAACAAATATTGTGTTTATGGGAATGGGTGAACCGTTTCAGAATTATGAGAATTTGAAAAATGCGCTAATAGTCCTCAATAATCCCGATGGTCTTAATTTCGGATCAAGGAGGTTCACAGTTTCCACTATTGGTCTGATCCCTCAAATTCTCAGATTCGCTCTGGATTTTCCACAGGTAAATCTGGCAATCAGTCTTCATGCACCATCGAATTCATTACGCTCCAGGTTGGTTCCCATGAATCACCATTTTCCCCTTGGAAATCTAATTTCATCCTGTCAAGAATACATTAAACTCACCAACCGCCGGATAAGTTTTGAATATGTCCTGATTGAAGGTGTCAATGATAGTAAAAAACAGGCTGATGAATTAATTTTATTAGTTAAAGGATTGCTTTGTCATATCAACTTGATTCCACTTAATCCTGTAGAAAAATCAGTAGGATGCCCTTCTACTGCAAAGAAAATCCAATTGTTTTATCAAATCCTTATCTCAGCTGGTATTCCAACAACAATTCGAAAGAGCCAGGGTGCAGAAATTCAAGCTGGCTGCGGTCAATTAGCGGGGAAAGAATGAACTTGTCTAAAACCTGAATGTTATAATGACCCTCGTGAAAAACCCCCTCGAAAAATGGATTAATGGATTATCCCGAACCAGAAAATCGGCTTTCCAGCAAATTAAAAATTTCCTTTCCATAAGTGAAATTTCAGAAGAGACTTGTGATGAACTTGAAGGAATGCTTATTCAGGCAGATATTGGTTTGGAAACCTCACAATCAATCATCAGTAACCTCAAAAAGGCCGTTAAAACTGGGAGCATCACAACTCATGATGAATTTCAACAGGCGTTGAAAGATGAAATGGCAAAGCGCCTTCTTTCAGTGCCAAATGTACAAGATTTTCCACAAAATCCCACAGTTATCATGATTGTGGGGGTAAATGGATCGGGAAAGACAACAACAATAGCTAAACTAGCTAATTATTATAAAAATTCCGGTAAAAAGGTCCTTCTTGCCGCGGCAGATACATTTCGAGCCGCAGCGGATGAACAATTAAGGATCTTGGTTAATAAAATTGATATTCAGGTAATTGACGGGGAACCTGGTAGTGATCCTGGAGCAGTTGTTTTCAATTCCATACAGGCAGGTTTAGCCAGAAAAAAAGATATCCTTCTGATTGATACTGCCGGAAGGCTGCACACCCGCCACAATTTGATGGAAGAGTTAATCAAAGTTCATCGGGTAGCAGGCAAAGTGATCGATGGTGCACCTCATGCTTGTTGGTTAGTCATTGATGCAGTGACAGGGCAAAATGCGCTCACCCAGGCACAATACTTTAAGGATGCGGTTAAAATTGATGGGGTTATTCTGGCTAAACTTGATCTTTCGGCACACGGCGGAATTATTTTCTCAATTCAGGAAAAATTACACGTACCCATATTATTCGTGGGTTTGGGGGAAGGCATTGACGATCTTCAAGTTTTCTCGCCAGATGAATTTATCAACGGAATTATCAGCACACAATAGCAGCAGGAGTAAAAATGCAGAACATTAGTGAGCACTTTCAACAGGCATTAGGCAAAATTAATTCTATTATGGTGCATCTTTGACTTGGCGAAAAAAGAAAATCAACTAAAGGATTTACAAACCCAATCTGAAGTTCCTGATTTCTGGCAGAACGCAACCCAAGCCCAAATTGTAATGAAACAAATCTCTGATCTTCGTTCAGAGATTGATAGTATTCTCCTATTAAAAAAACGCGCACAAGATGCCCTGGATCTGGCAAACTTGGAAGAACCCAGTATTGAAAGTGAATTAGAAAAGGAATTGAAAGTAATCGAAAAGAGCATTAATGCATTGGAATTGAGCACCTTGCTTTCTGGTCGTTATGACAAAGGAAATGCAATTTTATCCATCCACTCAGGAATGGGCGGCGTTGATTCGCAGGATTGGGCTGCAATGCTGGAAAGAATGTACTTGCGCTGGGCTGAGCATGAAGGGTATAAAACTGAAATACTTGACTTTTCTGAGGGAGAAGAAGCTGGAATAAAAAGTGTGACAATTCTCGTTGAAGGGAAATACTCGTATGGCTATTTGCGTACTGAAAAAGGTGTTCATCGCCTGGTGCGACTATCCCCATTTGATGCTGCGCACCGTCGTCATACTTCCTTCGCCCAGGTAGAAGTATTGCCTGAAATCGTTGCCGAAGATCCGGAAGTAATTATTAAACCAGATGATATAAACATCGATATTTATAAATCTTCTGGCGCAGGCGGTCAGAATGTGCAAAAAAATGCAACCGCTATTCGCATCACTCATTTACCTACAGGAATTGTAGTTACCTGCCAGAATGAAAGGTCACAAATACAGAACCGGGAAAATGCGATGAGGGTTCTAAGAGGCCGATTATATGAAATAAAGCTTGCAGAACAGGTGAATAAAGTCTCAGAATTAAAGGGTGAATTTCAAAAAATTGAATTTGGCAGCCAAATCCGCTCTTATGTACTCCATCCATACCAGATGGTAAAAGACCACCGTACAGATTATGAAGTTGGTAATATTCAAGCGGTTCTGGGTGGTGACATCAATGAATTTATTCAGGCGTATTTGAAGCTAAAAAAATAATTACGTTCATAAATTCTAATCAATTTCCTCGGCAAGCTTAAAATAATCCTTATCAATCGTTTTAATCTTACCAGCCGATTCTGAAAGAGGTGATGTTTTTACTTTTCCATTTACCCATCCGACAAGAACTCCAAATTCCTTCCTCACGATACAGTCCACTGCTCCAGCTCCTAAGCGGCTAGCCAGCAAACGGTCAAATGCTGTAGGAGTTCCGCCTCTTTGAACGTGACCTAAAATAGTTGAGCGCAGGGCAAAACCGATTCTTTCTTGATGCTCCTGGAAGTATTGTTCCAATTTTGCCGCATTATATTCAGCACCTTCTGCCACAACAACAATGGCATGCGATTTTCCCCTTTCGTACGCCTCCTGCAAAACTCGGGCTACCTTTTCTGGATCATTCTTGACCTCTGGAATCACGAAAGCCTCCGCGCCACCTGCAATAGCAGACATTAATGCGAGGTAACCACATTTTCTTCCCATAACTTCAACCAGAAATGCCCTTTGATGAGATGAGCCGGTAACTTTTAATCGATCAATCGCTTCAATCGCAATATTCAATGCAGTATCCAAACCTATGGTGATATCTGAACCTACCAGATCATTATCAATAGTGGATGCTACACCCACAACTGGAAATCCATGTTTGTGCAATTTATAATTCCCTGTTTGCGAACCATTACCGCCGATCACTACAAGGCTTTCAATACCGTTTTCATTCAATGCACGCAGAGCATCTTGTATTCCTTTTTCGGTTTTGAATTCTTCACACCGGGCGCTTCCCAAGAATGTTCCACCCTTTTGAATTACACCACCCACATCGCGGGGACCAAGTTGTACAAACTTCCCGTCGATCAGGCCAGAATAACCCAATCGGACTCCATAAACTTCAAATCCATTTCGTATTCCTGTTCTCACAACAGCTCTGATCGCCGCATTCATTCCGGGAGCATCTCCCCCACTGGTAAGTACTGCAATTCTTTTCATATTAAATAGCTACCTTTTTTCAGAATCCTACTATTTTAACACCCAATTTATTATTAATTTATTAAGGCAGGAAGATCAATTAAAGCAAGTGCTTTCGTAATTACTGCTTCTGGTAAAATGTCATTGTCAATGCTATTCATTCATATTTAATCCAATGAAAGTTAACAGATTAAAAAAGCATCCGATTATAATCATCCGGGAATAAGAACTAGTAAATTTCTTTTGGAAAAAAGAATCCTTTTGCGGAATCAAAGGTGAACACATCTCTTCATCTCTTTTCGCCAATGGAATCTATGTATTTGGCCACCATCCCAAGGATCGTTCTCTTCAAGAAATACATAGTGCCAATGGACAACGTTCCCAATGCATCGTGATTATTTTCTCCGAAGAGATTTGAAGATAACTTTGAAATTATCTCTTTTCACTAAATTGGAGGATAAGTATATTTAGGTTTAATTTTTTTTGAATGGGAAATAATTAATGACAATTAAAGGATTGATTTTTGATTTTGATGGATTAATTTTGGATACAGAAACGCCTGACGTGATTGCCTGGGTAAAAATATATAAAAAGTATGGGCAGGAATTTGATTTTAGTGAATATGCCTCAGCTATAGGTTCGGTTTATGAATTTAGCGGACCGGCAAGAAATCTGGTAAATTTGGCTCCTTCGCTGAATTTAGATGGAATACTTCAAGAATGGCTGCACCTTGAAAAAGAACTTATCGAAAAACAATCCATTCAGCCAGGCATACTTGATTATTTGAAATCTGCAAACCAATTAAACCTGCAAACTGCAATTGCTTCAAGCGCAGAAAGAACCTGGGTTAGAGGTCATTTAATAAGGTTGGGGATAGAAAATTCATTTAATTTCATTCATACAGTTGATGAAACAAAGATCTCAAAACCTTCTCCCGCGCTTTATAATCTTGCATTGAAATCTCTTCAATTGAAGCCTGTCGAAGTAATCGCATTTGAAGATTCAACCAATGGTATTTCTGCTGCGAAAGCTGCCGGGATTTTCTGCGTGGCTGTTCCTAATCAAATTACCCGTTTGCTGCAATTAGACCAAGCTGATTTGATTCTCGATTCTCTGGCAAATTTGCCCCTCTCACAACTGCTACTAAGATTCAATTAACCAACTCCCGTAACTATAAACTGAATGATTTCATACCAACTGATTCAAAAAGGTATACTTATATAAATTAAATAAGGAATCTGGTTTTTCATGAAAATTGAAGACCTAATGCATTTTCTTCCTGAGAATTACACGGTTTTAGATCGAGACCTTATCCAGAAAGCTTACCAGTTTGCTGAAAAGGCACATACCGGTCAAACCAGGGCATCCGGTGAGCCTTATGTCATTCATTGTTTAGCAGTCGCAGAAATTTTATCTGAGCTCAAAGTACCTCCCGTGATGATAGTTGCCGGCTTGCTGCATGATACGGTCGAGGATACAAACGCCACTCTGGAAATAATTCGCAGTAAATTCGGCCAAGAAACAGCGGATTTGGTGGATGGGGTCACTAAACTCACTCATCTTCCCCAGGTAACCCGCCCTGACTACCCAGAAGGCACCAAAGAAAAAAATGAATTAGTTCCAATTATTGATGCAAAAAGTCGTAAACGGGATCTAGCAACCGAAACACTTCGTAAAACTTTAATGGCCATGGGGGACGATGTCAGGGTAATTCTAATAAAACTGGCAGATCGATTGCATAACATGCGGACATTAAATCACATGCCAGAAGAAAAACGTCTCCGCATCGCACAGGAAACCATGGATATATTTGCACCCCTGGCAAATCGGCTGGGGATTTGGGAAATCAAATGGGAACTTGAAGATTTATCTTTCAGATATCTGGATCCAGAAGGTTACAAAGAAATTGCTGAAAAACTCGCGGACAAACGGATTAATCGTGAGCAAGAAATCCAAACCATTATCGAAGAATTAAAAACAATATTACGTGAAGGCGGCATCAAAGCAGAAATATCCGGTCGGCCTAAACATATCTTTTCGATTTTTCAAAAAATGAAAAAGAAAAATGAGGTCTTCGAAATGGTGAGGGATCTGCGTGCCATTCGCCTGATCGTGTCGGATATTCCCAGCTGCTATTCAGCGCTAGGGATCATCCACACTCATTGGCGGCCAATTCCCAATGAGTTCGATGATTACATTGCATCTCCCAAAGATAATTTTTACCAATCTCTGCACACATCAGTTATTTATTCCGACCATAAACCTTTGGAAGTTCAAATTCGTACTCCTGAAATGCATGAAAATGCTGAATTTGGCATTGCTGCTCACTGGCGTTACAAGGAAAAAGGACCGCAAAACAGCCAATATGAGCAACGGATCAATTGGCTGCGAAAGATAATGGAATGGCGCCAGGACGTGGATGATGCACAGGAGTTCGTAGATGGGATGAAGAGTGATGTTTTTGAAGACCGTGTTTTTGTCTTTACCCCACGGGGAGATATCATCGATATGCCATCTGGCTCAACACCTATTGATTTCGCCTATAATGTTCACACCGAAGTAGGAAATCGCTGCCGAGGAGCCAAAGTAAATGGCAAACTGGTTTCTCTTGATTACCAATTAAAAACTGGTGATCAGGTAGAAATTCTGGCTGCCAAACACGGGGGACCATCCCGCGATTGGCTTAATCCACACCTCAATCTGGTAAAAACCGAACGTGCGCGTTCAAAAATCCGTCAGTGGTTCAAAATTCAAAATCGCGAATTAAATATCAGCCAGGGAAAAGTCATGCTGGAAAAGGAGTTCCATCGACTTGGATTAAACAATATTAAGTTTGAGGACTTGAAAAAATCATTTGGCTATAGAGAGCTGAATGATTTCTTTGAATCCATCGGAAACGGCGACCTTTCCTTGCGACGGATCATTAATAAATTAAAAGAAGTTGAAGAACCGAATACGGATCCTTTATTAGAAATTCACACAGCCTTACCAGAGAAAAAAGACGCCAATGCAATAAAGGTCCTTGGGTTGAAGGGAATTTTATCAATCTACGCAAAATGCTGTAACCCTGTTCCCGGAGACGAAATTGTAGGATACATTACTCGTGGACGGGGAGCCACGATTCATCGCAAAGACTGTCCTAATATTTTGCGGGCAAAGGATCGTGAGCGAATTATTCGAGTATCCTGGGGAGAACCAAAACAAACATTCCCGGTAACCATCCAGGTTCGCGCTTATGATCGGCATGGTTTAATGGGTGATATTTCTTCGATTCTTGCAAATGAAAATATCAATATACGCGATCTTCATGTAAAGGTAACTGAAAGCCTGGCGAATATTACTATCATCCTTGACATCATTGATATTGCTCAGCTCAGCCGGGTATTAACATTAATTGAAACCTTGCCGAATGTAATGGAAGCATTCCGTGAAAGACCGGGTTAACATTTCTGCACAAGTTGATAATGGGTTCTTTACTAAAAACAAGATCAGCCCTCATTAATCCAACTCAAGAAGAACAGAGAGACCTAGTCTCTAAAATGCTTTATTCACAAAAACTATATAGTGGTTTTCCTGGGTTAGAACATTCGATTAGCAACATATAAAAAAGAAACCCGTTTTTCGGATTTCTTTTTAGGCTGGGGGTGATGGATTCGAACCACCATAGACAGTTCCAGAGACTGTTGTCCTGCCGTTAGACGAACCCCCAAAATTGCTGCGCGAAATATTTTACCACACTACTCATTTCATTGATTTCAGGAAATCATTTGCCTTTGATATCCGCTTGATTGTTTCATCCTTCCCCAAAATAAATATGCTTTCAAATAAGGGGGGTGTCACACGCTGCGCAGAAACTGCTTCCCGCATGAATGTAAAAACTTGCTTGGGTGTCAACTGCAATTTTTCCAAAAGTGATTGCATCGCTATTTCAGTTTGATTAATACTCAGATCTGTCAACTTAGTTAACTCGCTTATGATTTCTTCCCCTACCCTGATCGTGTTTGGAAAAGTCAATCCTTCAATTTTCAATCGTTCAGTATCATAAAGAAAATCGTTTTTGAAGAAAAAACTAGAAATATCGACAGCATCATCCAAAGTGGTGATACGTTCCTTAATGATCGGTGCAATTTTTTCAAGACTGGCATCATCCACGACATAACCTTTCTCAACAAAGAAGGGCTTAATCCTCTTTGCCAATTCCGATGATGAGAGGGCTTTAATATGCTCTTTATTAAAATAATCCAGTTTGGTGAAATTTATCGCCGCAGGTGAAGGATTCAACCGCTCTAGCGTAAACTTGTTTGCCAGGTCATCCAAAGTAAAGAATTCAGTATGATCATCAAAACTCCAACCCATTAAAGCAATCCAGTTCACTACTCCTTCGGGTGTGTAACCTAAACCCTGGAGGTCTTTAACATAAATGGAATGACCATCTTTTATCAGATCGGCTGCATCCCGTTTACTCATTTTACCTTTGCCACTTGGTTTGAGAAACACCGAAAGGTGCACCCAGACAGGTTCTTCCCAACCAAAAGCCCGGTGAATAAGGGAATGCAATGGAAAAGTAGAAAGCCATTCTGAACCCCGAATGACATGGGTAATTTTCATCAAGTGATCATCCACAGTCGCAGCCAGATGATAGAGCGCCCAACCATCAGATTTTACAAGTATGAAATCATCCAGGTTACGGTTTTCAATGACAATCTCACCACGAATGAAATCATGAATAGTTGTGGAACCTTCCTGCGGTGATTTGAATCGGATCACATGCGGCTCACCATTTTTCACCCGCTGTTCTGTCAATCCAGAATCAAGGGTGCGGCAGGTGCCATCATAATGGGGTAATTCTTTATTTGCCTGTTTTTGCTGTTTCACTTTTTCGAGGCGTTCTGAGCTGCAAAAACAATAATAGGCCATTCCCATTTCAATTAATTTGCGGCCATGCTCCAGGTAGATCTCTTTTCTCTCGGACTGTCGATACGGACCGTAATCGCCACCTTTATCAGGGCCTTCATTCGATTCTATTCCCAACCAGCGCAATCCTTGAATTATTTCTTCTTCAGCACCTTCAATAGTTCGCTTTCGGTCTGTGTCTTCAATGCGAAGTATGAATTTCCCGCCAGTTTTTTTGGCAATTAAATAATCATAAAGCGCTGTACGCGCACTTCCCAGATGCATATGGCCGGTGGGAGAAGGAGCAAATCGTACTCGAACAGTTTTCAAATTCTCAGGCATATAACCTCATAATCACTATAATAATGTTTTTCGAAGACATACACTTTCCACCAGACCAACTCCCATGATTGAAGAGAGTAATGAACTTCCACCATAACTCAAGAAGGGTAACGGCAAACCTGACACTGGCATTAGATTAAGATTGACTCCGATATTTACTGCAGCCTGGAAGAAAATCATAACTGCATAAGAATAGGCAATTAAGGCTCCAAAACGATCTCCCGCTTCCCGTGCTGCTTTTAATGAGCGCAAAATAATGACAACCAGCAGACTCATGATTAGTACAGTCCCAATGAATCCAAATTCTTCAGCCATGGCAGAAAAAATAAAATCTGTATGCCTGACTTTTAAAAAGCGTAACTGAACCTGAGTTCCCTGTCCATATCCCTGTCCAAACCATCCTCCAGATCCAATGGTGATCTTGGCTTGCAGAACATTGTAATCATTTCCATAACGCGCATTTGCGTTTGGTAATAGAAAATTTAATATTCGGGCCTGTTGGTATTCTTGCAGAAAAGGAAAAGCAATAGCAAAAATAATTATGCCAATCACCGCTAGAATTAAAATAAATCTTATCGGCAACCCACAGATCCATAACATGGAAAGCCAGATGACCATGATGACAATGGATGTGCTTAAATTCGGTTGTAACAAAATCCAAATTACAACCCCAAGAGTGAGAAGAAAGCTATTGATGATCCAACGAATATCATGAGGGTCCGCAGTACTACGCGCAAAATAATCAGCCAGAACCAGGATCATCAATATTTTTACGATTTCAGAAGGTTGAATAAGAATTACACCGGTATCAAACCAGCGTGCAGATCCATATAAGGTCGTACCAACGATTAGAATATACGCAAGAGCAATGACTGCCACAATATACATAATCCGAGTTAGCGATCCCCAGAAATGATAATCAATTGCAGAAAACAAAATCATCAAGATTACCCCGCCTATTACAAAAATCGCCTGTCGCGAAACTGATTGGGCTAGGATCTCATTTCCAGCAATTGCAGAGCGGATCATAATAATCCCAAAAATAGATAGAAATACGGCACTACCGAAAAGCCAGAAATCGAAATTGCGCCACATCTCACGCCGCATAATTAGCCCTCATTATCCATTCGCTGTCCTACTGAAAGCAACGGAATATCTGCTACCAGGCGTTGTTCTCGTCCATCATGAGTGATTCTGATTTTTACTGCTTTTGAATCAATTGCCACATGACGCGATATCACCTCAAGCAATTCGACTTTTAATTTCTCCAATATTTCTGGGGTCAAATTTGTTCTATCATGAATAAGCACCAATTTAAGGCGATCTTTAGCCTGTTTAGCGCTACGAGCACGCCCTGACATTCGCATAAACCAATCAGCCATAATATTCCTCGCTATTTTCGTCTAAATAATCGCTTAAAGATATCTTCTTTTTCATCCAATGATAGAAATGGTACTTCTTCGCCATTTAATCTGTGTGCAATATTGCGAAATGCCTGGCCAGCCTTGGATTTTGATTCCAAGACCACTGGTTGACCGCGATTGGTACTGATGACAACGTGTTCATCTTCAGGAACAATCCCAATGAGTTTTACCGCTAGAAGATCCAAAATATCATCTGCATCCAGCATTTCACCCCTTTTTACCATCATGGGATTGACCCGATTGATCACCAACTTAGCTGGTCCTTTTTGTTGTGAATCAATTAAACCAATAATGCGATCAGCATCTCTTACCGCAGAAACATCCGGATTAGTTATTACAATCACCTGGTCGGCTGGCGCAATGGCATTCTGAAAGCCGCGTTCAATGCCTGCAGGTGAATCGATCAATATCCAGTCAAAATCAGGACGCAATTCATCACACAATTTGACCATCTGTTGAGGAGAAATTGCATTTTTATCGCGGGTTTGTGCAGCAGGAATTAAATATAGTTCCTCCATCCGCTTATCATGTATCATGGCCTGCTTGGATTTGCAGCGTCCTTCGACGATATCCACAAGGTCATACACAATTCTGTTTTCCAAACCCATGACAACATCCAAGTTGCGCAAGCCTATGTCACTATCAATGCAAACAACCTTTTTCCCCAATTCAGCAAGTGCAAGCGCCAGATTGGCAGTGGCAGTGGTTTTACCCACTCCTCCTTTTCCTGAGGTTATGGTTAGTACAATTGCTTTCATGATTTCATCCTGATTAATATTTAGTTAAAGCCTGAATTCAATACATTATTATTCAAGTATAAATGCTTTTAATTGGAATGTTATTATTTAGCTGCTGCCTGGGCTTGATCAATTTCTTTAAGGGCAAAATATGAATCCAGCACATTACGAACGATGGGTGCAGCAACACTGGCACCTTCTCCACCGTTGTAAACAAAGGCTACGACCGCAATTTCAGGGTCTTCCACAGGTGCATATGCTACATACCAGGAATGGGTCGGCCAATTACCTGGCTGGCAAAGGTTCTTGGATTGGGCTACGTTATCGCAATACTCTGCCGTCCCGGTTTTACCTGCAGAAGTATAAGTTGTCCCGAGGAAAGGTCGCTCTGCAGTTCCTTGAGTATTCACACGACGCATCCCTTCTTTGGTCAGGTCGATCACCCATTGTTCTACAACTTTTTTCTGTCCGGTCGGTGCTAAATTATCATCATAGATATTGATGAGAGGGTCTTTGGTAATATCCCATTTTTGGACCGATTTGAAGGCTTGAATAACATTTCCATCGGTATCCAAAATTTCTTTTACCAGAGTTGGCTGCATATATTTACCATCGTTGGCAACAATGGCAGCAGAAACCATCACCTGAATCGGAGTAGCCAGTACAAATCCCTGACCCATTGCTGCAATATAGGTATCACCAGTCGACCAGTTTTCACTTAAATTAATGCGTTTCCAGGTTGGATCAGGTACCAAGCCAGTTGCTTCTCCAGGAAGTTCAATGCCGGTTATTTGACCGTAACCAAGAGCTTTGGAATAATCCGCCATACGCACAATTCCGAGGCCATCAGGAACTTCATCCAGATAACCACCACTTATCTTATAGAAATAAATATCACAGGATTGCTCAATAGCACGCAAGTAATCGGATTGTCCATGACCAAGAGGATTGTAACAAACGTAATCTCTTGGATTACCAGGGTCATTGGGAGAGAATTTTTCAAGAATTTGAATTCTTCCAGGGCATTTAAGGCTTTTTGTTGGCGGAAGGACCCGTTCATTCATCGCACCGATCGCCGCGGCAAGTTTGTAGACTGATCCGGGTGGGTGTTCTGCAGAAATGGCATGATTGAAAAGTGGTCGGTTGGGATCGTTGCTCAATTGTTCATAATAATAGGCGGGGATCTGGCGCGCCATCCGGTTATTTTCAAATGTGGGGTAAGATACAAAAGCCAGCACTTCACCAGTTTTTGGGTTCATTGCCACCACCACACCATTGGAAGAGCGGATCACATTAAAGTATCTATTCCACCAATCAATTTCACCCACTAGTGCTGCTTTGGCTGCTGCCTGCAAACGCGTATCGATTGTCAGCTTCACATTCAAACCAGGGACAGCATTCACAGGCGGTTTTAAATCACGAATGATCTTGCCTGCTACATCCACTTCTACTGTTCTTTCACCATTCGTTCCCGCCAATGTATCTTGTAAGGTAGATTCAACTCCGGCATATCCCACTTTGTCGCGTCCAGGTAAAAAGCCCTTATCCCGGTATTGTTGTTCCAAAGTCGCAGGAATTGGGCCGAGAAAACCAATGACTTCTGCTGTCAATTCACCAGTCGGGTAATCCCGAATGGGATCCGTCTCAATACCAACACCCAGCCAATCCGCAGCCTTTGCACTTATTTTCATAGCCGTTTGTTCATCAACATTGCATTTGATCCGAATTGGCGTATATGGCGCATTTGTATCGCCGATGATAACGATCTCTGTGATTCCGAAATCCGTTTGGCAGGGAGAAAACAATTTAACTCGTTCATCCGTCATCGCACCCGAGCTAACTGGTATATCGATCAATTCAGAAAGTTCTCGATAGATCTGTTGTGATGCACCAATATCAGTAGGAAGGTTAGCCGGAGTGATAACCACATTATAAGATGCAATATTACGGGCTAACACAAAACCATTGCGGTCATAAATTATTCCGCGGTTTGTCTGACTGCTGACTATGCTGGTTCGGTTCTCCTCTGCCTGGGCGAGGTAACTTTTACCTTCGATAATTTGGAGGGAAAATAAGCGTAAGCCAAAAAAACCAAAAACCACAACGATCAGGATATATACTGCTCGCAATCGCCAATCTTCCAGTTTATCGTGATATCTACGCTGGTTACTCATTATTCATCACCGGATAAACCCAACGAGAGATATCTTTTACGATTAGATAAATAGGCAAAGCAAGCATTAGATTGAGAATAAGACTTGGAAAGATGATTGCTTCCAAAGCCAAAATAAAATTAATCTGGATATCATTGAAATTTAAAACGGCCATTGTTGTAAATTGAACCATAAAAGTTCCAAGTAGAGTGATCAGGAGCATCGCTAATATTGGTGATTGCCAAAACCGACCGTGCAATAATTGAGCTGCTAAAGCAATAATGATGTACGGAATAACAACCGCCAACCATGGAACAGCAGTAAAAATACCAGCCAATAAACCACCAATTAACGCCCATATCCAAGCGTTATTTGTTTTTGAGTGGATACTCCACGCAATTAACGTAAGTAATACTAAATCCGCAGTACCATGTACAAGAGGCAGACGGCTGACTGCTGTTACCTGAAGTAGTATTGTAAATAATAAAATTGGAATCGCAACAAATGTATCCATTTATTTTATGGAGCTGGAGCTGGTATTAATGGAGAAATATCAATGGATTTAAAATTCGTAATAATGAGGACTGCCCGTAAGGAGGAAAAATCCACGATCGGCTGAACAGAAGCTGTTTGAAATAATTCATTCTCCTTTTTTGTTACACTGGCAACCTGTCCAATCAAGACATCCGATGGATAATTTCCTCCTAATCCAGAGGTAAGCAAAATTTCACCAGCAATGACAACCGCATCCTGCGGGATGCCAATCAGATTGACATCACCTGTTATTGATCCGGTGAGTTGGGCTTCTCTCTTTAAGGATTGCATCCGCACATTAATTATAGATCCAGGATCAGTGATCAATTGTACGCGTGAAGCGCTGGCTGTGACCGCATCCACTCTGCCAACCAACCCTTGCTGGGTGACTACCGGCATACCATATCGAATACCATCATCCGATCCATGGTCAATAATTATGTAATGAAGAAAAGGGCTGGGATCACGGCCAATTACTGCCGAGGCCAGGTATTGATTCTGAGGTCTGGCTCTGGCGAAATCGAGCAATGCATATAACACTTTTGCTTCGTTCAGCTGGCCTTCCAATTGAATGACCTGAGATTGTAAACTCGAAATCTCGTTTTCCAAGGCAACATTACGTTGTAATAAATTGGTTACATCTCTGGGAAGCGTGAAGAAATCCATTACACTCGTTACCCTGTCGGAGAGCCAATGTTGAGCGGAGACAAAAGGGTCCATTACGATCCCGATCACTGGACGCAAAACACCACCCAGGGCTAAAAGTAGAATTCCCACCACTACAACCACACCAGCAATAATTTGAAGAGTGCGGGTCGGAAAAGATTTCATTTAAATCTTTCGATTGTCAGAGTAGAGAAGAGAAAACAAAATCTATTGCCGTTGTTTGGAACGATCAATATCCACCAGTAAATGACTAAAACGGTTTAGATCTTCCAACACTATGCCTGCGCCACGTGCCACACAAGTCATTGGATCTTCAGCCAAAAAAACATGCATTTTTAATTCTTCAGAAAGTTTAGGCACGATTCCATTTAGAAGAGAACCACCCCCAGCCATGCAGATCCCATTATCCAACAAATCGGCTCCGATTTCCGGGGGAACTTCATCCAGCGCATCCTTGATGGTATCAAAAATTACCTGCAAAGAGCTGCTCAGCGCTTCCCGTACCTCAATAGATGAGATTTCAATGGATTCGGGTAACCCCGAAACCAGATTGCGTCCACGGATATTCATCGTTTTCTCGCTTTCCATTGGGAAAGCGGATCCAATTTCCATTTTTATTTGTTCAGACATGCGCTGGCCGATCAACAGGTTGTACTTATTGCGGATATATTCGATGATGTCCTGATCCATCTCATCACCAGCCACACGCAGCGAACGGGAAACAACAATACCACCCATGGAATGAATGGCAACCTCTGTTGTTCCTCCACCAATATCCACGATCATGCTTCCATGTACATCCGCCATGGGTAACCCTGCACCAAGGCTGGCTGCAGTCGGCTCTTCGATCAAATATACTTCTCGAGCACCGGCTGCCATCGTGGCATCAAAAACTGCCCGTTTTTCCACTTCGGTTGCTCCACTGGGAATTCCGATCACCACCCTGGGACGCGGCATCGGCACGATGGATTGTTGGTGGACCCGGCCAATAAAATAACTGAGCATGGCCTGGGTGATCTCGAATTCTGAAATCACTCCATCCCGGATGGGGCGGATCACCACAATATTCGCAGGGGTACGGCCAACCATTTCTTTGGCCTGCATACCGATCGCGACCGGTTTTCTGGTTCGCTTTTCAATCGCCACCCAGGATGGTTCCTGGATTATGATCCCCTTACCGCGAACATATATTAATGTATTGGCTGTGCCGAGATCAATTCCAAGATCAAGGGAAAAGATCCCCATCAACCAATTGATTGGTCTAAGTACCAAGTAATGCTCCTATTGAATAATGCAAGTCAACGCAACCCTTTTTAAAATCGGGCGATATTATAACATACGCCATTTTCCTTTTATTGTAGTGCAAATATTGGAAAAATAGGCGGCCTATGTTTAGGTTTTATTAAGACCCAAAGGTCAAATAAACCTATAAATAAAAATCAACGGCTTTATCCAGGGCAAAATCCAACGTTGAACGGATGATTTCCGAATAGGTTGGATGAGCATGAATGATCTCTGCCACCTGTTCAATGGGTGTCTTTAACGCGATCATATTGGTAATTTCCTGCATAAACTCTGAGGCATTATGCCCGATCACCTGTGCAGCCAGGATCTGATTTTCTTTAATCCAGACTTTAATGAATCCTTCCGGATAGTCTTCGATCCCAGCGCGTAAATTAGCAGAAAAGGGTACTTTAACCACCTTCACATCACTTAATTCCTTCGGAAGTACTCCAACCATTACAATTTCCGGGATGGAATACACCACAGCCGGTATAACCGCATAATCCATTTTTCGTAGAGAGCCGCCTTTGGCCATGATGTTTTCTGCACAAATGATGCCCTGCTGAATACCCACATGAGCCAGGATGGAACGCCCGGTGGCATCTCCAATTGCCCACACGCCCGGAACATTGGTTTGCAGAAACTCATTGATATTTAGCCCCTTGTCATTGAAGTCCAGGCCAATACGCTCATATCCAACCTTATCCTGTACTGGTCGGCGGCCAATCGCCACTAATATTGATTCGCCCTTGACCTCCAGCATTTCCCCGTTGGAACGATTCTTCGCCCGAGTGATCCCATCACCCACGAATTGCACCTCATGATTGGTATAAATCTTGACCCCATTCTTTTCCATCAAATGGGTGATTTCTGTGGATATATCCGCATCCATTAGAGCCAGGACCCGATCCAGGTATTCCACTATGGTGACCTGGCTACCCAAATTGGAAAAAATGGTCGCAAATTCAACTCCAATCACCCCACCGCCAATAATGGTGAGGGTTTTGGGCAATTGATCAATACTGATCAAACGATTACTGCTGACAACCGTAGGATCATTGGGTTTGACAAAAGCCGGAATGAGCGGAGCGGAACCGGTTGCGAGAATGATATTATCCGTCTCCAGCAATGTTTCTTTGCCATCGTAATGCATGGTAAAACCGTCCGCATCCAATTTGCCATTACGTACTTTTATGGACTTGGAATCCATGATCTCCGCTTCTCCCTGGTAGATATCCACATGATGATGGTTAAGCAGATCTGTGATGAAATTGCGCGTATTTAAGATCACTTGATCCCGGCGGGCTGCCACTTTTCGGAAATCAACTTCAAAAGCAGGTACTTTTATGCCATATTTTCCAGCATCCTTAACCATCCGCCCCACTTTGGCGGATTCGATCATGGATTTGCTGGGTGTGCAGCCCCAATTGGTGCAAATCCCACCAATAAAATCCTTCTCGACCAAAGCCACTTTACCGCCAAGCTCTGCTATACGCACTGCAGCGGAATGGCCTGAAGGTCCACCGCCGATGATTATGGCTGTATATTTTTGCATTTTGTCTCCAATTGTGAAAATACTATTATTAATTATATAAGCTTATGATTAATCTTACCGGATAATCTGATAAGGTTTTTATATACGATTTATTAACGATTTGGAAACCAGATTCTCTTTATTACGTAAATCATTCTGCGTTTTTAGGAATTTGATCACTTTTGATTATTTCTTTAGAAGTAAAATTACCAAACATCGAAATTTAAGCGAGGTTTCAATTGAACAATCTTGACTGGCTTCGGCAAGCCTTACCATTCTTAATTCCTATTCTTATTTTACAGCTTGGTTTAATGGCCTTTAGCCTGGTGGATCTATCCAAACGTGAACATACCCGCGGTGGTCCCAAATGGATGTGGGCGCTGATCATCATCCTGGGTGAAATGATCGGACCCATTATTTACCTGCTTGTAGGCAGAAGAGAAGAATGAGCGCGATTCGCATTGAAGACCTGCATAAGGTCTTTGGCAAGGTCATCGCCCTGGATGGTCTCAGCCTGAATGTGGAACCAGGCACCATATTTGGATTTCTAGGACCCAATGGAGCTGGCAAATCCACCACCATTCGCATTTTAACCGGTCTCGCTCATGCCACCTCAGGCCATGCGTGGGTAAATGAGTTTCAAGTGGGCGATTACAAAGGCGGATCCCGAAAACAAATTGCCAAATTGATCGGTTACCTCCCCGAAGAACCTGCACTCTACCCCTATATGACTCCGGGCGAATTACTGGAATATATCGGCTGCTTGTTTGAATACTCTTCAGTTGAACGCCGGGAGCGCACCCAGGAATTGCTGGCGCTCACCGGTCTGGATGGCGTCAGCAAGCGGCGGATCGGAGGATTTTCCCGCGGTATGCGTCAACGCCTTGGTTTGGCGCAGGCTTTGGTCAACCGACCGCAAATTCTTTTTCTTGATGAGCCGGTCAGCGCACTGGACCCGATCGGGCGGCATGAAGTCCTGGAAATGATCCGCTCTCTCAGGGGAAAATGCACCATATTCATGTCCACCCATATCCTGGCAGATGTGGAACGAGTCTGTGATACTGTGGGGATTATTAACCACGGCCGCATGGTGGTAACCGCCCGGCAGGATGAACTAATTAAAAGATACACCATCCCAGTCATCGAATTGGAATGTGAAAACGGCCAGGAAAAGAATTTTTCGATTTGGTGCCGTAATCTTCAAAAAGAATATTGGATACAGTCTATGAAGGTCGAGGGGCCGGTCGCACGATTTGTGGTCAATGATCTTGAATCCGTTCGCGTATCGCTCCTCAAGCAGGTAGCTCAATCCGGGCTGGGTATTGTACGATTTCAGATTGTCAAACCCACCCTGGAAGATGTATTTCTACGCCTGGTGGGTACTGAAGGAAGGGTGCAATGATCTTTTTAGCCTCCTTACGCAAAGAATTGATCGAACACTTGCGCACTTCCCGGTTTTTAGTACTGGCGGCCGTTTTTATCCTCTTTGGATTGACCTCACCCCTGCTCGCCAAATTTATCCCTGAAATTCTCAAAGCAGTCCCCGGCGGGGAGCAGTTTGCCGGTCTCGTGCCCACCCCCACGATGGCGGATGCCATCGCTCAATATATTAAGAATATCGGACAGTTCGGCATTCTGCTGGCATTCCTGCTCAGCATGGGTACAGTGGTAAATGAAAAAGAAAAGGGTACTGCAGCGTTAGTATTGGTTAAACCCCTTCCGAGAGGATATTTTATTCTTACCAAATTCCTGGGCCTGGTGTTCATTTTCTTGATCAACATTTTTCTTGCGGGACTGGGCGGCTATTACTATACCGCCCTCATCTTTAGTCCACCTGATCTTTCTGCCTGGATCTTAATGAATTTATTAATGTGCTTATTGTTCCTGGTCTACGTTGCCATCACATTGCTTTTCAGCACTTTATTGAGATCACAGGCTGCGGTGATCGGACTTTCGTTTGCCACACTGCTTTTAATGGCTGGGATGGGTGCGCTACCTTCCGTTGCAAATTACCTGCCCAACCAATTAATAAACTGGGGAGCCAGCCTGCTTGGTTCAGCACCGATCAGTGCCTGGCCTGCTCTGTGGGTCTCGCTGGCAATCATTCTGGCTTGTTTGTTCACTGCATGGTTTGCTTTAAACCGCCAGGAATTGTAAGGTTTTTCTTCTTTCAAATGCAGATTTCCCCATGGATTGGTTAGCTATATAATTAATCCAGAATTTCGTTTTAGCTATTGAGCCAATTATTGAATAAATCGTTATCTGGTAAATCAAAACGCGGGGTATCCATCGGATTTGTTTTTTCCGCCCTGCGCCATTACAACTACCGGCTGTGGTTCATCGGGCAGCTCTTTTCCCTGGTGGGCACTTGGATGCAGACCACAGCCCAGGGTTTCCTGGTCTACAGCCTCACTGGTTCTCCAGCTTACCTTGGACTGGTTGGTTTCTTTGCCGGTTTGCCAACGCTGCTCTTCGCCCTGTACGGCGGGGTGATCGCTGACCGGTTCCCCAAGCGAAATCTGATGCTGGTGACCCAGTCTGCCATGCTCATCCTGGCCTTTATCCTGGCTGGTTTGGTGTTCACCAATGTCATCCAGCCCTGGATGATCATCGTGCTGGCATTTCTGCTTGGAATTGCCAACGCCTTCGACGGTCCGGCGCGTAATGCCTTTGTGGTTTCCCTGGTGGATGACCGCGCTGACCTCACCAATGCCATGGCGCTCAATTCCGGCATGTTTAACATTGCCATTGTGCTTGGTCCCTCCATCGCCGGCTTTGTGTATGCCTGGCTGGGACCGGCCTGGTGCTTCACATTTAATGGGCTTTCCTTCCTGGCTGTCATCATCGCCCTATCCCTGATGCGCATCAAACCCACTCCAAGAGTGGAGAAGCACGATCATGCTCTAATTGCGATCAAAGAAAGCTTCAACTACGTCAGATCCAACAGAAGGGTGATGCTCCTGATCGCCAGCCTGGGAGTGATCAGCATATTTGGTATAGGCATGCTCACCCTTATCCCAGTCTGGGCTGTCCAGATCATGCACGGCGATGTAACCACGAACGGCTTTCTCCTTTCTTTCCGCGGGCTGGGCGCCGTGTTTGGGGCGCTCATGGTGGCTGCGCTGGCTTCGCGCCGGATCCGCGGAAAAATGTGGACGCTTGGCAGCTTTGCCCTTCCCATTCTGCTGATCCTTTTTGCCATTTCCCCCTACCTCCTCGTCTCGCTTGCTCTTCTTTTCGGGGTTGGCTGGGGGATGATGTTCATTCTTATTAATACCAATTCACTCGTGCAAACCACCATTACGGATATCATGCGCGGAAGGGTCATGGCGCTTTACATGATGGTTTTCGAAGGCGGCATTCCGATCGGTTCGCTGATGGTGGGAGCGGCTGCCAGCATCATTGACCCCCGGTTGGTCGTGGTCATTTGCGGCAGCGTCCTACTGGTTTTTGCCCTGCTGGCATTTTTCATTCATCCCGGACTAAGAAGACTGGAATAGAAAAGAATATTTTTCTTCCAGAAACAATGATTTATTTGCTTTTTTAATTTTATTTATATACAATAAGGTTAAATTCAAAAAGGAGATTTCGATGGAAAATCCAAAATTCACGGTCTTTAAAGGGAAAAACGGACAATTCTACTTCAAGCTGCTCGCCCGCAATGGCGAACCCATTCTGGCCAGCGAAGGATACACCAGCAAGTCGAGTTGTAAAGATGGGATCGAATCTGTGAAGAAAAATGCGGTCAAGGATGATCGATACAAACAACTCACCGCCAAGAATGGAGAGTTTTATTTTAATCTGATTGCCGGGAATAACGAAGCCATCGGCAAGAGCGAAACCTACAAGACCAAACAGGGTCTCGAAAATGGGATCAAAGCGGTTAAAAGCGCTGCCCCCAAAGCACCGGTGGATGACACTGATTAAACTGGTTTAAGCTTACCTGACAGAAACTTATCAAACTTCAGGTCGATTGGGTTTAATTTTTTAAATAACAAAATCGATCCTGCCTGGTAATGCCGCATCACGATCATCTTTTACGATCAGGTGTATATTTAGTTAATCTCCTGGGGTGTGATTTTTGGATTCCAGGAAGGCGCTAAAATTAATTAACCTGCATAAGATGATATTTATATAGAAGGAATCTATGGAAAATCCAAATTTTACAGTATTTCAAGGCAAAGACGGGCAGTTTTACTTCAAATTAATTGCCCGCAATGGCGAACCCATCCTGGCCAGCGAAGGGTATGTCGATAAATCAGGCTGCCTGGACGGGATCAAATCGGTAAAAAATAATGCGCTTAAGGATGAGCATTTCAAACGCCTTATCGCAGTCAATGGGGAATTTTACTTTACATTAATTGCAGCAAACAACGAAGTCATCGGCAAGAGCGAGACCTACAAAACCCAGCAGGGCGGCAATAACGGGATTGAAGCCGTGAAAAGCGTTGCTCCGAGCGCACCGGTCGAAGATCTAACGCTTACCCCGGAGATCAAAGTTTTTGAAGGGGTGACTACTATGCCCGAATTTACGCCAGTAACTGATAAACCAGCAGCTGCGCAACCTGCATCCAATGAAGGGTTCAAGAAAGCGGCTCCTGCCCCTGTAGAAAAAACCACAACCGCAGCACCGCAACCCAAAGAGACCGTTCAACCGGCCAGGGACCGAGGCACCCGTTCCCTCCTATGGGCGATCATTTTCATCCTGATTCTTATTCTCTCCCTGGATATTGTGCAGATCGTCATGCATTTATTTGCGTGAACCTCATAAAATGAAATTGTAGATAAAAAAAATGAGTTTTAGCAAAAACTGGTGTGTGTGAAATATAGGTTTTTAAATTGATTAAACGTATTTTCGAATTCACAAATTATTTTAGTAACCACGTCTTTTATTTAGGTTGACCTTTTTAATAATGTATATAATGCTTTTTTGTCCTTTACTTCCATAAAAGGAATTAGAGTGAAAAATTTTATAGTTTTCTTAATTTTTACGGTTCTTTTTACTTCTTGTTCAAATGAAAATGCTGTAGTAATTAAAACCCCAACAGAAATTTCTTTCGTAGACATGCGAAGAAAACTTGAACCAATTTTATATTATGATGGAGAAATTTGCTCAACATCATGTTTAACAACAAAAAATAATTGGATTGGCCGTGGTTTCATAGGACAATTACCTAACGAATTTGTTAATGTATATTTAGGGGAACCCAGTTTGGTTTTTGGAAAACAAATTGTCAATAAAGCTTATAATCAAATTGGATATGTGGTTGTAGCTAAATACCCTGATGACGAGACACTGAATAAAGTTTTTAATGGTATTGATGGAGTAGCTATCAATTCTGTCAATTCAGTTGGCGAGAAAAATAAATCAAATAAGGCTGAAAGGGATTGGAGACAAGTGGCTTTTATTAAATGCCACTTTCTGATATTCATCAGAAGTTATGGGCCATTAATTGAAGACGTGGAAAACTATGCATTTCAATTAGAGGGTAGATTGATTTCAGTGATTTGTAAATAATAAAATCATCCTTTCCAATCATTATTCGGAATTTTGGTATCCGTGCTGGTGTAAAGAAGTGTCACCCAATAATTTCATACATACCTTTGCTATAGAATACTTGCAGAACGGTGGCGACCCCTTCACCCTCCAGGGTCTTTTTAGCCACAGTTCAATTTATATGGTCCAGCATTACTTAAGCATCATGGACATGGATAGAAAAGCGGCGTACTCACGAGCTAGCCCAGTGGATATGTGGGAAATATAGATATCAAAAATATTGACAAGAGATGAGGCTGAAAAAAACCAGTGTGTTTGTGCCAGAATTGGTGACAACTAATATCTCTAAACTTTATCTTCGTTGTTCTAATAATAAGACAACTGAGTGATTTCTTCAAAGATCAACAGCCTACACAATAATACCGATGAAAAACCTCAAAATTTGTGATTGTTATTAGATCTATTTCATAGGTTTTTTGCCAGCATCTGTTAATTTCTTATTTAAAAGATCTTTTTTTATCTTTATTGCAGCTGGTTTGACATAATAGAAATCAAAAAGCATTTCAAGAATTTCCAAATTCCATTCAGCTTCGCCTTCCTCTATTTCGACTATCTGTCCAGAACTCATGCTTTTTAATGGGTGTGCAGCAAAATTACCAATATTGCGAACAGCATCTATACTTTCTGCTAAATGTGTAGGAAGCGTTCCACTATCAATAATTTCTTGAATTTGGTTTGCAAGATTATCTTTCTCCTTAACTTTTGCCGCATTAATTAATAGGTATTGAAGACACCTTCTGCTTAATGCAGCAGAAGCCTTGGGACTATCATTAATTATTTTGCAAGCTTCTTCATAATCAATAGAAATTTCTTTTGGAACTTCTAAAGGACATGGTAACCGGCCAGTAGATCTTGGATAGACTAAAACATTAGAATTGGTAATTTCAATACCGTTTGATCTTGAGTAGTTCTCAAGGAAAATATTAAATCTTTCACATTCTGGACATTCAAAGACAATTACTCGCCAATTACCGTTAATATCCCCACCAAGACTACTATATGATGATTTAGGATGAAAGCTGATTTGACAATGTGCACATTTCATTTTAAATTCCTTTAGTTTACTTATAAAGTCATTTGATACGCCTGCTTGATAATTTCTATTACTTCAGGAATGTCTTTTTTATCTTCAAGTTTTATTTCGTATTGACCAGTCCCGTGGTGACCAATTTTCGTCATATCTCTTCCTAAGTGATTTGGATCATTAACATTATTTGGATTGATGTCTACCCAAATACGTAGATAATTCTGAAATAACTCAATCTCGCAGAAATTCTTCCCTCTTTTATATCCTATATACACCTTTGTGATATTGATAATGATTTCATCTGCATCATTTAACTCCACTATTTTATCTTGAAGGAAATGAAACAAATCTTTTATTCTTTCTGGCTTCTTTTTTAAATGGTCTTCGAGTGTATAGGTAATTATTTCTTGCTCAGTTTCTGTATGTCCTTGTTTAATATCGTTCAAAGAATTTGAAGCAGGTGGCAAATAGATAGGTTCTAAGTAGAAAAGGCTGTTTTCATATAGCCGATATACCCACAATTCAATATTTGCATCCATTCGATTTACTGCATATCTATCATATTCAGCAAACCCTTCGGCAATTAATAGAACTCTCGGATTTGACCAATCGATCCGAATTGTTTGGCCAAGTTTTTCCTGAGCCGCCACTTTAAAATCACCTTTATGATCAACTAACCAATCAAGGTAATACAATCCTTGTGTAACAATATTCTCATTAGCCTTATGTTTAAACTCAATAATTGTGGGATCGCCATTCATATCAATACCAAGGGTATCAATACGTCCTCGTTGTTTGCCACCAATCGTAAATTCTGATGCGATAAATTGAATTCCTAATAATTTGTACATGTTCTTTTCTACAAATTGCTGTAAGTCCTTCTCATTATTAAACGACGTTAGCGATAGTTGGTTTACTTCGTGGTTTTCAATTCGAAAAATCGGCATTAATCCTCCTGATAAAACAAAATCCTTAATTATTATATAGCCGAATGATTTTCATAATTTCCACCTTTCCACGGTTGAAACACTTGTTGTTTTGGATTTAAGTCGATATTTTAATGTGTTAAGTAAAATCTCACTATCATTTGACTTTTATGCCATATCATTCGTTGAAGAGAACTAATATCGCCTTTTAGTCTGAGAAGCTACAGGGCTTTCGTTTCCGAATTATAAAGAGATACTCCTCTAATATTCGGCGCGAGAGTGCTGGCTATTCAGGAAAAACCATCGTAGATATATGAGTTTTGGTATAATTACCGCAGTATCAGCAGATAGTAACATCGTAAATTTTTCGCACGATGGAACCTTGTAGCCCTCGTGATTTGAATAGGTTACCTGCGGGTGTAGCCAAGTGGTAAGGCAGCAGCTTCCCAAGCTGCCATTCGTCGGTTCGAATCCGATCACCCGCTCTTCTTAATCGCAGGGAACAGCACCCTGAATTGTTCACACAACAAAGGCATATTCTCAGCGGGCTCTTTTCCCAAAGAAGCACATTCCCTTGAGAACACTTCCCAGTGTACTCTGCGCCAGTAATCCAGCGAGCGGTCACCCTCGCCTTCCTCATATGCATGTTTGGCGACCACTTCGTTGAAAGGTTTTATGGCAGCATGCGTGGTTTCAATAATGCATAGCGGCTGCCCTTCCCAATCGGTGATGATGCTGAGGTCACCCTTCTCGGGCAGCTTCTCCCGATCCGCCTCATAGCTCCACACCAGCCCGCAGGTGGCGGTTTTGATCCCCTGCAGAACCAGCTGGACCAAATTATCGGCGGGTTCCTGGCTGTCACAGAAATGCCAGACCTCATACCGATCTACTTTCGGTCTTTTATTCTCTGGAAGAGTATCCAGATATTTTTTCCAAAACTCAGTAATTCGTTGATCTTTTTTCATCTGATTATTATATAGAATAATCATGAGGCATTATTCTTTTTTGCTTAGTTAAACTTGTATAATCTTAATATCAATATTTTCTTGCACTATAAAAAACTGATGAGGAAGAATGACTAAATATGTTGGTGTTTTAACGGCCGGCGGAGATACCCCCGGATTGAATGCCGCACTGCGCGCCCTGGGCAAGTCCTCGCACAGTGAGGGCTTTGATATGCAGTTGATCGGTTTTTATGATGGCTTTCGCGGCCTGATGAATGATCGCACCATTGCCCTGGATGAAAACAACCTTTCCGGGATCCTCACCGTGGGAGGCACCATATTGGGTACCAGCCGGGATAAACCCCACCGCATGCCGGTCGGGGACAAACAGATGGATATGACCGATGCCATGCTGGAAGTTTATAACCGCCACCACCTTGATGTGCTGGTCTGCATCGGCGGAGGCGGGACGCAGAAGAACGCTTACCGGTTGCATCAAAAGGGGTTGAAGATCCTCACCCTCCCCAAATCCATTGATAATGACATCGCCAAAACAGATATCACTCTGGGCTATGATACTGCCCTTGGAATCGCCACGGATGCCATCGACCGCCTGCACAGCACCGCCCACAGCCATCACCGCATCATCCTGGTGGAGTTGATGGGACATCATACCGGCTGGCTGGCATTGGGAGCCGGCATCGCTGGCGGCGCGGATGTGATCCTCACCCCTGAGATCCCCTACGACGTCAATAGTGTAGCCGAAGCCATTCTCAGCCGCAGCCGTGGTGGGAAGCATTTCAGCATCATCGCTGTTTCCGAAGGCGCCCTCTCCATAGAAGAAGCCGCCCAGGTGATGGAACTCGAAAAACGAAAAGAAAAATCCGAAGATAAAAATAAAATTGACCTTCGGTCGCCCGATAATCAAACAATCCAGGCTGGGAAATCCATGGTTCTTGCCAGGCAGCTGGAAACGCTCACCGGGTTGGAATCCAGGGTGACCATCCTGGGTTATGTCCAGCGCGGCGGCACACCTTCTGCCCAGGACCGACTGCTTGCCACCCAGTTAGGTACGGCGGCAACTGCTCTGATCCATCAGGACATAACCGGAGTGATGGTGGCGATCAGGAGCGGAAACACTCATCCTGTCCCCCTGGAAAAAGTGGTGGGAAAACGCAAGACAGTACCCCTGGACCATCACTGGTACGAAACTGCCCGCCGGGTAGGTACCTGCCTTGGGGATTAAAGAATTATTAGCTTATGGAATTAAATAATAAACCCCTGGTCCTTGGTTTCTATGGTGAATCCGACAGCGGAAAGACCATGTTGGTGGAAAGATTGATCCTTGAATTGACCCGGGAGGGTCACCGGGTTGCCGCCGTAAAAAGAACCGATCAGCCTATCAGCATCGATTCAGCCGGCAAGGACACCAATCGGTATGCGCAGGCTGGTGCGCAACTGGTGGTTTTTTCAACCCAGGTTGAGACGGCATTTCTGGTTAAAGAAAAAAATGATGAAGCGGAAATAATCGCCAGAACACGGCTTCTGGGTGATTTTGATTTCATTTTTGTGGAAGGCGCCAACGAAAAGCAAACACCAAAGATCCGCCTGGGAAATATCGCAGAACGTGAGAACACTCTTTTTACCTACGACGGTGATTTTGAAAAACTACTGGAAAATATAAAGAACCGGAATCTAAAAAAGGAGTAATACGATGGAAGAGATCACTATTAATGTGAATGGCAAGGAAGTCCCACTGACGGAATTCCCGAAGAATATCATCATCAAGACCATCCTGGGAATGCTTCAGGCATTGAAGGGAGTGGAAGAAATTAAAACAGTTGAGATCAAGATCAAGACAGAATAAGAGCGTTGTTTTTTAGTCTACTTTTGCTTAATTTTTTGTAACAGATCAGCCAGATCATTCACTATTAGATCTGCCTGAAATTCGCTTTTATGCGCTTCTTCTGCGCTGGTTTCTCCGCTTAACACCAGCACAGCCATGATCCCGTTCTTTCCCATGGCTACATCAGTGTATAAGCGATCGCCGATCATTGCGATCTGTTCCAATGGAATGCTGACCTTCTCCAGAATTGCATCCAGCATGGGTGAATTTGGTTTTCCCACCACTGCGTCCGGATTGCGCCCGGTGGAAGCCGTGACAAAGGCGATCATTGCGCCGATATCCGGCATATAGCCCTGTTCGGTTGGACAATTAATATCCGGGTGGGTGGCAATGTAGGGCAGACCTGCCCTCACATAATCGCACAGCTTCCATAACTTCACGTAAGTGATGGTTGTATCAAAACCGAGTACAACCACCTCTGGAGCATCCTGGGTCAATCTGATCCCCTGCTGGCTGAATTCCTCTTCCAATGCAGATGTGCCCACCAGAAAAATCTTCTTACCCGGGTGTTCTTTTTTTAGATATCTGCACGTGGCTTCCCCGGAGGTGAGGATTTTCTCCCTTGTCACATCCACGCCCAGATCATGCAGCTTTGCCACATAATCAAAGGCATTTTTTGAACTGTTATTGGTTAAAAACAAATAATTAATTGCATTGGACTCGCAATAACAAAGAAATTCTTTTGCTCCCGGCAAAAGCTGATCCCCCAGGTAAAAGGTGCCATCCATGTCCAATAAAAAACAACGGACATTTGCAAGCTGGAACAAAGCCTCTTTTTTTGGCATTGATGAGGCTGCTATTGAAGCCAGTAAAACAATCCCTTGAGCATGATGGCGTATACGCGGTAGGGTTTTGGCCCGACCAGAGGGCTGCCATTGATGAATATGGTGGGAGTGCCGTACATGCCGGTCTTTTCCAATTCCTGAACCTGTTTTGTGACCATTTCCTTTGTGCGTGAATCAAACAGGCAGGCTTGAATTCCGCCGAGGTCAAGCCCAACGTCCTTGATGACCTGGTTGACATATTCCGGGTCTTCCAGCCCGATGATATCGGCGGCAAAAAGAGCGTCATTAAAATTCCAGTATTTTTCCGGATTTTGCTGATAAGCACAAATCCCCACTTCGGATAAATACCGGGTATTGCTTTTGGTTGGGTAATGGGCAAAAGTGTAGCTTACATCAAACTTTTGGATCAGTTGCTGAATTAGTGGGTAGACCTTGCGGGTAAAGTCACATTCATAACAACCGATAAAGACCAGTTTATCTTTAGCCTGGGGGTTTTTGACCGGGAAAAGTTCAAGATTAATGTTTTTAATGGATAGACTGGCAGAATTTGCAGTCGCAGGATCGCAATCGGCTGAAACGGTCGATATCTTATTATTCTCGCCCTTTGGGTCAAATACGCATACGCCGGATTGATTCAACCCGTTGCAGCTTCCGTAGCGGTAAAAATCAAAGATACCGCGAACAGCCAGGAAAGAACTGGCTAAAAGCAAGATGAAAAATATCCAGGAGAGAAATTCGAAATTTTTATTAATGAATCGGGCAGCTTTTTCAGAACGATTAATGACTGTTCCCAGGATCTTTGCTTTCATTTTCTGATCAAAACCAGTATTACAGGGGCGTAAAGTGATCCGCCGGAACACACAGTCCAACGCTTCCTTTGCCAGCAACCGGTTGGATGCGCTGAATATCCCAAGAATGGAAAGAACGATAAAAGAAATGATACAAAACATTTGTTATAAGACCTTTGCGATTTTTTTAAGTTGGCTGACGAATAACTCAGCTTCCGCCAGGGTATTGTAAAAATAGAGTGATGCCCTCACTGAACCTGCGATGCTGTGTGCGTCGAACCAGGAATGCACACAATGCTGTCCGGAGCGTACCAGAACACCAGCCATTTGATCCAGCATTAATGCGATCTGGTGCGAATCCACCCCTTTAAGGTAAAAAGAGATGATGCCGCCGCGTAATTCCGGGTTTGATGGACCAATCATGCACAAGCGGGGGATGCTGGTAATTTCTCCGGTGATAAATTCATTGAGTGTTTTTTCTTGTTCCTGGATCGCTTTAAACCCAACCGCTTCAAGATATCCGGCCGCTTCCCCCAACCCGATGATGCCGGCATAGTCCTGCAGCCCGGCTTCGAACTTTTCCGGCGGAGGCAGGAACTGGCAGGATGTATAAGTGGAAGTGGATACAGTTTCACCGCCCACTAAAAAGGGTTCCAGCTTTTCGAGCAGTTGGTATTTCCCATAGAGCACGCCTGTCCCGGAAGGACCGAGCATTTTATGGCCGGAAAACGCCAGAAAATCGACATCAAGAGACTTTACATCCACTTTCTGGTGGGGAACAGTCTGGGCCGCATCCAGTAACACCAAAGACCCATTCCGGTGAGCCAATTTGATAATTTCAGCTGATGGGATTGAAACCCCATCGAGGTTGGAGGTCATCCCAAGAGCGACCAGTTTCACACTGCCATCCAGACTCTTTTCATACTCCTCAAGATTGAAAGTATTATCTTCATTGGAATGGAAGATTTTAAGTATTATTCCCTGCCTTTTTACCAGCATCTGCCAGGGAATAAGATTGGAATTATGTTCTTTATCCGAAATTAAAACTGAATCCCCTTTTTTCAACCCCAGCGAATTAGCCACCAGGTTGATCCCTTCGGTGGTGTTGCGGGTAAAAACAATTTCTTCTTTACGTGATGCATTCAGGAATTTGGCAATCACCGTGCGCGCATTTTCACATTCATGCGTCACTCTTTCAGCCAGGTGATGCATGCTGCGTCCCCCGCAGGCGGGAAATTCCACGTAATACTTATTGATGGCATCCATGACGGATTGCGGGCGCAAGCTCTGGCAGGCATTATCAAAATAAACCACCGGCTTGCGGTTGGTTTTTTTATTTAGAAGCGGGAAGTCTTGCCGGAATTTTTGGATATCCATTTTTTATTAAATGATTAATTAGGGTACCCAATTTTATTACAATTTTATATAAAATATTTGAATTACAAACTTCTCTTATCGTTGAAGAAACATCTAATCATCGGTTTTTTCCTTGGAAAGCTTTACCAACCTGCCGCGTTCATTGCTATCCAATATCCTTTTACGTATCCGGAATGAAACCGGGGTGACCTCCAAAAGGTCATCTTCCGCCAGGTATTCAATGGCTTCATCCAGACTCATTGAACGGGGGGTCTTTAACCGCAGCTGGATATCCGCATTTGAACTGCGCATATTGGTAAGATGTTTTTTCTTGCAGACGTTAATGGTCAGGTCGTCAGGACGGGTGTACTCCCCCACCACCATCCCCTCATATACCTCCACACCTGCGCCCAGGAAAAGAACTCCGCGTTCTTCTGCATTTTTTAAACCATAAGTTGAAGTGGTTCCAGGTTCCCAGGCAACCAATGAACCAGTCGTCCGGGAAGCAATGGTGCCTGCCATTTCTTCATATCCATGGAACAGGGTATTCAATACCCCAACACCCCGGGTGGCTGTCAGGAACTGGTAACGGAATCCCAACAGACCGCGGGTGGGGACCACGTAGGAAAGACGAACATGGCCGTCGGTCATGTTCTGCATATCCAGCATCTGCCCGCGCCGGGGTCCAAGCATTTCTACAACCGCACCCACAGTATCCGGGCTGGTTTCAATGTAAACATCCTCAAAAGGTTCCAGGGTGGTGCCATCATCGCTTTGATGGAAAATGACTTCCGGCCGGGAAACCTGAAATTCATATCCTTCCCGCCGCATGGTTTCGATCAAAATCGCAAGGTGCAGCTCTCCGCGCCCAGAAACAATGAAATTTTCAGCGCTTTCGGTTTCCTGCACCCTGAGAGCCACGTTGGAACGCAATTCATTGAATAAACGTTCGCGCAGTTTATTTGAGGTGCTCCATTTGCCTTCTTTTCCGGCGAACGGGGATGTGCTCACTCCGAAGGTCATCCGCACCGTCGGTTCTTCGATATGGATCGGTGGAAGTGCAACCGGGTTTTCCACATCTGCCAGCGTCTCTCCAATGGAAATTCCTTCCAACCCAGCCAGAGCGATGATCTCACCTGCCTGGGCTTGTTGCACTTCGATGCGCTCAAGTCCACGGTGAACATAGAGGTAACGCGCCCGTTCTGGTAAGTTTCGGCCATCAACGGTTAACCTTGCGAGAGGTTGCCCGACGATGATCTTCCCGGCAAATATACGTCCCAACGCGGTCACTCCGCGATAATCATCATAGCCAAGCGTGGTCACCAGCATTTGCAATGGAGCATCGATATCCACATTAGGGGCAGGAATATGGCGCAAAATTGTTTCAAAAAGTGGTTTGAGATCCGGTCCCAGGTCTTTGGTGAAACCTGCCTGGGCACTGGTTGCCTGGGCATAAATGACCGGAAAGTCCGCCTGTTCATCCGTCGCACCCAGTTCAATGAAAAGGTCAAATGTCTGGTTAAGCACCCGTTCCGGCTCGGCATCCTTGCGATCAACTTTGTTAATAACCACAATCGCCTTATGCCCCATTTCAAGTGCTTTCTTCAGTACAAAACGGGTTTGCGGCATGGGTCCTTCCGCGGCGTCCACCAATAAAAGAACACCATCCACCATATTCATCACGCGTTCCACTTCCCCGCCAAAATCCGCGTGTCCGGGAGTATCCACGATATTGATTTTCACCTGTTGATTGGTGGTTGAATCCCAGATGGAAATGGCGGTATTTTTCGCCAGGATGGTAATTCCGCGTTCGCGTTCCAGGTCATTGGAATCCATGACCCGTTCCATCACTTGCTGGTTTTCCCGGAAAGTATGGGATTGGCGCAATAAACCATCCACAAGAGTGGTTTTGCCATGATCAACATGAGCGATAATGGCGATGTTCCTTAGATCTGTTCGTTCTTTCAGCATAAATACCTTTTTGAAATGACGCGGGAACGGAACCTGTTCCGCCCCCGTTGAATTTTTCATATAAAAACCCCGACCGTGGCGGCCGAGGCTGTTGAACGGCGTACAAAATCTAATAATATCAGGTAGTGCTGGTTTTGGGTAGATGCCAGAATTGATCCGCTTTCATAGGTAAGATTTCTCTAATATAATAACATTCGGTATTTCACATACAAGGATGATTTATGGGATATTTGCTTGGATTAGATATAGGTACAACCACCATTAAAGCCATCCTTTATGATCCAGGATCCGGCCAGATCGTCAGCAAAGCATCTCAATCAACCCCTGTGGAGCATCCTTCACCCGAACTTAGCGAGCACAACCCGCACAAATTGTGGCAGGCAGTGTGTGACTGTCTGAAAGAAGTCAGTCAAAACCATTCTATTTCTGCACTTGCCATCAGCAGTTTTGCTGAAGCCGGGTTACCCCTGGATCAAGATACAAATCCTCTTTATCCGATCATCGCATGGTATGACCAGCGGACCATGCCGCAAGCGGAATGGTGGAAAACCCAACTGACGATCGAGGATCTCTATTCCATTACTGGTCAAAGGTTAAGCCCCAGCTTTGGAGTCAACAAATATTTATGGATAAAAGAAAAACATCCTGAATTGATCACAAAGATGCGGTACTGGCTTTCAGCCTCGGATTACATCCTCTGGCATCTGACTGGCGAATTTGTAACCGATTATTCGCAGGCATCCCGCACAATGCTATTTGACCAGCATCAATTAAATTGGTCACCTAAAATGCTTGGGTTGGCAGGTTTGGAAAAAAAGCAACTGCCGCATATCCATTCCGGGGGAACCCTGGCAGGAAAAATAACACACCAGGCAGCCTCCCAGACAGGATTGCCGGAAAACCTCCCCTGCATTCTTGGCGGCCATGATCACCTTTGTGCCGCTCTGGCTGCGGGTGCAATTCAACCAGGAGTGGTCATCGACTCCATGGGTACTTCGGAATCCACACTCGTTGTGCTGGATCATTTTCAATCGGATATCACCGTTGTACAACATGGTTTTGTTTGCTATGCGCATGTAATTCCTGGTTTATACATCCTCAAAGCTGGCATCCACGCTGCCGGGGGTGCGATCGAATGGTTAGCCCGATTACTGTCTGCGACGAATGATAAAAATACCTCCATCCCATATCAGGAATTGGAACAGGAAGCCGAAAAAGGAGTGGGAAAAATTATCGGTCCTCTCTGGCTGCCTCATTTCATCGGTTCAGGCACGCCGGAAGCAGATTGGAACAGCCGTGCAGCATTAATTGGGGCAAAGATCGATCATACACCGGGGGATTTGCTGCGTGGTTTGCTTGAATCACAGGCTTTCTGGTTAAAAAACAATCTGGAAGAGATCCAACTGCTCAGCGGACAAACCATTCAACAGGTAATTCTATTGGGGGGTACAACCCAATTGGAGTTGCTCTCACGATTAAAAGCATCCATTATTGATCTGCCCATGGTACTACCCGATCTTTCAGAATCTGCAGCGACTGGCGCCGCACTATTAGCCGGTCTTGGAATTGGTATCTTTAAGAATCCACAGGAAGCTGCCGGATCCACCTGTATAAAAAATACAATAATTGAACCCGACCCGGAGCTGGTGAAATGGTATAAGCCAATTTATGACAGGCTATACCTTAAGCTGTATCCCAGTCTGTGTGGAATTTGGGCAGAAATGAATGAGTTGGATAAAAAATCGAACTAGTCCGTTTATAATCATGTTTTCAATAAATTTGAAAATCATTATTAAATAATAAAATTTTCATTGGAGGAATTATGGCTTCGTTAAGTATTGGAAAAATTCGCGGACTTCAGGAAATTTCATCCCCGGAAGGATTGATCACCGTATTGGCGCTGGATCATCGCGGCACACTTATTAAAGCAATGGGTTTGAATGAGAAAGAACCCAATGTTTACACCCAGGTGCGCGATTTTAAATTCATGGTTATTAAATATTTATTACCACATGCCACGGCAGTACTCATTGATCCACAGCTCGGCGGCGCAGAAGCTATTGCCCGAGGGGTTATTCCCGGTACAAAAGGATTGATGATCACGCTGGAGTCTTCCGGCTTTAAGGGAGAATCAACAGCACGATTAAATGAAATAATCCCTGGCTGGTCACCAGCCAAGATCAAACGTATGGGCGCTTCTGCCATTAAATTCAAGATCGATTACCATCCGGATGCAGGCAAGGTTACTTCCCAGATGGATGAACTGGTAGCCAGCGTCTCCGCGGAGGCCGCCAGACTGGATATTCCGCTCTTGCTCGAACCGGTCAGTTACTCAATCGATCCAGATATGAAAAAAGAATCGGCAGAATATGCCCGGCAGCGACCCGGCATAGTTTTGGAAACCGCCCGCCGCCTGGGACCAATGGTGGATGTATTAAAACTGGAATTTCCCCATGATGCTTCCTTAAATAATGATGAAAAAGCATGGGAGAAGGCATGTGCAGAAATCACCCTGACCTCGCCAGTGCCCTGGGTGCTGCTTTCCGCCGGTGTGGAATTTGACATTTTCGAACGACAGGCCAAAGTTGCATGCCAGGCCGGAGCAAGCGGCTACGTGGCTGGCCGCGCCATCTTCCAGGAAGCTGCCGGAATGCGAGGATCGGAACGGGAAGATTTCCTCAAAAATATATCCGCCAACCGGATGAAGGTGCTTAAGGAAATGGCAACAATAACCGCCCGCCCCTGGACCAAAGGTTATCCCGGATTGGCTGAGGCTGCGGATGAAAATTGGATAAATAAGTATATGGATAATTAATCATCATTCAGGTGTGAATTATTAATCAAAAAGAGCTTCGATACGGAAGCTCTTTTTTTATGCACTCCGATAATAATAGTGGCACGTAATTTGCACCATACAATGTCATCTTGATGAAATCTTTTTTGTTAGGTAATAATTATTTATTAGGAAATTAACATGCTTAAATCTTTCAGTTCAAGTCGAATTAATTACTTAAAGCTGTTTGTATTAATTGCATGTTTAATTTTTATTATTGAAGTATGTACCGTTCTATTAATAACTGAAAGTAATATTCGATCAATCTTCGCGAATGTAATTGCGATAATTGCAGACCTATTTGGGTGTGTGGGTTTATTCCTTGCCGCAAAACAATCATTGGCCCAATCCAGGAAAATAAGCATCGGTTGGGGAATAATCGCATTAGCTGTTTTTTCCTATTTTATTGCTGACACTTTTTGGCTGATTCTTGAAAACTTCCTTCATGAACAGCCCTTTCCTTCTCTCGCTGATCTCTTTTATCTAATCTATTATCCGCTTTTTCTTTTAGGAACCTTTCTTATCGTAGGTACGCCCAAAACACATGGGGAATACTTCGATAAAGCACTCGATATATGTATTGTCCTGGTTGCTAGTCTATTGGCGTATTGGTTTTTGCTCTTTGAACCAATCATTTCTTCAAGTGCCAATGAATCATTTTTAAGTCAATTAATATTATTAGCCTATCCAATTGGAGATATAGTCTTACTTGTTTCTTTGTTTTCAATTCTCTATAGCGATTCCAAAATGAAAAATACATATCCGATAATAATTTTGAGTGGAAGCATATTACTCATAATTGTGATCGATTTGATCTATTCGCGCCAATCTCTTTTAGGAACCTATTCTTCTGGAGGGCTATTAGATATTGGATGGGTAGTAGTCTTTCTACTAGCAGGATTATCAGGTATTTCACAAGCGGTTGGTCTCCGCGTAAATGAAAAGGTCCAAAATATCTATTTAAAAATTAAATCATCAGGAAAAATGACAACCATAAGGTTTTATTTACCTTACCTTTGGCTCATTGTTTTATATATTCTTCTTAAAACACATGGTTTCTTTACTGAATCATCCAATACAATACAATATGGTATCGTAGGAATGATCGGTTTGATAAGTATTAAAAGCATTAAGCAGTCAATTGATCTGAACCGAAATAATAATCAACTTCAGTCTTCTAATAAATATATTCAAGCACAAACAGATAAATTGAAAAATGCGAACCAAAATTTACAAATTGAAATTACGGAACGCGCACTCCTTGAGAAAAAATTATCGCATGATGCCAACCATGATGCCTTGACCGGGCTGGCGAATCGTTATTACTTCTTAGATCATCTGAGTCAATCCATTAAGAATTGTAATCGGCATCCTCAATATCAGTATGCAGTTCTCTATTTGGATATTGATAATTTCAAGGTAATAAATGACAGCTTGGGACATTTATTTGGCGATCAATTACTTATCTCATTTGCTCGCAGACTTAGAGAATCATTTCGATCCAATGACACAATTGCTCGTTTGGGTGGGGACGAGTTCTTAATTTTAATGGAATATGCAAGTGATGAAACCAATTTTATCCAGGTCGTAATAAGAAAAATTCAAAAATTAATACAGATTCCATTCAAAATAGAAAAAAAAGAAATCCATTTAACAAGTAGTATTGGCGTTGTGAATAATGTATGCAATTATTCCAAACCAGAGGAGGTGATCCGTGACGCAGATACCGCGATGTATCTGGCAAAAACATCCGGAAAAGCTTGTTATAAATTATTTGCTTCCAGTATGCATACTCAAGCCCTTTCCCGCCTCGATATCGAGAATGAGCTTCATCTGGGTCTTAAAAATAAGGAATTCCAGCTTTACTTTCAACCCATCCTATGCCTAAAAGATAATCAACTTTTAGGATTCGAAGCATTACTTCGATGGAATCATCCAAAACGCGGTTTACTTTTACCAGGAAAATTTCTTGATGTTGCAGAAGAATCAGGCTTAATAGTAGAAATCGGAGAATGGGTATTAATTCAATCCTGTTCTCAGCTTAAAACCTGGCAAATGCAATTTCCGGCGATAAAGAATCTATTTGTCAATGTTAACCTTTCGTGTAAACAATTTGCACAACCCAATCTCATCCGACAAATCAGAAAAGCCCTCCGCTCAAGTAAATTAAATGGAGAGTATTTAAGACTTGAAATAACTGAAACTGTTTTAGTCAACAATTTTGAAAAAGCACAAATTTACCTTAATAAATTAGCCGAACTGGGTATTCAATGTCAAATTGATGACTTTGGCACAGGATATTCATCTTTGGGCTATTTACAATTACTGCCAATAAAAACCATCAAAATTGATAGGTCCTTTATCCAGGATATAGGTGTAAACAAAAGAGGTACTGCCTTTGTCCAAGGAATTATGTCTATGGCCAAGGGTTTAGACCTGGAAACTGTTGCAGAGGGAATTGAGACAAAAGAACAGCTCAATGCGTTAATCAAAATGTCCTGCTCTTTAGGTCAAGGTTACCTATTTGATAAACCACTAGATATTAATAGCGTTGAGAAAGCGTTGAGTATTTTAGCTTCTTCAATAACTAAATAATATCTAATAATCAACTGAGCAGTTGTTTTTCTTTTCTTTTTGTTGTATAGTATTTTTAATAATCTTTGGTTCTATTCCAATTTTGCCTTTTGAGGAGATAAAATGAAATATCGTCCATTTACTTTTTTACATTTACTTCTTCTTCTCACTTTTGCTATTTCCATCACGGCCTGCTCTGTCACCATCTCCACCGGGTCAGAAACCCAAAAGGTGCCGGTGGTAATAGATGTGACTGGCACCAATCAGCCCGCTGCAGCAGCACCAGTGATTATCGCCACCCCAACCTTAAACCCAAATATGCCGGGAGAACCTACGACCGTTGAAGTGCAGGTCAAAGACCCGGATTCAAGCAAATATGCTTCTGAAAAACGGGTTGTCACCGGTGATTCTTATAAGTCGAATTTTTTTGAACGCCCATTCACGGCTTCCTCAATGATCTATTTACCAGACGTTGATATCGTCAACGGCTATATCTCCAGTGATGAGAAATATTTCTATTTCACCATCGAACTTGTCGGAGTGAACAAAGATAATGGCAAAATGATGGCAAATTATGGCGTTGAACTGGATACCGATAAGGACGGCCGCGGTGACTATTCCATCTGGGTATTGAACCCGGAAGGTAAAATCTGGTCCACTGCCAATGTAAAAGTTCTTAAGGATAATAATAATAGTGTGGGCGGAAAAGATGCTTATATCGCTGATTCTTCACTTTTTCTGGGGAATGGTTACGAGACCGTCATCCCTAATAACGGAGCGGATGCAGCCTGGGCAAGAATTAATCCTAATGAACCGAATATCATTCAGATCGCAGTACACAAGAATTTAATTGGCAATCCATTTGAATTTCTATTTGGTTTTTGGGCAGACAACGGACCAAAAAATCCGAACCTTTTTGACTATGACGACCATTTCACCTATGAGGACGCGGGGACACCCATCATTGCCAACCAATACTACCCACTAAAGAAAGTGCCTGCAATTGACAATACCTGCCGGCGAACCTATGGTTTTACGGTGTCATATCGAATTCCCAATATGTGCTGGTCAGGCGGCCCGGTAGTCGATACCCCTGAGAAAAAACAATTTACATTCTTATGCCTCGATTGTCTGTTTAAGGTCGTCCCGGTTTGTGGTTGCCCGCCTGCTCCTGGCTGCCCGCCATGCTAAGAAATTAATTTCTTTTGTGCCAATAATTTACTAACTTTCTAGCCATTTTATTTTTCAAAAGAAACAGAAGAAAAACGTCCTCTAGAACAAAGAGGGCGTTTTGATTTGCATATAATTTATTACTTCAATGTAGCGCTGAAACTATACTTGGGTTTTGAATGCACTATACCATTGCGAGAATCATTTCAGTTTTCGATTCGCTCCATCAGCATACATGCTCTGACCGGCAACAATAATAAAACCATAAGGTGCGTGTTTTTCAACCATCTCTTTCATCCCTTGATTTCTACTATATAATTATTATTTGAGCATAATCCGAAGTTTTTTTATCCATTTTCTTTTGGAGGGTAGATGTTTTTTTTAGGGATTTTAGGAATTCTCCAGGTCCTTTTCCTTCCCGGTGCCATCCTTTTACGGATCATTCAATTCAAATCCCGCCCAGTGGCAGTTTTTATGGCTGTTATTACTTCCAGCCTGGTAATTAATTACTGTCTTGTTTTTTTGTTGACCGCGATTCATCTTTATCCCCGTCCAATATTAATAGCTATCGTGCTAATCGAGATAGGCGTTCTCACCTACCAATATCGCTTTGAATTGCAAAAGCCAATTGAATTTTGGCTGCAAAAGACCAGGGATTCTATCTTCCATACATTTTCCAATTTGCGGGCGGTTTATTTACCTATTAACGAACCATCAGTATTTCATTTTTTAATAAAATTCGCCTTTATCGGTGTATGTCTAGTTCTCGCATATATTTCTTTGAATTGGATAGTGAAATTACTTTTATGGAACGTGGGTTCAGTTTTCAATTCCTATGACTCATTTGCCCAGTGGAATCGGTGGGCATTGCACTGGGCGGCTAACACACTTCCCAACAACACGTGGCGCTATCCGCAACTATTGCCAACCAACTGGTCAATACTTTTTTTAATGGTAGGGGACACCTCAATCAAGTTTTTTGCCCAGAGCATCACCCCATTATTTACTCTTTTCATTTTGACAATGATTGTAGATCTTGGTTTTGCTAAAAGAAATCCCGGTTATTTTTTGGGTGCTGTGATTACGTATTTGACGTTGAAAAAATTTTTAGGTTATTTTTTAATCGCAGCACTTGCCGATATGCCTTCCGCTTTTATGGCATTTTCATCCATTTACCTTTTACTTATTTTCCTATCTGATACCCGTACATTAAAAAAGAAGATGAATTATGGATTGTTAATCACAATTAGCGCTGCCGGTTGTGCGGTAACGAAACAGGTGGGTTTTGTATTCATGCTCCTCTTTTCCATACTCTTTATACTTTTCTTTATAAAACCCTATTATTTGCATGATAAAAAAATGGCTCGTAATGCGGTCCTCATTTTTCTTTCGATCGCCATTTTTATTATTGTTCCCTGGTATCTCTATAAGCAAATTCAAATCTGGCAGGGTCTTGAAAAATCTGAAGTCCAGATGATCGTCGGTGCCACCGAATATGCTTTCAGATCAGTTAGCCTCAATAACCAGTTACTGGCAATTACTCAATCCTTGGGAAAATACTTCTATCTCCTTATTTTTATTCTTTTGATGTCATTTTTTGTTGAGCCAATCGTAAGGGGAATGATCTGGCTTGTGGTTTTACCGTTATTTGTGAGTTGGAGTCTCTTCGTCAGTTATGATTTTCGAAATCTTGCCCTGGCGCTGCCAATATTTGGTATTTGCAGCGGTGTAAGTATTCAAACTCTTTTCGTTCATATATATCAGGTCCTCAAGCGGGTTTTATTTTCCCGAATTTCCCTGGGGGTTGTTTTGACTCTTTTTGCAGTTGTGATTTTTCTTTTAGGAATGCTCGTTTTTACCGATGGTTTTATCAAAACCCGTCAAAACGAAAAAGAAATGGCCTCATTTTCACCTTTCATCAACACCAATATATTACCTGTAGTAAAGAATGATAGCGGTGATTTTTCAATCATTACTGATTACCCATTGGAAACAATTCAGGAGTTAGCAGGAAAAAAGAATTCTTTTCTATTTACTAGTTTAAGTGACTATCAATTGACCATTAATTACAATACTGCCAAAAATCTTTACATGTTAGTCCCAAAACATGCAGATAAAAACATCATGGCTGATATTATCGAAAAAATTAATTCTGGTAAGTATGAATTACTATTTGAAGACGATAGCTGGATTCCTTACATGTTTATAAAAATATTAGCTAAATAGGAAATTGTCCAAGGCTATGTCATACAATATGATCGATCGTCGATACATCCGAACCGAAGATCTTTATATTATGGTTTATCTACAAACGTCATCAGCCAGAAACTATACTAATAGCTTTGCTCATTAATAAAGCCTTTACTCGGAATGTCTGTATTAAAGGTTGGAACCGGAATAGGTAATATATTCTTATAAATCATTTAAGACACAGATCACAAACCATATTGCGTAATCAAAACAGTAATTTCTACCAAAAATGTAAATAATTCTTAGATTAAATACCCCTTGTTCTTGGGATTTAATTAGAAATATATTTATAAAATGGAGGAAAGTAGAAATGGGTTTCTTGAAAAATTTGTTTGGGAAAAAAGCTGATGAAGAAGGCAAAGGGGTAAAAGATTTCTCTACTCTCATTCTTGGTGTTGACACACAAGAAACAGCAAAGTCATTCAGTTCTATAGGAATCCCGAATATTTTGACTTGCTGGACAAGCGTTGGGATGAAGGAATTAACCTGGCCAAATGGCGGGGTAAAGAATCTGACACTTTGCTTCACCCATAACATTCCTATAGGCGTAATTAATTATGATAAGTGGTATGGGCAGGTCATGGGTAGTGCGATGCTGGATCGCTGGGGAAAAAATCCCGAAATTAAAATAACCGGTGTTCCTTCAGAGAAAAAGGGCATTATCCTTCTTCACTGGAACGAAGTGGACCAAGAGAAATGTTTTCGCGTGGCAGAGGTCCTTGAAAAAAGTGTACATGAATGGTCCTAAGAAGGTGAGAACATTTATACCAATTGATAAGACGAAAAGGTGAGCAATTGAGTTTTCATCTCCAACTTCTCGTTAGAAATTGGATTTTTGATATATGCCCCGGCATTAATTCAGAAAAATGGTAGAAATATCCATCTATAACTCCATTTTGCCCTGCCAGAACAAAATACGCATTTCCCAAAAGCGAGTACAATGAATTTCACTTGTTCGTGAACAATTCTTTCAGGACACGGGCAGTAAAGTCATTCTAATTAATCAATCGGGTCAAGAGTACAACTTGGCTCCATAGAGTCAAGGAGTATTCTAGTGCATTTCGAACAATTTTCTCTCGATCCGCGCATTGTCGCAGGCATCAAAACCGCAGGTTATACCACACCTACCCCGATCCAACAGCAAGCTATTCCAGTCGTGCTCCAGAGGCGCGACATTCTTGGTTTGGCACAAACCGGTACCGGTAAAACCGCAGCATTCATGCTACCCATCTTGCAGCGTCTCAGCCTTAGCCCAGCTCGCCATATTCGGGCACTCATCATCGTTCCGACCCGTGAACTCGCTGAGCAAATTCACCAGACGGCGATCGCTTTGGGAAGGAACACACGCGTACGCAGCGCGACCGTCTACGGAGGGGTGAGCAAGTATCCACAGTTAAAATCATTGCGGCAGGGTGTGGATATCGTTGTGGCATGTCCCGGACGATTGTTGGACCTTCTAAGTGAAAACACCATTGATCTATCACGCGTTGAGATTTTGGTGCTGGACGAGGCTGATCAAATGTGCGACATGGGTTTCCTCCCTGACGTTCGCCGCATCCTCAAACGGGTGCCTATGCAGCGCCAGACTCTGTTCTTTGCTGCTACCATGCCAGACGAAATTCGTTCATTGGCAGATAGTATCCTTCATGATCCAGTAACCGTGCAGATTGGCATCATCGCGCCAATAGAAACCGTGTCTCATGCACTTTATCCTGTACCCCAGTTACTGAAACCTGCGTTGGTTACAGCTCTGTTGCATCAGAAGGCGATGGATCGGGTACTTATCTTCACTCGAACCAAGCACCGAGCGCTCAACCTGGCACGAAAATTGGCAAAGGAGGGTTTCCGTACGTCAGCACTGCAAGGTAACATGTCCCAAAACCAGCGGCAAGGCGCTTTGGATGGTTTCCGCAATGGTAAATATGACATTCTCGTTGCCACCGATATCGCATCACGCGGTATTGATGTATCGGATATATCCCATGTCATCAATTTTGACATTCCCAATACAGTGGATGCCTATATTCATCGCATCGGCCGTACAGGGCGGGCTCAAGCGACGGGTAAAGCTTTTACCTTGAGTGGGCCTGAGGATGAGAAAATGATCCGCGATATCGAGAAAGTCCTGGGTGCCAAAATCGAAAGAGAGCGCCTTGCCGGATTTGACTACAGTAACCGCGCTCCAGAAAGTCCATCCCAGCAGAATCGTGCGATCCGAAACCGACCGATCTTCTCAAATATGGAACGTGACCGATCTAGAAACCATCAGGGTCGCACTGCTTTAGGGAAGGCAGTCTGATCGATAGGACTATCATTAATTTTGCTTCGACCTGGGGTTGATTACGGCCAGAGTCTACTAAAGTAGTAGTAAGCGAAGGTACCTCACACTCACGGCATACTCATGCCATATAAAAGTGACACAGCGGCCTATCCCCTATAGATCTACAACCTATTTATTTAAAAGAGTCAGGTGTTAATTTTCCCAATTTAGGAATAATTTATTCTTCCTTCAATCTTGCTTGCCATATTTTGATTATTTCTAAGGTATTCTTCCAGGACATCCTGAGCACTTGTTGTGACCACCTTTTGTTTACCGGTTTCAATAAGCTTTTCATTTGAAACGTCAAGATATTCTAGTGAATTTGAAAAGTGATAATTTTGAATTGTTAGTGTATAGAATCTGTCATTTACCACTTCCACACTATCTACTGTAAATGATGTAAGTTTTCCTTCTATATCCGAATAAGTTGCTTTTACTTTTTTATTTATCTGGTAACACTCCCCCTCTCCGGTTCGATTTTCTTTTCTCATAATGTGGTTAAATATTTTTTTAAGGATGGATCCGGGTACCTCAAATCTGATCAGAGAATCATCATATGGAAAGCAAGCCAGAAAATCTTTTAAAGTAACAATCGGACCCATTTCTTTCACTCTTATCGATCCGCTTCCGACAAGCATGACATCGGTCTGGGCATTCTCAGCAAAAACATCCGAGATGAGATCTCCAAGAGTTGTTTCTTCTTCTCTTTTTGGATGAGTTAGTTTTTCTGAGAATTTTGTGACTATAGTATTGTATTTTCGATCGACTTCGGTTTTAAAGGAGTTGATATATTCCTCCAATTTTTTATCAGGTTCTGCAATATTGTCATCAATTGGGATAAGTTGCCATTTGTAATCAACTATTGAGTTGGTATCATCATCAACTACAATATCAAATCTGCCTATCTGGTCACTCCCCACACCGGCTTGGGCGATCAGAATTCCATTTACTTGGGCGGGTTTTTCCAAAATTGTGTGAGAGTGGCCCCCAATGATCATATCTACTCCCCACTTGGGGTCAAGTATTTTAGCTAGTTCAATATCCGATTCATACCCTATGTGGGTAAGAAGGATAGTTAGATCAATATCATCATTTTTATAAGCATTACAGATTTTCCCGACCTCTTTACTCGCATCCTCAAGAGTAACAAAGCTTCCAATGAGTTTATCGAGTTTTAGAGTATCCATTATTTTTTCAGTGATAATACCTGTGAATAAAATGTCAAATCCTGACTTGCTTATGATTTCATAAGGCTTCATCAGTCTCTTTCTATATTTTTTAATGTAAAGGTTGGCATTGACAATTGGAAAGTTTGCCATTTTCTCAAGGAATAAAAGGTGTGGAAGGCCATAATCAAATTCGTGGTTTCCCAAGGCGACGACATCTGGAGCCAGGTAATTCATAATCTCCATGGTGGAAATCCCCTTCCATTCCGCATCAATCAGAGAGCCTTGTACCATATCCCCTGCAATAACATATAAGACATTTTCTTCTTCTTTTCGGACCTTATTAATGTAACCCGAAAGAAGAGCCAGACCCCCGATAAGGCTACCCTTGCCTTCTCCTTTTACTTCAGCTAAAAAATCTCCATGGAAATCGTTGGAATGAAGAATTGTGAATTTTTTTGTTTTCATATCTTTTTCTTACCTTGAAAATATTCCAGATTATAGAACAATATTTACTACCATTGTAGATAATTTTGTTTTAATAAACAAAATATTCAATAAAGCGTTGCTAATAATACCGGTATTAGTTTTATTAGCCAATATACTTACTATATTCAAAAAAAGAGCCTTCGAAAAACGAAGGCTTAATCATCTGGGGTAGCTAACGGCCGGAGTCAACTGCAACGGCAGTAGACGAAGGTACCTCACTCTCGGCGGCCTCATACTGCACGAAGGTGAGGTAGTGTGAGCAAGCCTGTACACCAAAGGGGCAAACCCGCAATTACATTAATTCTAGAAAAGAGGGTGGCTGACGGGGGTTGAACCCGCAACATCTTGATCCACAGTCAAGCACTCTGCCATTGAGCTACAGCCACCATGACTTGCCTGAAAATTTTATCACACGCACTACCCATCGGCAAGAAGAATTTTTAGCTCACTTGTGATCGCACTGCGTTTTAGTTTTACCTGACTCTTTAACATAAGGTCCTTGAGATTAACCTCATCCTTGGCAATTTCATCGGGACCAATGATCAATGCGAAGCGAACCCCTGCTTTATCAGCGAATTTTAATTGTTTTTCAAGCTTTGCCGGCTCTGGATAGCATAGCGCAGCCACACCTGCCTTCCTTAATTCTGAAGAAAGCGCCAAGGAGTCTTTAAGTGAATTGGCATCGAAAACAGTCACCAATGTCTGTGCTGGAGCTGAAACCATTTCCGGCAATTTCCCATAACGTGCAAGCACCAGAGGCAGAACAACGTCGCCCATTGCGAACCCAACCCCCGGAAGTGGATTACCGCCGATATCTGCAACCAGGTTGTCATAATGCCCGCCGCCCAGGATGGCACGTCCCTCTTCACCGGTATCTTTAGCTTCAAAAACGATCCCGGTATAATAATCCAGACCGCGGATGATCCCTGGATCATATTCCACATAATCTTGATATCCCAATAATCGAACACCATCGAAAAAGCGAATTAATTCGGGGGATTTTTTATAGAGTTCTTTGTTGGCTAAAATCTTCTTCAACCCATCCAATTGTTCGCGGTTCATTCCCTTCTCTATCGCATATTCTTCCCAATCTTCAGCAGGCATTTTATCGCGCCGATCGATCACTTTTGCAATTACTAATTTAATTGCCGCAGAAACACCCAGCGCAGATAATTCAGCGTCCATAAGTCGGCGATCATTGACCAGGATTTTCACTTCTTCAGGGGTCAATCCCAAGTTAGCAAATAAATTTGCACAAATTGAAACCAACTCAGCATCCGCTTCAGGTGTATTAACTCCAATCAAATCTATATTCCATTGGAAAAATTCGCGCGTTCGTCCTTTTTGAGGACGTTCATAACGCCAGAAAGGCCCAAAGGACCACCACCGCAATGGATAAACCAGTTCATTTTGTTTTTGCACCACCATACGCGCCAGGCTGGGTGTGAGTTCTGGCCGCAAGGCAATCAGGTTACCTCCCCGATCCGGAAAAACAAATGATTGTTCCTTAACCAGCTCTTCCCCGGATTTAGCCGCATAAAGTTCAATGGATTCCAGGAATGGTCCATCATATTCCTGATACCCGTATATTTCAGAAACCTGGCGGATCCGGGCATATAGCCAGGATCTCAGCGCCATCTCCTGCGGATAAAATTCCCGCGTACCTTTTATAGAAGAAATCATTTTTTTCATTTCACACCCTGAAGCAGATTTATAAAAATTTTAACATATAATTACATTCGTCAGCCTTATTGCATAAATTAACTATACGAAAGAAGCATTATGAATGTTCAGGATTTAATCAATTATATTAAAGGTGAAATACTAAACCCAACCTGTGACCTTAACCGTGAAATCAAAGGGGGCTGCGGCGCTGATCTAATGAGCGATGTGCTGGCCTCCATCCAACCAGATGCAGTTTTATTGACTGGCCTATGCAATCCACAGGTGGTTCGCACTGCCCAGATGTCAGACGTAGCGGCCATTGTATTCGTAAGAGGGAAAAAACCCAGTTCGGAAACCATTGAGCTCGCTACCAAGGAATGCATCCCTCTGATCACCTCTCCATTTGGGATGTTTGAATTATCCGGCCGCTTATATCAGGCTGGCCTGCCCAGCCTGGAAATGCCCATTACCCAATAAATGCGCGATACGAACTTCAGACAGACCCCTCCCCGCTTTAAAGGCAAAATAATTTCTGACCAATTTGCCGGAAAAATTTCGCGTGTGGAAGAACTGGCTTATATTCTAAAGATCAGCGAAGTAATGACAAGGGATGTCATCACCCTCACCCCGCAGGCAAGCATGCAGGTGGTGCTGTCCTTACTCCGCGAAAAAAGGATTTCAGGTATCCTCATTGTTGAAAATGGCTGCCTGATAGGAGTGGTCAGTACCGAAGATCTAATCCGCTGTCTGATGAAAAAAGACCTGGACGCCCCTATCCAAGACTATATGAGTACTAAGCTTTTTACAGTCAACTCATTTGATTATTTAACCGAAGCATTAAAGATTTTTACCAAAACTGGGCGCGGCAGGATCCCGGTATTGGATGAAAACAAGAATCTGGTTGGGATCATTACCAAGGGTGATGTTACTCAAGGACTTTTAAAATCGCTGGAACATGATTACCACGAAGAAGAGGTGCGCCGCTACAGAGCATCCCATTTATTTGAAGATATTGAATCCGAACGCACCAGCCTTGTACTGCGTTACGATATCAAGCATTTTGACTTTACTCATGGGGGTGCTGCCTCGAGCAATATTAAACGCGCTCTCCTCCGCCTGGGGGCTAACTCCCAACTGGCACGCCGGGTGGGGATTGCCGTTTATGAAGCTGAAATGAACTTGATCATCCATGCTACCAATAACGGTTCCATTCATGCAGAAATTGAACCCACCAATATTGGAGTTTACATTTGGGATGATGGTCCGGGAATTGAAGATGTCGATCTGGCAATGAAACCCGGTTATTCCACTGCCACGCAAGAAATCCGCGACCTTGGTTTTGGAGCTGGTATGGGATTAAATAACATCGCACGCTGTGTGGATGAAATGAAGATTGTCTCAGAAGTAGGCAAAGGCACTCACCTTACTTTGAAATTTTTTCTAAAAGAAGAAGATACCGTCGGTGAAGGATATCCCTCGCATAAGGAGTCTGAAAATGACACTCGATCAAATCATAAAGCTGCTTGACCTTAAGATTCTGACCGAACAGAAAGATTTAATAAAAATTCAACCGGTCAGTGGATATGTTTCGGATATGCTCAGTTGTGTGATGACTGGTGCCAAACATCAGAGCATCTGGATCACACTGCAGGCACATAATAATATCGTCGCAGTTGCCAGTTTATTGGATCTCGCTGCCGTGATCATCACCGAAAACGCCATTCCCGATGCAGAAACCATTAAAAAAGCAAATGAAGAAGGGATTAACCTTCTCTCCACAACCCAAAATTCTTTTTATGTAGTTGGAAAATTATGGGAAATGGGGCTAAGAGATAGCTAGGCATTTCTACTTTTATTTGTGGCTGATCAATTAAGACGATACAAAGCAGAATTACATTTGCACACGGTACTTTCACCTTGTGCAGCAGTGGAAATGATCCCCCCTTTGATCATTCAGACAGCACAGGAAAAACATATCGATCTGATCGCTGTCACCGACCATAATTCAACAGGTAATATTAAAGCCGTAATGCAGGCAGCTCAAGGCAGCAACATCGTAGTTTTGCCAGGCATGGAACTGCAGACCAGGGAAGAAATCCACAGCCTGTGTTTATTTGACACGCTTGAACAGTCAGAAGAATTCCAGGAAATTGTATCCAGGTCTCTTCCTGATTTCCAGAATCATGCGGATACTTTTGGCGAGCAATTTATAGTGGATGCAAGCGGCGATTTTATCCGCCGTGAGGAAAAGATGCTTCTGACATCAACTTCACTTTCCCTGAAAACTGCCTGGGAAATTGTCAACCGGTTGGGTGGGCTGCTGATCCCGGCGCACGTAAACCGCACCGTTTTTGGTTTATTACCCGTTCTCGGATTTGTCCCGCAAGATATTTCATTGGAAGTGCTGGAAATCTCCAAGCAAATCACTCCGCTTCAGGCCAGGCAACAGTACCCCCAATTAAATAAATACCCCTTGATCCAAAATGGGGATGCCCATCAGTTAGAGGATATCCTTGGGGTTACCAGCTACACCTTGCTCATGCCTACCATCACTGAGATTCGCCTGGCTTTTAAAGGACTACAAGGAAGGTCCTTTGATATCATCCAAAATTTCTAACCATTTATTTCGTAGGATATTCTTCAGGAGTTTTTACAGATTATTTCCCGATTTCTATCAATTTTCACACTTCAAAATGAATACATGATAAAATCAGCAGGTTTAAAACTATTTAATAAGATATAAAAATGATCCTAGCAGATGTACAAAATCATAAAGTAAACCCGCTGACTAATTTCGATTTAAAAAATAGAATAGACGAAATTCTTGAACTCAACAAAAGCAAACCAGGCAGTTTAATGGTGATTCTGAATGAAGTTCAAGCTAAAATCGGCTTTGTTTCGGGACTCATGCAGGTATATATCGCTAATTCATTGCGGATTCCGGTCAGCCGGGTGCATGGAGTGGTTACCTTTTATTCGTTTTTCACCGCAGAACCACGCGGTACTCATACGATAAAATTTTGTATGGGAACTGCTTGTTATGTTGGCGGAACTCCCCAGATAATAGATAAGGCCAAACAGCTGATTGGCGTTGAGCCAGGCCAAACAACATCCGATGGGAATATCACCCTGGAAGCGTGCCGCTGTGTGGGCGCCTGCAGCCAGGCTCCGGTTGTGGTCATCGATGAAGAAATCCATGGACGAGTCAAACCCAACTTGTTTGCCCGATTAATTCGTGGAATTGATAATAAGGAAGAAAAAGCTTAATTGTTGCGTGAACTTTCTCTGCATATTCTGGATATTGCCGAAAACAGTGTTCAGGCAAAAGCGAATAAAATAAAAGTGAGCGTAGAAGAGGATTCTGTATCCGACCGATTGCGAATCGTGATAAAAGATAACGGCAAAGGAATGAACCCGCAAAGCGTGGCACAGGTAACCAACCCATTTTTTACTTCTCGAACCACTCGCAAGGTTGGGCTGGGTATTCCCTTCTTAAAAGAAGCTGCTGAAAGCTGTAATGGATATTTGAAAATTGAATCTGCCGAAGGAATTGGTACAACAATGGAAGTTGAATTCCAGCGAAGTCATATTGACCGAATGCCTCTTGGTGACCTGGAAAGCACTTTTTTGAACCTACTGGTTGGTTACCCGGATGTTCATTGGATTTTTCGATATAAGATCGAAAAGAAGGAATTCATTTTAGATGATGGTTTAATAAAAAAAGAACTCGTTGATATTCCTTTAAGTGATCCAACCGTTCTTTCATATCTAAGAAATTTAATTTCTGACCGAATGAATGAAATAAGAATTGCATATTAATATTATTATTCATGAAATTTAGGAGATGAAATGAATGAAATAAAAAGTCTAGATGATCTAAAAAGAGTGCGTGAAGAAGCACTTGAAAAACGTAAGGCTAAGTCAACTTCAGGTGCAGCCCAGGTAATTGTAGGAATGGGAACCTGCGGAATTGCTGCAGGTGCTCGTGAGACTATGAAAGCTGTACTCAAATACGTTGAAACAGAAAATGTGGCGAACATCATTGTCACGCAAACTGGCTGCATAGGTTTATGCGAGCAGGAACCGATCCTTCAGGTAGTCATCGGTGATCAACCCAAAGTAACCTACGGTAAAGTTACGCCAGAGGTTGTCAAAGAAATCATGAAAACGCACGTGGTTGGTGGAAAACCACTTTCAAATCACGTTATTCCCATGTAGGAAGGATTCTCATCTGATCTTATTTTGGCATTTTTTGATATGAAATATTTTCGTTCTCATATACTAGTATGTAATGACCCGGAGTGTATCAATAAAGGGTCCATGGAGATCATGGCTGCCTTAAATAAGGAATTAACAATTCACGGGTTGAATGAGGAAGTTGAAATTCTGGATACTCCGCGTATTGGCAGTTGTTCGCTCGGTCCTGAAATCATGGTGTATCCGGAAGATGTTCATTATGTTGGATTGAAAGTTGCCGATATTCCTTTCCTGGTTGAAGAACAATTCTTGAAAGGCCGCACGGTTGATAAATTTCTCGCCCCGGTTGCCAGCTTTACTGACCAGGAACTCAGCGCTCCAACACCAAAAGAAGTACGCGTTGTTTTAAGGAATTGCGGCAAGATCGATCCTGAGAATATTGAAGAATATATTGCCGAGGATGGTTATTCAGCCCTGGGGAAAGTCCTGACTGAATATAAACCTGAAGATGTGATCGATGTCGTTAACCGATCTGGGTTACGCGGACGCGGGGGGGCTGGGTTTCCCACTTTTAAAAAATGGCAATTAGCTCGCGATGCAAAAGATTCTCCCAAATACATCGTATGTAATGCAGATGAAGGTGATCCTGGCGCTTTTATGAACAGGCGCGTGCTGGAAGGCGATCCGCATTCTGTCATTGAAGGCATGATCATAGCCGCTTATGCCATTGGCGCTTCCCAGGGATATGTTTATTGCCGTGCAGAATACCCGATAGCTGTCCATACTTTAAACGTCGCCATCGCCCAGGCAAAAACCTTCGGTCTTTTAGGAAATAATATCCTCGGAACAGATTTTTCTTTTGAATTGGAATTGCGCATTGGTGCTGGTGCTTTTGTATGTGGGGAGGAAACAGCCCTAATCGCTTCGATAGAAGGTCGCCGTGGAGAGCCCCGACCCAGACCGCCCTTCCCGGCCGTAAAGGGTCTGTTTGGAAAACCCACTAACATTAATAATGTTGAAACCTATGCCAATGTTCCCCAGATCATAGTGCGCGGGCCTGATTGGTACGCTTCAATGGGAACCGAAAAAAGCAAGGGTACAAAAACCTTTGCACTGGCCGGAGATCTGAAAAAAACAGGATTGATCGAAGTCCCGTTTGGGATCACTCTTCGCGAGATCATTTACGAAGTCGGCGGCGGAATTAAAAACGATTTGGAATTTAAAGCCATTCAAACAGGCGGCCCGATGGGCGGTTGTCTGACCAGCGAAAACCTGGACCTGCCAGTGGATTATGAATCTCTGACTGCTGCCGGTTCGATGATGGGTTCCGGCGGACTGGTTGTCATGGATGAAGAAACTTGTATGGTGGATATTGCCCGTTATTTTATGGACTTCATTCAGGAAGAGAGTTGTGGAAAATGCGTTCCCTGCCGCGTGGGTACCCGACGTATGTTGGAAATCTTGACCCGGATATGCAATGGCGAGGGTCGTGAGGGAGATATTGAAACCCTGGAAGCATTAAGTAAGGAAATTCGTCAGGATAGTTTATGCGGTCTCGGTCAGGGAGCTCCAACACCTGTTGTAAGCACTTTAAAGCATTTCAGAGCTGAATATGAAGCCCACATATATGAAAAGCGCTGTCCAGCTAAGGTTTGCCGCGCTTTGATCCGGTATGAAATTCTTGCAGATGCCTGTGTAGGCTGCACATTATGCGCTCGTAACTGCCCGGTAAATGCAATCCAGGGCGAATTAAAGAAATTGCATGTTATCGATCCTGATACCTGCATTCGTTGTGGCATCTGCAAGCAAGTATGTAACTATAAAGCTGTCACTGTACTATAAAATATAGAAAGGTGAGTTTCACGCACAGGAGAAAACACATGACACGTGGCAAGGAAAATGGAATAACGGTTGAAAAAGCAGTCAAGGAATCATTGGAATTCTATGGCGAAAATGCGGAAGATCTTATCCCGATTCTTTCAAAAGTAAATAATGAATTGGGATTTCTGCCAAAAGAGGCGATGAAAACCATCAGTGAAAAGCTTCGGATTCCTCAGAGCCAGCTCTATTCAGTGGCAACTTTTTATAAAATGCTCTTTACCAGGGAAATGGGCAGACATGTTGTCAAATTCTGCGAGAGTGCTCCCTGCCATGTAGCCGGAGGCCGCCAGATTTGGACTTCAGTTAAGGATCTATTGCACCTGCAACCGGGTGAAACCAGTCCGGATGGCAAATGGAGCTTGATCACTGTCAGTTGCCTGGGGATCTGCGCTTCGGGTCCTGTGATGATTATCGATGAGGATTCATACGGCAATCTTACCGCCGAGAACCTGCCCTCAATTTTTGCCCGTTACCAATAAAGGAGCCTTCATGAAAGCCTATCGCTCAATGGTCTTGGTCTCCAGTGATCCGCTCAGCATGCAACGGGGCGCACAGGATGTCTACCAGCGCCTGCAGGAAGAAATAAAATCTCATCAATTGGAAAATGAAATTTCACTATCGATGGTGGCTGATATTGGCCGCAGTGACTCTTCTCCCCTGGTGATCGTATACCCTGAGGCGGCTATTTACGGTCCGGTAAAACCTGCCGATGTGAAATTTCTGGTGGAAGAGCACCTTTACAAAGGACGTATCGCCACTTCGCTCCAAGCCCCAGTAAAAGAACTTTCCGGTCATATCAGTTGGATCAATGCCCGTGCCGGCTCTTTACCTGCTGAACAACGCATCGTTTTGCAACATGCTGGAATAATCGATCCCACCTCGATTGAGGATTATATTGTTAATGATGGTTACACATCTCTAGGAAAAGTATTAGCTGAGATGAAACCTGAAGATGTTGTTGCAGTTCTTGAGAAATCCGGCCTTAGAGGTCGCGGTGGTGCAGGTTTTCCAACCGGTACAAAATGGAAATTTGTAGCCAAAACCCAGAGTGATAAAAAATATGTGATCTGCAATGCCGATGAAAGTGAACCAGGAACTTTCAAAGACCGACTGATTTTGGAAGGTGACCCTCATAGCATTCTGGAAGCGATGATCATTGGCGGGTATGCTGTCGGCGCTGATGAAGGCTATGTCTATATCCGTGGTGAATATACTCTTGCCCAGGAACGCATCCAGCAAGCCATCACCCAGGCCGAACTAATGGGCATTCTTGGGAAAAACATTTTCGGATCTAAACATAATTTTAAGATCCATGTCCATACCGGAGCAGGTGCATATATTTGCGGCGAGGAAACTGCGTTAATTGAATCCATAGAAGGAAAACGGGGTGAACCGCGCTCCCGTCCTCCATATCCAACGACACATGGACTGCATGGAAAACCAACCCTGATAAATAACGTGGAGACGCTGGCAAATATCCCCTCCATTCTTCGCAATGGAGCTGACTGGTACCGGAACTTTGGTACTCCCAGCAGCCCGGGTACTAAAGTATTTACGATCATTGGCAATGTCAATGAAACTGGAGTTATCGAAGTTCCCATGGGCATTACTCTTCGTGAAGTCATCACGATCTATGGTAAAGGCATGAAAGACGGTGCAACTTTAAAAATGGCACAAACCGGCGGTTCGAGCGGTTCAATAGTACCTGCTGCCCTTCAGGATACACCAATGGATTTTGACTCTTATACAAAGGCCGGTGTATCTCTGGGTTCTGGTGCTCTTCTGATTTGCGATCAAGAAACATGCGTGGTGGATCTGGCTAAAGTACTTTTGAATTTCTTCCGCAACGAAAGCTGCAGTAAATGCAATCCATGCCGGATTGGTACACAACGGGCTTTTCAAATTTTAGATAATATCTCAGAAGGACTTGGCAGTTTGAAAGATCTTGACGATTTGCAAATGTTCAGCACTTATTTATATGAAATGTCCAATTGCGGGTTAGGCCAAACTGCTGGTTCACCGCTGAAAGATATTCTCAATTATTTCCGCTCTGAAGTTGAAGCGCATATCAAATTAAAAGTATGTCCAACCGGTGTCTGCCGCATGAGCGGTCATACCGCTATAAATTAATTAAATTCACCTGATAAAGAGGTTCACTTATGGTCAACATTACCATTGATGGAAAACAGATCGAAATCGCCGAAGGTACAACGGTTCTAAAAGCTGCCCGCACATCAGGAATTGAGATTCCAACGCTTTGTGATCATCCAGAGCTTACCCCTTACGGCGGTTGCCGCCTATGCCTGGTGGAAGTGGATGGCATGCGTACTCTGCAGCCATCTTGCACCCTGCCAGTGATGAATAATATGATTGTACGGACCGACACGGAAAAAACCCGGGATGCTCGAAAATTTATCCTCAATATGATATTTAGTGAACGTAATCATTTTTGCCCTTATTGCCAGGTCAGCGGCGGCGATTGTGAATTGCAGAACGCCGCCTATCACGAAGGTATGACTCACTGGTCACTGCAACCCAATTGGAAACCATATCCTGTGGATGCTTCCCATCCTTATCTTATTTTAGAACACAACCGCTGCATTCTCTGCCGCCGCTGCGTGCGCGCCTGCGGTGAATTGGTTGGCAATTTCACACTCGGTTTTGAAGAACGCGGAGCAAATAGTACGCTGGTTGCAGATTTAGGTATTCCCCTGGGAGAAAGTTCCTGCATTGGCTGCGGAACCTGTGTACAGGTCTGCCCAACAGGTGCTTTGATTGAACGCTGGAGTGCATACCAAGGCCGTGAAACTGATGTTGAACACCATAAGACTATTTGTGTGGGCTGCAGTCTCGGCTGTGGAATTGATGTGCTGACCCGTGATAACCGTTTAACCCGGATTGAGGGCGACTGGGAAGCCCCGGTTAACTCAGGTGTTATTTGTGAGGTTGGGCGCTTCCATCCAATGGGTGAAGACCGAGAAAGAATCACAACACCCCTGATTCGTAAGAATAATTCTTTAAAAGCCGCTACCTGGGATGAGGCTTTATCGGCAGCAGCGGAGAAGTTTAAAGCAAATAAAGGAAAACTAGCTGGTTTCATTTCTACCCGTCTACCAGTGGAAACCCTGGATGCATTCAATCAACTTTTTAAAGGATTAAATGGAAATGCTACATCTTTGGAAGAAGGCATGTCTACAAAGGCGTCTTTCGAACTGGCAAAAGAATTGAAATCCTCCTTTGAAGGCAGGATGGAATCCCTCGAGAAAGCAGATTGCATTTTTGTTCTCGGTGAGGATATCACCAAAGACCATCAGGTCATTAGTTTCTTTGTCAAACGCATCATTCCCAATGGATGCAAGGTGCTTACTCTGGATAGCGCCGCGAATGGGCTTGATAATTTCGGTGCAATCAGTTTAAAAGCCAAAGAAGGTAAGGAAGAGGATGTGGTTAAATCTCTAAGCACCGCACTAAAAAATGATAAAGCAGATTTATCAGCCATTTCCAAATTAGCCGGAGTTGATTTGGAAACATTAAAGTCTGCCATTCAAATTTTAAAATCTTCGACGAAAATTGTGGTTATTTACGGAAACACCAAGGTGAATAATGGGTCTTCAAGTTCACTAAAGGCTATTTATGATCTGGCAAAGCTAGTTAATGCCACCATCATCGATGTTAAAGGTGGCGCGAACAGTCTGGCTGCAAGTCAATACCATCTGGATTCAACTCTTAATGTAGAAGGCGTTGAATTCTGTTTTCTTGCGCTTGGCGATGAGCGGCCTTCACAAGCGCTGATTAAGAAATTTGAAAAAGTCCCATTCCTGGTTGTACAAAGCAGTTATGTTTCCCCATTGACTGCCAATGCCCAGGTGGTTTTACCCACCCAAACCTGGCTGGAACAGGAAGGTACTTACTTGAATTCTGAAGGACGGCTGCAAAAAGCCCATTCTGCGCTTAAATCAGTTGATGGTGTACGCTCAAACCTGGAAGTACTCACCAGTCTGGCAGAAAAATCGGGTATTAAGATAGATGCGAACTGGAAAACGCGATTGACCGAAAGGGTCTCTCCCGTTACTATCGAATAGTTCATCTCGCAAAGGAGAGCGACAATGACAAAACCTAAAGTTTCTTCAGACTGGTTGGCAGGCTGCGCAGGCTGCCATATGTCTCTTCTGGATATTGATGAAAGAATTGTCAAACTAGTAGAGCTTGTGGACTTGCGCTCTACTCCAATCACTGATCTCAAACGCCCGGATGAAAGCGGCGTGGATGTAGGGATTTTGGAAGGTGGTATCAATAACACCACAAATGAAGAAGTGGCAATAAATATGCGTAAACATTGCAAAATCCTCGTCTCATTGGGTGATTGCGCTGTATTTGGCGGTATTCCTGCCATGCGGAACTTCTTCACAATTGAAGAATCCCTTCGGCGTGCATACGTAGAAGCGGAGAGTAACGAACCCAACAGCAAAATCCCCTCCGATCCCGAATTATGCAAACCAACACTGGTTCGTGCCGTCCACGAAGTGGTACCCGTGGATGTATTCGTACCCGGCTGTCCCCCAGATGCTGATATTATTTTCTACGCACTTAGCGAATTAGCTCAAGGCCGTATCCCCGATCTTAAAAACGACAAATTGATGTGGAACTAAAACATAGGAATTTTTTATGGCAACTCAAAAAATTACAATTGAACCCGTAACCAGGATTGAAGGACATGCCAAAATAACCATTAACCTTAATGAAACTGGAAAAGTAGATCACGCTTATTTGCATATCAACGAATTTCGCGGCTTTGAAAAATTTTGTGAAGGTCGCATGGTATTTGAAATGCCCCTGATCACACCGCGTATTTGCGGAATTTGCCCGGTCAGTCATCACCTGGCATCCGCCAAAGCAGGTGATGCAATATTGGGTGTCACCCCTCCGCGCCCGGCTTCTCTTCTGCGTGAATTAATGCACATGGGACAGATCGTGCAGAGTCATGGCATGCATTTTTTTGAACTGGGCGGTCCTGACCTATTATTGGGATTTGATGCCGACCCGGCCATACGCAATGTGGTTGGTTTGATCCAGGCTAACCCGGAATTAACCCTTAAAGCAGTAGCGTTGCGTAAATGGGGTCAGGAAATAATCCGAATTGTAGGTGGACGACGGCTTCATCCAACATTTGCATTACCGGGTGGTGTGAATAAAGCACTCTGTAAAAGTGATCGTGATTTGATCCTTTCTGGATTGGATGAAAGCATTCAGACAATTAAAGCCGGGATTGAAATTTTCCGAACCTGGGCAGAAACCAATAAAACAGATATCGATAAATTTGCAGTTTTTCCCACAGGTTATATGGGTCTGGTTACACCCGAAAATGGTCTGGAACTTTATGATGGGAATATCCGCTTGGTGAATTCAAGTGGAAAACAATTGGAATGCTTCCCTGTTAAAGATTATCTTAATTATATAAATGAACATGTCGAAAATTGGTCTTACCTTAAATTTCCCTATTACAAGAAAATGGGTTACCCGGCTGGCGTCTATCGCGTTGGCCCATTAGGCCGCTTAAATACGGCTGAAAAGATCGATACCCCTCTTGCGAATGAAGAATTCAAACGTTACCGCGCCATGTACGGCGGCAAGCCAATTGAAAATACGCTGCATTACCATTATGCCCGCCTGATTGAAACTCTTTTTGCGGCTGAAAGGGTGCGAATCCTGCTGGATGACCCGGATATCCTCAGTACGGATATTCTCAATACGCACCACAATCCCCAACCTGAGGGCGTCGGAGTGATTGAAGCACCCCGCGGAACGCTAATCCATCACTACTGGGCCAATGAGAATGGCCAGATCACCAAACTGAATTTGATCGTATCCACCGGTCACAACAACTGGGCTATGTGCAAAGCGGTTGATAGTGTTGCAAAAACCTACATTACCGGTCCAGATATCACTGAAGGCCAATTGAATCGCGTTGAAGCTGCAGTGCGCGCTCATGACCCCTGCCTTTCCTGCTCCACTCACGCCATCGGTCAAATGCCAATGGTGGTCGATGTGTTCGATATGAACGGCAACCTCATTAAGGAAATCAGGCGAAACGCATAACCAAAGTGGTCTCCCAAAGAAGAAAATGAAAAACATTAATCGATGCCGCTTCTTTTACGGCATCGATTATTAGATACTCATCATGACTAAAAAAGTAAAAACGATTGTTTTAGGATTTGGCAATCCTGATCGCGGTGATGATGGCGTTGCCTGGCATGTGCTTGCGGGCATCGCCCATCGATTTGGGCAACTCTTATCTAACGAAAACATCGAATCTGGTTCGATAAAACTATCAGAGCATACCCATTTGTGGTTTAACCTGCAGCTGATCCCCGAAGTCGCTGAAGAATTGGCAGATTATCAGCAGGCAATTTTTATTGATGCGCATACCGATGAAATAAAAGAAGAGATCAAGGTTTCAAAAATCAAACCTGAATTCCAAAATTCACCTTTCACTCACCATCTCACAGCAGCAACCTGTCTTTCACTATCAAAAACCCTCTACCATAAATATCCAGAATCGATTCTCATTTCCATTCGAGGGTATGACTTCAGCTTTACTCATAGTCTTTCTGAAAAAACGATGGGATTAGCCGAAAAAGCGATTGAATTAATCATGGAAAGAATTAGTTAATAAAATTTCTGAACTAAATGTAATTCCTACCATTATTGTCCGATTTAGATTATAATTTTTTTGTGCATGAACTTTCAATCACCGAATCCATTTTAAATACTGCCATAAAATACGCCCAGAAAGAAAAAGCGCATAAAGTGACAGACATCAACCTTGTTATTGGAGACCTTTCCAGTATTGTGGATGATTCGGTCCAGTTTTATTGGGAGATCATCAGCAAAGGTACTATTTGTGAAGATTCATGCCTTCATTTTCAAAGAATCCCAGCCACAGTCCTTTGCCAGGATTGCCAAAACTATTATCAATTGGAACACGACCTAATTCCCTGCCCCCAATGTTCAGGGACGAATATCAAAATATTATCCGGTGATGATTTTAAAATGGAAAGCATTGAAATTCAATGAAATCTAAAGAAGTAATGAAAACCACAAGAATAAAAATCGTTGAAAATATTCTCAACGCCAATGACCAGATCGCTGAAGAAAATTCAAGAACTCTAAAAGACCATCAAGTCTATTCTATCAATATTATGGCATCCGCCGGAGCAGGCAAGACGAGCTTAATTCTTAAAACAATTAAAGTTTTATCCAATGACCTCCGAATAGCGGTGATCGAAGGAGATACAGCTCCAGTGACCATTGATGCGGATAAGGTTCAAGCGATGGGGATTCCGGCGGTGCAGATCAATACTGGCGGGGATTGCCATTTGGATGCACCAAAGATTAGAAGTGGATTATCCCAATTATCCTTTAAAGACCTTGATCTGATAATCATTGAAAATATCGGCAATTTAATCTGCCCTGCTGCCTTCAAATTAGGGTCAAGCATTAATGTATTGGTAGCCAGTATTCCGGAAGGTGATGATAAACCCTATAAATACCCTGCTATCTATCGCGGTATTGATGCTTTAATTTTAAATAAAATCGATTTGAAGCCTTATGTCGACTTTAATGAGACCTATTTTAAAAAAGGCATTGAAATCCTCAACCCGGGAGTGAAGTTTTTTGAAATTTCCTGCAAAACCGGGGAAGGATTATATGCATGGACAAATTGGCTAATGTCTAAAATATCTGATTTCAAGAATGAATAATGTCATTTTTGGAAAAAGAATTACGATCCGCGGGATAGTTCAAGGAGTAGGATTCCGCCCTTTTATCTATTCTCTTGCGCTAAAAAACCAACTTAATGGATGGGTCCGCAACACTTCTGCCGGTGTGGAAATCGAAGTCGCCGGGGATTCCCAACATCTTTCAGATTTTGTTCAGGAAATTACGAAAAGCCCACCTGCATTATCAAAAATTGACCAAATAAATATCGTTGATACAAAGCAGATAGACTATACGCAGTTTGAGATCTTGGTCAGCCAGACAGATGATGCTCAATTTATCCCTGTCTCACCAGATGTTTCCATTTGTCCAGATTGTCTGCGGGAATTATTTTACCCCAAAGACCACCGATTTCGTTACCCGTTCATCAATTGCACAAATTGTGGACCGCGATTCACGATTATTCGAAATATCCCTTATGACCGGCCAAACACCACAATGTCTTCATTCCTCATGTGCGAAAAATGCAAGCATGAATATGAAGATCCTCTTGATAGGCGTTTTCATGCTCAACCCATCGCTTGCCCAACATGCGGCCCGCAGGTATGGTTTGCAGCCAAGGGTAAAACTTTGGCAAAGGGTGAAGAGGCGATTCAAATCACCCGCCAATGGCTTGCCGAAGGCAGGATTATTGCATTGAAAGGGTTAGGAGGATTTCACCTGTCTTGTGATGCCAGCCAAAAGAGATCGGTAAATGAATTACGCCGCAGAAAACTGCGGAGCGATAAGCCCTTTGCGGTAATGGTTTTCGACGAAAAAAGCGCCAAAATGCATTGCCTTCTCTCCAACCAGGAAATTCAGATTCTTACCTCTAAAGAAAAACCCATTCTTTTATGTCAAAGATCCCCTGATTCTAAGATTGTGGAAGAGGTGGCACCCAACCTCAATACTCTTGGAGTGATGCTGCCCTACACTCCTCTTCATTATTTATTGCTCGAGCCTGCGCCCAATTATCCTGATGCTTTGGTCATGACCAGCGGAAACTTAAGTGAAGAACCAATCGCTTTTTCCAATACCCAGGCATTGGAAAACCTTTCTGAAATGGCAGATGGATTCTTATTTCATGATCGCGAAATTCATACCCGCCTTGATGATTCAGTCACCCGGTTCAACCACGGACATTTCTATTCCATTCGTCGTTCACGAGGATTTGCCCCCAATCCCATGTTTTTATCCGATCCTTTGCCTGAATTATTAGCAACCGGTGCAGGATTGAAAAATACATTCTGTCTCACTCGCGAAAATTATGCCTTCGTCAGTCATCATATCGGTGATCTCGAAAACCTGGAGACTCTAACTGCTTTTGAAACCAGTATCCACCATTATGAAAAGCTGTTCCGCATCCGTCCGGAAGCGATTGCCTGTGACCTTCATCCTGAATACCTTTCAACCCATTACGCAGAAAATCGCGCTCAAGATGAAAAATTGCCACTTTTGCGCGTCCAGCACCATCACGCCCACCTTGCTTCCTGCCTTGCAGAAAACCAATGGTCAAATGAAGAACCAGTCATTGGGATATGCTTTGATGGTACTGGCTATGGCACCGATGGAGCCATCTGGGGCGGTGAATTTCTTTTGGGCAGTTATGCAAGCTTTGAAAGAAAATATCATTTGAAATACATTCCCCTACCCGGAGGTGACCAGGCTACCCATAATCCCAGCCGTATCGCACTTGCTTACCTATGGGGGGAAGGGATCGGGTGGGACGATGACTTGCCTCCAGTTATTCAATATTCTAAGACAAATCTGGAAATTCTAAGGAATCAACTTAATAAAAATATCAACTGCCCATTAACTTCCAGTATGGGACGTTTTTTCGATGCTGCCGCCTCATTAATCGGCGTCCGACACACCGTGAATTATGAAGCCCAGGCAGCCATTGAATTGGAGGCCCGTGCGGATCTTAGTGAAAAAGGGAGCTACCAGTTTACAATTGAAGATGGGATAATCAATTCAAACCGGCTTTGGAAATCGATCATTTCAGATCTGAGAGGTCACACTCCAGCATCAATTCTTTCAGCCCGTTTCCATAACAGTATTGTTGAATTGGTAATTACGATATGTCAGCAGATCCGGTCTGAAACCGGGAATAACATTGCCGCTCTCAGCGGTGGGGTCTGGCAAAACCAATACCTTTTACAACGGACAATACAAAAGCTGGAAGAAAATGGTTTTGTCGTATTGCAACCTTCGCAGTATCCTACCAATGATGGTGGAATCTCTCTCGGCCAGGCAATAATACTGGCTCATTCAATTAATAAATAAAGGAAAATATTATGTGTTTGGGAGTTCCCGGAAAAATTATGGAAATATTTCAGAACGGAAACCTGAAAATGGGCAAGGTCAGTTTCGATGGTGTTTTAATGAACGTATGCCTGGAGACAACTCCTGAAGCAAAGGTGGGAGAATATGCAATAGTTCATGCTGGTTTTGCCCTTAGTATATTGAACGAAGCAGAGGCGCAAGAAACATTGAAAATGCTAAAAGAGATGGAAGCTTTGCAGGCTCAAGAAGAAAAAAAGAAAAAGGGTTAATAATGGATTTCAAGTCTGAATTCAGAAATAAGATCCACGTTCAGAGCACTTTGAAAGAAATGCGCAACCTCATCACCCGCCCCTGGGTAATTATGGAGATCTGTGGGGGTCAGACTCATGCGATTATGCAGTATGGTCTGGATGAATTACTTCCAAAAGAAATTGAAATTGTGCATGGTCCAGGCTGCCCGGTTTGTGTTACTTCGTTGGAATTAGTGGACAAAGCCATAAATATTGCCTCGCAACCAGATGTTATATTCACCTCCTTTGGGGATATGCTGCGTGTACCTGGAACGGATAGAGATCTATTCTCAGTTAAAGCCGCTGGTGGTGATGTACGAGTAGTTCTTTCCCCTTTGGACGCCGTTCAAATTGCGCAGGCTAATCCTCAAAAACAGGTGGTTTTCTTTGCGATCGGTTTTGAAACCACAGCTCCCAACAATGTCATCAGCATCTTGAAAGCCAAAGAATTAGGGCTGATCAATTATTCTGTCCTGGTTTCTCAGGTACGCGTCCCGCCAGCCATGCATGCTATTCTTGGCGCACCCCATAACCGGGTACAGGCATTTTTAGGGGCCGGGCATGTCTGCGCGATCATGGGATATCGTGAATATGAGCCCATTTCCAACGATTACAATGTACCCATTATTGTGACAGGTTTTGAACCGCTAGATCTTGTCAGCGGTTTGCTGATGGCCGTCCGACAACTCGAATCAGATAAGTCAACAGTTGAAAATGCATATGAGCGGGTGGTTACCCGTTTGGGTAATCAGCATGCCCAACATTTTATTGACCAGGTTTATGAAGCTTGTGATCAACAATGGCGCGGGATAGGGTTGATTCCCATGAGTGGGTGGCGCTTGCGCAAAGAATACTACCAATTTGATGCTTCGAAAATATTCGAGCTTGAATCGATCCACACACATGAATCTGAAGAATGCATCGCCGGATTGATACTTCAAGGGCTGAAGAAGCCCAAAGACTGCCCCGCTTTCGCGAAAAACTGTACACCGGAAAATCCGCTGGGAGCTACCATGGTGTCGTCTGAAGGGACATGCTCAGCTTACTATCGCTATGCCCGTAATAGAGAATAGCAATGACTAATCCATCCGATCAATCTTTTGAGGGATTGGTTTGTCCTCGCCCATTGAAACAGAAAAACACTATCGTCATCGGACACGGCAGCGGTGGGCGAATGACCCATGAATTGATCAAGGATATTTTTCAAAATTCATTCGGGAATCCGATATTAAATTCATCAAACGATTTTGCCAGTGTGGTTCTTCCGGAGATGGCAAAAATGAAAGGAAAAATCTGCCTTTCCACCGATGCCCATATCATCAGTCCCATCATTTTTCCAGGTGGAGATATTGGCCGGCTGGCAATTTCGGGAACAGTAAATGACATCTGCATGTCTGGTGGAATGCCACTTTACATGACGTCCTCTTTCATCATCGAAGAAGGACTGCCTTTTGAAACACTAAAGACGATTGCATCTTCAATGAATACTGCCGCATTGGAAGCAGGGGTGCAGATCGTGGCAGGCGATACGAAAGTTGTAGAAAAAGGAAAAGCCGATAAATTATTCATTTCAACTACAGGCATGGGTTGGATTCCAGAAGGCAGGCAGATTGGCGGGGAAATGGCTCAAGACGGTGATGTGATCATTATTTCAGGGACAATTGGAGATCATGGAATCTCGGTACTCGCTGCCCGGGGTGAATTGAAATTCTCAACCACCATCCAGTCAGATGTGGCTCCATTAAATCATTTGATTCACAGTCTTCTCGAAGCAGCTCCCCATGTTCATGTCCTCCGGGACCCTACCCGCGGAGGATTAGCTACCTCATTAAATGAAATTACCCTGCAAAGCCAGTCGAGCATAATTCTCGAAGAAGATGCCATCCCTGTCGCGCCGGAAGTGCTGGCAGCCTGTGAAATGCTGGGGTTTGATCCTTTATATGTTGCCAATGAAGGCAAAGTGATCATTATCCTGCCTGCCAATGAAGCGAATGCGGCACTCAATATACTTAAAAATCATTCTTTAGGGAAGAATGCGGCAATAATCGGCATGGTGAAAAAAGATCCTAAATATCGGGTATTGATGAAAACAACAATCGGCGGAACCCGGATCGTGGATATGCTGGCAGGCGAAATGCTCCCCAGGATTTGCTAGCTTATTCCAAAAATTTTATTACTTGACAATGTTTTTTATACTCTTATACTTAGTGCAAAATTACCCTTAAGGTGCAAAATGAAAATTAACTACCAGGAAACTACAACTGATCTAATGAAGCGCATTGATATCCATAATCAATACGGGGGACGAAATATTGATGAATGGATGTTAAAACTTCTTGGACTCACTCCTGGTATGAAAATACTGGATGCAGCTTGCGGCGCAGGCAAACAGGTTTTTTCTTTTTACAACGAGTTAAAAGGAAAAGCAGATATTACCGGTGGAGATGTATCCCAGGAATTGTTAGATACAGCCAGACAAGAGAGCCAAATGAATCAGGTCAAAGCCACTTTCGTTGATCTTGATTTTAATAAACCCTTTATGTTTGCCAATGATCTGTTTGACCTCGTCTCCTGCTGTTTTGCCATTTATTATTCGGAAAATATCACCTTCACAATTAGTGAAATGCATCGGGTACTTAAACCCGGGGGCAGATTATTTACCTCTGGCCCCATGCTGCAAAATAAACAGGTCTTTTATGATGTCATCAAAGAAGCAACAGGTAAACTGATCCCCGCTATGCCTGGCAGTTCAAGGTATGGAAGCGAAATTTTAGACACCATCAAGAAGCAATTCGCCAAAGTGGAAGTGTATATCTTTGAAAATCCTTTAACCTTCACTAAAGCTGAACCTTTCCTGGAGTACACACGGGCATCACTTTCGGAAGATCGAAAATTATGGGCGGATTTTTTCCAGGGTAAAGAGGATTTTGAAAATATTATGAGCCAGATAAAACAAGTGACACAGAAAAGAATTGACCGGGACGGCCAGTTAATTATGACCAAAGTGGTGGGTGGCTTTATCGCAACCAAGTAGGCAAAAATGAACCAGAGTCTTCTCTTTTACGGTAAACGTATTTTTTTCCTGGGTGCGCATCCGGATGATATTGAATTAGGTTGTGGAGCACTGATCGCTCATATTTCATCCAAATCAGATATCCGCTGTGTTACTCTTTCCGATAATCAAAAGAATCCTTCACTCAATAACCTGGTCGATGAACATTACCGAAGTATGGCTCTTCTGGGAGTTTCAAAAGAAAAGATAATACTGGGTTCATTCGAAACGCGGCGTTTCCCTCAATCCCGCCAGGAAATCTTGGAGTATTTGATTGATTTGAATAAAAGATTTGAACCGGAGATCGTTTTTGTGCATACCCGGGCTGACCTGCATCAAGACCATACCACTGTAACAGAGGAAGCCTTGCGGGCTTTTCGCGGAACCAGCATTTTTGGGTATGATGTCATCCGCAGCAGTTACGGCTTCTTCCCTTCATTTCTGGTTGAAGTGGATGAACGGGATGTGACATTAAAGGTTAAAGCTCTGGCGGAATATGATACGTACGCGAATAAATATTACTTCAAACCCGAAGTAACCCGGGCAACGCTCATCCGTCATGGCGCCATTGCTGAACGGAATTATGCCGAAGCTTTTGATATCCTGCGCATAATTGGCGCTTTTGGAAAATTAGCTGAGTAATAAAGAGCTCCCGAAAGGGAGCTTCTCTTTATTCAACCAGATGATCGTCAGCTTCGGTCAGCTTATAGACAGCCGCTTTGACCACTTTTAGTGGAAGCAAGGCGCATTTTAATCTCACCGGACTTAACTCGATCCCTAAAAGATCAAGAACATCCTGTTTATTCAACTTTTTTACTTCTTCCAGAGTTTTCCCGCGAATGGCATCCAGCAAGAGGTCAGCAGAAGCCTGTGAAATTGCACAACCGTGACCGCTAAAGACGGCATCCTTGACCTTTTGGTTCTCGTCCAATGTCAAATCGACATGGATAAAATCCCCGCACAAAGGATTCTCATCCTCAAATGAGTAGTCCTTGGGTTCAAGCTGACCACGATGTGCCGGGTTTTTATAATGATCGATAATAATTTCTCTGTAAAAATCATCCATTTAGTTTAATAACCTTTAAGCAAATATTTGCCTTACCTTGTTCAATGCAATAACCAAACCATCCACTTCCTGTTTGGTGTTATACAAATAGAAACTGGCCCGGCTTGTTGCCGGGATCCCCAGTTTTTGGTGGAGAGGCATGGCACAATGATGACCTGCCCGGATCGCAATTCCCTCGCTATCCAGAACCTGGGCAACATCATGCGGGTGAATACCCTCAACGACAAATGAAACAACGCCGCCTTTGTATTCCAGAGTGGGGCCGAGAACCTGCACCCATTTCAGGTTGGAGAGACATTCCAGCGCATAGCGGGTGATCTCTTTTTCATGTTCAGCGATGGAATCCATCCCAATTTGGGATAAGTAATCCACAGCAGCCCCAAACCCGATGGTCTCGGCTATCGCCTGTGTACCCGCTTCAAATTTATAAGGAATCTCGTTGGGGATGAATCCTTCGTATGTGACTTTTTTGATCATATCACCGCCACCAAGGAAAGGATCCATCTTCTCAAGCAAGGCTTCCCGCCCAAACAGGACACCAATCCCGGTTGGTCCGCACATTTTATGTGCAGAGAAAGCCAGAAAATCAACTTCCAGGAAATTGACATTCACTGCAAAATGAGGCACCGATTGTGCAGCATCCACAAGAACCATCGCGCCAGCTTGATGCGCCATCTCTACCATTGGTTTAACTGGATTGATGGTACCCAATACATTGGACATGTGGGTAAAAGATACTAATTTTGGCTCATTTTTTAAGAGTTGCTGATATTTCTCCATGTCTAATAAACCCTGAGTTGTCATGGGAATATACTCAATTCGTATGCCCTTTTCCTTGGCCAGCATGAACCAGGGAACCATATTGGAATGATGTTCCATATCGGAAAGAAGGATAAGATCACCTGCATTCAGAAATTTCTTTCCCCAGGCGTGCATTACCAAATTGATCGATTCAGTGGTATTGCGTGTGAATACAACTTCTCTTGGAGACCGCGCACCGATAAAATTGGCTATCTTTAACCGCGCATGTTCATATAGTTCAGTAGCTTCCTCAGCCAGCACATGAATTCCGCGATGGGTGTTGGCATTGGAGTATCGATAAAAAGCATCCATACTTTCAATGACAGCAACCGGTTTCTGCGAGGTTGCGCCCGAATCTAAGTAGATAAGCGGTTTACCCGGATGGACTTCCCGGGTGAGGATTGGAAAATCTGCTCGTATTTTTTGAAGGTTAATCATAAGTTTTGTCTAATAATCCATTAACGTATTTTTTTCAATATGCCCCTTTTTCTTGCGCAAATGCGGGGAATGGTGAAGAAACCATAGAATATGGTCAGGCACTTTCCAACCATCGGTGAGGTATACATTGCTTCGGAATTGTACAGCCACCATCTTAACATCCACCTGCACCACGATACCCTTCAACCAACCTTTGATGCGCTCACTGCCTTTTTCATGGTCGCAAAAGGATTCCACAACATCCCCCACCTGATAATGGTCATCGGTATCCGGCGGCCTCATATACGGTATTGTCATTCATTCTCCATTTCTAAATTATTAACCAATAGATTTTAGCATAACGAAAATCATTTTGCTATTCGCAGAATAAAGTACTGAGTTTTGTGTGGATCCTATCCGTAATTTTTTCTTTGATAACGTCGTTTGATGTTCTATTAAGTGCAGCACTTAAAAATCCTTCGGCAATCAATTGTTTGGCTTCCCCTTCAGAAATACCGCGGCTTGTTAAATAGAATACTTGATCCGCATCAATTTCACCCACAGTCACACCATGGGAACAGCGAACATCATCCGCCAGGATCTCCAAACCCGGGATGGATTCTACAAGCGGGTTTCCGCACAGTAATAAATTCTTATTAGCCTGGTATCCATCCGTCTTTATTGCACTCTTCTCAACTTTGATCATACCTGACCAGACTGACCGGCTGTTATTGGCGATTGCATTCTTAAAGAGAAAATCGCTTTTTGAGTTCTTACCAGTATGTTGCTGGTAAGTATCAAAATCTATCTGGGAATTGGTGGTGTTCAGGCTGACGCCGGTCATCTCAATCTGGGCATTTTCCCCTGATAATTCAACCCCTAAGAAGCTCCTTGAATAATAGCTCCCATCGGCGTAAATCATCCAATTCAGATGGCTGTTATCACGAAGCTCGGCTCGCTCATGTGAGATACTCCACCAGCTGTCATTCCATGTATGAATTTCAACAAGATCCATTTCGGCATTCTCGCCAACTTTTACTTCAACTACTCCGGAATGCAAATTTGATGCCTGTTCATCTCCCAACCCAACCCACTCCTGAATAAAAGTAGCAGATGCATCGGCTTCGAGATAGACTAATAAATGAAAAGTGCAAACTTGATGATCGCCTTTGGCTATATAAACACTTTGGATTGGTTTTGCAATTTTTATTCCCTTTGGAACATAAAAAAGAACTCCATCGGAGTCTAAGGACTGGGTGAAAGCTGAAAATTTACCTTTATCAGCTGTAACAATTTTTCCAATGATCGAATCAAGAATTCCTGGGTGGATTTCTTCGGCAGTTTTTAAGCTGCATAATACAATCCCTTGATCAACAAGCGTCTTATTTAACTTGACTTCTGTCTTTCCATTAGAAGTAATGATCAAACCAGCCAGGTCAGTATCAGGCAACAATTTCTGCTTGATCTCGAGGTTTCTTTCCAGTTCTTTAAACCGGGATGGATCAATTAGGAATTTATCTGGAAAAAAATTTACCAACCCTGATTTTCGCCATAGCCAACTTTTCTTGGAGGGCATCGGTAACTGCTGATAAACTTTATAAGCAGCCAACCGCCGAGCCAAACCAGTCTTATTAGGACTTATCTTCTTAATCAAGTCCTGATCGAAAATAAATTCGTGGGGGTCAGAATTAATTTCTGGGTGTTTTTTAGTTTCCACAATCATTTTATTCATTACCCAACCGAGTTTTCCATTTGGAATTGGATCAATCGGTTCATTTCAACTGCATATTCCATAGGCAGCTCTTTGACCAGCGGTTCGATGAAACCGGAAACCACCATGCTGGTCGCTTCTTCTTCATTCAAACCGCGACTTTTCAAATAAAAAAGCTGCTCTTCATCAATTTTCGAAACCGAAGCCTCATGTCCTACGGTCACTTTGCCTTCATTCACATCGATATTTGGATAGGTGTCCGATCTGGATTGAGGGTCAAGGATCAAAGCATCGCAGGCTACGCTCGCCCTGGCACCTTCCGAGCCTTTTTGCACATAAACCAGCCCGCGAAAAGATGATCTTCCCCCTCCCCGGCTGATTGATTTTGAGTTGATCTTACTGGTGGTATTCCTGGCCAGGTGGAGCATTTTCCCTCCCGTGTCTTGATGCTGACCTGCCCCTGCAAAAGCCAATGAGAGGATTTCCCCATGCGCTCGTTCACCAAGCAGGTAACAGGAAGGGTATTTCATAGTCGCCTTCGAACCCAGGTTGCTGTCCACCCATTCCATGGTGCCGCCTGCATACACATGTGCCCGCTGAGTCACCAGGTTGTAAACATTGGTTGACCAGTTTTGGATCGTCGTGTATCGCACGCGGGCATCCTTCTTCACAATGATCTCGATCACTCCACTATGAAATGAATTGTGGGTATAGGTGGGTGCTGTACAACCCTCAACATAATGCACCTGCGATCCCTCATCAGCGATGATGATGCTGCGTTCGAATTGTCCGATATTGGCCATATTCAAACGGAAATAAGCCTGCAGGGGAAGGTCAACTCTAACCCCTTTGGGAATATACACAAAAGATCCGCCAGACCATACGGCGCTGTTTAAAGCAGCGAATTTGTTATCACTATAGGGTACAACTTTTCCAAAATATTCACGAAAAAGTTCCGAATGCTGCCGCAAGCCTTCCTCAATACTTAGAAAAATAACCCCGATCTTTTGCAGTTTTTCCTGAATGCTGTGATACACCATTTCAGATTCATACTGCGCACCAACACCAGAAAGAAATTTTTGTTCAGCTTCCGGGATTCCCAGTCGGTTGAAGGTTTTTTTAATTTTATCGGGAACATCATCCCAGGATTTCCCTTCCTTTTCAGCGGGTTTTACATAATAGTAAAGATCATCCAGATCCAAACCGCTGAGATCCACACCCCAAGCTGGCATTGGAATTTTCAAATAATGATCCAACGCTTTTAATCGGAATTCAAGCATCCATTCCGGTTCTTTTTTCATCGCGGAAATATTTTCCACAACGTTGCGGTCAAGCCCCTTGCCGGATTTATAAATATAATTCTCCGGGTCTTTAAACTCAGATTTATATTGTCCAATATTCTTTAATAGATCAGATTGTTTGGAATTTACCATTGGCTTTTACCGAATCATTATTTGTTGGAGTGGCTATCACCCCGGATCCAATCGTAGCCTTTTTCCTCAAGGGTTAAAGCCAGGTCTGCCCCGCCAGATTCAATAACTTTTCCATCAATCATTACATGGACAACATCCGGCTTCAGATAGTTAAGCATGCGTTGATAATGAGTAATGACAAGGATCCCAAAATCAGGTCCACGTAATGTATTGATCCCTTCAGAGACGATCCTCAATGCATCAATGTCCAGCCCTGAATCAGTTTCATCCAAAATTGCAAATTCCGGTTTTAACATCGCCATCTGCAGGATCTCCACCCGCTTTTTTTCACCGCCTGAGAATCCCTCATTCAAGTATCTGCCAGCCATGCTCTGATCCATTTCCAATAGTTTCATCTTTTCCAGCATCTGCTTACGGAACTCTGGGATGGGAATACCTTTATCCTCAGCAATTTTTCCTTTTCGCTGCGCGTTGATCGCAGTACGCAGGAAATTGGCAACGGTTACACCCGGGATCGCCACCGGATACTGAAAAGCCAGGAATAAACCTGCCCTGGCTCTTTCTTCCGTTTTCATTTTTAAAATACTTTTCCCTTCCAAGATCACATCCCCACTTGTGACAAAGTAATTGGGATGCCCCAACAATGTATAAGCTAACGTGGATTTTCCAGTGGCATTTGGCCCCATGATGGCATGTACTTCGCCCTGAGGAATGATCAAATTGAGACCTTTTAGGATTTCTTTCCCTGACACCTCCACGTGAAGATCACGAATAACCAGTTCTGACATGCAAATTCCTGTTTTCTATTAATTTTGAGCAAGTATATCACCTTCGACTTGATTAGTCAATATTTATAATAATTATCACTATTATTGACAGATTGACGCTCTCCATGTTATACTGCCTTCATTAGGAATATTAAGAATTAATTATGAAAAGTACCCGCGAACGAGTAATGCAAACATTATCCTCCCACCCGCGATCAACCATCCTTGAGATCGCAGCGGAAGTTGGGATCAATGCCATATCCGTTCGCCATCATCTCACTCACCTGCAGGCTAATGGGCTGGTAACAACCGAAGAAGAACGTCATGGGGTTGGGCGGCCGCGCATGGTGTATCTCCTTACCGAGAATGGCATGGAGCATTTCCCCACCGGGTATTTGCGTCTCACTGGCAACCTTCTTGATCACCTCAAGCAATCCATCAGTCCGGATAAACTGGATGATATTTTTAAGAACATGGCGGATAAATTAACCAGTGAATATAAACCTTCCCTTTCCCGCCTCAATATTGAACAGAAACTGGAACTGCTTACCCAGGTGATGGCCAAAGAAGGTTTTAATATTCAGTGGAATCGCTCTGGTGATCAATACGAGATCAGGGAGATTTCCTGTCCTTTCTACCGGATCGGTAAGAGCCACCCCGAGGTTTGCCTTTTTGATCGCACACTCATTTCCAACATCTTATCCATCCCCCCCGAAAAGATCCAAACCCAGCATCTGGCGGATGCCCTTTGCACTTTTATTGTTTCGGAGTAATTACCCACAATGGAAAATATTATAAATAAACGCCCCATCTGGCAGGCAGAAGTGCATAATCCAGAAACTTGTGAAAAATTGCGTCAAGCATTGCGTGACGTTAAAGACCCGGAACTTGGTCTGGATATTATTCAGCTTGGAATGGTGCGGGATGTTGAGATCAAGGCTAACCAGGCAACTATTAAAATGATCCTCACCACGCCCTTTTGCCCTTTTGGTCCCTCCATGTTGGAAGCTGCCAAAAATAAGGCGGCGGAATCGCTCGGAATACAAGTTGAGATCGAGATGACCGACGAAGTCTGGGAGATGGGCATGATGGAGGAAGGTGCCAGCCCGGATTGGGGACTTTATCGGTAGTTTTCCACAACAATTGATGTTCAGATTTATCACTCTCATTCCGTTTTAGTCTGCTAATTTTTCCTATTGACAATTATATAAGTTAGGTATATATTCAAGCGTTCTTTACTATCCAGAAAGGTTTACTAATGAGTTCTTCTGACCCGTTTGTTGCTGCGCTTCATTCCTGGATCGAAGTTTTTATGCGCCGTTCGATGCATAACTTCATCCTCTATTCGAAAGAAAGCGGACTATCCATGTCACAGATAGGAGCCTTATTTCGGATTCACCGAGTCACCTGCGGGGTTTCGGACCTGGGCGATAACCTGGGCATTACCAAAGCAGCTGCCAGTCAAATGCTGGAACGCCTGGTACAACAGAAATTGATCCTGCGAACAGAAGATCCAAACGACCGACGAAGCAAAAAAATCGTTCTCTCAGAAAAAGGCTGCCAAACATTACAGGAAAGTATGGATGCCCGCCAGGAATGGCTGAATGACCTGGCTGTCACTCTTTCTCCCAATGAAAAAGAGCAGATAATTTCTGCATTGAACATTCTGATAGAAAAAACCAAAAAAATAGAAACCCACGCCGAGTAATAAAAAAAGTCTTTCATTTCTTCATAAGGAGAACTTGCAGGTATGTTGCGTTTAATTAAATACTTAAAACCCTATCGCTCTTTGATCCTGATCGCTGTCGTCCTGTTATTTGTACAAGCCAACAGTGACCTCGCACTACCGGATTATATGTCCAAGATCGTCAATAACGGCATTCAGCAAGGGGGTGTTGAGAATTCAGTGCCAATTGCCTTGCGCCAGAGCGAGATGAACAAAGTGTTAACTTTTTTAAGCGCCGAAAACAAAACGCTTGTTCTCAGGGCTTACGACCTGATTGATAAAAGGTCTACTGATTACAACAAGGTTGTTCTGCAATTCCCAGCACTTGCCAATGAACCTGTTTATGTTTTAAAAACCATAGACACAACCGAAACCAATCTCCTCAAACCTGTGATGGGCAAGGCTTTGGTCATTGTTACTTTTATTCAGCAGGCAATCGCCGACCCAGCCAGAGCCGCCGCCCTGGGTCAGGGGCTTGGTTTCGATATCTCAAAGATCCCAGCTGGGACAGATATTTTCACAATGCTGGGCAAACTGCCCGCCGCCCAATTAGAGATGATGACTAGTGCCATTGATCAAAAGTTTGCCACCCTGGGTGAAAGCATGATCAATCAAATGGCAATTGCATTTATCAAAACCGAATACATTGCACTGGGTGTGAATACTTCCGCTCTGCAAACAAATTACATCATTCACGACGGAATCTTGATGCTGCTCTTAACCCTTCTATCGGTTGCATGTACCATCATGGTTGGCTGGCTTTCTGCTAAAACCGCCGCCGGCCTTTCCCGTGACCTGCGCAAGAATGTTTTCCAAAAAGTGGAGAGTTTTTCCAATACTGAATTTGACAAGTTTTCCACTGCTTCATTGATCACGCGTACTACCAATGATGTCACACAGATCCAGATGGTAGTGATCATGATGATGCGCATGGTCATTTATGCACCCATTATTGGCGTGGGTGGAGTCATTCGCGCCATTGGTAAAAGCACCTCCATGTGGTGGTTGATTGGACTGGCAGTTATTGTACTGCTGGGATTAATCCTGACCATCTTCACGGTCTCCCTTCCTAAATTCAAGATCATGCAGAAATTGATCGACCGGCTGAACCTGGTAACCCGCGAAAACCTTTCCGGAATGATGGTCATCCGTGCATTCAACATGCAGTCCTTCGAGGAAGACCGTTTCGACAAGGCCAACAAAGACCTTACCAGCACCAGCCTGTTCGTTAACCGCATCATGGTATTCATGATGCCGGTAATGATGCTGGTGATGAACGGCCTGACCCTTTTGATCATATGGGTTGGCGCACATCAGGTTGCGCAGTCCACCATGCAGGTGGGCGATATGATGGCATTCATGCAGTACGCACTTCAGATCATCTTCGCCTTCCTGATGATGTCCATTATGTTCATCATCCTACCCCGGGCATCTGTTTCCGCCGACCGCATCGCGGAAGTACTGGAAACCGAACCAGTGATCAAAGATCCTGAAAATCCTAAACCTTTCAGTGAACCTTTCAAAAGCACCATTGAATTTAAAAATGTGAATTTCCGTTACCCCGGAGCTGAAGAGGATATCCTGCACGACATCACCTTCATTGCCAAACCTGGAGAGACAACCGCGTTTATTGGCACCACCGGCTCCGGGAAATCAACCATTGTCAGCCTGATCCCGCGTCTCTATGATGTAACTGGCGGTGCTGTGTGGATCGACGGAATCGACATCCGCGAAGTCACCCAGCATGATCTGCGTGAAAGGATCGGGTACATTCCACAAAAGAGCAACCTATTCTCAGGCACAATTGAAAGCAACTTACGCTATGCCGATGAGAATGCCAGCGAAGAAGAATTAAACCTGGCTGCGGATATTGCCCAGGCAAGTGAATTCATCACCACCACTCCGAATGGAATGCAAGGTACGATCTCCCAAGGTGGAACTAATGTTTCCGGCGGTCAGAAACAGCGTCTGGCAATCGCCCGGGCTCTGGTGAAAAAAGCTCCCATCTATATCTTTGATGACAGCTTCTCAGCCCTGGACTTTAAAACCGACGCAGCTTTGCGCAAGGCGCTTAAGCAGCACACCGGCTCGAGTACGTTAATGATCGTTACCCAACGTATTTCAACCATAAAAAATACCGAACAGATCATCGTCCTCGATGAAGGCAAGATCGCCGGTAAAGGCACCCATTCAGAATTAATGAAAACCTGCGAGGTTTATCGCGGGATCGCTTTGGCACAACTGAGCGCGGAGGAATTAGCATGATGCACGGAATGAATCCAACCCCAAATTCAAGTCAGTCACGCACAGGCGGCCCAATGGAAAGAGGTGGTCCAATGGGAAGGGGCGGTCCAATGGCAATGATGAAAGGTGAAAAAGCGCGCGACTTTAAAGGCACAATGACAAAACTGCTACGCTACCTCGGCTCCTACAAAACTGCAATACTGGTGGTGATGTTTTTCGCCGTTGCCTCCACCATCTTTTCCATAGTCGGCCCCAAGGTCCTCGGCCAGGCCACAACTAAACTGTTTGAAGGTGTGATGGCTCAAATCGCTGGAAACGGCTCGATCGATTTTGGCTTTATCGGCTGGATCATCCTTATCACCCTTGGGCTTTACCTGATCTCTGCCCTGTTCAGCTACATCCAGGGCTGGGTGATGTCTGGCATTTCGATGAAGATCACTTACCGTTTTCGCCAGGATATCTCTCGGAAGATCAATTGCATGCCGCTCAGTTACTTTGACGGCACCAACCACGGTGAGGTGCTTTCGCGCGTTACCAATGACGTCGATACGGTCAGCCAGACTCTCAACCAGAGCCTGTCCCAGGTGATCACATCTGTCACCACATTGATCGGAGTACTGGTAATGATGCTTACCATCAGTTGGCAGATGACCATCGTGGCGTTGGTGATGGTACCGCTTTCCCTTGTGATCATCAGCATGATCATCAGCAAATCCCAGGTGTACTTTAAACAGCAGCAGGATTTTCTAGGCCACGTCAATGGCCATGTGGAGGAAATGTACGGTGGACATGCCGTGATCAAAGCTTTCAACGGTGAAAAGAAAAGCAATGAACAGTTCAGTGCTTTTAATGACAATCTTTATAACTCCGCCTGGAAATCCCAGTTCCTATCCGGTTTGATGATGCCCATTATGAATTTTATTGGCAACCTTGGTTATGTTGCCATTGTTATCCTGGGCGGCTACCTGGCCACTCGAGGTGTTGTTACCATTGGCGATATCCAGGCTTTCATGCAGTACGTTCGTTCATTTACGCAGCCCATCACCCAGATCGCCAATATTTCAAACATTTTCCAACAGACAGCTGCGGCCGCTGAACGCGTGTTTGAATTCCTCGAAGAGAGTGATGAAGTTCCTGAATCAGCCAGCCCGGTCAAAATTGACAAGGTGGAAGGACGAGTGGAGTTCAAAGACGTACACTTTGGGTACAGCCCAGAGAAAACCATCATTAATGATTTCTGCGCGACGGTGAATCCAGGACAAAAGATCGCCATTGTCGGCCCCACCGGCGCAGGCAAGACCACCATGGTCAAGCTGCTGATGCGATTCTATGATGTCAACAGCGGCGCCATCCTGGTGGACGGTCACGATATCCGCGATTTCACTCGCGGTGACTTGCGCTGCATGTTCGCCATGGTGCTGCAAGATACCTGGCTTTACAACGACACAATGATGGAAAATATCCGCTACGGCCGCATTAATGCCTCAGATGAGGAAGTGATCGAAGCTGCCAAGGCTGCCCATGTTGACCATTACATCCGCACTCTCTCGGATGGATACAATACAGTGCTCAATGAGGAAACCACCAATGTTTCCCAGGGACAGATGCAGTTGCTCACGATCGCTCGCGCCATCCTCGCCGATCCCAGCATACTCATTCTGGATGAAGCCACCAGCGCTGTGGATACTCATACCGAGGTGCGCATCCAGAAAGCCATGGATACTCTGATGAAAGGCCGCACAAGCTTTATCATCGCCCACCGCCTTTCCACTATTCGAGATGCCGACCTGATCCTGGTGATGAACAACGGTGATATTGTGGAACAGGGCAAACACGAAGAGTTATTAGCCAAGGACGGCTTTTACGCCGATCTATATAACAGCCAGTTCGAAAACAAGCAGGCGTAAGAGACCCAATCGTACCTTCTCCTAAAAGAATAAGGGGGAGGAGAATTTTACTAATATCTTGCCTCCCCTTCTTCACTAGGGGAGGTTTTTTATTTACCCCTTTCAATCTCGGAGCACCTTTTGCAGATCTCTCACATTTTGATGTGTGAAGTTTTTTAATATCAAATAGCTATGGTAATCTTTATTTCAGTAATAATTTACCCAGGATAGTAATTACAGCAATTGACAAGGACCCCATGGAGGATATCGTGATCCATTTGGGATTATCAGCCGCCAGTTCAATTGCATTTTTAATAGAATCCTGGCTTTTATCAATTGATTGAAAAATATATTTCCGCAATTTGAGAAATTTGGTGAACACAATTCCATTGGCAGAGATAATAATGAATAGGAAAATGAACATCAGCGGGTTATGACTAAAAAGATCACTGGCAGAATAACTACCCACCACGAGTACAGTCCCGATCAATAATAAAACAAGCGCTAAAGTGGATGCCATTTTCAATCCCAGCCAAACGGTCATCGTTTTTACACCATGGCTCTCATCAACAAAAAAATCGCGGATCTCAGTGGGGATGATCAGACTATAGATGATCAGTGTATGTCCTAATAAAAAAATGAGAAAGCCGGTACTTAGAGTCGGATTAGTGCTTATATAGACAAACAAGACAGGCAGAACACTCAAAACCATGCAGAGAGAGATGAAAGCAAGAATTCCCCTTGCTTTAAACCTGAAAGGAGGCATGGAATAAGCAAACGCCAGAATTAACGCGGTCAGCCAAATCACAATAAGTGTCCAATTGGAGTGATTCAGCCAAAAAATGGCGAAAATAAGTCCTGAAAGGAATACCTCAAACCAAATTATTTTAAGAAGCTTTTCTTTTCCTACTTCGAGCAAACTTGAGTGCAATTCTTTTTTCAAAGGGTCATCCTGATCCAGTTCATAATCACTGTAACTATTCCAGTGCGCTCCAAGTGTTCCTACTGAAGATAAAACGAAAAATAAAAATATCAAAAATCCAATAGTACCCATGCCCAGGATTTCATGCATTCCTATCGCCCAGGCAAAACCGATGATGACCGATGCTGAATTTGCAGGGATAAATTCAACCCGGGTAATCACTTTGAGATTATTTATAAAGCTTTTTGTCATTGTACTCACCTAATTGCATCCTTTGAATGGTTTATTAATATGACCAATGATAATAAAATTGGGCATATTCTACTAAAGAAATATTAAGAATTCCCTTTTTTTAAGTTTGCAATTTCAATCAGAGCGAAAGGAATAATATTTCTAAAAACAGGGAATGGATCGGACCGAGTATAGTCATAATCCCTTTATCATTTTACGAAAAAAGGCGGCATCCTCGCCGCCTTATTCGTCGCTGAAATAGCTATTTTATTTTAGTCTTTATGGATGCTGCCCATTCTTTGGCTTTTGCAACTGCATCATTAGCCAGGGGTCCTTCTCTACCCTCGACGATAAAACCACATGGTTCAGCTACAATTTCTGCTCCTGCCTTCCTCAGACTTTCGGCAATCTTCTTGGCCGCGTCCCCATGAATGAAGAGCCTTACCCGTGTATCAAAAGCAGCTGCTTTGATGCCTTTTAATTCTCCGGCTTCTAGTGCAGCTAATAATTTTCCGGTTTTCTCCGAAGGCCTCCAGCCAAGAATTGGGCTGCCAACCACCAGCAGATCAATCCCGGTAAGGTCCTTGTTACTGAAATCAGAAACAGTGACCATTTTTACACCCTTGCCAAGTTCAGCGGCAACGGTTTCAGCAATTTTTTTGGTATTGCCATAAATAGAATCATAAATAACTAACGCTTTCATCATTTACTCCTAGAAAAAGATTGGAACATTATACTTTCAAAACCAGGGAAATACTCGAAGATTAATATTTATCTGTTGCCACCAGCATATGCGGGATCTTCATTTGATCGGTCTTATCCATTTGCTGAGAGTATTCCCAGAGAAGAGTGTCCACTTCAGCTTCGTTTATGCCCATCATTTTGGCGAGCTGCAAACCAATGACAATAACGGTTGCACGCAGGGCAAGCTCAACTCGGCTGCCCGATAATACTGGTTCATGGCGGATCAATTGTCCTTCGAGGTCAGGGGAGAGCTTAACTGCATCCAGATTATAAAAAACCTGCGGGATGCGGTAATCAGCCATGCAGGTGAGCTGGTCAATCCCATTCAATCCCTTGCCATTGCGCACATCTAAGACGGCATCAATCATCTTGAGCGCCACCTGGGCGCGCTTGAGAAATTCATCCTTAAAAAATCCACTTTCGATCAAGACCCGAATTAATTTTTGGGAATCAAAATTGTTTATTTCGATAAAACCTGAAACGGTCTCAATTCCCATTTTTATCAGGAATTTAGCCAAACCAACAATACGCTCGCGTCTTTCCAGTCCAAGGTAAAGAATATTATTTTCACCTAATTGGGTTAGTTCCAGCCAGCTTGCCGGGGAAAGAGCGGCAACCTGAATCAAATTATTCCAATCCAGGCCAGATTCTGACAAAGCAGTAAAAAAAGCAGCTGTACGCTTTAATAAGCGTCGATCGCGGGTCATATAGTGATACTCTTTTCCGCTGGAAGGATCCCGATAACAAAAATTTGCCGAATTAAAGAAAAGGCAGAGACCTAACTCACATTCCCAGGAAAGCCAGGGAGTGGAGAGGAGATTCTCAGTGCGGTGGGATTGAAATTTTTCCAAATTCTGGTTCAACAATCCAGAAACGACGGATGGGTCGATAGTCAATAAATCTGTGGAATTCTGAATTAGGTTTTCCGATAATATATGAACAGATGCAAATGGTGATAGATTATTTTTGATCACAACAGTCTCTTAACTCGGAAGATATAAATTATAAATTTGTATTTTGAAAAATTTCAAATTATTTTTTACCTAGATAATCACCTTCGTAAGAATATTGATATATTCCTTTATTTTTCAAAATAAGGCTTATTATTTTATTAAAATCATCCAATTCATAGGAATCAGCTCCCCCATAAGGATGAGTAACTTGCCAGACTTGTCGTCTTTCATTTACATTAAAAAAAACAATCGTATCACTGTCTTTAGATGGACTATGGGCCAATTGGCATAACACATGTCCGCCATTTTTCGAAATTTTATTGTTTATTATATTTGCATCGAATTTCTTCCTTATTAATATTTCACCAATATTATTAAATATTAATAATTCCCCAGATAAATCTTTTGCGAATGATTTCCTATTGTTCAAAACAAAACATCCATTATTAGCAACATCCCCATTTTGAGGTCTGTCACACCTTCCTTTTATTTTCACTTTTTCATTTTCTAATAAATAATATTTACCCGGAGACCATTTGTATTTTCTAAAATCTATTCCTTCATTTTGAAACTCATTTATTTCAGAGGCGACTAAAAATACACCTTCATGAATCTCTTTTTTGAATATTATTCTTTCGTTTTTAAAATCTGGTTCTTGTTCATCTTTATTATCATTTTTTTCTAAGTAACCGTCTTGCCATGTAATAATATAATTGTTGTTTTGAGAAATAGAAAATGAACCAAAATAATCTTCTGAAATAATCTTTAAATATTTATGATTTAATACGCCATCTTGGAATTCGAGATCTTTTGCCATAGGTTTTTAATTTCTATATATTATTTTAATTATTAAAATACTTTCTAGTTGCGTAATTAAATTATATAACTAAATGAGACAACAAATAATTATGATTCTGAAGAATGCATGTGTTATTTTTACGGCGAATTTGAAGTGGCGGGACTAAATATAAATACATTCAGTGGATGAAAAAATCAGGGTCATCCGTGAAAAAACCATTCAAGACATTGTTTCTTTTTACAAACAGACATAAAGGATTATTTGTCAGACATCAAGCCATTGGAATCGGTTTTTTTTATCCACTTGACTTTTACACCGTTTCAATCGTGTTTGGCAGAATCACAGCCCTAAAAAAAGACTGGAGTCATATAATAAGAACATTCAATAAACCAATGTTATTTAATAATTATCAAATACAGAAAGCAGATTTCTTCATTCTATTCGGATTGCTGATTTTCGATTTTCTGTATCTTTTCAAATCGTCTGAGGTAATTACCAGAATTAAGGAATTTTGCTGATAGAAAATTCTTCACGATCTCTGCCGCCAACTCATCCCCGACGATGCGTGCTCCCATGCAGAGAACATTCATATTATCATGTTCCACACCCTGGTGAGCTGAATAAGTATCATGGCAAACGCAGGCATAAATTCCCTTCATCTTATTTGCTGCAATGCAGGCGCCCACCCCAGATCCACAGATCACCACGCCCCTCTCCACTTTCCCGGATAGAATCGCCTCACCGACTTTTTGGGCATAATCCGGATAATCAACTTTATCCGAATTAAAAGTGCCCAGATCGATTACCTCATGCCCAAAGGATTCGATGGCTTTCAGAATTCGTCCTTTGAGTGGGAAACCCCCATGGTCGCTAGCAACGGCTATAAGCATTTTCCACCTATTTTAATAACTCCCGAGCTTCTTTCAATACGTTTTCAACTGTAAATCCATATTCTTTAAAGAGAATCTCGCCTGGGGCTGATTGGGCATAATTGTCTAGTGCGATGATTTTGCCTTCATCTCCCACCCAGCACCTCCAGCCCATAGAAATTGCAGCTTCCACCGAAAGACGCTTCTTGATCGCCTTCGGAAAGACGCTTTCTTTATACTCTTCTGACTGAGATGCAAATAATTCCCATGAAGGAAATGAAATGACTCGGACGGAGCGGCCTTCAGCTGCCAATTGGTTTCCTGCTGCAATAATCAAGCCCACTTCAGATCCACTGGCCATCAGGATAATCTCTGGTTTGCCTTTACCGAGGTCGGCCAGTACATACGCGCCTTTTATTAGGTTTTCCGCCGGAGCAAAAATAAAACGGTCGACTGTTGGCAGATTCTGCCGGCTGAGAGCCAAAACGGTCGGACCTTTTCTGTTTTCAATTGCAAATTTCCAGGCTACCCTCACTTCGTTGGCATCTACCGGACGAATGACATTCAAACCGGGAATGGCCCGCAAGGCTGCCAGATGTTCCACCGGTTGATGGGTGGGTCCATCCTCGCCGAGGCCGATGCTGTCATGCGTGAAGACCCAGATGCTGGGGATCGCGGACAGAGCCGAGATGCGTATGGCTGGACGCAGATAATCTGAAAAAACCAAAAAGGTAGAACCAAATGGAATAACTCCCTTATGCACCGCTAATCCATTGACAATCGCGCCCATGGCATGTTCACGTATCCCAAAATGAAAATTCCTGCCAAGGGGGGTTTCTGATTGAAAAGCAATACTGCTATCAATCCAGGTTTTATTGGAAGGGGAAAGGTCAGCTGAACCGCCGATCAGTTCCGGTAATATGGCAGCTATGGCATTGATCAACAAATAAGACGATTGACGCGAGGCGATACCTTTTGGATCTGTTGGAAAGACAGGCAAGTCTTTATCCCAACCGGAAGGCAATCGGTCATTGATCCTCCGGTCAAATTCTGCCGCTAATTGTGGAAATGCAGAGTCATATCTTTTGATCTTGTCATTCCATTCCTGTTCCCACACTTTACCATGCGTGAAAATCTCACGAAAATGGGTAAGAACATCCTCAGGAACATAGAAAGATGGTTCGAGCGGCCAGCCAAGTTTTTGCTTGGCACCATTCAATTCTTCCATACCCGGCGCTTCACCATGCGCTTTTTCTGTATCCTGGCGGGTAGGCAGCCCAAAACCGATATGAGTGCGGCAAATGACCAGGGAAGGTCTCGGATCTTTCTTTGCTTCTCGAAGCGCCCTATCGATCTCTTCCACATCGTTTCCATCTTTGACGTATGAAACATGCCAACCGTAAGCGGCAAAACGTGCACCGCGGTCTTCGGTAAATGCAATATCGGTTGAACCTTCGATCGTAATGCGGTTGTCATCATAAATATAAATAAGCTTTCCCAATTTCAGGTGACCAGCCAGTGATGCCGCTTCCGAAGTGATGCCTTCCATCAGATCCCCATCGGTGATAATGGCATACGTATAGTGATCGACAATTGTTTGTCCCGGCTGATTGAATTCTGCTGCAAGATGAGCTTCAGCGATTGCCATACCAACACCATTGGCAAAACCCTGCCCCAGCGGACCAGTGGTTGTTTCCACTCCGGGGGTAATGCCCCATTCCGGATGCCCAGGCGTGCGGCTACCCCACTGACGGAATTGTTTAAGCTCTTCCAGAGGAAGGTCAAAACCGCTTAAATAAAGCAAACTATATAACAACATGGAACCGTGGCCGCCAGAAAGAATAAAGCGGTCGCGGTCAGGCCAGAGAGGATTGTTTGGATTGACCTTGAGATGGCGCATCCAGAGTGTATAGGCGATGGCGGCACAGCCCATTGGTAGACCCGGATGACCTGAATTCGCTTTCTGAACCGCATCGGCAGATAAGAAACGGATGGTGTTAATTGCACGATTTTGAAGATCTAAATTTGCTTCCATGTGAATCCTCAACTGGAGATTTGTAATTATTCTATCATGCCGTTTTCATCGTAATTTAAAATCCGATGGTTTACATTCCCATCGGATTTAATTTCATTTTACAATTTCACGTTTTTTAGGCGCAAACTGTTGGTGACCACAAACACGCTGCTGAATGCCATTGCCCCGGCAGCCAGCATGGGGTTTAGAAGTCCCATTGCCGCAACTGGGATCAAAATAACATTATAAAAGAACGCCCAGAATAGGTTTTGGCGGATGGTATTGAGTGTACCTCTTGAGAGATTGATCGCTTTGGCCACACCGCGTAAATCACCGCTCATTAAAGTGATCGGTGCAGTCGCCACGGCCACGTCAGTTCCTGTGCCGATAGCTAAACCAACATCCGCCTGAGCCAGCGCGGGTGCATCATTCACTCCATCCCCGACCATGGCAACTGCTTTCTTATCTTGCTGCAATGCCTTAACTTTTGCCACTTTCTCACCAGGCATTACTTCAGCCAGAATATCTGTAATACCCACCTGGGCGGCGATGCTTTTTGCAGTAAGCAGGTTGTCACCGGTAAGCATAACCACCTTCAAGCCCATTTTAAGCATTTCCTGCACAGCCTTTTTGGATTCTACTTTGATGGGGTCCGCTATCGAAACAATGCCAGCCATCTGGTTATCCAGAGCCACCAGGACAGCAGTCTGGGCTTTTTTCTGCAACTGATCCAGCTCTTTTTTAATTCCAGTGATCGAAATGGAGCTCTGTTCCATCATCCGTAAATTTCCAACAATCACAAGGTGACCTTCCACATCAGCAGTCACTCCTAAACCGGCAATAGCCGAAAATTTTTGCGGATCGGATAGATTAATTCCTCGGTTACCTGCTTCAGCCACCAGGGCTTCACCCAGCGGATGCTCACTGCCCTTTTCTACGCTGGCAGCCAGGCGAAGAAGTTCAATTTCAGTTAATCCAGGTTTGATCAAGACAATGCTCGTCACTGCCGGCTGCCCTTTAGTGATGGTGCCCGTTTTATCCAGCACCACGGTATCAATTTTTCCAGCTCGCTCCAACGCATCCGCCGAACGGAACAGGATGCCATTTTCAGCGCCCTTGCCAGTCCCAACCATGATCGCGGTCGGGGTGGCCAAACCCATGGCACACGGACAAGCGATCACCAGCACAGCCACCATGTTGATCAAGGCGCGGGTAAAAATGCTGACGCCTTCCACTTGAATCGGTGCTTTTGATAGAAAATACCAATAGGCAAACGTCAATAAAGCCAACCCGATCACTATCGGCACAAAGATATTGGACACCTGATCTGCCAATTTCTGGATGGGGGCTTTGCTGCCCTGAGCTTCTTCAACCAATTTCACGATTTGAGCCAAAGCAGTTTCCCGTCCAACCTTGACTGCCTCAAACTTGATCATCCCCATTTTGTTAAGAGTAGCTCCGATAACATTATCGCCAACTTTCTTTTCCACCGGCAAAGATTCACCAGTCAGCATGGATTCATCCACGGCTGTGCGTCCTTCAATGACCACGCCGTCGACCGCAATTTTTTCGCCAGGTCGTACGATCACAATATCTCCCACTGTTACATCATCCACTGGAAGTTCAATTTCCTGGTTATTGCGAATAACATGAGCGGATTTTGGGCGTAAATTCAGTAATTTCTTGATCGCTTCACTGGTCTTCCCTTTAGCCCTCGCTTCCAGGAACTTCCCCACCCTTATCAAAGTGATTATGACCGCCGCGGTCTCGAAATACGCGTGACCTGGCAGCCATCCAAGAATCACCGGAATGGAATAGAAATATGCCGCAGATGATCCCAGCGCAATCAAGACATCCATATTGGCAGAACGATTCATTAGCGCTTTGAACGCGCCAACATAATATTGAGCTCCTACAATAAATTGGACGGGAGTGGCCAGTGCAAATAAGATCCAATCAAACCACATGGCATGGCCGATATCACGGGGAATCAACATCAAATCCCGTCCCATCGACAACAAAAACAAGGGGATGGTGAAAACCAACCCCAGGATGAGCATTTTACGCTGGTTGTTAATTTCTTTTTCGCGCGCCAATGCTTCTGCATCCTCTGATTCACCACCCAGGATTACAGGTTCAAACCCGGAAGCAGAAATCTTTTGACGTAATTCGTGCTGGCTTACCAGAGTGGGAATATAGACAATATGCACTTTTTCAGTGGAAAGATTCACCTGGACATCCTCAACACCTTCGATTTTCTTTAAGGTTTCTTCGAGGCGGTGAGCATCATTGATGTCACCCAAACGTTTGAGTAAGAAATCCGCATCTGCATGCGCCACATCGTAGCCAGCTTTCTGGACTTTCGCGATAATATCCCCAAGCTGTAACTTTTTACTATCAAAGCCCACAGTTGCGCGTTCCGAGGATAGATTGACACTAGCCTGCTCAACGCCATCGAGCTTATGTAAACTGCGCTCAATTGTGGCAACACAATTCGCACAGGTCATTCCGGTGATCGGCAGGATCACCGTTTTATTTTCTGCCATGATTTCCTTCTTTCAGATTTATTCCTGAGGGGGATAATTGATCCCTTTTAGAGTTTCAATGATCAATGCATCGGTAGCTGGCGGTTCAAAAACCACTTCCACTTTTTTAGACGCGGCATCACCTTTTACTTCCTTGACACCTTCAAGCTCTTCCAATTCCATTTTGATAGTATGCACACAATGCATGCAGTTAATATTAGGAACCAGATATGTTTTTGTAGTCATTTTTTCTCCTGTTATTTTGTTTAAACTTTTGTTGCAGTTTCATACAACTGCACAATTTCTTTTAACACCTTTTCTCTGCTTTGCAAATCTTCACCGCGGACAGCTTCTGTTACGCAGGAATGTAGGTGATTATCCAGAATGAGTAAATTAAGTTTGTTCAAGGATGCCTGAACAGCCTGGATCTGTTGAATAACATTGATGCAATATACATCCTGCGCCACCATACCGATAATGCCATGCACATGTCCTTCGATATTCTTCAATCTTTTAATCATTTCTTCATTTTTCATATTCACACCTTTTACCCATCCCCTATGGGGTGGGTATTGTTATTGTATACCTATTCTATCCTATTTGTCAAGTACATATATTAGACTTATTCATCACCATAGAACTTGACAGTCAAACAAATTGCTATAACATTAAAAATATGTCCTTGAATAACAAAACGGTTTTAATTACTGGCGGGGCTCGCCGGCTTGGCCGCTATTTTGCATTGACCGCAGCGAACGCGGGCGCCAATATTATTTTGCACCACTCCTATTCCTCAGAAGATGCCCGTCAAACCGCCTTAGAAATCGAGAAATTCGGGGTTAAATGTAAAATCATCTGCGTGGATTTCTCCAATCCGGAAGAAATCAAGGATGAGATCAGTAATATTTTCCAGGACCAGCTCATTTACGGACTGGTCAATAACGCTGCTATCTTCGAGTCTGTAAAATTTGCAGATACAACTTTACTGCAATGGAAGCAGCACCTAAATATCAACCTGACTGCCCCATTTCTTCTTTCACAGTTATTTGCTGAACACCTTGGCCAAAAAGAAGGCCGGATCGTGAACATCGTGGATTGGCGTGCATTGCGGCCCGGCCGGGATCATTTTCCCTATACCATCAGCAAAGCCGCCCTGGCGGAAATGACCAAAGCGCTGGCTTTGAATTTAGCGCCAAATATTCAGGTTAATGCGCTGGCGTTAGGAGCCATCCTGCCGCCTTCCGATGGGAACAAAGATGAAAATATTATCCGCCAGGTTCCTGCCAATCGATGGGCAGATCTTGATGAATTAAGTCAGGCTTTTTTATTCTTATTGGATGGACCCAGATATATCACCGGGGAAATCCTCCATTTGGATGGTGGACGCCACCTGGTATAGATAATTTAGGAGAAAAATGGATAAAGTTTTTATCAAGGACCTCCTTATCCGGGGAGTGATTGGAATCAGTGAAAAGGAAAGATCCCAGCCACAGGATATTATCGTAAATGTAATCCTCTACACCGATATTACCAAAGGAGGGATTAATGACGATATAGAAAAATGTGTAAATTACCGAACGGTAGCCAAAGCGATTATTGCCCATGTTGAACAAACCCACCGTTACACAGTTGAAGCTTTAGCGACCGATATTTCCGCAATTTGTCTTGAAAACCCAGCGGTTAGCAAAGTCCGGGTGAGGGTTGAAAAACCTGGGGCAGTCAGGTTCTCAAAATCTGTTGGCGTTGAGATTTTAAGAAAAAATAAATAAAAATAAAATGCACGCGGCAACCATCCTTTTAGGTTCCAATATCAATCCTGAAGAAAACATCAATAAAGCCATCAATCGTTTATTAAAAGAGTGTATATTGATAAAAACCTCCCGTATATGGGTAACTGAGGCAATTGGGAGCAATGGTCCGGATTTTCTGAATGTCGCAATAATGGTTGAAATCCCTTTTTTGGAAAATGACCTTAAAAACCTTGTTCTGCGGAAAATCGAAAAAGATCTGGGAAGGGTTCGCACCGAAGATAAAAACGCTCCGCGCCCTATTGACCTGGATATCATCATTTTTGATGAGCAGGTTGTTGATCAGGATCTGTGGCAGCGCAGTTTTATCGCATCCCCGATCAGTGATCTGTACCCTGACTTACGGCATCCTTCCAATAAAAATACGCTGCTTGAAGTTTCCAGAGAACTCCAAAGCAGCGCATTTGCCAGAATTTATGAACGAACCAAACTAAGCTAATTAGAAATGCAGGGGGGTTGCTCCGCGCGAAATATTATCCAGAAATTCCATACGAGTCGCTTCACGATGGCGGAAAGCCCCCAGCATTGAGGAGGTGGTCATGCGGGAATCATGTTTGCGAACTCCCCGGATCGTGGCGCACAAATGCATACCTTCCACAACCACAGCTACACCGCGAGGGTGAAGAATCTCATTGACATAATCAGCGATCTGGCGAGTCATGCGCTCCTGTACTTGCAACCGGCGGGCAAACATATCCACAATTCGTGGAATTTTTGAAAGACCGATTACTTTTCCGTCTGGAATGTATGCCACATGCGCCCTGCCTAAAAATGGCAGCATATGGTGCTCGCATAATGAATAAAACTCAATATCGCGGACGATAACCATATCATCATAATCCACATCAAAAGTTGCATTATTCAACAACTTTACCGGGTCGATCCGGTAACCTTCCAGAAGTTCACCATATGCTTTTGCCACCCGTTTGGGTGTATTCAGCAAACCCTCACGCTCTGGATCCTCTCCAATTGCTTTAATGATCTTGGCAACGGATTTTTCTATCGTTTCTAAATCCATTTCTTTATCACAAATTAGGTCAGCAGCGACATAAATAGGCTCGTCATCACAATTCATTTTCTTCTCCTTTACTTTTTTCAATGATTCCTTTGCCTTAATCCAGTTATCAATTCCTTCAGCATCCGCATCCCTTCTGTATCAGGTAAATTCAAATCAATCAAAAGTTGATCAATTTCAAAATTAATTTTTTCGATTTCGGATTGAACTCGAGAATACACTCCATCCTGTTGCAGCCAATCCGATAGCAATTGGATTTCTGTTTTTTGTATTTTCCCTTGACTCCAGCGTTCTGTGAACCTGGAGCTCATTTGATGTCCGTAAATTACTGGCAGGGTCTGTTTATGGTTGACTAAATCACTATCACTCGGTTTACCGGTGGTTTCAGGTTTGCCCCAGACCCCTAAAAAATCATCCTGAATTTGAAATACCCTGCCAAGTTTTAACCCGAATGAATATAGAATTTCTTGCTGTTTTTGGCCAAGACCGGCAATCAAACCCCCCAACTGTGTACTGCAAGCGATCAGAGCTGCCGTTTTACCATCGATCATTTTCCAATACTCGTCGATGGTTATTTCTTCCCGACCTTCAAATGCCACATCATTGATCTGACCTTCCACCAGCTTCATGCAGGCTTGGGTAATGAGGTCACTTGCCGCTAGTGTGACTTCCGCTGAATTATTTTTATTTAATCCATGAATGGCTTGAAAGACCAATGTATACATTCCGTCACCAGCATTGATCGCCTGAGCTGACCCCCATTTTGACCATACGGTAGGACGCCCATGCCGCAGTTCACTGCGATCTTCCACATCATCATGAATCAATGAAAAATTATGCAGAAACTCAATTGCAACGGCTGCGGGAAGGGAATTCTTCCAATCCAATCCAGCCGAAAAAGTAATCAACAGAACCAGCAAAGGCCTGAGTCTTTTACCGCGAGCTTCCTTAATATTATCCAACCCAAGATGATAGATGAAGATATCCTTTAAGATATTGGAGTCTTCGTCAAGGCTGCTCTCGATCAACCCTCTCATTTCATCTTCAAGAGCGGGAATTGTCATTGTCACAAATTTATTAAGATTCATCATTTTATATTCGTTTTAATGTTGCTTGTTTCAGAGAATCGATATTTCTTATCCCCGCAGCAAACATGCATATTTTTAATTGCAGATTAATTTCAGAAACCAGGTTGTGAGTTTCCTCTTCAGAGATGAAAGCAGCTTTAATAAACCGGGATGCCATACCTGCTAACGAGGCACCAAGCGCCATACTTTTTGCGACTTCAATTCCATTGGTCAATCCACCCGAGGCAATAATTTTAATGGAAGGTACCCCTTCTTTAACCTGCAAAATTGAATCGGCAGTTGGAATCCCCCAGTCTTTAAATCCCTCTGCCACTTTTATTCTAATTTTATCTTTGATTCGATATTTTTCCACTTCTGACCAGCTTGTCCCGCCAGCTCCTGCAACATCAATCGCCAACACACCAGCGGACGCAAGTTCCTGTGCGACTTTCGAGGAAATACCCCAACCCACTTCCTTTACTATGACAGGGACCGTTAATTTTTTGCAAATGATCTCAATCTTTTTAAGAAGTCCTTTGAAATTGGTATTCCCTTCTGGCTGTAATGCTTCCTGAAGGGGATTCAGGTGAAGAATTAAAGCATCTGCCTGGATCGCCTCCACTGCACGCTGGCATTGTTCCGTTGTATATGAATAATTCAACTGAACTGCCCCTAAATTTGAAAATAGAAGGATATCAGGGGCAACATCACGAACTATAAAGGAAGCCATTTTCTCAGGGTCTTCCAATCCTGCTCTCTGTGAGCCCACTCCAAAGGCGATTCCCGCATCCTGAGCTACTTTTGCCAGTACGCGATTAACCTGAGCAGCCTCTTTACTTCCGCCTGTCATGGAGGAGATCAATAATGGGGATCTAAGCTCGTGATTGAAAAATAAGGTTTTTATTTCAACATCATCAAAGTCGATCTCTGGTAACGCCTGATGTTCGAACTGATATTTTTCAAGTCCATTTGAAACCGAAGAGTTAACCGATTCATGTAACACAATTTGAATATGCTCGCTTTTTCTCTTGGATGTGTCATTTAATGATTTCATATAGGTTTCTTAGACAACTAAATTTTATTTTGGTGTTTAATAATATAATTGACATTGTAACTTAAAACTACTTTGGAGGTTTTGACATGAGTGATATATTAAAGGGTGTTAAAGAGGTTATCCTTAAAAACATAAAATTCGATGAAAAGCAAATTACTCTGGAAACCAAGATCATTGAAGACTTGAAAGCTGATTCGATGGAACAATTTCTAATTATCGATGGGATCTGTGAGAAATTTGAAATTCCGATTTCGGATGATGATGCTCCCAATCTCAAAGACATTAAGACTGTCGGTGATATTGTTAAATTTGTCGAAAAACAAAAAAAATAATCTGGAAAATTAAATATCGTTTGTTCAAGATTCATTTTAGAAGAGCAGGAATTTCTTCCGGATAGGCTGCAACTCTAATACCGAGGTCTTTAAAGGTATTGATCTTATCTTGGGCAGAACCTGCTCTTCCCTCAACAATAGCGCCCGCATGTCCCATCCGGCGGCCAGGCGGAGCACTTACCCCGGCAACATAAGCAACAACAGGTTTGGTCATTTTTTTGGATATATAATCGGCGGCAATTTCTTCATCGCGCCCACCTATTTCACCAACCAGGACTACCCGGTCAGTGTGGGGATCATCTTCGAATAATTCCAAAATATCCAAAAAGTTTGAACCCAAAATTGGATCCCCTCCAATCCCGACACATGTTGAGATTCCGATGTGATTCTGGCTTAACAAAGCCATTACTTCATAAGTTAACGTTCCAGACCGGGATATCAATCCAACATTTCCAGGTTTAACAATATCATTGGGAATAATTCCGACATTCGACTCGCCAGGACTTAGCAAACCGGGAGAGTTTGGACCAATCAACCTGGATGGCTTTTTGTTCAAATAACTCTTTACCAAAATCATTTCGTGAATTGGGATACCTTCTGAAACACACACAATCAATGGGAGTTTTGAATCGATAGATTCCAGGATTGCATCTGCCGCAGACCGCATGGGGACAAAAATTAAGCTCGCGTTGCCCCCGGTAGTTTCCACCGCTCCTTGAACTGTATCGAAAACTGGGATTTTCCCTTCCAAAACCCATTCTCCCCCTTTGCCTGGAGTAACACCAGCAACGATATTCGTTCCCGCTAAAAGCATCCGTTGAGCATGAAATAAACCTTCATTCCCTGTGATTCCCTGAATGATTAATCGGGTTTCTTTATCAATCAGGATTGTCATGTGCCTCCTGAAGTGCTAGCGCCACCACCATTTTTACAGCTTCACTAAAGGATTGGACCGTTTTAAGATGAGCCTTTTTTAATAGTTCATACCCCTCTTGCGCATGATTGCCTTCCAATCGTAAAATGATCGGGATTTTTGGTTTTATTTCGTCGATGGTTTTAATAAGTCCTTTCGCCACCTCATCACAGCGCGTAATTCCGCCAAAAATATTTATTATTACAGATCTGACTTTTAAATCCGAAAGAATTATACGAAACGCTGCGGCAACTTTTTCTGCACTAGCGCCCCCGCCAATATCCAGGAAATTAGCAGGTTCACCTCCAAACAATTTGATCATATCCATGGTTGCCATCGCCAGACCCGCCCCATTGACCATACAGCCAACATTGCCAGTCGTCTGGATATAGGCCAATCCATATTTACGGGCTTCGGCCTCACTTGGATCTTCAGTCTCAAGATCGCGAAGCTCAATTAACTCAGGGTGCCGGAAGAGAGCATTTTCATCCAAATCAATTTTTCCATCCAAGGCAAGCATGTGAGAATCTGTCGTGATCACTAGAGGATTGATCTCAACCAAAATTGCATCAAATTGTTTGAAAATCTGCCATAACCCAGATGCAATGTCCATGAATATGCGCCAATAATTTTTCGGAAGGTCGATTGCCAGCGCCAAACTCCGGGTTTGATATTCTCGTAAACCCAGGAGTAAGGGAATCGGTATCTTAAAAATCTTTTCAGGCGAATTTTGGGCAGTCTCTTCTATATCAATCCCTCCCTGAGCTGAAGCGATCAATAATGGTATTGAATTCGCTCTATCGATCACAATACCCATATAAATTTCTTTTTCAATATTCACTGCCTCTTCCACTAATACTTTGTGAACAGGGAAATTATTTATCGTCATTCCCATAATCTGAGTAGCCTGTTTTTCTGCATTTTCTGGAGTTTCTGCGAGTCTTATTCCACCTGCTTTTCCCCGACCTCCGCTAAGTACCTGTGCTTTCACCACCACCTTTGATCCCAATTCTTCTGCAATTTGCCTGGCATTTCCTGAACTATTTGCCACACGCCCCAGGGGTATTGGAATACCAAATCTCATAAAAATTTGCTTGGATTGAAATTCGTGTAATTTCATGGAATTAGCTTTTCACCCGATGATGAAAATTATACAGCTAAAAAAACCGCCCGGGGTTATGACCGGGCGGTGAAGATTTTTCTTCTGATTAGCTTTTCAGGAATTTTTCCAATGATTCTTTACTTATCCTATATCCTGAACCGATTTTTTTGGCTGTCAAGGATTTATCTTGGATGGCTTTAATGACATCTTCTTCAGAAACCTTTAATACTTTTGCTGCTTCGGCAGGAGTCATCACAGAAGGTATCACGGAGGAGTCACCTGTTGAGCTTCCACCTGAAGAATTCATACCCCGCAGGGTATCGCTGATCACACCGCCCAAACCCATTCCGGCACCTAATCCTGCGGTAAGGCCTGCTCCCCCACTGGGATTTTTAGCCGCATCGCGGATGGCATCGGCTGCCTGTAAACGAGTGTAGGTTTCCACATCCAGCATTCCCATCGAACGTAATTCATCCAATGATTTATCAGATGGTTTCAAGTTGCCGATATAGAAGGATTTGAGAGTTAAACCAATAGCTGCAAAATCGTCCTGCGCTTTCACACGAACACTGGTTCCAAGTTCTTCTGTCAAAGCGATCATCTCCACCACTGACTTCTTACCAGTGGTTTCACCCAACAGGTCTTGCAGTTTGGAAAGCAGCATGGTTCGCAATCTGTTTTCAATTTCCGAGGACTGGTAAGTGCCCTGGGCGCCCACAATTTGCGCGACAAATTGCTGCGGATCTTTAACCATATAGCTATAAGATCCAAAACCCTGTAAAAGAGCATATCCAACCCCTGCACCTGGGTTGCGAACAATAATTGGTTGAGGAGTACCCCATTTTCGATCAGCAAATTCTTTCACTGAAACATAGTAAATCTCTGCTGTAAATGGTGTACGATTATCAAAAATCTTTCCTAATAATCCCACCAAAAGGGGAAGGTTTGCAGTTGAGATTGTGTGCCTTCCAGGCCCGAAGACATCCAGGGCATGTCCATCCCGAAAAAAGACTGCCCGTTGAGATTCTCGGACGATCACTTGGGATCCAAAACGCAGGTCCGCAATCCCTTCCTCAGGAAACCGGTGAACAATTTCATCCGGCATCTCACTTGCATATTCAACAACATCAACTATTCTTGCCATAATTTACTCCATTTTCTAGATTGATTATGAACCTGTTGCAGGGGTATTAGGTGCAACAATATTTCCACCCGCAATATTAATTAATGCATCTCTTCTTTTTTCAAACGCATCAATACATTGCTGACTCGTAGTAACTAGATTACGTATTGCCGCGGGTTGTCCCTCCGTGTTGAGAGAAGAAGCCAGGTTATCAATAGCTCTGCTCACTTCATCTTCCAATGAAAGTAATTGGAGGTCGAATTGATAAATCGCTGCAAGTGCTTTTGAGTCAACTTTTATCGCATCAAAGAAGCCTGCATATCCATAAGCCGCATTCCTGATTCGGTCAATAAACTGCCGGATCTTTAAGGCAGCAGCTTCTACATCATTTACATTCTCAATTCCACCGGCTGAAATCATATCATGCTGCACTGTTGAAATTCTCTGCCAGAGTGATTCAAAATGATCCGCTATTGTATCCCGCAGCAATTTATCGGCACTTCGTCTGTTCTGCCGGTCTACATAACCGCTGAATCCCGGAATTTTACTGAGGATTTTTTTAAAGAAATCTTGTTCGCCTGTAACCTGTCCTAAGAAATCAGCCATATTCACTCCTCCAATTTGAATCTCAAATTATTATATTCTTTTTTGAATTACACTACAATATATTTATACCCCTTAATACGAAAAACTTATTCTTTAGTTGCTGATACTTGAAATAATTAGTTTATTGAATATATAATAAAAGGGTAAGAGTTTAAGCCTGAAAGAAAGGATAAACTAAATCATGTCTTTTTTCTCACAGCGCAGTGGCCTTGGATTCCTCGAATACTTATTGATCGCCATAATTATAATTCTTGGGATCATCATATTAGTTAAACTTTTTGGTCCTGCGGTAAGTCAATATATTGATCAATTATTAAAGACTGCATAGCTTGCAAAGGACATTTGAAATTGTTTTTGGGAAAAAAAGGAAAATATAATAAATAATTATGAGGTTGATCTCATAAATACTTATTTACCCTCTATTCAGGATAAATTCTGGAAGGTTGTTGATTGGCTCTATCCACCCTGTTGCTGCAGTTGTGAAAAAATTGGAAAACTAGTTTGCGCTGATTGTTTTGCAGCTATTCAGGCTCCCGGCATTAATTCCTGCACAAAATGCAATGAACCCTTAATAAAATCAGGTTTATGTAACCGCTGCCAAAACCACTTACCCAGTTTTTATTCATTACGGTCATTGGGATATTTCACCGGTCCATTAAGGGATGCCATACATTCACTCAAATATCAACGCAACCTTGGCCTGGGGGATTTTTTTTCCATACCGCTAATGCAAGTCATTCAGCGCGAAAAGTGGCAAATTGATCTCATCACTGCAGTTCCCTTGAATGAAAAACGGCATAAAGAACGCGGCTATAACCAGGCAGAAGTTTTAGCAAGACCACTTGCCAGGAAAATGGGAATTCCATATTCGTTGCATTTAATCAAACGGATCAAACAAACAAAATCACAGGTTGGTTTATCACTCCTGGATCGTCAAAATAACGTTGCCGATGCATTTCTAACTGTATCTACTCTGGTTGTTTCTAAAAACATCCTCATCATTGATGATGTGGCTACCACCGGTTCCACCCTGGATGCCTGTGCCAAGGCATTAAAGGACGCAGGAGCCAAGAATGTGTTTGCTCTTACGCTGGCAAAAACAGCGGGAATGCGGGATGAAACGATTGGCACACAAAATTCTTCCTTTCGGAGGTGAAATGTGAGCGTTAATGTTGAAATTTACACAAAGAATATCGAACTTACCGAAGCAATCAAGAGCTATATAGAAAAAAAAGTGTCCAAATTAGATCGGTTCATAAAAGAGATCGATGAAACTCGTTTTGACATTACCTATTCAAAAACTGCCAGAAATGTGAACGAACGTCATTCTGCCCAAATTACCCTGCATGGTCATGGTTATATCCTTCGTGCTGAAGAAAGATCAGATGACCTCTACGCTGCCATCGATTTAGTAATGGATAAAATATTACGGCAGATTGAAAGATATAAGGGGAAAAAATACCGCAGTCTTACGGCTGCCAAAAATGTTTCCGAGGAATTGGACATAACAGAATCTGAAAAAGAACAGCTTTCAGAAAAACCTATCATTGTCAGAAGAAAAAGATTTAAACTGAGCCCAATGGATGAAATGGAAGCCATCGAGCAAATGAACATGGTTGGCCATGAAGATTTCTATATTTTTTTCAATATCAAATCCAATCGGATGAATATCGTTTACCGCCGCAGAGATGGTAATTACGGAATCATCGAACCAGAATTGGAATAAGATGAGGTAGGTCATCTACAACAGCCGGATGGAAATTTCCGGCTGTTTTTTTACCTTGCCGAATAGTACGACGCGGTAATATAATAGAACGTTGCAATTTTAGAAATGAGGAAAAGGTATGATCGATGTAAATGATTTAAGAAAAGGAATCACCTTTGAATTCAACGGTGATCTATTAAAAGTCCTGGACTACCACCACAATAAAACCGGACGGGGGAATGCCTCCATACGCATCAAAGCCCGCAATTTAATTACCGGAGCAACGATTGAAAAAACATTCAGTTCAGGCGAACGTGTTCCGGATGTCCGCCTTGATTTTCGTAATGTTGAATTTCTTTATGGCGATGAACATTTGCTGCATTTTATGGATATGGAATCCTTTGAACAACCTACGATTGATCGTGAAGTATTAGGCGAAGCAGCTGGTTTTCTAAAAGAAGGGGTTGAAGTAAAACTGACTTACTACCAGGATAAACCGATTGATGCTGAACTACCAACAGCCGTGGACTTGAAGATCACGCAGGCAGAAAACGCTATTAAAGGTGACACAGCCACAGGGGTCATCAAGCGGGTTGTGACAGAGACCGGCTATAAATTAAATGTACCCATGTTTGTAAATTCAGGTGACGTTATCCGCGTGGATACACGGACAGGAGAATATGTCACCCGCGTCTCAAATTAATATTTTTTCGCACGGAAAATTTTAATAAATTATTTTTGGAACAGATTTATTAGAATATTCTTAATAATCTCTGAAATCTGGTAAAAGACCAAAAAAAAGGGGTTTGATTGGTATAATTTCGTAGTTAATTAAATAGAATATTGTTTTTTCATTCGGAGGAATGAGTGAAATCTAGCAGTCAATCTAATTTTGTTTACCTTTTGATCTTAATCGCGATTGTAGCGATGATTTTTTTCAACATTAATCGGGATGTACCGCAAGGTGTATTCACCATCAACGAATTAGCCAGCCAGATAAAACAAGGGAACGTGGCAAAAATCGTTGAGGATGAGAACGCTTTAACCATTACATTGAAAAATAGTGGCGGTGAGAGAACCTCCACCAAGGAAAATGGGTCAACACTTGTTGAGCAATTACTTCATTACGGAGTAACCGCCGAAGACCTTGATGCTGCGAAGTTGACTATTGAAGTACAAAAACCCAGTCCCTGGGTGAACTTGCTTACCTTCCTGGGTTATATCCTACCCTTTATTATTGTGGGAGCAGCATTCTTTATGATCTTCCGACAGGCGCAGGGCAGCAATAATGCTGCAATGTCATTTGGAAAATCCCGTGCCCGTATGTTCCATGGGGATCAACCTAAAGTCACGTTCGCGGATGTCGCTGGTGTGGATGAAGCCAAAGAAGAATTGGCAGAGGTAGTGGAATTTCTTAAAACACCCCAAAAGTTTGTCGCCCTGGGAGCCAGGATTCCTAAAGGTGTTCTTTTGGTGGGTCCTCCTGGTGGTGGTAAAACGCTGCTTGCAAAAGCAGTCTCAGGTGAGGCTGGCGTTCCTTTCTTTTCCATTTCCGGTTCAGAATTTGTTGAAATGTTTGTTGGCGTTGGTGCCAGCCGGGTACGCGACCTTTTTGAACAGGCGAAGAAGAATTCTCCCTGCATCGTCTTTATTGATGAGATTGACGCAGTAGGACGCCACCGCGGCGCAGGTCTAGGCGGAAGCCATGATGAGCGCGAACAAACCCTGAACCAGATGCTTGTGGAAATGGATGGTTTTGACACGGATACCCATGTGATTATCATGGCCGCTACCAACCGTCCAGATATCCTTGACCCTGCATTACTAAGACCGGGTCGTTTCGACCGCCGCGTTGTTCTAGACCGTCCGGATGTTCGAGGCCGCGAAGCGATCTTGAAAGTACATGTCAAGGGCAAACCATTGGATAAAGACGTTGACCTTGCGATATTAGCACGCGCAACACCCGGTTTTGTTGGAGCGGATATTGAAAATCTGGTAAATGAAGCTGCCATATTAGCTGCTCGACGCAATAAAAAATTGATCTCAAGATCTGAATTTGAAGAGGCCGTGGAACGTGTAATTGCTGGTCCGGAAAGGAAGAGCCGTTTGATCAATCCTGATGAGAAACGTATCATCGCCTATCATGAAGCTGGACATGCAATTGTGATCGCCTCATTACCTGAAGCAGACTTGGTTCATAAAATCTCGATCATCTCCCGCGGCATGGCAGCCGGGTATACCATTGCCCTGCCAGAAGAAGACTTTACCTTGATGTCCAAGAAAAAAATGATCGCACAGTTAATTGGTCTTTTAGGTGGACGCGCTTCAGAGGAGATCGTATTCAACGATATCACCTCAGGTGCCGCAAATGATATCGAAAATGTCACTCAGCTGGCACGTAAAATGATCACGCGCCTGGGTATGAGTATGGATCTGGGGCCAATGGTCTATGGAAAGAAAGATGAATTAGTCTTCCTGGGTAGAGAAATTGGTGAACAGCGCGATTACTCAGAAGTTATTGCCGAAAAAATTGACCAGGAAGTTCAAAAATTGGTGAATGATGCCTATATTAGCGCAAGAAAGATATTGATCAAATATCGTGCGAAATTGGATGAAGTCGCTACCAAATTGCTTGAAACGGAGACCATGTCCCGTGAGGAGTTTGAAGCCATCTTCCCACTCCCCAAGCCTAAGAATCATGGGATTCCCAGACTTGCTACTAAATAAATATCAAAAAGAGCCATAAAAGGCTCTTTTTATTTCTGGTTTTCTAAATATCGGCGAATAAGTTCGCGCCTTAATATTTTCCCAACCGAGGTCTTTGGTATTTCTTCCACAAAATTTATTTCAGATGGGATTTTAAATGCTGAAAGATTATCCCGGCACCAATCTTTAAGATCTTTTGCATCCATTTTTTCTCCTGGTTTCAACACTACCCAGGTAATAATTTTCTCCCCATGCTCTCTGTCTGGAATCCCGCCAACCCCTGCTTCTTTGACTGCAGGATGTGAACTAAGAACTTTTTCAATCTCACTAGGCCAAACCTGGAAACCGCCAACTTTGATCAATGATTTTTTTCGATCGACCACATAAAAATATCCATCTTCATCCATACGGACAATATCACCCGTGTGAAGCCAACCATTTTTTAAAACCAGGGATGTCTCAAGAGAGTCCTGATGATAACCCTTCATCACTTGCGGACCTTTAATGATTAATTCACCAATTTCATTTATCCCCACTTCTTTTCCATTATCTGCAATATCCACAACCAGGCATTCCATATCCGGAAGCGGCAGTCCAATCGAGCCAGTTCGATTTTCACCATACAAAGGGTTACAATGCGTTGCTGTTGGCGCCTCAGATAATCCATACCCTTCCATTAATTTACCGCCAGTAACAAATTTAAAAGTTTTTTTAATTTCCGGATGTAAAGGGGCCGAACCAGAAATGCATGCTTTAACGGAATGTAAGTCATACTGTTTTAAAAGAAATTCGGGATTTTGGTTTATCGCATAGTATAAGGATGGCACTCCCGGGAAGAAAGTAACTTGATATTTTTCGATGGAACCAAGGATCTTTTCAATTTCCTTTGGGTTGGAGATCAGGATTATTTTTGCCCCAAGTGCGATTCCCATGCATAAAGCTAATACCATACCATAGACATGATAAAGCGGTATGACTGCCAGTACTGTTTCCTCCCCTGGTTTAAGGTCACACCAGGTGATAAATTGCCTGGTATTAGCAACCAGATTGCGATGCCGTCCGATAACTGCTTTCGGAGTACCTGTCGTCCCACCAGTAAATTGAAAAATAGCAGGATCTTCAGGTGAAATGAGGGGAAAGGTTTTCTTGTCAATTTCTGTTTTGAAAAAGTCGGAAAATACAAATTGATCTTCATTTTCCGGTTTTTCAAATTTATTTTTTAGAGATTGGGTTTCTTTTAACCACTTCAAATCCCCCATTTGACATTTAATAATTATTTTCAAGCAAGATTCTTTTTTGACCTCAATGATCTCACTTTCATTTTTACCCAAGTAAAATATCCTCTCCGCTTGACTTGAATTGATCATTTCAACTATTTCGCGAGGTCGGTAATTTGGATTAATGGCAACAACGATCGCTCCAACCTTTAGAATCCCTAAATAGGCAATAATGAATTGGGGGATATTCGGTAATGCGATAGCCACTCTTTCACCTGGTCTTACTCCGAGCTGAATTAATCCAACTGCCAGATGATCCGAGAGAATGTCAACTTCAGAATATAAGAATTGGTAATCCTCATAAATTAAACAGATATTATCAGGAAATTTCTGGACAGATTCATTAAACAGATCAATAATAGTAATTTGAGGATAAGTCAGTGAAGATGGTACATGTGCATCGTAATGTATTGTCCATGGTTTTCGATTCATTTTTTTTACTTTAAACTTATTCCGTCATCCAATTTTCTGCAGATTGAATAAATTCTATGATTTCCGTCACAATTTGGTCTGATATTGTAAACCAATGAATTTGCGGGTCTTGGGGTTTAAACCAATTCGCCTGTCGACGAACAAATTGGCGCGTCCTTTTTTTGATTAAAATAATTGCATCTTCGAAAGTAATTCTGTTCTGCAGGTAATCCGCTATCTCGTGATACCCAATTGCAGACATCGAGGGAAGGTCAGATAAGTATCCTTTGGAAAGCAAATTTTTCACTTCTTCAATGAAGCCTCCAGAAATCATTTGATCTATTCTTTCATCAATACGGTTATACAATAATTCGCGAGGCATTGATATACCGATCATTTTAAGATGATAATTCATTCCTTCTTTTTTCCGTTGTTTGGAAAAAAGTTTACCGGTGCCAAAAATCACTTCCAGTGCACGGATTGTTCGGCGTACATTCCGTGGATCAATCTTTTTTGCCGCATCCGCATCGAGTAAGACCAATTTCTGATGGATCTCTTCGAAACCAATTTCATTAACCCATTCATTTAGAATAATGCGCAAATTTTCACTTGGCTTTTGAGGAGGAATTGTCCACCCTTCAGTTATTGCATGAATGTATTGACCTGTTCCACCCACTAATATGGGAAGTTTGTTTCTACTCAAAATCTGATTGATGCTTTCCAATGCTTTTTCCTGAAATATTTGCAAGGTGATGATCTCATCTGGTTCAGAAATATCAATCAAATAATGTGGAATTTGACTTCTATCCTCTAAACTCGGTTTGGCAGTGCCGATATCCATTCCACGATAAAACAAACGGGAATCAGCCGATATAATTTCCGCGTCTAGCTGTTTTGCCACATCAATTGCAATTTTGCTCTTACCTACCGCAGTAGGACCTACAATAACAATCAAAGGATTAGATACCGGATATTGCATTTTTAAACCATCGAATTTCAACTTTAGGGGAAGTGGGGCTTCCATCAATAACTACAACATCAATTCGCCAATCCTCCCCGACTTCGGGATGATTTTGAATATAATCCTCTGCCGAATTTGTCAGATGTTCCTGCTTTGCCGAGGAAACGGATTCCTCCCCAAAACCAAAGGAATTGCTCCGGCGCGTTTTTACTTCAAAAAAGACCACTTGATCAGCATCCTTCCCAATAATATCCAATTCTCCATAATTAGTGCGTTTATTGGTTCCAAGAATTATTATTCCTTTTTCTTGCAGATAATGCCTGGCCTTCGCCTCCCCCCATTCACCTAATTCCTTATTTTTCATTGAATGTAATTTTGCTTTCATCCATTAATCGTAAAGCCAAATCAGCCACATTTTTGGCCGAGTTAATCAATGAGATCGATGGTTGGATGAAACGTTTTTGGACAGATCTCGGATTATTCATGAGTTCTTCTGTATAACTTAAAAGGTATTTCTTCTCATTCAATAACATGCCTAATCCTGAATTGATCACATAATTGGAATTCTCGCGTTCCTGCCCTGCGCCTGCAGATAGAAGGATGACTGGCTTCTTCAAAGCCAGTGCCTCAGCCACCGTCAAACCGCCCGGTTTTGTGAATACAAAATCTGAATTTGCCAGCATGTCCTGAATATTTTCAGGGAAATCGAAAACCTCAACATCCTTCCGATTGGAAAACTTGCGTTTCGCCTCAGAAGATAAATCTTTAGCTGCACCAAAGACAAATTGCCACAGGATCTTCTCCGAATGATGAATTTCCAGATAATCGAACAAGTCCTTCACTCTTTTATGGATGATTAAATAAGGAGCTACTCTGTAACTGCCTGCTAAAACAATAACCCTGATCCTTTTATCAGAAAGAACTTTTTTTGTTGATGTGTTCAATTCCGGCGATACGGGAATTCCAAATGGAAAAATCTTTTCTTTTTCTAAACCTCTTTTGATCAACTCTGCTTTCATCTGATTATTTGGGGCAATAAATGCATTAATATTTTTTATAGACCAATATGGATGGATGAATTGATCGGTTGCCACAGCTATCAATAGAGGAACAGAACGATCTTTTTTCCAATTGCTGATCACAGTACCTGGATAAGTATGAGTACAGATAATTAGATCAGGAGAAAATGATTGAATATTTTTCAGGATCTTTCTTTTTGTCGGTCCAAATGAACAGGAGATTTCATAAAGCCATTTTAATGAACCACTTTTCCAGATCTTTGTATAAAGTGCTGGGAAAACAAAACTGGGCATGAAAGCCATGACTTCTTGAATAAAAATATTATTCTTTGACTGTGTAAAAATATCCTGTAATTCAATCTCAACATCTGGAGACGCTTTTTCTATCGCGCGAAATATCGAACGGGCAGCAACCAGATGCCCGGAACCGATGGATGCATAGAATATTTGAATTTTCTTTCGGGTCATTTTACCGATCCCATCTCGTTCTTTTGCTATACTTTACCAATAAAACATTCCTTCTAATTATTTTACCGTAAGGATATAATCGCTCAGATGGAATTTAAAAACTGATGACATCTGCAGAAATAATTGCCATTGGGACAGAGCTTTTGCTTGGAGAAACCCAGGATACAAACACACAATTCCTTGCACGCGAACTAAATAAAGCAGGAATTGAATTATTTCGTACTGCAATCATCGGAGATAATCAAAAAAGGATTACTCAGGCAATATTAGAATCATTGGCAAGAACAGAAATCGTAATAACCTCTGGTGGACTTGGCCCAACTATAGATGATCCCACCCGACAAGCAGTTGCAGATGTTTTTAATGAAAATCTTGTTTTCAAGCAGATTTTGTGGGAAAAAATAAAAAAAAGATTTGAGCGTTCAGGTAGAACTCCCACAAAGAATAATCGCAGACAGGCATACATTCCCAAAAACGCCTACGTGATTGAAAATCCAGTAGGGACCGCGCCCGCTTTCTATGTGGCGAAAAACCAAAACTTATTAATTTGTTTACCCGGTGTTCCAGCTGAATTAAAATATCTCTTTGAATATTCGGTGCTTTCACTCATCTTTTCTAAGTATCCAATACACCAAACCATACTTTCACAAATCATTCATACCATAGGTTTAGGGGAATCAAAAGTTGATGAATTGATCGAAGATCTGGAAAAAATGGATAATCCCACAGTGGGTTTAACTGCTTATCCTGGACAAGTGGATATTCGAATTACAGCCAAAGCTGCAGATGAAGAGACTGCCAATAAACTGATTCTGCCAATCCTGAATGAACTGGGAAAGCGTCTGGGTAATAATATATTTGGTCAGGGTGATCAAAAATTATCAGAAAAAGTCCGCTCTATAAAAGAAAAAACAAAAAAGTGTCTTATCCTATTTATTAATAATTGCTCTGAAGAATTAATTACAGAAATTTCCCAAACAGGTGTTTTTGACCAGGTGATCATTAAAACAACTGATTCAATTTTCCTGGAAAATGAAATCCAGACGATGTACAATATTTCCAGTGATTATTCCGCGGAAATTAACATGGAGATAAATGAAGACCGAAAAACTCTTCAAATGGCGATGATCATCTCCAATAAGGAGATAATAAAAGAGACAAAAAATTTTTCAGGTCATGATTCCTTAGTCTCTAAATGGGCGTTTAACATTTTTTTCGATTTTCTAAGACGAAATTTATCTTAAAGGACTCCTCATGAAAAAAGCTGATACTATTTTTACCAACGCATTAGTTCTAACCATGAACCCTTCTTTACAACATTTTCATGATGGGGCTGTGGTTGTTGAAGGAGATTCAATTGCTGCAGTTGGGTTAACCAGTGAAATCCTAAAAACATACACTTCACAAGCAATCATCAATTGCAATGGCAATATCCTGATGCCCGGGCTGGTTAATATTCATACTCACCTCCCTATGAACATGCTGCGCGGATTGGCTGATGATTTGCGCCTGGATGTATGGCTGCAGGGTTATGTCTGGCCAGTGGAACACGAATTTGTCACGCGTGAATTTGTCCGTCTTGGAACTCAAATCGCCTGTACGGAATTGATCCGCACCGGAGTCACTTGTTTTGCAGATATGTACTTTTTCGAAGATACCGTAGCTGAAGTGGCTGCAGAATTTGGTCTTCGAGCAGTCTGTGGTCAAACTGTGCTCAAGTATCCAACCCCTGATGCCCATTCTTATGAAGAATCGATTGAAGCAACTCGCAAATTGATAAAGAAATGGAAGAACCATCCATTGATTGTGCCTGCCATCGCACCGCATGCTGCCTACACGTGCCCTCCGGAAATTTTGCATGCATGCACTGAAGTCGCCCTTGAATATGATGTACCCCTGCATATCCATATTTCAGAAACAGCAGATGAAGTTGAGAATATGCGCAAAGAAACGGGAATGCCTGTTGTTCCTTTTCTGAAAAAACAAGGAATATTTGAAGCCAAGGCTTTCGCCGCCCATTGTGTTCATATCGATGAAGGCGAAATGCGGACTTTGAAACATTCCAATGTGGGTGTCTCACATAATCCATCCTCCAATTTAAAATTAGCATCTGGAATAGCTCCGGTTAGGAAAATGCTTGAAATTGGATTAAATGTCGGAATCGGAACCGATGGCGCTGCTTCCAATAATGATCTGGATTTCTTTGAAGAAATCCGCCTGGCATCGTTTCTGGCAAAAGGGAGCAGCGGCGATCCAACTGCCGTTCCCGCACAAAAAACACTTGAGATGGCTACGCGCATTGGCGCGCAGGCAATCCATTTAGGAGATATTACAGGTTCGATAGAAATTGGCAAGCGTGCCGACATGATCCTGATTAATAATCACACAATTCATAATAGCCCAAGGTTTAACCATTCAGAATTTGCTCCTTATGCTCAAATTGTATATGCAGCAAAATCAACCGATGTCACCGATGTGATGGTAAATGGTAAATGGCTTATGCGGAATCGCCAAATCGACGGTATTAATGAAAACGAAATGATGATCAAAAGCCAGGAATATTCCCAAAAGATTGATCAATTCCTAATTAAACGGGAAAATTCCGTCCTTTCCAAATTAATTGCTATTGGGGGTGCCAGCCAGGAAGAAAGTTATGAAGTGCAGGCTAAGGTCATCATCGATAATTCAGATGCTGTATTGAATAAATTATCCGATCCGCAAATCCTCATTCTTCGCCAGAGGCACTATCACGAGTTCGACACCTATTTCAGATTTAAGGTTGAACCAGACCTGTTACGTTATCGCGAGGACCATTTTATCGAAGAAAGTGGGGAAATTTCGAATGTGCGCTCCCGGCTCACTCTAATTCAACCCTCCCGTGAAGATCATTATCCAGAAGATATCGTACTTTCGAAGAGTCGCTATATTGCCCCTGCCAATCAAAGCCTGCGTTTCTATAAAGAATACTTTAAACCCTCCAAAGAAATTGAAATTGAAAAAAACCGGCTTCGCTTTCTTATCTCATATAAGGAAGAAGAATTTTTTATAAATATTGATCGAATAGAAAAACCAGATCTTGGGATCTTCCTTGAAATCAAAGCCCGCACCTGGAGTCAAAAAGATGCCGAGGAAAAAGCAGAAAAGATCGTTGGTTTATTGAAACTACTGGGGCTTTCTACCAGAAAAATTATCACTCAGGATTATATTGAAATGGTTGAAGCAAAAAACAAATAAGTGTATGTCCCACTTTTCAGCGCGTTCCTTAAACATCCTATTTATTGCCGCAGAAGCTGATCCTTTCATTAAAGTTGGTGGATTGGGAGATTATGCGGGTTCTTTGCCCCTGGCTTTGCGCAATCTTTCTCCCTTGCAAATCCAAAACCATGAAATTGATGTTCGGCTAGCCATACCCTTTCATGGGAGGATTTCTGCAAAAAAATGGGGAGTTCGTTTTCTGACAAAATACACAATTCTTGAAAAAAGAAAACCGGTGATTGTGAAGGTATATGTCACTCAGTTTGAAGGATTACCAGTTTATCTGATTGGCAGAAACCGGCGGGCAGATAAGAAATCAAGTGTCTATTCAGAGAAATCTTATATTAATTGCCGTAAATATGCCTTTTTTTCAATTGCCTGTCTTGAATTAATGAAATATATTGGTTGGAAAGCAGACATAGTTCATGCCAATGATTGGCATACCGCATTCTCGGTACTTAAAATGAATCAGCTGAAAAAGAAAGATCTTTTTTACGCAAATATTAAATCACTGCTCACTATTCACAATCTGGCATTTATGGGTGCCGGGAGTGAAAACACTTTAAAATCCTTTCAGCTTGATCCAATTAAAGATGCGACCTTACCAGCTTGGGCAGAAACCCAACCTCTCCCAATGGGACTTTCACTTTCAGATGAAATCGTAACTGTTTCCCCTGCTTATTCGAAGGAAATTAAAACTCATCAATTCGGATATGGACTTGAAAAACTATTCAAAAAACGCAGTAAATCCGTCTTTGGTATTCTAAATGGGATTGATTATCAAAAATGGAACCCGCTTCATGATCAAAAAATTGAAAATAATTATTCCGCAAAACGCATCTCACATCGATCAAAGAATAAGAAGTTACTTCAAAAACAACTCGGACTATCTTCCCAGGACACACGTATACCGCTGGTAATAATGATCAGTCGACTGGATATTCAGAAAGGCATCGATTTACTCATTGATGGGTTTAATTCTTTTTCAGCTATTCCCCTGCAATTAATTATTCTGGGTACTGGCAATAAAGACATTGAAAAAGCCTGTAAAAACCTGGAAGACAAATTTCCTGAAAGAGTGAGAGCATTGACTCGCTATGATGAAGAATTAGCAAGAAAACTATATAGCGGGGCAGATATGATCCTGATCCCTTCCCGCTATGAGCCCTGCGGGACCACCCAAATGATCGCCATGCGCTATGGCTGTATCCCAGTAGCCAGAGCCACTGGTGGCTTAAAAGACTCAATCCAGGACGGAATAAACGGCTTTCTTTTTAACGACCCGACTTCTCTCGCCTTGGCCAAGGCGATAAAAAAAGCAATAAATGTTTTTCAGAATAAGTCAGGTAAATGGGAAAAAATGCAGATTCAAGCAATGAATTCAGATTTTTCCTGGAATAATTCCGCCCTCCTGTATGCCAAACAGTATATAAAATTACTTTCCTTCTGAGACACTTATTTTTGTCCGGTTCATTAACCTTGAAGAAAGGATTATTCCAATAAGGATTAGCGATCCACCTGCCATTTCGATAAATGTAGGGGATTCTTTTAGGAAAATCCAGGCCAGGATGCTTGAACCGACTGGCTCTCCAAGCAGTGTAATCGAAACAAATGCTGCCGGAACAAACCCCAAAGCCCAATTTAAGGTTGTATGGCCGAATATCTGGGGGATAATCGCTAATAAAATCAACCAAATTAAACTCTGAATTGAAAAGCCAACCAAAGGATAGCGAAATAATAAACACATCACCAGCAGGACTACTGATGAAACGGAATAAACCAATAAAGTGTATGGCCAGAGGTTTATTGTTTTTCGCAAATTACGCCCGGATATGACATAGCCTGCCGCCATAAGAGCGCCCAGCAATGCCAGAGCATTTCCTAATAAACTACCCTCTCCCTCCAGGGTTGCAGAAAAGTTGCACATTGGCAATCCATTGGTAAACGCACAGGATTTACTGAACGTTACAATCATGCTACCCAATAGGGCAATTCCCAAATAAATCCCAACGCTCCAATTAATTTTTTCCTTAAGGATCAGGGGAGATAGCAAGGATACCCATATGGGAGTGGTTGTGACCAATACAACAGAACTGGTCACAGTTGTAAGTTCAAGTGAAGTGATCCAGGCAGCAAAATGAATGGCCAGGAAAATCCCAGAAAGAATAATCAAGAGAAATTGATTTCTATTTAATGATTTGATTTCTTTATGGTATCTTGGAAGTGCGATTATCGCTGTGATAATCGATGCCAATGAAAGCCGATAAGCAGCAATAACAAGCGAAGGAAGCTCTCTTTGAGCAAACCGAATAAGCAATGAAGCAGTTGATACTGCCAGGATCGCAAGAAAAATAGCGAGAACGGGTGAAAAATAAAAACGTTTTTGAGGATATATTTTCATCGGGTTTGACAAAGAGAATCAGGATAGATACAATCTTAATTGTCGAATCCAATTTCTGCAAGAATATATCAAGATTCCTGGAGGTGAATAATGACTTTTGAATTACCCAAGCTACCTTATGATTACGCGGCCCTTGAACCTTACATGGATGCCAAGACAGTTGAGATCCATCACGATAAGCATCATGCCACTTATACCAATAAATTAAACGCAGCCTTGGAGAAATTTCCGCAATTTTACTCACAAAAAATTGAGGAGATTCTCCGCAACCTTTCTCAACTCCCGGAAGAAATCCGCACCGCAGTGAAAAATCATGGCGGCGGATATTATCATCACAATTTATGGTGGTCCCAGTTACAGGTTAACCCCGGAAAGAAACCGGGCGGAAAAGTTGGCGATGCAATAAACTCCGCGTATGGAGATTTTGAAACATTTAAAGCGAAAATGGCAACCACTGCAATGAACCAATTTGGCAGCGGTTGGGCATGGTTAAGTAAAAAAACCGATGGCTCTCTCCTAATCCACGCAACTCCCAACCAGGATTCTCCGGTCAGTGAGGGTCTTTATCCACTCCTGACCATTGATGTCTGGGAGCATGCCTATTATCTGAAATTTCAGAATCGCCGCGATGAATTTGTATCAAACTTCTGGAACCTGGTCAATTGGGATGAAGTGGAAAACAGGTTCTTGAACGGAAAACTTCATTAGCCTGCTTCCGGGAGAACAAAATGCCACGAGTCATCACCAGCTTATGCTTGCGAGATTCCCGTTGCGTGGATGTCTGTCCGGTCGATTGCATCCGACCTGGATCACCACAAGAACAATACCCAACTTACTACATAAACCCGGATGATTGCATCGATTGCGGCGCCTGCGAAACTGAATGCCCGCATTCAGCAATTTTTGAAAAAGAACTAGTGCCTTCTGCTTTTCAGGCAAAAGGCGGTGAATGCCTTTCCAAATCTGCCGGCACTGCTGGCTTCACCGAAGCTCATGATAGTAAAAATAAAAATGGAGAGGATATTCGGCTGGCTGCCACCCGGATTTTGAAAACTGGAGAAATTGTAGATCTTACCGGTGCGATCGAAGAAAATGAATCATTCTTTTCCAAGGGACCCGGCAAGGACATAAAATAAAATTGGAATTTGATTTGCAAAGAGCCTGCAAAGTAAATTGCAGGCTCTTTAATTTCTATCTTTTCATTTTTACTGACTTGCGAAAATCGCAGCTCCAATAATTCCTGCCTGGTTAAAAAAATGGGCAGGTAATAATTGAGCATTCGTCTTTAAATAACCAAAATATTTTTCATAGTATTTACTGACACCCCCTCCAATAATGATCACATCAGGATTAATTAACATCTCCATATGATCGAGAACCTCCTGAAAACGTTTAGACCAGGCTTTCCAGGATAGCTGCTTTTTCTGCCTGATGACATCTGATGCCCGGTGTTCAGCATCTTTCCCGCGAATTTGAATATGTCCAAATTCGGTATTGGGCAACAATTGGCCATTTACGAAAATTGCAGAACCGATGCCAGTTCCGAGGGTAAGCATTAACACAATCCCATGCTGAAATTCCCGTCCTGCTCCAAAAGATATCTCAGCAATACCGGCTGCATCAGCATCATTCACCACATACACCTCACAACCAGTTCTTTCCTGCAGCATAGATTTCACATCCAATCCGATCCATTTTTTACTGATGTTGGCTGCGTTATAGGCAACATTATCTTTAATAATTGCAGGAAAACCCAAACCGATCCTGTCTTTCCATTTGAAAGAGGCAGCTATTTCTTTGATCACATCCCCCACATCCTGTGGTTTTGATCTCTCGGGTGTAGGCAGGCGCAACCGCCCGGAAACCAATTCACCTTTCTGGATATCAACAATTGCACCCTTAATACCTGTTCCGCCAAAATCTATTCCTAAAACCTGCATTTTTCTCCTAATTAATTACATAAATTGTCTTTTTGTTCTTCAAAAGTCACATAAAAATTATGTTTGCCGCTATGGTCACATTTTGCCTGAAAAAAGTAAAAATCTGTCTTTGCAGGGAACGCGGCGGCATTCAATGAATCCAGATCAGGATTGCATATGGCAGCAGGCGGTAATCCGAAATTTATATAAGTGTTGTATCCGGATGGAATCTGAAAATCTTGCGTTACAAGCGGATTCTTCCACCACCCAACCAGTTGGTCTCCAACGGCATATTGAATCGTCGCATCGCTATTCAACATCATCCCGCTGGTAAGACGGTTATAGAAAACAGAAGCGATTATGGGGCTATCTTCCTGAACTATTTTTTCCCTTTGAATTATTGATGCTAAAACCACACCCTGGTTAAGGGAAAGACCTTTTGCTTTTATCCCTTCAATAATGGCTGGAGTAATGTTGTCAAAAAAATGATCCACCAGCGTCTGTACAAATTCATTAACGTTCGTTTTTCTGGCAAAATAGTAATCATTCGGAAATAGAAAACCCTCAAGACTATTCACTCCCGCCATTTCTTCTCGTAAAAATTGGAATGGGGGATTTTTTACTAAATGGAGAAATTCTTCCGGGTCAATATTCAATCCGGAGGTCGGTAGCAACGCGGCGATTTCTTCCACTCGCAACCCTGGAAGAATGATAAATTTGACAGTATCAGGGTCAAGATCGCAAATTATCTTTGAAATTTCAATTGAATTCTTACCCGGATCGAGCTCATACTTGCCTGCCCGAATATGCACATCCAAACCCGAGTACTTCAAATACAAAGCAAAGGCATTGGCATTAAGGATGATTCTTTCTTCAAATAACTTCTTAGAAATCTGGTCAGCCGTTTCTCCCGAATTTATCAGTATTTCAACAGGTTTCCCAGTCTGATTTCCACCTTCCAATAATTGGTTTTGAGAAGCCAGTAACCGCACGGAATAGATCAATTTTTGGGAGAAATCCAGCTGTGGATCAGCAGAACCAAAGAGGATCTTGGCCTGTTGAGGAAAATAATTAATGGCAAAAATTATTGTCGTGATAAAGAAAATTGCCACTAAGAAAAGAGTAAAGGAAAGAATTAGTTTATATTTCATTTAATTTTGTTGCACATTAAATTTTTTATTTTCAATGTATGACTGTAAAAGAATTGCCGCAGCCAGATCATCCTGATGGCCTTTCCTTCGTTTTTTTGAACTGCCTGCTTGAAGGAAGACATCCTGAGCCAGATTGGTTGTGAAATCCTCATCCCAATAATCGATCGAAATGGCACTTTGCTTTGTAATTTCTTCAGCCAGGCGTTTAGCACTTCTCCCTGACGGAGATGGATTTCCATCCTCATTCATCGATAATCCCATGATTATTCTAACGACTTTGTTTTGCAGGGCAACTTCTATAATATTTTTAGCATCATTTTCGCGGGAAGTATGCTGGATGATACAAAAAGGCCTGGCAATTGTGCTGCTTAGGTCACTGAGGGCAACACCAATGTGTTTCGACCCCGGATCGACAGCCATAAGACGTTTTGATTCAATATCGACTGACATTTCTCTCAGATTATAGTGCAGGAGGATAATGAATGGTTGTTTTTAGTAATTTTATTTCCGGGTTGGTTAATTTTCTCCATTTTCCTGGCTCAAGACCATTTAAGTTCAATGGTCCAATCGCCACCCGGACCAGGCGCAATGTGGGAAACCCTAAAGCAGCTGTCATATGGCGAATTTGCCTTTTTTTACCTTCGAAAAGAGTGATCCTCAGCCAGGAAGTGACCGCATGCGGTGTAATTTCTTTTCGGCGGGTTGGCAGGACCGGATCATCGATCTTTTCTGCCCTGCAGGGTAAGGTCTGATACCCCTTTACCAGGACGCCTTTTTCCAATAAATATGCAGCTTCACTCGTAAAAATGCCTTCCACTTGAACATAATATACTTTGGCGCAATGACGTTTGGGATCAGTGAGGTGGTGGCTTAAACCGCCATCATTCGTGAGCAAAAGCAGCCCCTCACTATCTGTATCCAATCGACCGGCCGGGTACACATCTTTAATTGGGATAAATTCACTTAAAGTTTGATATCCTTCATGTTCACTGAACTGACTGATCACCCCATCCGGTTTATAAAAAATAATATATTTGAAAGCATTTTTTTGTGGTTTTGGGTTTATCATAAAATGAATGTAAGAGCTATTTTACTCATATAATAATCATAACATTTTATATTTGGAGGAATGATCATGCGAAAATTTTTCGTTAGCATTTTTCTTTTACTTTTTCTCACAATAACTGCCTGCAATATTCCAAATCCAAATCAACCTGATTTTGAAGCAGACGTCGCCACAAAAGTAGCCATCGCAAAAACGGCAACGGTCATCCAGAATTTCATGATGACCGCAACAGCCATCGCCAATCCTCCAGGGAATACACCCAATCCAATCCAACCTACGGTAACCCCTACGCCAACTCAAGAAAACTTCCAGGATAGCCTTGGCATGCCTGCCTGGAGAGATCAGCTTAATAATGGCGGAGGCTGGAGTCTAAATAGTCCCAATACCGACACTCCCAATGTGACCATAAAAGTTGAGAATGGCGCGTTAATAATGACGCGTTCAGTGCCTTATGGCGGTAAAAACTGGTGGCTGAATTATCAAACGATACAGGATTTTTATCTCGAAGGAAAATTCGTCACCGAGGTTTGCAGTGGTGATGATCAATATGGTTTAATTTTTAGAGCACCCACCTATTTTGATGGTTTTGGCTATTATTTCACCGTCACCTGCGAAGGATATTTCAATTTGATGCGCTGGGATTCCAATGGAGCCGCTAATCTTTTTAATTGGGAAAAACCAGAAGCTATCCAGGCAGGTTCCAATCAAACCAACACTTTCGGTATATGGGTAAAAGGTGGGTTGATCAGGTTGTATGCAAATGGAAAAATGATCAAGGAATTGACGGACTCCTCATTAAGTAATAAAGCACATTTTGGATTATTTATCGATTCACGCCAGACCCCCGGTTTCACCATCAAACTGGATGAAATGGCATTCTGGAATATTCAATAAGATATTAAAAGGAATAAGCCATGAAAATTAAGAAAATTCCTTCTTCACAAATCACCCCGGAAGAGGTCTATCTTTCGCGAAGGAAATTTATCAAAAACCTGGGAATTATTGCAGCAGGGTCTATGGTTGCTGCTTCATGCAATAGTCCTTCTGTTACATCAATACCACCATCTGCTGATTTAATAAATCCTTTAAAAGATGAATTAAACAATCCTGCAAATTCATTCCAGGATATCACCGGTTATAACAATTATTACGAATTTGCCGAGGATAAAACCAGCCCCAGCAGTTTGGCTCAAGGATTTAAAACAGAACTATGGAGTCTAAAGGTGGATGGATTAGTCAATAATCCAAAAACCTATACAATAGATGACCTTAAGAAAAAATATCTATCTGAAGAACGAATTTACCGGTTGCGCTGCGTGGAGGGATGGTCAATGGTTATCCCCTGGCTTGGATTCCCATTAAATCAGCTTCTAAAAGAAGTTGAGCCCACAAGTGCCGCAAAATATGTTCGCTTTGTAACTCTCCTGGATCCTGCACAGTTTCCCGGGCAGGTAAACCGGTCTTATCCCTGGCCTTACACAGAAGGTTTGCGGTTGGATGAAGCCATGCATGATCTAACCATTCTGGGCACAGGATTATACGGGAAAGACCTGCCACCCCAAAGCGGTGGTCCTATACGGATAGTGGTTCCCTGGAAATATGGCTTTAAATCCATAAAAGCAATTGTCCATATTGAAATGGTTGCTGAGCAGCCTACATCATTTTGGATGAGCCTCTGGTCGGAAGCTTATGGTTTTTATGCCAATGTAAACCCGGATGTGTCTCATCCCCGCTGGTCGCAATCTTCTGAGCTAAGAATCGGTGAAACAAATCGAAGGAAAACCCTGATGTTCAATGGATATGCTGATCAGGTCGCAAGTCTTTACCAGGGGATGGACTTGACAATCAATTTCTAATGAAATTTCAAATAACAAGGATTCAATTCCTTTGCCACGTTCTTTGTCTGGTACCTTTTTTATTCCTTGTCTATGGCGCTTTAAATAATCAATTAACTGCAAATCCAATTCGTGAAATAACCATTCGAACAGGAAGAACGGCTATCACTATTCTGCTCATTTCTCTTCTCAGCTCTCCGCTAAATAATATTTTCGGATTAAGTTCATTTTTTTCAATTAGAAGAACATTGGGGTTGTATGCTGCTTATTACGCCTTGCTGCATTTCGCAAATTTCATTGGCCTGGACTACAGTTTTGATTGGGGTGAAATAATTCTGGTTATTCAGAAGCAGATATTTCTTATTATTGGCTTAATTGCTTTTGCTCTATTAATACTCCTTACAATCACTTCTTTGCCTAACCTTCAAAGATCACTTGGTAAAGCGTGGAAAAGACTTCATCGATTGGTCTATTTGGCTGCCTTTCTGGTTATTCTGCATTTTTTCCTGGCAGTCAAGGCAAATTACCTCCTACCATTAATCGCATTAATCTCTTTTTTAATCTTGATGGCATTGCGGATCCCACCTTTTTCAAATTTAAAAATAGGCATTCCAGGGATTTCTGCTTTAAACGAATTTTTCAACAAGAACCTCATTTGAGCATGACTGATCTAAAATTTTCTCAAGAGCAATTGAAGATCAGGGATGCGAGTATCGATAGCCGCATCTTCCTAAATGGTCCGGCTGGATATGGCAAGACCACTGCATCCATATCCAGGCTCGAACATTTACTAAATAATAAAATTCCCCCTCAAGAAATACTTATTCTCGCCCCTCAAAAGACATTAGCTCTTCCTTATTATCGCTACTTCAACAGTCTTAATTTCCCTGCAAATGGGGAACCTGTTATCCTCACCATCGGTGGTATGGCACGGAGAATGGTTGATCTTTTTTGGCCAATGATTTATGAAACTGCTGGTTTTTCACCTAATACCCAGCCTGCTACATTTTTAACCTTGGAAACGGCTCAGTATTATTTGGGGCAAGTCACCGAACCCTTATTCGCCAAAGGCTATTTGAATAGTGTCAACATTGACCATAATCGATTATTAAGCCAGATACTGGATAATATGAATAAAGCGGCTGTGGTTAGCTTTCCATTGGAAGAAATTGCTTTGCGTCTAAAAGATGCATGCCTGGATGAACAACGGCAGTGGATCGCATTTCAGCAAGCCGAAGAATGCGCTCTGCTTTTTAGAAAATTCTGCCTTGAGCATCATATGCTTGATTATTCATTGCAGATTGAAATATTTATTAAATTGATTTGGACTTCAAAAACAGGGCATGATTTTATCAATCGTCAATTTAGACATTTAATTTATGACAATCTGGAAGAGGATGTTCCTATCGCGCATGATCTGGTGAAATCCTGGATTCCAGACCTTCAATCCGTGCTTCTCATCTCTGATACGGATGGCGGGTTCCGTTCTTTTCTAGGCGCTGATCCATCGAGCGGAAACGAACTTCAAACCTTCTGTGATGTTTGTGTTGAATTAAAGCAACCATTTACCTCATCTTCCAAAATGGAATTGCTTGAAAAGACTTTAAGCTCAAATATTTTGATGACATCAAGGGCAACCCCACCAAACGAAATTCTTCGAGAATTTGATTTCGAAAATTTGCACTTTTATCCCGAGATGATCGAGGCAGTTTGTTCAACTATTAATCTTCTAATCAATGAAAGATCTGAATCACCCGGCGAAATTGTGGTCCTGGCACCCTATCTATCTGATGCTTTGTTATTCTCTCTCTCCTCAAAATTAGCGGCATACCAGATCAAAACTTATTCTGCCAGACCATCCCGCACCTTAGCAAGAGAACCTGTGGTGGGCTGTTTGTTGACTTTAGCCAAATTAGCCCACCCTGTTTTGGATTTGCCAATTTCCCAATTTGAGATCCGCCAAGCATTGATGGTTGCCATAAGCGAAATGGATCTGGTACGTGCTGACCTCTGTTCCCGCACACTTTTTTCTGAAAGGCATAAGGATTCAGGATTGAAATCCTTTAACCAATTGAAAGGTGAACTGCCTGAGAGAATTACCTATTCCATTGGAGAAAAACTTGAATTGATTAGAACATGGATCGAGGGATACAAAAATCAAGAGGCGCTTCCCCTTTTTGGTTTTTTTGGCAAAGTTTTCGGAGAATTACTATCCCAACCTGGATTTGCTTTTCACGATGATTTTGAATCTGCCGGTATTGCTGCCAGACTGATTGCTTCATTGAAACAATTCCGCCAGGTCATGGTTAATAACCAAAATTTCAACGAATTCGATTGCAGCCGTGAGTATATTAATACACTCCAAAAGGGATTGATTGGTGCCCAGTTCTTTACAACAGTACAGGAAAATCCCGCAGATGCTGTCCTGATCGCCCCTGCTTTCACTTTCTTGATGACCAATCGAGCCGTGAATTACCAATTCTGGCTTGATATCGGCAGCAATGGCTGGTGGGAGAGGCTTAATCAACCCCTCACCCATCCGTACATCCTTAATCGTCACTGGAAAAGAGGCAGGAAGTGGCTGGATGCGGATGAAATAAAAGCCAATCAGGATTCTTTGGCTCGATTGGTACGCGGACTATTGCGGCGTTGCAATCAACACCTGTATCTTTACACTGCCGGGATGGACGATCAGGGTAGAGAACAACGCAATCAACTTTTAAAGGCATTTCAACTGATCTACAAGCGCTTGGCCACACATAAAAGGAATTCTGATGTTTAAAGCCCGTCCAAGCCAACAAGAAATCATTAATTTCGAAAAAGGACGCATGGGCGTTTCTGCGGTACCTGGCAGTGGAAAAACTCATACGCTTTCTTATTTAGCTGCCAACCTGATCGCCAAAGGCCTGGCTGGGGATGACCAGGAAGTACTGATCGTTACCCTGGTAAATTCATCAGTGGATAATTTTTCCCAGCGTATCTCTAAATTCATCAGCGATTTTGGACTGATGCCCAACTTCGGATACAGGGTGCGAACCCTGCACGGTCTGGCACATGATATTGTCAAAGAACGTCCGGGATTGGTTGGATTGGAAAACCGCTTTGAAATTGCTGATGAACGTGAGACTGTTGAAATTATTGAAAGAATCACCGGTAACTGGCTGAAGACAAACCCTGATTTTGTGGATGCCTTTAAGAATAAGACCATTGAGAATCATTCATCCGGGAAAGTGAAGATGGGCTGGGAACGGTTATTAGCTGATATTGCTGGAAGTTTCATTCGCCAGGCCAAAGACCTGGAACTGACTCCGCAGGATATACGAACCATTCTCGATAAAAAACAAAAATCATCCCCATTGCTTGAACTGGGATACCATGCCTATTCCGAATATCAGCACGCACTGATCTATCGCGGGGCGGTTGATTTTGAAGACCTGATTCGCCTTGCAATAAAAGCGTTACTTGCTGATCAGGACTTCCTGCAGCGGCTTTCTCATCGCTGGCCTTATATCTTGGAAGATGAGGCTCAGGATAGCAGCTTATTACAGGAAAAGATATTACGGTTGCTGGCTGACAAGGGAAGTTCCTGGATGAGGGTTGGCGACCCAAATCAAGCCATCTATGAAACCTTTACAACCGCCAGCCCGCGCTATTTGAGAGAATTTATGCATCAAAAGGGAGTGGAAGCCCATGATTTACCGAATTCCGGGCGATCCACAGAAAGTATCATCAGCCTGGCAAATCATCTAATTACATGGACAAAAACAACCCACCCTGTAACTGAAATTCAGGAAGCGCTTACCATTCCATTAATTCTCCCAACGCCGCCCGGTGACCCCCAACCCAACCCATCTGATGATCCGAAAGGTATTCATTTATATTTACAAAAACTGGAACCGGCTGATGAAATTGAATTGGTCACAAAATCCATCAAAAAATGGATAAGAGATAATCCCAATAAAACCGTGGCTGTGCTCGTACCCCGCAATGAACGCGGCGCAGAAATGGTCAGCAAATTACAGGCAGCCCAGATCGATTGCATTGAACTATTACAGAGCAGTCACTCCACCCGTAAAATCGCCAGAGCCCTCAGCAAGGCCATTCAATTTTTCTCTGATCCGACAAAATCAACATCTCTTGCAGAGCTTTTTAAAGTATTCTACGAATACACTTCCAAAGAGAATATGAAAAATGACTTGCTTTTAAAAATAGAAAAAGAAATTCTCACATTCAAAAATGTGGAGAATTTCCTCGCACCCACTCCTGGGAAAGATAATCTGGAGAGAATCAAGGAAGGAATAAACGAGGATTGGGTATTTGATTTGCTCGAGGATTTTCAGCAAAACCTGCGTTATTGGCAAAGGGCTTCACTTTTACCTATCGACCAGTTCCTCTTAACAATTTCAATGATTCTTTTTAATAAACCCTCTGATCTGGCAACGGCTTATAAAATCGCCAGCTTTTTGGAACGAAGCAGCAGATTACACCCGGAATGGAATTTTTCGGATTACTCCAATCAATTAATTTCGATCGCTTCCAACCGGATTAAGCTCATTGGTTTTTCTGAAGAAGATCTGGGATTTGATCCCGAACAATATAAAGGAAAAGTGGTTGTTTCCACCGTTCATAAAGCAAAAGGATTGGAATGGGATCGCGTTTACCTGCTTTCGGTCAATAATTATGATTATCCTTCTTATGAGGAGCAGGATCAATATATCGCAGAGCGCTGGTTTGTTCGTGACCAATTGAACCTCCAGGCTGAAACGCTGGCGGATTTAAGATCAATATTGAATTCATCCTGTGAAGAGCTCCCAAAATCTTTAGAAGAAGGATCCGCAACCCGAGAAGCACGTTTGGATTACTGTGCGGAAAGGCTTAGACTGCTTTTCGTAGGTATCACCCGTGCGCGAAAAGAATTAATCATCACTTGGAATACCGGTCAACGAGGTCAATGCTATCCCGCCACGCCTCTAAAAGAGCTATCCAGGTACTGGGAGGAAACCCATGCCGCTTCCGATTGACTTTCGATTTAGCCAAAATAACCTGCAAGACTTTGTGGATTGCCCACGCCGATTTGAATTAAAGTACTTGCTTAAGCAGGACTGGCCAGCACTGGTGAGCGAACCTATCCAGGAATTTGAACGGCTTCAATATTTAGGTTTGAGATTTCACACCCTGGTTCAACAACATCTTGCCGGAATATCAATAGATTTTTTAGAACATTCAATGGATAACCCCGATCTTACCAGGTGGTGGAAAAACTATCTGATATTTATTGATCAGCATATTAATTTCCAGAGATTGGTGGAGTATCCTCAGATCATTCATTTTTGTAATTATCGACTTATAGCAAAATATGACCTTCTTGTTTTCGAAGAAGGTGGGAACGCAATCATCCTGGATTGGAAAACAACCCGGCACCGTGCTTCTGCCTCTTTCCTGGAAAAGAAGATCCAAAGCCTGGTTTATCCTTTTGTACTATCGGAAGCAAGTAAGAAAGACTGTTCTCTCGAAAATATCCGGATGATCTACTGGTTCCCTGAATTTCCCAATGAACCTGAGGTATTCAATTATTCCACCACCCAATATAAACGAACAGAAATTTTTTTGAAAGAGATGATCGAAGAAATCGCAAAACGGGAAAATGGCGATTATCCATTAACCGACGATGAAAGAAAATGTAAATATTGCATTTACCGTTCCCTTTGTGATCGAGGACTTCAGGCAGGCGATGTTACGAAAATTGATGAAGGTAATGGATTAAATTCCAATAACAGCGCCGAAATAGATTTTAATGAAATTGAGGAAATAGAATTTTGATACAGGCGGACAGAAATTGGATAGAACCAAGAAATATTGAGCCTTCAAATGAAATATTTCAGGCATTTAAGAATGAACCGCTTATTGCACAAGCACTCTCTTTGGGTGGAATCATTTCTTTAGATCAAGCCGATTCTTTTTTTAATCCCGGTAAATATCAGCCCGCATCTCCATATGAATTTCCCGATCTGGCTAAAGCCCTGGAAAGGATCCGCAAAGCCACCCAGATAGGAGAAACAATTGGCATTTGGGGTGATTTTGATGTGGATGGACAAACCGCAACCACGGTGCTGGTTACCTGCATGAAAATGATTGGTGCCAAGGTTGAATATCACATTCCAATTCGCGCTGAAGAAAGCCATGGAATTTATCCTCCCATATTAAAAGTTTTCTTAGAAAAAGGAATCAACCTGTTGATTAGTTGCGACACCGGGATCAGTGCCAATGATGCAGTTGAACTCTCCAATCAGCAAGGGGTGGATGTCATCATCACTGACCATCATAGCCTTCCCGATCAACTCCCTTTTGCCTTTGCCATTATCAATCCAAACCAGCTGCCTACAGAACATCCTTTGCGATTTCTGAGTGGGGTTGGGACTGCTTACCAATTGGCAAAAGCCGTTTTGGATGATTTTGGTTATTCAAATGAGGTCTCACCATTATTAGATCTGGTTGCACTTGGAACAGTTGCAGATATGGCTCACCTCAATTCGGAAAATCGCTATTTGGTGCAAACCGGGTTGATCCAATTGCGGAAAAACCAGCGTGTGGGTCTACAGGAATTGCTTCATTTGGCTGATGTAGATCCTGAATTATTATCCGAGGAACATATCAGTTTCATCATCGCTCCAAGGTTAAATGCAATTGGTCGTATGGATAACGCTAATTCCATGATCACTTTTTTTACTTCTAAAGATAGACAAATTACGAAGAAAATGGCTTTGGAATTAGAGAATTGGAATTTCAAGAGAAAATTGGCAGTGGACCAAATACATCATGCGGCCATAATACAAATCGACAACGACCCTAGCTTTCTTAGTGCCCCTCTTTTGCTTCTTGCACAAATTAAATGGGAACCTGGGGTTATAGGAATTGTTGCAAGTCGCCTGGTGAATCAATTTTCCAAACCAGTCATCATTCTATCGATTGATGATAAGGGGATTGCACACGGCTCTGCACGATCGGTTGAAGGGTTGGATATCAACTCCTTGATAGGAATGCAGAAAGATTTGCTGATCTCCTGGGGTGGCCATCCGATGGCTGCCGGCCTATCTATGAAGGCAGACCTGATTAATCAATTTAAGATCAATATAGAAAACACTATTTTGAAAATATTCCCTTCCATACAGAAACAACAAGATTTGAGGATTGATGCCTTTTTACCGCTCAAATCAATTAAATTAGAGCTTGCAGAGTCAATTGAAAAACTCTCACCTTTTGGTCCCGGCAATCCGCCAGTTATCCTGAGTTCTCGAAATCTTGAATTAGTGAACTCTTCGATCATCGGTAAGAACCAGGAACATCTCAAAGTTAAAGTCAGGGATCAAACCGGAATCATGAAGGAAGTTATTTGGTGGCAAGGAAATGGGTCACCTCAACCGCAAGGCAACTTTGACCTGGCTTTTACAGTCCGAGCCAGCAATATTAAGGGCAAGCGGGATATCCAAATGGAATGGACATCCTTCAGGGAATCGATCAGTGAATCAATAATTGTCGATAATCAAGCTCCTTATAAGATCAACGACTTCCGCAATGAAGATCATGAGAATATTTTGAAGGTATTAAATTCGATTAAATGCCAGACCCAAAATATTTGGGGTGAAAATATTGATATTCCAGGAATAGATTTTGTTAACCGTTCACAAGTGACCAGTGGTCACATCATGGCTGTCGCCACAATTCCTCCAAGTCGGGAAATATTAAAACAAGTGATTGAACGAGTTAAACCTGGGGAAATATTTCTTTTTGGATTAAACCCGCAGGCAGATGACCAGCAGGAATTCATCAAAAGGATTTCGGGTCTTCTTCGTTTTGCTATCACACATAAAGACGGCGTGCTTGACCTGGAATTATTGGCGGCGCGAACATCGCTAACTTTTATCGCTGTGAATACTGCGATTCACCTTATTGAGGCCAAAGGCTCGATAACTATTCTCTCATCCAAATTTCCACTGATTAAAATCGGACGCGGTGGCCGGAGTGATCAGGAAAAGGCCAATAAAATCAATAATGATCTTCATTTGATCCTGAAAGAGAATATTGCCTATCGAAAGTTTTTTCTTATCGCTGATCCCGGCACATTATTGCTCTTCTGATTCTTATGAATACCTTCATGCAATTTATTTATAGTTCGTTGGTATAATCCCGCTCCATGGATAAGAAAATATCCCGAAGAGAATTTGTGAAACTACTTGGAATGGGGTCTATAGGTCTGGCTATTAATCCCCAACGATTCTCTCAATATTCTCCAATTACAGAATTCGGTCGTGTAACTGCTGAATCCATAAGCGTCCATGAAAAACCATCCGATAAGAGCCGAATTGTTGCCCAGAGGTACAGGAATTCCATAGTAAATATTTACCGTGAAGTAGATTCAGAATTTGGACCCGTGTACAACTCAATTTGGTTTCGGGTGTGGGGTGGATATATTCACAGCGGGTACGTTCAGAAGGTTCAATACCATTTGAATCCGATTATCGATTCCTTTCCCAAACAGACTCAATATGCAGAAGTGACCGTTCCTTTCAGCCAATCCTATCAATTGCATGCAAGAGGAGATTGGGAAAAGCTGTACATGCTTTACTTCAGTTCAGTTCATCCCATTTTCAGCGTTCGCGAGGGACCCGATGGGCAACCCTGGTATGAGATTCGGGATAGTTTGGTCACTCTTTCTTACTACATCCCCGCAGTCCACATGCACATAATTGATCCGGATGAATTAACTCCACTTTCTCCCAATCTCGCCCCTGAATTAAAAAAGATAGAAATATCCATTGATATGCAGCAATTGACTGCTTTTGAAGATTCAAAAATCGTCAAGCAGGTAAAGGTTTCCACCGGCCGGCCATATTTGAACACAGATCCAAATTTAATTCCAACTGACACACCCAAAGGCGAGTTTCATATTCAGGCGAAAAGACCTTCCGTGCATATGGGAGATGGCACTATTCGATCAGATGTTGAAGCGTATGAATTGCCTGGAGTTCCCTGGGTATCCTATTTTGAGAGTTCCACTGGAGTCGCGATTCACGGCACTTACTGGCATAATAATTATGGGGTTACCATGAGCCATGGTTGTGTAAATATGCGTTCGGAAGATGCCAAATGGGTTTACCGATGGACATTACCACAACCCAACACGCCTGTCACTCATCGCACTCCCGTTCTGGTCTATTAATCTACAAAACGCATGAACACTTGATTTCCCAGAAGAATTCCTCTCTGAGTGAGACGAAGGTTTTCATTTTCTTCTCCTGCCCATTCCACCAAACCTAATCCCAACAACTCGTCCACTTCTTTGCAAAAGATATCCATAATTGACATCCCAAAACGTTTTTTAAATGCATGGTTCGATACTCCCTGCTGGACAAGCCTTAACCCCATGAACATGGTTTCTTGCATTTCAGTCTTTTGATTTAAATCCAGCAAATTAATTTGGGAAAAGAAGGTTCTATTGTTTCTTGACCTTCTATTGGCCTCGATATAACCAGGAATTGTGCCAATATTTTCCCAGCGTTGATGGCTGTAATAACTATGCGCACCCGCTCCAATGCCAAGATAAGGTTTGTTCAGCCAGTATTGCAAATTATGTTTACAAATAGTACTGGTTTTCCCACAATTGCTCTTCGCCCAGTTGGAAATTTCATATTGTATAAAATTTCTTTTTGCCAGGGTATCCATTGCATATTCATACATATCAGAAGGTAAATCCTCTTCCATTGCGGGAAGTAATCCCTGGAATAACCATTTGGCAAAAGGAGTCTTTTCCTCAAAGGTTAATGAATACAATGAAATATGGGTTGGCTCCAACCGTAAGGCAAATTCCATCGTATCCTGCCAGGATTTTAAAGTTTGTCCAGGCAATCCAAACATTAGATCGATCGAGAAGTTAGCAAACCCTGCCATTCTTGCCCATTTTACTGCGTTGATCACATCAACAGGATTATGAATGCGCCCAAGGTACTTCAATTCTTCTGGATTGGAAGATTGCATACCGACACTGAGGCGGTTTACCCCAAGGCGGAAGATTTGATTTAAATATTCCAATGTAACTGTTCCAGGATTGACCTCCATGGAAATTTCTGGTTCTTGTGATAATTGAAAATTCTTTCTAATCGAATTAAATATTTGCTCATAATATTGACCAGACAAAACCGAAGGAGTCCCTCCCCCAAAAAAGATGGTATGGATGAGTTCACTATTATTGATTGTTTTTCCAGCGATATTGATCTCATCGCAAAGCGTACTTACATAGTCAGGAATGAAATTTTCCATATTGACAAATGTGTTAAAATCACAATAATTGCATCGCTTGCGACAAAATGGGATATGAATATAAAGACTGACTGATTTCGAGTCTTTTGATAACAGCTCTTGTTCAAACAACTTGAATATCCTATAAAACCTAAATGATATAATGTTTAGTCTTGTGAAGTATAAGGTAATTTAATTAAAAAAATGAGCCCAGAACCTATTTCGTCAACAAAAGTATGCCCTACCTGCGGAACGCGGGTTAGCGAAAATGCAACCCGCTGCCTGGTTTGCGGTCGAACATTCACCGGTAAACCAACCCCCTCCAGCTCTAAGCCGATTCAGGGAGCGCGTTTACCCGAGGTAACCCTCAGCTTGCCTTTTGCGATCGGATTAATTCTAATTACTCTTGCGATTGGAGCGGGTTTGATCTTTTTAATTCTGCGTGGAACCGGACAGGTGGCAGGACCCTTGCCCACAGCCACTGCCACCCTCACGCCTACCCTGGAACAAACCTTAGCTCCCACTACAACGCCTACTTCTCAGCCAACTTTTACACCGCTGCCGCCTAAAGAACATACTGTCATATCGGGAGATACTTGTGGACTGATCGCTGGTGCTTTCGGGGTATCCATTCAAAGCATCGTGGATATCAATAATCTTCCTCCCAATTGCGGTGTTCTAACCATTGGGCAGGTAATAAAAGTTCCACAACCAACGCCAACCGCTTCACCGATGCCTACTACAACCTTGAGCATTGCCCAGAAAACCGAGACGGCCTGCCAGAAGTTGGAAATACGTGTAGGTGAGAATGACTACTTAGGTGGAATCGCACAAAATTATGGAATCGCAATTGAAACACTGAAAACCTATAATGGTTTGACTTCTGATATTGTATATGTGGGTCAGATCATTAAAATCCCGCTCTGTCAGCGGTTGCCTACGCCAGGCCCAACACCCACACCAACTCTGCCTCCGCCTTACTCACCCACAAACCTTCTTTTACCGGCAGATGGGTCCACATTCAGTGCAACCAATGAAACTGTCACTCTGCAATGGGCAGCAATCGGTGGAATGCGTGAAGGCGAGACCTATGCAGTAAACATTGAAGATCTCACCACCGGTGCAGGCAAGAAACTGGTGGACTACACACCGGATACCAAATATATTGTTCCCGTCACATTCCGTCCTTCGGATACTGCCATCCACATCATCCGCTGGTATATTCAGCCAGTGCGACAGTCTGGAACGACCGCTGATGGACAGCAAATTTGGGTGCCTGCCGGTGCAGCCAGTTCATCCCGTGTATTCGGATGGACTGGAATTAGCGGGGCTGCAACCCCCAGCTAATAAGTCAATGTTGAAAACAGCGAGCCGATCCAGCCCGCTGTTTTTCTAATCATTTGGTTTTTTATAGATGCCCAAGAAATCGAGTTACTTCGATGCCTGCCGAAGCCCCCATACCTGCTGAAGTGATAACCTGGCGATAGAGACCATCCGCCACTTCACCGGCAGCGAAAATTCCAGGTATTCTTGTGCGCATACGTTGATCCACCTCAAGGTAACCTTTATCATCCAAATCCAAACAGGTTTTAAATAACTGTGTGTTGGGGGTATGACCAATAAAAATAAATACCCCATCCACTTTTAATATACTATTTGTATTCGTTGCAATATTCTTGATTAATAACGAATCAACTGTATCTTTGCCCTTTATTTCTTCAACAACTGAATCCAGCAGAAAATGAATCTTGGGGTTATCTTTGGCTCTTTTTTGGAGAAGCACGCCTGCGCGGAGCTCATTACGCCGGTGAATGATGGTTACCGAAGAGGCAAATCGGGTTAGGAATAATGCTTCTTCTAAAGCACTATCCCCTCCACCCACAACTGCTACTTCTTTATCCTTGAAAAACGAGCCATCACAAGTTGCACAATAAGATACTCCTTTGCCGCGCATTTCCTTTTCACCAGGAATATTTAAATTATTCGGACTTGCGCCAGTGGCGATAATGATCGTCCTGGTTAAATATTCTTTATCGTATGTAAAAACTTTGAAGGGTGAATCGGATAAATCCACACTAACCGCTGTTTCATATTCCACCCTCGCGCCAAACCTTTCGGCAGTTTTTTGAAATAAATTCGCCAATTCTCCCCCTCCCACGCCTTGAGGAAAGCCAGGATAATTTTCAATTCGATCGGTCAGGGCTGCCTGGCCGCCTAAATCCGTCCCAGTGAAAACCAGCGGTTGCAATTCTGCCCTTGCAGTATAAAGTGCTGCAGCTAGTCCAGCTGGGCCAGTCCCAAGGATGACCACATTTTCGATCCTTATTTTTTCACTCATATCAAATCCACTAACCCTCGACTAATTTATCTGTAATTGTTAGAGCTTGCGAAAGAATATTGAATCCTTCCGACAATTCTGGCTCAGAAATAACCAGAGGCGGGATGATCAAAATAATATTATCGTGAATATAATGAAACAAACCCTGTTCTCTAGAGAATTTCTGAATTGCCACCATTTCCTTACCCGGTTTATCATACGATCCAAATACTTCCCGCGTTTTTTTGTTTTTCACCACTTCGATTGCACCAAAGAGACCAATGGACCGCACCTCTCCAACTGAGGGGTGATTGCTTCCAATTTCACTTAACATTCGAGTCAATACGTCACCCATCGTTGAGGTTTTTTCGACTAATTCATCCTGGCGGATTACATCAATATTGGCTATTGCTGCAGCCAGTGAAATTGGATGACCATTATAGGTCAATCCACCCCGGTAAACCCGGTCATTAAAGAAAACCGCAATTTCCTCTTTCATCCCCACAGCTCCAAGCGGTGCATAACCTGAGGTCAACCCTTTTGCCATGGTGATGATATCCGGAATAACATTCCAATGATTGATGGCAAACCATTTTCCAGTCCGCCCAAATCCAGTCATGACCTCATCAGCGATAAACAAGATCCCATTTTTGTCACATAAATCACGAACCCCCTCAAAATAGCCCTTTGGCGGGATAATTATTCCATTCGCGCCTGTCACCGTTTCTAGTAATATTGCGGCAATGGTATCTGCATTTTCAAACTGGATTAATTCTTCCAAATAATTCAAATGATCCTGGCAGAAATCACTTTCGCTAATTTCGGCATGATTCTTATGAAAAACAGAGCGGTAGCGGAAAGGATCCAGCATATGAACCACTCCCGGCATGACGTTTGGTTCCCAGGCTGTCCTTCTTCCATCCCCAGTGAGGGCTATCGCCCCATAAGTAGAGCCATGATAAGACCTATAACGAGTAATGATCTTATGCTTGCCTGTATAAGCACGGGCAAGTTTAATCGCATTTTCATTGGCATCCGCTCCCCCCAGGGTATATAAAAAACGGGTGATTCCCGGAGGACAAATTTCAGCCAGGAGTTTTCCCAATTCAGCACGAGGCCTGGTTGCCATCTGCGGTCCGGCATAAGATAAATCCTGTGCCTGGCGGACGATCGCCTGGATTACTCTTTCATCACCGTGGCCAATATTGACACACATCACCATTGAATTGAAGTCCAGGTAGCGCTTGCCAGTCACGTCCCAAAAATACACCCCCTTGGCACGTTGAATGGGAATTGGGTCAACCTTTGACTGAGCCGACCAGGTCCAAAAATTATGCTGCTTGCATACTGCGGCTATTTCATTATCATGGATTTTTTCCATTCTGCACCTATCCAACTATAATTAAATGCTATCATAAATAAATGTTTTTCACCTCTAATTAATGAAAGGAAATTCATGAACACTGACCTGCCCTTCCAAGGCAAAGTTACTTTAGTTACTGGTTCAGGACGGGGGATAGGTAAAGCGATTGCATATAAATTTGCCCAATTGGGCTCAAATATTGTCCTTAATTATGTGCGCAACAAAGCTCAAGCAGAAGAGACCTGCACACAAATCAAAGCATTGGGCAGAAAAGCCATCCTTGTCGCAGCAGATGTCAGTAAAATCGAATCCATTGATCTGCTCTTTCAGCAAACCGGGAAAGAATTCGGGGGTCTGGATTTTTTCATCAGCAACGCCGCTTCTGGTTCTAACAAACCTGGTATGCAACAACAGCCCGGCGGTTGGGATTACACGATGAACACCAACGCGCGTTCATTCCTTTTTGCAGCACAATGCGCAGCGCCCTTGATGGATCTTCATAAAGGGGGTGTGATGCTGGCAATTACCAGTCCCGGATCACAGCGCGTTTTACCGGACTATATTTCAGTGGGAGCCAGCAAAGCTGCCCTGGAATCTCTTGTCAGATATTTATCTGTCGAATTAGCACCGCGAAATATCGTCGTAAATGCCATTTCTCCCGGGATGGTGCTGACGGATGCGCTTCGATACTTTCAGGCATTGTCCGATAGCGAGATGCCTCAAAAAGCCATTGCCGCCACTCCAGCAGGCCGCCTGGTGACCCCGGAAGACATAGCCAATTTGGCAGTTTTTCTGTGCACTCCGCAAGCAGAAATGATCCGCGGACAGGTGATTGTCATTGATGGCGGTTTCACTCTTCCAGCTAGAGTCTAACCAATCAGAATTACGCGTGCTGGTGCACCTTCGCACCCAACTAGTTTTAGCGGTAAACAATAGAGATCATAAAATCCAGGATCTACAGCGGCCAAATTCACGGTCTCAAGAATAATCACTCCCTTGCGCATCAGAATACGGTGAGGTTCCTCCAGATCACTTAGCGGTGAAATGGATAAATAATCCATACCTACTAATTGAAGATCAAGGGTTGAAAGATATTGAGCACCATCCGTTGTCACACCGCAAAAATCTTTTTGAAAGATTGAATCTGGTCTTTTCCAATAATCGGAATTCTTTGTCTTGAATAATAATCGGTTAGTATCAGCATGAATTCCTGCATTTTTTAGAACATCTGCCGTGATCAAATTAATGCTCTTATCTATCTCGACAACCTGTACTGGACCGACCATTTGAGATAAAGGAAATTGGTCTGTGCTTTTTCCATCATCAATAAAATGAAGCGGCGCATCCACATGCGAGCCATTGTGAACCCCCAAATCTAAACGAGTTAGATTATAAGGATCGCCTTTCTTTATTTTTAACAACTGCCGGATTTTTACTCCCGGATCTCCCTCCCAAAGGAGCATGTGTTCAGAGATTTCAACTGTGATATCAATTATTCTTTTCAAATTATCTCGCTTTTTCAGAACGCCAGTCTTTCAAAAGAAGATAGCATCTGATAGTGATATTTACTATAATGATAAACGCTAATTCCAATTAAGGAGATTTTTATGCAAAAAGTGGCAGTCATCGGCATTGGACAAACAAAGGTTGAGGAACAATGGGAGAAATCATTACGAGACCTTGCAGGTGAAGCATCATTGGCCGCTTTGGAGGATTCAGGATTACCCACTGTGGAAGGTATTTATGTGGGTAATATGATGTCCGGTTCTGCTAATAATCAAATGCAGTTGGGAGCCTATCTCTCGGATTGGATCGGGGCACGATTCAGCGAGGCAGTACACCTTGAGTCTGCATGCAGTTCAGGGGCTGCCGCTTTTCGAGCAGCCGTTATGGCAGTTGCTTCAGGTGAAATTAATTCTGCCCTTGCGGTTGGTGTTGAAAAAATGTCCGATTCACCTATTGCTGAGATCACTTCCAGTCTTGCCACTGCAGCCGATGCAGATTGGGAAGTAACTCAGGGAATTTCCTTCGTAGGGCTGAATGCCCTGATCATGCAGCGGTATTTGCATGAATATAAATGGGAACATGGAGACTTTGCGGAGTTCTCAATCAATGCGCATGCCAATGCCATGAATAATCCAAATGCGCGTTTTCATATGATGATCAATCGCGAGCAATTTGAAAAAGCTGGTTTTGTGGCTGACCCAATAAATTTATTAGACGCTTCCCCCACGGGAGATGGTTCGGCGGCAGTCATCCTGGTACCGGAAGCATCTTTGAAACCAATCCCACGGATCAAGATTATCTCGGTAGCCGGTTCTGGCGCTGCGACTGATACAATTTCTGTACATAATCGGAAAGATCCGTTATGGCTTAAAGCAGCCGAGATTTCTGTAAAAAAGGCTTACTCTCAGGCAAACCTTGGACCAGGTGACATTGACTTATTTGAATATCACGACGCATTTACCATCATGTGTGCATTATCCCTTGAGGCTTGTGGCTTTATTGAACGAGGTCAGGGCCCACGGTTAGCTTTGGATGGGGAAATTAAATTGAATGGCCGGATTCCTGTTGCCACTCAGGGTGGACTGAAAGCCCGTGGTCATCCAGTGGGAGCAACCGGCATGTACCAGATAGTAGAGATTGTCCAACAATTACGCGGACAAGCCGGAAAAAACCAGGTGGAAAATGCCAGGATCGGTATGGCGCAAAACATTGGCGGAAGCGGATCCAACATCATCACCCACATTTTGCGCACTAAATAATATGCGTAGATTTTCAATTGTAGAGCTGGATAAATACCGATCGAAAACCTTCCGGCTCCTTCCAAGATTGCGACTACATTTTGAACGCGATGCCATCCACTTTGTAAATGAACGTGGATTTATTTTTTTCTGGCCTGTAAAAAAAGTATTGTTACCCAGTTTGTGGGGAGGGGTTGCAGGAGTTCGTCCAGTTCCAAATAACCATGATGACCCAGCTCACAAAACCTGGCGATGGAAGGATAATTTGCTGGGAAAAAAGAAATGGTATTACGCCCGAATACTCAGAAAAAGAAATACGATAATTTCATTTAAAATGCTTCCCTTTTTTTATGCCCTTTCACCCAACTATGGCAACCCCGAAAATGATTATTTAATTCAGTATGAACAGGGATTGTTACCCAGGGAAGCCAAATCAGTCTATGAGGCGCTTCTGAATGAAGGACCTCTGGATACCTTGGCTCTCAGGCATGCTTCCCAACTATCCTCCCCTTCCAATGCATCCCGATTCAACCATGCCCTGGAACTATTACAAGCGGATTTTCGAATCCTACCTGTTGGGATCGCTGAAGCAGGCACCTGGAAATATGCGTTTATCTATGATGTGTTTCAACGCCATTTTCCTGATTTGATCGAAACATCCAGAATAATTGCTCAAACTACCGCAAGAGAAAATCTTCTAAAAACCTATTTGAAGACCATCGGTGCCTGCCCAATAAATGAATCAAATCAGCTTTTTAAATGGAAAGGACCTGAAATAGAACATTCCATAAAAATTCTTCTTGATAAAAATGAAATCGTTCAAGGTAAATTATTCGAGGACGATGCAAGGGAATGGATTGCAGATCATCAATTCCATGCTTAATAAAACACATACCCACAAAGTTTATTTTGTATGTAAATAATTCAATTCTTTTTCAAACCTGGCCGGTAATAAGCCATAAAATTTTGGCAAAGTATCCAGAGCGCAGGTACGATCAGCAGCCAGATAATCCAACAAAAATGTAGGGTATGGAATCCCCTTCACCTGCCGATTCAGCCATAAGTTCAATGTCCGTAAATATGCTGGAGAAAAAGGAATTAGTAACCGCCAGATCTTTGACTTCTTCATAATAATTTTTAATATGCTTTTATAGTTTAGGTATTCTCCACCACCAATCGTGACCAATTTTCGGAAAGTGCGTTGATCCTTGATTGATAGAGTCATACAGGTGATCAGGTCCTGTATCCAGAGAGGCTGCAAAGTCACTTCACCATTACCCGGCAAAAGGAAGAACAAAAAACTCTTATGCAGCATTTTTAATATCTGGACTGTGAAATGATCTCCTGGTCCAAATACCGTTGTTGACCGGATGATCGTGTAATTCAACGTTGATTTTTCCAAAATATTTTCAGCCAGGGCTTTTGCTTTTAATGCCGGAAAATGCGAATTCTTATCGGCAGTGATGTGGCTGATAAATAACAACCGCTCAACGTGTGCCTTCTGGGCAGCATCCACAATTGCCTGAGTACCCAGCACATCAACTGCCATCAAACCTGATGGATTTGCGCTTCGCTCAGCGCTTGCCAGGTGAAAAACCACTTTCACTCCGCGCATGACAGCCTGAAGTCCCCGTTCATCTGTCAAACTACAGACCGCTACATCCAACGCCACTCCCCGGGGTAGATTCGGAGACTTTGCTGAAGGGTGCAGCAAAATCCGCACTTCTTCACCAGATTGAATCAGGTTTTTGACCAGTACGTTACCAATAAATCCAGTCCCACCAGTAACCAGAATCATAGTTTTTGATTATAGCAGAATGGGTTTAATAGAATGGCACATAAATTGCTACAAATGGTATTGATAGTTAAAAGTAAAAATAAATGGAACACTCTTTAGATTTCACAAACCAGATGAATTCCAGCCGCTATGGGTTTCATTATTTCCCGGATAGCCTGCACTATCGGTCAGATGACCTGCAAACCTGGATTCCAGAACTCAAAGCATTGGGTGCATCCTGGCTTGTTTTACAATCGGAAGCAAATCGCGCCATTCCAGAAGAATTCATTCTTGGTCTGGTCAAAGAAAAGATCGAGCCCATTATTCATTTTCCCCTTAATTTAGCCGATCCAATTTCGATCAACCAAATAGACCCAATTCTTTCTGCCTATGCGAAATGGGGAGTCCACTATGTTATCTTTTTTGATCGCCCAAACAACCGGACCGCATGGGGAGACCTCGGCTGGGGACAAAATAATCTCGTAGATAGATTTATCGATCAATTCTTACCCTTAGCCCAGTCTGCGGTTGAATATGGTCTTACTCCCGTCTTTCCCCCACTTGAACCAGGCGGCCATTACTGGGATACAGTTTTTTTACGTCACGCTTTGGAAAGATTACAGGCTCGAAATGCAGTAAAGGTATTGGAAAAAATAGCAATCGCTGCTTATTCCTGGACATGGGAAAAACCACTCAACTGGGGGTCTGGAGGGCAAGAGCAATGGCCTTTAACAAGGCCTTACCGCATCCCTTCAGGTTCGCAGGATGAACGTGGTTTTCGGATTTTTGATTGGTATCATTCCATCACAAGAGTTGTACTCCAAAGAACTTGCCCGATCTTATTGCTTCAAACAGGTATTACTAGTGACCCTGTTTCAATAAAAGAAAATTCCGAAATCACCGGCTCAGAAAATAAGAATATCCTGGATATCTTAAAACTGCTAAATAATGAAAACGTGTACGATGAAATAGAAAATGAAAACCCACTTAAGCCATTACCTGAAGAAGTACTGTGTTGCAATTTTTGGCTGCTTTCATCAGGTAATAGTGATATTAATGCCAATCAGGCATGGATAACGGAAGACGGTCAAAAATCAGCCGTCGCCCAGGATGTTATCAATTATTGCAGTTCATCCAAAAGTATGGAACTTACTTCTGATAAGTCAATTGAAAATGAAAATTCGTTCGAACATAGTTTTTCAATTTCTCGTTATTTATACTTTCCATCCCTCGAATGGTTTTTACAAAATGGACAGCAGGAAGAAATTCAAGAATATATAAAAAAGTATAAACCCACTATTGGTTTTTCGATAAAAGAAGCTGCGTATGCAGAAGTTGTAACAATTGCTGGGGTTTCTGGGTCAATTCCAGACGCGGCAATAGAGGTTCTTCGGGAATCCGGTTGTTTTGTTAACCAGTTAAGCGATCCACAGGAAAATGTCATTAATATTTATACAGGAGAAAAACTTGGAGACTACCCAACAGAAAAAACCCTCGAATATGCCTCAGTCTGACTTCCGCTTACCCGTAATTAAAGTCCTCGGATTGGGTGGAGCTGGGTGTAATACTATTAATCATTTAATGGAGATGGAACTACCCGGTATTGAATGCATCGCAGCGAATACCGATATGCAAGTATTGGATCAATCCAAAGCACCAAAACGCATACAACTTGGACCCGTTCTTACACGGGGTTTAGGTTCCGGCGGGGACCCAAAAATTGGTGAAAAATCAGCGGAAGAAAGCTATAATGATTTGAATTCAGCCCTGGAAGGAGCCGACCTGGTGTTCCTAACGGCTGGTATGGGAGGTGGAACAGGTACAGGTGCAACGCCAGTCGCAGCACAGTTGGCACGGTCGCTTGGTTCTCTGGTAATTTCAATTGTATCCACCCCATTTGCATTTGAAAGCGGGAAAAGGCAGGCAAATGCACGCGAAGGTATTGCCCTCCTGCGCTTTAATTCAGATACGCTAATCATTGTCCCAAATGATCGTTTATTGCAGATCGCACCTGTGGATCTACCCATGGAAATGGCATTCCGTCTCTCGGATGATGTTCTACGGCAATCCATCCAAAGCATTTCTGAATTGGTTACCCAGACTGGCCTAATTAACGTTGATTTTGCCCACATTATGCGCCTGATGCGATTGGGAGGAGGAACATTTTTTGCCATCGGTCATGGAGAGGGTAAAAACAAGGTCCAGCAAGCCATTCAACAGGCGCTCAATCATCCACTTCTGGATTCCATTCCCCTGGAACAGGCAAAAGGTTTAATTATTAATTTTACAGGTGGTGCCAGCCTGACCATGAATGAGGTGGGAGAAGCACTCAACCAATTACGGGAGAAATGTCACCCGGATGCCGAGATCATCCCGGGGTTAACCAGTAATCCATTGATGCAAGACCGTGTTCAATTAATAATGCTGGTAACCGGCGTTGGCGCCACAGCCATCCAAACTCCACAACAAGCTGCCGCCTCATCGGATAAAGAAATACAGGAAACAAAAAAAGAACCTGTTTTTTCCAATCGAAAACCACCGTCATTCAATCATGCAAAAAAGGACCCTCAGGATGAACTGGAAATTCCTGCCTATATCCGAAAACATATTCTATTGAACACGGACAGGTAATAATGAATAAAACTCTAATTAATGAGATTTGCATTAAAGTCTATCAACTATTTCCTCGAATCACCGGTGTGATTCCTGAGGTAAAATCTCAACCTCATGATACCTACCTGTATATTTTCCGCTCCAGTGGAAAAGCATCAGATGACAAGACCATTCCCCTGAATATTCGGATCATCGCGGACGGAAATGGGAGAATATTAAAAACCTCGAGCTCCAGATAACTCATTCACTATTTTATTTTTAAATTGAATGCAGTTCAAATAAATAAATCAAGACTGATATTCTCTTGACAAAACATGGAATGGGAGAGTATATTCAATTTAACATTCAATGAAAACGGATTCAGATCGATTAAAAAATATTATCATTTTCGGTTGTTCTATTGGCGCTTTTAAGATGTGCATGAATTAATTTTGCCATCCTAAAATTCGAGATTTATTGCCTCTGCGCCAGAATTGCCCAGAGGTATTTTTTAATAAAAGGAGGTTGACATGCGTATTTGTTTAATCCTAACCCTTATGTTGTTAATTGCGAAAACAAGCGCATTTCACCTGAAGATGGGATTATTCCCGCGAGGACACATTCCCTTACGCTTTATATAATAGCGTCAGGTCAGGGAATTACTTTCTCTAACCAGCAATCACATCCAAGTAAATTAAACGCTGGAGGTAAGAATGGGTCTCATAAATATTAATCAAGTTCGCGGAGCTAGAACGAACGGAATTAAATTCAATGATGCGCTCGTCGAAAGTGCTCATCTTGAAACAAACCAGGTCTTAGAAAAACTTAATTCAAACCAAAATGGCCTGTCAAGCACTGAGTGTGCCAACCGCTTGATCCAATATGGACATAATGAGGTTATTAAGGAAAAACCACTATCATTTTTTGATCGAATCATTGATGAGTTTAAAAATCCATTAACTCTTTTACTTATTGCGCTTGGGGTAATCTCTTATTTGACTGGAGATATCCGAGCCACAGTAATGATTTTAATCATGGTTATCCTGGGAGTTGTACTTCGGAATGTGCAGGAAACCCGTGCAGACCAAGCTGCTGACAAATTAAAAGCCATGGTCAGTACAACTGCCGCAGTATTTCGAGATGGTACAAAAAAAGAAATTCGACTTCAGGATATTGTTCCCGGAGATATCGTCTTTCTTTCGGTGGGCGACATGGTTCCAGCAGATCTTCGCCTCATTTCAGAGAAAGATCTCTATATTAATCAATCCACTCTGACCGGTGAAAGCGCACCTGTTGAAAAAAAGCCATCTGTCTTACCTGCCTCGGCTAATAATCCCCTTGAATTTCCTAATATATGCTTTATGGGATCCAATGTTGTCAGTGGTTCTGCCACTGCAATAGCGATTAATACTGGCAAGAACACCTATTTTGGCTCAATTGCTCATACTATTATGGGTCCAAGGGTAGAGACGAGCTTTGAAAAAGGCATAAACCAATTCACTTTATTATTGATTGGATTTATGGTCATCATGGTTCCTTTAGTTTTTATTATTAATGGATTGACCAAAAACGACTGGGTAAGCGCTTTTCTTTTTGCCCTGGCCGTGGCAGTCGGACTTACGCCAGAAATGCTGCCGATGATCGTCACGGTCAACCTTTCCAAAGGTGCCATATCCATGTCCAAGAAAAAAGTGATCGTGAAGCGGTTAAACTCCATCCAAAATTTTGGTGCCATGGATGTCCTTTGCACTGATAAAACCGGCACCATTACCCAGGGTAAAGTGGTTCTTGAAAAGCATTTGAATCCCCGTGGGGAAGAAAGTGAAAAAGTGCTTGAATATGCTTACATTAACAGCTACTATCAAACTGGACTAAAAAATGTGATGGATATTGCAATTCTTGATCATGAGGAATTGGAAAAAGAGACGATTGCTGCTGGAAAATTCCGCAAAATTGATGAAATCCCATTCGATTTTGAACGCAAACGCATGTCTGTAGTTGTTGAAGATGCGCAAAATAACCATGTCTTAATCTGCAAAGGTGCCATTGAAGAAGTTATGTCACTTTGTTCACAAGTGGAATTGAATGACGAATGCCTTCCGATCACATCGGAACATGATGCTCATCGCAAAGAAAGAATTCATTTATTAAATGAGCAAGGCTATCGGGTAATTGCCGTTGCCTATAAATTCGTTTCAAGTAAAAATGACCTGCCTACGTATTCAGTTAAAGATGAAACCGAAATGGTCTTGATCGGCTTCTTGGCATTCTTAGATCCTCCCAAAAAGAGCACACCCAAAGCCTTGAAGGCATTAAAAAAGTATCATGTGGATGTAAAGATTCTCACCGGTGACAATGAAGTAGTAACGGGCAGTATCTGTAAAAGTGTGGGTTTGTCTGCGGATAAAATCCTGCTTGGATCTGATATTGAAATGATGGATGAGGATAAATTATGCAGCCTGGTGGATGGGTATTCCATCTTCGCCAAACTATCACCTGTTCACAAGGAACGGATTATTCACGCATTGCAGAAAAATGGACATGTGGTGGGTTTCATGGGAGATGGGATCAATGATGCGCTTGCATTGAAAGCTGCCGACGTGGGTATTTCGGTTAATTCCGCGGTAGACATTGCCAAAGAATCTTCCGATATCATCCTTCTGGAAACAAGCCTGCTTGTGCTCAAGGAAGGGGTGGTGGAAGGCCGCCGGGTATTCGGCAACATCACTAAATATATCAAGATGGCTGCCAGTTCCAATTTTGGAAATATGTTCAGTGTCATCGGAGGCAGTGCGTTCCTGCCTTTTGTTCCCATGCTGCCAATCCAGGTATTAACCAATAACCTGCTTTATGATTTTTCTCAAACAACCATACCGACTGATGAAGTGGATGCCGAGTGGCTGGAAAGACCCCGCAAATGGGATATTGCGGGAATAAGAAAATTTATCCTTTATATTGGTCCAATCAGTTCGATCTTCGATTACCTTACCTTCTTTATCATGCTATTTGTATTCAGAGCATGGGATAATCCTGCGCTTTTTCATACCGGATGGTTCGTTGAATCCAATTTCACGCAGACGCTCATCATCCATGTCATCCGCACAAACAAAATACCATTCCTACAAAGCCGGGCAAGCTGGCCATTAATCGCCACTTCAGTCAGTATTGTAGGTATAGTCGCCTGGTTGACCGTATCTCCTTTGGCAGATGCGCTGGGTTTGGTGGCTCTACCCCCCCTCTATTGGTTATTTTTAGCGTTGATGCTGGTTGCTTACGTCGGATTAACCCAAATTCTGAAGATGTGGTTCTTTAATAAATTTGGAGATTGAACAAAAGTGCTAAAAAATCAAAAACCGCTCATTCAAGCGGTTTTTGATTTCATATCAGTCACATTCAGGACAAAGGTTTTTTATCTTATCTCATACTCGCTTAATTTAACTTTACTAGCTTCCACGGTCTTCACCATTGTATCGATAAATTCATTTTCATCCTCGGGCAGATCTTCAGCAGTTCGGGATAGACGATCCAACCAGCGTTTTTCAATGGCAGATAAATTAATCTTATTGTATTGCTGGGCATCCCTTATTACAGAAAGTCCGACCAATGCCGATCGACGCGTGCGTAAATATGAAGTTTTTTCTTTAATTACTTCCCGGGCGATATTCATGGCAATATCAGGGCGCAAGATATATGCCTGTGGGTCAAGAGCAGAATCTGATTCCGCCAGCCAATCTCTCAATTCCAGCGCTTCTTTCTCACCTCGTTTTGTAGCTGTGTTCATCAAACGCGTGGCATAAACCAATTGTTCCAAAGATACAACTGGAGCCATCCCTGAAAGCAACTTGACATTTTGAACGGATTCATTGCTCCATAGATCGGGTGTAGCTTTCGCAATGTTGCCGATTGGTGATAGATGGGCACAAGCCGCTTCTGCCCCTTCCAAAGACATTGGGCATCCGGTAATGGGTTTAAGGTAGACATTTTCATAAGCGCAATCTTTTCCAGGACCTATAGCCCCATATTCGAAGGCCACCAGGCTGCGAGCAATGGTCATCACACGGATAACCGCTGCCCATACTTTGGGCACAAAATGCTTTTCCGCCAATACCATGGCGGTATTTCCAAATCCGCAGGCGGAATCCCCGGATGGGATCACATTATATTGTTGGCTGATAGCGACAATCCGATCCCATAAAAATGCCATGTCCCGACTGGCAAGAATTCCCAGGGAGAAAACGGATCGGTGCAGGTCACCATTTAAAATGGCATCATCGTGAATTTCTTTTCCGCCAGTGGATTCAATTGCCAAAAAATCCGCTCCAGCCTGGGCGCAAAGTTCAAAACTGCGGAACATTTCATCCACAAAATGGCCGCTGCGCATAATTGGCGGACGCGCAAATTCACGAATATCATTGGGCGTTACCCGTAATGCTGTTTTTATCCCATGTTGTTGTTGAAATTTATTGAGGGTTTCTTTGAGAATTTTTGTTATCTCAGCACCCCATTCAGGTTTCAAGGTTAGGTCTGGCAGCAATTCAAATTCAACCACCAACCCTGAAAGCTGCAATTCAACTGCCCTATTGCAGCACTCCTCAACCATCTGGCGATACTGGTCACAAATTAATGGGATACTTTCTGGGGTTATGGCTATATCTGATAAAGTGAAATTTAGTTCTGGATAAACTTCCCCGCCGCCAATCACTAACCCATTTTTCAATGTAATAGGATGAGCACATTTTCCAAAAACGAACGAGTTAAGATCATTTATGGTGAGGCTGCTATATTGCTTCATATGAAATCCTATTATTTCGACGTGTAAATAAACAAATTCAAATTATTTTATCATCCTCTTTTTCGTAGGATTAGAAGTTGAAGAGAAAACCTGTCAATACTTCTCAATAAATATGGCTTATATCGAAAATATTGAGTAGAATAGAATAATTATTTGGGATTAATAGAAACCACTCCATCGATTTTTTTTAATGACCAAACCAAAAATTTCTAAAAACAAAGGACTCATCGTCCGAGCAATAGCCAGGATCGGAATATTCCTTTCCGTTTTTGGACCTGCCACAATCACTGCCATGGCAGATAATGATGCGGCAGGAGTTGCAACCTATTCATTAGCTGGCGCACGCCTGGGATACCCAATTCTGTTTTTATTGATCATCGTAACCATTTTCCTTGCAATAACTCAAGAAATGGGAATGCGGCTGACAGTAATCACACGTAAAGGTTTGGCTGATCTTATACGCGAGAAGTATGGTGTCAGGGTATCCATCTTTGTTTTTATCAGTCTTTTTATTGCCAATATGGGTACGATCATAGTCGATATGTCAGCCATTAAAGTAACCACTTCACTTTTAAACCTACCAGTTATTCCAACATTAATTTTCATGCTGGTAATAATCTACCTATTTGTCACCAAAGGTAATTACAAACTGACCCAGAATATCATGCTGCTTTCCTGCCTCTTTTACTTTGCCTATATTTTCTCCGCTTTTAAAGCCAATCCAGATTGGGGTATGGCTGTTTCAAACCTTGCCTTCCCGCACGGCGTTGATTTTAACGCAACCTATATGAAAGACTATCTATTTATCGGAATGGGGGTGCTTGGCACCACCATAACACCCTGGGGACAGTTTTTCATCAGTAGTTTTGCCTACGATAAAAAAATTGAGGCCGAAAAGGTGCAGTACTCACAAGCTGAAACCTACTGGGGCGCTTTCCTGACTGATTTCTTTTCCTTCTTTATGATCGTTGCGACGGCAGCTACTTTATATGCTCATAAAATCGTCCTTGAATCCGGAGAGCAAGCTGCGCTGGCGATCAAACCACTTGCAGGAGAGTTAGCTGGTACTCTCTTTGCGATAGGAATTCTCAATGCAGGTTTCATGGGAATCGTTATAATCTCCTTATCGACAGCCTACGCATTTTCAGAATTTTTTGGTCTATCAGGCAGTTTAGATTTCTCACTAGAACAAAGTAAAAGTTTTTATTATCTCTTCTTCGGTCAATTGCTGATCGCTGCACTCGCCATCATGTTACCTTTCGTTTCATTATTCAAATTAGCCATCGCAGCCCAGACATTGAATGCCATGACCCTCCCACTGGTTTTCTTCTACCTGATCCGCCTCACCAGTGATAAGAAATTAATGAAAGAACATGCCAATACGAGGTTTCAAAGGATTTTTGCGATCATCGCAACTATTGTCATTGCAATTGCCTCAATTGCAACGCTTGCAATGCTCTTTATTCAATCATAGCAAATAGCGAAAATTACCATATCTTTTATCCCAAAAGTGTGTTATATTATTTAGTGAAGCTTTATGAGGATCGGTACGTTTAGCAGGGCCAGATCTGATATAGGTCTGGCAAATTTTTTATCCGGTCAAGTGTATAGGAGATACGATGGAGATTAAGTTGTACGTTGGCAATTTGCCATACTCGACCACCGAAGATGATCTGCGCACCTTGTTTGCGCAGGCCGGTGAGGTCAAATCAGTCGCAGTCATTAAAGACCGCGATTCCGGAACTTCCAAGGGTTTCGGATTTATTGAAATGGGCACGCAGGAAGAAGCCCAGAAAGCGATCAGCACTTTCGATGGTTATTCCATGGGCGATCGCCAATTAAAAGTGAACATGGCTCGTCCCCGTGAAGAGCGCGGCGGTTTCGGAAACAACCGCGGCGGAACCGGTGGGTATGGCCGTCGGTCACCCAGCCAGCGCCGCTACTAAGCCGCTGAAGTTAGTTCTTATCAAACTAATAATCAAAACCTCCCATCCGGGAGGTTTTATTTTTTCTTTCCCCTTGGAGATGGTTTAGAATTAGTTTATAGGAAATTGTATGCCTGAAGGTAAAACTACTGCAATCGCTCATCCCAATATTGCATTTATTAAATACTGGGGTAACCGGGATGATACATTGAGGCTGCCTTCCAATGGATCAATCTCGATGAATTTAGAAGGATTAGCCACTACTACCAGCGTGCTATTCAACCCCCAACTCAAAGAAGACTCCCTGATACTCAATAAAAAGAAGCTGAGCGGTCCAGGGTTGGAGAGAGTCCGCATTTTCCTGGATCTCGTAAGGGGCATGGCAGGTAAGAACCTTTTTGCAGAAGTAACCAGCGAAAACAACTTCCCCACTGGAGCAGGCATTGCCTCTTCCGCCTCGGCTTTTGCTGCGCTTGCGCTGGCTGCCACCAAAGCCATCGGATTAAACCTGACCGAAATTGAATTATCCCGTCTGGCAAGGCACGGTTCCGGATCTGCCTGCCGTTCGATCCCGGATGGTTTTGTGGAATGGTATGGCGGGGATCAGGATGAAAATTCCTATGCAGCCTCAATCGCCTCGCCTGCATCCTGGGACCTGGTGGATTGCATTGCCCTTGTCACTGCCGGTCATAAGGATGTTGGTTCAACTGCCGGCCACCGTCTGGCAAACACCAGCCCCTTACAAACCGCCCGCATTCAGGACGCACAACGCCGGTTGGATATTTGCCGTTCGGCAATTTTGAAACAAGATTTCCAAAAATTTGCGGACATAGTTGAACTGGATAGTAATTTAATGCACGCTGTGATGATGACTTCAACGCCTCCCCTCTTTTATTGGGAACCACAATCGCTTGAAGTGATGGGGAAGGTCAAGAATTGGCGTTCTCAAGGTATTCCAGTTTGTTACACACTAGATGCCGGCGCGAACGTACATGTGATCTGCCAGTCTTTAGTATTTGAAAAAATAAAGCATTATTTAGAGCAGATGAACATCGTTCAACGGGTGATCATTGCCAGACCAGGGTCAGGGGCTAGAGTTTTAGGCAATTAATCTATCCGTTCATCATCTTTTTCTTACATAATTCCAATACAAAATCACCGCTGAATAGGTATAATCGTTAATTCTGGAAATAAAGAAGTTCGGAGAACATTTTGAATACTATTATTTCAATTGTCGAGTTTATTCTCGCACTGGGTACCATTATTCTGTTACATGAATTCGGCCATTTTATTGTTGGCCGGATAAGTAAAATTGAGGTGGAGGAATTTGGGATTGGGTTTCCGCCGCGAGCATTAAAGCTTTTCACCTGGAAAGGAACACTATTTACTTTAAACTGGATCCCTTTTGGCGGATTCTGTAAATTTAAAGGTGAAGAAGATCCTCAAGCAGCAAGGGGTTTATCAGCTGCCAATAAATGGGCACGCCTGGCCACATTTCTAGGCGGACCGGCAATGAACCTGATCCTTGCCAGTATACTTTTTGCCGTTGTAATATCCCAAATTGGAATGCCCCAATACAATGTTGTCCAAATAAAAGAAGTGACCACAGGTTCTCCGGCGGCGATTGCGGGTATTTCCAACAGCGATATTCTGCTGGAGATCAATGGACAAAAAATCACTTCAGTGGAACAGGTCATCAGCATCACCCAACAGAATCTTGGAAAAGAGATGAATCTGATCTTCAACCGAAATGGTAAAAAGGTATCTTTAAGTATCACACCACGGTCGAATCCTCCTGCTGGAGAAGGCGCCATGGGAATTCTACTTGGTAATCCAACACTGCCAATTAATTTTTTCCAGGCCTTCCCAAGTGGAATTCAAGCCACTTTTCAGATGGGCAGACAATTATTGATGCTCCCCTCGATGTTAATTCAAGGTCAGGTGGACTCTTCCCAAATGCGCCTGGTCAGCCCAAAAGGTATTTATGATATGTATGCGCAGGTCCGCACAGAATCGGAACAGGCAACCAATTTTGACCCTAAGTCGATATTTCTGAGCATGGTCAGCTTTTTTGGGGTTATCTCAGCCGCACTTGGATTTTCCAACCTTCTTCCAATTCCGGCAGTGGATGGTGGCCACATCTTTTTCATGATCCCGGAACTTCTTTTTAATAAAAAAGTGCCAGCCAAGTTCGAAAATGCCGTACATGCCATTGGGTTCACCATCCTTCTGGCTGTTATGGCGTTTACCTTTATTCAAGACTTTATCAATCCGATCGTATTGCCCAAATAAGAGATGGAAGAAGATATTCGAAAAGTTGATTTTGCAGAACTGATTGGGGCGCTGTTGGATAACAACCGCCCCTTTCCGCCTAAATACCTGCATGCATTTTCAGATATTTTGGCTGAAAACTTAAATTTAATTAAGAATATTTGGGAAAAGGTTGACCCTAAAAGACGGGCTGTCTTAATGGCAGATCTTGAACCGTTATTAGAAGCAGACACTTTATTATGTTTTGATGACTTTGCTCAATTTACTTTAAGCGATCCTGAAGCATCTGTGCGCAGCCATGCCCTCGGACTGCTGTGGGAAAGCGAAAAACCACAATTAATTCCCATTCTTTTAGATCTTCTGAGGCATGACCCAAGCAATGAAGTTAAAGCAGCCGCAGCCAGGGCTTTTGGCAAATTTGTCCAGTTGGGAGAATTAGAAGAGATCCCTGCCAATTCGCTTAAAGAAATTGAAGAATTACTACTGGATGTGCTGCAAAACTCGGAAGATCCTGGAATCCAAAGCAAGGCACTGGAAGCACTAGGCTATTCCAGCCGCAAAGAAGTGTCGCCATTGATCAATAAAGCATACCAGGAAAAAGACACCCGCAGGATTTCCAGCGCTTTATATGCAATGGGCCGCTCATTGGACCGTAAATGGGAAAACCAGGTGCTGGAAATGATCGATCACCATGATGAGGATGTTAAGATTGAGGCTATTCGTGCAGCTGGTGAATTGGAACTGGTCAGTGCACGGGATACACTCAATGAGAAAGCAATCGATGAAAACGAGGATTGGGATGTCCGCATGGCGGCCATGTGGTCACTATCCAAGATCGGCGGAGAAGATGCCCGGGATACGCTGGAAGATCTCCTGGAAAAAGCAGAAGATGAGGAAGAGGCCGATATCATCGAGGAAGCGTTGGATAATCTATCCTTCACAGAAGATCAGCATACTTTTGGGATTAACCTGTGAAAAACTCATTCGTGATTTTTATTCAGACAAAAGATAAATAATGACAGAAGAGAAAAAAGAAAGACTGCACGCCCTTGTGGAAGGTGCAGTGCAGGGGGTTGGATTCCGTTTCTTTGCGAGCTACCATGCAGAAGAACTGCAATTAACCGGTTGGGTACGCAATCTTTGGGATGGGCGGGTGGAAGTTTTGGCTGAAGGTTCAAGATCAGTTCTGGAAAAAATGCTTGTGTATTTGAAGGAAGGACCCCGGGGTGGTCTGGTTTCCAAAGTGGATTCACATTGGCAGACCGCCACTAATGAATTCAAGGAGTTCAGGATTCGGTCTAGTTCAGATAAAATGGCTGATAACCTTTAACTCCTTCAGAAAAAACCAAAATAGACGAACGAAGTTAAATTAATTTCTTTACCCCCCAATCACCACATTTACTTTTTCAGACCTTAAGAAATCTTGAAACTTTACTAAATTCTTCTTTTCTTTCTCATCCAAACGTAATTCAATTTGCTCAGCCAACTGATAATCCCTGCCTAAATGAGAATATTTATCCTTACCCATCTGGTGGAAAGGCATTAGATTCACTTCTTCAATTTCCAAATCATTGACCAACCTGGAGATTGATTGCAGATTTTCCTTATCCATATTTAACCGCGGTATCAAAGGCAGCCGCAAAATTACCTGTGCAGTTTTTTTTCGCAGCCAGCGTAAGTTGGAGATGATCAATTCATTGGTAGCACCAGTCAGCCTCTGATGCATTAATGGTTCCAGGTTCTTAATGTCAAAAAGGTAAAGGTCAGTATATGGGAGGATCTGTTCGAATACATTCTGCGCAGCCAATCCACAGGTCTCGATGGCAGTACTGATATTAAGATCATGGCATGCTCTTAACAAATGAACGGCAAAATCGGGCTGGGATAAAGGCTCTCCACCAGAGAGTGTAATCCCGCCCCCTGAACGGCGGTAAAAAGCGCCATCTTTTTTTATCAGCGGGAGAATGGCTTCCGCTTCCATTACTTCTCCGACGATTTTAAGAGCGCCGCTGGGACAAACCAAAGAACATTTTCCACAAACTGTGCATTTCTGACGATCGATTTTCTTCTGTTCCTGGCAAAAGAGATCCGGGTTTACCGCTTTTTCAGGACAAATTTTCACACACTGCCCGCACTGCTGGCAAATGTTTTTAATGAACTCCAATTCCGGTTTGAAGGACTGGGTTTCCGGGTTGCAGCACCACAGGCAGCTCAACGGACAGCCTTTGAAAAACACGACAGTGCGAATCCCCGGACCGTCGTGGATGGAATAACGCTGAATATGGGTAACAATCCCTTTCAAATAACCTGCTCCGCCCTGGCGATGATGGATTCCTGCACCTCTTTGCTTAACTCCACAAACACTGCGCTGTAGCCGCCTACGCGCACAAACAGGTCGCGATACTCTTTGGGATTTTGCTGGGCTTCGCGGAGGGTGGCACTATCCACAACGGTGTATTGCACCTCCACCCCGCTGCTATCCACGAATTCACGCACCAGGTCGGACCACTTGCTCATTTCACGATCGGTCATCACGGCTGTTGCATTAAACCGCTGATTAAAAGTAACCCCATTGGGTACGCGGTAAGGGTCAATGGCGCGCGCCATGGAGCGGTGGGTGGCGGTTGGTCCAACCACAGGCGCATACAACGAGGGACTGGTGGCATCCGCCAGCGGCTCGCCGGATTTGCGTCCGTCCGGGGTGGCACCGGTATTTTTACCCACGGTTACATAATTGGACATACTGATCAAACCAGTGACAAAATGCCCTCCATGGGTGGTGGCATGACTTTCATAAGCGTCATAGTACATCCCCAGCATGGTTCGCACCCAGCCATCGGCAGTCTCATCATCACAGCCATATTTAGGAGCCGCAATTGCCTTACGGCGCAATTCTTCATATCCCACCCAATCTGCCTGAAGAGCGGCCAATAATACCTGCCAATTGGTGGATTTAGATCTGAAAATCAAATGTTCAACCGAGGAAAGAATATCTCCGCCATTGGCCATCCCGATCGCCAGACAGCCGGTGGAATTGTATTTACAGCCGCCTGCATTCATATCCACACCTGAATGGCGTGGACCGGGATGCATCAGGTTATGAAACACTACCGGATAATATCTTGAAAAAGTAAAGTCATAGACATTATTCGCGATCACATTCATTTTGACCGCAAAATCGATCTGAATTTTTACCGCCGTGAGGAAATCATCCATCCGGACAAAGGTACGCGGGTCACCCGTCTGCGGTCCAACCTGGATGCCATTAATAGGATTTTTACCATTGTTTAGAGCTAACTCAATCGGTTTGGGTAAATTGATCCATCCGGAATTGCAGCGTCCATTCATATCTGCCCCGCCAAAATTGGGGTCGGTCACGTTCTCCTGGCAGCCAACATCGCCGTAATTGCGGGCATCCTTCAGCTCAACATTGCAGCAGCTTACCAGGGAGGGAATAATGGCTTCATCATTGATCAAAATAGGCAATCCGCCTCCCAGACGGACCACCTCAAGAGATTGGCGCAGAAAATCATCTGGGGTTTCACGGTGAAGGCGGACTGCGAGATTGGGATCATTCAAATGCACATGCGCATGCGCTTCCAGGAGCATATAAGAAAGCTGATTGGTCACATCCCGGCCGTATTGATCTATCCCGCCGAGATTGATCTTGCCGTTATTGCTACCACCGGCGCTGCCCACGCTCAACTTGAGCTTAAAAGCACGGGTTTCATTCCACTTCAGGAATAAGCATTCCAGCAATTCCTGAGCTTTTTCTTTGTTGATTCGCCCTGCCTGCAGATCCGCCTCAAGAAAAGGCAGCATATAGAGATCAAAGCGCCCGGCAGAGTGGGAATCACCGCTTTCGGTCATACAGGTACAGGCACGGAGCATATCGAAGGCTTGCAGCGCTTCCCACCAGGTTTCAGCCGGATAGGCAGGGACCTTATCACAGATACGCGCCATTTCCAATAATTCAGCTTTGCGCACCGGGTCTTTTTCCTCACCCGCCAACTGACGAGCCAATTCTGCATTACGGTGGGCATAGACCATTAAACCATCCGAGACAATCAACATGGCCTGGTACATATTGCGGCGTTCAAAATCCTGCATGCCATGCGGATTGGCAGATTCGATCTTTTCCATCTCAGCTCTTATCTCAGCCTGAATAGCAATGACACCTTTATTCAGAAAAGTAGAGTAATCCTGGATGGTATGGGCCAGTCCGTTACCCACCAGAGGTGAATACAAGGCAGCATGCCCATTTTTGATGTAGTTCCAGGCTTCAGGATCGTAGGATTTTAACTCGTTGAAGAAATAGATCTCTCGGGCTCGGGTTTTCCAGTATGGCCAGATCGTCTCTTTAAAAGCTTTGCGGTCGTCCTCAAAAAAAACATAGCGGGTGGCAGCTTCATCAATATAAGAACCCAGATCGGCTTCCTGTTCCCATTCTTGAGGTGAATAGGGCATGAAGTAAGGATCGAAATCTATGATGTTGGGTCCGCTGGACTGGGTGCCCATCAATAACTGGTGTGGGGTCAGGGAAATAGGTATTTCGGAAAGTACTTTTTTCATGGAAAGTGCACGGCGGATGGCAGGGTGTAATCCCTCGGTCTCCTGGTAAGATCGGGTGACGATCATTGCCTGAGTGCAGGATAAACGCCGTTTGCCATCCTCGTAATGGTCGAGGAGGGAAGCGCGGATCTTCTGGATCCGCGCCACAGCCGTATTTGAAGGCTGCAAATTCATCTTGCGAAATATCTCCCCTTCCCAGGGGGCTTTGCTCTTGACCCACCAGGGAATTGTCTGATTTTCTTTTTGGTTGGTTGTCATAGATTTCCTTGTTCTCCGAAAAAATCAAATGTTATTATAATTTATTCGGCAGCAGGATTGCCAGAGGAATTAAATAATTCCATCCTGAAATTATTAACCCCGTGGAGTCAATTATGAAACATCGCATCGCTGTAATTGGATTGGGAGGCATTGCCCAGAAAGGTCATTTACCTGTTTTAACTGCCATGCCGGATGTGGAGTTATTCTTCCACAGCCGCACAATCGAGAAAGTAAAGAGCCTGGCCGAACAATACCGAATTGCCAAATGGACAACCAGCCTGGAGGAATTGTTGAGCTGGAAAGCAGACTGTGCTTTCATCCTGACCCCCACCCCCACTCATGCCGAACTGGTAAGAACCTGCCTGAATGCAGGGTTGGATGTTTTCATGGAAAAACCAGCTACTCAAAGTTCAGCAGAAGCGAAGGAACTGGCGAAACTGGCAGATGCCAAAAAGCGAGTGGCAATGATCGCTTTTAACCGCCGCTATGCACCTTTAAGCGTGAAAGCCAAAGAAATGTGGGGGCAGCGCACCATCTCCCTGGCCAATTTCCAAAAAAGCCGCTCAAAGCCAGGTTTCAAAGGATTATGGATGCATATTTCCGAAGAACTGGTACATGTTATTGATGCGATCCGCTTTTTTAGCGGAGAAGCAAAAGCCCTAAGAACTGAAGCAAATATCCGAAAGGATGGCCTGGTGGTGGATGTAGCTAGTCTGCTTCAGCTCGAAAAAGGCGGACTTGTGACAATGACCGCCAGCCTGCAAGCCGGACGCTGGTATGAGAATTATGAATTGAACGGCGATAGTGCCACCCTGAAGCTGAATGTCTTTTCCGATATGCAATTCATCCAGAATGAAACCATCCAATCCTGGAAGGAACCGTATGACAGCACCTGGAATTCCAATTTATACGGGCGGGGATTCGTGGGGCAGATTGAGCACTTTTTGCACTGCGTGGAAACCCGCGAGCAGCCCCAGACTAATTTGGGGGATTCGGTAAAGACCCAGATGCTGGTTGAGGATATCGTAGCTAAAGCAAAATAATAAAAACAATTAAATTCAAAATAATGAAATAATTGCTTCAAAAAAATATTGGTTGTTGTAATTTGATTTTGTTTGTTATATAATTAGTTTGTTGTGGAAACAAACTAACTCAACCATGATCACCTCTTCTGTTACAAATAATACCTTTCTTCGCGAAAAAAATCTCTCATCAGTTCTGAACTATGTTTTTTATCATAAATCGAAAGCGTTTCGCGCAAAATTAGCAGCTCGGGTTGGGTTGAATAAATCCACTGCATCTAGCCTAGTGCAGGAATTGATCGAACGCGATCTGCTGCGAGAAACCGGGAAAAATTCTATAGGAGGAATTGGCCGACCAGTCACATATTTAGAAGTTAATCCGCAAGCAGGATTCATTATCGGCATAGATCTTAGTCTGGATCTGATTTCTGTGATGATCACAGATATCGGCGGTCAGACCCTCTGGTCGAAAAAAAAACCCATTAATTCAAAAATTATTCTGGAAGAAGCAGTGGCCATAATGCTTGATCTGGTAATGGAAGCGATGGCCGAATGCAAAGAAAAAGATAACCGAATCCTAGGTTTGGGATTGGCAGTCCCGGGTTTGGTGGATACGAATGGGGATACATTGATCTACGCACCTCATTTTAATTGGCGGGATGTACCGTTACGGAAAATCCTTACTGAAGCCACAGGGTTGCGGGAAATATATATTGAAAATGATGCAAATGCAGCCACATTAGGCGAACATATTTACGGTGTAGCGCGAAGGACGAGTGATTTTATTTTTGTTTTTATCGGAAAAGGCATTGGCAGCGGTTTATTCCTGAACGGCAAACTTTACCGCGGTAGAAATGGTTATGCCGGTGAGATCGGACATTTACCAATCATCGCTGAACCATATCACAACCTTTGTGATTGCGGAAATCTGGGTTGTTGGGAAACCTATGCCAACGAGAGCACAATCCTCAACCGCACAAATGCCAGATTAGGGAAAAAACCGAGTTCACTCATTTCATCTCTGATGATGGACCAACACGCTCCATTATCCATTTCAATTCTTAAACAAGCGGCGGATGCAGGTGATCAGGATAGCTTGGAATTATTTTCAGAAGCGGGCGAAGCCATTGGAATTGGAATTGCCGGGCTCATTAATGTTCTTAATCCAGATAAAGTTATCGTAGGCGGGCCAATAAGCATTGCCGGAAGCCATCTCTTACCCGCAATCATTAATAGCGTAAAAAACCATACTTTGCCAGACCTGAATCAAGATGTGCAAATTTTGCTTTCCGAGTTCGGCAGTGACGCAGTTGTTATCGGTGCAATTGCTACTGTTACCAACCAAGTTTTGTCAACACCGACAATAGTAAAAAGGAGGTAATTTATTGGAGAAAAAGAATAAATATATTTAAGGGTTATTGTGTGTAAATTGGTAAAATAAAAATGGAGAAAAAAATGAAGAAAACAATTTTCTTAATCACAGTGCTAGCCTTCATAATGGCTGCCTGCGCTCCTGCCGCCCCTGCTGCAGGAACCAAGCTGGCTATTGGCATAGTTCTGCCGACGAAGGATGAGCCAAGATGGATACAGGATGAAACCAGATTTAATGCTGCACTAAAGACTGCTGGTTACACAGCCGAGATCCTCTTCAGTCAGGGCTCTTCCGCAAAGGAAAAAGAGAATGTCGAAGCCCTGATCACCAAGGGCGTCAAGGTTCTCATCATCTGCCCGCAGGATGGTACCGCCGCAGCCGCTGCCGTTGAAGCAGCCCAGAAAGCAGGCGTTAAGGTCATTTCTTACGACCGCCTGATCCGCGACACTGCTGCAGTTGATTATTATGTAACCTTCGACAGCGTTTCGGTTGGCACAGCCCAGGGTCAATACCTGGTTGACAAAGCCACCGGCAAAGGCAACAACCTTTACCTGTATGCCGGCGCTGCCTCCGACAATAATGCGTTCCTCTTCTTTGAAGGCGCATGGAAGGTTCTGCAGCCCAAGGTCGTCGACGGCACTTTCGTTATCAAGAACTCCAGCGAAGCCGTTGCATTACAGGCCAAAGCCACCCTCACCCGTGACGAAATGGGCAAGATCATCGGACAGATCTCCACTGACTGGAAGGTTGACGTAGCCACCAACCTGGCAGAGGCCAACCTGACCAAAGCCAAGACTGCCGACAAGGGCAATGTGTTCATTCTTGCCCCGAACGATCCCGGTGCCCGCGCCATCGGTGCCGTTTTTGCAGCAGACAAGGATGTCAAGAGCTATGTGGTCACCGGACAGGACGCTGAGAAAGCTTCCGTTCAGGCCATTATTGATGGCAAACAATCCATGACCGTTTTGAAGGATGTACGCACACTGGTCAATGATGCCATCGTTGCGGCCGTCGCTTTCCTCAAGGGCGGAAAACCCGAAGCCACCAACACTTACAACAACGGTAAAATTGATGTCCCAGCGAAGCCGTCTGTCGTGGTTTCTGTCGATAAGGCCAATGT